>NZ_JBIWPI010000003.1:191108-313758 GCF_044768185.1 Amycolatopsis sp. NPDC101161
GGCGGGGGGCGCCGGCGCCGCCCCCCCCCCCCGGCGCCGCGGGGGGGCGCCCCCGCCGCCCCCCCCGGGGGGGGGGGGGGGGGGGCGGGGGCCCCCCCCCCCCCCCCGCCCCGGTGGTTTGATCGAAATCACCAAACCAAACCCGGGGAGTGCTCCGATGGTCAAGAAGGCGTTCCGGTTCGGCGTGGTCGCGGGCGCGACCGAGGGCGGCGCGAAGTGGCTGCAGACCGCGCGGCGGGCCGAAGAGCTCGGCTACTCCACCCTCCTCAGCCCGGACAACCTCAACCTCCCGACGCCCACCGCCGCGCTCGCGGCCGCCGCGGCCGTCACCACCGATCTCCGGGTCGGTTCCTTCGTCCTCGCCAGCCCGCTGCGGACCGCGCGGGCCGCCGCCTGGGAGTCGCACAGCCTGACCGTCATCACGCAGGGGCGGTTCGAGCTCGGGCTCGGGACCGGGCTGCCCACCATGCGCCAGCAGGCCGAGGAGCTCGGCCTGCCCTACGGCTCGGGCCAGGAGCGGCTCGACTCGATCTCCGAGACCATCGACCACGTCCGGCGGCTCGACGGGGACGGGCACACCCCCGTCATGATCGCCGCCGGGGGACCGAAGGCCCGGCGGCTCGCCGGGGCGAAAGCCGACATCGTCACCCTGGCCGGCGGCGTGCTGACCACCCGCGAGGAGATGGCCGGCTACGTCGAGGAAATCCGCGCCGCGGCCGGCGACCGGGACGTCGAACTCGCGCTCAACATCTTCGTCGTCGGGGAGCAGGTGCCGCCGTGGATCCGGGGGTTCATCGGCGTCGACGCCGAGACGCTCATCGAACACGACTCGCTGACCATGCTCCGCGGCAGCCTCGACGACATGGCCGCCGAGCTCGAACGGCGCCGCGACGAGCTCGGTGTCTCCTACATCAGCGTCAACAGCGCCTTCATCGAGGAGTTCGCGCCGCTGGTGGCGCGGCTGTCGGGGAAGTGAGCGTCGCCGGGTCGGTGTTCGCGCCGCACAGCAGCACCGCGACGCGCTCTCCGGGCGACGGCCGGTAGGCGCCGTCCAGCAGCGCCGCGAACGCCGTGGCCCCGCCCGGTTCGACGGCCAGGCGGTAGCGGTCCCACAGCGCCGCCCGGGCTGCCAGGATCGCCGAGTCGTCCACCAGCACCGACCCCACCCCGGTGCGGGTGGCGACCGCGAACGCGATGTCGCCGAGCCGGGACGCGCCCAGCGAGTCCGCGGCGACGCCGGACACCTCGACTCCGACCGGCTCGCCCGCCGCCAGGGCCGCGTGCAACGTCGGCGCCGTGCGCGGTTCGACGCCGACGACCCGCGCCCGGCCTTCGACCGCCGCCGCGATGCCGGCCAGCAGCCCGCCGCCGCCGACCGCGACCAGGATCGTGTCGACGCCGCCCGTCTGCTCCAGCAGCTCGAGCCCGACCGTGCCCTGGCCGGCGCAGATCTCCGGCTGGTCGTAGGCGTGGCAGAAGAGCGCGCCGCGGTCCGCCGCGTCCTTCACCGCCGCGTCGTAGGCGTCCGCGTACTTGTCGCCGACCAGTTCGACCGCCGCGCCCAGCTGCCGCAGCTTCGCGACCTTGACCGCCGGCGCGTTCGCCGGGACGTAGACCCGCGCGGCCACCCCGAACTCCCGCGCGGCGTGGGCGACGGCGAGCCCGGCGTTGCCGCCCGACGCGGCCACGACGCCGGCCGCCGAAAGCGGGCCCGCGGCGATGATCCGGTTGAACGCGCCCCGCGCTTTGAACGACCCGGTGTGCTGCAACTGCTCGAGCTTGAACCACAAGCCGTCGTCGGCGAACACGGGCGTCCGGCGGACCCGGCCCTCGATCCGCGCGGCGGCCTGCTCGACATCCGAAGTGCTGATCACGTCTTCAGCATGCGCGCGGAGCGTCGTAAGCACCAGCGATGTCTTCTATGCTGCCAACAGGTCTGCTTATGGCTGGAGGTGCCGTGCTCGACGCTCGCCGCCTCGCCCTGCTCGCCGAAGTCGCCCGCGCGGGCTCGATCGCGGCGGCGGCTCAAAGACTCGCTTTCACACCGTCCGCCGTCTCGCAGCAGCTGGCGAAGCTCGAACGGGACGTCGGCGCGTCCGTGCTGCACCGCCACGCGCGCGGCGTCACGCTCACGCCGGTCGGGGAAGCGCTGCTGGTCCACGCCGAGACGATCGCCGGGGAACTGCGCGGCGCGGAAGCCGTGCTCCGCGCGGAGCCGGCGCGGCTCGCGGTCGGCACGTTCGCGAGCGCCGGCACGGCACTCGTGCCGGCGGCGCTCGCCGGGTTCCGCCGGGCGCACCCGGCCGTCGCGCTGCGGCTGCTGGACCTCGAGCCGCCCGGCGGCTACGACCTGGTCCGCTCGCGCGAGCTGGACCTGCTGATCACCCACCGCTACCCGGGCGCGCCGCTGCCCGACGCGCGCGGGCTGGTCCGGTCGCTGCTGCGGGCGGAACGGTTCCGGCTGATCCTGCCCCCGGACCACCCGAAGGCCCGCACCCGCCGGCTCACACTGGCGGCGCTGACCGGTGAAGACTGGATTTCGGGCAGCCCCGGGGTGCCCAATCGCGCGTGCCTCGACCAGCTCGCCGACACCGCGGGCGTCACGCTCGGGGTGACCTACGAAACCCGGGACTACCAGGTGATCCCGGCGCTGGTGGAGGCTGGGCTGGGGATCGCGTTCGTGCCGGAAAGCGTGCTCGAGCGGGCGGGCACAGCACGGGTCGAGGTCCGCGACGTGACCGACGCGCGCCCGGCGCGGGACATCTTCCTGGTGCACCACCGGCGGCCGGGCGAGCTGGTCACCGAGATGGTGGACCGGCTCAGCCGACCGGCCGTCCCGCGCTCTCGAAGCGCGCCGAGGCCGCTTTGAGCGCGTCCAGGCACGCGCGCACCGCGCCGCGGTCCTCTTCGCCCGCCCGGCAGATCGCGTAGATCGTGCGGGTCAGCGGCGGGCGGGTCGCCAGGATGCGGACGCCGTCGGGCAGCCGCTCGCGGGCCAGGCGTGGGACCAGCGCCGCGCCGACGTTGCCCGCCACCAGTGCCAGCTGCGTCGGGTACCCGCCCACCGTGCAGCTGATCCGCGGCTCCAGCCGCTGCTTGCGCAGCACCTGCAGCAGCCACTCGTAGCAGCCGGACCCCAGGCTCCAGCCGATCCACGGCAGGTCGTCCACTTCGGACAGATCGACCGTCTTGCGGTGCGCCAGCCGGTGATCGGCGGGCAGGGCGAGGTCCGCGACGTCGGAGAACAACGCGATCCGCGTCGTCGCCGGCGGGAGCACCGTCGGCCGGTCCTCCCAGCTCTCCAGCACCGCGACGTCGAGGTCGCCGGCCAGCACGCGGGGCATCGTCTGCTCCGCCTCGCCTTCGTGCAGCGTCACCGCCAGCCGCGGGTGCTGCGCCGCGAGCGTCGCCAGCGCGGGCGGGAGGAGCGCGTGCACCGTCGTCGGGATCGCGCCGACCCGCAGCGGCCCGATGACGTCCTCGCGCAGCAGCTCCAGATCCGCCTTCGCCTCGGCGACCTGCGCCAGGATCCGCTCGGCGTGCGCGGCCAGCACCTGGCCCGCCTTCGTCAGCCGCACGCCGCGGCCGCGCGGCTCCAGCAGCGGCTGCCCCGCTTCCCGTTCCAGCTTCGCCAGCTGCTGCGACACCCCGGACGGCGTGACGTGCAGGGACGCGGCCGCCGCGGCGACCGAGCCCTGGGTGGCGACGGCGTGCAGCGCGCGCATCCGCTCGAGTCCGAACACAGTAGAGACTCTACCGAATGAGGTACAGAAACATTCGCTTGTTCTTGACAGTCGCGGCCCGCACGCTGGAGGCGTGACCACGACCGCGCCCCGCCCGACCACCACCGCCACGCCGTTCACCGAGCGCCTCGACCCGCGCCTGCTCGCCGTGCTCGGCAGCTTCTGCATCTCGCTGTCGTCGGTCTTCATCAAGGTCTCGCACGCCAGCGGCAGCACGAGCGCGTTCTGGCGCTGCCTGCTGGCCCTGCCGGTGCTGCTCGCGCTCGCCGCGCGGGAACGGCGCAAGTCGGGCCCGGCGCCCCGCGTGCTCCTCCCGCTGCTGGCCGGCGTCGGGCTCGGCCTGGACTTCGTGCTGTGGGGCGAGGCGATCCCGCGGGTCGGCGCCGGCATCGCGACCGTGCTGCTCGCCGTCCAGGTGGTGATCGTGCCGCTGCTGGCGTTCGCGTTCCTGCGCGAACGGCCGGCCAAGCAGTTCCTCTTCGCCGTGCCCGTGCTGCTCGGCGGCGTCGTGCTGGCCGGCGGGTTCGCCGGGAGCGGCTCGTTCGGCCCGGATCCCGTCACCGGCGCGGTGTTCGCGATGCTCGCCGGCGCCGGGTACGCCGTCTACCTCCTCCTGATCCGGCTCAGCGGCGGCAGGGGCGCGCAAGCGCAGTCCCTGGTGCTGGCGACGCTCTCCGCCGGTGCCGCCGCCGTCGTGCTCGGCGTCCCGACCGGCACGCTCGACCTGAGCCCGAGCCTGGAGACGTTCGGCTGGCTGGTCGCGCTCGCCGTCGTCGGCCAGCTGATCGGGTGGATCCTCATCTCCGCCGCGCTGCCCCGGATGTCGGCCACCACCGGCGCGACGCTGATGCTGCTGCAGCCGGTCGGCGCGGTGCTGCTGGGCATCGGCCTGCTGGGGGAGACGCCGAGCGTCCTGCAGCTCGTCGGCTGCGCGGGTGTGGTCGCCGCCGTCTGCTTCGCCGGGCGGACGCGCCGCGGATGATCTGCGGGCCGGGACCGTCCCGGCTACCGTCGCCGGTATGCGTGTGCTGGTGGCCGGTGCTTCGGGGTTCGTCGGCGGCCGGTTGTGCCCGGCGCTGGAAGAGGCGGGGCACGACGTCCTCGCGATGACCCGTCACCCCGCGAAGTACCGCGGCGCCGGGACTCCTGTGCGCGGCGACGTCGCCGACGTCGGTTCCCTGCGCGACGCGCTCAAGGGCGCCGAAGCCGCCTACTACCTCGTCCACTCGCTCGACAGCGCGGACTTCAAGCGCCGGGACGCCGACGCGGCCCGCGCGTTCGCCCGGGCGGCGGCGGACGCGGGCGTGCGCCGGATCGTCTACCTCGGCGGCCTCGGGGACGACGACGACACGCTGTCGGAGCACCTGGCCAGCCGCCGCGAGGTCGAGCGGCTGCTGGGGGAGACCGGCGTGCCGGTGACCGTGCTGCGCGCCGGGATCGTCATCGGGCACGGCGGGACGTCGTGGGAGCTGACCCGCCAGCTCGTCGAACACCTGCCCGCGATGATCACACCGCGCTGGGTCGGCACGCGCACCCAGCCGATCGCGATCGCCGACGTCGTCCGCTACCTGGCCGGCGTGCTCGACCACCCGGAGGCCGAGGGCCGGACGTTCGACATCGGCGGCCCCGAAGTCCTGGCCTACCGCGACATGCTGCAGCGGGTCGCGGCGATCGAGGGGCGGCCGCTGGTGATCGTGCCGGTGCCGCTGCTCTCGCCGCGGCTGTCCTCGTACTGGCTTTCCCTGGTCACCGACATCGACGTGCCGACCGGACGGGCGCTGATCGACTCGATGACGAACGAGGTCGTCGTCCGCGACGACGCCATCCGCCGGATCGTCGAGTTCGAGCCGATGGGCTACGACGAAGCCGTGCTGCAGGCCCTCGGCGAGCGGGCGAAGAGCCGGCGGCCCGCGTGAAGAAGGCTCGTCTCGCCGGGGTGCTGGCCACCGGATCCGGGCTGCTCGGCGCGTCCCTGGCCAGCAGGCCGGGCTCGCGGCGGTTCCACGTCCTCACGGCGTCGGTCGCGGCGACCTGGTTCGCCGGCGCCGGGCGCGTGCCGCGAGGCCGCCGGGACGTCGTCCAGCCGGTTCTGGTCGGGGTGGGCGCGTTCGGCGTGTTCTACGGCTGCGCGCTGGTGGCCCGCCGCATCCCGCCGCTGCGCCGCGCCATCGCGGGGGTGCTCGACCACGCCCACCGCGGTCCGACGACGTCGGTGGCGGCGACGACGCTGGTGACCGGAGCGGCGGAGGAGGTCTTCTTCCGCGGCGCGCTCCACGACGCTTTCGGACCGGGGAAAGCGACGGCGCTGTACGTCCTTTCGACGACGGCGACGCGCAATCCCGCGCTGGTACTGGCTTCGGCGGTGATGGGGACGCTGTTCACCGTGCAGCGCGGCCGGTCGGGCGGGGTGCAGGCGCCGCTGCTGACGCACGTGGTGTGGTCGGCGCTGATGCTCGCCTTCCTGCCGCGCCTGTTCCCGCCCGCTAGCCCGTGATCCCGTCGTAGGCGGCCATGACCGCGCCGAGGCCGCGGTCGTACCCGCCGTCCCAGAGGACCTGGTTCATCACGTACGCCACCACCATGCGGTTCTCCGCGTCGACGAGGACCACCGAGCCGCCCCACCCGCCCCACGAGCACGTGCGGCCCTCGAGCCGGTAGCCCAAGCCGTAACGCATCTGCGCGCCGAGCACGCGGTCCTCGCCGTGGAACTGCTCCTCGAAGACCCGCTCCGCGCCGGCCGCCGACAGCAAACCGCCGCCACCTACGAGCGCCGATTGCACCGCGGCGACCGAGCGGGCGTTGCCGTACCCGTTGATGGCCGGGACTTCCGCGCGCCGCCAGGCTTCGGAGTACGAGTCCGAAACACCGACCAGGAAACCCGGCGGCTTGTCGCCCTGGGGGTCGGGGATCAGCGGCGCGACGCGGTGGTCGTGCTCGGCGGCCAGCCCGATGTGGAAGTCGGCGCCCAGCGGGCCGGCCACCTCCTCGGCGAAGAACGTCCCGAGGCTGCGTCCGGTGACGCGGCGGACGACTTCGCCGACCAGGAACCCGAAGGTGACCGAGTGGTACCCGCCCGCGGTCCCGGGTTCCCACGCCGGGGCCTGCGCGGCCAGCCGCGCGGTCACGGCCGGCCAGTCGAAGAGGTCCTCGACCGCGATCGGACCGGCGAAGTCCGGCAGCCCCGCGGTGTGCCCGAGCAGGTGCCGGACGAGCGTGGTTTCCTTGCCCGCCGCGGCGAATTCGGGCCAGTACGCGGCGACCGGCGCGTCGAGGTCGAGCTCGCCGCGGTCGGCGAGGACCAGCGCGCACAGCGCCGTCATCGTCTTGGTGGTGGACCAGACGGTGGTGATGGTGTCGCGCTCCCACGGCTTCGTGCGGGCGGTGTCGACGTACCCGCCCCACAGGTCGACCACGGGCTCGCCTTCGACGAAGACGGCGACCGAAGCGCCGACGTCGTCGGAATCGAGTGAAGCCGCCAGGACCTCACGCACCTTGCTGAACCGGTCTTCGCACTCACCCCGGATGTCGGTCACGGCGGCCAGCCAACTCCGTCCGGCCCGGCCGCACCACTCATTTTCCCGCGGCGAACCATTGTCCGGAACGAGCCAGAACCGGGCGGAAACCTTCAGAACTGCGTCGCGGCTTCCTATGCTGGAACGAACTCCGGTGCGTGGAGAGGGATGTCGATGCGGACATTGCTCGTGCTGCTGCTCGTGTTCGGTTCCCTGACCCCGATCCCCGCCGAGGCGGCCACGGCGGTGTGCGTGACGTCGTGCGACACGCTCGACCCGTCGCGGGCCGCGCGGGAGAGCTTTCCCCTGCCCGACAAGGTGATCAACGGCCGCGTGCTGCGCCTGCACGCCTCCGACCCCGACGGCATGGCGTGGGCGAGCATCGACAACGGGGTCGCCGGCGACTCCGTCTGGCTCGACCGTTCCTGGGACGCCGGCGCGTCCTGGGAAGGCCTGCTGGGCAAGGCGAGCATCCCCGGCACGTGGACCGGCACGCGCACGCTGATGTACAACCTCACCGATCCGGCGCAGCACCGCCGCGGCTGGGTCCGCGCCTGCGGGGACGCCCAAGGCGTCGGCTGCACCGCGTGGATCTACCCGGACGTCTGCGACGCCGCGTGCGACCGCACCGCGCCGGGCAGCGGGGACAGCCAGCCGGTGACGCCGACGACGCTCTTCGGCCGCACGATCCGGCTCCACTTCGACGGCCGCGGCCTGGCGTGGGCCGGGATCGAGGCCGGCGGTGCCGGCGACGAGGTCTGGCTCGACCGTTCGTGGGACGCCGGGGCGAGCTGGCCGGACGGCTCGTCGCTGGGCCGAACGAGCGTCGCCGCGGGCGCGACCGGTACGCACACGACGGCGTTCGCGACGCGCGATCCCCGCGGCCGGCTCTACGGCGGCGCGGTCCGCGCGTGCGGCCGCGAAGCCACGCACTCCCAAGGAAGCTGCACGGCCTGGGCGCGCCCGGCGACGACCCGCGCGGCCGGTGCGCTCGACGCCCTGATGTGGTCGTACGAGCCGTACACCGCGTGGTGGCCGTCGAGCTGGTGGAACTCGGCGGTCGCGGTGACGGCGGTGGCCGACGCGGGCGGGTTCGACGCCGCGCTGGCCCGCACCTTCGACGTCAACCGCGTCGCTTTCCCGGCCGGGGCAAGGAGTTCCGACGCGATCGACGGCGACTTCGTCAGCCGCGCCATCGACGACAGCGCGTGGTGGGGCCTGGCCTGGGTCGCCGTCTACGACCGCACCCACGACCCGCGCTACCTGACCGAGGCGACGACGATCGCGAACTACGTCCACGGGTTCTGGGACACCGGCAGCTGCGGCGGCGGGGTGTGGTGGAACCGCGAGCGGACGTACAAGAACGCCGTCACGGCGGGGTTGTACCTGCGGCTGACCGCGTCGCTGCACAACCGGATCACCGGCGACACCACGTGGGGCCAGCGGGCTCGCACCGCGGGGGACTGGTACCTCAACAGCGGCCTGATCAACTCCTCGGGCCTGGTGAACGACGGCTTGACGTCGTCGTGCGCGAACAACGGCCAGACCGTCTGGACGTACAACCAGGGCCTTGGCATCGGCGGGCTCCTGGAGCTGTGGCGCGCGACCGGCGTCCAGTCCTATTTGGACGCGTCGAAGCGGCTCGCGGATGCGGCGTTGGCCCGGTTGACCTCAGGCGGCGTGCTCGTCGAATCCTGCGACACCGGAACGGCTTCCTGCGACGACAACCAGAAGCAGTTCAAGGGCATCTTCCTGCGCTACTTCGGCGACCTCGCGACGGCGACGGGCTCGGCGACCTACCGCGCGTTCGCGCGGCAGCAGGCGGACGCGCTGTGGGCGAACGACCGCGACGCGCTGAACCGCATCGGCCAGCGCTGGACCGGGACGACGCCGAACGTGACGGACTGGCGCACCCAGGCCTCGGGACTCGAAGCGATCCTGGCGGCCGGGTAGCCCCGCACGCCAGAATGGGCGGCGTGCGGATCCTCCTGCTCGCGGCCGTCGCCGTGCTCGTCACCGGGTGCCAGGCCGAGGTCGTGGGCCACGCCGCGCCCACCGGGTTCGTCGTCAAGGACGGGACGCAGCTGCGGTTCCGGCCCGTCCTGGCCGAACTGCCGCCCGGGCCCGCGACCGGCTCGGCGGGCGAACGGCAGAGCGTCGACCCGGCCACGCAGCAGGCCGCGGCGCAGGCGTTCGACTGCGCCCAAGGGCGGCCGGATCCCCTGGACGGCCGCGACGACCCCGCATTGCCGCTGGTCAGCTGTGATCGCGCGCAGGGCACGAAGTACATCCTCGCGCCCGGGTTCCTCAGCGGCGCGGACGTGAGCCGGGTGGACGCCGCCGTCGATCCGCAGACCGGCAGCTCGGTCATCAGCCTCAGCTTCACCACCCAGGGCGCGCGGACTTGGGCCGAGTGGACCGGGCGGAACGTCGGCAAGCAGGTCGCGATGGTGCTGAAGAGCCGCGTCCTGACCGCGCCCACCGTGCAGTCCGCCATCACCGGCGGGGAAACGCAGATCACCGGGAAGTTCACGCTGCCCGAAGCGCGGCAGCTGGCCCGGGACATCGCCGGCGGCTGAGGCTCAGCAGGTCGGCGGCAGGGCCTCTCGGCAGGCTTCGATGTTCGTCTTGTTCGTCGCCTGCTGCAGCAGTTCGTAGAGGGTCTCGCGCTGCTCGTCGGTGAGTCCGCTGAACACCTCGTCCTCGACCGCGGCGAGCGCGAACTCCGCCCGCGCCAGCAGCTTGGCGCCGACGTCGGTGAGCTCGACCACGTGCCGGCGCCGGTCGACGGGGGAGCGGCGGCGCTCGATCAGGTTCTCCGCTTCGAGGTCGTTGAGCAGCCCGACGACGTTCGTGCCGTCCATCTCCAGGGTCTTCGCCAGGTCCTGCTGGGAGCTGCCGCCCTGGTCGCGCAGGACCGTCAGGGCGATCAGGTGCCGCGGGCGCAGCCCGAGCGGGGTGAGCACCGACTCGCTGCGCGTCTGCAACCGGCGCGTGAGCTGGCCGAGCAGCGCACCACACCGGTGGGGCGGCTGGTTGACGACCGGCAGCGACGACATGAGCCCAGTATATGGGCGGCCCAACAGTCGGTGTGCTATTAATGGTTTGTCCGACACCAACGATCTATGGGCGGCTAACGACATGGCGCACCTCCTCCACATCGACTCGAGCATCCAGGGCGAGCGCTCGGTGAGCCGCGCGCTCACCGCGCGGGCCGCGGCCGCGTGGCGCGCCGCGCACCCGGACGGCACCGTCACCTACCGCGACCTGGGCGCGAACCCGCTGCCCCACATCGACTCGGCGAGCGCGCTGGCCGGCATGGTGCCGCCGGAGCAGCACACGCCCGAGCAGGCGGCGGCCTGGGCGCGGACCCGCGAGCTGGTCGACGAGATCAAGGCGGCCGACACCGTGCTGCTGGGCCTGCCGCTCTACAACTTCGGCGCGCCGAGCAGCGTCAAGACGTGGGTCGACCACCTCATCGCGCCCGGGCTTTCGGTCGACCACGAGACGCAGACCGGCCTCCTCGGCGGCCGCGAGTTCATCGTGCTGGCCTCCCGCGGCGGCGGCTACGGCGAGGGCACGCCCCGCGAGGGCTGGGACCACGCCGAGCAGTGGCTCCCGCACGGCGTTTCGCTGACCGGCCTCCAGCCGCGGTTCATCACGGCCGAGCTGACGCTGGCGCACGTCAACCCGGCGATGGCGGAGCTCATCCCGCTGGCCGACGCCAGCCTGGCCACGGCGGAAAAGATCATCGACGCCCTCTGGGTCCCCGCGCGGGTCTGAGGGACGGCGACCGTTCGGCGCGCGATTCTTCGCCTTCGACGACTCCGGCCGGGACCCCGGCGCAGCCGCGCCGCCCCGGCCGGTACCGTCCCGCCGGAGGCCGGGTGGCAAGATGCCGGGACCCGGACAGTCGACCTGGGCGAGGAAGGTCAGGTTTGAGCGCGCACACCTCCCAGATGGACGATATCCGGCTGGTCGCGCAACCCAGCGCGTTGCCGGTCACGGAACTGTTCGTCCGCCTGATTCTCACCGACTGGTCCCTGCTGCCGATGCTGGAGCAGGTGACCGCGACCGCGAGACGGCTGGTCGAGACCGTGATCGACGCCGGCGACCCGCGGTCACCCGCGTTCGTCACGCTGCGGCTGCGGCTGCGCGCCGACGTGCTGGTGGTCGAGGTCGACGACGACGTGCCCGGGCTGCCCGAGCCGAAGGTCGCCGGCCCCGGCGAGCGCGTCGGCGTCACGCCCGGCGTGGGCGGGGCCCGCACCACCTGGTGCGAGCTCGAGCTGCCCGGCGGGATGAACGCCAAGCAGGTGCGCCTGCCGCGGCGGCAGGACCGCCGGACCCTGGTCGACGAGCCCGTCTCCGGCGCCCCGGTGGCGGCGGACCCGGAGGTGCTGGAGCGCCTGCTCACCCGGCTGAGCGGCTGGTCCGGCCAGAGCTGACGTGCGGAGCCGTCCTGTCCTGGTGGTGCTCTACGACGGCGTCCGGCTGCTGGACGTCTCCGGGCCGCTGGAGGTCTTCGCCGAGGCCAACGAGCACGGCGGGCGCTACGAGCTGAAGACGGCTTCGCCCGGCGGCGCCGACGTCCGCGCCAACACGGGGACACGGGTGGGTGCGGACCTCGACCTCGCCGCGGCGGACCCGCGCGGCGCGACCGTGCTGGTGCCCGGCGGCCCCGAATGGGTCCGCACGATCGCCGACACCGAGCTCGTCGCGCAGATCCGGCGGCTGGCCGGCGGCGCGGACCGGACGGCGTCGGTGTGCGCGGGCGCGTTCGCGCTGGCCGCCGCCGGCGTCCTCGACGGCCGGCGCGCCACCACGCACTGGGACCTCACCGACCAGCTCGCCCGCCGCTTCCCGCGGATCACCGTCGACGCCGACGCGATCTTCGTCCAGGACGGCCCGGTGCTCACCTCGGCCGGCGTCACCTCCGGCATCGACCTGGCGCTCGCGCTGGTCGAGGCGGACCTCGGCGCCGAGGTGGCCCGGCTGGTGGCCAAGCACCTGGTCGTCTTCCTGCAGCGGCCCGGTGGGCAGTCGCAGTTCAGCGTCCGGCTGGAGACCGGCCGCCCGCGCACGGAGGTGCTGCGGGCCGTGCTCGACGCCGTCGCGGCCGATCCGTCGGCGCCGCACACCCTCGACGACCTGGCCGCCCGCGCCGGGGTCAGCACGCGGCACCTGACGCGACTCTTCCGCGACGAGCTGGGCCGCACGCCCGCGCGGTTCGTCGAGCAGGTGCGCCTCGAGTTCGCCCAGCAGCAGCTGGAAACCACGACCGAGCCGCTCGACGTCGTGGCGCGGCGGTCGGGCTTCGGGTCGGCCGAGACGCTGCGACGCGCCTTCGCGCGCGGCCTCGGCGTGACACCCAGCGACTACCGCGCGCGGTTCCGGACCACCGGGATCGGCTGAACCGGACCCGCCTCCCGATCCGTGCATCCAGGCAGGGAGAGGACGTGGAGGCGAGGAGGCAGCCGTCGTGCGCATTGTCATCGCGGAAGAAGACGCCCTGCTGCGGGAGGGGCTCGTGCTGCTCCTGCGCAGCGAGGGCTTCGACGTCGTCGCGGCCGTCGACCACCCCGGCGACCTGCTGGCCGCGGTCGCGGCGGAGGCACCGGACCTGGCGGTCGTCGACGTCCGGATGCCGCCGACGTTCACCGACGAAGGGCTGCGGGCCGCTCTGGAGGCGCGCCGGCTCATGCCGGGGCTCGCGATCCTCGCGCTCTCGGCGTTCGTCGAAGACGGCTACGCGGGCGACCTCCTGGCCGCCGGAGGCGGTGGCGCGGGATACCTGCTGAAAGAGCGCGTCGGCAAGCCCGACGAGTTCCTCGACGCCCTGCGGCGCGTCGCCGCCGGGGGCACGGTGCTCGACCGCGACGTCGTCGCCCTCCAGCTGGCCCGGCCGCGGCCCGGCGACCCCGTCGGCACGCTCACCGCGCGCGAACGCGAGGTCGTCGCGCTGCTGGCGGAAGGTCACTCGGTGCCGACGATCGGGCGGCTGCTCGGGATCGGCACCGCGGCCGCCCGGCAGCACGCCGGGGACGTCAGCTCGAAGCTGCGCGTCCCCGACGGTGCCCAGGCGATGCTCAGCTACCTGCGGGCGTGAGCACCTCGGCCTGCTTCTCGCGGTACCGGGCGACGTTGGCGAGCTTGACGTCCTCGTAGCCGCGGACGAGGTCGGGCAGCTCGGCCAGCGCGAGGACGCGGGCGCGGTCGGCGTCGGCCGCCGTGAAGGCCGCGAGCACCATGCCGCGGTAGTCCTCGATCAGCTCGCGCTCGACGCGGCGCACCTCGGCGCGGCCGAACGGGTCGAGCCGCGTGCCGCGCAGCCGGCGCAGCGCCCGCAGGACCCGGAACGCCGGGCGGAACCACGGGCCCAGGCTGATCTTGCGCTTCATCCCGAGCGCGCGCAGCACCGGCGGGTGCAGCCGGTAGGCGTACTTCGTGCCTTCGCCGAACTGCTCTTCGAGACCCGCCGTGAACGCGGGGTCGAGCGAAAGCCGCGCGACCTCGTACTCGTCCTTGTAGGCCATCAGCTTGTAGAGGTGCTTCGCGACCGCTTCGGTGATCTCCGTCGGCCCGTCCTCCAGCACCCGCACCCGCTCGACGAACTCCGCGTACGCCCGCGCGTAGCGCTTGTCCTGGTACGCCACCAGATCCGGGACCCGGACGTCGAGCAGGCGCGCCAGCTCCGAACCCGGTTCCGCGTGCACCAGCTTCCGCACGGACGGCTGCGCGACGGGACGCGCCGGCGAGGGGGTGCTCGCGAGCGTGGAGGGGTCGGCGACGAGCTGGCGGCCGCGGCGGAAGGCCTGCAGGTTCGCGGCCACCGCCGTGCCGTTCAGCTCGATCGCGCGCTCGATCGCCGCGGCCGGCAAGCCGATCGCGCCGGTCTGGAAGGCCGCGCCGAGCTGCAGCACGTTCGCGAACTGGTCGTCGTCGAACAGCTCCTCGGCCAGGCCGCGCGCGTCCAGCGACACCGTGCGCTTCGCCGCGGCCTCCAGGGGCGCGAGGACGCTGCCGGGGTCCGGGAAAGAGACCGTCGTGTCGACGACCATCCGGCCGGTCGGCACCTCGGTGGTCGAGACGACCGCGGTGGTGCGGGCGGCGTCGGCCACGCCGAGGTTCGCCGCGTCCGCGCCGACCAGCGCGTCGCACGCCAGGTAGAGGTCGCACTCGCCGGCGGCCAGCTTCGGGGCCTGCTCGACCGGCTCCGCCGTCACCTTCAGGTCGGACACGACCGCGCCGCCCTTCTGGGCCAGCCCGGTCTGGTCGAGCGTGCGGACGTGCCGCCCGTCGAGCACCGCGGCGGTGGCGAGGATCTGCGTCACGGTGACCACACCGGTGCCGCCGATCCCGGTGATCCGCACGGTGAAGTCCTTCTTTTGGATTTCCGGTGCGGGGACGGCGTCGGCGGCCAGCTCGCCGAGCTTCCGGCGCTGCTTCTTGCCGGTGGGCACGACGGTGACGAACGACGGGCAGTCCCCGGCCAGGCACGAGTAGTCGACGTTGCACGACGACTGGTGGATCGCGGTCTTGCGGCCGAACTCGGTCGCGACCGGCTGCACCGACAGGCAGTTCGACTTGGTGCCGCAGTCGCCGCAGCCCTCGCACACGCGCTCGTTGATGACCACGCGGGTCGTCGGCGTGGCCTGCTTGCCGCGGCGGCGCTTGCGCCGCTTCTCGGCCGCGCACTCCTGCTCGTGGATCAGCACGGTGACACCCTTGACCGCGGCCAGTTCTTCTTGCGTCGCCAGGAGTTCCGAGCGGTCGCGGACCTCGACACCGGCGGGGAGCTTGCGGCGTCGCAGCTTCGCGGGTGCGTCGCTGGTGATCACGACCTTCTTCGCGCCTTCGACGAGCAGCAGCTCGGCGACCTTCTCCACCGGCAGCCCGCCGACGGCGTCCTGGCCGCCGGTCATCGCGACGGCGGAGTTGTACAGCAGCTTGTACGTGATGTTGACGCCGGCCGCGACGGCCGCGCGCACGGCGAGGCTGCCGGAGTGGGTGAACGTGCCGTCGCCGATGTTCTGGACGAAGTGCTCGGCCTCGACGAACGGCGCCATGCCGATCCACTGGGTGCCCTCGCCGCCCATCTGCGTCACGCCGAGGACGGTGCCGACCTGATCGGGCTCCATGAACAGGGCCATGGTGTGGCAGCCGATGCCGCCGCCGACCAGCGTGCCTTCGGGGACCTTCGTCGACGAGTTGTGCGGGCAGCCGGAGCAGAAGTACGGCGTGCGCGCGAGCAGCGGCACCGAAATGCGTTCGCGGCGCCGACGCGCTTGGTGGGCTTCGACCGACGGGATGCCTTCGGGCAGCCGCCGGGCCAGGCCGGCCGCGATGCCGTCCGGGTCCAGCTCGCCGAGCTCGGTGAACAGCGTCCGGCCGTCGCGGTCCTTCTTGCCGGTGACCGCGGGTGCGCCGGGGACGCCGTAGAGGACCTCCTTGAGCGCCGTCTCGACGAACGACCGCTTCTCCTCGACGACGACGATCTCGTCGAGACCCTCGGCGAACTCGCGGACGATCCCGGGTTCGAGCGGGTGGATCGCGCCGAGCTTGAGCACGCGGATGCCGTGCCGGCGCAGGCCTTCCGCGTCGAGGCCCAGGGACCGGAACGCCTGCTGGAGGTCCAGGTAGGACTTCCCGGCGGAGACGATGCCGATCCGGTCGGCCGGGCCGCGCGCGGTGATCCGGTTGATCCCGCTCGCGCGCAGGTACTGCGTGACCAGCGGCAGCCGGACGGTGAAGAGACTGCGTTCCAGCTCGGCGAGGCTGGTGCCGAGCAGCCGCGACGTCGGCGTGTGGCGGTAACCCTTTTCGACTTCCGGGGCGGTCCACTGTGGATCGACGATGGCCGTGCCCGACGCGTCGGCGACGTTGGCGACGATCTTCAGCGACGTCCACACGCCGGCGGCCCGCGACAGCTCGACCGCGTGCATGCCGAGGTCGAGGACGTCCTGGGAGTCGGCCGGGTAGAGGATCGGGATCGCCAGGTCGGCGAGCGCGAGCTCCGAGGCGCACGGCACGGTCGAGGACTTCGCGTTCGGGTCGTCGCCGACCAGCGCGACGGCGCCGCCGCGCGGGTCGGTACCGGCCAGGTTGGCGTGCCGCAGCGCGTCGGTCGCGCGGTCGAGGCCGGGGGCCTTGCCGTACCAGAACCCGGTGACGCCGCGCTGCCCGCCGGCACCGGCGACGAGCTGGCTGCCCATCACCGACGTCGCGGCCAGCTCCTCGTTGAGACCGGGGCGGTGGACGACGTCGTGCTTCTCCAGCAGCTTCGCGCGGCGGCCGAGCTCGAGGTCGTAGCCGGCCAGCGGCGAGCCCTCGTACCCGGAGACGAACACGGCGGGGTCGCCGCCGTGGGCGCGGTCGTGGCGGACGCGGTCGAACAGCAGCCGGACCAGCGCCTGCACCCCGGTGAGGTGCACGATCCCCGCTTCCCGCAGGTAGCGGTCCGCCAGCGTGAACGTCTCCACGGCGCGGGCCTCCTTCGCGTCGATGTGCTTCGGAGCACGTGTTTTGAGGCACAGTGCGGCGCTCGCCACAGCGACGCAACAGGCGATGTCGACTCAGCATCCCAGACGCAAACTTCGGCGGGATTTCGCGTCGACTGGCCCGGATTTTTGCGCGAAGTTACGCTCGGACGCATGACCGAAGAGCCGCTCGACGCGACCGACCACGAAATCCTCGGCCTGCTGCGCGAAGACGCCCGCCGCACGCTGTCGGACATCGCCGGCCGCGTCACGCTGTCGACGGCCGCGGTCAAGCGGCGCATCGACCGGCTGCGCGAGACCGGCGTGATCACCGGGTTCACCGTGCAGGTCGACCACGCGAAGCTGGGCTGGGGGATCGAGGCGTTCACCGAGCTGCGGTTCGTCGGGAACACGAAGGTCGCGGAGATCCTGCGCACGACCACGCGGATGCCCGAGGCGCAGGCGGTGTTCACGATCGCGGGCGACCCGGACGCGCTCGTGTGGCTGCGGGTGCGGGACATGGCCCACCTGCAGAAGACGATCGACGAGATCCGCCGCCAGCACCAGGTCACCGGCACGAAGACGCTGATCGCGCTGGAGTCCTGGTCGCGGGGGACCTGACGTGCTCGTGACGCTGGCCGAGCGCCCGGACCTCGCCGACGCCGTCTACGCGATCCCGTACCCGCCCGGCTCGCCGTCGTTCATGGCCGGCAGCTTGCCGAGCCTGCTGGTCCGCGGCCGCCGGGTCGCGCGGCGCTGGCCGCACCTGGTCGTGGCGCTGCTGGAGGAGGACCGGCCGGTCGCGCGCGGGATCATGGTGCCGTTCCGCAGCCGTGGGCCGCTCCCCGCCAGGGGCTGGGACGAAGTGGCGGTGTGGGCCGCGGAGGACGCGCTCGACGACGTCACCCCGGACACCGCGTGTGCGCTGGAGATAGCGGTGCACCCGGACCACCAGGGACGCGGCCATTCGCGCACGGTCTTGGAGGGCATGCGCACGGCGGCGGCCGGGCTGACCTCGCTGGTGATCCCGGTCCGCCCGCCGGACAAGGCGGCGGTGCCGTCGTCGTCGATGCAGGACTACGCCGCCGAGACGCGGCCGGACGGGTTGCCGGCCGACCGCTGGCTGCGCACCCACGTCCGAGCGGGCGGCCGGATCGAGTCGGTGGCGTGCTGCTCGGCGACGGTCCAGGCGCCCCTCGAGGACTGGCGCCGCTGGACCGGGCTGCCGTTCACCGACGACGGCCCGGTCCTCGTCCCGGGTGCGCTGGCTCCGGTGTTCGTGTCGACGGCCCAGGACTTCGCGGTGTACGTGGAGCCGAACGTCTGGGTGTCCCACCGGGTCGGCTAGCCGCCCAGCAGAACTCCGGACGTGCGCTCCCGGTCGAAGAAGAACTCCGGCCACGCCAGCCCGTCCGGCGGCGCGTCGATGGCGGTCGCCCGGCGACGGAGTTCGTTCAGGTAATCAGTGTCGAGAAGCGCGCCAAGCCAAGAGCCGCGCAGCGGGGTCAACGACGGCCACGAACCCAGCCGCCCGTAGTGATCCGCCACGACGTACGCCGCGCCGGGGTACTCGCAGCTCCAGCTGCGAGACCGCCGCGCTGCCGCCGTCGTGCTTCAAGTGCCCCAGCCCGAACAACATCAAGGCCCTGCGGTGCTTCCGCAGCGATCGGCGGGTCGCACGCCAGCACGCGGATCTTGCGCTCGGCCGGCAGCTTCGTGTTGACCTGCCGCACCAAGGCGAAGAGCTGCTCGTAGAACAACGAGAACCCGCAGCTCGGCTGGGTCGTGTCCCGCCGGACGCGGCTGATGTCCGGGACGTCGCCGCCGGCGGTGTAGGCGTCCAGGAGCGGCTGGTGGAGCGAGTTCCCGCACTCCACGGCGATGTCGTTCACCCGGCCGGGGAAGCGGGGATCCCGGACGGGGTCGAACACGAACGGCCCGGGGTCCGGGCCGGCCTTCGCGACGATCGAGTGGGTGTCGAACGCGGCGAGCAGGGCGCCGACCGGATCGGACGGCGGCCGCGAGCACGGCCGGCATCCAGCTCCGCCCGCGCCGCTGTCAAGGCCGGGTCAGTGCTTGAACGCCTCCGCGAGCCACCACGAACCGCCGTCGTCGGCGATCTTCGCGTCGATCACCAGCGGCGCGTCACGCGGACCCGCGAGCCATTCGCGCACCGCGAAGAGGTCTTCGGGCGACCGCACGGTGACGCCGTCGGCGCCGAAACCGCGGCCGATCGCGGCGAGGTCGGAGTCGGGGAACCGGACCGTCGACATGTCGGCGTCGCCGAAGTGGTGGACCTCCGCGCCGTAGGCGGCGTCGTTGTAGACGATCACCACCAGCGGCAGGCCGAGCCGGACCGCGGTGTCCAGTTCGGACAGTGCCATGTGGAACCCGCCGTCGCCGGTGCCGAGCACCGGCAGCCGGTCCGGGCGGGCCAGCGCCGCGCCGATCGCCGTGCCCAGGCCCAGCCCGATGCTCTGGAACGCCTGGGTGAAGCAGAACCCCTGTTCGTCCGGCACCGACAGGTACGCGCTCGGGTAGCCCATGAAGTTGCCGGAGTCGATCGAGACGATCCGCTCGGCGGGCAGCAGCTCGTCCAGCAGCCTGCTCAGCGTCCGCGGGTCGATCCGGCCTCCTCGGGAGAGGTCCTCGTGCTCGACGTCGGTCCACCGGCCGGTCGCGATCCGCGCCGCGACCTCGTCGGTGCGATAACCCTGCTGCTCCTTGACCACCGCGAGGACGTCCGAAGCGGTGCTCGTGACGTCGCCGGTGACGCCGAGGTCGATCGGCCGGTGCGCGCCCAGCGCACTCTGCTCGAGGTCGACCTGGACGAGCTTCGCGTGCGGGCTGAGCAGCTTGCCGTGGCGGGTGGTCCACATGTTCAGCGCGCAGCCCCAGCCGACGACGAGGTCCGCGCCGACGATCAGCTCGGCGGCCAGGGGCGAGGCGAAGCCGCCGGAGATGCCGAGCGCGAACTCGTCGTCGTGGAAGAGCCCGTGCGCGACGGCCGACGTCGCCAGCAGCGCCCCGCACCGGGAAGCCAGCTCCCGCAACGGTTCCCGGCTGCCGCGCGCGCCGCGGCCGGCGATGAACACCGGCCGTTCGGCGGCGTCGAGGAGATCCGCGAACTCGGTCACGGCCGCCGCGTCCGGGCGCAGCGCGGCCGGACCGGGGATCGGCGGCAGCGGCTCGGCCGGTGAAGGCGCGGGCTGAGCTTGAACGTCCAGGGGGAGGTTCAGCACGACGGTCCGGCGCTGCTGCCGCGCGGTCCGGAAGGCCCGCACGGTGTCGGCGACCGCGCTCGCGGCCGAGTGCACGCGCTCCGGGACGGCGCCGACCGCGGCGGCCAGCCCGTCCTGGTCGACGCGGAAGTTCGACAGCACCGACGCGCCCGCGGAGTCGGCGGTGAGTACCAGCATCGGCGTCCGGCTCTTGGCCGCCTCGGTGATGCCGGTCAGCGCGTTGGTCAGCCCGCAGCCCTGGTGCAGCGACAGCACCGAGACCCGCCCGCTCATCCGCGCGTAAGCGTCGGCCATGCTCGCCGCGCCGCCTTCGTGGCGGGCGGCGACGAACCGGACGCCGCCCGCGCGCAGCGCGTTCGTCACCTCGAAGTTGCCGCTGCCCACCACGCCGAACGCGGTGCCGACGCCGAGGCCGGCCAGCGTGCGGCCGACGAGTTCGGCGACGTTCACCGCTCCACCAGGGCGAGCACGCGGGCCGGGCTGCCGGAGCCGCCGACGATCGGCAGCGGCGCGACGACGAGCAGCGTGCCGGTCGGCGGCAGCGCCGCCAGGTTCTGCAGCTGCGTCAGGCCGTGCTTCCCGGCGCCCAGCAGGAGTTCGTGGCAGGGGAACATCGGCTCGAGCCCGGGCGCCTGGCCCGCGTCGGTGCCGACGGTCTCCACGCCGAGCCCGGTGATCGGGGACTCTTCGGCGAGCCAGCGCGCGCACTCGGGCGAGACGCCGGGGGAGTGCGAGCCGGTGTCGTCGGCGTTGAGGAACGCCTCCTGGTCGTGGCTGCGCGCGTCCCAGCCGGTGCGGTAGAGCAGCCAGCCGCCGTCGGGCAGCGAGCCGTGCTCGGCCGTCCACGCGCGGACGTCGTCGATGGAGAGCAGGAAGTCCGGGTTCTCGGCCGCCCGCGCCGAGAAGTCCAGCACGACCGCGGGCGCCACCAGCGTCTTCAGCGGCACCTGCGAGACGTCGTGACCGTCCTTTCCGGACACCCAGTGGACGGGGACGTCGAGGTGGGTGCCGGTGTGCTCACCGGTGTGGATGTCGTTCCAGTACCACCGCGGGCCGCGCTCGTCGTAGCGGCTGATCTCCTCCAGGCGGAACGGGATCGTGTTGGCGAACGGCTCCGGCAGCTGCAGGATCGGCGTGCTCGCGCTCAGGGGAGCGGTGAGGTCGACGATCTCGACCGACCCGTCGCCGAGCGCCTTGCTCAGCCCGTCCAACAACGACATGCCTGCCTCCCGGGTGCCGGTGTGCGTCTCGATCGAGACCCTATGCCCGCCGGGCGTTCCTTGACAGCCGTGTGGTCGCGGGTGTTGTCTTAATGTCGTAGGACAATAGGAAGGTGTCGGGTGATCGAGTTCGTCCTGGACGGCCGCTCGCGGGTCGCCACGTACATGCAGCTCGTCGTCCAGGTGAAGCAGGCGCTGCGGGTCGGCCTGCTGCGCCCCGGCGACCAGCTGCCGAAGGTGCGCGAAGTGGCCCAGGCGCTGGCGATCAACCCGAACACCGTGCTCAAGGCCTACCGCGAGCTGGTCCTGGAGGGACTCGCGGAGGGCCGGCCGGGGGTGGGCACGTTCGTCACCGGCGACCTCGCCGGGCCGTCGCTGGGCAACCAGGCGCGGCTGCGCGACGAGCTCGTGGCCTGGCTGGAGCGCGCCGAAGCCGCGGGGATGTCGGCCGACGACATCGCCGCGCTCATCGAGACCACGTTGCGGGGCACCGCGGTGCCCCGCAACCTTGCGTAGGGAGTTCCCGAATGGAGCCGGCAGTCGAGGCCCGGGCGCTGGGCAAGCGCTACGGGCGCACCTGGGCGTTGCAGGACTGCACGCTGGACGTGCCCGCCGGGCGGATCGCCGCGCTGGTGGGCCCGAACGGCGCGGGCAAGACGACGTTGCTGCACCTGGCCGTCGGGCTGCTGCGGCCGGACGCGGGCGAGGTGCGCGTGTTCGGCCGCGACCCGCGCTCGGTGCTCGCCGACATCGGGTTCGTCGCGCAGGACACCCCGCTGTACCGCGACTTCACCGCGGCCGAGCTCGTCACCATGGGCGGCAAGCTGAACCGCCGCCGCTGGGACGCCGCGCTGGCCCGCGAGCGGCTCGCCGGGCTCGGCATCCCGCCGGACATGCCGGTCGGCAAGCTGTCGGGCGGGCAGCGGGCGCAGGTCGCGCTGGCGCTGGCCCTGGCCAAGCGCCCGCGGCTGCTGCTGCTCGACGAGCCCATCGCCAGCCTGGACCCGTTGGCGCGCCGCGAGTTCATGCAGGCGCTGATGGGGGCGGTGGCCGAGAGCGAGACGACCGTCCTGCTGTCCTCGCACCTGCTGGCCGACCTCGAGCGCAGCTGCGACTACCTGATCGTCCTGCGGCGGTCCCGCGTCCAGCTGACCGGGGCGGTCGACGAGCTGCTCGACACCCACCGCACGCTGGTCGGCCCGCGAGCGGGCAGCGAGTCGATCGCCGGCGTGGCGAAGGTGGTCCGCGCGAGCCACACCGAACGCCAGTCGACCCTGCTCGTCCGCCGCGGCGACGGCCCGGTCGATCCCTTGTGGACGGAGCACGAAGTGACCCTGGAGGACCTGGTGCTGGCGCACCTCGCCGAAGCGGAGACCCGCGTCGCGGCGGACGCGTGGGGGGTGCCGGCGTGATCTGGCTGACCTGGCGCCAGCACCGCAAGCAGGCGCTGTTCACCCTCGGTGCCCTGGTCGCGCTCGCCGCGATCATGGTGCCCACGGGGCTGGCGATGCACACGAAGTTCGACAGCCTCGGCCTGCCCGCCTGCCGGGCCGCGCTCGGCAGCGCGTCGATGATCACCCAGACCGAAGAGGTGGGCCGCTGCACCGGGCTGGGCCACCAGTTCGAGCAGCAGTTCGGCGGCATGGTGTTCGTCGCCGTGCTGTTCGTGGTCCTGCCGGTGCTGGTCGGCGTGTTCTTCGGCGCGCCGCTGGTCGCCCGCGAGGTCGAGCAGGGCACCCACCGTCTCGTGTGGACCCAGGGCGTCAGCCGCCTCCATTGGGCGCTGGTGAAGTTCGGCCTGGTCGGCGGGATCACCGTGGTGCTCGCGGTCGTGTACGCGCTGGGCGTCTCGTGGTGGTTCGAGCCGCTGGTCACCGCGAGCACCGGACGGCTGGGCTACTTCTCGTTCGACGTCCAGGGAGTCGTCCCGATCGCCTACACGCTGTTCGCCTTGGCGCTGGGGGTCTTCGCGGGGACGTACTGGCGGAAGGTGCTGCCCGCCATGGGAATCGCGCTGGTCGGTTTCGCGGCGGTCCGCGTCGCGATCGAGGTCCTGGCCCGGCCGCGGTACCTGCCCGCGCGGACGCTGACGTTCTTCCCGGACGGCAACCAGACGCCGAACACAGCGTCGGGCGACTGGGTGCTGTCCCAAGGCGTCCGCAACGCGGCCGGGGAGATGGTGCTCCCCAACTCCGAGATCGGCCCGTGCGGTGCCGGCGGCTGCGGGCCGAGCGAGGCCGGAGCCGGCGCGTACAACTGGCTGGAGTTCCAGCCGGGGGACCGGTTCTGGACGTTCCAGGCGATCGAGACGGGGATCTTCGTCCTGCTGACGGCGGCGCTGGTGTACTTCGCCCTGCGCCGGCTGCGGACGATCGCCTGACCGGCGCTCGGTCACGAGGAGGCCGGGGTCGTGCGACCCCGGCCTCCGGCGAACGGCGGATTTACAACGTTGCATCAACTCGGTAAGACTGGTTTTACAACGTTGTAAAGCCGAGCGGAGGCCCTCCCGTGTCGCTGAACCGCAGGCAGTTCGTCGCCGGAGCCGTCGCCGCCACCCTGCTGACCGGCGCGAACGGCGGCCCCGCGGCCGCCGCCGTCGTCCGCCGGAGGCTGGCCCCCGCGCAAGGCGGCTTCTACACACCCAACGCCGCCCCGCTGAAGCCGGCCGCCTTCCTCAGGCTCCCGCCCGGGGCCGTCACCGCGAAAGGCTGGCTCGCCGGCCAGCTGAACCTGCAGCTCGACGGCCTCTGCGGCCACTACGCCGAGACGTCGCACTTCCTCGACTTCGCCACCAGCGGCTGGGTCCACCCCGAGCGCACCGGCTGGGAAGAGGTGCCGTACTGGCTGCGCGGCTACGTCGACCTCGCCGCCGTCACCGGGGACGCCACCGCGAAAGCCACCGCGGGCAAGTGGATCGACGCCATCCTCGCGACTCAGCAGTCCGACGGCTTCTTCGGGCCCACGGCCTTGCGGACGGCGCTGAACAACGGCCCGGACTTCTGGCCGTACCTCCCGCTCCTGCAGGCCCTGCGCTCCTGGCAGGAGTACACCGGCGACACCCGCGTCGTCCCGTTCCTGACCCGGTTCCTCCGCTACATGAACGCCCAGGGCAAGAGCGCCTTCGACTCCAGCTGGGTGTCCGTCCGCTGGGGCGACGGCCTCGACAGCGTCTTCTGGCTCTTCAACCGCACCGGCGACACCTTCCTGCTCGACCTCGCCGACAAGATCCACGCGTACGGCGCCGACTGGGTCGGGAACCTGCCGAGCCTGCACAACGTCAACATCGCCCAGGGCTTCCGCGAGCCCGCCCAGTACGCGCTGCGCTCCGGCGACGCCAACCTGACCCGCGCCACCTACTCCGACTACGCCACGGTCATGGCGACGTACGGCCAGTTCGCCGGCGGCGGCTTCGCCGGCGACGAGAACGCGCGGCCCGGCTTCGGCGACCCGCGGCAGGGCTTCGAGACCTGCGGGATCGTCGAGTTCATGGCGAGCCACGAGCTGCTCACCCGGCTGACGGGCGACCCCGTCTGGGCCGACCGCTGCGAGGACCTCGCCTTCAACTCCCTGCCCGCCGCGCTCGACCCGGCCGGGCGCGCGGTCCACTACATCACCAGCGCGAACAGCGTCGACCTCGACGACGTGCCCAAGAGCGAAGGCCAGTTCCAGAACGGCTTCGCGATGCAGGCCTACCTGCCGGGTGTCGACCAGTACCGCTGCTGCCCGCACAACTACGGCATGGGCTGGCCGTACTTCACCGAAGAGCTGTGGCTGGCCACGCCGGACAACGGCCTCGCGGCGGCGATGTACTCCGCCAGCAGCGTCACGGCGAAGGTCGGGGACGGCACCTCGGTGACCATCACCGAGGACACCACCTACCCGTTCTCCGAGCAGGTCACCTTCACGATCCGGACGCCGAAGCCGCTGGCGTTCCCGCTGTACTTCCGGATTCCCGGCTGGTGCGCGGCGCCGCGGCTGGTCGTCGCCGGGGCGACGGTGGCCGCGGCGGCCGGGCCGGCGTTCGTCAAGGTCGACCGGACCTGGGCGAATGGCGACGTCGTCACGCTCACCCTGCCCCAGCGCACCACCACCCGGGTCTGGCCGGCGAACCACGACTCCGTGTCGGTCGACCACGGCCCGCTGACGTACTCGCTGAAGATCGGGGAGAGCTACGAAAGCCTGGGCGGGACCGCGCGGTTCCCGGAGTACGCCGTGCACGCGACGACGCCGTGGAACTACGGCCTCACCGTCGGCGCGGCGCTGACGTTTTCCGCGGCCGGCGGCGCGTTGCCCGCCAACCCGTTCACGCCGGACGCCGCGCCGGTCACGATCACCGCGTCCGCGCGGAAGATCGCCGAGTGGACCGCGGACGACCAGGACGTCGTCACGCCGCTGCAGGCGTCACCGGCGCGCAGCGAGGCGCCGGTCGAGACGGTCACGCTGATCCCGATGGGTGCCGCGCGGCTGCGGATCACGTCGTTCCCGACGGCGGACCCGAACGGGCACCCGTGGTCGCCGGGCGGCGGGGGAGCGGGCTTCCGGATCGTGAACCGCAACTCCGGCAAGGTGTTGGGTGTCGATCAGATGTCCACTGCGGACAGTGCCCGGGTGGTGCAGTTCGCGGACAACGGCACCGACGACCACGTCTGGCACCTCGTGGCGAACGGTGATGGCTGGTACCGCGTCCGCAACCACCACTCGGGCAAGGTGCTGGGCGTGGACCAGATGTCCACCGCGGACAGTGCGCGGGTCGTGCAGTTCACCGACAACGGCACCGCGGACCACCTCTGGCAGCTCGTCGACAACGGCGACGGCTGGTGGCGGCTGAAGAACCGCAACTCGGGCAAGGTGCTGGGCGTCGATCAAATGTCCACCGCGGACAGTGCGCAGGTCGTCCAGTTCGCGGACAACGGTTCGGCCGACCACGTGTGGCGGCTCGTCCCGGACGGCCGGGTGCGGGTGGAGAACCGCAACTCCGGCAAGGTGTTGGGCGTCGACGGTATGTCCACTGCGGACAGTGCGCGGGTGGTGCAGTTCGCCGACAACGGCACCGACGACCACCTGTGGACGTTCGAAGCCGCGGCCGACGGCTGGTTCCTGATCCGCAACGCCCACTCGGGCAAGGTGCTGGGTGTGGACGGCATGTCCACGGCGGACAGCGCGGTCGTCGTCCAGTTCACCGACAACGGTTCGGCCGACCACCTCTGGCGCCTGCGCGACGACGGCAGCGGCTGGTTCCGGATCGTGAACCGCAACTCCGGCAAGGTGCTCGGCGTCGACCGGATGTCGACCGCGGACAGCGCCCAGGTGGTGCAGTTCGGCGACACCGGCACCGCCGACCACCGGTGGCGGCTGCGTTAGCGCTTGACGCCGACGATCCCGGCCACGCACTTCGCCGAAGCCGACAGCGGCGTGAGCCGGGGGCCGTCCGGCCACCACTCGTCGCACACCGCCAGGCCGGGGCCGGACGTCGCGTTCGGCTGGAGGAACTCCAGGCCCGGCAGCATGGCTTCGATCTCCACGCGGGTGCGGAACCGGCCGGCGCCCAGCGGGCCCTGGACCAGGATCTGCTCGATCCGCTTCGCGATCGCGGTCAGCTCCGGCACCTCGGGGTCGAAGAAGTGCGACAGCACCACGTACGAGCCCGGGGCGAGCGCGTCGATGTACTCGCGCATGACGTCGACCGCGCCGTCGCCCTCGAAGTGGTGCATCGTGCCGACGTGCAGCAGCGCGACCGGCTCGGAGAAGTCGATGTGGCTGCGCACCTCCTCGTTGCCGAGCACGGTTTCCGGCGCGAAGATGTCCGCTTCGACCATGTGCGTGAAGTCGTTCTCGACGAGCAGCGCCCGGCCGTGCGCGAGGACCACCGGGTCGTTGTCGACGTAGACGACGGTGTGGTCCTTGTCGATGCGCTGGACGATCTGGTGGGTGTTCTCCGCCGTCGGCAGCCCCGAGCCGCAGTCGAGGAACTGCCGGATCTTGGTCTGGTTCGCCAGCATCCGCAGCGCGCGGTTGTGGAAACCGCGGTTGCCGCGGGCGATGTCGACCGCTTCCGGGACCGCCGTGCGGATCTTCTCCATCACGACGCGGTCGACTTCGTAGTAGTTGTTGCCGCCGAGGAAGCCGTCGTAGATCCGAGCGATGCTCGGCCGGTCGGGGTCGACTCCCACCGGCTTCTGGCTCGGGGACAGCGTCTCGGACATGGTGACCTCGCAGGACTTCGGCGTGGGGCCACCCAGCGTAGTAGTTCGCGTCCGCGCGGTAAACGCGAGGTCAGCCGCTCGGGCGAAGCCGCTGGTCAGGGATGTAGTCGCGGGCGCGCTCGGCGCGTTCGCGGCGCAGCCGTTCGAGGTGCTGCTCGATCCGCCGGTCGAGGTCCCGCGCGGCCTCGGACAGTTCCGTCAGGTCGCGACGGGACGCCGGGTGGCCGACGGCCCCGGTGTCCACTTCGTCCCCTGCCCTGTCCACTGCCGGCACCTCCCGGATCGGATCGGCCTGACCTCGTCGAAGCGTTACTGCCCCAACCGGCCCTCGCCAAAACAATCGCGGCCGTGAGCCTCGGCACGCGCGGTGCGGCCGTCCGGTGGACCGGGAGGCAAATCCCTGGTGCCAATTTTGACCGAGTGGTAGAAATTCAGGGAACCCCGCGACCTCCAGGAGCCGGTGATGAGCGAGCTTTCCGTGCAGCTGTACTCGGTCCGCGACGCCTTCGCGGCCGATCCCGACGGCACCCTCCGGCGGCTCGCCGCGCTCGGGTTCACGCGGGTCGAGCCGTACGGCGTCGTCGAGAACGCCGAGGCGCTACGGGCCGGGTTGCCCGCCCACGGCCTCACCGCCCCGACCGCGCACGCCCGGCTGATCGGCGTCGACCAGGCCGCCGTCTTCGCCACCGCGGCCGAGCTGGGCATCGGCCTGGTCATCGACCCGCTCGTCCGGCCCGAGCAGTGGCAGGACCCGGCCGACATCGCCGCCACGGCGGACGCGCTCAACGCCGCCGCCAAGGTCGCCGCCGAGCACGGCGTGCAGGCCGGCTACCACAACCACTGGTGGGAGCTCCAGGCCCGGCTCGACGGCCGCAGCGCCTTCGAGGTCTTCGCCGACCAGCTCGACCCCGCCGTGGCGCTGGAGGTCGACACGTACTGGGCCACCGCGGGCGGGGAGGACGCGCCCGCGCTGCTGCGCCGCCTCGGCGACTGCGTCCGCGCGATCCACGTCAAGGACGGCGGCCTGGCCACCGACGCGTCCGGTCAGGTGCCCGCCGGCCAGGGCCGGGTGCCGATCCCGGACGTCCTCGCCGCCGCGCCGGACGCGCTGCGCGTGATCGAGTTCGACGCCTACGACGGCGACCTCTTCGAAGCCATCGCCGCCAGCCACGCCTTCCTGACCGGGACCGGCCGGTGACGGGCGGGCCGGTCGGCGTCGGGATCATCGGCGCCGGCGTCATCAGCGGGACCTACCTCGAGAACCTGACGAGCTTCCCGGACGTCCGCGTGCTGCGGGTCGCCGACCTCGACGGCGAGCGCGCGGCCGCCCGGGCGGCCGAGTACGGCGTGCCGCGGTCGGGCACGGTGGCCGAGCTGCTCGCCGATCCCGAGGTCGAGATCGTCGTCAACCTGACCCTGCCGGCTTCGCACGTCGACGTCGGTCTCGCCGCCCTCGAAGCCGGCAAGCACGTCTGGGCCGAGAAGCCCCTGGCCCTCGACCGCCAGACCGGCCGCAAGCTCCTCGATCGCGCACGGGAGAAGAACCTGCGCGTGGCGAGCGCGCCCGACACCGTCCTCGGCGCCGCGTTGCAGACCGCGCGCACCGCCGTCGACGCCGGCCGGATCGGCCGTCCCCTGACCGCGCTGGCCCTCTTCCAGGTGCCGGGCCCGGAAGTGTGGCACCCGGCGCCGGAGTTCTACTTCCGGGCCGGCGGCGGGCCGCTGCTCGACATGGGCCCGTACTACCTGACCGCGCTGGTGCACCTGCTCGGCCCGGTCCGGCGCGTCACCGGGGCCGGCGGCCGGGCACGCGACACGCGGGTCGTCGGGTCCGGGCCGCGGGCGGGCACCGAGTTCCCGGTGACGGTCCCGACCACGGTCACCGCGCTCGTCGAGTTCGAAAACGCTTCCGCCCAGCTCGTGCTGAGCTTCGACTCGGCGCTCAAACGCGCCGGGGTGGTCGAGCTGACCGGCACGCTCGGCACGGCGGTGCTGCCGGACCCCAACCGGTTCGACGAGCCGACCCGGCTGCACCTGCTCGGCCACGACGAGCCGGAGGAGCTGCCGGCGCGCGGGCACGCGGCTTCGCGCGGCACCGGGACGCTGGAGCTGGCGCGGGCGATCCGGGCCGGGGTGCCGGAACGCGCGTCCGGCGAACTGGCCTACCACGTGCTCGACGCGATGCTGGCCATCGACGAGTCCATGACCCGCGGGCAGACCGTGGAGGTCGCCGGCACCGTCGACGTCCCGCCCGCGCTGCCGGCGGGCTGGGACCCGTACGCGAAGACCCTCTAGAGCGGGACGGTGAGCAGGTTCTGCAGGTAGAAGCGCAGCGAACCGACCAGGTCGACGTCGCCGGGGACGGTCAGCCACTGCACCTGCAGGCCGTCCATGAGCGCGATGAACGTCAGCGTGGCCAGGTCCGGGTCGACGCCGTCGCGCAGTTCGCCGCGGGCGGCGAGGACCGCGAAGGACTCGTGCACGCCGGCGCGCGCGGCCCGGTAGTGGCGCACGAAGTACTCGTGCGCCGGGTGGTCGGTGGCGACGGCTTCGGCGGCGAGCCGCGAGTAGAGGTCGACGATCCCGGGGTGGCGGACGTTGTGCTCGGCGAGCGCGACGAAGTGGCGCAGCACCTCCAGCCCGGGCGGCACGGTCAGCTGCTCGCGCTCGGCGTCCTCGGAGTCGCGCCGCTCGAGCACGGCGGCGAGCAGCGCCTCCTTGGTGGGGAAGTAGTACAGGAGGCCGGCGTGCGAAATCCCGACGCGCTTGGCGATCTCCCGCAGCGACGAGCCGTGGTAGCCGAGCTCGCCGTACGCCGCGGCCGCCGCCGTGATGATGTCCTCGCGGCGGATCCGGCCCTTCAGGTAGCCCCCGGTCACGGGGTCGCGGTGGTCTCGGCGGCGTGCACGGGCCCATCATGCCGCAGCCGCTTTTCGCACAAACGCCGTGAGCGGACGAACAATCCGGTTGTGCGAGTGCTCGCGGCTTGCGAGCATCGCCGGGTGAAGAGCGCGGAACGGCAGCGGATCATCGTGGAGCGGCTGCGCGACGCCGACCAAGTGGCCGTCGCGGAGCTGGCGTCGGCGACCGGCGCGTCGGAGATGACCGTGCGCCGGGACCTCGACCACCTGGCCTCGCGCGGTGTGCTGCGGCGCGTGCACGGCGGGGCCGTCCCGGCGTCGACGTCCGGGATCGAGCCGCCGTTCGCCGCCCGCGCGACGGCGGAGCTCGCGGCGAAGCGGGCCATCGCGGCCGCGGCGGCCGAGCTGATCCGCGACGGCGAAACGATCGTCCTGGACAGCGGCACCACCGCGCTGGAGCTGGCGCGGCTGCTGCGCGGGCGCCCGGTCACCGTCATGCCGCTGTCGTTGCACGCGGTCCGCGAGCTGGCCGACGACCTGGCCGTGCGCTTGCTGCTGCCCGGCGGCGAGCCGAGGCCGGGGGAGCAGGCCCTGGTGGGTCCGCTGACCGTCGCGTCGCTGCGGGCGCTCCGGTTCGACGTCGCCGTGCTGAGCCCGTGCGCGTTCGCGCTCGACGCCGGGCTGACCGCCTTCGACCTGGGCGACGCCGAGGTCAAGCAGGTGGCGCTCGCCGTCGCGGCCCGCGCGATCGTGCTCGCCGACGGCGCCAAGTGGGGCCGCGCCGCGCTCGCCCACGTCTGTCCCGCCGACCGCCCGGACGTCCTGGTCACCGACCCGGGCGCGCCCGAGGACCAGCGCGCGGCGCTGGCCGAGCTCGGCGTGCTCGTGCACGTCGCCGTCCCCTGGGAGAACCGATGACCGCTCCGCCCCGCCCCCGCGCCGCCCGGTTCGCGACCTTCATGTTCTTCGGCCTCAACGGGTTCGCGATGGGCATGTGGGTGGTGCACATCCCGGACGTCGAGCGCGCGACCGGCATCTCGCACAGCACGCTGGGCGCGTTGCTGCTGGTGCTCGGCGGCGCGGCGTTCGCGGGCATGCAGATCGCCGGGCCGCTGGTCGACAAGCTCGGCCACCGCCGGCTGGTCCCGGCGGCGGGCGTGCTGCTCGGCCTGGCCCTGTGCGGCCCGGGGTTCGCGGACTCGTGGTGGACGCTGGGGCTGACGCTCATCCTGTTCGGCTTCGGCAACGGCGCGATCGATGTCGGGATGAACTCCCACGCGGTGGTGGTGGAGCGGGCGTACCCGCGCCCGATCATGGCGGCGTTCCACGCGATGTGGTCGATCGGCGGCGCGTTCGCGGCGGTCATCGGCGCGGCGACGCTCGGTGGCGGCGTGCCGACCGGCATCACGCTCACGTGCACCGGGTTGCTGTGCGTGCTGCTTTCCCTGGTGTCGGCGCGGTTCCTGATGGAGCCGGCCGAGGCACCCGCGGTGGTCGCTTCCGAGCCGTCGCAGGTGGTTCGCCGCCGGACGCCGGGCCGCGTGGTGTGGCTGCTCGGGTTGCTGGCGCTGGCACTGATGCTGTCGGAGGGCGTGGCGAACGACTGGGCGGCGCTGCACATGGAGAAGGTCCTGGGCACGTCGTCCTCGACGGCGGCGCTGGCGTACGGCGCGTTCGCGGTGGCGATGACGACCGGCCGCTTCCTGACCGACCGGGTGGCGGCGTTGGTCGGCCCGGCGGCGATCGTCCGCTACGGAGCGACGTTGGCGGCGGTGGGCCTGACGACGGCCGCGGCGGCGCCGTGGGTGCCGGTGTCGCTGGTGGGCTGGGCGCTGTTCGGGCTCGGGTTGTCCGGTGGCGTGCCGCAGTTGTTCACCGCGGCGGGGAACCTGGACACGCGGGCATCGGGGGCGTTGATGGCCCGCGTGGTGGGGTTGGGGTACGTGGGTCTGTTGGCCGGGCCGGCGCTGATCGGCGGGCTGACGCGGTGGATGCCGCTGAACGTGACCTTCGCGGTGCCGGTGGTGCTGTGCGTGCTGGCGGCGGTGTTCGCGGGAGTGCTGAGCCCGAAGCCGGAGCCGGTGGAGGAACCGGTCGGTTCGTGACCGCTAGTGCACCCGTTCCCCGGCCGGCTCGGTGTGGACGACGACCGCGGTCAGGTGCGGGACCACGTGCACGAGCCGGTGCTCCACCTCGTGCGCGAGGGTGTGCGCCTGGGTGACCGTCAGCTCCGCCGCGACCGCGACGGCCAGCTCGGCCCGCAGGCGGTGCCCGATCCAGCGCATCCGCAGGTCGCGGACCTCGAACACACCGTCCACTTCGGACGCTGCCTGCTCGGCCAGCTCGACCGACGCCGGGTCGACTGCGTCCAGCAGCCGCCGGAAGACCTCCTTCGCCGCGTCGCGCAGCACGAACGAGATCGCGACGGTGATGCCGAGCCCGACGATCGGGTCCGCCGCGGGGAAGCCGAACGCGACCCCGGCCGCGCCCACGACGACGGCCAACGACGTGAAGCCGTCCGTGCGGGCGTGCACGCCGTCGGCGACCAGCGCGGCCGAGCCGATCTCGCGGCCGACCTTGATCCGGTACCGCGCGACGAGCTCGTTCCCCGCGAAGCCGATGACGCCCGCGGCAGCGACCACCCACGGGTGCCCGACCGGCTCGGGTGCGAGCAGCCGCACGACGGACTCGTACCCGACGAGCACCGCCGAAGCCGCGACGACCAGCACGACGACCACCCCGGCGAGGTCTTCCGCGCGGCCGAGCCCGTAGGTGTAGCGCCGGGTCGCCGCGCGCCGGCCGAGCAGGAAGGCGACGCCGAGCGGCACGGCGGTCAGCGCGTCGGCGAAGTTGTGGATGGTGTCCCCGAGCAGCGCGACCGACCCGGTGACGAGCACGAGCGCCAGCTGCGCGACGGCGGTCACGAACAGCGCGGCGAACGACCAGGTCAGGGTGCGCAGGCCGCGCGCGCTGGTTTCGAGCGCGTGGTCGACGCGGTCGGCGGAGTCGTGGCTGTGCCCGTGTCCGTGTCCCATGCAGTGAGTCTATCTGCGCACACACGCAGATACGCAAGTAGTAGGGTTTACGGCATGCACGCGTCGCTGCCGGACTTCGACATGCCTGCCGACGAGCAGGTCCACTTGGCGGCGGAGTCGTTCCGCCTCCTCGCCGACCCGACCCGCATCAAGGTCCTGTGGGCGCTGCTGCAGGGGGAGTCCTCGGTGGCCTGCCTGGCCGAACTGGCGGGCGCGGCCCCGACGGCGGTGAGCCAGCACCTGGCGAAGCTGAGGCTGGCGGGTCTGGTGAGGGGCCGCCGCGAGGGAACGTTCGTCTACTACTCGGCCGCGGACGACCACGTCCGAGGGTTGCTGGCCCAGGCCCTGCACCACGCGGACCACCTGGACCGCGACCTCCCCGCCGAGCACGCCCACCGGCCCTAGCCGATCGGCTCCTGCAGCTCCGTCACCCAGCCCGCCGGATCCTCCGGGCAGTCCAGGTACAGCTCCCGCTGCGACCCGGCCGACGCGAAGCCGTGCTCGTCGATCCACCGGACCACCGCCTGCCAGCTCGGCAGCACGCCGTCGATCGCGCCGTGGTGGACCAGGGTTGCCGCGCGGGTCGCCGGGAGGTACGCCACCTTCAGCCCGTTCAGATCGCCCCCGCCCACCGACGCCGGAACCGCCGCGTGCACCACGACCTCGTCCTCCGAGCGCTGCTCGTAGTAGCACGTCAGCCGCCCGGCCGGGGTGACGTCCGCCGCGGGCAGGCGCTGGCCGAGCTCCACGCACAGCGGGCGGACCACCGGCCCGATCGCCTCCGGCGCGAACCCCGCCGCCACGCCCGTCAGCTCCACCACGCGCATCGCCGGCAGCTCCTTGACCACGACGTCGGGCGCGGTTCCCTCCGCCTCGATCGTGCGCAGCCGCGCCTCGACCTGCGCCAGCCGCGCCGCGCCCTCCGCCAGCGCCGCCTCCAGCTCCGCGCGCCGCAGCGTCAGCATGCCGCGCACCTGCTCCGCCGGGACCTCGTCGGCCAGCAGCGTCGCCACCTGGTCGAGGGTGAACCCGAGGTCCTTCAGCGCGACGATCCGGTTGAGCCGCGCCAGCTGGCCCGCCGCGTAGCTGCGGTAGCCCGTCGCGGGGTCGACGCGCGCCGGCCGCAGCAGCCCGAGCGCGTCGTAGTGGCGCAGCATCCAGACCGACACGCGGCCGTGGCGGGCGAAGTCGCCGATCGAGAACACGCCCCGATCATTCCGCAGGCGGCACGAACCCGCCGACGACGTCGGCGGCGAGCTCGGCGAACGTGATCGCGGTGTCGTCCTCGCCGGCCGGCCCGACCACCTGCAGCCCGGCCGGCAGAGGGCCGCCGATCGGCGCGCTCACCGCCGGCAGCCCGGGCAGCGAGGCCTGCGCGATCCAGAACACCTGGTCGTCGTAGCGGCGGCGGTCGCCGTGCGCCGGCGCCGTCGTGAACACCGTCGGGCAGAGGAAGACGTCGACGTCCGCGAAGTACCGGGCCCACGCCGCGCCCAGGTCCGCCCGCCGCCGCTCCTGCTCGCCGGCACTGTCGGGCGTGCGGCCTTCCTGCGCGGCGAAGAACCACTCGACCTGGAAGCCGAACGCGTCCGCCTGGACGACCGGATCGACGCCGTCCGGCCAGCCTTCGGCCACGGGCACGCCGGCTTTGGCGAGCGCGTCGACAGCGTCCGACAAGGCCGCCCCGACCTCCTCGGTCACCGGGCAGGCCGGGTCGTCGAGCACCACGCCGACGCGGAAGTCCGCGAGCCGCGACCGGCGCGAAGACGTCAGCTGCTCAGCGGTGACGCTCAGCGCGAGCCGCAGGTCGGCGGCCGACCGCGCCAGCGGACCGACCGCCGACGGGAACTCCCGGGGCAGGTCGGTGACCGGCCCGGGCGGCTGGAAACCCCGCAGCGGCACCGTTCCCGGCGTCGGCTTGAGGCCGTAGACGCCGCAGTAGGCCGCCGGGATCCGGATCGACCCGGCCAGGTCCGAGCCGTACTCCACAAAGGACAGTCGGCGGCGAGCGCGGCCGCCGCGCCGCCGCTCGAGCCGCCCGGCGTCCGCGCGGGGTCCCGCGGGTTGACCGTCCGCCCGTAGACCGGGTTCTCCGTCCGGCCGAAGTCGGCGAGCAGGTGGTGCACGTTCGACTTCCCGACGACGATCGCGCCCGCCGCCTGCAGCCGCTCCACGACGACGGCGTCCCGATCCGCCACGGCGTCGGCGAACGCCGGCTCGCCCCAGGTCGTGGGCAGGCCCGCCACCGCGAAGGCGTCCTTGATCGTCATCGGGACGCCGTGCAGCGGGCCGCCGGTGGTCGCGTCGGCGCGCGAAGCGGCTTCGAGCGCGTAGTCGCGGCGCGTGGCGACGACGGCGTTGACGTCGGAGGCGTCGATGCGCGCGAAGAGCTGTTCGGTCAGGTCACGCGACGACAACGCGCCCCGGCGGAGGTCGGCGGCCACTTCGGTGGCGGTGCGGAAGAACGTCATGGGTCCGGGATACGCGCTGACACGGTGTCAGGGTCAACTGTCGAGTCCGGCCGCGCCCGTTCGTCCTCGGGAAAACCCTCGACGAAGGAGCGAAATGGACACCATGGACTTGTACCGGCGCGCTCAGGACGAGTTCGACGCGGTACTCGCGGCGGTGCCGGAGGGCCGGTGGGACGCGCCGTCGGCGTGCGCGGAGTGGTCGGTGCGCGACGTCGCCGGGCACGTCGTCTGGGGCCAGCGCCAGCTGCGGGCGTGGGCGAGCGGCGCGGAGTACGGCGAGACCGCGGGTGCGCCGGGCGCGCCCCACCCTGCGGTGCTGGCCGGGACGGACCCCGTCGAGACGTGGCGGGCCGCGTCGGTCCGGACGCTGACCGAGGAGGAGCTGAGCCGCCCGGTTTCGTTGCCCGGCCTGGGTGAAGTGCCGGTCGCCGGGATCGTGCCGCTGCTGATCACCGACCTGGTCGCGCACAGCTGGGACATCGACCAGGAAGTGCGCCTCGAGCCGGAGCTGGTGGCGGTGGCGTTCGGCTGGGCCCGGGCGAACATCGTGCGCCGCCCGGGGTTCTTCGGGCCCGAGCTCGACCCGCCCGCGGACGCCGACGAGCAGACGCGGATGCTGGCCTTCCTCGGCCGCCGGGCGGCCGCGGTGGTTTCCGCGCCGCGCCCGGGTGGTAACCACCGGTGACGCCGCCCGAACCGCGGGCGGTGCACAGGCGGAGGGAAACCCGATGCCGACCGCAGAACGCATGACCGCGCCCCCGGCGCCGCCCGAGCCGGTCCCGCCCGATCCCGCCGCGCCGGACCCGTCGCTGCCCGGGCCGGACCCGGACTTGCCCGCCCCGGAGCCGGGCACGCCGGTGCCGGACCCGCTGCCGCCGGAAACACAGCCGGGTCCGGAGCGGCACTGAGTACGAAGATCAGATGATATGAGTTTCGTATGACTTCGTGTACGGTCGTGGCATGACAACAGCGCAGAACTACCGGCGGATGGTCAACGCCGGGAACAAGATCGTCGTGGGGCTCCAGCGGCTGGGCGTCGCGTTCGGGCCGATGCAGCTGCTCACGGTCCCGGGGCGGCGCACGGGCGTGCCGCGCACGTTCCCCATCGCGGTCATCCCGATCGACGGCGAGCGGTTCATCTTCCAGGCCTACCCCAAGGCGGCCTGGGTCGCGAACGCGCGGGCGGCGGCCGAGGTGACGCTCACCCGCGGCCGCCGGACGTCCCCGGCGCGCCTGACGGAGGTGCCGGTGGAGGAGCGCCGGCCGCTCCTGCGCCGGCTGGTCGCGGACAGCCCGGCGAGCGTGGGGAAGCGGCTGGTGACGACGGGGCTGGCCGACGCGCCGACCCCGGAAGCGGCGGCCGCGGCGGCCGAGCGCATCGCGGTGTTCCGCGTCGACCCGGTGTGAGCCGCGCGCGGTCAGGTCGTGCGGGCCGCCAGCTGCTCGAGCCCGTCGCCGGACAGCCGCTCCAGCGCGGCTTCGCGTCCGGTCATCGCCATCACCAGCGCGAGCATCGGCCCCCGGACCTCCGGCCCGCTCCCGGCCGACCAGTCGGCGTCGTCGGCTCGCAGGGTAAGCCCCGCGACCCGACTCTTCGCCCCGATCAGCAGGTTCGACCGCCGGTAGAACTCGGCCACCCGGATCAGCGTCTCGGCCGGGAACGCCCGGGTCAGCCCGAGCGGCCAGCGGATGTCCGTCCCGTGCACGACGACCTCGCCCAGCCATGAATCGGCCGGCCCCGGCGGTCCCGTCGTGTCGGTGACGTGGGCGCGCAGCCGGGCGAGCGTCGCGTCCGGGCCGTCGGCGGTCTCGCGGGCGATGTTCCGGCTCGTCATCGCCGAGAACCGGAACCCGGAGGCCGCCAGCCGCGCGAAGAACGTCACCGGGGTCAGCGTCGCGGTCGAGACGAGGTGGCCGAGCACGTCGTGCACCGTCCACTCGCGACACAGCGAGCGGGTCGACCAGGCGGTCACGTCCGCGAGGTCGTCGGCCAGTGCGGCGCGTTCGCGGTGGATGCCGGGCCAGGGGCCGGAGTCCGTCATCGGACCTCCTCGGGCCGTCCGGGATCGGCGATCCCGGTGCAGGCAGGTCGTCCGCGGGGGCCGGGGCGTTACAGGCCGGCCGGCTCCGCCGCGCCGCCCTCGAACGCCCGCAGCACCTGTTCGGCGGCGGCGCGCGCGGCCGGGCCCGGTTCGATCACGCGGTCGCCGTCCGGCTGCGGCGCCGGCGCGCCCGCCAGCAGTTCCACCAGCGCGACGGCGAGTTCGCGCACCTTGACGTTGAACTGCTGGCTGGCGCGCCGCAACGTCGCCCAGGCCTCGTCGGGATCACAGCGGCGCAGGGCGATGACGATGCCCTTCGCCTCCTCCAGCGCGGCCCGCGACTGCAGGAGGTCCAGCATCTGCTCGATCCGGCCGGGCAGCGCCGCTTCGGCGACGACGAGCGCCATCGCCGTCAGCCTTTCGTGCCGCCGCAACACCTTCAGCGTCTCTTCGGTGGCGGGCCGGTCGAGCGTCACCGACAGCACGAGCCTGCCCTCGGTGTCCCACAGCGCGGGCAGCGCGGCGGAACCGCGGACGCGCGTCCAGTCCGCTCCGGGGTGGCGCTCGAGCAGGGCGGTCAAGGTGAGCGACGGCCAGCGTTCGTCGGCGAGGACGTCCGCGGTGACGACCGGCTGTCCCGTGTCGCCGGCGGTCGCGACCGGCCCGCCGAGGCCGTCCAGCTGGGCGGGGACGAAGACGTCCCCGATTCCGCGGGACGCGACGACGTGCAGCGGCGATCCGTGGTGGTGCACGGAAACCGCCGCGCCGACGGCGCCGGGCGCGTCGGCGGCGATCCGCTCCAGGAGCTCTTCGAGCAGCGCGGTCACGGGCTTGGTCATGGCTCTGTCCTGCGGGCGGTCAGGCGGCGGTGCGCCGGGAACTCGACGTACGCTCGGATTCTGTTCTAGCATGTCGTCAAAATGATGACAAGATTTGGGTCGTCGGAAGGATGACGAATGGGTGACGGTGACCCGGTCGGAGCGCTGAGCCGGATCCACGAGGTGGTCGCGGCGGCCCGCGCGGGCACGGCGGACCGCGAGCGGCTGCTGACGGCGCTGTCCGGCCTGCGCGTGCTGCGCGAGGAGCTGGCCGGCTGGGAGCCGGAGCTGATCACGGCGGCCCGCACGGCCGGCGCGAGCTGGGTGGCGCTGGCCCCGGCGCTGGGGGTGGCGAGCCGTCAGGCCGCGGAACGGCGGTACCTGCGGCTGCAGCCGTCGGACACGGGCGAGAAGACGGGCGAGGCGAGGGTCGACGCGGAGCGCGACCGCCGGGCGGGCGACCGCGCGGTCGCCGACTGGGCCCGCCGCAACTCGGCGAGCCTGCGCAAGCTGGCCGGCCGGGTGAGCGCACTGGACGGCCTCGACGCGGCGGCCCAGGAGAGCGCGGACCGCCTGGGAGCAGCCCTGGGCGACGACGACCCGGCGACGCTGCTACCCCCGTTGGTGGCTGCCCGGACTTATTTGGCCAGTGACCACGCGGGACTGGCGGAGGAGCTGGGGGAGATTTCCGAGGAGACGGCCCGCCTCCGCCGCGACGCCGCCGGCAACCGGCGGGCGAAGGACTAGCCGGGACGTGCTCGCCGGCCGGGGCGCGCTTGCTGCCACGACCGGCCGATGGGCTGCGAGGGCCGCGCGCGGGCCGAGTCACGGCTCGCTCGTCGCGAGCCCGCGCACGCCGGCTGCCCGCCGCCCCACTGCTCACAGGCCTCCGGCCTCCCGCAGCCGATGCCCGGCGAGCCCGGGCCCGCGCTCGCGTCGGCCGGCTGGGTGTCTGAGTCCCGCCGTGATCGGGTACCACCCCGGCATGGACGACAAGATCCCCGACCGCACCGAAACCCGCGCCGAGCTGCTGCCGGAGGAGCAGGCGGCCGACAGCGCCGACCCCGAGGCCCAGGCCCGCCAGGTGCTCGAGGACTCCGACCGGCGCACCGAGGACCCGAAGCCCACGATGCGCCGCCGCCCCGAGGAAACGGCCTAGTCGCCGCCGCGGAAGTTCTCGTGCGCGCCGGGGTGACCCGGCCGCGCGCGGGCTTCCTCGTCCTCCAACGGCCCTTCCGGCTCGTCACGGCGGGGCGGCACGTCGACCGTATTGCCGCTCGAGTCCTCTTCGCCGGCTTCGTCACGTGGTTGCGTCATCCTGGCGGCTACCCGGCCGAGACCGACGTCAACCCCGACGAAGAGCGTGCCTCACCGCGCAGCAGCAGCACCGCGACCAGCCCGAACGCGGCCACGGCGGCGAAGAAGTAGAAGCCCCACGGGTACGCGACCCCGGCGGTGACCAGCGCGCCGGTCACGAACGGCCCGAGGATCGAACCGAGCCGTCCGACCGCCGACGTCAGCCCGAGCGCCGTGCCCCGCGCCTGCGCCGGGAACACCTGGGCGACGTACCCGTAGATCAGCACCTGCGCGGAGAACACGAACACCCCCGTCAGCAGCACGACCGCGTTGAGCACGAACGCGTTGCCGATGCGCAGGCTCAGCGCCGCGAGCAGCACGGCACCGGCGCCGAACCAGATCCGCGCGATCGGCCGGATCCCGAACCGGTCGGCGATCGTGCCGGCCAGCAGCAGCCCGAGCACCGCGCCGATGTTGAGCACCAGCAGCAGCGTGATCGACGTCGAAATCGGGTACCCGGCGGTCCGCATCAGCTGCGGCAGCCACGTGTTGAGCCCGTAGACCAGCAGCAGCCCCATGAACGACCCGGTCCACACGGCGAGGCTGATCCGCCGGAACCGCGCGCCGAGCAGGTCGCGCAGCCCGACGCGCTCGGTCTCGGGCTGTTCTCGAGCCGCCAGGTACGCCGCGGATTCGGGCAGCTTCCACCACATCAGCGGCACGGCCAGCAGCCCGACGATCCCGCCGCCGTAGAACAGCACGTGCCAGTCTTCCTTCGCGGACAGCGCGAGGATCGACGTCAGCACCGCGCCGACGTGGTAGCCGGTCATGGTGAACGTGCTCGCGCTGGCGCGCCGCCGCGCGGGCAGGTTCTCCGACATCACGGTCAGCGCCACCGGCATGCAGGCGCCGAGCCCGAGGCCCGCGACGAACCGGAAGACCCCGAACATCGCGACGCTCGACGCCACCGGCGTCAGCAGCGTGAACAGCGAGAACAGCAGGACCGAGCCGATGAGCAGCACGCGGCGGCCGAACCGGTCGGTGAGCGGACCGAGGCAGGCCGCGCCGACCGCCACGCCGACGAGCGACACGGTGGCGACCGCGGTCGCGCCGGCCGCGGTGAAACCGAGGTAGCCGCTCTTGAGCAGCGTCGGGATGGTGGCGCCGAGCGCGACCAGGTCGTAGCCCTCGAGCAGGACGGTCAGCCAGCAGAGGACCGCCGTCCACACGGGACGGGAAGACGTCGTTGTCATGGTTTCCTCAGAACGGGTAGCCCGCGATGTCCGCGCGCACGGTCAGCCATTGGGTTTCGGTGAAGGCCTCGATGTTGGCCTGGGCGCCGCCGAAGCGGGAGCCGTTGCCGGAGTCGCCGACGCCGCCGAACGGGGCGGTGGGCTCGTCGCCGACGGTCTGCTCGTTGATGTGCACCTTGCCCGAGCGGACCTCGTCGGCCAGCGTCATCGCGGTGCCGACGTCGCCGAGGATGCCGACCGACAGGCCGTACTCGGAGTCGTTGACGATCCGCGCGGCCTCGTCGAGGTCGCGGTAGGCGCGCACCGGCGCGACCGGGCCGAAGATCTCCTCGCGCCACGCCGGGGTGTCGCCGGACAGTCCGAAAAGGACGGTCGGTGGGTAGAACGGCGCGTCGGGCTTGCCGCCGGCCACCACCCGGGCGCCCGCCGCGACACTGCGGTCGACGACGTCGGTGACGTGCGCGAGCTGCCGGTCGTCGATGATCGGGCCGAGCGCGACCTCGCCGGTGGCCGGGTTGCCGACCGGCAGCCGCCGCGCTTTCTCCGCCAGGGCCTCGACGTACTCGTCCACTTGGGACTCGTGGACGAGGTGGCGGCCGGTCGTCATGCAGATCTGGCCCTGGTGCAGGAACGAGCCGAACGCGCCGGCGGACGCGGCCTTGGCGACGTCGGCGCCCGGCAGCACGACGAGCGCGTTGTTGCCGCCGAGTTCCAGGTGGACGCGCTTGAGCGAACGCGCGGCGGCCTCGCCGACCTTCCGGCCGGCCGCCGTCGAGCCGGTGAACGACACGACCGACACCTCGGGCGCGTCGACGACCGCGGCGCCGACGGTGGCGTCCCCGGGCAGCAGGTGCAGCAGGCCCGCGGGCAGCCCGGCCTCTTCGAAGACGCGCACGATGCTCACCCCGCCGGACACCGCGGTGCGCAGGTCCGGCTTGAGCAGCACGGCGTTGCCGAGCGCGAGGGCGGGCGCGACCGACCGGATCGCCAGGATCAGCGGGAAGTTGAACGGCGAGATCACCGACACCACGCCGGCCGGGACGCGCCGGGCCAGTGACCAGCGCGGTTCGCCGGTGCTCAGCACCTCACCGCGCGGGTGGGTCGGCAAGGCCGCGGCCTCGAAGCAGATCCCGGCCGCCATCTCGGTCTCGATCCCGGCCTTGGGCCGCGTCGAACCGGCTTCGCGGACGATCCAGTCCTGCACCTCGGCGGCGTGCGCCTCCCACAGCTCACCCGCGCGGCGCAACACCGCGGCACGTTCGGCGGGCTTGCGCCGCACCCAGTCGCGCTGGGCTTCCGCCGCGGCGACCGCGGCCTGCGCGACGTCGTCCGGGGTCGCGACGCCGACCCGGCCCAGGGTTTCCCCGGTCGCCGGTTCGACGACGGCGTGGGTTCCGCCGCTGCCACTCAGGAACTCGTTGTCCAGCAAGGTCATGATCACTCCGGTGTGGTCGGTTCGGTGTCGACCTGGATCAGCCGCGGGCCGTCCGGGGTCGTCTTGAGCTGGGCGCGCAGGTCGTCGACGTCGACGGCGGTGGTCGCGGGGACGCCGTAGCCGGCGGCGATGGCGGTGAAGTCGAGCCCGGGGATCTCGGTGCCGGGCACGTCCGGCGTCCCGAGCAGCTCGCCGAACCACCGCAGCGCGCCGTAGACGCCGTTGCGCAGGATCACGAACGTGACCGGGACGCGGTAGTGCGCGGCGGTCCAGAGCGCCGTGATGCCGTAGTTGGCCGAGCCGTCGCCGATGACGCCGACGACCGGGCGGTCCGGGCTGCCCATCGCGACGCCGACCGCGGCGGGCAGGCCGAACCCGAGGCCGCCGGCGGCGGGGAAGAAGTACGAGCCTTCGCGGCGCAGGTCCATCTGCCGCCACCAGGCGGAGTTCGTCGATGTCGATTCGACGACGTACCGGGTGTCGGCGGTCTGGGTTTCGCGCAGCGCGGCGAACACCTGCTCGGGGTGCAGCGCCTTTTCGGCTGTCTTGGGCTCGGGGGTCTCGACGTGGTCCCCGGTCGACGCGCGTCCCGGCACCTTGGCCAGCAGCGCCTCGATCACCGGCGCCGGGTCGGCGACCAGCGCCTCGCCCATCGGCGCGCGGGCCGCGGCGCCGAAGTCGTCGGTCACCTGGACCAGCCGCGTGCCCTCCGGCAGGTACGCGCCGGGCACGTACTGGTGGTAGCGGAAGACGGGCGCGCCGAGCACGAGCACGAGGTCGTGCCCGGTCAGCGCGTCCGAAACCGGAGCGATGCCGGCCGGCAGCACGCCGCGGAAGAGCGGGTGCCGGTTGGGGAACGGCAGCCGGTGCGGCGACGGCGCCACCCACGTCGGCAGGCCGAGGTGCTCGGCCAGCGCGACGGCGCGGTCGAACAGGCCGAGGGCGTCGATGTCCCCGCCGAGGACGAGCGCGGGGTTCTTCGCCGCGGCGAGGCTCGCGGCGAGGTCGTCGAGCTGGGCTCCGGTCGGCGCGAGTCCTCTTTGGACGTTCCGGTCCAGCGTCACGGCGGCGTTCGCGTCGAGGTCCACGGCCCAGTCGTCGTAGGGCACGGAGAGGTAGCTCGGCCGCCGGTGCAGCTCGGCCTCGAACACCGCTTGGGCTAGAGAGCGCGGGACGTCGTCGGCGCAGCTCGGCTCGCCGGACCACGCGGCCAGGGGCCGCATCAGCTGCGTGGCGTCGACGTTGGCGAGCATCGCCTCCATCCCGATCGCCGCGCGGACCTGCTGGCCGGCGGTGAGCACCAGGGGAGAGCGCGAGTAGACGGCGTTGGTCAGCGCGCCCATGGCGTTGCCCGAGCCGGCGGCCGCGTGCAGGTTGACCAGCACCGGGCGGCCGGTCGCCTGGGCGTAGCCGTCGGCCATCCCGACGACGGCGCCTTCGTGCAGGCCGAGGACGTACCGGAAGTCGCCGGGCAGCTCGGCGAGGAACGGCAGCTCGTTGGAGCCGGGGTTGCCGAAGATCGTGGTCAGGCCGCGGCGGTGCAGGAACTCGTGGGCGAGCCGGCGGGCGGTGGGCATGCGCTGTCCTCCTGGGGCGGGTTGGACCAGACCCTAGGGAGACCGCGGCGTGTGTTCCAATAAATGTTGCCTCGGTGATTCATAGACGGGATCGATGATGCGTGACTTCGACCTCAACCTGGTGCGCACGTTCGTGCTGCTCTACGAGACCCGCAGCGTCACCGCGACGGCCGAGTCCCTGCACGTCACGCAGCCGACCATCAGCTACAGCCTGCAGAAGCTCCGGCGCCGGTTCTCCGACGAGCTGTTCCGCCGCACGGGCGGCGGCCTGGTCCCGACGACGACGGCCCGCGCGCTGTACGAGCCGCTGCACAGCGCGCTGTCGGGCATCGAGACGGCGGTCAGCGGCGCGTGGTCGTTCGACCCTTCGACCGCCCGGGCCGCGTTCACGCTGTGCCTGTCCGACCTGGGGGAGATCTCGCTGCTGCCGCGCTTGATGGCGGCGCTGCCGGGTTCTGCTCCCGGCGTGACGCTGACGGTCCGCCCGCTGGACGTCGACCGCGCGGCCGACCAGCTCGGCCGCGGCGAGATCGACGCGTTCATCGCCTCCCCGCTGATCAGCTCCCAGCGCGTGGCCCGGATCCCGCTGTTCTCCGAGGGCTACCTGGGCATGGTGGCTGCCGACCATCCGCGGCTGGGCTCACGCGTCGACTTCGACGCGCTGGCGGCCGAGCGCCACGTGACGGTGTTCGGCCCGACCGGCCACGACGGCCCCCGCCGCGCCCTGGAGGCGCACGGGCTCCTGGACCGCGTGGTGCTGGAGGTGACGCGCTTCGCGGCCCTGCCGTACCTGGTCCAGGACGGCGAGCTGGTGGCCATGGTGCCGCGCCTGGTGGCGGAGATGTTCGCGGCCCAGCACCGGGTCCGGCTGTTCGAGCTGCCGATGGACGTCGAGCCGGCGCAGGTGTCGGTGTACACGCGCCACACGCACGCGCGCAGTCCGGCGCAGCATTGGCTTGTGACATTCATGCGTGAAGTGCTCGGCTGATTTAACACGCATTTTTCACGCGTGCCCTTTTCCCGCCGAAAGGTCTGGGCCGAACGTGTAGTGCTTGGTGCTGAACCGATCCCGATCTGCCTAGTGTCGATCACGATCCTGACACCCGAGCTAGGGAGGAATCCGGTGAAGCTCGTCCGCCTGGTGAAGAAAGCGCTTCCCAAGAAGAGCCTGAAGGCTTACGCCTGGTACGGCTGGATCTGATCGCGCGGCCGGTCCCGGCCACCGGGACCGGCCCCCGTTCCCTTCGAGGAGTGCCGAACGTGGTCATCGCTCCCGCTCACCGCGAGGTCGTCTTCGCGCCCCGCCTGGAGAAACTGCTGCGTGAGCACCGCGACGGCGGGCTCTTCCGCCTCGAGCCGGACACCGTCGGGATCGCCGATCCGGAGCTGATGGACGCCGTGCTGCGCGCTCGCCCGGCCAACGCCGAGGAGCGCCCGACGTTCAAGCCGGTGCTCGGCCGCCACGTCACCCGCGCCGAGTCCGCGAGCCTGATGCAATCACTCGGCGCGGACGTCCGGGCCGCGCTCAAGCGGCCCGCCGACCACCCCGACCTCACCGGGGCGTGGCCCGCCGTACCCCATGACTACCTGCGCCGATTCGTCTTCGGGCCCGAGACGCGCCGGTTCCGCGTGCTCGTCGACCGCCGCCTGGCGCTGACGCCGAAGCTGACGTGGTCGGCCGTCGCCGCCGGGGCCGCGCTGGCCCGCCGGCCGGCTCCGGACACGGAGCTGTCCACGCTCGCCCGGCAGGTCCTCGCCGCCGAAACCCTGGCCGAGCGGCGTTTCCGGATGTACCTCTACCGCCGGGTCGCCGCGCCGATCTGCTTCACCGTCGCCGCGCTGGTGACCAACGCGGTGTGGCTGGGTGCGCCGTTCGACGACGACGTCCCGAACGAGTACGTCCTCGATGAAGCGCTGCGGCTGCTGCCGCCGTCGTGGAACATCCTGCGCGTCCGCTCGCCGGAGTTCGCCGAGGTGGACGCCCGCATCACGCCCGGCGACGACGTCCTGCTGCTGCCGCTGCTGAGCCACCGCTCACCGGCGCTGTGGGAGGCACCGGACGAGTTCCGGCCGCGGCGCTGGGCCGGGCTCGACGCCGACCGGCACCCCGGGTACCTGCCGTTCGGGCACGTCAGCGAACGCTGCTGGGGCCGTCACCTCGTGCTGCCGCTGGCGAGCCGCCTGCTCGACGTCGTCCGCGCGCAGGGGCTGGTGCCCGATCCGCGACGCCCTCGCGCGCACGTCGAGCTCGACGGCCTGCTTGAGCTGGCCGACGTGCGGATCGTCAGCCAGCGTCGCAGCGGGCGCCGTTGAGGGTGAACGCCGTCGGCGCCGGGTTTCCGTGGTCGAAGGCCCCGTTCAACCCCGTGCTGACCGTCGCTCCCGGCGCGAGGGTGGCGTTGTAGGACTCGGCGTTCACCGTCACGCGGCTCCCGCTCTGGCTGTAGACGCCGTCCCAGCCGTGGGTCACCTGCTGGCCGGCGGTGAACGTCCAGGAGAGCGTCCACGGCGAGAGCTTCTGGCCGCTCTTGTTGGTGATGGCGACGCCCGCGGTGAAGCCGTCGTTCCACTGGTCGGTGACGGAAAAGCGCACGACGCACGTCGCGGCTTCGACCGGCGGCGGTGGCTTGGGAGCGGCCGAGGTCGAAGCCGGCGTCGACGACGCGGTTTGCCGCAGCACGGTCGGGATCGGCGTCGGACTCGGCCGGGTGGACGGGGGAGTCGGACGCGGCGTCGTCGCGGGCGCGAGCAGGTCCTGGGGCGAGGCTTGCCGCTGCGGCGCGCTTTCGGACGTCACCGCGATGAGCACGAGGCTGCCGACCACCACGACGGCGCCGGCGAACGCGGAGATCCACCGGATCCGCCGGCCGGCCCGCTGCTGGACGGCCGCGGCCTCGCGGGCGCGCTGCTCGAGCCGTTCGCGGTAGCCGTCGCCGGTGTCCTCCTCACGCGGCGGCGCGGCCGCGGGAGGCCCGCCGAGCGAGCGCGGCGTCGCCCCCGTCTCCCGGAGCAGCTCGGCGACCGACAGCTCGTCGTCGTCCCGCCGCCGATCGGCGCGCGCCATCCGGAACCTCCCGTTCTGCGGCCCGACCGGCGAATCCTAGGAAGCGAGGGCGACCTTGTAAACCGTGTGCACGCCGCGTGCACCCGCCGTGCACGAGACGCAGACGCCGCGGCGGTTACCTGGGGCGGTGGCCGGAACCCACCGGCCCGATCCCCAGGAGGTTCCCGATGTCCGACCCGAAGATCATCGCCGTCGTCGGCGCCACCGGCCAGCAGGGCGGCGGCCTGGCCCGCGCGATCCTCGACGACCCGGAGCGGCGGTTCGCGCTCCGGGCGATCACCCGCAACCCGGACTCCGCGGCCGCGCAGGCGTTGGCCGCCCGTGGCGCCGAAGTCGTCGCCGCCGACCTGGACGACGAATCGAGTCTCACGAAGGCCTTCGAAGGCGCGTACGGCGCTTACCTGGTCACGGCGTTCTGGGAGTACAACTCCGTCGAACGCAAGCAGCAGCAGGCACGCGCGATGGCCGCGGCGGCGAAGGCCGCGGGACTGCGGCACGTGATCTGGTCGACCCTGCCCGACACCCGCCTGCACCTGCGCGACGACCGCGTCCCGACGCTGCACGAGCGGTACAAGGTCCCGCACTTCGACAGCAAGGCCGAGGCGGAGGCGTTCTTCGTCGAGGCGGGCGTGCCCACGACGTTCCTCTCGACGACCTTCTACTTCGAAGCCTTCCTCGACTTCTTCCGCCCGGTCCGCGACGACGACGGCGTCGTCGCGCTGCACCTCCCGATGGCCGACCGGCGGCTGCCGGGCATCGCGGCGGAGGACATCGGCCGGACGGCGTTCGGCGTCTTCGCGCAGGGCCCGTCGCTGGCCGGCGAGACGATCAGCATCTCGGGGGAGAACCTGACCGGCGAGCAGTACGCGGCGGCGTTCGCCAAGGAGCTCGACACGGTGGTCGCCTACCGCCCGATGAGCGTCGAAGCGCTGCGGTCGGCGGGCTTCCCGGGCGCGGACGACCTGTCGAACATGTTCGTCTACTACACCGAACACGAAGCCGCGTTCGCCGGCGCGCGCGACCCCGAAGCGGTGCGGAAGCTCAACCCGCGGCTGCAGGACTTCGCGTCCTGGCTCGCTTCGCGGCGGGAGGCGTTCGAGGGGCTGTGACGGAATACGCGTCCGCAGCCGCCGGTTGCGCTCTGCGTGACCGATGCGGTGCGGTTCGAAGTCCTCGGCCCGGTCCGGGCGTGGCGCGGCGACGTCGAGCTCGAGCTGGGGCCACCCCGGCAACGGGCGGCGCTGGCGATCCTGCTCCTGCAGGAGGGCACGCCGCTGTCGCCATCCCAGCTGGTCACGGCGTTGTGGGGCGGCGCGGAGCCACGGGCGGCGATCGGCATGGTGCGCTCGTACGTGTCCCGCCTGCGCCACGCCGGCGTCCCGATCGAGTCAGCGGGAGGCGGCTACGCGATTCGTTCCGGTTCCGTGGACGTGACGGAGTTCCAGCGCCTTTTGTCTTCGCCGCGCGAGGCTCTGGACTTGTGGCACGGCACGCCGCTGTCCGGGGTGAACGGCGAGTACGCGGAGGCAGCGCGCGAGCGCCTTATCCAGCTGCACTTCACGGCCCGTGAAGACCTGGCGGCGGCGGACATCGCGGCCGGCCGGCACGTCGATCTGAGCGAGCTGATCGCCGAGCAGCCGTTGCGCGAGCGGCCGCGAGAGCTGCAGATGCTGGCGCTGTACCGCGCGGGTCGCCAGGCGGAGGCGTTGGAGCTGTTCGCGGCGACGCAGCGCCTGCTGGAGTCCGAACTGGGCCTCGACCCGGGCCCGGAGCTGCGGGAGATGCAACGCCGCATCCTGGCGGCGGACCCGTCGCTGGCGCCGTCGGCGTCCCGCCCGTCCCAGCTACCCCCGGACCTCCCGGAGTTCGTCGGCCGCGTGTCTCTCACATCAGCGCTGTCCGAGGCGCTGACCAATCCGCGAGCACCGCTCCCGGTGATCGGCGTCGAGGGCTTGGCGGCCATAGGCAAGACAACGCTGGCGATCCACGTGGCCCGAGCGGCGGATTTCCCGGACGGCCAGCTGTTCCTGGACTTGGCGGAGTCGGCGGACCCGCTGTCCGAGCTCCTGCACGGAGTCGGGGTAACGAACCTACCGGCGTCGCCGAGCGAGCGCGCGGCCCTGTGGCGAACCCGAACAACGGGTCGTCGGCTACTGGTGGTCCTGGACAACGCCCGCCCCGGCGACGACATCCGTCCCTTACTTCCGGGCCCAGGCGGCCCAGCAGTGCTGATCACGGCGCGCAGGCGTTTGTACGACGTCCCGCACGCCCACTGGACAAAGTTGGGCGCGCTCGACGTCAGCGAATCGGTGGCCCTGCTCGCGCACCTGGTGGGGGAGGACCGAGTGGCGTCGTCTTCGGCGGCGACCCAGGAGCTGGCCACGCGAACGGCGGGTCTCCCGCAGGTCATCCGCGCGATCGGAGAGAGGCTGGCATCCCGCCCGGAGTGGTCGATGGCGGAGGCGTTGCGAAGGGTGGGCCGCCCGGCCCCGGGAGCGCCGGCCAGGCCCCCGGAGTGCCAGGCGATAGAGCGGCCGTACGAGTCGGCGGTGGCGGAGCTGACGCCGTGGCAAAGGTTGGCGTTCGAGCGGCTATCGGCGTTCCCGAGGTTCTCGACGGCAACGGCGTCGGAGGTGCTGGACTTACCGCTCCAGGACACGTCGCTCCTCCTGGAGTCCCTGGTGGACACGCACTTGCTGGAGGCCGCTGGTTCCGACGGGTACGCGTACCGGGAGCCGGTCCGGTTGTTCGCTGAATCGATGCAGCCCCACCGAAACCGCCCGATGATGCCAGAGGCGGCGGAGGTGTCGATCGAGACCCCCCTGAACGGGCCTGGGGAGGCGCCGTATACTCTTTCTTCAGCAGGTCCGAGTGGCGGAATGGCAGACGCGCTAGCTTGAGGTGCTAGTGCCCTTAACGGGCGTGGGGGTTCAAGTCCCCCCTCGGACACAAAAACACGGGATATCTCCCGCATCGCAGAGTAACAGGCCCGCCACGGCGGGTCTTTCTGGCGTTCAGCCCAGGCCAGACTCGGCTACGCTGATCTTGACCGAGCCCTCCCCGTGCGACCGCTGTCGGGGAGGTGCGTCATGACCGGCGTCGCGCCGCTCACGTTCACGCCCCGCACCGGCAAACCTGAACCTGCTCCTGTACGGGCCGGAACCCTCGTCCCGCTGCCGATACCAGTGCTGCCGGACCTGGCCGCGAATGGGCAGCGGCGATTTTCCACCGCGCTGCTGGACGCCTCTGGCCGGATCCAGGACCGCGGCATCGTCACCGCCCTGAAATGGAAACCTGGTGACCGTCTGCTGATCACGCAGATTCGCTCGTCCGCGGTGATCTGGCGCCGCAGCGACGGTGTCTTCCGGATGACCACCAAACCGTATGTCGTGCTGCCCGCCCCGGTCCGCCACGGCTGCCGCGTGCTCGCCGGCAGCCGCGTCCTGCTCGTGGCCGACCTCGCCCAGGACGTCCTGGTCGTGCACCCCGAACACGTAGTGCACGCGATGCTGCGCGACTTCCACACCACCCTTGCCGCTGGGGAGGCGGACCAATGACCGAAACCACCACCACCACCACGAACCCCGCCGACCTCGAAGCCGCCCGCCTGCTGCTTTCGCGCCTGGGCGTCAACCCCGCCGACCTGCTCACCGAACCGGCCGAGAACGGCGACCGTAAACCCGTCCCGACGATCAATGACTGGATTCCGGTCGTCGCCGGGCTCGTCTCGCCCAGCACCGCCGCCTCCTACGGCTCCTACTGGAAGAAAGCCGAAGCCGCCTGGAACGGCCGCCGGATGGACACCATCACCGCCAGCGAGATCAAGACCCAGGCCGAGATCGTCCGCCGCACCGCCCGGGTCCGGCGCAACTCCCGCGGCGGACGCAACGCAGCCGAGAACTTCATCGCCGCCATCCGCTGCCTCTACAAGCACCTGGTCAACGACCAGCGCATCGATGACCGCAACAACCCGGCCATCCGCGTCACCAAACCGCGCCGCAACCCCTCCACCCGGCGCGGCCTGGCCAACGACCGGCTCATCGAGCTCTCCGACGTCGTGGCCAGCACCGGCAACGACCCGGAACTCGACGCGCTGATCTGCCGCCTGCACGTCGAGACCGCTTGCCGTCGCGGCGGCGCACTGGCCCTACGGCCCCGCGACCTCGACGACAAACAGTGCCTGATCCTGCTGCGCGAGAAGGGCGAGACCGAACGCTGGCAGCCCGTCTCGCCGACACTGATACGCCACCTGCTCGCGCACGCCGAGGAACGGGGTGACGGCGACCGCAATGGACAACTGCTGCGCTACGCCGACGGTCTGCCAATCACCAAACGCCGCTACGACTACATCTTCAACCGAGTCCAGAACGAACTCGACTGGGCCAAGGCTATGGGTGTCACCGCCCACTGGCTCCGCCACACCACCCTGACGTGGGTCGAACGTCGCTTCGGCATCGGTATCGCGCGCGCCTACGCCGGACACGCCGACAGCGGCAGCGACCTGACCACCACGACCTACGTCAAGGCCGACATCACTGAAGTGGCCAGTGCCCTGTCCGCCCTGACCGGGGAGCCACATCCGCTCGCACCCGCGTGACCAGCCTGCGGGGTGTTCGCGCCGCTGTCGTGTCGCGCGAACACCTCGCAGGTGTGGCCGTATGGCTCCCGGTGATCAGGGGCGGGAATTGGGCTGAACCTGAAGGGTGTCGTGGTAGGCGAGGACCATGTCGTAGAGGCGGCGCTGCGGGTAGATGACCAGCAACTTGTGCTCGAGCAGCGCGGCGAGGAAGACCTGGTCGCCGGCGCGCACACGGCAACGAGAACGGATCTTCGTGGGCAAGACGAGATTCAGCTTCGCCGGCACCCGCCGTCCAGCGGTCGGGTCCGCGGTGACAACGATCAATCCCGAACGTATGTCGTAGCGAATCGGGATTCCCGCAGACCAGCCGAGCAGCGTGATGGCTGCCTTCGATGCAACGGCGCCTGAGCCGTCGACCCGCACGAGGGCGAAACCTGCCGTCGAGTTGTCAACCAGCGGCTCTAGTGGCGGGACGGGAAGCGCCGTGACCGTGGAGCCCGTTTTGGATAGCGGTGGGATCGTGAGCGTCTCGACGATGCGGTCGGCGGGCTGTACGACATGAGAGCTGGACGGGATGTCGGCCGGAGTCCTGATAGCGCGAGTGCTGCTCGTCGCCACCTTCTCGTTGGCGCTGGACGGTGTGGACACATTGCCTCCACGTGCGTTGACGTGGGAGGGCGTCGGTCATCCAAGCGGATCACTAGTGTCAGAATGCCGCGCGATGGGCTTGACTGCCAACTCTGCACCGGAGCCTCAGTTCAACGCGACAACTTGAGTTGTTGGTTGTGCAGGGGGACGGTTCAGTTCGGCCGTTATCGGCTGCGGTCTCGACGGCTGGTCGAGTGCGCCAGCTTGTCAGGATCGTTCGAGCTGAGCGTGAGGCGGACACGCCCCAGGCATCTGAGTGCAACTCGCCCAGATGGTCTCGGCTGCTGCTTTCGTGTGGGCACAGATTTGGCAGTGAGCTTGGTACGCTGCAACGCCAAGGCGTACGTAGCCGGGGTGTGCAGGGAGCAGGTGGCGACGCTGCGGGAGTATTGGCTCGAGGTAGTGATTGTACTGGTCGGCCTGATCACGGTCCTCGCCTATGTCCTGGTATCAGGAATTGTGAATTGAAGCCATCGTGCTAGTTTCAGGTGACCTGGTTCGCCGCCAGGGCTGTACTTGTTCTTTCTGGGCGTCGGTTGGCCCGGCCGTTCCGTTTGTCCTATGGGTGCCTCGGAACGGCTGGTGATGCGGACATCGCCGCAGCCGCCAACGACGCCCTCGTCGTCATCCTGCGGTTCTCCCGCCTGCACCTCCTCGACGCGACCGGCGCGAAGGCTCCGGGCGAGTCGATCGAAGCTGGAATCACGCGGCATCGCGGTGCTGCTGAAGGGAATCCAGGACCACCATCACCACCTGCCGGCCACGACCGTAGCCCCTGCGCACCGTCGGCTACTTCCTCACCAGGCTCGGCGATGTCATAGTCCATGCGCGCTCTCACGTGGACCGCTCTCAAGCTCTCCGCTGTTGACGATAGTCTCGTTGTGGTCGCCGTTGACCAGCGCTCCGTTCAGTGTTCTCACCCGGATTTTCGACTTGCTGGTGGTGGGTCTTGCGGAAGGCGGCGCTTTGTTGCCGCCGGCCGCGGTGCGTGCTTCAGGTGATTCATGGGGCGCGAAGCGGGTGAAGATCGCCGATACAGCGCCACCGCTCACGGTCAGCAGCAGCGTCAGCACGCTCGACCATTTATCCGCCTCGTCCAAGCTGTGCAGCACGAGGAAAGCGGCGAGGGAAAGAACGGCGATCGTGGCCGTGGTGGCCGCGACGAAGTGCCTTGTCCGTGCCGACATGAGGTTCCTCCGCAACTTCGGGGTCACAAACAAAAACCGTTGTACTGGTTGATCGATTGATTCTCATGGACGTCTCCGACATGGCTCGGGGAGGTGTTGCGTTCGCAAGCCACAATACGCTTTCGATATCGTCGGATTTGACCGGTCTCGCCGGAGGTGGCGGGGGCGAGAGATCTACCTCTTCGCGAAGGTCCTGCAAGTTGCCGTCCATCAGAGTTCGGTTGGTTTCCGCCGTGAACTCGGAAACGGCCCGCGTTCCCACCCCGTCCACCACGGCGATCGCCTCGCCGAGCCGGACTTTCCCGCCGCGCGTCCGGGTAACGGGCCGGATCGCGCCGTTCGCGGTGAAGCTGGGATCCCGCAGGACTCCCATGACGTCGACCGTCCGGCTCAACGAGCGGTTGAAAGCCGGCTCTGCCGCCGGATCATGGAGGGCGCGCGCGAACTGCCCAATCAGGTCCGGTTGTCTGGCCAGTAGGCCCGGCAGCGAGACCGTGCCGATGGCGATCCTCCGCTCGGTCGTGGCTGAAACCCGGTTGTGGTCGCCGATCACCAGGGCGTTCACCTTGCCGGCCCACACGGAACGATTCCCGGTCGAGCCGTCCAAACCGGCCGGGAGTTTCGCAAGGGGTTCGACGACGATCGTGATGCACGGCAGTTCGGCACTGCCGTCGGGTTCGGGGAATTCCTCGGGAAGCGCCAGCAGCGGATGCGGTTCTGGTCCGTCGCCCGCACGGTCGATCCCGATCTCAGTGAAGCAATCGAGGGTCACCGGCGGCGGCTCCGGGTCCCGACTGATGATCGGCTCCGGCGAGGCCGGGGGCAGGGTGTACCAACTGAGAGACCAAGGCACCACAGCCTGGTCGTCGCCATTGTCGTGGTGGTTGATCGCCGGGGTCGGCCTGCTGCTTGAGTGATCCAAAGCTCCGCCACGGCCTCGGATCGGAGCATTGGCGGCACGTCGCCCGCGGCCCGGCTTCAGTTTCGAATGCTTCCTCGGCTTCGACTTCGATCGCGAGCGAAGATCACTGATCACCGGCCTGGCCAGCAAGAAGGCGAGGACCCCCGCCAGGCCCAGTCCGAGCAGGCCAAGCAGTTCGAGGGTGCGGATAGCCGCCGCCGTTATGCGCGGAAGATTGGCGAGAAACCACCCGACGATCTTTGCGATGCTCCAGATCGCCATGACCAACACGAATGATCCAGCAATTTTCTTCATGGCACTTCCGATCCGCCGCACGGAACCCACCACAAGAATGCCTCGCGCGCCCGCCAGCACAACTGATCCGATGGGGTGAAGCCTCCCGGTGCTGCCTCAGGCGTGCTGCTTCGCGGATTACCGGCGCCGGTCTGCTCGGCACCGACGCCCGGCTCGCTGGCTCGGTCGGCGGTCGTGGCGCGGGTGATCGCGAAGTCCGGGTTGATCGCCTGGAAGTAGAGCCACTCCTGCTCGTCCAGTTCATGCGACGCACGTACCGGACCGGTGCCCGGTTGGTCGCGGTGAGTCGACGGACAGGGCGTGGGCACTGATCGAGCCGCTGTTGCCGCCGCGGCCAATATCCAGGCGCGCACGGGTCAGCCCACCGTGATGTTCGAGCTGCCGCTGCTCTGGTAGCCCTCGGTCGCGAGGATCATGTAGTAGTTGAAGCGGCCGAGCCGCATGCCGGCGCGGTCCCAGGCGTCGAAGTGGTTGCCGGTGGTGATGGTGCCGCCGGTCCGCTTCTGCTGCCGGACGCTCCAGTACTGGTTGAAGGTCTTGGTCCCTTCGACGGACGGCGCGTTGTACCGCGTGGTCTCGTAGATGTCGTAGGTGCCGCCATCGCTGGTCACGGTGCCCTTGTGGGTCCCGGTCGGCCGGTAGCTGCCCCAGTTGTCGACGATGTAGTACTCGACGAGCGGGTTGGACGTTCAGCCGTAAAGCGAGAGGAAGCTGTTGCGGGAGGGGTTGAAACTGCCGCAGTAGTTCACGTTCCGCCGGCTGCCGTTGCCCCAACCCTTGCGGCCGACGAAGTTGTTGGCGTTGCTCCAGTTGGTCTGGTAGTTTCCGCCGGATCCGAGCGTCATGGAGACCGAGCCGTCAGCGGCGGTCCAGAAGGAGTAGTAGTACCTCTTGTTGGTGCCGGTCTGGTTGGTGGTGATGACGGTGTCGGCCCGCGCGACGCCGGGCAGGCTTCTCCAGCAGGAAAGGCTCGCCGAGCGGAACGACACCATCACGTTCACCGCCGTTCTGCTCATTGGACTGTGCCGGATAATCTCCTCGTAGAACCAAGTCGACGCGATCACCGCCAGATCCCCCTCCGCCGACGCCTCACGCAGCACACGCTAATGCAGCAACCGGAACGTATGGACGATCGCCTCCCCGGTTGTTCCGTGCGCGTCGTAACTCACCTCTCCCGCATGCAGAGCCGTGCGGAGGCGGATTCTTTCCGGCCGCCGGTGTGGCCCCGTTGTGCTCGGCCAAGGACGCCATCAACGCACCCGGCACCAGCTCGCTGAACACCGCTTTCGGGCAGTCCGCCGGCACCAGCACGAGCACGCCGTCACCGAGGTCAGCGCGACGGCAGGCCGCCCACTCCACGCCGCACGCCCGCAAGGCCGCCTGGACCACCCGGTAAAGGCCCGACCGCAGCATCAACCGGTGCATCTTCGTCCGGTCTGGCGCGGCGAAGCAGTCGATCACCAGTGCCAATATCGTGTGGTGCACGGGATCCGCGACGGGTTCCGGCGGTCCGCCGCGCCACCAGCACCAACTCCACGACATGAAACGATCGTGAACGGGGGTGGTTGACAGTTCGGTTGCCGGTCGCTGGACAAAACCTTGACAGCCGGTTGACCTGCGCCGAAACACCCCGTGCCGCCGGGTTGCCGTTCTGGGCGGGAAGTCCTCGCCGACCCGCCGGGGGAAGGATGGAGTCCCGGATCCTGGGGTCCGTGGAGCTCCAGCTCGGCGACCGGACGGTCGCGCTCGGGCGCGCGAAGGAACGCTCCCTCCCGGGTGTGCTGATGCTCAACCACGGCAAGGTCGTCACCACCCGCACACTCACCGAAGCCCTCTAGGACGACAACCCACCCAACCACGCCAGGAAAGACCTCCAGACCTACGTCCGCCGGCTGCGCGCCACCCTCCGCGACTCCGGCGTCTCCGCGCGGATCGTCACCCAGCACGCCGGCTACCAGTTCCTGCCCGAGGACGACGACCTCGACTACGCGCGCTTCAAGACCCTGGTCCACGACAGCGGGAACGCGCGGCGAGCGGGACGGCTCGACGACGCCGCGGCCGCCCTCCACGAGGCGATGGACCTCTGACGGGTCGTCGTAGGAGACTTCCCCGGCGTGGAGGGCCAGCCGGAGCCGGATGCGCTGCTCCGGCTGACGGGTCGCGTTGCGGGTCACGAGCTCAGCGGCGAGCGAGCCGGGGAGCAGGTCGGCGAAGAGGACCTTCGGGATCCGCGTGGGAGCGAGGATAAGAACGCCGTCCCCCAGATCGGAGTACCGGCATTCGGCCCAATCGACCCCGGCGGCGGCGAAGGCCCGCTGGACGGCTCTGTACATGCCGCGGCGGATGCTGACCTTGTTGGGATTGGTCCGGCAGCGCCGTCCGAACCCCTCGACGTCGACGATGACGAGGGTGTTGTGCTGGGGTGTCGAGTACGACGCTGCCTCGCTAGCCGGGTGATCGGTCTGCCGGACGATCCCGAGGGCACCCGGGACATGCTGCGGGCGGCCGCAGCCGCGAGTCCGCCCGCCGGGTAGCACCGCGGACGGATCGGCCATAGTCGTTCCCTTCGTCGGAACACCGGCCTGTGCCACGCCCTCTATGGAGGGAACGTGAGACGCTAACCCGTGTATCTGCCACACTATGAGCCCAGCCGAGTTAGGTGTACCGAACCGGAACGTCGTTTGGTTACTGTAACCGCAGGTTTGTCCCCAGTCCCTCATGCACGTGCAGAAGGTCGTGAATCATGGATCTTTCGAGCTGTAACGCGCACCGGCCCTCGTCCGACCACATCGGACGCTAGCGGAGCCCCGACGTGTCCACGCCGGCGTCGCCGGTGGTTGCCTCCTGGGAACTCGCGCTGCGCCTGAAACGACGCGAGCAGTTGGGTATCGAGGTCCGGGCCATCACCGAGGAACTCGGGTTCACCCGCAACTACTGGTCCGCGGTCGAGAATGAGCGCAAGATCCTCTCGCTGGAGAGTCTCACGCGGATCATGGAGCTGTTCGAGTTCGACGCCGAGGAGCGGGAGGAACTGCTCGCGCTCCGCGCGGCAGCCAAGGAGCGCGGCTCGTGCTCACGGTATTCCGCGCTTTTCGACGATGAGATTCAACGACTTTGCGGCCCGGAACTAGGTGCCCGAAGCCTGCGGGATTACGAGAATCTGTTCACCTCCGGAATGCTGCAAACCGCCAACTACACCCGGGCGATCATGTTGCCCGACGTGACCATGCGGCCAGCCGAAGGCGACCAGCGCGTCGAAGCCAGGCAACGCCGCCAGGCACGGCTCGCCGACGAGAACGACACATTGACCCTCACCGCGGTCATCAGCGAAGCCGCGCTCCGGCAGCAGATCGGCGGTCGGCAGGTACTCCGGAATCGGCTCGTGCACCTCGCCACCCTGATCGAGCAGTGTTCGGACCAGCTGGAAATAGGGGTGCTCCCGTTCACTGCGACCACGTGCGGGCTGTTCGGCGGTGCCACTCTTGTCCTTCTCGACTTCGACGACCCGCAGCTACCAACGTTGGCGTGGCAGGAAGCGGTAACAACGTGGGAAACCATCGACGATCCGACCCAGGTGAGGAACCTCACCCGCGACGTTTTCAGGACGCATGCCGGCGCGCGCCCTGAACAAGAAGGAAACGCCGCAAATGATCCACCATCTCACCAAGGAACTAGACTAAGGAAGCCGCTTGACGACGAAGCCCATACCATCCACCTCGTCCCGCCGAGGCGGATGGTTCAAGAGTAGGTACTCGAACGCTGGCGGTAGCTGCGTCGAAGTCCGGTTCAAGACCGGAGCAACTCTCGCATCACGTCCGTCGTCCGGCCACTTCGGACACTAGCCGGGAGACCGCCATGACACCTGATCCCGAAACGGAACGTGTGCTCCGCCGGATCACCTCGGACAAGGCGCGCTCTGCGCTGCGCCGACGCGTCACCAGCATGGACGAGAAACTGGTCCTGGCGGACTGGTCTGCGTCCGGGTTTACCTCGGCTGAGCTGATCGGCGTCTACCGCGCGCCCCGTGGCCAACGTCCGCACAGCGCGATCATCAAAATCACTTCGGCCGGGCAGGGGGACCGCGAGGAAGAGGCTCATCAGAGCGCGTGGTGGCACGCGCCCGCCGACTTCGCCCGCATGCATCTCGCCCGTCCGCTCGGTAACCCGATTCCCGTGGAGGGCGGCGAATGGATCTCCTTCCAGCAGGTCGCCGGGGGCGGCTTCGGGGAACTGGCACAGTTCGGCAAGGCCCTTCCAGACTGGGACGAGGCGGCGCAGACCTGCAGCCGCATCCTGGTCTCGGCGTCGACCGAATGGAACCCCGAATCGAAGGCCACGAAGGCTCCGGTGCGCGATCTGCTGAATGAGCTGGTGGGCCGCCGCGTGGCCAAGGGCGGAACGATCCGGGCGTGGGCCGCCAACATCCCGGAGCTGCTGGAGCGGCCTCGGCGTCTGATTCGGTGCGGCACGGCGATCCTGGTCAACCCGTTCGAGCTGCTGGACGATACCTCCGTCGGCGGTGCGACGGAGCTGCTCGTCTTGCGGGGACACAGCCACGGTGATCTGCATCCCGGCAATCTCCTGGTAGTCCGGCACGCGAACCCCGAGCGACTGCAGTACTGCCTGGTCGACCTGTCCCGCTACCGCCCGGACGGCTTGCTCGCCTGGGATCCCGTCTACCTGACGCTCACGACCGTCGCCGAGCGACTGAGAGACGGGGAACTCGCCAACCCCGCCCTCGAGCGGCTGCGCCGCTGGCTCGTGCGCCCCGACGAGCCACCGAGGTCGCCGTTGCCGGACCGAGTGGTGCAGGCGGTGATCCGCGGCTCCCACTTCGCCGAAGAACAGCTCGCGCGCGAGTACGAGATGCGCTCGGAATGGCAACGTCAGCGGCTGGTGTGTGTGATCGCCGTCGCCCTGATGCTGACCGGCCGGGGCGGGCTGCTCTCGCCCACGCACCGGGAGTGGTTCTTCTGGCTGGCCGCGGAGGCGGCTACCGAACTGGTGGGCGACACAGCGAACGCCGACGACGAACCGCTGCCACGGCCTGCGCGATTGATAACGGGCGAGGAGGTCGTCGATTTCGAACAGCGCAGTCGCGCGGCGAAGCTCTCGGACGCAGCCGGCGATTTCACCGCGAATCCCCGTGAAGACTTCTGGGCACAACTGGTCGGCGAACTCCGTGCCGCCCGGTTGGACGCGGGCGATCGGGCGACTTTCGCGGTCGACACCGAGGAACTGCTCCTGCTGCTCGGCAAGCCAAGGGGCCCGTCGCCAGCACATACCGATCGAGTGGAGAAGTACCTTCGCGGCCTGGCTCGCGTCCTTACCGACGCACTACGCCCGAGCGCAACCGACAAGGATGTGCGAGCAGCCGGTTACCAGGCCCAGCGCCTGCAGGGCTGGCTCCTGGACCTGCTGTCTTGACCGGCCGGGAAAGTGACGGGCAACGGCGACCGCACGGCGGACATCCGCGTGCTTCGCGCAGTAGAGACCATCTTGACCGAGATGCGGAGAGGTTGCCGGCCGAGGCAAGTCGATGCGGACATCAAACCATTACTCGACGAATTGCAGAAGGCCGAACGCGCCGTTGGAGGCCTGTCGAAAGCCAGGCAGACAGCTCAGCTGGAGATCGGCAAGAAGCTGGAGAAAGTACTCTGGATCCTGGACGTAACCGAAGAGCACGTCTCCGCCAAAAGGAGGACGATGGCCCCGGCCGAATACGGCCTCGAGCTCGTGAAATTCGTGTCGGCCCTGGCAGGTGCGCTTGACGAGGCCATCGAATTGGTCTCCTACAAGAGGAAAGGCTTGAGACCGTCGGAGGTGCGTCGGCAGACGCACTCGGTGACGATCGACCTGCCGGACGACCGGCGGATCGGCTGACTTCACCCGGCCGCGACGATGGCCTGGTGCTGCATCAGGGTCAAGGCTCGGTGAACCGGGTGGACGAAGAGTTCGCGGAACTCCTCTGATTCCTCGTAGGGGCCGACGAGGTCCGCCAGCTTGGGCAGCTTCGCGAGGTCCACCTCCGCCTCACCGGCGTGGACGCCAGGCAGAAAGTCCTCGTACTCGGTGAGCAGGGACCGCAGGCAGTCCCCCGCCGTCTTCAGATACCCGGCAAGCTCGCGTTGCGCGGGGAAGAGTTTGTCATCGGCCCGCACAACGTGCCGCATGGTCTCCAGGGACAGCTGGGCATCGAGGATCACCTGCAGCAACTCGTCGTACTTGGCCACCCGGACTCGGTGCCCGGCCAGGCCGGACCGGGACGCGAGCGCCTGCGCGCGCAACATCCGCCGCGCTCGCTTGACGACGTTGTACTGCTCGACCAATTCCCGAAGGTGCCGTTGCCGCGCCTCGCGCAAGACCAGCGCCTGATCCTCCTCCTGCCGGGTTTGCTGCGCCTTCAGCTCGGCTTCCCGGTTGAACGCCTGGAACACCAGCGTGACTCCGCCGCCCAACACCGCGACCAGAAAGAACTGCAAGACGATCTTGTACGCCTCCACGCCCAGCGCTTGTGTGGCGACGTCGTGCCGGAGGACGAGGAGCGCACTCGAAGCAAGCCCGAGCAGCACGACCACCGAGGTGGCCGCCGTGAGCCGACGCGACAGTTTGCTACGTGTGGGTTCAATGGTCATAGTGTATCCGGCGGAGACCAGGACGAGCTCGTCTACGACCATGGCCTCGGCACCGCGCCCTTGACGCGTCTCGGCGTCTTGCCCGGATCGGGCGGAAGGGCCCTGGCGATCCCGGCGCCGGGCCCTCGGCCGGCCTAGGCATGCCGGTGATCGCTAGTACTAAGGGCTGAGGCTACTTCGATCGAACAGCTGTGCAGCGTCACATTGCGAAGTCGAAGCTGAAAGTTGTCTGCTCGCCAGGAAAGGGTCGCGAGGGATTCATCCGTTGGCACTCGGCGATGCGCTGTATCGGCAGCGACACCATGAGCTCGTATCGGGATTCGCCGGTCTCCCTGCCAGGCATACACCATTGCGGCGAGTCCGGTACTGTGCAGCAGGGAAGACTCGAGCGTCGATACGCTCGATATTATTCCGATTTCCGTCGAGCAACGATTTTACGGCGGCGTCTGGTGCCCCTTACCTGCAAACATATCCTCCGCTGTCACTAGGCGGATCACCTAATCAAGCCAGGGGTCCCATGCCGTTGTTGATGGGGCCGATCCATTTTTGGTCCAGTGTGCGCCCAGAGATTATTGTCAGTGCCGCGCCAGTAGACGTAGGTGGCTCCGTTGTCGTCGACGCCGGCTGATGGTGCGGAGCCGAGGGGGCCTGCGCCGAGTGTGTAGGGGCCGTTGAGTGGTTTGCGGCCGTCGCCGAGTGCTTGCCAGAGGTTGCCGTCGGTGCCGCGCCACAACACGTATGCGCTTCCGTCGGCACCGAGCGCCGCAGAGGGCGACGGTGAGACGCTGCGTCGGTCCAAAGGGTCACGAAGTCCTCAGCTGACTGATTCAGCGGCGCGAGCTCCTCCTCGGATGCGCCCAGGGCGCGCAGGTGAGCCACAAGGTCAGGAAGCATCCCGACGTGCGCAACCCCGTCGGTGTTGATGTCGAACGTTTTTCTGCCCGATGACACTCCGATTCGCATCGCAGCAGAATCACGGTCAACTGCGTTGGCCAGTAATCGGCTCGCGGGTCAACTGAACCGGCTCAGCTAGGTCTTGGCACGGGGAGGCTAGGGGTCCTGAGCACCGGCAAGGTTCGCACGGTCAAAGATCGGCGCCGCCGAAGTCCGCGCCTTCGAGGTCAGCGACTCTGAAGTCCGCGCCGTCGAGCTGCGTGCCGCCGAGATTTGCGCCGCGGAGGTCTGCGAAGCTGAGATGCGCGTGGCGGAGGTTCGCGCCCGCCAGATCCGCGTGGCGAACGTCCGCGCTGGCCAGATCCGCGTCGCTAAGGTGTGCGCCTTCGAGGTCTGCGCCGCGGAGGTTTGCGTGGTCGACGTCCGCGACGCGGAGGTCCGCGCCGTCGAGGTGCGCGGCGGCCAGATCCGCGTCGCTGAGGTTTGCGTTGCTGAGGAACGCGCCGTGCAGGCAGGTCGAGCGTAGGTCGATCCGGGTAGTTGCGTCTCTCTGTGGGTCGCGACGGCCCAGCACGGTAAGGGCGGCTTGAACATCAGCCCTGGGGCGATCGGTGTTGCGGGTGCACCCCGTGCCGTTAGAATTATCGGCGTTGATGCTGGTGACGTACGAATGCCGAGAGGACCTCGATGATGGTCGGCTGGTCGCGTGGCGAGTCATACATCAGCCGCTCCAGTTCGTACACGCCACCCAAGCGGGTTTGCAGATGATCATCGCCCTGGGTGCCGATCTGATCAACCGCCGAAGCGTATCGCCCGGTGACCTGCCCTTGCTCGGCCAGCGCGTTCTGCTCGCGGGAGGTGGTGAGGGATTCCCCCGTGAACACCAGCGCCGCGAGCGCGGTGAACGCGGTGATCACGCTCGTCACCTTCGACCAGTCTCGTCCCCGCTTGCCACCCGCGGAACTGGCTGACGAGGTAGGCGGCTGCGGCAGGCCGGATCGTGTCCACCCACCAGGACCGGGCACCCACAGCGGCACCGGCCCAAATGCCGACGCCGCCGACGGTCTCGTGGAGCGCCGCCACCAGACGATCCCGACGCCCTCAGTCGCGACGGCGGCGACTGCAGGCCACCACAGGGCCCACCACGCGCCGATCGCAGCCCACCCCGGCCACCACGACAAGCTGGGCAACGTGACCAGTATTACCAGCGCAGCGAATACGGCCGCTGCCGAAAGCAGCATTATCGCGCCCCAGCACCGCCATCTACGCAGCTTCACCCGCTTACGTGTACCACTTGGACGTGCTGGCAGCTGTGCTCCGAACGGCGGACCGCTGAACGATCCCCGGTCGTCAAGACCGCCGGCATCACGAGCAGGGCTGGCGTCCGGCAGAGAGCGGACTCGACGGTACCGGTCCTCCCTGGCCGCCGGGGTTCTCCGACGCGTGCCGCACGCGATCCCCGTATCCGCGAACACCATCAAGGTCATCAGCAGCTTGGCACAGCGATGACGATGCCACCGACCAGGCTGAATAGCAGGGCCTCGCGGGCAGCAGGGGGCGTCCAGCACCGTCGAGTCGATCTCGACAATCTCCCTGGCCGCAGCGCCGTGGCCGCGCCGAGATGTGCAGGCCGTGCGAGAGCGCCGGGGATCCGAGCTGCTCGACTGCCATGATGTACAACTCGGTCAGCCATCACTCGGTCGAGACGTGCTTGGTGGCACGAGCGAGCCGGTCCTGCTGGGCCGCGCCGGTCATGCGGCGGCTGGCGCTGAAATTAGCTGGGGCGGCTGATATCCAGAACGTACGGACGGACGTGGGTTCCCCTTGGTGCCGCGTCTGCCTGCTTGTGCAGTTGGTTGGTGAGTTCCTGCACTGAAGGTGCGGTGGTCTTTGTCCAGCGGGCCGGGCGTTGGGCAGCGTTGACCCAGTAAACGAGGTAAATTCCATGCGTTGTTGCGGTTGGCAGTAGGTAGCGGTTGATCAGCTGGTCCTGCATCGCGGTGAATAGCTCCGCGTTGTTGACCAGCTTCGCTTCGATGATCACTCGTGCCGTGGCAGCAGGGGTGAGCGTGGGTGCGCTGGCCGTGAGGTCGATGCGGGTGCCGACGCCCGTGTTCTTCTTTCGGAGCACTTGTACTTCACGGTCAACGACGAGCTGGCCGTTGAGGGCCTCGTGGAGACGGCGACGAACCCAGTCTGACATGTCGTCCTCGGACTTTGGCGATTCTGTACTGTTCCAGAGTTCCTGGAATGCCCCGTCACCCTTGATCTGATGTTGTAGACGGTCCAGTTGGTGGATGACGACGTCGGAGAGGTCGGCGTCGTCGCGGACGAGGCGTGCGTCCGTGGTTCGGAGCAGGTCAAGGATGGCACGGGGACTTGTATTGGTGTCGGCGAGATCTGCTTGCCGAGTTCGTGCGGTTCGCAAGTATCGCGTGATGACGTGTTGGGCGAGTTTCGGGCGTCCATCCTTAAGTGATTCGAGACTGTCAACGTTGCCGGTGTCAGCCAGTCGGTGTAGAACGCTGTTGCGTATTTCGCGGGCGTTGTGGTTTGGCGTGAAGGACGCACCCGTGTACAGGGGCGGGTCCGTGTCGAAGGGGAAGGCGTCGAGGAGTATTACTGCGGCGCTGCTGAGGTGATCGTCGTCGAGTTTCGTGATATCGAGTCCTTGCATGCGGACAGCGAGGTCGGCGGGTGAGCACAGAGCGGATGCCAGGCTGTCGATCGCCCCGTTGGGGTCGAGTGTTGCTAGGAGCTGCCGCGCCGGCGAGGCTTTTGATTCGTCCTCGCCGCTGGCAAGTTGCCGGCAGGTTTTGAGAGCGAGGTCGGCCGGCGCGTGCTGGACCAGGAGGGCAAGGAGATCGCCGCTGAGTTCGGCGTCATACCTGGCGGCCGCGAGGCTGTCTGCGAGAGCGGGCACGATACCAACGGCGAGGTGTTCGTAGATTGCCGGTGCTGTGAGGTGATGTGTTTCCACGCTCAGATGGTCGAGGTGCGTGATCGCAGCTTCGTACAAGGTTTCGCGTAGTTCGGCGGGAACGTTGTCGAGGAGGTCAGTGCGTAGTGCGCTGCCTCCGTTGAGTGAGCCTTGGGGGGTGGCGATGATCGGGTGTAGCCAGCGTCGCCACACGGCCGACTCGAATGCTGCCGCGTGAGCCGGCGCGTGTCGCCCAAGCGTGGCAAGCAGGTGCACGCCTGCCCAGTCCGGCCAAGCATCCGCGAGCGTCGACGTTTGCTTGTGACACCAAGTCTCCGTGCGTGGCTGATGCCCTTGCACGTAATAGATCCCGGCTGCCTGAACCCGCTGCTGCTGTTGTGCGGACAAGAGCGGCCAGCCGGGGCGTTCCGTGAGGTCAGGGTGGAAGATGGCTTGCGGGTCGCGGGAGGGGGTAATAGCCAGCAGATAGGCGACCTCGGGGAACGACATCGGATCGGCGTCGAGCTGAGCAACCGCTCTCTCGAGCGCGGCTCGTCGATCCTCCTTGGCCTTGTCGGCCTCTTGCAGCTGGGACTTCCCGAGGGCAGTTGACTCTTGCGCCTGCGCCGGTGCAGGGGAGCTGATAGGCGTTGCTCCTCGCAGGTGGTTGGTGGCGGCGAACGCCGGATCCGTCGGCGGCATCCTGAGAATCCGGTCAGCGACCTCGACGGTTGGCTCCCGAAGAAGCTGCGGCAAGACCGCCAGCAGCGTGCCGGCTGCCTGCGAAGCCAACGTGGGAAGGACGTCGAGTAACCAGGTGACGTCGTCAGCTCGCAGCGTTCCGGTCACGAGTACGGCGTACGCGGCGTCCGGCCAGACCTCGGCGATGGCGACCGCCAGGTCGCGTCGACGAGCGTCAGGCCCGTCGCTCCACGGTGTCAGCTTGTTCCTGGGCAGCGAGGGAGATTCCCAGAGTCCTGTGCGGAGACTGGCGACCACGACTTCGGCGAGAACGTTGCGCAGCGCTGGTTCGGCGGAATCGGCCCAGGTTCGCTGGACCACCCCGATCAGCATGTCTTCGAGGTGGGAATGCTCATGGGGGATCTGGCGAGCAAACCACGCACTGAACGTCCGAAGGTCTGCGTCGGGCACGCGATCGACGACGGTTTGCAGAAGCCTCTCGTAATAGCCGCCAAGGACCCGGGGCTTGCTTGGACGCAGCGCGTGCGTCAGCTCGTCTGTAGAGAGGTGGGAGGGATACAGGACGTTCACGGCGGCACTGAAGACGTCGCTGTCGGGATCTTCGCTTGTGCTGCGATGCAGAAGCTCGCGTAACGACAGCCGGTCCGCGTCGCTGCCGAGCTTGTCCACGGCATGGATGGCGGCGCGACGCGCATAGGGAAACCAGGTCGCATCGAGACTGGCTCGCGCCAGCAACGCGGACACCTCGGTGCAGTTCCCGGCTTCGGCCAGACGCGCGATCCACCAGAGCTCCTCCGAGCTGCGGATGCCACCCGACAGGCGGGTCTTGAGCTGTTCGGCCAGCCCCGGATGGGCCAGACCGGTCAGATCGGTTCCCCACGCCGTCGACAGGCCGTCCGACGCTGCGGCGGTCAAGAGTCCTGTCACCACAGCCGCGCGTGCGGCGTCCGTCGGTAGCTCGACCGACGCCGACGCGAAGGTCAACGCATTGGAGGCAAGCAGGCCCTCAACCAGCCACGGTTGGAGGGCGGCCAACCACGCCGCGACGCCGGCGCGTTCTCCGGGAATCAGTCCGTTGCTGTGAACGCCCAGGAGAGCCGGAACCTGCCCCGGGGCGATTCCGCGTTCCACCAGGTACGCGGCAGCGAGATACTCGACGTATTGGCGATGCCGGAAGATCAGCGTGCCATCCGGGGCGGCGTCGAACAGAGCCGTGGCGAGAACGTCGCGATAATCGTCGGGTTCGACCGGCCTGGTTGGTTCCGCGGGTTCCGGGTCCGTGGGCAGGTCGGCGAGACTGAAGACGGTGTTCGCGCTCGAATGGGCAACGCTGAACAGAGTAGCCTCGCCAAAGCTTGCAAATGTGGCCAGTCGGCGGGCGATGCGGACAGCGCGATCCTGTGGCATGTTGGAGGGCCGTTTGTCGTCGGCTTCCGTAAGAAGGCGGGTTACTTCGAACTCGTTGGCTAGCGACGGATTGCGTGGCAGACGACCTTCGGCGCCCCAATACTTCGCCGTCGCGAGAAGCTGCTTCGGTGATGCGGAAAGCTTGCCCAGCTTGGCGTCGATGATAGCTTCGATGAATGCGGCACCGTTGATGTCGTCTTCGGAGGTGAGTTCGACCGCGGCGGCGCGGTCTAGAGGAAGTAACTTCAGTTCGAGGAAATCCTTAAGAGTGTGCTGCAGGATATCGGCCAGGGATACCCGCCAGGCGATAGGCCGACACGCTAACCGCAGGCGCAGTCGACCAGGATCGAGGTTGCCCAGCCTCTGTTCGAGCCAACGAAACACGCGTGCGGTCCCGTCGCGGGCTTCGTCCAATGAGTCCAGATACAGTGGAGTGCCGTTCTGAGCGGCCGCGATGAGTTCGTCATCCAGGACTTCGAGTGTCTGCCACGCCGTATCGAGGTATCGAGCTGCCGGCTCGATGTCAGCCAGAGCCTGGAAGGTGATGGTCTTGCCGGCTCCGCCTGCCGCGAACAGAACGTAGCTTGATGCGTCCGTGGCTAACTCCAGTACGGGGATCGGGCGCTGGTCTGCGTGCCACCACTCGCTAAGGTCCGGCACGAGGAGAAAGTCCGCGTCGTCGAGCAAAGGCCGGGAACCCGACGGCAGCACGAACCGCCGCACTCCACGCACCACCACGTTGGCCTCCATATCCAGATCTGAAACCGCCAGCCTAGACAATGGTCACGGCTCCCGGACGCGGTCCCAGCGGCAGTCGGCTGCGGTCGGCCGCCTCCAGGTGGCGTCGATCACGACGAGGACTGAGCTGTGTTTGCGCTGTTCAACGCCCTGATCGGTGACATTGCGTACGGAGCTGAGCGCCCTACGCTGCGGCAGCGTCACGACGAGGGTGACGTTGCCCGGCCCGACTTGACAGCGCCCGCGCCGTCTCGCAGTATTCGAACAAGTGTTCGATGATTTCGGGTTCGCTCGCGGCTTCCCCTCGTGGGCGTCTTCGGTGCGTGTTCGTGGTGCTGGAGGTGCGTGGTGGCGGTGCCGGAGGCGGTGGCGGGACTCACGGCGATCCCCGGCGTTCGCACGGCCGCGCAGCTCGGCGAGCCGAGCCCGGACCCTTCGGCGTCCGCTGGGTCGCTGCCGGTAACCCCGGCGCTGGCCAAGCTGGTGCCCGACGGTCTGCGGCGCGGCACAGTGGTATCGGTCTCCGGCTCGACCGCGCTGGTGCTGGCGCTGCTCGCCGAGGCGACCCGGGAAGGATCGTGGGCAGCCATCACCGGTATGCCCGAGGTCGGTGTCGCAGCCGCCGCAGAGCTGGGCGTCGAGCTGGAGCGGCTCGCCCTCGTCCCGGACGCCGGGGCTGAAGTCGCCGCGGTGCTGTCGGCGTTGATCGACGGGTTTGATCTGGTCGTGCTCGGCCCGGACATCGCTCGCGGGATGCAGGCGCCGCTGGCGCGCCGGCTGGCTGGACGTGTTCGCAATCGAGGTGCGGTTCTGCTCGCCGCCGGCCCGTGGCCGGGCGCGGACCTGGAGCTGAGCGTGTCGAACCGCCGGTGGCGCGGTCTTACCGACGACGGATTTGGCCACTTGGAGTTCCGGGACGTCGTCGCGACCCGCCGCGGGCGGGGCGCTGCGACTCGCCCGAGTGCCGTCGCCCTGCGGCTTCCGGGCTCTGGCGGTGCCGTCGCCGTCGGCGAGGAACCTGCTGGCCGTGGGCTGCGCGAGGTCGCCGGATGATCCACACGTCGAGCGGGTCGGGACCGTCACGAGGTGCTCGATGATCGGCGAAGCCGTCCGCTCGGGTGCGCGCGGGGAGTTCGGTGCGCTGGTTCCGGTTCGGCCGGTCGTCGGGGAGATCGACAGGTGTCTACGTGGCCACTGGCTCAACCTGGACCTCTACGACAAGCTGGCGCCGTTCAGTCACCGTTACCGATTGCACGGGTGGCTGTGCGAGGTGTGCCGTGGGCTGGAGGCGTGCGAGCCGGATGCTCGGCGCCTCGCCGAGTGGGCGCTCCTCGACGTCACGGTCCAGCACGCGCCCGACGCAGCGCCAAACAGCGGACTCGTCTTGGCCGCCCATCCGCCGGCCGCGGAAACGTTGGCCGGCCGGGTCGAGCTTCGGCTCGACGGCGGCGAGGTCGGCTCGGTGACAGCGAGCCCGTGCGGGAGGTGCCGGACGGCCACCCTTGACTACGTCCACGTAGCCGCGGAGTACCGGTGCCTGGGTCTCGGTCGCACGTTGGTGGCGGCCGCGGTGGCGCGGGCGCCGTCGTACCGGTGGACGGCTCCGCTGCCGGACGGCCCGGTGGCGCAGTCGTTCCGTGCCCGGATCGCCATGCGCCGGGCCGGTCCGGCAGCTCGGCGTGCGGGAGCTTGTCGCGAGGGGTCGAGTTCGCGGTGGCCGACTACCAGCGGCGCTCGACTAGGTCGCCCCACTGCCGTGGGCGGAGAAGTTAGGGCTCGGCGGCACATCGGGGGGCGTTGTGCCGCCGAGCCAGGACTGGGGATGATCGGGACGGTCGGGGGGCGTGCCGGACCGATCACCTCAGCAAGCAACGAGAAGGCGTTCGGCGGCCACAATGACGTCCGGCGCTGGAGATCACCGAGACGGGTGACGCGCTGGTGTCCGGGTCGCGGAGGCGTGCTGGCGAGGAACCTCCCCGGCATCCGGCGTCACCCGGCAGTTCGAGTCGCCATCGGTGGAGACGCGTCGGCGGACTTGAGCCTTCGGAAGCCGGATATTGCTGATTAGCCGCCGCCGTAGTGACGGGAGACGGCGACGCTCGGGCTGGGTGGGTCGGGTGTCGTCAGGTCCTGGCGGTGGTCGTCGAGAAGCTGCTTGATCTGCGAGATGAGGCGATCGGTATGGTCAAGTGCGGTTAGCTGCTCGGAGGTGTCCTGGTCGTAGCCGGCCTGGCGAAGTTCGGTCAGCAGTGTCCGGTCGAGGTCAGCGAGCGCGCCTTTGAGGTCGCGGAAGTCAAGCGTCACGATGTCGAGGATGCGTGAGCCGCGGTGTCGAGTAAAACAGTTCGCCGCGATCTGGTGACACGCGTCTGTGCGGCTTTCGACGGCGGTGACCTGGCCTGCAAGGTCGCGGATTCGCGTCAAAATTCTTAGCGGCCGGGTGCTGTGGGTAGTTGTGACGGGTGTGGATGCTGGGGTGGCAAGCAATCGATCGCAGCCACTCGATCGGGGGCTTGGTGTCGCTTGTTTGGGACGGGGAGTGTCGAGCTTGTGGAATCGCGTGAATTTCGGGTATAGCTTCCATCTGACGTGCCGCCGACCCGCATTGCGCGGTTGCTGGCTCTCTGCGGGCGCCTCACTTTTAGTACGTCGCCGCTCACGGTCGCACCTGAAATGTCTGCCGCGGTGGTCCTGCGAGGCTAGATGTTTAAGGCAGTTTGGAGCTAAGTCCGCGTAATAGGTTCGACGTTGTGAAGCCCGCCTCCGGAGAGTGGGTGACGGTGACGTCTGCGTCCTCTACCAGACACTTTAGCCTCACGGTTGTCACGCGTGACCCCAGAAACCACGCGGATGGACAGCGTTTCGGGTCACGAAATGGGTCACGCGCAGGGCGCTTTAAGTGTGGCGTATGCCACGCATGCGAGGTGCGTGTCGGGACAGTGCACGGGCTGGAGATGGGGCGCTCGGGGCGCCGCCGTGGCATGACGGCGACGACATGCTGTTAAGACGCCTGGATCCTCGGCTGTTCAGCCGGAGCCGGTCTGGCGGAGCTTGCGGGCCGCGGTGGTGAAGATCCAGTGCGGGTGACCATCCGGTCGCCGGCGCACCGCTGCACGGGCGGCCGGTTCTCGTCGGCGGAGACCGCCTAGCCGCTGATGAGGTAGGGAATTCGGCCGCAGTCGGTGCCACGCGTGGTCAGTAGGACGACTCCGGCCGCAGTGACCACGGCGTCGACAACCGCGAACTTCGCCGGTTGAGCGAGGGTAGCCGAGAAGGAACTACTTCTTCAGCTCTGCGTTGCCGAAACCGACTTCGTAAAATACTCCATTTCCTGCCCGCGTCTTCCTGGTGGGCACGCACGAGATTTTCATCTGGTTTACACCCTTCAGTGAGACATCTAGAATGCGGACGCCATCGCTGGGCTTAATGGTCACAACCTTCAGGGGAACCTTGCCGATGTTGTTGGAGATTGTAATCTCGCTGGCGATATCCTCGGTGATCCCCGCGCCACTTTGATCATTGCCAAAGCCGATTACGGCGTGAAGGGATGAGTATCCCGCAACGTCGAACGCGACAAGTCCATCTTCTGAGGTGCACCCCACGGCAACACTGTGAGGGTATGAATTTGAGCCGATCTCTAGGCCAGGGTTGCTGTTCAGTGCGTTAGGGCTTCCGATCCTCTTAGCATCCTGGAGATACAGCGTTGACCCAGAATCTGTTGAGTTACCGTCTGCAGATTCTGAAGCTTTTGCAGGAGGCTCAGGTGGGGGCGGTGACGATTCCGTTGTCGTCGGCGGAATCGACTTAGTGTCGGTTGGCTGTGAAGGCCTAGATGGCATTTCCGGCGACTCGGCAACCGCCGGTGTTGGCGTCGGCGCGGTGGTGGGCGGCGATTCTATCACGATATGCGGAAGTCCGGTAAAAGATATGATAATGCAGAGGACTCCCAGAAGGGCGGATGCTGCAAGTGCCCTAGGTGTCAAGTTCCCGCGTAAACGAATAATTCCCAGGAGGCTAACTACTCCACCGGTGGCCCCGACCAGCAACAATGCAACACCAAGTACGAATACCCCAAGAAGGCTAGGGTTCGCCCAAACTGCCACTTAACTCGTCTCCCTTGGTTCGCCGCGAGTGGATGATTCGCTCTCGCGACCTGCCCCACCTACATGTAGGTCGTTGGAGGTGTCGTCTCGGTTACAACTATCTGGCGCGACTTCACGACATCCTCTGAGAGTTGCGACACATGGTGAATAAATTTCATATCTGCCGACTGTTCGGAACCTTCAAGTCTGCCTCCTGGTGTCGTCGGCGTGACAACAGTGAAGCGACAAGGTCGTCCTGGAAATTCAGCCGATCGAGTGGCGTCATCGCACGACGTGTAGGCACAGGTGCTGCGTTAGTAGGGCTGTCCGACCTCGGTCATCGCCTGCCACTCGCACGGCCCAAGCAAATGATCAAGAACGTCTCCGTGTCTGACGGCGGCGAGTTCGCAGCTACGACGACGTTCAGTGTGCTGTGTCATCAACGACAGGCGTGCTCGCGATGTACCGACCGAGGTGCTCGGCTTGGTTAGCGAACGTGTACCGGTCGTCGGTGTCGGAACGGATGCGTTCGACGGCGGGGCCACTCGTCGGATTCTCATCGCCAACGAGCGCAGCGTCGATGACGAGCAGGTCGTCGCCATCCCGCGGAAGCTCAGATGGTCGGAGGTGGCTTCGACGTAGTCGAGATCTGCTCGGCCGGGCCTCGACATCGAGGCGGCATGGACATCCTCGGCTTGCAGTTGGTCTCACTCAGCCTCATTACGCGCTAGTTCGAAGTCCGTGTGAGCCACGAGTGCTAGCTGAATCACAGTTTCCACCGCTATCCTGTCGCTCAATGAGGAGGAGGTAACGGTATGAATGTCGCTTGGTGGGCTTTAGGCGTGTCCGCGCTGTCCTTGTTTGTCGCCGCAAGCTCACTGCTATGGAACGTTTACTCGTTCCGGAGGACAGGGCCCATTGTTCGCGTGGAATTTTCAATGGTCACTGGCGTTGAGCTATTTGAAGGTGTCGAGGACGATTCCCGCTACCCATGGGAGCTTACTCGGTCACTCTGGGATAGTGGGCGCACGTATCGAAGGTTCATAAAATTCCGCATCGATGTCAGAAATATCGGCCGTTCGCCGATTGATATTGATTCCGTCTCAGTCGGATACCTCCCTCATTTTGACCTGTTTGAGACCTATGTGTATAGGCCGGGCACTGAGTCTTCAATACGTTTGGATCACGGTTCGAGACGCGTATTCGAGCAGGAATTCCGTGATCTTGTGGGCGTGCAGGCGCACGAGATAGGCAAGAGAGCGCAGCGCATTTATGCGCGAGTCTCACTCGGTGACGGTGTGACGCTGGAGCCTTCGGTAATTCCGTATTCAAAGTTGCTCGATGCGATATCTGAAGCCGAAAAGGAAGCTGCGGCTGGCGGTCCCGAATAATCGAGACAGCGCTGAATGGCGGATATCGACACAATGCCTGCTGTTGCAGTCGTCAGGCCGGCCGACGCGGCGCGAATCAGGGAGTCGTAGCCGAACCGGACGCGATCACTTTCGGTGAGCAGTGCCGGAGCGTCGGCAGTCAGTCCGCGGGATCGGGCGGGCGGGGATGAGGACTTTCGAGGTCGGTGCTGTTCGGTTGGCGCTGCCAGAGCCAGGTAAGGCTCGGTGTGGTGTCCGGCATGAGGACATCGCTCCTGTCAGCGAATTCGGGACTGGCGGGCGGGTGCAGCGCGGTCGGTGAGGATGCGGGGGTGTTCGCGGCCGGCGGCGATGCCGTCACGGACGTCCTGGCCAGCTCGCGGTGGTCGAAGTCGGCGACGCCGAGGTGACGCCGGGCGGCGTCGGTGAGGTGGTGGGTGATCGCGGTGGCGCTGATCCAGCCGTGCCAAGCAGGTCCCCGAGCGCCGCTGCGGCGGCGTAGACGGTGATGTGGCGGTGGCCTTCGGTGGCGGTGGCGACGTTGCGGCACTCGGCGGCCTGGACATAGGCGGTGATCCGTTTGCTGGTCGCCGGCAGTGCCGGGATCACGGTGGGGTGAGGCGGTGGTGGCGGCGGGGTGAGGGCAGTGACCAGCCAGCCGGGCAGGACCGACCGGGAGATCCCAGGTGACGGTGTAGGGCACCAGCACGACGTGGACGGTGGCCAGAGAGCCCGGGGGCCGCGATGAGGGCGCCGGGACCGCGGGGGCGACGTGCCAGTCGAGTCCCCGGCCGCGATGCCCACGTTGTGCAGGGGTGGCGATACCGCCACCGGCGGATGCGGTCGGGATCACAGGTGGCTCGTTGCTACCAGGCGGGAATGGCGGCCCGTTTGCTGCGCGGGCGAGCGGGGAAGACTGGCCACCTGCGCCCGGCAGCACCTAACGCAGCGCCGAGCAGTCTGTCGGTGGCGATTGCTGCAGCGGCCCTCCAGAAGTTAGTCGTTCAGGTGTTCGCAGGACGGTTCGGCCGCGCGGGCGATATTCCGGAGCGTCACTTCGTTCTCACCCCTGGTCATGTGACCATCGGAAGATCGGCTGCCGGGGAGGGCCTCCCTATGGCGAAAGGCACTAGCGCTGGCCTCCTGGACAACCAGCAGGCTCAATCGGTGTTCAAGCATGAGCTGTTACGGGGCTACGCCCTCCCCTTCGTCGTGATGACCGCGTCGAAAATCCCAGGTCGGCGGGCGATGGTGGTGGACGGCTACGCCGGCCGCGGCCGTTACGACGATGGACGACCGGCATCGGCGGAGCTGTTGCTGCAGGCCGCGCATCGCGCGCGTACATCCACCCAAGTTGAGGTGCTGCTGGTCGAACGCAGCAGACAGGACTATCGAAGACTGTCGACAGTCGCGGCCGAGTACCGCGACCAAGGCCTACAGGTCGAGGCGTTTCACGGCCAAGTCCAGGAACACTTGCCCGAGATCGTGTCCCGCGCCGACGGCGTGCCGCTATTCTTGTTCCTCGACCCCTGTGGCGCGATCCTGCCGTTCGTCGAGCTGCACCGTCTGCTCCGCCGGGCGCGCGGTAGCAGCTGGCCACGAACCGAAGCGCTCCTGAACTTCAGCGCCGACTTCACCCGACGCGCCGCGGGCGTCCTGCACAAGAACCTGCACGACCACGCCGCGATCCAGGCGATGGACGCCGTCTGCGGCGGCCCGTGGTGGCGGAAAGTCGCGCTTGAAGCGCACAAGAGCTCACGCCGCGCAGACTGGGAGTCTGCGGCAGAAGCCGTCGTCACCGAATACGCGCGCCGGCTCGGCGCCGCCACGAACATGAAACATGTCGTGGTCCCAGTGCGGAGGCAAATGCACCATCAACCGGTCTATCACCTGGTGTTCTTGACCAGGGGTGAGCACGGGATCTGGGTCTTCGGGCACAGCGCCGCCGCGGCGCGACGCGCGTGGCTCGACGTAGTCGGTCCGGGCGCCGACCCGCCAGAAGGGGTGCTGTTCAACCTCGCCGAGTTCCAGCAGGAAGACGAAGAGCAGCGCGCCATCGAGGAGATCAAGCGCAACCTGGTCAAGCTCGCCGGCCGGGACGGCAGCTTCAAGCTAGCGCACCACCCGCAAGCGGTGTTCGGCGATGCCTACGGCATCGCCGGCGACGTGCTAGTGCGCAAAGCCGCCCGCGAGCTGCACAAGGCCGGCACGATCCGCATCGACTGCACACCCAAGCAGGTGCGAGACTGGCTGGTCGGCTGACCACGACAGTGAACGAGTGACTGGCGCCTCAGTGGGCGAGTAGCTGCGGCATCTCGTCCCACAGTCGACCGTCGAGTTCGCGGCCGCCGGCCTTCGGTGTGCGACCGCCCCACTGCTTGTGGAAGAAAGCGACCTCGGCATCCTGGCAGCGGTCGCGGATGCCCCGCACCCACGCAGGGTCGACAGGACGCGCCCGGGGACCGGACTCACCGCCGGTGATCACCCAATCGATACCGTCCAGCTCGAGCCCGTCCAGTGGCCCCAGCAGCGGCTCGCAAGACAGGAACCGCACCGCCGCCGGTACGTCGCGCAGGTCATCGACCCGGCCAAGCTGTGAGGCGTTCTCCACGCTGACCCCGATCCACAGGTTCGCCGGCCACGACAGCTGATCCGCCAGCCGCCGCAGGCGGGTCGAGCGTTTAGTCAAGACCTGATAGGTGTGCTGCGGGGTGGACGCGATGACCTCGAACACATCCCGCACGAATGCTGTCGGCACCCTGGCGTGGAACAGGTCGCTCATCGAGTTCACGAACACCACCCGAGGCGTGCGCCAACGCCGCGGCAGATCCAGCGCGTCCGGGTGGACCGTCACACCGAAGCCAGGGCCGGACGTGCGCGGGTCACCGTCATTCTGGTACTTCGGCGTGCCCATGGCTTTCAATCGCTTGGCCAGAATGAGGGCGTAGCAGTTGTCGCAACCGGCCGATACCTGGTCGCAACCTGTCGTCGGGTTCCAGGTGACTTCCGTCCACTCGATCGCCGACTTGCTGCTCATCGTCACTCCTGCTCGCGCACCGCTCATCGCCCCTTGCCGAGAAACTTTACGCGATACCCGTAACGAGGATCCCGTAGCATCGAGTTCGTGACCGAGATGGATGCAGAACGGCTGCGTCAGGTCTCCCAGCACGCGTTCGGACAGCGGTACCGCCTCGAGCTGATGCTGGCCATCGCCAGCACCGACGACGGCATCGTCTGCCTCACCGACCTGGCCAAGACCCTCGAGATCACGATCAGCAACCTGCAGAGCCCGCTGCGTGCCCTGGTCAACACTGGACTGATCAGCCCGCTGCCCCGCGGCGACTCACGTCGGAAGTTCTACATCCGCAACCCGAGCGCCGCCTGGGCCTGGGCTCAGGAGCTGAGCGAGCTCGGGCAAAGCGGCTTCCTGACGTCCGACCCGAGTCCTGCCGATGCAGGATCAGCGGGTAACGACGTCATGTCACCTGGGAGCGACATCCCGTAACACCGGCGGCGGTGTCGGCGACTCTTGATCTATGCCGACGTCCAGGTCCGCCGAACTCCAGCTGTGGGACCGTCCGCCGCATACGGCCGCGAAGCACAGTCTGCTTCGCGCCTACCTCGGCGCCTGGTTCCCCATCATCGCCAAGTACAACCGGCGCGTCATCTACTACGACGCCTTCGCCGGCCCAGGCGAATACGGCAACGGTAACCCCCGGTACCCGGGGTCGCCGATCATTGCGCTCGACACCCTGCTCGGTCATGACTACCGTCCGAACATGAGTGGAACGGAGTTCCTGTTCCTGTTCAACGAGAAAGACCCGGCCTGCGGCGCCAACCTGGCGCGCCTCGTCGCCGAGATGAAGGCAAAGCACACTCCGTGGCCGGCGAATGTCAAGATCGGCATTGAGAACAAGACCTTCATCGAAGTCACCGGCGAGATGCTCGACGACCTGGACGGACGCAACGCTCGGCTAGCGCCGACGTTCGCCTTCGTCGACCCCGTCGGCGTCAAAGCGACCCCGATGTCGACCCTCGCTCGCCTGACCAACTACCCGAAGGGCGAACTGCTCGTCTACTTCGCTCACGAGGCAGTCACCCGCTTCTGCGGCGCAGGCAACATCGACCAGGCCCTGACGGACCTGTTCGGCACCGACGAGTACAAGGGCGCTTCGCTGCTGCAAGGCGTACAACGAAGCCAGTACGTGCACGACCTGTACAAGCGCCAACTTCACGCGATGTGCAAGTTCCCTTACAATCAAAGCTTCGCGATGTACGACAGGCGCGGCAAGCGACTGTATGACTTGTTCTATTGCACTCGCGAACTCATTGGACTCGATCGTATGAAGGGCGCGATGTGGAAAGTTGCCCCCTCGGGCGACTTCAGCTTTCGGGATCGACTCGCGAACCAGGACGTTCTGTTCTCGCAAATCGTCGACACGACCCCGCTCCGCAAGCACCTACTGGCCCAGTTTGCAGGTCAAGCCGTAACCATCGAATCCATCGTCGACAACGTCATGGCTGCAACCCCCTACGCCAGCAGTCATGTCAAGCGCGCCACGCTGAGGCCGATGCAGAACGACGGTCTGATCACAAGCCCAAATCAAGTTAGGAAGGGTTTTTCCCCGGACGGAACGATCGTTGTCTTCCCGGCCGCTCGGCCCTAGCCGGCAAGATCGATGTGAGGCTCGGTGTGCAGCGGTTGATCAAGGTACTCGCGGAGCGCCTGCCGACCGTGCCGTCGAAGCGCTATGTCAGCGTTAACCTTGGTTCGGAGCGTCGAGGTGGAATTGATCTTGCAATAGCTTATATTAACGTTCTCGTTTCTGTTCACTCGCTGTCGAGAGGCAATCATGACCGCGGACGAAGTCGAGCGCCGGATCGCCGAGCTGTCCGAGCGGCTTGCCGCGCTCGCCGACGGCGGCGACGAGCAGCGCGCGACCCGCGCCGAGTTGGCCGCGGCGCTGGCGGTCCGCTACGTGCAGCACGGCGGGCCCGACACTGACCGGGTCCGGGCCACCGAGCTGGCCGATCTGGTGCAGGCCGATCCCGCGAGCACCACCGAGCAACGGGACCGGATGTCCCAGCTGGCGTTGACCCTGACCATGGTGGGCAAGACGTCGGCCACCGCCTTGCGTGGCCACCCGGTCCCGGATCTCGCGTCCGTCCTGAACACGACGGAGTGGCTGGCGCCGGCTAGCCCAGACCAGCTGGCGGCGGGGATCGCCGAGATTCGGGACAGGCTCTCGGCCGTCACCGGCGTCGACTCCCTCCCGCCGGAGATCCGTGCACTGTTCGAGCTCATGTCGCCGCTGGCCGACCTCATGGCATCCGGCACCGCGCCGCCCTCCGAGGCGACCGTGGCCAAGCTCGACGCGGTGCTGGGCAGCACTCCGCAGAGCGGCAACCCCGGAATCGAGTTGCTCCGCACGATGATGCCGGTGATCGCGCCGGCCCCGGAGCCGGCGGTGCGGGCGCGTCAGATGCGGGAGTTGCTGGACGGGCTGCCGGAAGACCACATGCTCACGCCGATGCTGCGAGCCGACCTCGCCACGCACCTGGTCGGCAAGGCCGGGCAAGGCGGCTTCGACGACCTGCGGCAGGCGGAAGAGCTGCTGAAGCAGGCGTCCGTGCCCGACGAGCACCCGCTGTCGGACAGTATCCGGCGTCAGCTCGCCGGTGCCCTCCTGGCTTCGGTCGGCGCGGAGCCAACTCCGGAACGGATCGCCGAGGCAGAGCACGTCGTCGACCGGGTGCTGGCCGGAACCGCGGAAGCCGGTCCAGACCGCTATGGAGCGGAGCTCGTGCTGCGGTCCATGTTGGCGATCCTGCGCGGTGCCCAGGGCGACGCCGGACAGACCGCAGCCGGCGTCACCGGCCTGCTGGAGGCCGTCCGGGTCCTGCCCGCCGACCACGAGCTGCACGCCGTCGCGGTCGGCCTGGTCGGTGGCGTCCTGGCCGACCGGCACCTCGCCCTCGGCCTCCTCGAGGACACCGACTCCGCTGCGGCACTGCTCACCAAGGCGGCGGAGCCGGCTGGGGACAGCCCCGTTGACGGCTCCGTGGTGGTTGCCGCGTTGGCTGCATCGACCGAGGTCAGCCGGGCGCTGCGAGTCGGGGACGATGCCGGACTCTCCGTCGCGGTCGACCGGCTCGACGAGGCGGTGGCCAGACTGCCCGCGGCGCACGTGGTGCGGCCGAGCGCCGAGCTCCTGTCGGGGCTCGTCGGACTGCGCTTGGCGCTGACCGATGCAGGGAGCGTTCGGGAGTCCGTGGGCGCTTTGCGCGCACGACTGATTGGTGGGCCTGTACCGGGGCCATCGGGCGACATGCTCGAGTTCATGGCCGACAGCACGATGGCGTTCGCCCGTGCGCTCGACGGAGAGCCAGAGGAGATCCTCGCCGCGATCGAGCGGCTCGAAGCGCGGCTGAGCCGGGTGACGATGCTCTATCACCAGACGACGGTGCGGGGGCTGTTGGGCCTGGCGTACCTGACAGCTCACGACAGAGCGATCGGACCGGCCGATTTCTTGAGCCGCGCGGTGATTCACCTCGAGCAGTCTCTGCAGACGGCCGACGACGTGGCGCGCTCTGAAGTGTTACTCGTCCTCGCTCGTGCTCGCAGGGGCAGCCGGCAGGAGCAAACTCTTGAGGTCGGCTCTCCTGGCGACTCGAGGACCGCAGATTTCGGACCAGTTGCGCACGTCCCACCCACCGCGGTCCTCGTTCAGCACGCCCAGCCCCAGATGCTGGGGGTACACCGTGCGATTCGGCTCGACCCTGTTCAACGGGAGGAGCAGGAAGACGTCGAGCGAGTTGAAGATGGATTGCCGCCGTATGTGCTTCGGGACTTGGACGTGGAACTGCGGGCAAGGCTTAATGTTGCGCAGCGGAACGGCGGGTTCGTTCTACTAGTTGGCGGTTCAACGGTTGGCAAAACCCGCACGCTGTTCGAGGCTGTTCGAGCAGTATTGCCCGATTGGTGGTTGATCCACCCGCGCGACCCCGAGACCCTGCAGCAGTTTGTTGCTGAGCCAGCTCGACGGACAGTGGTGTGGCTCGACGAACTGCAGAGGTATCTTGATCGTCCCGGTGGAGTTTCAGCCGCCGTAGTTCGTCGCCTGATCGAAATCGGTGTTCCTGTCGTCGGGACGATATGGCCAGAAGAGTACTTTAAGCGTGTTACGCCTCCGGTCCAGGGGAAACATGATATGTATGCTGAGGACCGCTCGCTCCTCAGCGTCGCTGATATCGTTCACGTGCCGGATACCTTCAGTGCGGCCGAACAACAGCGAGCCCGAGCCGCCGCCTCCGACCGTCGTATTCGAGCTGCCCTCGACGCGTCAGATGCGAGGTTTACGCAGTTTGTAGCCGCCGGTCCGGAGTTGGTGCGCTGGTGGGAGGACGCGCCGCCGCGGCAGAGCTATGGTCAAGCTGTCATTACCGCTGCACTTGACGCGCGCCGAGCTGGCGCCAATGCCCCCGTCACCCGCGCCTACCTTGCAGATGCCGCCCGCGGATATCTCACGCCTAAGCAACGATCCGATGCTCCGCCTGATTGGCTCGACCAAGCTCTGACATACGCGACAACCCTGGTGCACGGAGCTACTGCCGCCCTAAGGCCCGTTGCTTCCAGTTCTGAACAGAGCGCCAGCTATGTCGTAGCCGACTTCCTTCATCAACATGCGCTTGGTACTCGGCGCATGGTGAGTCTTCCCGACGAGGCGTGGCGTGCCCTCATTCGCGAACATCACCCCGACGACACCAGGCGAATCGCCGACTACGCAAAGAGTCGTAACCGAAACCGCGAAGCTGCAATCCTCTACCGCCTGCTTGCGGAAAAGGGTGACATCCACGCAGCCTTTCGGCTGGCAGACGTGTTAGCGGGGCTGCAAGGATTCGATGAGCTTACCGCTCGTGCCGACGGTGGCGACAACTACTCTGCCTTCCGGTTGGCCGAGTTGCTGGCCGAGCATGGACGCGTCGACGACGCCATCGCACGGTACCGGTCTCTTGCTGATGCAGGTGACACCGATGCTGCCCAGCGCTTGGCGGAGCTACGGAGTACTCAGGAGTTGCTGGACGCAGAAGAACGTCGGTCAATCGCCGTGCGGGAGCAAGTCATACTTGCGCGTCTGCGGGACGAATCGAATTCGGCGGGAGTCGCGGCCGCGCTGGCTGAATTGGGTGACTACGAACAGGCTGTAAGTGTCTATGAGCAAGACGTAGCGCATCTTTCGGCAACTCTAGGCAGGAATCATCCTGAGACATTGTCCCGCTCGGTTTCGCTACTGTTTGCGCTCCAGGATAAAGGAGAGAATCAGCGTGCTTTAGTATTGGCGAACGATGTTAGTGAGCGGGCGATAGCGCGGCTCGGAATCGATCATCCTGTCACGTTAGCTTCATTTCTTGGCTTAGCTTCTTCTCTTCGTGACAATAATGATTTCGAGCGTGCGAAATTAGTTGATGAGCAACTGCTTTCTCGTTGCAATGAGTTATTTGGGCCGTTTCATCCCCGTTCCTTGCAGGCCACAACGTCGTTGGCTTGTGACCATGCAGGGTGCGGCGAAGTTGAAAAGGCGAGGAGTCTCAATGAGCGCACGCTTGAGCGTTATCGTCTGGTCTTGGGTAGAGATCATCCTGATACCCTCGCGTGTGCAGTAAATTTGATCGTTGACTACGTGGCACTTGGTGAGAATCGGCGTGCCGCCGAGCTTCACGCTGACACCCTTCGTCGGTACCGTCGCACGCTCGGCGACGACCACCCCGACACTCTTCTGTGCGTGGCTGCCGTGTCCGCATCTTCGGCCGAGATCCCATCGAACAAAGTTACGCAGCGCTGGCGGATGCCTGCCAGGAATCGCCATGTGGGAGCCGAGCACGGTCCGGAGGAGAAAGCGTGAGCGCCAATCTTCCGCGGCGCGCCAGGCTGCGAGTGCGCCGACCGGACCGGCTCGTGCCCGGCCTGCTTCACGGCCTCACGGCGGAGGCTCGGATTCTGGAAAGTCGGGCGCGTGAGATCTTCACGCCGCATCGGCCATTGGCTGCGCATGAGCGGCAGTATGGTCGCTACGAAGAAACAATGCAGGTCGTAGGTGCCCTCAATACCCCTGGGCTTCATGTCGTGCTTCGAGGGTCGGCTGGTATCGGCAAAACCTCGCTTATGAACTCTGTTGTCGCCACGATGGCAGCTGCGAAAAACATGTCGAATACGGTCGTTCGATGCGATTCGTCTGACACATTCGAGACCATCGTTGCTGAGTCACTCGCAAAAGCGGGAATCGACGTCCTGCGAGTTGAGTCGGTTGTAAAAGAAACCAGAAAAACGAAAGTAGATGCCAATATCCCGCACATTGGCATTGGCACTGAGAGGCAATATGAGACGTATGCGACCTACCGTCCAGATGCTCGGATGGGTCCTGCTGAAGCTGCACGCTATCTGGTTGGGCAAAGCTTCATTCTAGCGATAGACGACACGCATGCCGTCCCTGAAGCTGAGCGGCACAAGCTGGCTGTTTTCGTCAAGCATCTAGGGGAGAGTGGTTCAGGGGTAAAGGTGTTATTTGCCGGCGTCGCGAGCTCGGCAATTGACCTTATAGGCCCCGGCGGCGGTGCGGCCTTGGCTGATGTTTGCCTCACGCGCATTTCGAGTCAAGATATATGCGATCTGATTCAATCCGGATTCGAAATGCTGGGTATAACGATTGACGAGAGCATTCCCGCGGCTGTCGCAGATCTTTGTGATGGATATCCTCAACTTGCACAATTGTTGGGGCTGAATTGCGCCGAGGGGGTTATTCGCGAGGGGCGTACCCATGTTGTCGCGCAGGACTTGCGTCTTGCAAGTGTCGACGCCGTTCGAGGTGTCGACCGAACTTTAGTGCATACCTACGAGCACGCCCGCGAACCGACGTTACTCGAACTAGTTGCCGGTCTTCCGGCGGCACCGTTCACGCTTGCCGACCTCGCCAAGGGGGGCTGGGTGTCGCCGATGCCCGGCTGGGCTGTAGGCGAGTCGGCAATTTTTCGTCAGGTAGACACGAATACGTACGAGTTCACTGATCCTCGAATGCGAAGCTATATTCGGATTCGACACCTGTTGGCGTGACGTATGCCGGTTAAATATCCGACATAGGTTGTTGTTCCCGGGTCGTGTGGTCGTCGTCGGTGCCTGTCGAAGACCAAGTCATCCGTGGCTGCCGAGGTTGCGGTCCCGCCATGCGCTGAGTCTAAGTTGGCGCGTGGCGTCAGGTTGACGACATGAAGATTTTGGTAGATCCTGACGTTAATGGTGTCAATGCGCGTGACTGTGTGGGCGTCGACACCAGCCTCCCCGGTAGCTGGTATCGGAGGTCTGTTATGCCCGATCCCGACGTCGGGGTGCGACGTTTCCTTTCGGTTGGCCAAGCGGCAAAGTTGCTCGGCGTTTCCGTCATGACAATCTACCGCGCCGTGAACGAAGGGGTTTTTTCGGCGATTCGAACCCGAGGACGTATCTCGATCCCTGCAAAAGCGATCGACGCGATGGAGGAAGTTGCTGTCGCGCAGATGCGAGCGGTCGACTCCAGCGAGTTCACGCTGCCGAAGACGGGCAGCCGCGGCGGCGGTAGTAGGTGAAGCATCTTTGATGGGTCGCTGGCATGCGACGTTAGCGGCTTTAGCCCTCAGGTTGTGGTTGAGCGCGAATTGACGCCTATCGCGCTGATGCTGTGACCGCAGCCTGAGGGGGTCCGCTTGCCCCCGGAAGGGGGTGTACAGAGTGGGGGAAGTTAATTCCCCGTCAGGAGCGACAGTTGCGCCTTCGGTCGCGACGAAGGCGTCACAGTCGGTTTCTCCTCCGGTGTAGTGGTGCACCCGTTTAAGGATGCCCAATTCGAGTGCTGCGTCTCGTGCTCGGCGGACGGTCTTCGGGTCGAGACCGGCGCGCTCGGCCCAGCAACGAATCGAGATGGAGCCGCCTGTGGAGAGAACGGCGTGCGCGAAGGCGTCGAGAGCTGCGCGCAAGCTACTGATCCGTACGCCCGCGATCGTCCCGGTGTGCACTACAACGCTAAGTCCGCGCGACAACTGCCTATCCACGGCGGCCTGAAGCACGGCACGGACGCGCTGAAGCCGACGAGGTGACGGTTCGCTCGGGTGGTTGCCGGCTTGAGGTGGTCCCAGGCGTCGTCGTCGCGGTCTGCTTTCGGCCGCTTCGCGGAGTGCGGGTATCCAGCGGCCTCGGCGCCAGGCGTCTCTCCCGAGGTGTGCGGCTTGTGTCGGGGATGCCTGGTGGAAAAGGTTCCATGCCTGCCGCTCGGTGAAGCCGCTTTCGGCGGCGGCGATCGTGGTGGCAGGTGCCCAAAACCAGCGCTGCCAAGCTTGGCGCCCGATCTCACGGGCCTTGGTGCCGGCGAGGTTGGCGAAGGCCCAGGCGTGTGCCGTGGCGTGGCCGGCGCGGGCGAGTGCGAGGGCGTGGCCGTACTCGCGTTCGGACCTGCTGACGCCTGAGGCGCTGCGTCGGTGCGCTGGTGGTGAGGTCTGCGGGGCCCTGGACCTGACGGGGTGCGGTACGTCGCTTGTTGTCAACGTGCAGCTCAGTATCGGGCTGGGCAGCGCGTGTCGGTGGGGTGAGGAGGTGAGCCGGAGGGTCGAGCGGACGGTGGCGGAGACGTTCTGCCGGGTGGCGACAGCGCGGACGATGCGCTGCAGTTCCTCGTAGAGGCTCGGCGGCACCTTTATGACGAGGTGGGTGTGCCCCGCGCGGCCGGAGGTACGCCGGAGCCAGGGAAGTCCGTAGCAGTCGGCCCACAGCAGCAGCTGTTCTGCAACGACTTCGCCGGCGTCGGGACTGGTGCCAGTGTCTTCTGGGTCGATGTCGATGGCAAGGAGGGGCTGGCGAAGCGTGCCGACGATGGCTTTGGCTTCGCTGTCGGCGTTGAGGATGCTGGCGGCGTCGTCGAGGTGGTGGGTGATCGTGTGTGCGTGGTTGTCGGCGTCGATGACAATGAACGGCGCCCGGAAGAGTGCCTGGTCGAGGCGCGAGGGCAGGTAGTCGTCTGGCATGGGAAGTCCTCGGGAGCTCGGTGCGGCGGGTCAAGCGCTGGTCAGCGCTGGGTGTCGGCCGGGGTTCGCCAGGGCCAGCGCAAGGGTGGGGCAAGGACAGCCAGCCCGGGCGGCACTGTGTCGATGCGGAGGATCGCGACGGTCCAGGTCATGCCGATGCCAATGCCGAGCAAGGCGACGTGGTCGCCAGGGACAACCGCGCGGCGCGTGAGCAGGTGGGCAAGGCCGACGATCTGGTCGTTAGGTCCTATGTGGCCCCATTGGTCGCCGGCGTGGCAGAGGGTGCGGTCGGCGGTGATGCCGAGCGGTTGCAGGCAGTTGGTGTCGAGCAGGTGTTGTCCGTAGTGCGGTAGCAGCACCCAGCGGATCTGGTCGAGGTGCAGGTCGGCGTCGCGGAAGACTTCGTCGATGACGGCGCGGACGCCCTCGTGGTTTCGGCGCGTGATTGAGGCGGTGCCGACGAGATCGGTGTATTGGCGTTTGCGTTCGCGGATGCGTTCGATGCCGAGTTCGGTGGTGCCGGCGGGGGCGAAGCGGTGGTTGCCGCGGTGGAGCTGTTCGAGGGTGGGGTCGGTGTAGGAGCTGGTGGCGAGGATGGTGGCGAGGCCGGGTTGGCGGCCGAGGATGAGGGCGGAGCCGCCGTCGCCGTAGGCGATGCCGTGGTCGGCGGTGAGGTGGTCGAAGGCGGGTGGGCCGAAGGTTTCGCCGCCGGTGAGCAGGACCGTGTCGAGGTCGGGGCTGCCGGCGAGGACGCGGGCGGAGATGTCGATGCCGCCGACGAGGCTGTTGCTCATGGCGTTGAGTTCGGTGGCGATACCCCGCCCTGCGGGTAGCCCGAGGCGGGAGCGGACGTAGGCGGGGCGGGACCAGAAGTCGATGCCGCGGCTGCCGCGCCAGATCGCGGCGTGGAAGTGCAGGTCGGGGACGGGCAAGGGGCCGGTGGTGGCGATGGCCATGCTGGCGAGGGCGTTGCGGCCGGCGCGGACGGCCAGGTCCATGCCGGTGCTGCCTGAGGCGATCGACACGGCGCGCTGGCCGATGACGCCACGTAGCGGCCGGCTGGACTCGAGGTCGTCGACGGCCACGAGCTCGCCGAGCGCGGCGCCGACGCCGCGCAGATGGAGGTTCGTCCAGCGCATCGTTAGCACCGCCCCATCTGGCTCGTGCGTGCAGGGAGGTCGGCGACGATGGCCTCGACAGAGCCGTAGTAGGCCCGCAGGTGATGGGTCGTGATGCCCGCGCAAGCGGCGATCTCGTCGAGGGTGGCCGGTCCGCCGGGTGGCGGGTGGTCGAGTAGGTCGCGGACGGTGTCGGTGATCCAGGTGCGCATGACGTCTTCCTGATCGAGGCGGTGGGTGTGGCACGCCAGGAGCGGGGAGGCGCCAATCGGGTCTGGTCGGCGGGGTGGCGTGGGTGCTGGACGACGGGTGAGAACGGGTCAGGTGCGGCGGGCGCGGCCGCTGCGCCGTGTGAGCAGGGCTTTGTGGTGGGCGCGGCGCAGGTCGGGGATCTGGTCGCGGACGACGCGGTCGAGTTCGGGCATGCGGTGGACGTCTGTGTCGAAGCCGGGGTCGGTGCGGAAGACCTGGGCCAGCACGGAGGCGTTGTTGCTGAGGTTGACCACCGCGTAGGGCAGGGTCGCCGGGATGTAGATCATGTCTCCGGCACGGGGGTGAAAGGGCTGCATGGCGTTGCCGGAGAGAACGGCGACGTGGCCGCTGATGATCGCGATCGCGGTCTCGGTGGTGTCATGACGTTGCGGCGCGAGTGTGGTGGCGCCGGGCAGGTGCATCCGGCCGCCCGACAACGCGCGGGTCGGAACGATCCCGGTCCGCAGGATCGGGGTGAGCGTCTCGCCTTCGTCGGCAAGCTGGCCGGCCGCGGACGGTATCGGCGTGGTCGTGGTGTCCATCTCGGCAGTTCCTCTCCAGGTGGGTTCAGCGGGCCGGGGTGTCGGTGGTGTGGCGAGCGAGTTCGCGGGCCAGCGCGGCGTTGGCGACGGCCTGGGGCACAAGGCGGCGGCCGTGCCCGCACGCAGCGGCGACCGCCAGGACGGACCGATCCAGCTCGGTCTCGACCAGCCCGAGCGCAGCGCGGGAGGCATTGGGGTGGGTTTCATCGACGAGGCCGGCGATGACGTCGATGTCGCGGCGTAGGTGCCGCAGCGCCCGGTAGAACCGCGGATCTGTCGACGGGGCCTGGGTGCCGGTGCACATCGGGATGTGCGCGGCCGGCATCGGGATCCGCAGCCGGTGCAGCTGCTTGTGCAGCGCGTTGAGGAACTGCACCGCGGGCACGAGATCCGTCAGCGCGAACAGCGGCTGGTGGCCGAGGTCGCCGTGGCAGAGGTGGATCCGCCAGATCGCGTCGCGGGGGCCGTCACTGAGGACGCGGGCGACCTGCTTGGCCAGCGCCCGCACCGCCGCCGGCCACAGCGGCCGCGGGGTGCGGTCCAGCGTCGCGAGCACGGCGGGGGTTTCGAGCTGGAAGACGACCTGGTTGCCGTGCTGGCGGTGGATGGTGTGGACGTCGTCGAGCACGGCCTGGCGGAACACCGGCAGATGAGTGACCGCGGCAGCGGGGCTGCCGAAGGTGAACAGCGCCAGGTCGTAGGGGTTCGGGATCGACACCTGGTGCGGTGGGAAATCTCGGTCGTCGCGCAGCTGGGCGCGGGCGGCCATGACGGCGTCGGTGTGGGCGGCGCGGCCGAGGGACAGGTCCTCGGACTCCAGCCAGCGGTCACGCTTGAGGCGGTAGGTCGGCATGTCGTCGTAGTCGGCGGAGGCGCCGGTGCGGACGGGTTCGAGAGCGTCGACGGCGGCGAGGCCGTCGAGCCAGTCGATGATCCACCGCGGGTCCGGATCGCACGGCAGTCCGGTCAACGTCGTGTCGGTGCTGTGGTCGAGGAACCACTGCATCGTCGCGCGGTGGTCGCCGGTCAGGACAGCGGGCAGCGAGCCGACGAAGTGGACAGCCCGGTCCTCGTCGGGGGTCGCGGTGGTGTCGGGGTAGTCGGTGCTGGCGTGGCTGAAAACGAGTGTGGACATGAGGATCTCCCCGGTTGGGCGGGTTGGCTGGGTTGTGTGGGGGTGCGGGCGTGGGGAGGGGCGCCCGGCGGGGATGTGGGAGCGAAGAGGGGTGCGCGGGCCCGCGCTGGAGGGGTTGAGGTGGGGGCGCGGGCCCGCGCGGTCTGAGGGTTAGCCGGTGACGGCGACGTGGCCGGGCTTGGGCTGCGGCTTGGGCGCGGTCCGGTCACCCGGGTTGTCACCCTGCTGGTGCCGCTGACCCGGCACACCCGGCCGCGCAGTCCCCGGTGCCCCGGGTTTGTGCGTGGGGGCGGGGCGGGTGCCGGTGGGCGGGTTGCCGGTCGGCGGCGGCGGGTTACCGGCGCCGCAGCTGACCGTCGCCACCGTCACGGTGATCGCTGTGCCTACAGTGGGTTTGCTCGAGGTCGGTCCGCCGGATCCGTTGGTGCGGGTGGGTGCGGTGGCGGTGGTGACGGCGATGATGCCGGCGGTACCGTGCCCGCCGCCACTGACTTTGAGGTTGCCGCTGCCGCCCTTGGGGGCGCTGGTGGTGATCGAGCCGTTGCGGCAGGTTGCGACGAACGGCCCGACCGTGGTCCCGCCGACCCGCACCGACGCGACGCGGGCTTCGGCGAACCCGGCGCCGGCCTGCAGGCTGATGCCGCTGGCCACGACCGCGCCGCTGGGACTGGACACCGAGCCGCCGGCGGTCTTGATCGCGCCGCTGCTGGACACACTGGGACTGGCCGAGAGGTGCTCGCCGCCGGAGACCGAGATCCCGGTCGCGGTCGACGTCGCTGCTGCGGCGGCGAGGGCGGGCGGCGCCGCGGTCGCGGGGGTGCAGCTGGACGCGAACGTGGTGAGGGTGCCGATGAGGAGCGCTCCGGCGCCGGCCGCGGCGAGGGCGGTACGAGTGGTGTTCATGGCTGATTTCTCCAGAAACTGTTGGCGTGATTGGGTTAGCGGATGAGGACCGGAGTGCCGATGGGCACCGGGTCCGCGGGGTTGGTGAAGGTGGTGAGTGCGTCGGCGGGGACGCGGATGCATCCGTCGCTGGACGGGCGGCCGAACACGTCGGTGGTCGGCCAGCCGTGGATTCCCGTGGTCCCCGGACCGCCGCCGTAGGTGGTGAACGTCGTCGAGTGGATCCCGAGCGGGAAGATCACCGGGCTGAATTTCTGTTTCGCGTCGGTCATCGAGGCCAGTACGAACGTCCGCCCGGTCGGGGTTGGCGAGGCTGCGGTGCCGACGCCGACGCTCCAGGTGCCGATCTGCTGGTGGTCGCGGTAGAGGGTGAGCCGGAACGCGGCCCGGTCGATGACGATCCGGTCGGTGGTCGATCGGCTGTCGAGCGTGTTGTCCTGAGTGGACAGCCAGCCAGTGGAGCCGTTGGGCCGCGACGGCAGCAGCACTTGCACCCAGCCTGGCTCCTCTTCGATCACCGGCAACCAGGTGTCGGACCCGAGCTGGGTGATCGGCAGGACCGCGATCGCCGGACCCCCGGGCTGGTTGAAGACCGGCACTGGCGCTGTCGGGTGCACGAGCTGCCCGTCCGGTATCTCCTCGGCGGTGGCGTCCTGCGGAGCGGTCGGAATGGTGCTGAAGGTGCTCGCCTCTGGCAGCCCCGCCAGATTCGGGACCGCCCGAGCGGCCACGACCGGGGCGTGCAGCTCGACTCCCAGCTCGACCGGCTCGGCGCCGCGAGCGGCGTCGGGCGCCGGCCGCGACGGTGAGAGCAGCGCACCCGCAGTACCGACCAGCGCGATCCCGGCCAGCCAGAGCGCGAGCACCCGCCACCGGTTCGGTGCCGGCTGCGGCGTCTCAGACATGGATCAGTCCTTCCTCGAGGTCGATGGAGGCCGCAGCAGACCCGCCCGCACTGGAGCGGGCCTGCCGCGAAAAGCGGTTGTGGTTACTGGGAAAGCGCGGAGATGAATCCGTCGGCGGGCGTGCCGAGTCCGGTGACGTTGTCCCAGCCGGGGCCGCTTTGCAGGTTCTGCGGACGAGCGTCGAAGTCGATCAGGTAGCTGCCCTGCCCGCCGGGGACGGCGACGCCGCCGAAGGCGTGCATCATCGGCGTCCACACCCCGGCCTTCTGCGGCACGACGTCAGCGATCGCGCCCGACCCACGCAGGCTGTAGAGGACCGGAGTGAGCAGCCCGGCGCGGGAGTTGCCCGAGCGCGCCTGCTGCGCGTCGGCGACGAGCCCGGCGATCAGCGGCGAGGCGAGTGAGGTGCCGCCGTAGGAGCCGATCCCGAACTGGCCCTTGATGGTCTGCCCGACCAGCATCCCGGTGTAGGAGTCGGCCAAAGCGGCGATGTCTGGCACCGCCCGCTTCCCACCCGCGCCGGAGACGACACCGGCTTGCCAGTCCGGAGCGTCATACGGGGCGGAGGCGCCGCCGCCGGCGCCGGAGGCGAACGGACCGTCCGCGTCCCGCTGCGGCGACCACGAGTCGCCGGACTGGGTGTTGCCGCTGTTCTCCCACCCAGTCAGCACCTTCGGCTGGTTGTTCTGGTCCAGCCCGACGCTGGTGCCGCCGACGGCCACAACCCAGGGGCTCGAGGACGGGAAGCTGGCGGTCGCGTGGCCGACGGCACCGGAGTTGTTACCGGCGTCGCCGCTGGACACGGTGATGGTCTGGCCCTGGATCGCCGCCTGCAGCGCCATGCTGTTGAACTGGTCCCGCGCCGCCTGCGGCAACGAAGATTCGCCGTCGGCGTTGCCGTAGCTGTTGCTGATCACATCCACGGCGTTGTCGGTCACAGCCTGGTTGAACGCGTCGTAGATCCCGGTGCCCTTGCAGGTCTTCCCGGCGTAGTAACGGATCTTCGCGCTCGGGGCGATGGTGTGCGAGGCCTGAACATCGAGGGTCTGTTCGGCGGCCCAGCCGTCGGAGCCGCACTCGGACGCGTCGGTGAATCCGCCCTGCGGCAGGACTGCGGAGTACTGCCCGTCCGCCAGCGGCGGCACACCGAGCTGGGCGGCGGCCTGGTTGGTGTCGGCCACGACGGTGTCGGAGTTGTAGGCGCCGACGACACCGATCGTCGTGCCCGCGCCGGTGTTTCCGTTGCCCAGCTTGTACATCGCGCGGACCTGGGTGCCGGTGTAGCCGCAGAGGGAGTTGGACTGGGATCCGGCGGGGTACTTTTGCGGGACGTCGGTGTTGTTCTGCTCGCCCCACCAGCGCGCGCAGTGCTGCTCCGCCGCAGCGTTCGGGCGGGTGTGCTGGGGCTTGAGCAGAGCGGCGCTGTCGTCCAGACCGAGCACCGCGGTGATCGACGCGCGCAGCGAGGCCGGCACGGTGACCGGCGACGTCGGGGCGGCGAGGGTCCGGGTGGCGCCGTCGATCCGGGTCCGGAATGCGGCGATCCTCGTACCGAACGCCGACTCCAGCGCTGAGGTCGGGGCTTCGGCGTCGACGAAGTGCCGGTTGGCGCTGACCCCGGTCACGTGCAAGCCCTGGGTGCCCAGCCACTGCGACACCTGCTCGACGGTGTCCTGAGTCGGGGCGAATCGGTCGAGGAAGTCTTGTGAGGACAGGAACTTCCCGTTTCCGGCGGTGCCGGGTGTGGCCAGCTGCGCGGCGAGGTGTTCGGCGCCGGGCTGGTCGCGCAACGCGAGGGCGACCTGGATGTGCCGCACGGTGTTTCCGTTGGTGCGGGCGACTTCGGTGTTCGGGGTGGCCCAGGCCGGGGTGCTGCCGGCGATGGGCGCGCGGTCGCCGGTGTCGCCGGCGGGGGTGCTGGGTGTCGCGACGGCGGTGGCCGCGGTGGAGGCGAGTAGGGCCGCGGTCGCGGCGAGGGCATGCCAAAGACGGCTGTGCATCGAGGTTTCTCCTTAAAAGAAAGGGAAAAGCCATCCAGCGTGAATGCCCGTCGAGTGATGGACGTGCTGGAGGGTGTGCCTCGTGCCGCAGCCAGGGATACGCGAAGAGGGGCTGAGCGGAGACTTCGGCTGGTGTGGACTGGCCCACAGAGGACCTGGTCATCGTGGAGGTCGCTGCGCGACCGGTGCGAACGAAGTGCGGAGATGGCCGAAGGCGGGACGCGACAACGGCGGTCCGCGAGCCGTCCCGGCGTATAGTGTTGTCAGTGGTCTGAGCACGAGTAAGTCCCAACGTGGGTAGGCCGATCGCGCATGCACCGCGCCTCCCCCGGCGTGGAACACGATCCGCCTTGCTGAGACGAACAATAACCAGGTCTCGGCAAAAGTCAACATGTGTGGCCCATTGATAAAGCGTCATTGAGTGCGCCGAGTAGCTGTTACTGCGCAAGGTTGCGATAGGTGTTGCGTTAAGTGCTCTCCGTAAGCCGCATGCAAGGCTATTTTCGGCCGATCGACCGAAAGCCTGTACGGCTACCGAGGGTAGTCGCATTGACGCTACCCGGTTGTTGACGATTAACCCGATCGAGTGTTGCATTGGTTAATGCTTGAGGACCGCGGTGGTACCCGTGGTACGAAACATGACGCGGAGCGCCGCACACCTCGGGTGACGCGGCGCGCGCCAGTGAGGGGTCGTCGCAGGCATCGATCGATGCCCGCGACGAGCGGGAACGGGGCGAGGAGGGGCAATGCCACAGTCGCAGGCCGCGGCAGGGTGCAACAGTGTCACCAATGGTGCAACGCATCGGCGTCATGGCGCGTAGACCGCTGCCGAGTGCCGGTATACCGGGTGCGGCCTATTCGACGACACTCATCGGTCAATCACACAAGGTGACTGAGGTCGAGGGCTATATCGACGAAGGCGACCCGGTAGTGGTGGTGACGGGCAGTGGCGGAGTAGGAAAGACTCGACTGGCCGGTGAGGCGTTTGAGCAGCGACGCGACGCCTACGACGCGGCCGCCTTCCTCCGCCTTGAAGAAATAAGCGGTGAAGCCGGCGACGAAGCGACAGTAGAGCGAATCTGCAACTTGCTGCTCGCAGATTTACGCGTCGCGAATCACCAGCCCGACGCCCGGCCGCTGGACGTGCTGATCGGGTTCTTGTGCGACCGCAGTGTCCTACTTGTGCTGGACAACTGCGAACAGCTGCTCAAGCCCGTCCAGGAACTTGTGGACCTGCTGATCAACCGGGCGCCGCACCTGCAGATCATCGCGACCAGCCGCGCCTGGCTGGAGATCCACGGCGCCCGCATCGTGCACCTCAATCCCCTCCGCGTCCCGGAAGAGGACGCTGGCCGCGTCGAGGCCGAAGAGTGCGACGCGGTGAAGCTGCTACAGGACCGCGCTGCGCTCGCCGGACGGCCGCTGACCGCAGACGACGACTGGTCGGCCATCGTCGGCCTGGTCCGCTGGTCCGACGGCATTCCGCTCATCCTGGAACTCGTCGCGGCCCAGCTGAGCACCGGACGCTCGCCCCGCGTGGTGTTCGAACGCCTGGAAGGCGGATCCGCCCTGAAATATGCCCCGGGAACCCGTGGAGTCCAAGCTCATCATCTGGCTCTGGACGCGGCGATCGGTGAATCCTGGAAGCTGTGCACCGAGGTCCAGCGGCGCGTGTGGGCGAGGCTGACGGTGTTCACCGGCGGCTTCACCCTCGAGGCGGCCGAGCAGGTCTGCGCGGACGCCGCCGTCGACCGCGCGGTGATCCTGACGACGCTGGACTACCTGGTCCGGCACTCGATCATTGAAGGCGCGTCGGCAGACGGTCGCTACCGTCAGCACAACTACCTGCGCGAGTACGGCCGGCGACGCCTGACGCAGTTCGGTGACCAGGACGCGATCGAGGAACGCCTCTGTGCATGGGTCGCGCAGCTGGTGCGCGACGCGGCTGACGGGTGGTTCGGCCGCGATGAGATGTGTTGGCTGACCGGGGTCAACGCCGAGTCCGGCAACATCACCGGGGTGGTGACGTGGTGTGCCGAACGCGGCGAGGTGGAGCGCGGTTTGACGATCATGGTCGACCTGCTGCGTACCCGGGCGCCGTATTTCTTCGCCACCGAGATTCCCGTGTGCCGCCAGGTCGACGACCTGCTGCGGGCCGGCCCCGCGGGGCCGTCGCCGGTGCGGGTCTCGGCGCTGGCGATGGTCGGCTGGATCTGGACCGCGCTCGGTGCCCGCGAGCGCGGCAAAGCCCATCGCGACGAATGCCTTGACCTCGCCCGGCGCATCGGCATGGAGAACGCCCCGGCGGTGCTGTTCATCGACGGCACCTATGACGCGCTGGCGATGGGCCTGCGCAGCGGCTACGCGAAGCTGGAGGCGGCCCGGGAGGGTTTCCGCGCGGTCGGCGCCCACGGCTCGGCCTACATGGCCGGCCTGTTCCACGCGTTCACCGCCGGTCTGCACGGCCCCGTCGAGGAGGCCGATCGCATGTCGCAGTGGTGCCTGGACGAGGCCTACGCCCGCGGTGCGGAATGGGCGATCACCTGGGCGGAATGGACCCGCGGCCTGCCCGAAGGATCGCAGCCGCAGGCCAGCGCCCGCAACGCGCTGCGCGCGCAGGTGAGACTCGGCGACCTGTGGGGGCCCGCCTGGGGGGTGGAAGAGGAAGCCCGCAAACGCGTGCTGGCCGGCGATCTTGCCGGCGGTGCCCACCTGTACGGCGGCTCGGACAGCCTCCAGGCCCGCCACGGCGTCCGGTTCAACGGCCTGCCCGGGTGGCGCCATCACCGGGACATCGCGATCGACGCGATCATCGACGGCATCGGCGAGGAGGCGTTCGAAGCCGCCCGCCTGAACGGGAGCCGATGGCGTGACGAGCAGATCGTGGCGTTCGCTCTGGGCGAAGCAGACCCTGTGTCGCCGCGACTGACTCGGCGCCAGTGGGAGATCGCGCGGATGGTCAGCGAGGAGATGTCGAATATCGAGATCGGCGCTGCCCTGCATGTGTCGGCGCGGACGGTCGAGGGTGAACTGACGCGGAGCTACCGGCGCCTGAACCTGTGCGGCCGCGCGGAGCTCGCCGAGTGGTATCGGCACACCTCGGCGCTCAGCGACGGCTCCAGCGCACCGGAAGCGCCGCCACCCCGCGGATGATCCCGAACGTGCGCCGCACGGTGGCGTCCGGCTGAAGGCAGAAATCGGGGAGCGCGCGCAGCAGCTCCTCGAGCATGACCCGCAGCTCGATCCGAGCCAGGTGGCGGCCGAGGCAGCGGTGCTCGCCTGCGCCCCACCCCAGGTGCGGTGTCCGGCTGCGCTCGCGGTCGAGGCGGAAGGCCTCGCCGTCGTCGAAGCGGCGTTCATCGCGGTTGGCGCTGCCCCACGCCAGCAGCAGCCGGTCCCCGGGGGAGAGCGGCATCCCGCCGAGTTGGGTGTCGACGGTGGCGGTACGGCCGGTGGCCGCAACCGCCGGCTCGTAGCGGACCAGCTCCTCGACGAACGCCTCGACCTGCCCCACATCACCCATCACGCGCTCGCGCAGCGCGGGGTCTTCCAGGAGCTGCAGGATCGCGGTGGCGCAGGCGTCGGCGGTGGTCAGATGCCCGGCCGCGACCATCAGCATCGTCATCTTGACCAGCTCGTCCTCGCCGGGGATGCGTCCGTCGACCTCGGCGGTGACCATGCGCGAGAGCAGGTCCTCGCCGGGGTAGGCGCGGCGTTCGCGGATCTGTCCGAGCAGGAAGTCCGCGTACATCCGTCCGATCTGCTGGGCCTCGCTCAAGGTCTCAGCGCCGTAGAGAGCGCGCACGTGCTCCGAGAGCCACGCTCGCTCCAGCTCCGAGAGCCCGAGCACCCGCCCGATCACCAGCGGCGGCACCTGCTGGGTGTAGCCACTGACCAGGTCCGCCGCACCGCGGGGGATCAGCTCCTGCAGCGTTTCGCGGCAGATCGCCCGGACGTACTGTTCCTGGGCCGCCGCGGCCGCCGGGGTGAAGAAGTCCATGAGCGCGCGCCGCCACTGGTGATGATGCTCGTCGTCGGTCTCGAACATCGGCGCCACGGCCTCCCGCATTTCGGTGACCACCGCCGCCGCGCCCAGCCCGTCGACGTAGGCGCTGAACCGTTCCGGGGCCTGGGCGGCCTCGCGGATCTCGTCGTAGCCGGTGACCAACACGAACCCATCCAGCTCACCGCTGCGCGCGACCGGACACCCCCGGCGGATCGTCCCCAGCGTTTCGTACGCCGTTTCGGCGACCGTGGGATCGAGATGGTTGAAACCTCGTGCCAATGTCGCCGGATCACTGTCAGTCTCGCGCGTCGGCGCGTCCCCCGAATTCAGCACCATGACTTCTGACTACTCGGCCGGAGACGGCGCAATCAACCCTCCGCCAGGCAAGAATGCGGCCTGGGCGGGGAATATGCGGGCCCGCATCCACCCCGCAATGACCGCAAACACCCCCGCATGACCCCCGCAAACGAACACTGCGGGATCCAGCGGGCGTCTCCGGGCGTCTGAGGTGTACCGCGTCCGTCAGGATGGCGGCAACGCTCTGACCTGCTTCGATAAAGGGCATCAGTGCTGAGCGTGACCAAGGGGGCCGGTGGGGACCGGCTGGATCCAACCAACATCCAGGGGCGACAGTGGAGACGAGAGAATACGAAGATCACGAGTTCATCCGGCACTGCGACGGCATCATCGCCACGCTGCCGATCCGATACCCATTCGATGTGCATGCCTTCATCGACGCCTTCGGAGAACAACGAGGAATAGCCGTCGTGCTAGGTCGGATGCCGACCGGGAGAGGCGGGACAAGCGGGCTACTGGTGCGTGCGCGGACGCAATGCTGGCTCGGGATCGCGGCCGCCGCCGTACCGGCGCACGTCGCCCACATCACCTACCACGAGATCGGGCACTTGGTGCTCGGTCACCCCGGCGACTACGTCTGCGGCCGCCGCTCCTGTCCAGACGACCGTTGGGAGATCGAAGCCGAACAATTCGCCTACCGGCTGCGGGCACACATCCGGGCCGGGATGGCACGCCACCGCGACCGGCTCCCGCCCGGCCGGACGGCGCTGCGGGCGGCGTTCGGGTCCCGCCGGCACCTGTGCGCCGATGGCTGACGCGGTCTCGCTCCTGTGGTACGGCGCCGCGGCCGCCGGCGTGACCGAATCGGCCCGGAAAGCGCTGGTCAACCGAGGGTTCGGCTACACCCTCAGCCGCCACTTCCTGACCGCCGGCATCGCCTGTATGGCCTTGTCGCTGGCGGCCGGGGACCCGATGACACTGGACTGGGCCGACCAGCTGACCGGCCTGCACAACGTGGCGATCGTGGTCCACAACGCGCTGGCCATGCTGGCGATGGTGTTCACCGCCGGGTTCCTGCACACCCTCGGGCAGCTGCGCCTCCCCATGCCCGGCGTCGTCACGATCTTCGTGGCCTGCGCCGCGGCGATGGTCACCCTCTACCTGCAGGCCGGGGCGCACACGTCCTTCTTCGGGGCGCCAAAGAACCCTACGTTGCCTTCGCAGCTCTACAGCGCGATTTACCTGACCTACATGGTCGGCTGGCTCGCGGCGCTGCTGCTGGGGTTGACCGTGGTCGCGATGGGCGAGGTGGCCGGGGTTCATGGCGGAGTCACCTTGGCTCAGCTGGGGGTGGCGGTGTCGCTGGTCGGGCTGTCCTGGCGGCTCGGCGTCGTCCTGCGCCTGCTGTTCGACCCGCACCATCCGCCTCGCGGCACCCACTTCGCGGTGTTCACCGACGGCGTCGGCCTGGTGCTGTTCGTCGCCGGCTCGGTGTTCGCTGCCGTGACCCGCAGGATGTTCGACCGGCGCGACCGGCGCCGCGCGCAACGTCAGGAGGCCGCGATCGAGCGGCTGTGGCTGCGCGTGCGGATTCTGCTCGCCCAGCGCCGCCGGCCGCCGCTGAGCTCGATCCAGCAGATGGTCGAGATCGAGGACGCGCTGCTCATCGTGGATCAGCTGATCGATGCCTCGACGCGCTCCAAGATACGCAACGAGCTGTGGGACCTCGTACTGCTCTACGAGATGGATATCGAGCCGATGGCGACCGCCGTCGAGATCGAGATCGCCATTGCCCTCATCGTCGCGCGGCTATCGCAGCCGACCGCGGTGCACGCCCCGGGCAACACCGACGCCGCCGACGACACCGAGGCGTGGTGGCCCGAGACCGAGCTGCTGCCCGTTGACGACGACAAGCGAGCCAGGTGGCTGGCAGCTATCGGAGCATCGTTGAGCGAGCGTCGTGTACGGCGCTTGGCGAAGAAACTGGGACCGAAGCCGCCCCGCCGGTAGCAGAGCGTGACAACAAGTCGCCGGAACCCATCAGCTGGGCCGCCCGTGGCCGGTGCCGCGGGCGGTCCGGGCGATCCGTTCCAGCACCTTCAGCAGCTGCTGCTTGTCGGCCTCGTGGGCACCGTCGAGGTAGCTGGCGATGCTCCGGGCGTTGACGTCGAGGCCGCCGAATTCGGTCATCAGCTCGTGGGCTCTGCGGTCGGTCTCGTCACGCGGCAGTTCGAAGGCCGCAGCCGGAACGTTGGGGTAGAGCAGCTTGTGATGGATTCGCCAGAACTCGGCCAAGGCGTCGTTGATCTGCGGGCGCGTGTTCGCCCGGACCCCGCCCTTGAAGTTGTGGAGGGCCTGTTTGGTCAAGGTCTCCCCGCTACGGGCCTGAACCCACCGTGCCACCAGCGTCGCCGGGGCGACGAAACTCCGGAACCCGGGGGCCTCGTCGGCGGCCAGGCGGGCAATCTCGTCCGGATCGGTCACGGGTTCGCCGTCGAGCACGTAGTAGGTCGACTCGTGATCGAACAGGTACGTCAACCGCTCGGCGAAGGTGTCCAGGTTGAGCAGTTCGAGGGTCAACTGCTGCTGCGCGGCGTAGGAGCGGCGTGGTATCGGCGAGGTCAGGTACTCGGGCGCAGTTTTTTCCCAGCTATCGAATACTGGTTCATCTTCGTATCGTCGTCCCACATCGCCCCCACCATTGCCGTCGTCACCTGGCGTTTGCTTCGCGGTAATGCCGGTATTTGACACCTGGCGAGTGGCGTCTACCATCGAAGCAAAGAGCCACACTCGTTGCCAGTGTCTTCGGTTTGCCGAGAGAAAGCAACCTACGCCACCCCGTCCAGGGGGTTGGAGCACGGTCCCGCTGTGACCGCCGCACCCTTCACCGGCGCACCACCGCTGAGGGGAGGCCCGTCATGGTCACATCGGAGAACCTACCTGCGGACGTTCACTCCCGTGTGGACGTGCCGGAGACCGAGCGGCAGCAGGCCACACCCGCAGAGGAGAAGGCTGAGCTGGTCGACTGGTCGCCGTTCGGCCGGGTCGTACCGATTCTGGCGGCTTCTCCCGGGGCCGGCGCTACGAGTACCGCCGTCGCGATCGCCGATGCGCTCCAGCTGGCGGGCCGCTCGGTCCTGCTCGTCGACGCCGGCGATCCGGTCCGATCCGGACTGGGACGTGCTGCGCGGGCCGATGGGCCGCGGCGGGACGGGCCCGGCCCCGCAGCAGGTATCCGGTTCTCGCGGCGCGCCCGCGCAGTCCTGGCGCGCCTGGATGTGGCCGATCTCGCCGCTGAGGCCGTGCTGTTCCCGCCACCGCCGTACTGGCACCCCGGCGGTCGCGGGGTAGACGTGACTGTGGTCGACATCGGCCACGACCCGTGGCGGCTGGCGACCGATCCCGCGCTCGGGCCGGGGCAGTGGCTGCGCGTCGGCAGCCCGTCACCGATTCCGGCGCTGGTGGTGCGGCCCACCGTGCCCGCACTCGCGCACGCCGAACAAGTCCTGGCCCGCTTGGCGCCGTGGGTGCGCGCGGGCACAGTGACCCCACCCACGCAACTGCTCGTCGTCGGAGCTCGTCGCTGGCCGAAGGGCGTCGCGGGCACTGCGGGGCGCCGCACCAGCGTTCTGCTCCCCGACGCGGTGTTCTTTCCCCACAATCGTGAAGTCGCCGCGCACGGCATCACCGCCGACGTGACACCGTCGTCACTGCGGACACCGGCCGACCACCTCCTGCGCTCCTGGCGGGTGCTGCCGCAGCGGACACGCCGCCGACGCGCTCGATGGCCACGTCACGCTCGCGACAGCAACGGCCGCGTCGCGGACCACGACACCGGCTGAGACCAGCCCGCCGCTCAATCAAAGAACTTCAACGCCCTCCCACTTGACCCGCCTGACGTGACGTCGGGCGGTGCGATGTGGAGGGCGCGATGTCCGCGCACAGTGTCATCGACTGGCTCGTCCAGATCCCCAACCCGACACCGGTCAAGCCCGATGTCGGCGGCGACAAGATCCTGGGGCTGCTCAACAACGTCAAGTGGGGCGCGGGCGTCGCGCTCATCGCCGGCTTCTTCATCGGGCTGATCGTCTGGGCCGGTGGTCGCTGGGTCGATCACCACCGTGCCGGGAAAGTCGGCGTCGTCATGATGCTCTGCGCCGTCGCCGGCGCGATCCTCTACGGCATCGGCTGGTCGCTCATCAACAGCTTCGCGGGCGGCTGAGCCATGTTCACCACTACGAAATCGCCGCGCGCCCGCACGCGAACGCGCCGCCTGATCATCGTCGTCGTCCTGCTCGTCGTCGCGGTCGCCGTGGTGCTGATTGCCCGGCACGCAACGGCACCACCATCGCCCCCGACGGCAGCGACTCCGCCCGGCGCCGCGCCCTCGCCGACACCCACCGCACCGGTCGACGAGGCGACCGCGCTGGCCACCCGCCCCATGCTGACCCTGCCACCCGAAGCAGCCCTGCCACATGAACTCACCACCGCCACGGCCGGACCGCCGATCACCGTCCCGCGACCGGCCCCGATCGCGAACCGGGTGATCTCCGACGACTTCCCCGCCACCGCCGAAGGGGCATTGGGCTGGCTGACCGACTTCAACGAGACCGCGCTGCGCGGCGGCGACCCCTCCACCTACCTGCGGGCCTACGGCGACGCCGCACTCCCGCACGCCCCGTCCCCGCAAGGCAACGGCCTGCTCGCGCTGCTCACGTCCTTCCGTGACGAGGCCGGCATCCGACCCGGTGAACTCAAGCCCGGCCTGACCGTGACCTACGAGGTCACCCAAGGCCTGATCAAGGGCACCGCCGACGACGGCCGGTTCGTGGTGGTGTGCACGCTCGGGCAGCTGAGCTTCGACTACCAGGGCCAGGCCACGCGCATGGGCATCGGCGACTGCCAGGCCCTGCGCTGGACCGGCACCGCCTGGCGCATCGCCCCCGGTGCCCGCGCGGCCTACGCGGCGTCGGCGTGGCCGGGCAGCGCCGAATCGGTCGCCGCCGGCTACCGGCCCCTGACCCGGGACGGTGCCCGATGACGCCGGCGGAGCTCGAGTTGCTGAAGGCGCTGGGCAGGCTGGCCGGCGCAGGGGTCAAAGCGACCGCCGCCGGGGTCCTCGAGCCGCTCATGGCAGCCACCTGGGCTGCGGCCTTGTTCATCCTGCGCACCGCATTCCAGCTGGTCGACCAGTTCTCCCTCTTCACCGTGTCCACCACAGACGGACCGGTGTCCATTCTGTGGCCGATGACGCTGTGGATCTCCGGGGCCATCGCGCTGGGGATGTTCTTCTGGCAGATCATCACCACCGTCCTGCACGGCGGCCGCGGCTTCCTCCGCCTCATCACCGGGCCCGTTCAGTACGGGATCGCGCTCGCCGTGACCGTGGGTGTGGTCGCGGCGTTCCTCGCTGCCGCCGACGGCCTGACCGAGGCGATTCTGTCCACGGGGCTGCGGGTGGGGAACTTCCGCGACGCGTTGAACATGACCGGCTTCACCGACGCCCTGTCCGATGAGGTCAAGAACGTCGTGCTCGGACTCGCCGGAGTCTTCGGGGTGATCCCGGCCGGGCTGGGGTTCGCGTTCGAGGCGGTGTTCCGCGAGGCCACGATCTACGTGCTAGTCGCGACGGTCCCTATCGCTGCGGCCGGCCTGGTGGCCGAGGTGACCGCGCGGTGGTACTGGAAAGTCGTCCGCTGGGGCCTGGTCGCCATCGTGATGAAACCCGCCCTGGCGTTTGTGCTGGTGTTGGCGATCGCGATCGTCGGCGGCGCGCAGGGCCTATCCGGGCTGCTGGCCGGCATCGGGGTGCTGTTCCTCGCGCTCTGTGTGCCGCTGGTGCTGTTCAAGCTCTTCGCGTTCGTCGACCAAGACGCCGACCCGCAGGGAGTATTCCGGGACAAGCTCTCGGACGCGGGGCTGGACTCCTACGGCGCCAACAGCATCGCCGGGCGCATCGCCGGCGCGTTCTCCAACAAAGCCCGCAAAGAGATGGGCGACAACGGAAACAGCCGCGACGGGGAAGACGGTGGCGATAGCCAGGAGCAGGCTAACGTCGACCGCTTCGACCAGGCCGCGGCCGAGGACGACACGACCGCCGGGCCGCTCGACGCGACCGGTGACGAGCACACCTCCAGCGACGCGGACGGGGCCGGCACCTCTTCCGGTTCCGGTGGCACGGAAGTCGACGTGTCCAGCGGCGGTGACGGAGACTCAGAAACTGATCCGGCAGAGCCGTCCGTCCCCGAGACTGGCGGTCCCGGCGCGACGAGCGTGACGGGGGCCGTCGACGACGGCGATGGCGATGGCGATGTCGGCCCGTCACCACCTCCGGACCCGCCCGGCGATACCGGACCGCCGACCCCGCCGACCCCGAAGCCCGACAACGGGCCGCGCCCAGACGACGGCGGCGCCGCGACCGGCGAAGCCGAGGAAGCCGCGGTGCTGCTGTGAGCGCGGCCACCCGGATCTACAAAGGACTCTCGCGAAAGGAGCGCGCGGGCTGGATCATCGGCTTGACGCCCGTGCAGGCGTTCGTCTGCGTCGGACTCGCCGTGCCGGTAATCCTCGCGCTGGCGGCCGGGCGCTTCGGTCAGGCTCTCGCCCTCGGCGGGTTCTGTGGCACGGCCGCAGCGCTGGTAGTCGTCCCCGTGCGCGGGCGCCCGGCGCTGCGCTGGCTGGCGCATCTTCTGCTTTACCGCGCTGGCATCGCGCTGGGTTGGTCGCGGTGGCAGTCGCGCGCCGTCGCCGGGCAGGTCACCGATCTCGATGAGCCGGATCTGCCTGGGGTGCTGGCGCGGCTGCGGTTCCCCGACGGGCCACCGCTGAGAGATGTGGGGCGGGTGTGCCTGATCCACGACACCGGCGACGGCCGGTGGGGCGCGACCGCCCGGCTGACTCACGCTGGGGTCGGGATGCTCTCGGACGCGCAGTGCGAGCGGCTGGCCAACCGGCTGGGGAACCTGCTGCTGTCGATCGGGCACCGCGAGGTCATCGACCGGATGAGCCTGCTGGTACGCACCGTCCCCGACGACGGCGCCGACCACCAAGCGTGGCGCACCGAGCACGACGTCCCGGACGCCCCGCCGCTCGCGCGCCAGGCCAGTGAGGAGCTGGACCGGCTGGTCGGGGCGGTATCGGTCCGGCACGAAGTGTTCGTCACCCTCTTCGGCACCGAAGACGCCCTCCGCCGCCCCGCCGCCGCGGCCGGGGGCGGGGTCGCCGGCCGGGCCGCCGTGCTCTACCGCGTCCTGGACGGGCTCGAGGACAAACTCAAGTCGCTGGGCGCGACCGGAGTGAAGTGGCTCTCGGGCCCGGAACTGGCGGTGGCGATCCGCACCGGCTTCAACCCGGCCAGCGCCGCCGGCCTCGCCGCGCGCCGCCACCAGGCCGGGGACGCCGGTGTCCGCTGGGCAACCGCCGGCCCGGTACACGCGCCAGCACCCTCGCCGCGCGCGTACTACCACGACGGTTTCGCGACGGTGTCCTACTCGGTGCTGATGCCCGAGGCCGGGACCGTGTTTGGATCACTCGACGGGCTGCTGGCGGTCAAGACCGCCGGCGAGCGCCGCAGCCTGGCCATCCACTACGAAACCCTCTCCCAGCACCGGTCCCGCAAGGCCGTACGCCGACTGCGGTTCCGCACCGGCGTCATGCGGGACTGGAAATCCTCCAAAGGCTTCAACTCCGGCGCCGCCGAAGCCCGCGAAGCCGGCGGCGCGCGGGCACAGGAGCACGCGGTCGCGGCCGGGCACGGCATCGTCCGCTTCGCCGTTGCCGCGGCCGTCACGATCCCGGACACGTGGAACGTCGAAGACCACGCGGCCAAGCTGGAGAACGACATCGCCGGCCGCTTCCAGCTCCTGCGGATGGAACTGGCCCAGGACGCCGGGTTCGTCGCCGCAGTCTTGCCCGTCGGTGTCGGGCTGCCCCGCCTGCGCGGCGGCGCGTCATGAGCCGCCGCACCGACGAACGGACCGCCGCGGAACTGCTTGCCACCTTCGGCCCGGCGCTCAGCACCCGACCGACGGGACGCCCACGTCCAGACGGCCGCGGCGCTCGCGTGAACCAGCGGGCCGCGCCGCGGCGCGGCTTCGCGCGGCCCGGGCACGGCTGGTCGCCGGTGGCGGCGCCGCTGCAGGTCTATCAGGCCGGCACGCACGAGATCGGCGGGTTGTTTCCGTTGCTGGCGGCGAGCCCGCTGCCGGCGGTCGGCGCGCGGATGGGCTACGACGTCCATTCCGGCGGCGCGTTCTACCTGCATCCGGTCGAGTTCGTCCTGCGCTCGATCTGCACCAACCCGAACATGGTCCTGTTCGGTGAGCCCGGGCGCGGCAAGTCCTCCACGGTGGTGGCGTTCCTGCTGCGGATGATGCTCACCGGCGTCCGCACCTTGATCTCGGGCGACGTCAAAGGCGAATACACCCCGCTGCTGAGTGCTCTGGGTGTCACGCCGATCATGCTCGGCCGCGGCAGCGCCGCCCGCCTCAACGCCCTCGACCTCGGCCCCTTGGCCGCCCGCTGGGACACGTGGTCGATCGAGCGGCAGCGCGACGAGCTCGACGGGGTCCTGGGCCGTTGGGTGCAGCTGCTGGTCGCGCTCGCCGAGGCCCAGGGCTACCGGCCCACGGTCACCGACGAAGCAGCGCTGTCGGCCGTGCTACGCCAGCTGCTCGGAGTCAGCGACGGCTACACCCAGCTCACGCCGATCACCATCCCCGACGTCCACCGGGCGCTGTCGGACCCGGATGAGCGGCTGTGGCAGAGCCTGCGCTTCGCCGGCCGCCGCCAGTTCCTGGATCACCTCCGGTCGATCACCGACGCGCTAGCCAACCTGATCTCCGGCCCGCTGGCCGGACTGTTCGACGCGGCCACGAACTTCACCGTCGACTGGAACGCCCCCATCCAGAGCCTGGACCTGTCCCGGCTGCGGACCCGCGGCGATCAAGCCGTGGCCGTCGCGTTGACGTGCTTGGGGTCGTGGTCGTCGCTGGCCACGGATTTGCAGGAGGACGGGGAGCTGCGGATCGTCGTCCGGGACGAGATCTGGCGGCAACTGCGCCTCGGCTTGCGCGCGGTCCAGGCGGTGGACAGCGAACTACGGCTCTCGCGCGCGGAACGCAAGATCCAGATCCTGGTCAGCCACAAGCCCGGTGACTTCCTCTCCGTCGGCGCCACCGGCTCCCAAGAGGTCGCCATCGCCCGCGACCTGCTGGCCCTGTGCTCGATTCGTGTCCTGCTGGGACAGTCGACTCGCGTGGCGAGTGAACTAGCTGATGTTCTTGGCCTGTCGGACAAGGAACACGAAGCCACCACGGGGTGGGCTAACGACCGGCCAGGCCGCGCGCTGTGGAAGATCGAAAACCGGACCGGGCTCAAAGTCCAGACCGTGCTCAGCCGGATCGAGCGGCAGATCTTCGACACCAATTCCCAGTTGGTCCGGAAGTCGAACCCGCCGGCGCACAGCGATTCCGTGGAGATGTCGTCGTGAGGCCCGACGGGATGTTAGCTGCCGTGGCCGGCGCGCTGGTCGGCCTGGTGATGCTGCCGATCTTCGCCCTGGCCCTGATTGTCGTGCCCGCGGCGACCGCGACGGTCGTGCAACTATCCGGCTGCGAAGAGGGCGGCCCCGGCGGCGGCTCGGTCGTCGTCGACCGCCAGCAGCTGGGCGCCGGCGAGATGGACATCGCCCGCACCATTGTCGACGTCGTGCAGCAACGCCGGCTTCCCCGGCGGGCCGCAGCTCTCGCGATCGCGACGGGGATGGTGGAGTCGGGGTTGCGCAACCTTGACTACGGTGACCGCGACTCGATCGGGGTGTTCCAGCAGCGCCCGAGCCAAGGCTGGGGCACCCGCGAGCAGATCCTCAACCCCGTCTACGCCACCGGCAAGTTCCTCGACGCCCTCATCGCGCTGCCCGGCTGGGACACCATGGCCCCAGGCCAAGCCGAGCAGGCGGTGCAGCACAGCGGCTTCCCCGACCGCTACGCCCCACGCGAACCTGCCGCCGCCGCGATCGTGGATCGCTTCTGGACGGGGCCCGACAACCCCGCCCCGCCGGCGCCACCTGGCGGCGCGGCTGACGTCGTCCAGGCGAAGAGCCTGTGCCCGGACCAGGGCGGATCGGATGTCCCTCGCGACCCCGGCCAGATCGACCCGACGAAGCTGCCGCCAGGGTTCACCTTGCCGGACGATGTCCGCCAGCGCGCCGCCGTCGGGTTCGCCCTCGGCCAGCTCGGCAAACCGTATGTCTGGGGCGCGAAAGGCCCGAACGCCTACGACTGCTCCGGGCTGATGCTCGCCTCCTGGGCCGCCGCCGGTGTCGGCATCCCCGCCGGGACGGTCAGCCAGGTCCACGCCGGGCACGCCGTCTCCTCGCTGGATCAGGTGCAGCCCGGGGATCTGCTGTTCATCCCCGGCTCGCTCGGCACCGCGCAGGTGCCCCGGCACGTCGGGATGTACGCCGGGCATGGCTTGATCGTCGTCGACGCCTACGACACGGACACCGGCGTCATCCTCGAGCCCCTCTCGGCTTGGACCTCGAAGATCGTCGCGATCCGGCGGATCGCCGACCCCAGTTCGCCCTCCCCGCCACCGGGAGGGAGCCCACTCCGATGAACGTCGCCGTGGTGCCGCTCTCCCGCTGTCCGGGAGGAGCGGCCGATGCCGCGCACACGCACCGACACCCTCAACCTCGACCGCGACGTTGCCCTGATGGGCCTCGCGGTCGCTGCCCTGGCGGTCCTTTGCGCTCTCGGCGCGATCGTCGTCACCGCCGCCGTCCTGGTCACTGGGCTCGTCACCGGCAGCTGGGCGTGGCCGCCGATCACCGCCTGGCCTGGCTTCGCGCTGACGGTCGCCTTCCACGCCGCTGATCCCGGTTCGGCGTTGCCGGTCCCGTGGTCGGCCGCGGTCAGCGATCACCAGGTCGCGTTCTACATCTGGTTCACCACGATCACCATGCTCGCCGCCGGCCTCACCGTCGGCGCCGCGATCCCGGTCTGGCGACGGGTAGCACCAACCGATGCCGGACACGCCAGCCGCCGCGAGCTAGCCAGGACCCTGTCGGTCGCCGCGGCGCGCAAGACCGCGGTCTGGACTCGCGGTGACCTCACCGACGAGCAGCGCCGGACCGCGCCGGTCGAGCAGATCGCGGTCCCGCTACACCGAGGCCCCCGGCGCCAGCGGCTGGTGACCTCGCTGGAGACCCCGACCGGGACGATCGCGCCGACCCGCTCGGGCAAGAGCCGCACCGACCTGGTGCACAAGGTCCTCGCCGCGCCGGGCGCGCTGATCGCGTCGACGACGAAGAACGACCTGGCCGAGTGGTGCCTGCTGGCCCGCACCCGCCGCCCCGATGCCGGGCCGGTGCAGGTGATCGACGCCACCGGGACGCTGTCCTGGCCGGCGCACGCGCGCTGGTCCCCGGTCACCGGCTGCACCGACCCCGCCGTCGCGCTCCGGCGGGCGGAGACGCTGATCGAGGCGTCCTCGCTCGGGCTGGAGAACGTCGGCGGCAACGACAAGGTCTTCCGCGGCCGCGCCACGATCGTGATGCAGGCGTACCTGCTCGCCGCCGCCATGCACCACCGCACCGTGGATCACCTGGTGCGGTGGTCGATCGCCAAACCCGCCGACCGCGAACCGGTCGAGCTGCTGGAGCAACAGTATCCGCAGCTGGCGCAGAACCTGGAGTCGGAGATCGGGATGGTCGCCGAAACCTCCGACGCGGTCTGGATGAGCGTGCGGCGCGCGATCGAGCCGTTCATGAACCCGGCCATCCGCTACTTCGCCACCCCCAGCCCGGCCGACGACCTGAACATCGACGAGTTCCTGCGCCGCCGCGGCAGCCTGTTCATCATCGCCGGGGAACACCAAGCCCCGCAGGCCCGGCCGGTCCTCACGGCGCTGGTGGAGCAGATCCTCACCACCGCTCAGGACACCGCGCTGCGCCGCGAACGTCGCCGGCTGGAACCACCGACGACGGCGATCCTGGACGAACTGTTCGCGGGGACGCCGGTGCCGCGGCTGCCGGCGATCATCGCCGACTCCGCCGGCCGCGGCGTGCTGATCCACTGGTCCGCGCAGTCGCGCTCCCAGCTGGACGAGCTCTACGGCGAGCCGGGCCGGCTGCAGCTGATCGACAACACCCTCACCCTGACCGCCTTCCCGGGGCTGAAAGACGACAAGACGCTGGAGTGGCTGTCCACGCTGTCCGGGCAGCACCGCCGCCGCACCCACCAGCACCACAGCGACGGACTGTTCAGCGTCGGCCGCGGCGCCAGCGGCGAGGAGACCGTCCCGACGCTGCGCGCCGGGGACATCCGCACCCTCGACCGCGGCCGGGTGCTGATCCTGCACGGCAACCTCCGCCCCATCCTCGGCCGCACCGTCGACGTCGAGCAACGGCCCGACTGGCCCCAGCTGCAGGCCGACGTCGCGCTAATCCGTTCCGGCCGCGCCGCGATCACGCCCGACGGCTACCCGCTGACGCTTCCCGGCGTGGGTGATCTGCGATGAGCGACGACGACATCGCCGTGCGCCCGAACGACCCCGCCGACCACAACGAGCAGTGGATGGACGGCGAGGACGGACCGCCGCCGCGGTCGCTAAGTGAGCTCGACGAGGCGGTCGCTGGGCTCGAAACGGTGGCCAAGGTCCTGGGGCGCCGGATCGAGCAGTTGTCGGAGAAGCTCGCGGAACTGACCGACGAGCCGGAGAACGATCCGCGGATGGCGCGGTGGCTGATGTTCCTGCCACCGGCAGCAGCTGAGGATAAGGAACATCGCGGGGAAACACCGCTGTTCACGATCGCGCACTTCGTGCAGTACTACAACGAGACCTACGTCGGCAATCCCGGCACCCGCGCGGTCGCCATCCCCGACTGCTGGCTGGACCATCCCGGCCTAGTCGCCGAGATCGCCACTCTCACCTACACCTGGCGCGAAGCCCACCTCGGCAGGAAAGCCACCGCTCGCGACGCGCAGTACTGGCACGACCACTGGCGCCCCGGCTTCGCCGAGCGCATGGCTACCGAGTGGGTCCATCAACGCTGCCGCTCCGACGGGCACAAGAACGCCGGCGCACCGCCCCGCCCCGACCGCTTCACCTTGGAACATCGCGAGCGGGAGGCACAAGCAGCTGCCCACAACGGCGTCACCAGTTCGCAGAGCGAGCCAAATCAGCCGTGATCGGTACGCGGCTTTCAGCGTGTCGGCGATCGCGCCATACATCGCACGAGTCGCGGGCGCGAACTGGCTGGCCGAGCACGTCGCCGCCGTGACGGCGGTGGTCTATTAGGTCGCTAGCGCAGTGACCGCGACTGCGACCGCTGATAGTGAGTCGTCCGACGCCGTTGTGAGTTGGCAGGATTCATGCTTACCGGGGATCGGTGGGCCCAGACAGTTCCGGCGGCACACCCTCCGGGAATTGCTCTGCAACGAAGCGGGGCGCCTGGGCGAAGGTGACGCCACGGAACTCGGCGTTCTTGCGGAACGTCGCGTCGCGCAGTCCGAGGGTGCCGTCGAATGCGGCGCCTTGGAAGCTGACGTCGCGGGCGAAGACGGCGTCCCGGAAGCTGACGTCGTGCCGGAACGCGGCGCCGGGGAAGTTGGCGTTGCCGGCGAAGGTAGTGCCGACGAACCGCGCGTTTCCGCCGAAAACCGCGCCGCGAAACTCGGAGTCGGTGGCGAAGCGAGCCGAACCGAACTCGGCGCCGTGGGCGAAGACGGTTTTGGTGAACCACGCACGGCGGCCGAACCTCGCGCCGAGGAACCCGGCGTCGGCGGTGAAGGAAGTACCGTCGAATCGTGCGCCTCGCATGAACTTCGCCTCGACGAAGTCGACACTCCCGGCGAAGGTCATGCTGCGGAACTGCGCGCGTCCGGCGAAAGTGGCGTGGCCGAATTGCGCCTCGTCGGTGAAGGTGGCGTGTTCGAAGGTCGCGTCCTCGGCGAAGGTCGTCCCGGTGAAGCGGGTCGGGCCGAGGAAAGTAATGCCGTTCAGGTGGAGAACGTGCAGGTGGCATCCGCTGAAGTCGGCGTTGATCAGTACCGCGCCGGTCAGGTCGAGTTCCAGGCCGGGCCAGAACCTCGCCGCCGGGTTCTCGGGTTCGGGACCCGGGCGCAGGTGGCTGGTCAGGATGCGTTGAGCGGTGAGACGGACTTCGCGTTCCTGCTGCCACTGTCGGTGCGCTTCCGGGGCGTCGACCGGAGCCTGTGGTGGGTCTACGGGCATCCGCAGGTAGGCGCACATCACGTTGACGATGGTCTGCCGCTGCTCCGCGTTGTCCTGAGCTAGCCGCTCGAGTGCGTAAAACCCGCCGAGGCGAACCGGGGCCTCATCGGCCCCGAGGTGCTCGACGGCCTTTGTGAACAGCTCGGTGATACGACGGGCAGTCGCGTCTGTTTCGGTAGCGAGCGCGACCCGCTCTTGGTGCGCCCGGTTCTCCACGGCGACGCGCTCCTGGAGGGCGTAGGCACGGGCGACGTCGGCCTGGTCACGCTCCTTCTGGAGTAGTGCGAGGTCCGTAGAGCGCTGTCGTCGCCATGCCAGGTACAGGGCGAACATCCCGCCGCCTCCCAGACCGAGACTCAACCCGATCCGGAGCACCTCCAGCTGTGCAGTCACCCGGCTTGGGTCGGAGCCGTCCGTGGTAAGGGAGAACCACAAGGCAGTTACGGCTGCGGTCACGACGAGCGCTGTTCCTGCGGCCATGGCCAGCACTGCCCTGCCTGACAGCGGGGTCACGATCGGCTTCGGCCGATCAACGGAGTGCGGGACGGGCGGCAGGCCTGAGGGGGTATCGGTCACCGCCCAATCATGACGTGCGTCTTGGCGTTCCGAGGCGATCACAGTATCGAAAGCCGGCGTGTCTACCGCGTGCACCTCGAGCAGTGGGTGTTCCGCAACTGCAAGGCCGCCACGATGGCCGTCTGACGAACGTGGTCGGCTGCTCATACTGTGTGGTGGCACCGGCTTATCGTCGGTCAGTGAGTCGCGGGAGCGGCGCCCGCTGGCGCAGCGCGTCGACCGAATGCATCCCACCGCGCGAAACGCTGGGCCTGGGCCTGGGCCGTGACGCCGACGTCATGGCCGGCGGCGAATTCTCGTTTGGACCTTCGCCGGGCGTCGGCGTCCGCCGCTGCGTGAAAGCCGCTGTCACTCTCGATGCAGCAACTGCGCGAGGTTCGCGCTTCGCTTGTGTCGCAGCGTCCCGGGAACTGCCGGAGTTTCCGACGATTATGTTGGTGGACGCGTCAGTTAGCGGTGTTGGGCTACAGTGGCCAGACCCGGCGTATCCCGTTCGTGGCTGGAGCCTCTGGAGGTCCCCGATATGGCGCAGAAAGTTCTTGTGGAAATGGTCGACGACATCGACGGGGAGGTGGCCAACCAGACGGTGCCGTTCAGCCTCGACGGCGTGAGCTATGAGATCGACCTCTCTGACGCCAACGCGGCCGACCTGCGCGACGGACTCGCCCGCTATGTCACCGCTGGGCGGCGCGTCGGTGGCCGTAAGGTGCGGCTGGCAGCCGGTGAGTCCACCCGGGTGAAGAAGCCCGGGACTGCGGCCGAGGATCGCGAACGGTCACGCCAGATCCGTGCGTGGGCCAACGCCAACGGCTACGCGGTATCCGAGCGCGGCCGTCTCTCAAGCGAGATCATCGAGGCGTTCGACGCCAACGATGGCCAGCCCATCGTCGTTGAGGAACCCGCTCGGCCGGCGCGGAAGCGCGCTCCGCGTAGGAAGGTAGCGGCTGCGAAGAAGTAGAAGTAGGCAGCTGAGGACATTGGACAAGGCGCGGAGACAAGTTCTAGGAGACCTCCGTTGTCCGGCGAGGACAGTCACACGATTGATCCTGTGGCCGCCCTCACCGGACATCGGAGGTGCGTAGCTCAGTAACTCAGCCCGCGGTGGGTGCTTTCGCCGTAACCGTGGTCTTGGCCGTCGACCAGTTCGTCTTCCAGTTCGGTTCGCCGCGCGGCCGCGGCCGTCTCCGCCTCGGCGTCGTCTTCTAGTTCCTTCTCGGCGGCGAGTTCGGTGTTGAACCGGGCGGCGTAGGCGTCGGCGGCGTCGCGCAGTGATTCGCGGGTCAGCATCACGTCGGATGCGGCGTCTTCGCGGTCGGGGATGGTCATCAGGTGCCTCCATTGCTGGGTGATGTTCCGCCAGGCGTCGGCCCGAAGGTCGGTGCCGGCCGGTTGGTTGCCGAGCGGGGAGGCAGCATCCGTGGTCGTGATTCCGTACGTTTCACGATACGCCGCAGCGAGCCCGACAAGGTGATCCCACCGCTGCGCGAGTGCAGCATCGTTAGGGCGCGCGCCGAAGCGTGCGAGCCACGGCGGCCGGTCCCGCACGGCTTGGTCCCGCAGCTGGTCGGTTCGCGCGGTGATCTCCGCGTTCATGGTCGCCAGCCGCTCCAGTGAACCGCGATAGTTGACCGTGTGCGCCAGATCGGGTTGGGCCTGCCACGGCAGGGCGGAGTGGTGCCCGGCGCCGGCGTCGTGCTGGCGACCGAGCGCGCGGACGAGCGCGACGCCGGTCGCGCGCGGGTCGGTGTTTTGGCCGCCGGTCGTCGTCGCGGCGACCTGGCGGGCGGCGTCGGTGAGCGCGGTGTCGGGATCGAGTCCGCGGGTGGCGCCGCCGGCGGCGTGGCGCCACACGATGCCCCATCGCTCCTCAGCTACTGTCGCGTCCGGTAGGTGCGCGGCGACGATCTGCTGCCAGCGGACGATCTGCTCGTCGGTCGCCGGCGCGATCCGGGCGGGTGCGTCGTGGGTTCCGATGTGGTCGTTGACTCGCTTGGCCAGCACCGCAGCGGCGTCGGAAGCCCAGCTGAATCCCCGGCCGTCGACCAGATCACGGACAAGTCGGTCGGCTTGCCAGCCGCGGTCCTGGGCACGGGCCAATGCGTTCAACGCGGCGGGCTCGGCACCGGCGTTGACGGCGTCGGGGACGTAGCGGGCGAGGACGTCGAGGTAGCGGTCCTCGTCACCGTCGCGGGCCAGCAGCTCGTACCGGCGGATGAGCACGTTGAGGGGCTCGAGGACGACTCGCTCTTCGGGGTGTTCGAACTCGGCGAAGACGTCGTCCAGCCGGGCGGTCTGGGCCGCCGTGCGCGCCGTGACAGGCGAGGCAGGCGCGGGCGCCTGCGCTGCGCCGAAGGACTCCCATCGTTCGGACAGCGTGCGCCAGGCGTGCGCTCTCGCCCCGTGGCTGCCGGGCTTGCCGCCCAGCGGTGCCTCGCTCTCGATGCGGAAGGTTTCGCGGTAGGCGGCAACTAGGCCGACCAGCTCGTCCCAATCCTCGGCCGCGATCGGATTGTCCGGACGCGGCCCGAGGCCCGACACCCATTCGGGCTGCTGCCGGATCACCGCGGCGCGTAGGTGTTCGACGCGGTCGGCGATGGCGAGGTTTGTCTCGTGCAGGTACTGCGCGTGCCCGGGATGGTGGCGAACGTGGGCGAAGTCGGGGCGGGCCAGCCAGGGAACGGCACGTACGTGGGCTTCACCACGCTCTCCGCGGCGCTCCAGCTCAGCGGCGAGAGCGGCGTTGGCGTACCGGTCATCCGGCATCGGATCCGGTACCGCCGGGCGCGCAGCGAGCTGGTGCGCGACGACGGTCAGCGCGGCGTCGATGTCGAACCCGAGCGCCAGCGCACCGGCGGCGCGGACCCAGATCTTCTCCCAGTCGGGGTCTTCGACGGCGACGTGCGGGGCGATCGCATCGACGATGCCCCGCCAGCGGGTCACATCGGTCGGCTGCGGCAGCGCGGTCGGCGAGGGCGGCTGGCGACGCGCGAGGTGGGTGGTGATCCGGGCCTGCAGCGCCGCGCCGGGGTTGTCGGCCTCGTCGAGGGACTGGCTCCAGCGCATGACCGCGGTGACGAGGGGGTGGGGTTCCCAGCCGAGGTCGTGGGCGTTGCGGAGCGTCTGGATCAGCGCTGGCTCGCTGTCCTGGTCCAGCGTGGAGGGAGCGTGGCGGGCGAGGATGGCGCGGTAGCGGTCCTCGTCGCGGTAGGTGGCGGTGTAGTTGTAGCGCAGCACCAGCGTGCCCATCGACACCGCTACGTCTTGGGCTTCCCGCAGTGTTTCGGTCGCTGACACTTCCGCACCTGAGTGGTTGAGCACCCCGGTCAGCACCGACCACGCCGACACTGGTTCGGGGGTTTCGCGGTGCTGGTCGATGACGTGGTGGTGGGTGACGACATAGATGAAGTTGCGCAACATGGCGCGGGTGATGCCGGGGTAGAACTGCTCGCGGGTCATCGTCGGTGGGACCAGCAGGTGGGCGTTGCCGGTGCTGGTCATGCCCTGGACCCGGTTGATGGTGGCGGCGTAGGCGAGCTCGACGTGGGCCCGGACGTACCCGGCCGGCAGCGTGATCGTGGCCTTGTGGACGTGGTGCTGGACAGTGATCTTGCCGCTGGCGTGCACGTCGGTGACAGTCCACACGTCGCCGTTTTTGACGAAGTCCTTTCCGCCGAACAGCGATAGGAGCCGCTGGTTGTGCCGGGTGACGACCCAGTCCCCGACACTGGCGTTGGTGGCGTCGTGCAGCTGAACCTCCCGGCCACGGTCGACCGACCCGAGGGTAAGGCGTCGTTCGCGGGCGTCGATGTTCAGCGCGACTGTGTCCTCGTTGGTCGGCACGATCAGCAGCGATTGGACGGCGGCGTCGAGGTCGGCCTGCCACTGCGAGCGCGCTGCGTCCCGCATCGTCTCCAGCGACCCGTCGGAGACCCGGAGACGGTCGAAGTAATAGGTGAGTCCCTGCGGGTTCCAGTCGCGGATCTGCAACGACGCCGCGGCTTGGTCTTCGCGGTCTTCGCCTCGGAACCGCACGATTTCGGTGAAGCGGACCGCGCCGACGTCGTGGGCGATCAGCCGGATCGCGCCACCGGCTTCGACGGCGGCCAGCTGCGCGTCATCGCCGATCAACCGCACGTCCGCGCCATGGTTCAGCGCGTACTTGACGACCTTGTGCAGGGTATGGGTGCCGGCCATCGCCGCTTCGTCGACGATCACCAGGTCCCCGGCCTCCATCGGGAACGCGTGGTGGGCTAACCCGAACCACAGCGCGGTGGTCAGCTGGTGCAGCGTGTGCGGCTTCGCCCCGATTGACGCGCCGAGCTCCTGGGCCGCGCGGGCGGACGGTCCGAAGGCGTAAACGCGGTGTCCGGTGCGCCGCCACGCGGTCGCCAAGACCTTCATCGCCGAGGTCTTCCCGGCCCCGGCCGGGGCCAAGGCCAGCTGCAGCCGGCGTCCGGAGCGGGCGAACCGGCGCACCATCTGCGTCTGCCCGTCGTTCAACCCCTGCCCGGCCAGGGCCTTATCGACGGTGTCGGCGCGCAGCCGGTGCCCGCCGCCGCGGCGGGCCCAGGCGACCAGGTCGCCTTCGGCGGCGAGGGTTGCGGTAGTGGTGTAGCGGGTGGAGTGGTGCTCGACGAACTCCGATTCGCCGTCCCGCCGACGCAACGAGGCCGGTTCGTTGACCGCGGTCGGGCCGACGAGGGCGAGGGTGTCGGGCTGGGCCAGGATGGTGTCGACGATGTCGACGATGAGCTGCTCGCGCTTGTCGACGGGCATCTGCAGGTGTGCGGACTGGCGGTGGGCTTCGGCGGCGAGGTTCCACCAGGAGAAGTGCGCGTAGTTGTCCGACACCACATCCCGTGTCACCTGAGCGAGTTTGGCGATGTCGAACGCGTCCGGCTCGGCGCGTCCGCTGAGGAACACCCGCCGGCTCAGCGTGTCCAGCGCCTTCGCAGGAACCAGGGTGAGGGCGTGTTCCCGCCACGCCGCGAGGTGTTCGGGAAGCGTCTTCGGAGGTTGCTTGCCGGGGCGATTGTCGTACTGGGCGGCCCGGTCGATGGCGAAGATGTCCTTTGGGGTCGGCTCCTTCCCGTACTTGGCCCGGAATTCGACGATGCGGTTCGCGCGGGCGGCTTCGAACTGGCGATGGCGCTGGGAGAACAGCTTCACCAGTTCAACCGAGACGCCCTCGAGCTGCCACACCGGACGCTTCAGGTCCACGCCCTCGGCACCGCGTTGCACCCAGGAGGCGCCCTGCTCACGGAAGAGGTCGCGCAGTCGGTTGTCGAAGTACTCCGACGCGGTGACCGTCGCTGCCAGGACGGTGCGGCCGTCGAGGGCGGTCCATTCGCCGTCGTCGCTGCGCTGCACCTTCGAGGAGATCAGGGCGTGGATGTGCAGGTGCGGGTCGGAGGCGCGGGAATCCCAGTGCTCGAACAGCGCTGCGGTGATCCCGTTGACGTCGACCTGGGCTTCGCCCATGTTGCCGCGGCGGGTGAACGCGACGTTGCCCTCCACCCAGGACAACGTGTCACGGGCGGCTTGGCGGACCAGGCCGGCGATCAGTTCCCGCTCCGCCGGTTGCGCCATGCCCCAGGCGATCGACACTGACTTGTCGGGTGCGAACACCATCTCGAACCCCGACACCGCCGACTTGAGATTGCGTTTCTGTTCCGCGAGCCACTTGTTCAGCTCCTTGTCACTGACGGGGCCGTTGTTCTTGTGGGTGGTGCGGTAGGCCTGCCGCTGCACACCGCGGCGCAGTTCCGCACGTTTGGCCGCGGAGATCGGCGCGCCGATCGGACGCCCGTGCAGGCGGTTGTAGTCCTTGTACGCCTGGGATACCTGGGAGCGCAGGTGATCCAGCGCGGAGTACTGCGGGAACCGACGCCCCAGTCGGGTGGCTTTCAATGCCTCCTCGGCGGTGGCGCCGCCGGCGATCATCTCGGCTTCGATGGCGTCGGCGTGGGGGTGGCGGCCTTCGCCGAAGAGGGCGTTCATCTGGGCAGGGGTGACTGCGCCGGAGAGTCCTAAGTGCTCGGCTCCGGCGCCGAACCATTGGCCTGCCGGGTAACCACGGGAGAGGTAGTAGTCACTTAACAGCTCGCCGGGTGCGAGCTCACGGCTGCGATCGGCGCACGCCACCGTGTTCGTGAGGTACTCATGACCACCAGGGCTCAGCTTTCGCAAGCCCATCATGTCCACATCAGACTACGCCGAAAGTTCGGCGGCATCCACCTGGTTCAGAACGTCTGCAAGACGTGCTGTGTGCGGGGTAGGGGGTGGGTTGGGTGAGGTGGTGGCGGTGGCGTGGTGGGCGGGGTGAGTGCGTGGCGGGGTGGTGTGGGGCTGGGGTGTGGTGGGGGGTGGGGTGCGGTCGGTGGGGTGGGGTTGGTGGGGCGGGTGGTGGTGACCGAAACTGCGTTCGAGCGCCGGCGCCTGCACTAAGGCGCCCCTGGCGCCGTCTGCCGGCGCCTGCGCGGTCCCCGGGCTGTGCCGACACAGCAAAGCGGCCGCCGATCGCAAGATCGGCGGCCGCTTCGGGGTGGGACGGTCGTTAGGGTTGGCTGTACCGCGTGAGGTAGCCCAGTTCTAGCCGGATGGCGGCGGCGGGTACGACGTCGACTGTGCCGCCGTTCGGGGCGGGCAGTGTCCGGACGTGGCGGGCGAGTATCTCGCGCAGGAAGGCCGCGACGGACGTCGGTGCGTCGGTCGGGATCATGTCGGCGGTGGCTAGCTCACGCTCGATGTCGGCAAGGATGTCGTGGAAGGTGCGCACGGTGGCGGCTCCTGGTTCGGCGGCGGGGGCACCCGGGTTCGGGTGCCCCCGCACGTGGCGGGTGGTCAGGCGACGGCGGCGAGTTCGCGGATCGGCGCGAACGTGACCAGCGGCGGCGTGTTCAGTTCCCGGCAGATCTCGCACCGGTCGCCGGTGCTTGGGGTGCGCTGCTCGGTGGGGGTGCGTTCGAGGTTGCACGCCACGCACAACCCGCCGGGCGCGACCGGGACCAGCGCAAGCCGGTCGTAGTCGTCGTCGGTCATCGGCTGGCCGGTCTGCTCGCTGAGGGCGTCGGCGGTGTCGTCAAGGTCGCGGTGCCGCTTCCGCTCGCCTTCGTAGGCGTCGACACCGCTTTCGTTCTTGCGGACCAGTCCGGCGGACGGGATCGCCTGCTCCACCTCGCGCCACTGCTCGTCGTAGTCGGGTTCCGCCGCGCTGTCGACGTAGCGGCGCGCGGCGCGCTGCTCGATCGGCTCGTGCCTGGCGGCGACCCGGTGGGCGGGCACGGTCGTGGTGTGCTCGCCGTTGGTCGGGTGCTCGGCGCTCTCGGCGTCCTTGCGGCAGGTGTCGGAGCAGTAGCGCATGTCGGGAAGTCCGGCGAGGTTGCCGTCACAGTTGCCGCACCGGTGCACCTGGGCGGACTCGGCGTCGGCGGCCTGCTGCCGGGCGGCGGTGCGGGCGCGCGCGTGGGCAGCGCGGGCCTTGCTCGCGTACACGCACGTCATCACCAGCGTGCGCAGGTCCTCGGCGAGGCTGGGCCACAGGGTGTAGGCGGTCTGGATGGCCTCGACGATGGCGGGGTGGTCGGCGCTGGGGTTCTTCAGCAGCGTCCCGCACACGGTGAACACGGCCTGGTGCGCGTGCTGGGTCTGGGCGTTGAGCCACCGCAACCCGTTGAGCGCGTCGGCGACGCGCGGCGGCGTCTCGCGCAGCATCACCGTCACGTCGTTCACCTCGGTCACCGCGACGGCGCGGCGGGTCTGGCTGGACCAGACGCACTGGTTGAACAGCTCGCGCTCAGCGTCGCCGTAGCTGTCCCACTCGGCGTGGACGTTCTTCACGGCGGCGAGAACGTCACCGCTGATGGCGGCGGGGTTGTTGAGCAGCGTCGCGCACGCGGTGAGGATCGCGGGCGGGTTCTCGCCGCTGTCGGTGAACACCTTCCGCAGCTCGGTGAGCGCGGACCGGACGCGCGGCGGCTGCGCCTGTAACGCCTCTGCGGCGCGGGTGAGGCTCGGGCGGTGCTTGGAGTGGATGGTCGAAACCATGATATCCAGCTTTCGTGTATTGGGTTTGCGGATGGTTTTCGGGTTTGCCGTCCCGATCACCTTGCGATTTTGATATTACCCGGTTGTTGTTGCCTGTTCCAGTCAGAATCGCGTATTTACCCATTTGGGTCTCGCGTATTACGGCGGCGGATAAATCGCGCAAGTCTTATTTGTGTCCGGGTTGCCGGAGGCCTCGTAGGGGTTTGCTAACTGTGCCTGCGTGCCTGCTAGGGCTGCTGGCAGGTGCAGTGAGCGCTGCTGCGTGCCGAGTGGGTGGTGGGTGGCCCCGAAGCAACCAGGGCAGGCCCCCCGGCCTGCCCTTAATGCCTGACCTAGGGAGTAGGGGCCCCAAATACAAGGGTGGGGCCTCGAACTATTTTTGACCACGCTTTTCGGTCAAAAATAGTTTGGGGTGCCCTTGTATTTGGGGGGACGACCGATACAATTTCGGGGCCACCCACCACCCGCGGACGCAACGAGAACACGAGAAGGTGCCCACTGCCGGTGTGCACTCGGAGCAGACACCTGACCGGCTGAGACGGTGCGTCCTGCAGGTGGGCGGTGAGGCCCGTGGCCTGTGGGTATGCTGCTGGCAGCGCTCCGTGGGCTCGTGTAGGCCCTGTGGCGGAGCGTCAGCGGACCGCCGCGAGTTTTGCCGCTCGCCGCTTCGGTGGCGTGGCCCTTCGGGGCTGCTGCGGCGGTACCGCGCTGATCCCCGGCCTGATGTCGGGGTCCAGCATCTCGAGCCCGCTCGAAGTCGACGTCGGCTCGGTGCGCCTCGCTCTCGCGAGACTAGGGCGTCAAGGGGATCGGCTCGTAGGTGCCATCGGCGAGGAGCCCGGCGGAGGCGAGCTGGTGGCGTAGCTGTTCGGCTTGTTCGGTCATGTCCTCGCCGGTGTCTTCGCCGACTGAGTCGACGATGAATCCGCGGATGACGGCTGTCGGCGTGGTGGCCACGGCGTGGGACGTGACGTCGTCGGCGGCGAGGAGGCCGTGGGCGGCGAGCTGGCCGGCGAGCATCTGCGCTTGGCTGGTCATCTCGTCGCCGTGGTCGGTGCCGACGCTGGCGACGATGTAGTCCCGGATGATGCGGGTGGCGCGGACGAGGGTGAGCAGGCCCTGGGGGGCGGCGGTGACGTTGGCGGGGGAGTCGTCGTGGTAGGCGCGGCTGTCGCGGCAGGGGGCGATGCTGGGGTCGTCGGGGTGGACGCCGTTGGCGATGGCCATCTCGCGGTAGTTGTCGTAGAGCGGCCGGTCGCTGGTGACGGCCGTGGTGACTTCGGGGCCGTGAACGCGGACGGACAGGTTGTGGGCGGCGCCGCGCAGGAGGAACCCGGCGCAGGTCTTGAGGTGGTCGGGGGTGCTGGCGTGACAGCCGAATTTATGGGTCGCGAGGTCGTAGGTGGTGCGCGCGGAGTGGCGGAACACCTCGGGCGGGAACGCACCGACGGGGGAGTCGCGCAGCCAGGGGCAGCGGGCGCACGGGCTGGGTTGGTAGGCGCTGGCAGGTGCGGTGGCGGTGATGACGCCCCAGCCGTCGGCTCCGTCGCGGACGGCGAGGATCTCGGCGCCGGGGGACGTGATGTCGTCGGTCGGGTCGGGCACGATGGGCGCTTCCTTGCTGCTGTCCGGGGCTACACAGTAGTGGTGTCGGAGACGAGAGTGGTGCAGCGGTCAGCCTGCGGCGCGTGGTGGGTGCTGTGCGGCGAGTTGGCGTGCTCGCTCGGTGAGCAGGTCCTCGAGGCTGACGTAAAGGCGCGGCCAGTCGGGCGCTGGGGTGACAGCGTCGGGCGGGAGTGTGTCGGCGAGCATGGCCATCCGGATCGCGAGGTGGTCGCGGCCGACCACGGCGAGCCAGCCGGCGCATAGCCGCATGGGATGAGTCGTGTCGGGCTGGTCGATGTGGCAGGACATGGCGGGAGCGCTGGTGGCGGCTTCGGAGCCGGCGGAGCCGTTGGCATTGGCGAGTTTGGCCATGTCGGCGTCGCTGAAGGCGGTGAGGTCGGCGTCGCGGCGCCAGGGGCACTGGCGGCACGGGTGGCTGCGGTGTGCCTGGGTGGCCATGGTTGCTCCTTGTCTGTCGTGCCGTCGGTCGGACGCGCTGAGCGGCGGCGTGACCGGGTTCGACGATAGCGGGCTGGTCGTGTGTGGCGGCGATGCGCGGGTGGCGTCGCAGGTAGCCTGGGATGGTGCCTTCCCCGCGCGGGAGGTCAGTCATGGTTGAACGTCGAACGAGGACGTCGATGCGGAAGCGTCGGTCGTCGGCGACGCTGGAGCGGCTGGAGGCGGCGCGGCGGCGCCGCGTTGATCAGCTGGAGCGTGAACGCGAGAACGAGCAACGCGTTGATGCGGCGCTGGGGCCTTTCGCGGAAGCGGTGACCGCGATTGAGACGGTGGAGCGCCGGCGTGACGACCGCATCGGCGCGCTGGGGGCGCAGCTGGAGCGGAAGCTAGCCGAGCTGGACCGGCAGCGTGCCGCGAAGGTCGCGGAGTTCGAGCGATCAGCCGAGCAGGTCCGTGCGGATGCGGAGATGGAGATTGGCGAGTGGCGTGCGGTGATGGCGACGTCGGTCGCGGAGATCCGCGCGGCGGATGTGGGTGTGGCGGAGACGGCGGCGTTGCTGGGGATCTCGGCGAAGGCGGTGACCGCGTTGTCGCGCAGTGCTGCAGCAGTGTCGGACATCGGCGGTCGACGGAGCGGCGCGGACTCCACGTACGCGGAAGGAGCGGACGCGGCAACCTCGGGTGATGAGCGGGCTGTCGAGGCGCCCGTGGACGAGCAGGTCGAGCCGTCCGAACGGGATTCAACGGTGGATGTTCCGGCGGACTGATTGACCGGGCGCCGACCACGAGAAGAGGGGCGGGGGGGCCCGGGGGTGGCCCCCCCCCCCCCCCGATGGGGGCCCGGTAGGGCGGGGCCCGGGGGGGTGAGTGGGGCGTGCCCCCCCGGCGCCCGGGCGC
>NZ_JBIWPI010000003.1:313768-651864 GCF_044768185.1 Amycolatopsis sp. NPDC101161
GTCTCGGGGCTGGTGTGTGTGGGTGTTGGGGGGGTCGTCGCGGCGGTGCGGGGCGTCGCGCTGGTGCGGCTGGTCCGGGCCGCCGCCCCCGCCCCCCCCCCCCCCCTCCTGTGATGTCGACGGGTTAGCGCGTCGCCGTCTGCTGATTGGCCTGCTGCCCGGCGAGGCGCCGGGCTTGGCGGGCGAGGAAGAGGCGCTTGCGTCGCTGGTAGTGGACGATGATCGCGGCGATGCCGGAGCAGAACGCGATCCCGAAGGCCCACTGGCTGGCGGTACCGCCTTCCCCTGCGCCGGGGAAGTGCCCGATGAACAGGTAGCCGGGCAGGGTGATGGCGCCGAGGATGGCGCCGCGGCGGTAGCGGTGGGCGAGTTTCGGCTTGATGCGGTTGCGGCTGAGGTAGGCGATGACGCACCCGAGGAGCGCACCGAACACCACGGCGCCGGGGAGGGCGAGCAGGCCGGCGGGGTCGGTGAAGGGTGTGACGAGGAGTCCGATGTAGCCGAAGGGCTGGATGCCGAGGTAGAAGCCGGTGCCTCCGGCGAGGACGAGCCCGGGGATCGTGACGCCGTAAGGATTGCTCATGTTCCGAGCGTAAGGCGATTCTCCTACCCCAAAGGGTGATTTTTGGGCCAGGGCGCGCAGTGTCCGCTCGCGCGCGACCCGGCGTTTCGCCGGCGTGTCGGATCGGGTGGCGGGCGTGGTGGTGTCGGTGGTGGGCATGGTGGCCTCCGGGGTGCGGTGTTGTGGCATGGGAAAGGCCGGGGCCAGCCGTCAGGCTGGCCCCGGCCTTGAGGGTGGTGCCCGGCCGGAGGGGAAGGTCCGGCCGGACACCGGGTCTCATCAGAACGGCGGCTCGTCGCTGAAGCCGCCGGCGGTCGCGCCGACCAAGTCGCGCCCGGCGTCCGCGGTCCACGGGTCCTCGGCCGGTGCGGCCGCGGTGCTGGTGGCCAGGTCCGGGTTCACCTTCGATGCCGCGTTCTTCGCGTTCTTGGTGACCTTCGCGGTGGCGTAGCGCAGCGAGGGGCCGATCTCGTCGACGGTCAGCTCGATCACGGTGCGCTTCTCGCCTTCCTTGGTCTGGAACGAGCGCTGCTGGAGGCGCCCCTGGACGACGACGCGCGCGCCGCGAGTCAGGGACTCGGCGACGTTCTCCGCCGCCTGGCGCCAGATGGTGCAGCGCATGAACAGTGCCTCGCCGTCTTCCCAATCGCCGGTGGCGCGGTTGAAGGTGCGCGGGGTGGAGGCGACGGTGAAGTTCGCGACCGGCGCTCCGGTGGCGGTGAAGCGGAGTTCGGGGTCGGCGGTGAGGTTGCCGATGGTGGTGATGGTGGTGTCGCCGGCCATGGTGGTCTCCCTGGTGCTCGTTGGGGTGTGGAACGCGGCGCAGCCTGAGCACGCGGCGGCCGGGGGGCGCCGTGAGGCGACGTCCCCGGCCTGGCTCATCCGCCCGGCGTGAACCAGCCGGCGGCTCGACCGGCATCGGAGCTCGGCAGGGTGAGGGGGCTGGTTCACCCGGGCGGATGGGGCCGGGCTTCGGGGACGCACTGCCCCCGGCCGGGGTGTGCTTACCTTCGGGCGATCCACGACCCGGCGAGCCGGGTGAGGCCACCGCCGGTGACACGGCCTCACCCGTCACGCCAGCGCCCACGACGACTCCGCACCGTGTGGTGGGCCGGTGGCTGCCGGGCGATGCCCTTGCGCTGACCGCACGGCCGCTCGGAGCAAACAGTGAGCAGGGGTGGGTCTCACGCCTGGTCGGTCGGGGGCTCGCTCAGTAGCGTGCGGCGGGCATCGGCGCTGGCGTTCTGGATCACGCTGTGGATCTTCGATGGCGGGACAGCGTGGGTGAGCATGGTCGAGAGCAGTCCCGCCAGGGGCTGTTCGGGGTCGGCGTGCTCGAGCGCGATCCGCGCGACGGTTCCGTCGCCGCGGAGGTAGGCGTACACCGCGATGACGGTGGCGAGCGGGCCGGCGATGGGGTCGCAGCTGTGGCGCCACAGGTGCAGGACCAGGTTCTCGGCGGCGAGGCGCGCCGTGTTGTCGGGTAGGGCGAGCAGGGCGTCGCGGAACGCGGACACGGCGAAGGTCGCAGCGAGATCGATGACGTCGGCCTCGTCGGTGGGCAGCTCACCGTGGCCGGCGGCGCGGATCGCGGCGTCGGCGCGATCCAGCCGGACGTGCGCGGCCAGATGCCAGGATTCGTCGATGGCAGCGGATTCGACGGCGTGGTCGATAAGGGGCTGCAGTCGGGCGCGGACGGGCTCGCGGAGCGGGGTGAACCGCGCCGCGAGGTCGTCGCGGCGGGCGGCAATGGTGTATCCGGCGGCCACGGCGGCGGCCGCGGCCGCGGTGGCCGCGGGGTCGGGCAGGACGCCAGTGCGGTCGGTGTCGCGGTAGGAGCGCCAGCGCGCGCCTTCGGCGATAGCCGGCACGTGCACGAGGTCGACGTCGGTGAATCCGTGGTCGACCAGTGCCGTGATGACGGTGTCGACGTCGGCGCGCAGCGGCAGCACGCCGTCGCCGGTGGTGTCCTCGTCGTCGGTGCGGACGACGATGCCGGTCACGCAGGACACAGGCAGGTCGCTGCATTGCCGGTTGAAGTGCCGCACACAGTAGCCGACGTGGCCGGTGAGGCGGGTGAGGTCGATCCGGGCAAGCGGGCCGGTGGTGACCGAGCCGTCGTCATTGGCGAGTGCGGTGATCAGCACCAGGGAGTCGTCGGGGATGAAGCCGAGCAGCGCCGGGAGGCTGGCGACGAGGGTCGTGGTGCTGGTGAGAGTGAGAGACATGAACGTCCTTCCCGAGTAGAAGGGAGCGAGGGCCGTCGGCGGGACCGGGTCGTGGTTCAGCGGCCGAGTTCGGTGCGCAGCGTCTGTGCGGCGGGGTGGGCGATCCATGGCGGCGACGGTCGCCGGACGTCCCGGCCGGAGGCCGGGATGAATCCGTTGACCGCGACGCTCCAGAAGTCCGGCCAGGGTGCGGCGTCGGTGCGTTCGCTGTGGTAGATGACGATCACTGGCTGGCCGTCGCGGCGGCGGGCGCGGCCGGTGACGCGGATCGCTATCCGCGTCCAGTCGCGGAGTTGCACGGCTGTCGTAGAGCAGCGAGACCGGTGTCGCGGGCAGCGCCCGGCATCGGTCAGACCTCCACCGTCGTGTCGGCGACGACAAGGTGCGGCTGGCGCGCGCGTACCTCGGAGCGACCATCGGGTTCTGCGGGGTCGGAGACGAGCCGGCGACCGCCGAGTTCGGTTTCGATCAGCCAGCAGGCCAGCTCGTAGGCGAAATCGCGGGGGTCACTGGCGTTGTGGACGGTGGATGCGGTCACGAGGGACCTCCGTGTTGGGTGCGGATGACCGCGCCCGACCGGCACACCCGGGGTCCCCCGGCGCTCGGCAGGTCGGCGCGGCCGGGCTGCACGAGGTCGGCGCCGGGGGCCCGGGTGTGCTTTCCTGGCCGCGAGCGTCCGCGCCGAATACCATGTGCTTGGACGGTCTCGCTGCGGTTGGCGGCCGGCTGGGGCGTGAGGGCCTACTGCGGTCGGGATGTCGCGGCCGGATGGCGTGTGGTGTGATCGTGGATGACATGGATGTTGTGGTCGTGCAGGACCTCGGCGTGGTGGCCGTTGTCGGGCACGTACACGAACGCGGCGGGGCGTCGAGGTTCTCGGTGGTGTAGCACAGCATGTAGTGCGGGCCGGCGGTGCGGGGGTCGCTGCAGATCTTCTTGGCATCAGCGACGCTGACGCGCCACAGAACTCGTCGGCGGGTCGGGGTGGTGTGTTTGCTGGCGATGAACACTTGCGCTTCGGCAGTCGACACGGAGCGTCCTTTCACGACTGCGAGATGATCACGAATTGTGGTGCGGCGCGGTGTTGATGGGTCGGATGCGCAGTGGCGGGGAGAGCAGGTAGCAGGCCGCGGGGTGTCCGTGGAGGGTGACGACGTCGTAGCGGGTGAGCCAGACGGCGTGCCAGGCTTCGGCCGGGGCGCCGAGCCGGTGATCGATGTCCGCGCCGTGGACGGCGTCGGCGTCGATCTTGTGGGCGCTGGTGCGGTAGTGGCTCAGCCGCCCGGCGACCATGGGACAGGCCGCGGTGGTGTAGGCGGCGCAGTGCGGATCTATCTCGACGCCTTGATCGCACGATGTCGCACGTCAGCGACGAACGGATCGGCCGGCAAGCGCTGCGGTCGCTCGACCGCCGATGGCCGCGCTGCTGGCTCGCAACCCAGTCCGTTTACTCTAACATCTTGACTACGTACGGTAACGAATGGTGGGGTTGGAGTCGATAAAGTTGCGACCGCAATGTAGTGGGCCTAGGAGCATGGATGGCAGAGCTGATCGATCCACTCGAATTCGGTGTGCTTCAGGGGCATCCGAACTTGATCTCATATGATGCTCCCGTCGTACGTGCACTTGAGGGCGTTGGATTGGACGGACTCGACGAGAAGTTCCGCCGGGCGTTGTGGGTGGCGTTGGTTGATCCGACCTATCTCTACGAAAACCAAAGCGTCCTGCCCGACCTGACCAAGTGGCACCTCGAAGCCCTGAGCCGTCTTGGGGCAACCTACCTCCGCCGCATCGCGATGATCGAGGCGTACCAGGATCCCGCAGCGACCGCCGCATCGATGAGCATTCACGTCAGTCGTTGCGCTGATGGCTTCGCAGCGTGGGCCGCGAAACGCACCTGGTTAGCCAGTTCCGCCACGGTCGGGCGCACGTTCGCCACGGCAGCGACGCTGCCGCGGAAGGTGATTGCCGACCTCGGCAAACGGCTAATTGGTTTTCTGTGTCTCGCAGGGAAGGAAGGTGTCGCCGCCCGGCTGGTCGCTGACCTGACTTCGCTTACAAATGCTGCTACAACAGTGGTCGATCCCAAGACTACCCTCGCCCGCGAGCTGGCGCCCGACGTACCGTCGTACGAAATCATTCGCGAGGGGCCTGATCACGAGCCCGTCTTCCACACAACAGTGGTCGATGCTCGCGGACGATGCGGAGAGGGAACTGGGACGAACAAAAAGGTATCGTCGAACGCCGCAGCACAAGACTTCCTCCAGAGGCATTGCCCTCCTCCGAAATTATCTAGTCCAGCAAGAACCGCACCTACCTCGCCGCCCGTACCCATCCCACGGCCTTTGTCGCACGTGCGAGCGGTGGGACAGCTTCGGGAACTGTTCTCACTACCGCAGAAGGCCGAAGCTGTGCTCTCCCAGGCGCTCATTCACTCGTCATGGGCATACGAGAACAAGCCACTCGTGGCGTCGTGCGGACAGCAAGATAATTCGGCGTTGGGGTTCGTGGGATCCGAGACTTTAGGGTACGAGCATGCGCTCGCGGTCACCCGCAAGATCGTTAATACGCGGCCGGACGAGTTCATGTTCCTCAGTGTCCAGAATGAGGTCTACGAGCGCGCTTTCAGGCAGAGTGATTTAGTCTCGGGGCTATTGCTAGGAAAGGGGCAAGAGCAGCTGGGAACGACGACAGAGATCGGTGCCACCGCGTTCCAAGCGCTGATCGGTGCTGTCGCCGTCGCCAAAGGATTCCCGTCTTCACTGGAGAAGGTCTGGCCTCCCCAGTGGCATTCGATCTGGTCCGCCATCGCATCGGACCGCACCCGAGCGGCTGATCCAACGACACAGCTGAGCATGGTGGCAGCGATCGTCCCCTTTGAGGTTGGATACGAGGTCGAGAGATCAGGCCCCGATCACGCCTCGGACTTCGAAGCCGTCGCCTCGATCCAGTCACCCGCGCTCAACATCAGCACAACAGTGCGCGAAGGAACAGGCTCCAACAAGGCCAGGGCGAAACACCGCGTCTCAGTGAAGATACTCGCTGTTTTGGACAAACTGTCTGACGGGCACGGAATGCGCTCCTTATTGGAGCCGAACGCAGAAGACGTCCGGGCACTGGCACGTTTCCTGCTTGCCGCGCTCGTGGCGGCAGTACCAACTGCAAGCAACCATCTCAAAAAGTGGTCTATTGCAGATCTTTGTGGTCTGCATCTCGCCGGCGATCCTCTCCGACTAGCCGAGTGGGCGCGTGAAGCAGACCGCCTACTCGGCGATCGACTCGGTCGCCGGGTGGTTCCTTTGGACAGGCTAGCCAATGCGTTCCGCGCCATGAGCGGGATCGACGATTTCGACGCGGTCGACCGGGAACTGTCGACGATGCTCGGCGCGATCGAACGGATAGACGACCCACAGAAGCTGACCCAGGATTACGTCGATCACGTGGTTCAACTGTGTGATGTCTACCGATGCATAGGCTCCGATGAGCCAGAGGGCGATATTTCGACACTCGAGGAAGAGTGGCGAATACGATACCGAAATCGGCTCGTGATCAAAGGCGACCTACCGTCAATTACGCTGAGTGGACACGAACGTGCGGCCTTGGCCGCCGTCGCGGCCGCCCTGCTCGCGTCGCAACCCGCTGGTACGGTCGAAGTGCTGCCAGGGGCCGCCGTGCAATTGGCATTCCGCACTGAAGGAGTATCTGATCGTTCTCGCTTTGAGCTGGTGAGCCTACTGTGGAACACAACGGTGCACACACTCAGAATGACCGGGCGAGACAAGGGGATAGACGTCAGCTTTACGAGGTCTGGGAGCGTCGCAGCATCGGGAGCCATCTCCCGAGCTGCGAAGGAAGCCATGACGCCGAAGGCTGATCAGTATCGGTCATCGTTGGCGGACCTGCTGCACGATCTCAAGAACCAACTGGTTGCCGCACGTGTAGCGACTGCAGGCGCTTCCGAGGGGGAGACGCTGACCGTGGAGCTCCGACGGAAATTGACCGCGAGTACACATCTCGATGAGGCCCGAGCAATCGCACTCCGGCTGAAGGCGACTACCTCGGTTCTTGGCTCCACGACTTCCGGAAACATTGACCTTGGGATGTTTCTGCGGGACTATGCAAGTCGTGTGCTGTCCCGATTACCTCATTCGATTTCGCTTTCAATCCCCGCCGCCGAGCGCTCCGTGCAAGTCGAGATCGGCGCACCTGCGCTGTTAGCTGTGCTGGATAATCTGGTCACGAACGCCGTCGAGGCTATGAGTGAAGGTGGCTCAATTAGCATCGAGTGGACAGCAGACATTTACGAGGCAGCCGTGGAGATCGCGGACAACGGACCAGGGCTACCCGATGAGGTTGCACTCGCATGGGCTCACCGGAAGCGGATCCACAGTACGAAAGTCGGCGGAAACGGTCTTGGTCTGTGGGGTGCCCAAGCTCTGGTGTCACGTGCTGGTGGCGGACTGGCACTGCAGCCGACCGACCGTGGAACCTCGTGGTTACTCACGCTGCCGCTCGCAACTGATGCCGGGGTTGAATAACAATGATGAAGCAACTGGCCGGTATGTCCATACTCGTCGCCGATGATCAGATGGATGTAGTGCGTACGCTGTGCGAATCCTTACGTAAGGCCGGCGCGGATCTGCATTTCGTGCCAGATGGCCATGCGGCGTTGGATCATGTCTCAAGGTGGCCCATCGACCTATTGATCGTTGATCTCAAGATGGCACCGGGCGAATGGGGTGGCCTGTGGTTGTTGGAACAATTGCAGAGTCGAGAACAGCATGTCCCAGTTTTTGTACTTTCCGGCGAGGGGTGGGGAGTACGTGAAGCTTTCCGCCTCGGCGCGGTAGATTATATCGAGAAAACTGAGGCTGCGCAGGACCTACTCACCCGCTGCGTCGAGACACTAGAGAAACTTCAGGACGAAGCGCTCGACAAGGCGGGAAAGGAACTTCCCACGCCGCTGGCTTACCGATTTGCAAGGTACGAGTCGACGGTAGATTCTGACAAGAAAACCCTGGAAGGACTTCTTGTAGTCGAAGAAATCTTGCGGTTCTGTGCAATACTTGGATTAAGTGCGATGGAACCGACCCCGCTTCGCGGGATCAGTCGTCAGCAAATTGCCTCACTCAGCATGGGAACCTGGCTCGATCTGTGCATCGCGTTGGCGAACATCCCAGCCGCGGACATCAATTTCACGGAGGTTTGGTCATGGCTAGTGTTCAAGAAGTCGGACCAGGAATCGGTTAGGAGTCTTGTCCGATTGCGCAACGACATAGCACATGGTCGCCCGTCGGACCACACCAAGAGCACGTTGCTGGAGCACTTTCTGCGGCGGTTCGCCCATCGAGCACTTGGCCTCTGGCGAGCAGAACTTGCCGTCCCTCAATCGATGTCCTACGACGGTGAGTCTTTCGAGACGACCTACATCAGCATCACGGGCCTGGGACCACCTAAATACGGGACGATCCGCACCGCGGCTCCCCTCACTACCGGGAACCCCGTTCTCCTCGGCGCCGCCAGGCAACCACTCTCGCTGACGCCATGGTTAGTCGCTCACGGAGACGACGCCACGGGGTCGGTCCGATGCCTGCAGTTCGACGGCACAGTGCGTAGGCCTGGTTCCGATAGCACGGTGCCGTTGCGCTATGCCCCAACTGACGGGTTCCGCGGCGAGATTCCAACGGGCCTCCCGGGCGGTGGTTGTTGGGGTGACCTGCAGGCTTGGGCTGCCGATGGCGGTTAGACGCCGTCGTTTGGCGGCGAGCGGACGGTCATGCGTCGGATTCTCGACCAAGGTCTTCCAACAGTTGACTCAGACGATTGGCGGTGACGCCGTGTCGCTCGGCTTCGCGGGGCCATCCGCGTTGGAGCGCGTCCTCGGCGAGCGCGCAAGAAGGGCTCCCATACTCGAAGACCGACCATGATCGCCTGGACGAGCCGGTGACCCTCACGGGCTCCGAGATTGTCGAGATAACGGGATGCAAGGGGCGTGAAGCCCGGCGGGCTCGTCCGGCCGGTGTGAACCGGCGGTTGTGCGGGTGAGCGGGCATGCGATACGGCGGCGCCGGTTCACCCGCGCCGGATGTGGCCGGTCGCCGGGTTCAGGCGCCCCGCGCGTGTGGGTGCTGTGCTCCCGACACCCGCGCGCCACAAGCCCCGGGGGCCGGTCCCTCGTGTTCCGCCGGTGTGTCAGCTGTCGGCGGAGTCGGTCAGTGTTGCTCGCAATTGCGTTGCGACGTCCGCGATGTCGGTGTGCAGAGCGGCGAAGTCGACACTTTCGCGCATCCATCGGTGTACCAGCCGGGTGAGCTTCGTGGGGCGCGGACCGCGTTCGATGATGAGCCCGGCGACGGCGCCGTCCTTGCGCAGGAATGCGGTGACGGCGGTCAGCGCGGTCATGGTGGGCGCGTAGCGGTCGGAGGCGTGTCGCCACAGGTGCAGCCACAGCGACTGGGCCGCCCCGCACCGCTGCTCGGTGTCCTGGATGAGATGGATGTCGCGCAGGAGAAAGCTGGACAGCGCGGCGATCAGTTCCGCGATCTCGTGCTGGTCGGTGGGGAGCCGGCCATGGGTGGCGGCGGTGACCGCATCGTCGATCAGCTGCAGGCGCCGTCGCAGCCGCGGGAAGTCACCGGCGAGTTCTTCGGTCTGGACGTCCTCGGCGATCGGGTCGGCCAGGGTGGCGATGCTGTCGCGGATGTCGGTGGGCGCGGGAACGAATTGGGCGAGGAAGGCGTCGCGGTTGCCGTAGACGCGGTCGCCGTGGAGTACGCGTTCGGTGGTGGCCGGGGAGATGGCGGGGTCGGGCAGGGTGCCGGTGTGGTCGGCGTCGCCGTAGCACGACCAGACAGCGCCGGCGGTGAACGCCGGCACGTGCAGGAGCTCGACGTTGGTGAAGCCAGCCTCGTGCAGCCGGTGGGTGAGTTCGTGCAGCTGAGCCCGGTAGGGCAGATCGTTGGTGGCACTGCTGTTGTCGTGGACGACCGCGCCGGTGAGGCGCCGGACCGGCTGGCCGCCCAGCGCGCGGCTGAGAGTGGTGACAACCATACCGGGGAGCCGCATCGCCAGGTCGAGGTCGAATCGACTGATTCGGCCCGCGCGGACAGTGCCGTCGGCATGCACGACTGCGGCGACGATCACGAGGGAGTCGGTGGGGACGAACCCGATCAGGGCGGGGATGGCGGCCAGGAGACCCTCGTCGGTCAAGGAAATCGGTTCGGGCATCAGGGAACCTCGCTGACTACAGTGGACGAATGGTGCCGTTGGGAGGGGAGGAGGCGGGCGCGGACGACTGGAGACCGGAGGTCACCGGCCGAGCTCGGTCCGCAGCGTGTGCGCGGCGGTGTGGGCGATCCACGGCGGTGACGGCCGCCGTACGTCCCGGCCGGAGGCGGGGATCAATCCGTTGACCGCGACGCTCCAGAACTCCGGCCAGGGTTCGGCGTCAGTACGTTCGCTGCGGTAGATCACGCGCACGTCCTGCCCGTCGGCACGCCGGGCGTGCGCGGTGATCCGGATCGCGTTACGCATCCAGTCATGGCGCAGCACGGGCTCGTCGTAGAGCAACGAGACCGGTGTCGCGGGCAGCGCGCGGCACAGCTCGACGAGGACACCGCGTGCGACGTTCCACGCGCCGTAGCCGTCGAGGCTGCCGCGGTGGGGGATGTTGCAGGCGACCGACTCCGGCAGCACGTAGGAGCGGCTCCAGTCGTAGGGCGTGAACCACAACCGGTCTTCAGGCATGGTCGGCCACCGCCGTGTTCGCCTCGACGAGCGCGCGGGTCACGCGGTCGTCGGTGAGGCGGCGGCGCTCGTTCTGCACCTTCTTGGGCCAGGTGTGCGCGTCGGGTTCAAGGATGTTCCAGGCGGCGGTGAGTGCGGCGTCGGTGCTGAACCCGTGGGGATCGAGGTAGGGGTACATCGCTTTGACGACCCGGTGGGCTTCCAAACGACTGGAGAGGCAGCAGTGGAACTCGATCGCGTTGAAGAGCGCGATCTTGTGCCGCCGGGTGCGAGTGAGGTCGTCAAGCCCGGTTCGGGGCTCCGGCGCGAGTCGGCGGCCGCCGAGTTCGGTTTCGATCAACCGGCACGCCCGGGCGTAGGCGGCTTCGGTGGAGTCGGGCGGTGTGCTTTGGGCGGTGGTCGCGGTCATGGCGTGCCTCCGGGTCGGGTGCGGGTGAACCCGTCCTCGTTGAGCACACCCGTGGTCCTCGGGCGCCCGTCAGCTCACGTGACGTGGCGGAGGAGTCGGCGCCCGAGGGCTCGGGTGTGCTGTGCTGGCGGCGGTCGCCCGCACCGGCCAGAGTGCCTGATCGCGGCTACGGTCAGTCGGCGGGCGGCGGGGAGGTGAGGTCCCCCTCTTCTTCCAGAGCCTGCTGGGTCCGGCGCACGAAGTCGAGCAGTTCGGCCGGGGTGCCCTCGACGGTGACCACCGTGACGTTGCGGTCATCGGTCAGGACGAGGGCGAAGTCGCCGTCGTCGAGCAGTTGGGCGCCGGCCTCGTCGCCCGGGCACGCCAGCGTGACGTCGCATCCTGCGGGGATACCGGCGTAGTCGCTACTCACCGTGGGTCTCCTCGAACTCGGTGGCGGCGGCTGGTGCTGTGGGCGAACCCGTGAGCGTCCGGTGCCGGGCGCGGATGTCCCGTAGCGTGTGCGGATCCGCTGCGGGATAGGTGTTCTCGGCTACGTAACGGGTCACGGTGTCGATGTGGAGCGGCTCGTCGGTCGCCAGGACGGCCAGCGCGGCGCGCGCAGTGTCGTCGAGGCGTTCGGTGGCGGCGTCGCGCACGTGCCACAGCCAGGTCGGGAAGACGTACCGGCCGTCAGCGTCGGGCCGGAGGCGTTCGACGGCGAGACCGCTTGTCGGATCGGTGTCGTCATGGACTGCGTCGTCGTCGTTGACGATCAGGTCGTCGCCGTCCCAGCGGAAGCGCAGATGGTCGGAGGTGGCTTCGACGGTGATGGCGACCCACTCGGTGACGACACGACGAAACCGCGGTGTCACCGTGTAGTAGCGGCGGCCGGCTTCCTCGTGGGCCGCGAACGTCGGCTCGCCCAGTTGCGCGGGGAAGTAGGGCTGGTCGTCACCGCGCACCAGTCCTTCGTCGACGCGGAGAACGTCGGCGGGGAGGCCGTGCGGCTGTATGTTGTCGGGCATCGGGTCACCTGCCTGTGTCTGAAGTGGACGTGACGGTGTCGGTTTCGCGGGTGTCAGGTGCAGTCCAGGCCGCATCGGCGGCACAGCAGCACGACACCCTCAGGCGCGGTGCGGTCTGCCGGGTTCGGTTGCGGGGTGCCGGTGGCGTCGAACCAGAGCCCGGTGGAGGTCTGGTCGTCGCAGTCCTCCGGGCGCCCGATCGGCCAGGGCCGGTTCGGTACCTCGATCACGGTGCGGCCCGGGTGGACGTACTCGCGTGCCGTTTCGTCGCGTCCGTGCCAGCGGACCGGTTTGTCGCGGCGGCGCAGGACACCAAGCCCGCCGCCAGCTGTAGGGTCCGCGGGCCAGCGAGAGGAAGCGGCCCCGGCGCGGCCGACAACTTCGGGTAGAAATTGTGCGGACATCGGGATTTCCTTTCAGTGGGCGCAAATTGCGTGGTGGACGGCGCGGACAAGCGCGAACCGAGAACGGCACCATCGGCAGGAGACCATGGCGGGGTAGCGCAGTTCCGGCGGTGCCGGGGCCGGACCGGGCGAGTGGGCGAGGAAGGATGTGCTGTCGCAGCGGGGATCCCACGGCGAGCGGTGCGTTCCGCGTTCGCCGGTGACGCAGCGGGCGGTGATCGACCAGGTCGGGTCGGTCAGGTCACCGTCGCGGAAGCGGATCTCGATGGACTCGACGAGGTACCAGCGACGCCAGTAGCCGCACCAGTAGGTGCCGCCGACCTGGCGCGGGCCGATCGCGTCGAAGACCTCACGCATCCGCTCCCGGTGACGCCGCAGGCGTGCGTGCGCGGCGTCGAGTGCGCGCAAGACTTCCGGCGGCGGTGACCACAGGCAATCGCAGGGCTGCGGGTACCACGGTTCGGGCTCGTCGCAATCCCACGTCGGGTCGGTGTCGTCGCGGTCGCTGACCAGGTACTCACCGTTGCCGCCGCATACGCGGCAGCCGATGAGGGCCCACAGCCTGCGCAGGTGAGTTTTGCGGTATCCCGCGGGAACGTGAATTGCCGGCTCCGTCATGTGTCCTCCGTGAACGGCGGGTCACCGGCGGACGGGGCCGCCGGAGGTGATCGGAGCCCTGCCGAGCACGGCGCGGCCCGGGCCGACCACCGCCGGACGGTGGGTCGGCAGGGTGGCGGGTCCGGGCCGCGCCGTGCTTTTCTGGTGACCGGTTCCGCCGGGCGGCGTCCGGTCCCAGTCGACTGCCTGCTACTTGTCCTGCGCGGCGGCCAGGATCGGGACGAAGTGGGCGCAGACCACCGGTTGGCGTTGCCCGGCGGCGGAGATCACGACGGCGATGGCGGCGCGCAGGCAGGTGCGCACGGCGTGGTGGCTGGGGCGGCGCGTGGGGTGGGGTGGACGACGGTCAGGTCGAGTCGACGCTGACGCTCGCGGTTGTCGCCGCGCTGGTTGGGTTATTGGATGCTGGAAGTGTGGAGTCGAAACCTGAGGAATCGGTGGCCAGGGCGGAGAGACCTGCGTTTGGAACGAGCGGTCGACGAAGTCTGGCGGAAAATTTCTCCCTTGGCCGTGCCTCAATGGGAACGCATGGCGAAATGTCCGAAATGTTGCCAATGGTTGTTATGGTGTTATGGAGAGTTACTCATGCGACTAGTGGCTGTGCGGTAAATACCCCTCTTGGCCTATTTCCTTGAAGGGGCCGGATCGGCAAGGGTGATCATGGGTTCGTCGGGGGCCCGGCTGTGTGCTGGTTGCTCTTGGCGAGGGGGATCTCGTGCGTTGTCGTGGTGCGCGTTGGCGCGCTTTTTTGCTGTCAGTCGTGATCGGTGCCGGCACCGTGGTCACGGCTACACCGGCTCAGGCCGACACGCCGCCGGCGGTCGTTCCGGACTCGGCGCCGGACGAAGTCACCGCTGCCGCTTATGCCCGTGAGGGGAACAAGTCGGTCGAGGTGACGTCGGAAACCACCGAGACGTCGCAGATCAAAGCCAACCCGGACGGCTCGTGGACGATGACGCAGTACGTCCACCCGGTCCGGGTGAAGCAAGCCGGGGCGTGGACACCGGTCGACACCACACTGGTGCGTCAGACGGACGGGTCGATCGCGCCGAAAGCTGTCGCAGTCGACGTCAAGCTGAACCCCGGTGGGACCAGTTCCGCAGCCAAGCCCATCGTGCAGGCCGGGCAGGACGGCAAGGAAGTCGGCCTGAGGTGGACCAGTGACCTGCCGACCCCAACACTGAACGGTGACACGGCGACGTACGCGGACGTCCTTCCCGACGTCGACCTGACGGTAAAGGCCGTGCCCGAGGGGTTCACGGAGAACCTGGTCATCAAGACACCGGAAGCGGCGAAGAACCCGAAGCTGCGCGACATCCCCTTCGGACTCCACACCCGCAACACCACAGTCACGGTCGCGGAAGGAGAGGGCCGCGGCACGCCGGCACAAGCCACTCCCACCGACGGGCTGGAGGTGAAGGACACTTCCGGCGGGATTGTGTTCTCCGGTGACGCGTCGCGGATGTGGGATTCCTCCGGTGCTGGTTCGCCTGCTGAGCAGCAAGTCGGCGAAGGCGGCGGGCGTCGGGAGGCGGTGATGGACGTCGCTCTCGCGCAGGACACGGTGACCATCACGCCGGACCAGGCGTTCCTCGCCGACCCGGCCACGCGCTACCCGGTCTCGCTGGACCCGGGCTACTGGTGCGACTCGTGCGGGATCCAGGCGCACGTCGTGGTCCAGTCCGGTTACCCGGAGGCGCGGAACTGGAACGCCACGATCGGCGACCTGTCGAACCTGAAAGCCGGCTACGAGAACTACGACAGCGCCGGCACGTCGCGGTCCTACATCCAGATGAACTCCGCACGACTCGGTGGCACGGTGGTGCACAGCGCGACGCTCAACACCACGATTCAGCACAGCGCGAGCTGCACCCCGGCGCCGACCGGGTTGTGGCTGTCGAACCCGGCCAACTCCGACACCCGGTGGAACGCACAACCGGGATGGGTCTACCAGGTATCGACGATGAACACCGCGAACTGCAATGACGCGCCGGGCGTCTCGGGGGTGTTCGACGCGACTCGGGCGGCGAAGGACGCCGCAGCGAATCGCTGGGCGAACACGTGGTTCGCGCTTGCCGCGGCCAATGAGGGCGATGGCGTGGCGGCGTGGCGGCGGTTCGACCTGAACCCGTACTTCGCCGTGAACTACGACTCCTACCCGAACCCGCCGGCGAGCTTGACGATGCAGAACGGCCAGCTTCCCTGCACCTCGGGCGTGAACCGGCCATGGGTCTACACGAAAACGCCGCAAATCGCCGGCCGGGTGTCCGATCCGGACGGTGGCACCGTGTACGGCAAGTTCGCGGTCGCCTACGGCGCACTGGGCCACAACGTCTACACCCACGACAACGGCGCCAACCTGGTACCAGTCGGGACAGCCGGGCCGAACCAGCAGGGGACCGCGCAGCTGGCCGCGCTCCCGACGGGGTGGATCAACGAAGACGGGGTTTACAACTGGTCGATGCAGGCTTACGACGGTGAGCTGTGGTCGAACTGGGTCGGCAACTGCGAGTTCACCGTGGACACCAAGGTGCCGTTGCCACCGGATCTCGCCATGGCGTCGTGGACCGATCCCAAGGTGCAGGGCGACGCAGCCGATTTCAGTGTGTGGACCTACATGGCGACCGACGGCCTGTACGACATCGACCACTTCATCTACACCACCGACGGGTCGGAGCCGCAGCCGCAGGGATCGCCCACCGCGCCGGCGGTCCAGGGTACGGACGCCAACGGCAAGATGGTCGCCACGGCAAGCCTGAAGACCATCGCGGTCAACGGCAACCAGAACCTGATCAAGGTCAAGTCGGTCAACAAGGCCGGGATGCCCAGCCCCAACGCGACCTGCCTGGTCATCCCGGACTCGAACCCGGCGCTGGACGGGCCGTCCTGCTCGTATCACGTCCAGCCGCTCACCCCGGAAAAGGGGCTGGCCGGTGCGTGGGGGACGGACGAACCGTCGGGCACGTCGCTGACGGACACCGCCGCGGCGACTCCGGGCAACGGCGGGCTTGCCGCGCACCCGGCGACGGCGTCCGGTGGCGTGACGCGCGGGCCCGGTTATGACCACGGCAACAGCTGGACCCATCCCGACACGGCTGGCTACAGCGACGGAATAAAAGGCGCGATCGTCTTGGACGGAACCAGCGGCTTCGCGCAGACCGCGGACCGCGTTGTCGACCCGACGAAGTCCTTCACCGTCGCGGCGTGGGCGAAGCTCACCGACACCACCCACAGCCAGACCATCGTCGCGCAGGACGGCACGCAGACTAGCCCGTACGCGTTGCAGTACAACAAGGAAAGCAACACCTGGGCGTTTCGCGTGACCGCGGCTGACCAGGCGTCGCCTGGTGAGATCAAGGTGCTGTCGACCGGTCCGCCCAAGACCGGCGTCTGGACACACCTCGCCGCAACCTACGACGCATCTACCAACGTGGCCTCGCTGTATGTCGACGGCGCCAGGCAGAAGACCGCTGTGGTTCACCCGTGGGCCGCTACCGGCTCGCTCCTGCTCGGCGCAGGCAAAACAGCCGGCGCCCGCGGCGACTACTTCCACGGCTCGGTCGACGATGTCCAAGCCTGGCAGCGGACGCTGTCGGCGGCCGACGTGCACGACCTGGCCGACACCGTGGTCCCGCTGGCCGCGTACGGGCTGGCCGAAGGTTGCGGTCCGGAGCTCACCTCCGCGGCCTCGCGTGTCCCATCCCTGCGAGCTGGCTGGTCCCTGGGCGAAAGCAACGGCAACGTGGCCAAGGACGCCACTCAGCACGGCGGCGACTTCACTTTGACCGGCGGCTACGCGTGGGTTCCCGGCCGCAGCGGTGGGGGGCTCCAGATGGACGGCACCACGGCTTACGGCGCCACCGCGGGACCCGTGATCGACACCGCCTCATCGTTCACGGTGTCCGCGTGGGCCAACCTCGCTGATCTGAACACGAGCCACACTGTCCTTTCTCAGGCGGGGGTCCAGGCGTCGGCATTCGTCCTGCGCTACGACAAGGGCCCCAACCGGTGGGTTTTCGGCATGAACCCGTCCGACAGCACCTCAGCCACGACGAGCTGGGCAGTCGGCACGACAACACCTCAAGCTGGTACCTGGACCTTGCTGACCGGTGTGTTCGATCAGGCGACGATGCGGCTGAGCCTGTACGTCGACGGGCGCCACCAGAGCGACTCGAGCCTCGCGCAGAGCTGGACGGCGGGCAGGCCCCTGTACCTCGGTGCGGAGCAAGGATCGCAGAACTTGTTCAAGGGCATTCTCGACCAAGGCCGTGTCTGGGACCGGGTCCTCACTGATGACCAGATCGCCGCTATGAAGCCGTTCTCCTACTACGACTCGGTCAGCCAGACCGAGGGTGCCGCCTCGGGTGGGGTCTCCCTTGGCATGGAGACCGACGCCGCGGGCAACCCGGCGGCGTGTGCGGCTCAATTCACCATCAACGGTGGCGAGGTCGCGACACCCAGACCCGCCAACCTGCGAACCGACAAGTCGTTCACGGTCGAGGCATGGGTCAGGCACGCCTGGACCGCGGCGGACGCGGCCGCGAACGGGCCCGTTGACTCCTCCCCCCGCGCGGTCGTCGCGGCTGGTGACAGCCAGTACTCGCCCTTCCTGTTGGGCTACCGGCCGTGGGCCGACGCCTCCGGAACGCTGCACGGCAGGTGGAGCTTCCTGATCGCGCCGTACGCCACTTCGGGCGCCGACGGCCGGTTCGCGCTCAGCGACGCCGACGCGGCGGACAACACCTGGACGCACCTGGTCGCGACCTACGACGCTGCCACCGGCTACATGGCTCTCTACGTCAACGGAAAGAAGCAGAACCTCTACGTCAACACCCCGGACGGCGGTGGCGTTGTGGCTCGAGACTCCGGCTCTCCGCTCCTCCTGGGCCACGGTGTGTGGACTGGTGTGCGCAGCGACGTCTGGTACGGCAGCTTGACTGGGGTGCGTGTCTACTCAGGACTGAGGGACGCGCCCGGCGTCCAGCAGGACCGACGCCTCGATGACCCCGGCAACCTCTTCGATGTCGCCCACTAACTCGTTTCAAATCCGGCGCGCCGCGCCGCCTTCAGCAGGGGATAGGTCAGCAATGACTGGCAGACGTGGACTCTTCCGTACCGAGCGCAGCAGACGGTTCGTCGCGCTTGGCGTCGCGGTTGTACTGTTCGGCTCGGGCCAATCCGCCGCGGAGGCTGCGAGCAACGGCTGGCACGGGCTGGGCTGGGACCTTCCACCACTGCAGCAATCGCAGTCGGTCAACGGCGTCGACGGCGGCCTCCGCACACCGCCGGCACCCGCGCAGAGCCGGTTCAGCCCGTCTCCGGTCACGTGGCCGAGCGCAGCGACGGCAGAAGTCGACCTGTCGGCCGAAGGCCCGGCGAAGGCACCGGCTGGGCAGCCTGTAGCGCTATCGCGATCTCACAGCAAAGCAGCCGACGCTGCGCGGCGCTCGGTGGGCAAGGTCCGCCTCACTACCCTGGACCAGGCCGCGACGGCGAAAACGGGCATCAAAGGCGTGCTCGTCAAAGCCGAGCCAGTGCGCGGCGACACCGGAGGACCGGTGTCGATCGACGTCGACTACCACTCGTTCGGCGATGCCTACGGCGGCGACTTCGGCAGCCGCCTGCATTTGGTGGAGTATCCGTCGTGCCTGCTGACCATGCCGGACAAGCCCGCATGTCACATCGGCACACCGCTGAACTCGAGCAACGACACCAAGGCCCGGCACGTCACCGCCGACGTCACGCTTCCCCTCGCCCAAACCGGCACCCAGAACGGTGCGGCGACCGCGATGGTCGTCGCGGCCGAAGCCGACACGAAGGGCGGCGACGGTGACTTCACGGCCACCGACCTCAAACCGGCCGGCGCCTGGACCGCCGGCGGTTCGTCGGCGGACTTCAACTACTCGTACCCGATCAGCACTCCTTCCGCTGTCGGCGGGACCGGCCCGGCGATCAGCCTGAACTACTCCTCGAGCGCGGTCGACGGCCTCACCTCGGCCACCAACAACCAGGCCTCGGGCATCGGCGACGGCTGGAACCTGTCCGGCAGTGGGTACATCGAACGCCGCTACAAAGGCTGCGGCCAGGACCTGGGCGGGAACAACAACCAGACCAAGACCGGCGACCTGTGCTGGTTCAACGACAACGCCACGATCTCCTTCTCCGGCGCCAACGGCGATCTCATATTCGACAAGAACACGAGCACCTGGCATCCGAAGGACGACGACGGCACCCGGGTCGAGCGACTGACCGGCGGCGCGAACGGTGACAAGTTCGGCGAGTACTGGAAGGTCACCACCCCCGACGGCGTCCAGTACTTCTTCGGCCTCAACCACCTGCCGGGCTGGGCATCGGGCAAGGCCGAAACCCAGTCGACGTGGACCGTGCCGGTGTTCGGCAACAACACCGACGAACCCTGCAACGCCGCGACCTACGCCGCGTCCTGGTGCAACCGCGCGTGGCGCTGGAACCTCGACTACGTCGTCGACCCCCGCGGCAACGCGATCGCCTACTACTACCAGCCCGAGACCAACTACTACGGCCTGAACCGCAACGCCTCCACCGCCAATAACCCCGGTACCTCCTACAACCGCGGCGGTTACCTGCAGAAGATCGAATACGGGTTCAACACCAAGTTCGGTGATACCTTCGGCCACGCGCCTGCCCAGGTCGTGTTCGACAACGCCGAGCGGTGCTTCCCCAGCGGAACGGTCACCTGCGATCCGAGCCAGCTGAACTCCGGCACCGCCACCTCGTGGCCGGATGTGCCGTCGGAGACGATCTGCAACCAGGGCGCGGTGTGCACCTACGGTTCGCCGAGCTTCTTTTCCCGCAAGCGGTACACCAAGATCACCACTCAGGTGTCCGATGGCGGGACCGGCTGGAAACCCGTGCGGGAGTGGGCGCTCGGGCAGTCCTTCCCGTCGACCAAGGATGGGAACAAGACCGCGCTGTGGCTGGACTCGATCACCGAAACCGGGAAGATCGCGAGCCCGAACACGGTCGGGACGTCGGTGACGATGCCCCCCACGACGTTCCACCCGCTGGCAATGGCCAACCGCGTCAACGCGAGCCAGTACACGGCACTGACCCGCAACCGGATCGACGCGATCACCAATCCCCAGGGTGGCTTGACCACCATCGCCTACTACGACCCCGAGTGCGTTCCCGGCGTCACCATGCCCGACCCGGCCAACCTCAAGGACAACAAGCTCTCGTGCTACCCGGTGTACTGGACACCGCCGGGTGCGAACGACCCCGTCCTGGACTACTTCAACAAGTTCCGGGTCAAGCTGGTCGAAGAAGACGCACATACCACTCGCCTGGAACAGCACACGGTCACTCAGTACGACTATCTCGCCGGCGGGGCCTGGCACTACGACGACGACCCGTTCACCGACCCGAAGTACCGCACGTGGTCGCAATGGCGCGGCTACGGCGACGTCAAGACCACCACCGGTCTCGGGGGGCTCGCCGGTGACCCGGCCGGTCCACCTGTCGTCACCGAGACGATCTACCTCCGCGGCATGGAGGGCGCGACGGTGACCAGCGACAACTGGCACGAGTCGTTCACCGACCGCAAGGAAGTCGCCGGATTCGTCCGCGAAACCGTCACCTACCGAGACGGCGCCGTGATCGGTGGCACGTTGAGCGAGCCGTGGGTGTCGACACCCACCGGAACCGACGCCTACGGCCGAACCTCGGCTTACCTTGACACCGACACCAGCCGCACCCGCACCTGGCTGAACACCACCCAAACCTGGCGGATCTCGCGGACTCACACCACCTACGGCAAGTACGGCCTCGCTGCCACCGTGCAGACCGAAGGGGACACCGCCGACCCGAAGCAGACCACCTGCGCCACCACTAGCTATTTGGAGAACACCGCGGGGTGGCTGGTCAGCTTCCCCAGCCGCGTACAGAAGATCGCCGGCGTCTGCGACACCATGGCGAACCCGGCCGGACCCGCCAACATCATCAGCGACGTCCGCAACTATTACGACACTCAGGCCTTCGGTGCCGCGCCGACAAAGGGCAGCGTCACCCGGACCGACACGCTCGACGACTGGCCTGCCGCCGGAACCGAAAAGTGGACGAGCCCGGCCACGACCACCGTCTACGACGACTACGGCCGGCCGACCAGCTCGACCGACGCACTCGGCCTGACCACCACCACTACCTACACCCCGGCGAGCGGGGGACCGCTCACCCAGGTCGACACCACGTCACCGCCGATCAGCGCCACCAACACGACACGGCTGACCTCCACCAAGTACATCGACCCGGTCTCGGGCATCTCGATCGCCGGCAAGGACGGCAGCGGCCTGCGCACCGACGCCACGCAAGACGCGCTCGGCCGCATCATCTCCGTGTGGAAACCCGGCCACAGCAAGGCCGCGAACGCCCCGGCAGACGTCATCTTCACCTACAGCGTGAAGAACAGCGGTGGCGTCAGCAACGTCGCCGCCCAGACTCTGCTCGCCAGTGGCCAGTACGCGACCTCATACACGCTCTACGACGGCCTTGGCCGCACGATCCAGACCCAAGCCCCGCGCACTGACGACGGGCCAGGCCGGGTCATCACCGACACCTACTTCGACTCTCAAGGCCGGCCCTACAAGACCCACAACGCCTACTGGAACAGCTCTACCCCGTCGGCGACGCTCTACGTCACCGACGACGCCTCAGTCCCGAACACCACACTGACCACCTACGACAGCGCCGGCGCCGCGACGGCCAGCGCTTACCTGCTCAACTCCGTCGAGCAATGGCGCACGACGACGATCCCCGACGGGGACCGCAGCACCACCATCCCGCCCAACGGCGGCACCGCCACCACCGCGATCACCAACGGGCTCGGCCAGACCGTCCAGCTCCTGCAGTACAAGGACGCCACGAAGTACTCCGCCGGGTCGCCGGCCGACACGACGTCCTACACCTACACCCGCAGCGGCAAGCAGGAGTCGGTCACCGACACCACCGGCAAGAACGTCTGGACCTTCGGTTACGACCTGCACGATCGGAAGATCTCCTCGACTGACCCGGACACCGGCAAGACGACCTTCACCTACGACGCCGGCGACCGTCTCCTCGCCACGACCGACGCCCGCAACCGCCTCATCAGCTACACCTACGACAACCTGGACCGCAAGACCGCGGAGTACGACGGGCCCGCGGCTACCGGCGTCAAACTGGCCGGCTGGGCCTATGACACCTTGCTCCTCGGGCAACCCACCAGTTCCACGCGCTACGTCGGCACCAAGGCCTACACCAAGGAAACCACCGGCTACGACACCGCGGGCCGGCCTACGGGCAGCAAGGTCACCATCCCGGCAGGGGAACAGGGACTCTCCGGCAGCTACAGCTTCGGCACCACCTACGACCCGTACTCCGGTGCCGTCAACCAAGTCAGCAGCCCACGAGCCGGTGGTCTACCCGCTGAGCAGCTGTCGTTCGGGTACTACTCCCAGGGCGCACCGAGGACGCTGATCTCCAGCACGGGCACTCAACTCGTGGCCAAGACCGGCTACAACGAGTTCGGCCAGGTCCTCCGCACTGAGTTCAACAACCCGACGAGCCCGTACCAGGTCGCGGTCACCAACACCTATGAAAACGGCACCAAGAGGCTCGCCACAGTCCAGGCCCAACGGTCGACGACCTCCGACTATTGGATCGCCAACCGCGTGTACAGCTACAACGCGGTCGGCAACATCACCAAGATCGCCGACACCCCGCCCGGCGTCGCCGCGGACACCCAGTGCTTCCGGCAGGACTACCTGCAGAGGCTGACCGAAGCCTGGACCCCCGCCTCCGGCGACTGTGCGGCCCAACCCACCACCTCCGGGATCGGTGGCGCGGCGCCGTACTGGACGTCGTGGACGCTCGATGGCACTGGCAACCGCAAGACCCAGGTCCAGCACACCGCCACCGGCGACATCACCAGTACCTCGACCTACCCCAATCCCGGTGAGAGGCGGCCGCACGCGGTCCAAGCGGTCGCCACTGCCGGCCCGAACGGGACAACGCAGACCAGCTACAGCTACACCGACGCGGGCAGCACCGAAACGCGCGGTCCCACAGGGGCAGCGCAGACGTTCACCTACGACGCCGAAGGCCACGTCGCCACTGCTACGGAAGCCAACGGCGCCGCGAGCAGCTATCTGTACGACGCCGACGGCAACCTGCTGATCACCAAGGACCCGGCAGGTACGACTCTGTCGATCGGTGACACGGAACTGTTCGTGCCGACCGGTGGCCTGTTCGCCTCCGGCACGCGGTTCTACAGCTACAACGGCCAGGTCATCGCGACCCGCACCAGTTCCGGCGGCCTCAGCTGGAAGCTGGCCGATCACCACGGCACCACCTACGCCACGGTAGACGCGGCGAACTTGACGGTCAGCAAGCGGTGGCAGGATCCGTACGGAACCAACCGGGGGACTCCGTCGCCGACCTGGCCGGACAAGCACGGGTTCCTCGGCGGCTACCAGAACACCACCGGCGTGACCCACATCGGCGCCCGCGACTACGACCCGCTGACCGGGCGGTTCATGACCGCCGACCCGGTGCTCGACACGAGCGACCCGCAAGCACTGAACGCCTACAGCTACGGCAACAACAGCCCGGTGTCGTATAGCGACCCGACAGGCATGGTCCTGCAGATTGACGGCCGCCCCGCCTACATCGGCTCGGCCGCGATCGGTTCCATGAGCCCGGCGGCGCGGGACCGCGCGTACCAGTACAACTACGGAGTCGCCAGAAACTGGGCGTACGCAGTCAGCCACCGGACTCGACCGACGTATCCAGCGTTCGTGGGCAAAGAGAACCACTTGATGTCGCCGAAGGAGCGGCGGGCACATTGGGAGACACAGTTCGCCAATTGGTCGTTGCAGCCCCCAGACCATCGTCCGCCGGACTATGACCAGTTCGCGGCTGCGTTTTGCTCCGAGTTCCCCGACGTCCGTTCCTGCGATCCGTCGCCACCCACCCTGGAAGAGACCCTCGAGGTGGCTGCGCTGCTCGCCTCCGGGGGAGCGGTCGGCCTGCTGGCTCGGCTCGGTGGCGAGTTCGTAATCGGTTCGATAGGGGCTATCGAGGGTTCGGTAGGTGCCGGCGGCGCCGTCGCGGTCGGCGCCGGCGCCAGCGCCGGCGCCGGCGCGCTGGGGGACTACGGCGCATCGCTGGTGGCGGCGAAGATCGCCGCTGAGGCCCTCGGCGGTGAAGGTGCGGTGGCCGCGTGTGTTAGGAAGAACAGCTTCACCGGCGACACTCCGGTGCTCATGGCTGACGGCACCAGCAAGCCGATTGCCGATGTGAAGGTCGGCGATGTAGTCAGGAATGCCCTGCCCGACGACAGTTTCACTGAGCGGCATGTCGTGACTGCGCTTCACGTTACCGATGACGACCATGACTTCGTGGACGTCGCGATCGTCGCCTCAGGCGCAGTGGAGACCATCGCCGCCACCGCGCACCACCTGTTCTGGAACTCGACGACCGGTGGCTGGAAAGAGGCCGCCGACCTGCAAGTCGGCGACCAGCTCGCTACACCTCGTGGCGGTCGGATCGTCGTTGGCTCGGTACGCCGTTACGCTGCCTCCCGTCGGACTTACAACCTCACAGTTGACAGCGTTCACACCTACTATGTGCTGGCCGGCGACGTCCCAGTGATGGTCCACAATGGCGGCGGCGACAGTTCGAACCCGTGGAGCAACTCGCAGGAATGGACTCAAGGCCGCGTACCGACAAGCGGCGGTCCGGAGAACGGTGTCCTCTATCGACGAGGAGCCGGCGGCGGTATTGTTGACTGGGGCGTGTACGATGAGGGCGGAAACCTTCGGTATCGAGTAGATCTTTTCGGTGCCGCGCACGGAGGGGTCGAGACGCCTCATTGGCAGCCTTATCGCGTAAATACAAATCCGAACACTGGAAAGGTTTATGTGCAGCAAACTGGTGAAGCTTTTTCGGGTGACGGTCCGGTGGGAGGGCCGCCTTGCGGGTTCTGATGAGTAACCCGTATAGTTTAATTCTCCTGAGTGCGGGAACCCGGCACGGGTCGGAGGTGTGGTGAAAATGGCCGACGTGGATCACCTCTTCCTGCTGGCTGGGTCGCAGTCCTGGCAGGACCGTAGCCGGGCCGGGCAGGGACTTGTTGCTCGCATTGGCGAGTCGACGGTGGATGCAGTTGTTCTCCAATTGCTGTTGGATCCGAAGGATACCGCCGTCACCACTGCTGTTGCCGACGCGCTTTTGGCACGAGGAGATCTCGCGTCTTGGAGAATATTCGCGCACGCATGGGCTATAGCTGCGAAGATGCCGACTGAGACGAATCATATAGATCACCTGGTTAGCTGCTTGAATGGTGCTTTATATATGGCGAGCTTGAATCTCGAGATAGCAGAAAATATAAAGGCGATCGTCGACCAGCTTTCCGTTGATGGAGATGACGCGGTGAGGTCTGCCGCAAAAGAGCTGCGCAATTTGGTATTCGAAGGCCTGTGATGGGAGTGCAGCACGGCGCGGTACCAAACTCGCCGACTGGACCTATGACACCCTGCTCCCCGGCCAGCCCGCCGGCTCCACCTGCTATGTCGGCGCCAAGGCCCACACCAAGGAAACCGTCGGCTGCGATACCGCGGGCCAGCCTACGGGCGCAATGTAAACCATTCCGGCCGGGGAGCAGTGACTCTCGGGAACGCCACCGGTGTCGTCCGCATCGGCGCTAAGGGCTAGGACCCGCTGACCGGGCGGTTCATGACCGCCGACCCGGTGTTCGACACGAGTAACCCGCGGGCGCCGAACGCCTACGGCAACAACAGTCCGGTGTCGTTCAGCGACCCGGCGGCCATGGTCCTGCAGATCGACGGCCGACCTGCCTACATCGGCTCGGCCGTCTACGGGTGAGGGGATGCCTCGCTCCCTTCATTGAGGTTTGGCCAAAATGCCAGGTTATGAAAGGGCTCCGTTAAAGCGACGGAGATCTTCGGTGTGTGATCGGGACATGTGGATGACGTACCACTGCAAAGGGGTTGAAAGGCGTGTCATGGCTCAGTTTCGAAGCGGAGGCGATTGGTGGAGGGCGCATTCTGCGTACGCTTCGTCGACATGATTTGACGCCCGAGATGGATGTGGTGGTGAGGCGAGGGTGGCGCATCATCGATGGCGCCGTTTTATTGTCGAGCTGGTACGACGGATACCGCGGTGACAGGTCAACGTTTGCTCAAGTAATGGACTATGAGGCGGCTGTCAATGGCCGCGGAATACCTGATCTTGATCTGAGTAAGATTCGGAACGAGCGAGTGCCTAAGATGTTGCGGCGGGGAATGGCTTTCGCTTGGCGCGCTCTTCACGTGCAACACCATCAATTCTCTGATGTCGAAATGACTGCACACGTATCGATTTCTCCTACGCTTTGTGATGCTGACTGTTTTACGGGAAATGTTACGTTCTGCACAGTGCGACCTGGTGAAAGAGCGTATGTCGATCGAGAGCTCGTTAAGGACGAGATCGTGGCAGCGTTGTTCACGAGAGACTGCGTGATCGACCTCGATTAGTGTCTCATCAAGAAAACGTAGGCATCGCCCTTTTGTCGTGTGGACATCCAGTTCGGTAATCGCGAGGGCTCGCCGTGGAGGCAGACTGGTTGAAATCCAGAGGGGCGGCCAAGGACAAAGTTTGGCGCTGGCGATTCGGGATCGTGCTGGTCGCCGCCCGTAAGTTCGGGCGGGCTCCTGCCCTGACCAAATCTGGCCGTGTCTCCGCCTGCAAAACCCACCGAGCTGAGGTTGCCGTTCACACCCGGAGTCTGCCCCAAGTGGTCGACTACCTTGCCTAACACACCTGGATAATAGCGAGCACTGAGACTGATCAGGGGTGCCGGGCCCGTGATCGGCAATCTGTCACAGCGCGGGGTGTTCGCGGCCGGCGGCTATGCCGCCGCAAGTGAGGCGGTGGGCGATGGCGGCCCCTGTTCTGCGCAGGCAGTGAGCACCGACGGCCCGGCCGGGGCAACGCAGATCAGCTACAGCTACGCGGACACAAAGGCGCGGCCCACGGGGTCTCGCAAATTGTTCACCTACGACGCCGAAAGCCACGTCGCCACCGCGACGGAAGCCGACGGCGCCGCGGGCAGCTACCGCTACTACGCCGACGGCAACCTGCTCGTCACCGCGGTGATGGCGCAACGGCAGCCAGCCGGCCGGGATCAGGTGGGCGAGGACGAGGGCCTTTCCAGGTCGATGCTGTCCGGTTGGCGCTGCCAGCGCCAGGTGAGGCTCGATGCGGGGTTGGGATCGGGCGATGTGGTGCCGGGCATCAGGGCGTCCCTTCGGTCAGTGGGCACCCAGCTGCGGCCGGTGTCGGGATACAGGGCGGTCGGTGAGGATGCGGGGGTGTTCGCGGCCGGCGGCTACGCCGTCGCGGATAGTGGTGGTCAGTTCGTGCCAGTCGAAATCGGCGACGCCGAGGTGGTGGCGGGCAGCATCGGTGAGGTAGTGGGTGATCGCGGCGGCACTGATCCAGCCGTTGCCGTGCAATTCGCCAAGTGCTGCTGCAGCGGCGTAGACGGTGATGCGGCGGTGGCCTTCTTCGGCGGTGGCGACGTTGCGGCACTCGGCGGCGACGGCGGCCTGGACATAGGCGGTAATGCGTCGGCCGGTTGGCGGGTACGGCGGGACCGCCGCGGGTCGAGGCGGCGGGGGCGGTGGGGTGAGTGCGGTGACCAGCCATCCGGGCAGGACAGCGATCGGCAGATCCCAGGTGATGGCATAGGGCACGGGTACGCCGCGGACGACGGCGAGGGAACCGGGTGCGGTGATGAGCGCGCCGGGGCCGCGGGTGTCGATCTGCCAGCCGAGCCCGCGTCCGCGGGCGCCGACGGTGCTGCGCAGCCGCGACCCGGGCGGCCGGGCGAAGTAGCGGTGCTCGCCGCCGCGTGGGGTCGCGACGGTGAACGTATCCACGGGGTCGGGCTCGCCGGCCTGCTGGGCCAGCACCTTGAGGACGTCCCGGCCGTGGGTGTTGCCTTGGCGGGCCAAGGGGATGGGGATGGGTCCGTGGGCGGCGTCGAGGTCGAGCACGAGCAAGCCCGCAGGGCCGCAGGCGATGCCGACGTTGTGCCTCGGGTGGCGGCGCCACCAGCGGCGGATGCGGTCGGGATCGCAGGTGGCTCGCTGCTGCCAGTCGGGGATGGCGGGCCGTTTGCTGCGCGGGGCGAGCGGGAACACCGGCCATCCGCGCTCGGCGGCGCCTAACGCGGCTGCCAGCAGTCCGTTGGTGGCGGTGATGAGCGTCGGGGCAGTCGTGGTGGTCATGGCACCAGCTCGGCCGCGACCGGGGCCGGGACGGGGTCGATGACCAGGGCGGCAGCGTTGTCGGTGCCGCCGTAGTACCGCGCGGCGAGTGTCAGCCGGTTCGCGCACGCGGGCGGGTCGCTGAAGGTGCGGCACGCGCGGGTCAGGGAGGTGTGCGGGACGGGTTTGTGGACGCCGTCGCTGGTGAGGAGAAGCCGGCGGCGGGGCCCGGTTGTGGTGATGTGGCCGAGGGAGTCGTGGTCGGCGGTGGCCACGGAGCTGGTGACGACGTTGTCCCGCCAGCCGGCCAGCTCCTCGAGGTCCTGCGGCCGGTCCCGGTAATGCTCCGCGAGGCTCTCGCGCAGCCGCTGCCCTTCGGTGTGGTCGACGGTGAGCTGGGTGAGGACGTCGGTGTCCGGGTCGTATTCGTAGGCACGGCAGTCCCCGATCCACGCGATGTCCCACCCGGCGCCGTATTCGGGCGGGCGTGGGGCGGCGACGACCATGACGGTGTCGCCGCCGTTGACGGCGGCGAGGGTGCCGGCCGCGGCGAGCAGCCCGGCGACGGCACCGCGGTCGGCGGCGACGTAGGCGGCGGTCGCGGCCGCGCTGCCCGCGGCGTGCGCGGCGAGCGGGTAGTCGCCGATGCCGTCGGCCAAGGCCCAGCCGTGGCGGGTGCCGGTGGTGGAGACGTGCGTGCCGGTGGCGTCGGCCTGATGGGTGCGGCCACCGATACGCAGGGACGTCCCGGGGAGGTAGGTGGGGTGTTCGGCGGCGTAGCGGCGGTGCTGGCGGGCCAGGACGCGGGCGTCGCTGTGGGATTCGGCGATCTCGGCCCAGCCGCAGCGGCAGGTGACGTGAGTCCACTCCGGACCGGGCGGCAGCGGGGCGTAGGGCCAGACGGGATGGTGCCCGCAGGCGTAGGCGCTGGTGCGGTGGATGGTGTCGAAGACCGGCGGAAGGTGCGGATGCATCGAAGGAACTCCGTTCACGCGCGGGGCCGCCGGCGAGCCGGCGGGAGGCGAGGACGACAGGGCGGACAGGAACGGGGCGGGCCCGGCAGTAGTGCGGGCCCGCCCCTGGTGAGGAACCGGGTGCGGTGACGGTCCGGGCTAGCTCGCGGCGGCGATCAGCTCCGCCTCGGCCTCGATTTCCTGCTCGGCCGGCTCCTGACCGGTGCCGTCGGCGTCGTCATCGGTGTGGTCGGTCACCGTGTCGCTCTGGTCGTCCGCGCCCGCGCCCGCGTCATCGACCTCGTCGACCCCGGCGGTGGGGTCGTCGGCGGGGTCCTCCACCGCGGCGTGGTCGGCGTCGTTCTGGGCCTCGGCACCGTCGGCCTCGTCACCGTCGGCGGTCGGGCCGGCGTCGCTGGTGGGATCGGCGACGAGGTCGCCCAGTGCCGCGGCGATGACCTCCTGCTCGGATTCGGGGGCGACGACCTTCCGCTCGACGTCGGAGGCGGGGTAGCCCCAGCCGATGATCGCGGCCATGTACGCCTGCGCGGAGCCCCACGGGTTGCGCCAGGTGTTGCGGGAGAGGTCCGCCTCGATCGCGCAGAGGGTGATAAACAGGTCGTAGAGGGTGGCCTTCCCCGCGGTGGGGGACTTGGCGACCTTGGCGGTCAGGTCGGCGAGCGTGGCCCCCACCGGCAGGCCGATCAGCTTCATGGCCAGCGGGTGGTTGCGCTCGAACGCACGCCGCAGCTCGTAGCCGCCATGGGCCTTCTGCAGCGCGAGGAACAGCTGCGCGCCCTGCGGCGCGGTCTTGCGCTGCACCAGCCCGGCCAGCCACTCGCGGCGCGGGGTCTGCGAGGCGTCCCAGTCCTTGTTGTTTTGGATCACCCACTTGCGGATGATGCGCGCCTTCTGGCGCTCGAGTTCGGCGGCGGCGTGGGCGGCGCGCGCGGCCGCGACCTCATCGGACTGGCCGGCCGTGTCCTCGTCGTCGGACGATTCGCCGTCGACGGAGGTGCCGGTGCTGGTGGACGTGGTGGTGAAGTCCGCGCGGCCGGCCGGGGCGTGGCTGAGGGCGTGACCGCGTGTGAGGAAGTCGGCGCAGCCGTAGACGGCCACCGGGATCTGGTTGCCCTGCTCGTCGTGGTGGTCGGTCTCGATCCAGGCGCCGTGTCCCGGGCAGGACGCGTGGTCCTCGGCGGTCAGCTCGGTGTGGGGCTCGTGTTCGGGGGTGGGGCGCAGCCGGTCCAGCGAGCGTGCGTCCCCGTAGCTGTCGGGCAGGTTCTGGTCGAAGATCGTGACGCCCGCGGTGGTCAGTTCTTCGGTGAGGTCCTCGGTCAGGGCTGCGAGCCGCTGCTTGTCCAGGCGTTCGGTGCGCTTGCGCTCGGCGAGCTGGGCGAAGTTGTTCGGCGCCGTACGCGCGGTGAGGATGAGTTTCTTGGCCGTGTCGGTGTCGCCGGCTTCGTCGAATTCGGCGATGACCGCGGCCTGCAGCAGGTCGAGGTCGTAGCGTTCGGTGGCCTTGAGGGCCAGTTCGCTCTTCCCGGCCTGCAGGACGTTCTCGACGTAGGTCTTGCCCTGCTTGCCCAGCGCGAGCTTGCGGGCGATCCCGGCGGGCTTGAGGTTGAACGCGGCGAGCTGTTTGAGGGCGCGGGCGGTGTCGGCCAGGGTCAGGGACCTGCGCAGGGCGGGGTCGTTCTCGATGAACTGGTTGACGATCCGCTCGATGGTGGCCTTGCGCTCGTCGGCCGGCGGCGGGGTCTTCATCCACACCGGCACCGTGCAGCCGGCTTCGCGGGAGTTGAGGACGCGGCGCTGGCCTTCGGTGACCACGATGGCGCCGGTGTCGTAGTCCCGGTAGCCGTTGACCGCGGTCTTGACGCCGTGGGTCTTGAAGTTCGCCGTGGTGTCCTCGTCGGCTTCGGCGTTGTCGGTGCGCACGTTCTCGGCGAGCAGCACGGTGTGCGGGTCGGCCCGGACGACGGTGTCGATCTCGGCGTCCCACTGCGCGTGCAGCGCGGCGCGGTCCTCATCGGACAGTTCGTCGAGCGGAGTCTCCTCAACGTCGGTCGCGGTCGTGTCGCTGTCGGAGGCGGTGTCCTCGGCGGCGGCACCGCCCAGGTCGTCGGTGGGGAGGCTGGTCGTGGGGAGGTCGGTGTCCGGTGTGGCCGTCGGGTTGTCGGTGTCGCGCTGGGTCGGCAGATCCATCGTGCTGGTCACGAAGGTGCTCCTTCACACGGGCCGGCCGGTCACCGGAAACGATTCCGATGACCGGCCACGAACCCCGCACCACCTGCTTTCTCCATCACCGCGTCGCGGTGGAGAAGGAGCGGAAGGCGGGTGTCCCGGTCGGGACGCACTCGCCCAAGCGGGGCCGCCCGCGTCGGCGGCAAGCCCGCCCCATCTCTGCCCATCCGCCGCCGACGTCGTGATCGGGCGGGCTTCCGCTGACGCCAGGGTCCGCTAGAGTGCGTCGGCCCGACCGGAACACCCGCATTCGCTATCTTTGTGCGGCAACGATTTCCTCATCTTTCCTCCGAGTTCCGCTGCGGCGGGCTTATTCCGCCATCGGGCTCGTGGCCACACGCACCTCTTGTTGCAGCTCACCGCGGAGCCGGATTCCGTAGCAGGCCCAGCATTCCGCTGCGGTGCGAGAGCGTCAGCCAGATGTCGGCGATGTCCGGGTACAGTCGGCCGTCCAGGTCGGCTCGTGTCCAGGCCAGCCGCAGGCACCGCGCAGCGGTCCGGGGAGTGATCCGGCCCTGCCGGATCGCGTCATCCACCTGTTCCACAGCGTTGGAGGGAAGGCCGGTGACGGCTTGTGTGTAGTCGGTCTCGGCGCCGGGTTCCGGTGCGGCACCCCACCGGTGGCGCGCGCGTTCCCGAGCTCGGACGACACCCTCCCGCACCGACTCCAGGGACGGCAGCGACGGATCGGGCTTGGCGACGGTAACCGCTCGGACAAACAGGTCGACGCGGTCGAGCAGCCACAGCGGGATCCAGGCGAAGTAGCGCGCCCGCTGCGCCGGGGTGCAGCGGCAGTCCTCGGCCCGTGCGCTACCGCAGAGGCAGTCCCGGGCGGTGAACACCATGCGCGCCCCGGCCGGGCGCGACCCCGCGCCAGCTGCGTCCGCGATGGACAGCGTGCCGTTCTCCATCGCCGGACGCAGGACCTCGAGAGTCGCGGCGGAGAAGTCGGGGAGGTCTTCGACGGTCAGCACGCCGCGGTGGGCGAGGGTGAGAAGTCCGGGCCGGGTGAACGAGCCGACGATCGAGGCGATCGTGTCAGTGGGGTGCAGAGACGCGGCGGGCGGGCGGGTGTGGCCCCCGTTGTCGGGCAGTGGCTCGCCGGCCAGGGAGTGCAGCCTGTTGACCTCGAGGGTCTCGGTGTCGGAGAGGTCGGCCATCAGCGTCCGGATCAGCCGCGGCAGCAGGAGTACCGGGTCGCCAGGACCCGCGACGTGGAGGGTGTGGTGTCCGCCCGCGGCCGCGACGGCGGCGGCTCGGACCGCCGTGGGCGACAGCTGGGCCCAGGCTTCGGGAGCCCACGACGGGGCTGACTGTCCCCGTACGGCTGATCCGGGAGGTAGGGCCGGGGTGGGATTGCTGCGTAGCCAGCTGATGAGGTCGTCCAGGCCAGCGACGGGGACGATGGTGAGGCCGGGGACGGCGCGTGCGTCGGCGGCATTGGCCGCAGGCACGACCAAGTACGTGAAACCGGCGTCGGCGGCGGCGACGGCGCGGAGCAGGATGTCGGGGACCGGCCGGACGGTGCCGTCGAGGCCGAGTTCGCCGATAAGCGCGGTCGCGGTCAACCGCCGGACCGGCACCGCTCCGGTGACCAGCAGCGCTGCGGCCGCGGCGGCGAGATCGACGTCGGAGCGCGGGTGTGCGGTGGAGGCGGTGAGGTGCACGACCCCGTGGGGCCAGGACAGGCCGCTGTTGCGGATCGCTGCGCGTACCCGGTCGCGGGTCTCGCGCGAGACCGTCGGGTTGAGGCCGTGTACGCGCAGCGCGGCGTCGCCGACGCCGAGGTCGGCGCGGACGTCGATGATCCGGGCCTGGGAATCGTCGAGCGTGACCACACGGGTTAGGGCTTCCATGACATTGTCCTTTCAGGGGAGGAGAAAGGAGCTCCGGCGGCCGCCGGAGTCGGGGGTGTTCGACGGCTGCGTGACAGGGGCGCCGAGCGTCAGTGGCTGGTGTCGGGGTCGGCGTGCGCGGTGTGGTCGGCGGTGATGCGTTCACCGACGAGCGCGGCCAGGGCGAGAGCGTTCTCGACGGTGGCGTCGATGCTGAACCGCACCCGCCGTTGGCGGTCGCGCCAGATCGGCTGCAGCACCTGCGCGGTCGCGAACAGCGGCTGACCGTAGGCCCCGACCGACACGGTGTTCGCCCCGGCTGCCGGGGTGGTGCCGAAGCCCGCGCCGATCGCGGCCAGGACGTTGGAGAGGTCGGCGGCGTCGCAGGCGCGCCGGTGGGCGAGATCCCGGGCGGCGTCGATCAGCTCGACCACGGCGGGGATCAGTCGCCGGGCGAGGTCTTTGCCGACCGCGGCTGCGGGGCGGGCACGGGCCACGGTCACCGATGGCCGGGCCATTCCGGTGGGCTGATGGGGGCTGAGTGCGGAGTCCAGCCAGGCTTCCAGTACCAGGCGGTCGCCCGTGCCGGAGGAGACGGTCACGCTGATCCATCCGCCGTCGGGGCCGATGAGCGCGGCGTCCTCACCGACGCAGCGGGGGGTGGCAGCGCGCCACGGGGCGCCGAGCACGTCGGCGACCGCGTGCAGGTACGGCATCAACTCGTTCGACATCTGCTGTCTCCCTTTTGATCGTGAGGTGTGTCGATCCGGTTCCCGATGCCGCGGTTGCGGCGGGTCGGCGTCCGGGGTGGCACGTCGTGGAGCTGGTGACAGCGCGGACCGGGGCCGCGGCGGCTCCTGCACCTAGGCGGCATTGGCCAGTAGCGGGTGGCCGCCGTGGTCCCGGGCGGCGCTACCGTGGGACTCCGGACGTGCCCGGCCGGTCGTCGCCGGCCGCTGTGGTCGGCGGGGTGCCGGTGCGGCGAGCGGCACGCGCGGCGTCGACGCCAGCCTGCCAGCGGCTCCACCGGCGCCCGGCTTGGCGGGCCTTGAAGTGCGCGATGTTGTTCGCCGGGATCCCGACCGGTGCCGGTCCGAGTACGGCCACCAGGTCGGATTCTTCCTGGGAGTGCCAGCCGGCAGCGGTGATGGACTCTTCGTCGGGGAAGACACCGGCGACCCGATCCGTGTTCGGGTCCAATGTGGAGTCTTGCGTGCCGCCGTAGGAGTAGACCCACCAGAAGTTCCGCGGCGGGTTCGGCTCGACCAGGTCCCGGAACGCGGCGACTTCCTTGGTGTAGGCATAGAATCGAGTTCGTAGACGGGCGCGCATGATCTCCAGCCACGCCGTGAGGTAGGCGCGGGAGTAGAAATCACCGCTGTCGTGGATCCGCACCCACGCGTCGATGAACCGCTTGTGCGACAACTCCTCCAGCATGGCGTGCTGCCAGCCGGACAGGTCGTCCATGGTCCAGCGCAGGTTGTCCTGGTGGCGTGCTTTCACCTGAGGAAACAGGTAGGTGCCGTTGCGGGCGTAGCAGGCCTGCGCGCACACCCCGGCTGAAGGGCAGGCGTTGTAAGAACGGTGCGGTGTACCAATAGCCCGAGGGTGGCAGCTCCTCGGCGGGCGGCAGATGCTCGATCATGCTGTCGGTGGCCGACAGCAGCCGCAGTGCCTCGGCGCGCTCGTCGAGGCGGGCGAGGATTTCAGCGCGTTGAAAGGCCGCCGTGCCCTCCTCAGCGGTGACGCGGGCGAGGCAGCAACGCGAACGCGCTTTCCGCGATCGAGGTCAGGCGGGCAGGACTGTGGCCGTATGCGCCTACGACGTCGGTTCCGCGGATGATGGTCAGCAGGAGGTAGGCGAGGTCCTCGGCATCCGCGTCGGGGTCGATGTCGCCGTTGCGCTGTGCCGCTCGTACACACTCGGCCACCGCCGTCACGAGCACGGAGAAGCAGTCTTTGGCCAGGCGTTTCACCTCGGGGTCGGAGGCACCGATCTCCAGGGCCATTTTGGCGGCGAAGCAGGTTGCTGCCGCGCGGTCGGGGGCGGGGGGTACGTCGTCGGCGAGTGGCACCCCGTGGACGGCGCGGAGCAGGTAGCTGTGCAGTCGTTCCAGGGCGTCCTCGTCCGGTCCGGCGAGCGCCTGCGGCGCAAACTGCGCCATCCGGGCGAAGTATCCGGTCATCGCCTGCAGCAGCACGCCGTGCTTGCCGTCGAATGCGGCATAGAGGCTGCCGCGGCCCATGCCGGTGGCGGCGCTGATGTCGTCGACGCTCGAGCCGTTGTAGCCCGAGGTGCGGAACTGCCGCTCGGCGGCGTGGAGGACGTGGTCGCGGTCGAAGGTTCGTGGTCTTGCCATACCTAGAAGGTAGCGCCGACCTGTCGTAGTTGACAACTCAGTACAGAACCGCCTACGTTTATGACAGTTCGGTACATAACCGCTCTGAGCTTGCCTGATCCGCTTGATCCGAGCTTGCACGACCGTGGCGTCGCGAAGGCGGCTGGGACGTTGAACCCATGACGTTCAGGGCGTAGCACGCAGCTCGGCGCAAGAACGAGCAGTCGATGAAGGCTGCTTCAGAACCAATACTTCGGAGGACCTCATGGCCGCGGTCAGTACGGATAACACCGCACCGGAAGGCTCGATACCCCGTGATTGCTGCTGACGAGACGTTCGACGGCACGTGGCCGTATCCCGCCCGTTTCAGCGAGGCTGCCGGCTTCCGTCAGCATTATGTCGACGAGGGCCCCGAGCGGCCCAGTCAGACGATCGTCATGCTGCACGGCGAGCCCACGTGGGGCTACGAGTGGCGCCACCTGATCGGGCCGCTGTCACGTCACCACCGGGTGGTCGTTCCCTACCACATGGGCTTCGGCAAGAGCGAGACGCCCCAGGTCCGCACGTACGACGCGAGCGAACACATCCTGAACCTCGAATCGTTGCTCGTCGACACGCTCGACCTCACGGCCATCACCCTGGTGGTCCGTGACTGGGGCGGCCCCATCGGCACCGGGTTCGCATTGCGCAATCCCAGCCGGATCTCCCGGATCTTCGCGGTGAACACCGTGCTGCCTCTCGCTGAGAGCATCGACGATCTGATGAAGGCCAACGGCGCGGAGAGCCGGTGGTTCCAATGGGCACAGTCGGCGCTCGCGGACGGTTCGTTCGAGCAGATCCTCGGACAGGCGGGTCACACCATCGCCCAGCTGATGATCGACCTGCAACATGTCGCCCGACCGGAGATCGCCACGCCGACCTGGATCCGCGCGTACTCCAGCCCCTTCCCGACCCCGGCGCAGTGCCGCGGTGTCATCGCGTTCCCCAGGCAGGTCCTGGAGGGCCCGCAGGGCCCGCCGCCCGGCCCGCCGCCCATGGAAGCTGTCGCCGCGGTGCGAGGCCTGCCGGCGATGCTGGCGGTCGGGATGCGCGACACCGCACTGCTGCCCAAGTACGTGATCCCGGCGTTCAAGCTCAGCTACCCCGACGCACCTGTGGTCGAGATCCCGGGCGCCGGCCACTTCCCGACCGAGGACGCTCCCGAGACGCTGCTGGCACTGCTCGAACTGTTCCTGCAGACGTCCACACACACCTGAAGGCCGAACGGTCGTGGCCTTCTCCGGCATGTCAGTACAGAACCGCCTCGATTTCTGACTGTTCAGGCCACAACCATCCTTGGCGACCCCCGCACTGGGCACGACGGCGTCATGCCCACAACCGAAGGAATCACCATGCAGACAGTTCCCCGAGTGGCCCTTGTGACGGGTGCGTCCTCCGGGATCGGGCGGGCGGCAGCGCTTGCCCTCGTGAACGCCGGTTTCGCGGTGGTCGGCACGAGCCGCAACGCGGCGAACGCCGAGCCGCTCGCCGGGGTGACGTTCCTCAATCTCGACGTGGCCAGCGACGAGTCGGTCCGCTCCCTGGTCGAGGAGGTGATCGAGCGGTTCAGCCGGATCGACGTCCTGGTCAACAACGCAGGCGTGGGCGCGGTCGGCGCCGGCGAGGAGAGCTCGATCGACCAGGCCAAGGAGGTCTTCGACGTCAACTTCTTCGGCGTGATTCGGATGTCAAACGCTGTGTTGCCTCACATGCGCGCCCAGGGCAGTGGCCGCGTGGTCAACGTCTCATCGATGATGGGCCGGGTCCCAGCGCCCTTCATGGCCGTCTATGCCGCCACCAAGCATGCGGTCGAGGGCTACTCCGAGTCCGTCGACCATGAGCTTCGCGAGCACGGTGTCCGGATGCTGCTGGTCGAGCCGGCCTACACAAGCACGAGTTTCGAGGCGAGCAGCATGGGACCCGACTCGCCCATGCCGGTCTACGCCGAGCAGCGGGAGGCCTCCCGAGACGTGCTGGCCACGGCCCTGCGCACCGCCGATGACCCGGCCACTGTCGCAAAGGTGATCGTCACGGCCGCCACCGACTCCAAGCCCAAGCTCCGCTACCCCGCCGGATCGATGGCCAAACGCGTCAGCCTCCTGCGCCGAATCGTGCCCTCGCGCACCTTCGACACACAGATCCGCAAGCTCAACCGACTGGCCAGCTGACCCGCAGTACACCCGGCGCCCGAGGAGACGCACATGTCCACCACCAGAGACACCGAAGCCAGCATCAGCATCCCTAGTCCGACCGCTCTCGGAGAAGAGCTGACAAACATGAAGTTCGAACACGTCACCTTCGACCTGCCACACGGCACCTTTCACGCGCTGCAGGGTGGTGATCCCGATGGTCGCCCGACGCTCGTCCTGCACGGCTTCCCGGACCATCCGCCGACCGCGATGCCCTTCCTCGCCGAGCTCGGCCGCCGCGGACGTCGCGTCGTCGCGCCCTGGCTTCGCGGTTACGCGCCGTCCCCGACCGCGGGGCCGTTCGACTTCGCATCCCTCACCAGCGACGTGCTCGCGCTGATCGACCGCTGGTCTCCCGGGCGAGCCGTGGAGTTGATCGGCCACGACTGGGGCGCCCTGATCACCTACGATGCCTGCGTCACCGCGCCGGAGCGGATCGAACGCGCGGTCACGCTCGCCATCCCCCATCCCATCACGTTCCTGACCCGGCCGCGCCCCGCTCAGCTGCGCCGCAGCTGGTACATGGGGCTCTTTCAACTGCCGGGAAGCGGCTGGATGGCCACCGCCCGCGATCTCGCCCTCATCGACCGCCTCTGGCGTCAGTGGTCACCCGGCCTCTCGCTCGATCCAGCTCTCCAGGCGGAGCTGCACGAGCACCTGCGGGCCAGCATGCCCGCGCCCATCAAGTACTACCGGGAGATGCTGCGACCCGGCATGCTCGGGGCGATACGCCGCCTGTCTCAGCCGATCACCGTACCCATGCTGCAACTGCACGGTGCTGACGACGGTTGCTTCCTCCCCCCGCAGGCCGACGACCGGCATCGGTTCGCCGCCCCGCACGCGCGGGAGGTCATCCCCGACGTCGGTCATTTTCTGCACATCGAAGCCCCCGAGACGATCGCGGAGCGGATCGCGGCCTGGGCCAGTAGCGCTCCGGTTACCTCCGCCGGACCCGGGGCGAGCTGACCCGGCATCGCAGCTGTTCCACCACGGCGCGAATCAGAACGACCTTCTAGGCGTGGACTGCGGAGATGACCACGGATCCCTCGCCGACGCCCGACGCCACGCGCGGTCGTCGTCTCCGGCCAGTACCAGACCACCCTCGCCAGTCCTGCTCAGGAATCGCCGCCGGGCATCCAAAGCGGACAGCAGGACATCGCTCAGCTCCCCGAATTTCCACCAGCCGGCGCAGTTCCTCCCCTCCGAACCACAGGATCGTGGTGCCTTCCATGGCCGCGCCCTGGAAGACGGCGCATTGCCCCATCAACATGCCCAGCTCGCCGACGAAGTCACCGGGCTCGATCACAAAGACGACCTGCTCCTCGCGGCGGTCCACGAGGAGCACGCCACCTGCCAGCACGAGGTGCAAGTCGGTGGGTTCACCGGCCTCCCACCGAAACTCGCCGAGCGCGGCGTGCAGTTCCTCGCCGGTTGGCCGCGACAGGTCCAGGGCGTGTTGGCTCAGCACCGGCCATGCCGCCTCTTCGATCTCGTCCAGCCGACGGGACGAGTGGGCCAGCTCCTCCGGCACGGGGAGGGTGCTCTTTCTTCCTTGTCTGGCAGGCGAATCGCTCCGGTCTGCGAGCGTCCTTCTTGGACCCGACCAGCCTGATCGTTGATTTGCGGGAACGACCAGTGGCCCGATGTGCCGATGGCATGGCCGATCGATCGTACTTGACAAATCAGTACAGAACCGCATAGATTTCTGACAGTTCAGTACACAACTGTCCTGGGCTCGTCGGACCGGCTTGGTCCGGGCTTGCGGGACCGTGATGCCGCGAAGCGGCTTGGAGAGTGAACTCATGACACAGGTGACCCAGCGACTGCCCTTCGGCGAGGGCTTCGCGAGCGACGCGCCGGACGAGGGGACCGTCGACGCGGTGGTGATCGGCGGGGGCGCCGCCGGGCTGAACGGTGCGCTGATCCTCGCCCGCTCCCGCCGCTCGGTCGTCGTGATCGACAGCGGCTCCCCGCGCAACGCACCCGCGGAAGCCGTGCACGGCTTCATCGTCTTCGACGGCACCCCGCCGGCCGAGATCCTTCGACGGGGCCGGGAGCAGGTGCGCCAGTACGGCGGACGCGTCGTGCAGGGCGAGGTCGTCTCGGCCGAGCCCGCCGTACCGGCGGCGGACGGGGACCTGCGGTTCACCGTCACCCTGGCCGACGGCCGCAGCATCACCGCTCGCCGCATTCTCGTGGCCACCGGCCTCACGGATGTGCTGCCGGACGTGCCCGGGCTCGCCCAGCACTGGGGGCACAGCGTGGTGCACTGCCCGTACTGCCACGGCTGGGAAGTGCGCGATGAACCCATCGGTGTCCTCGCCACCGGCCCGGCCTCCGTCGGCCACGCATTGCTGTTCCGTCAGCTGACCGAGGACCTGACCTACTTCACCCACGGCACCGATCTGGACGAAGACAGCCGTGCCCGCTTCGCCGCCCGCGGGATCCGCGTCGTCGACACCCCGGTCGCCGAGGTCGTCGACGACGAGGACGGTGCCCTCGCCGGGGTGCGCCTGGCCGACGGCCAGGTCGTGCCCCGCCGCGTGCTCGCGGTCGGCCCGCAGATGCAGGCCCGGACCCGGGGTCTGGAGGGTCTGGGCCTGCCGGTACGGGACCTGCCGAATCCCAACGTGGGCCGTGGTTTCGTCTCCGGCCTGGCCGGGATCACAGAGGTACCGGGGGTGTGGGTGGCCGGTAACGCCACCGATCCGGCCGCCCAGGTCGGAGCCTCAGCGGCGGCCGGTGCGCTGGCCGGCGCCGACATCAACAAGATGCTGGCCATCGCCGACGCCGACGCGGCCCTCCAGGGGACCGCCGAGGTAAGCGTCGGCTAGGGAGGAAGCCGATCTGTTTCCAGCCGGTTTCCGGCCATGCCCGGCAAGCAGGCGGCAGGAGCGTCGCGCCGAGGTCAACGCCGCACTCCTCGGCTTCCTGAACTGCCGACCCACCCCAACCTGATGAAGGACATGACAATGACGGAGCGCAATCCCATTCTGATCACCGGCGCCGGCGGCCAAGTCGGTGGCGTGAGCAGGGTGATGGTCGACATGCTGCTCGAACAGGGCCACCCGGTGCGCGCGTTCGTGCGGCGGGACGACGAACGCGCGCAGTCGCTGCGCGAGGCCGGGGCCGAGGTCTTCGTCGGCGACCTGCTCAAACTCGCGGACGTGACCGCCGCACTGAAGGGTGTCAAGCGTATCTACTTCAGCATGACCCCGCAGCCGTACTACGCCGATGCCCTCACCTTGATGGCCGCGGCGGCGCGAGCCCAGGGCGACATCGAGGCATTCGTGCACCTGTCCAACTACGAGCAGTCGTACATGACGCTCGAGAAGATGACCGCACCGGAGGAGGAGCTGCGTTCCTGGCTCGGTGGACTGGTCACGGACTGGTCACCGCAGCAGCGGGCGCACTGGGTCTGCGAGCGGGTGCTGGACTGGTCCGGCATCCCGACCGTCAACGTGCGTGCGACCCTGTTCGCCGAGAACCCCCATCTGACCTGGATGCTTCTGGGTCCGCTGAGCAACGGTGAACTGCGCCTGCCCTTCGGCAACCAGCGGCTCGCGCCCATCGCCGTTCACGACGTGGCAGAGGTGTGCGTGAAGATTCTGGCCGACCCCGCACCGCACATCTCGAAGTCCTACGAGCTCACCGGCCCGGAGCTGAAGGACATGCACGGGTTCGCTGAGGACTACGCAGCCGTGCTGGGACGCCAGGTCACCTACATCCCCGAGGACGTGGAGGCCTGGAACGAGGCTGTCATCGACGAGACCGTCCTGCAGGAAACGCTGGGCGACCCGGCTGCGGCCCGGCACGTGGCGGCGCACCTGAAGACCCAGACCAGGCTGATCGCCAGCGGGCGGTACGACGTCCTCTCCGACCAACTGGCAACCCTGCTCGGACGCCCGCCGCGGACCATGCGATGGGCGCTGCAGAACAACACGCGCCTGCGCGAACTGGTAGGGGAAAAATGAGTTCCAGCGTCGACCACGGGGCGCCCGCCTCCGGACAGGCTCGGACCTTCGTGGCTCACATGCCGTGCGCTGGTCGTGCTGGTCATGGTCATGCTCGATGCGACCGTCGTGAACATCGCGCGGCCCGAGGCGCAGCGGGACCTCGGTTTCAGCGCCGGCAGCTGGCAGTGGGTCATCATGGGCTACGCGCTGGCGTTCGGCAGCCTGCTGCTGCTCGGCAGCCGGCTCGGTGACCTGCTGGCCCGACGTTCCCTCTTCGTGATCGGCTTGGCCGGTTTCGAGGCCGTCGCGGCCAGCCTCGGCTACTCGCCGATCAAGACCGGTCTGGCGTTCCTGCCGATGGTCGCGGCCGGCGTCGTTTCGTCGGCCACGATATTTTTGCTGGTCCTGCCCAAGCTCGGCCCAAGATCGTCGTCAGCGTCGGCTTCCTGGTCGCGGCAACCGGGATGGCCCTGCTGACCCGGCTCGAGCTGGACAGCACCTACGACACGCACATCATGCCCGGCCTGATCCTGCTGGGCCCCGGCATCGGCGCGGTGATGACCACTGCGATCCAGGGGCGACCTCAGCATCCATCACGAGGACTCGGGCGTCGCCTCGGCGCTGATCAACACCGGACAGTAAATCTGCGACTCCACCAGCACAGCGCTCCTAATCCACCATTGCCTCCTCGGCCACGGCCGACACGTGACTTCGCACAAGCCTGGCGCGCCGGCCGCGGCGCAGGCCGGGGTCGAGGGCTACACGGCCACCCTGCCGTGGGCTCCGGGTTCTTCATGGCCGGTGCGCTGATCGCGGCGTTCCTGAATCCGAATCGGGCCCTGGAGCCGTCCGAGGGCGAGCCCGTGATGGCCCACTGAACCTGGATCCACCGGCTACCTGCTCGGAGAAACCGATCGATTTACCTCGGCTTCCGGCCGTGCTCACCCTGGAGGACAACGATGCGACGCAGCGACTCTCCCGACACGACTTACGCGAACACTTGGACCAACGGCCGCGGCGAGGTGCGGTTCTTCACCCGCTCCGACGGCTCGCGGTTGCGCTACTACACGGTCGGCACCGGGCCGGCCCTCGTCCTGATGCACTCCGTCCGCGGCGAACTGGACTACTTCCAGCGAGTTGTCCCGCAGCTGTGGGACCACTACACGATCTACGCACTGGATCTGCCCGGGATGGGCTGGTCCGACATCGTCCCCGGCGCCCAGTACGAGGATCCGCAGCGGCGCGCCGCGGTGGTCGAATTCGTCCGCGGACTGGACCTGCACGACGTCACCCTGTCCGGCGAATCACTCGGCGGCGCCCTGTCCCTGTCAGCCTCCATCGACCTGAAAGACCGGGTCACCCGGGTCGTGGTGTTGGACAGCTACGACTACCCCAGGGCGGGGAGCGGGGAAACTGGATCTCCCGCGTCATCAGCTCCGGCGTGCGGATGCCCCGTGCAAGGCCCCGTCTTCGCCCCCTAGAGCTGCTGCTCATCTTTCGGGCGATTCTGCGGGGCGGCTACGTCGACAAGACCAAGCTGCCCGATGACTTCATCACCGAGCTACGGGGGAGTGCCCGCAGCACGGGCTACGCCAAGGTGTCCCGCGGGATCTTCCGCAGCCTCAAGGGATTCGACCGGGCCCGCGAGCGTTACCCGCGAGTGTCGGCGCCGGTCACCCTCGTCTACAGCAAGAACGACTGGTCCCGGCCCGCCGAACGCGACCGGGTCGCACTGGCACTGGCCGACGTTCACCGCATCACCGCGCCCCGCACCGGCCACTTCTCCGCGCTGGAGCGCCCCGACACCATGGCTCGGATCCTGCTCGACGCGGCCTCCAACTGACCCGCGACGATCGCCGACAACCACCACCGAAACCCTGCAGGGGGAGTGACATGACCCAGACCGTCGCGCACGTCGTCAACCGCCTCGTCATCGACACCGGGAACACCTTCGACGACGTCCGTCAACGCTACGAATCGCTGGTCCCCAGCATCGATTTCGCCGAACTCGTCGCAGTGATCCAAACCGGTGACCTCAAGCGACTACAGGCCTACACCGCCGAACACACGCCGCATTCGTTTGCCATCTACGCGACGCTGGACCCGATGCCAGTGATGGGTCTGTCGGGACATCAGCGGCGCGCCATCACCTACCTGATGGGCAACAACGTCATCGCGGAAACCATGTTCCGACACGACCCCGGCATCATCCTGTACGCCCCGCTGCGCACCGCGATCTACGAAGCCACCCCCAGCCACGCGCAGTTCAGCATCGACCAGCCGTCGACCAGGTTCACCAGCTTCGACGAGCCCCGCATCGCCGAGGTCGGAGCACAACTCGACGCCAAGCTCGCGGAACTGCTCCGTCTCATGTCGCTACCGGTACCGCCGGAGCTGATCACGGTTTAGACCGGCGACGCCGGCGCCTACTTTGCCACGCCGGCACCCCAGGACACCACGAGGAACGGACGGCTTCCGCGCTGGTTCTCGAGCGAGAACAGTGCCGGCTCGGTCATCGCGGCCCTCGCCTGTGGCGGACGCCGTTACGAGCAAGTGCGGTCGCCGCCCGGCCCGGTTGCCCGGGTTCGCACCTTGCGCGGCCCGGCGGCGACACCAGCCGCGGTATCGCCTGCGTCGTCGGCAAATGCGGTAGCGGGCACCGGAGGATGGCGGTGTTGTAGGCGATGGCGACGGCGTGCGCGCGGTTGCGGGCCTTCAGCTTGGCGAGGATGTTCTTCACGTGGGTACGGATGGTCTCGTGTGACCGGAACTGCTTGAGCGCGATCTGGATGTTGCTCAGGCCGCGTGCGACGTCGTCGAGGACTTCCCGTTCGGTAGCGGTCAGTGTGGCTGGCTGGGGCATGCTCGGACATCCGATGGCAGGTGGTTTGGCGAGGCGAGGGGGCTGGCCGGGCAGCGCGGCGCGTGCGCTGACCCGGCCAGCCCCGAACCGGGAGCCGGCTCGCCCGGGGGAAGGCGTGCCGCTCGGGGATTCCCGGTTCATTCAGGTGGCCTCGCGTGGGGTGGTGTGCGGACGACGCCGGTCACCCAGGTCCCGCCGTGGCGCCGGTCAAGGCCCCGCGCCTGCGGCCGGGTCGTCGATTCGTCGAGGTGTGGCCTTGACCGGTGTCGCGGGACCTGGTCGCGTGATCGAGGCCGCACGACACCGCGAGGTCACGCGTGGCCGGGAGCCACGGCATCGGGCGCGGGCTCGCGATCGCGATCGGCCGTCCATGCGATGAGGGCGGCGGCGTGGACGGAGTCGTAGCGGGGCTGCTCGTCGTCGGGCAGGTCGGGACGGAGCACAGATCCGCTGAGGGTGTGGGGTTCGTGGTAGTCGAGGACGCCGGCGGTGACGCGGCGGACGGTCTCGACGGCGTGGCCGTCGACACGCACCGTCCAGGTGTGATCGAACCGGTACGCCGCGCGGGCCAGCGCGGTGCGCGGGTGGTGCTCGGGGTAGCGGTAGGCGGCCCACCAGTTGGTAACGGAGCAGTCGATGACGTGGTCGCCGGCGTTGACGATCGCGGTGACCGTGTCACGGGCCAGCGCCGGGCCGACGAGGTCGGCCAGCATCGTGAACGCATCCCGCGCCTGCCTGATCGCGGCCAACACCGGTGCGGCCTGCTCCCGCAGCGCCGTCGCGTTCATGTGCCCGAGTTCGGTGTTGCTGTCGGCGTAGGCACGCTCGTCGGTGAACCCGCGGATCCAGCGAGGGGCGAGCGCGTCCAGGAAGGCGATGCAGTCGTGGCAGCGGTAGATGCTCGGGCGCGACACGGCGATCGAGATTCCGTGACCGGTGTTCGTGCAGCCGTCGGTGCCGCACGCTATCGGCGGGATGGTGCTGGTGCTCATGGCACAAGTCCGTTCGTGAGCCGGAACAGCGAGCGAGGGCGGGGACCGGGGGGCGCTCAGACGGCGGCGAGGACCTTGTGCAGGGTCGCGGCGGCGGTGCGGTCGTGCTTGCCCAGTTCGCCGGTCATCACCCGGATCATGTTCCGTTCGGCGCGGGTGGCGCCGCGGATGACGGCCTCGTGGTGCAGGTGTGTGTTGACGGCCTGCACGACACCCCACCCGGTGTTCTTCCACGGGCTGACCCGGCTGTCGCTGGTCCACAACCGGGTCAGCGCCGAGCGCTTCTTGGTGGCGTTGGTGCGCCCCCGGCCCGGTTGCTCGGGGATCGGGGTGTGGGCGTCGAGGAAGGCTTTCCAGGCCCGGTCGGTGACGGTGGTCTGGCACAGTTTCTTGACTTCGGCGGCGAAGTCGTCGGCGACGGTGTGTACGATCTGCAGGGCTTCGCGGGCGGAGAGCAGCTGTAGGGCGCTGTTGCGCTTGTGGACGATGGCGACTTCTTGGCCGTCTTCGCGCAGCCCGATGTTCATGGTGTTGTCGCACACGACGTTGGTGACGACGCGCTTGTATCGGGTCTTGAGGCTGGCGTCGTGGCTGGAGCAGGCGAGCAGGTTGGGCCGGAACTCCACTCCTTCGGGGGTGGTGATGTTGTCGGGGACTTCGACGCTGACCCAGGCTTGCCTGCGGTCGCGCAGCAGGCCAGCGGAGCCGATGGTGAGGCCGTCGTCGAGCAGGGCGGCGACGTTGTCCAGCAGCCAGGTGCAGTACTGGTGGATGCCGTACTCGTCGGTGTGGATGGCGAGGATGTCGCCGGTGTCGGAAGTGGTAACGCCGAGGTGGTGCGGGGCGAGGCGGAGCCCGAACCGGTCCTCGACCAGGACCCGAGCCGGTTCGGCGGTCCAGCCGAACAGGCGACGTTTGACCTCGGTGATGGGGATCGGTCCGGGGTAGTGGTTCGGCTCGGTGCCTTGGTCTTCGGCGCGGTAGTGCCAGGCGTGGCCGCGTTGGTCGGTGAATCCGATGAGGACGTTGGTGTTGAGCCAGGTGCTGGTTTCCCTCGACACGGTCAGGGTCCTTTCTTCGTGGCCGCTGCTTGGCCCGCAGTTCGGGGCGGCGGGCTCGCGGGTGGACGGCCACGGCTCACCAGGCCGAGCGCCGGCGGTGCACAAGGCCCCGAGCCGCGGAGCGAGCCGGTGTTGTGGACTGGTGGCTGTGCACCGCCGGCGCGAGCCTGGTTCCCTCGGTCCGGCCACACCGCGATGGCCGAGCGCCCGGCACCCCGGAACCACTGATCTATAGGGATGGTGAAGAGCGTGCCGGGACGTCACCTGGCCCGATCTGCTGCCGTTGCCGGGCGGCCTACCTGGAGACGGCGTCGACGGTCTTCGGGTCGTTCGCCGAGTGCGAGCAGGCGCAGGACGTGTTCGATGCCCGGCTCGGTGAGGGCCGATGCGACCGCGCAGCCGGTGTGCAGGTCGCGCAGCGGCAGCGGGTGGGGCTGGCCGTCTCGACGGTGTTTGAGGATCGCCACGTCGCCGTGGGTGGCGCGGCATATTGACTGGACTATGAGGCGACACGCCCACCTGATGGTTCCAGTTGTCGAGGTGTGGTCGGTAGACGTCGCACACAGAGCCCCTCGCGCGCCTCGTGGACGTCGATGGCGGCCGGGACGATGCCGAGAACTCCTACTGCGAGGCTTTCGCTGACCCGGACTTCGTTCGAGTCGAGACCCCACAGCGCCGGTTTCGCGGCCAGTATCTCCGACGGCTGCGACGCCTGGCAGCGCGGCATGACCACCGACACGGGGCGTTTCGGGCAAAGGGCGAAAAGTGTATTAGAAGCCGGAAAACGTAGAGTTGGTGAATTGCCGGACATCACTCGAACGGGTGATGTCCGAACCTTTTTCCCGGGTTAAATTCCTCTCGCCCGATCCCCGATTCCGGGGCGGCTGCGGATTGTCACGGCGTCGCGAGAGCCGTGCTCAGGGGGAGGTTCGTGCCGTGCCGGGTGCGAGATGGCGTGTGCGCTCTGACGTCTTCGGTCCGAAATGGGAAATGCGCCGCTTTGCGCGCTTCCTTATCATTCTGCTGACGGTGATAGGTGTCGCCTCAGGCTCGGTGACCGACGCGTCCGCTGTTCCTCTCGCTCCTGCCCAGGTACCGGCGAGGCTCGCGAAATCGCCGAAACCCGGTGATTTCGGTCCGGCCGCGGCGAAGTCTGCCGACGTCGCACTTGATGGCTGGGGTGACGCTCAGGGCTATCACCTTCAACTGGGCCGCGAGAACGCCGGTTTCGCCTGGCACGAGGTCGCGCTGATCCACCCAGCCGGGCTGGACGACTCCTCGTGGACCGGCTATCAGTGTCTCTCCGGCGATGGGCGCTACGCCGCCGTGGCCATCCTGCCCATCTCCGTGGTGACGAAGCAACCCGCACGCGATCACGGCGCCTTCGCCTACGCCGTCGACCTGGCCTCCGGCGCGGTCCGCCCGCTGGCCACCGGTGTCGGCCTGAAGTACTTCTCGCCCGGCTGCGGCACCGGCGACGAGGCCGTCTTCACCCTCTACGTCGGCAGCAACGACCAGAACACGCAGCTGCTGAGCGCGAACCTGGCCACCGGCAAGATCGACAGTTCGGTCACCGCGCCGGGTCAGATCACCTCCGGCGTGCCGACCGCGTCGGGCATTATCGGCGCGGCCGGTTCACAGCTGGTTTCCGTGCCCGCCAAGGGAAAGCCGGTCACTGTCGCGACGGTCGCCGGGGACGCCTACGACCTGCGGCCGGCGGCCGACGGCGGCGTCAGCTTCCTGCGGCACAAGGCCGGCGAGAAGACCGCGACCGCCGCACACGAGCACGACGGCAAGGTGACCACGCTCGGCTCCGGTGAGCTGACGCGCGTCCAGTTGTTCCAGGGCCGCGCGGGGCACGCCGTGCTCTCCGGCGTCAGCCAGGCCGACCCGGCCGCCCTGACCGCGGCCGCGGTGACCGGCGTCAAGGACACCCCGTTCGCGCACGGCGCGACAGCGTCCTCATTGGACGGCGACGCTCTCTTCGGCGCCAACGACGACACCGGTAAGACCGCGCCGAAGGTGTTGTCCACCAAGACCGGCAACGTCCTCGCCCGCGACGTCGCGGCAAGCAACGCCAAGCCGGTCACGGCGATCCCGTCGTACCGGGCGGCCACCGTCACGGCCGCCCCGAAGGTCAGCGCCGGCAAGCTCGCGCCGAGCGCCGACGCGGCTCCGGCCACCACGTCGGCGCCCCAGAGCACCACCACGACCCAGACCCCGACCTGCGCGGTCGCCCCGCTGGACACCGCAAAGCAGGTCATGCAGCCGAGCCCGGCGCAGGTCGATTGGGCCGTGCAGTTGGCCGAGCAGGGTCTGCTCACCGGCAGCGCGTACACGCGACCGGCCGGCTTCGACAACCTCGGCCTGGCCGCGTACGCGCCGAACAGCGACTTCCCGCTGATCCCGCTCTCGCACCCGTCCGGAGCGTCGAACACCGTGCCGCGGTCGATCTTCGAGGGCATCATGGCCCAGGAGTCGAACTGGTCGCAGGCCTCCTGGCACGCGCCGGCCGGCACGGCGGGCGACCCGCTGATCGCGTCCTACTACGGCGCCGGCGGCGACATCCGGTCGATTAACTACGCCGCTTCCGACTGCGGCTACGGGATCAGCCAGGTCACCGACGGCATGCACGTGGGGGACCACTCGCTGTCGGCACACGGCCAGATCAAGGTCGCCGTCGACTACCAGGAAAACATCGCCGCCGGCCTGCAGATCCTGGAGACCACCTGGAACTCCCTCTACAGCGACGGGATCATCGCCAACAACGGCGACCCGGCCGACCTGGAGAACTGGTACTTCGCCGCGTGGGCGTACAACTCCGGCATCCAGCCGAACGCCGCCAACGGCAACACCACCGGCTGCACACCCGGCCCGTCGTGTACCGGCCCGGACGGCACCTGGGGCCTGGGCTGGACCAACAACCCCGCGAACCTGGACTACCCGCCCAACCGCGACCCGTATCTGCAGGACACCTACGCCGACGCGGCGCACCCGGCGAGCTGGCCCTACCAGGAGCGTGTGCTCGGCTGGACCGCGAGCCCGCTGCTGCGCTACGGCAGCAAGGCCTACGCCAAACCGACGTACCACGGCGGCAACACCTGGGTGCAGCCTGCGCCGTTCACCGCGATGTGCGACCTCGCGGACAACCACTGCGACCCGAACAACACCAACCAGAGCAACCCCGGTGCCAGCCACTGCATGCTCAACGACTTCGAGTGCTGGTGGCACCAATCGGTCACGTGGCTCCCGAACTGCGCCACGACCTGCGCAACCAGCCCCTACCTCGTCTCCGGCGGCGGCGAACCGGCCAACCCGAGCAAGAACCCACCGACGTGCACGCAGGACACTTCGAAGGTCCCGGCGGGCTCGATCGTCGTCGACGACGAGCCGTCGCCGCCGCTGAACCTGCAGGGCTGCGGCGCCGCGAACTGGTCGTCCAACGGCACGTTCGCCTATAGCTACGGCAAGAACGCCAACGGTGACCCGATCGGCGCGATCGACACCCACCAGCTCGGCACCGGCCTGGGCGGGCACATCCTGTTCACTCACACCGAGGACGGCTCCGAGCCCGACCTCATCAACACCGGAACCTGGACACCGAACCTGCCGTCGCTGCAGTACTACAAGATCAAGCTGCACATCCCCGGTCTGGGTGCCGAAGCGACCAACGTCGTCTACACGATCAACCCCGGCGGCGGGGTGTCGCCCTGGAAGATCCGGGTCAACCAGGCGTGGAACTCCGAGCAGTGGGTCACCATCGGCACGTTCGCCATGCAGAACGGCGGCAATGTCGTGCTGACCAACAACGGCAGCTCGCTCAACATGGGCGGCGAGGGTTACTCGGACTTCGACGTCGCCTTCGACGCGATCGCGTTCGTGCCGATGGGCGGCACGCCCGGCCAGCCGATCGGCGGGCCACCGGGGATCCAGGACGCACCGAAGGGCTCGAACCCTGCGTTCATTGCCTGCGGTTGCGCGCGCCGGACCGCCGGCGACCCGGTCGACACCAGCACCGGCTACTTCGGTCAGTCTTTCACCGACCTGGCGACGCCGGGGCGCGGTCTGCCGCTGAACTTCACCCGCAGCTACGCCGAAGGTATCGCCGATCCCAGCGGTCCTCACGGCTCCCTGGCGGCGGACGGCCCGTTCGGCTGGGGCTGGACGTTCTCCTACAACCTGAGTGCGACCACCGATGCGAACACCGGGAACGTCACCGTCCACCAGGAGGACGGTTCGCAGGTCACGTTCATCGACTCCTCGGGCAGCTACGCGCCTTCGGCCCCGCGCTACGACGCGGCCCTGGTCAAGTCCGGCTCGAACTACGTCTTCACCCGCCGCGGCCGTGACGTCTTCACCTTCGATGCGGCGAGTGGGCGACTGAACGCCGAAACCGATCTGGCCGGGACGAAGGCGTCGCCGCCCTACCAGACCAGCCTGGCCTACGACGGCAGCGGCCATTTGAGCACGGTCACCGACCCGGCGGGCCGCGCGTACACCCTGACCTGGACCGGCAACCACATCACGGGACTCGCCGACCAGTCCGGGCGCACGGTGTCCTACGCCTATGACGCCTCCGACGACCTCAGCGAAGTGATCGACGTCGGCGGCGGCCACACGCTGTACGGCTACAACGCGGCGCACCTGATGACGTCGATGCGCTCGCCGAAGAACTACGGCGGCGCGAGCGCGGCCGTGACGGCGATGGCCTACGACACCGCCGAGCGCGTGACGTCGCAAACCGACCCGGACGGCCACTCCACGACCTTCACCTACGCTCCCGACGGTGGGCTGAGCGCCGGCCAGGTGCTGGTCACCGACCCGGCCGGGCACAAGACGCTCGACACGTACCAGAACGGCCTGCTGACCTCGGAAACCAAGGGATACGGCACGCCCGACGCCGGGACATCGTCCTACACCTACGACCCGGTCACGCTCGGCGTTTCCACGCAGACCGACCCGGACGGCAACCTCGAGACGTTCACCTACGACGACCACGGCAACAAGACGTCCGAGTCGAACGCTCTGGGATCCACCAAGAATTATTCGTACGACGCTTCCGGAAACCTCCTCGAGACGATCGACCCCGACGGCGTCGCGACGGTCGGCCAGTACGACCAGGCCGGTCAGATCCCCTCGGGCGCCGCGGGCGTACTGGACCTGACGTCCACGACCGTGACGCGCGCGAACAACGTCGTCGAATCGACCACGGGCAACTTCGGCCCGGCACCGACGCGCACGACCAACTACTTCTACGACGACGCCGCGCACCCGGCGGACCGGACGCGGAGCACCGACCCGAACGGCAAAACCACGACGACGGTCTACGACGCCTTCGGCGACAAGAGCTCGGTCACCGATCCGCTCGGGCACAAAACGACGTACGGCTACAACACCGCCACCGGACTGCTGACGTCCACAGTGGATGCCAACGGCAAGACCACCAGCGATACGCACGACGTCTACGGCAACGTCACGGCCACCACGGACCCGCTGGGGCACAAGACTTCTGCGACGTTCGACGCCGACGGCGAGAAGACATCTGTCACCGACGCCAACAACCGCACGACCACCTCCACGTTCGACGCGGCCGGGCTGCTGACGAAGATCACGCGGGCGGACAACTCGGCGCAGACCACTGACTACAACGCCGACGGCACGGTCGCGGACACCGTCGACGCCCTCAATGCCAAGACGTCCTACGGCTATGACGGCCAAGGTCGGCAGAACTCGCGCACCGACGCGGACAACCGCACCACGGCGGCCCATCTCGACGCCGCGGGCCGCATGCTGACCACCACCGACCCCGCGGGCCGCACCACCACGTTCGGCTACGACGCGGCGGGCCGGACCACATCGGTGACCTACTCGGACGGCGTCACGCCTGCAGCCTCCTACGGCTACGACGCGGCAGGCCACCGGGTGACCATGACCGACGGCACGGGCACCTCCACCTGGACGTTCGACGTCTTCGGCGAAGTCACCGCGCAGACCCAGGGGTCAGGCGCGTCGGTGAGCTACGGCTACGACGCCGACGGCCACCAGACAACCATCGCCTACCCGGGCCAGACAACCCCGGTCAACCGCACCTTCGACGACGCCGGCCGCCTCACGACGGTGACCGACTTCTCCGGCAACGCCACGACATTCGGCTACGACCCCGACGGGCACCTGACGACGACCAGCTACCCGAACGGCACCACCGTCACCGACGCCTTTGACGACGCGGGCGGCCGCACGGCGACTACCGCGGTCACCGGTGGCACCACGGTGCTGGCCGCGACCTACGCCCGTGACGCGGCCGGTCAGCTGGCCTCGCAGACGGTCGGCGGGGTTTCGGAAAACATCGGCTACACCCCGCGTGAGCAGGTCGCGAGCGCCGGCACCGAGTCGTTCGCCTACGACACTGCGGGCCACCCGACAACGGTCGGCGCCACGACACAGACGTTCGACGCCGCCGGCCAGGTGACGAACGCAGGCTTCGGGTTCGACACCCTGGGCGAACGGACCTCCGGCGCCGGCAACACCTACGGCTACGACCAGGCCGGGCACCTGACCAGCGCGACGACGGCCGCCGGGACGTCGAGCTACGCCTACGACGGAGCCGGCCGGCGGACGGCCAAGACAGTGGCCGGAACGACGTCGACGTTCGTCTGGGGCACCGGCGCCGAGCTGCTCTCCGACGGCGCGACGAACTACCTGTACGGACCCGCCGGCCTGCCGATCGAGCAGATCGGAGCCGGTGGCGCAGCCTGGTTCGTGCACGACCAGATTGGGTCGACGATCGGGCTGCTGAGCAACACCGGCACGCTGGTCGGCAGCTACCGCTACACCGCCTACGGCGCATCGACCTTCACTGGCACAGTCACCACCCTGCTGCGGTTCACCGGCCAGTACACCGATGCCGAGACCGGCCTGACGTTCCTGCGCTCGCGCTACTACGACCCGCTGACGGCCCAGTTCCTGACCGTCGACCCGAAGGTCAACTCCACCCAGGACGCCTACGGCTACGCGGCGCAGAACCCGTTCAACCTGGCCGATCCGGACGGCGAAGACTGGATCGACTGGGTGGTGGACACGGTGACGGTCGTGGTCGATGTGGCCGCCGAGGTGGCCACGGACGGCGCGGACACCCCATTCCTGCCCGAGGAGGACGCGCTCCTGCAGGCGGCGCTGCGCGGCATGCTCAACGGTGCCCGCGACATCCTGACCAACAAGGCCGTCGGCGACGCGGCGAGTATCTACCTGCAGCAGCAGACCAACAGTGACCAGCGGGAATACGATCCGAACGGCGACGGCAAGCGTCGCTACGACGTCTATAACAGCAACACCGGCACCGGATACGAGTCCAAGGTCGGCCGCACCGGCTCGACCCGGCGGACACGAGCGGAAATCGCCCAGGACACCCGCAATCTGCGCGAAGCGGGCAACGGTATCGACAGCGTCGAATGGCACTTCTTCCGCAGTCCGACCACCGGGTCGATCGGCTGCACGGAGGGCCTGGCGAAGCGCCTGATGGCCGCCGGCATCACGGCGATCACACACCTGTGAGCGAGACGTAGGATCAGACCATGATGGAACTCGGTCACTGGTTTCCGTACATCCCAGTACACCCCGGGCCGCTTCGGGACATGGAACGGCCGAAGGCGCGCGAATGCTACGACGACATGCTGCGGATGAAGGACGACCGCATCAAGGAGCTGTTCGGGCTCCTCGAATTCAACGGTATCGAGTTGACGTTCGACGAGGACGGCGTCCGGACGGTCATGGAGTGGATCAAGGCGGAAGTCGAACCGGATCCGGAGAACCCGAAAAAGCCGCGGCCGTATTGGACCGCGATCACGTTCGATCTGTTCTGGTTTACCGGCGAGGTCCTCCGGAAGATCAATCCGGACTTGAAGTGGGGTTTCTACACCGGTCGAAAGACGAGCCTGGTCTACCAGTGTCCGACACTCATCAACCTCGTCCGCACCGAACAGGCCGGCCCGCTCGCGTTGTTCGTATTCCTGCAGGGGTTCACCGGAGCCCACGCGCAAGGCATCGGCTACAACGAGAACAACATCTGGTACGCGTTCGAGCGCGCCCGCGAACTGAAGACGCCGAGCTGATCCGGCGCGCCGGCTCGAGGTCGCGTTCTGAGCAGAAGGCAACGACGCCGTCGGAGGCATGGTCCAGCGACAAAATCATCGCGGCAGGGCACGCCGAAGCGGCTAGATCACGAGCGAGTCTGCCTAGGCACCGGCACGGGCACCGAACCCGGTCAGCAGATCCATCCAGATCCGCTGACCGACACACTCACAGATCACGTGATGCACGATGTTGCGTTCCGTGAATGTGGGCAGCAGAGGCCCGGAGCGCGCAACAACACCCGGGACACTGCGGCCGACCGGCTGCTGGGGTCGGGGGCTACCAGCGCTTCGGGCTGCTCCAGGGCATGGCGCCGACCCTGCCGGCGAGCACGTCGAGTTCGTTCTCGACGACCTCAGGACCGGCGTGCTGCTGGAACAGCACGCCGATCGCAGCGGCGCCCGGTGCGCCGTGCGCGTGGACCAGAGCGCAGGCGGTGAGGGGCCGGTCGCCTCGGCGCAGCGCGCTGGCCGCGATGAGGGTGGCCAGCCGGGCACGGGCCGCAGGGTCGCGGCTGCCGCGGTAGAGGGCCATCCACAGCTGCTCGACCCGCTGTGGGTCGACCTCGTTCGGCGGCAGGAGCATCGGCCCGTAGACGGCGTTGTCGGCCAGCGCGGTCGTGACGGCAAAGGCGGCGATGTCGTCGACGAGTTCGCCGCGGCCGGCCTGGATGGTGGCGTGGGCGACGATCCGGTTGACTTGGTCCCCGCGGCGCACCAGCAGCGGCACGATCCGGCGGGCGAACCGGCCGAGGTGGGCCGGCAGAGTTTCGCCGGCGTCGGTGAAGGGCAGGCCCCACGTCGGTGTCGGGGCGTCACCGCCAAGCTGGATGGGTGCGGCGAAGTCGAGGTCGGCGCGTGGGGCAATGACGGTGCCGAGGTGGGTGGGGCGGCGGTAGTCGCGCCAGGGGGCGCCGGGGCGGGTGTGCGGGGCCCAGTAGCGGCCGAGGATCGTGTGTCCAGCGGGGCGCAGGTCGGCCTCGAGCGCGGCGATCGCGGTCCGCAACGGCGGCATGTTCCAGGGACGTTCGTCGCTGATCACGACGACGACGAGATCGCAGCTACGGTCGGTCGGCAGGGCGTTGCGGACGTGGTCGGCCAGCTCTCGGGAGGTCATGCCGCGAACCCGGGTGGCGGGGAAACGCGCGCCGACCGGCGAGGTCAGCCGCCCCGCCGATGTGCTGTCCGAGGTTCGGGGCAGCGCGATGACGTGCAGGGTGTCGGCCTGGGTGTCGGGCAGGGATCCGATGAGTTCACCGGGGGTCAGGTACTGAGTCACGTGTCGGCGCTCCTCGGCTCGGCCTCCCCAGTCAATGAGCCTGGGGAGGCGGTGGCGGCCCACGAAGGTGTGAGCCGCCACCGCCTGAGCGCGCGTCCGACGGCGGCCCTGGCGCTGCCCGAGGTCACCAGGTCAGCGCGAGGTGCGGGCCGCCGTCGGGGCGTGCGCTAGCGTCGATCGGCCTCGTCCGCCGGGCCGTGCAGCTCCGGTTCGGTGGCCGCCTCCTTCGACTCGTCGATCACCGCGATGACGTCATCGGCCGAGGTGACCAGATGGGCCGTACCGTCCTGGATCAGCCGGTGGCAGCCAGCGGACGCGGCGGAGGAAACCGGACCCGGGACGGCGAGGACGGGCCGGCCGAGCCTGTCGGCCAGGCGTGCGGCGTGGCGGGCGCCGCCGCGCTGGCCGGCCTCGATCACGACCGTCGCGCGGGTGAACGCGGCGAGAAGCCGGTGGCGCTGCAGAAACCGGTGCCGCGCGGGCGGTATGCCGGGCGGGTATTCGGAGACGACCGCGCCGGAGGTGGCGATCCGCTTGAGCAGGCCCACGTGTCCGGCCGGGTAGCCGTAGTCGATTCCGCATGCCAGGACGGCGACGGTGCAGGCTCGGCGATCGGTGGCCAGCGCTCCGCGGTGGGCGGCGCCGTCGATGCCGTAGGCGGCGCCGCTCCACACCGTGACATTCCGAGACGCCAGCGTGTAGGCGAAGTCTGCGGCGTGGTGCTCGCCGTACTCAGTGGCGGCTCGTGCTCCCACAACCGCGACGGACCGCGGGGACGCCAGGTCATCCAGCCGCGCGTCCCCGTGGACCCACAGGCCCTGCGGTGGCCCGCCGAGGATGTCGTCGTCGGCAGCCAGGGTGCGCAGGCCGTCGACGACGCCGGCGGGCCACTCGTCGTCTTCGGGGATGACGAAGCGGGCGCCGAGCTCGGCGGCGGTGCGCAGGGCGGCGTCGGCGCGCTCCCAGTCAGTGTTGCGGCGGGTTTCGGCGAGGACGTGGGCGGGTGCGGTGCGTTCGCTGACGTGGTAGGCGGCATCGACGGGCCCGACCTTGGCGACGTAGCGGGCGAGGACCGGGTTGGTGGGTTCGGCGGCGTGCTGGAGGAACGCGCGGGCACGCCGCGCGTCGGTGGAACTGGACATGAACGCTCCTTCAGGCGATCTGCTGAGCGTGTGGGGTGGCAGGTCAGAGGCGTTCAGGTCTGGTCGGGGAAACGTCGCACGCAGATCTCGTCGCCGCGGCGCTCGACGACGATGCCGACCGGCCAGCAGGCGGCGAGCAGCAGCAGATGCACCGCGTCGTTGGTGGCGCTGGCGTGCAACGCGGGCGTGTCTTTGAAGCCGAGGGCAATCTGCTTGGCGTGGAATCCGCGGATGTACTCCACGGGCGTCATGTCGGACTCGGCGACCTCGGCGGTCGTCGTGGCCTGGCCGCTGATGAATCCGACGAAGCTGCGCGCGCACGCGCAGTAGGTGTCGTCGGGGTCCTCATGGGACTTGCCGGGAATGTCGACGAGCTCGGTGCCCGGGACGGTGTTGGAGTCGTTGTCCCGTTCGCCTTGTGTGCGGTGGGTGGAGACGAAGTACTTGAGCATGGATTCCTCCTCGGCGGTCACAGCCGTGCTGGGAGTGGACGCGGCCGCCGCCAGCGGGCCCCGCGGGTCCGGGGCAAGCCGGCCACCGGGCGCCGCGTGTGATCCTGAGGGTGTGGGCTTGTCCCGGACCGCGGGTCTGCTGCACTGTGCTGCAGCCACGCCCAGCTGAGACCGGGCGCAGGGGAGAAATTTCGCCAGGCGCTGCGTTTCGCGCAGGGCCCGGCACTGAAAGTTACCGCAAAAAAATGGCCACAGTTGTGGCCAATTGATGTTTTCTGGGGCACTCTGGTCTCAGAAGGTGATCCACGGTGGTCCACAGGGAGCGACCACAATGGACCCTTCCGGGGACCCGGACCGCTCTCAACCCCCAGGCGGCAGGAGGGTTCCCGGCTCGGGAGGGGGCACTGGGGAGGGCACCTCTCCCGAGCCGAAAACTTAGACCGACGAAGCACCAGCCGCTTTCGACGGGTGGTGAGGGTTCCAGGCCGAGGCAAGGTCCTGGGCCGAGCGTCGGTTTCCGCGCGTGTGTTGACGATTCGCTGCCCTCGCGCTCGAAGGAAGTCTTCTTCTGAGCGGTCGTGACGCGCCAAAGTCGACGGGAGTCTTTTCATGACAACGAGTCTTCTGTGCGCAAAGCGCATCGCCGCGTCGCTGCTGACGTTCGGTGCTCTCGCGAGCGCGGCGATGGCAGCGGCGACGTCGGCCGACGCAGCCGACACTCGGCCTGCCGCCGATGTGGTGTCCGATCAACCGGACGTAGGCGCGCTGGGCGAGGGCAAGGCCAACACGGGTACGCCGGCGGTCGCACCCGACGGCACCCTCGTGTGGTCCACCTCGACCTCGCCGCACGCGCGCCCGATGTCGGCCGCGACCGCGCAGGGCTGGATCGCGGTCATCGCGACCGCGGACGGGGCGCGCATCCGGTCGCGGCCCGTGGACGGTCGGGTGCTGGGCACGATCGGCTATGGCGCCGGGTTCTGGGTGTCGTGCACACGCGGGGCGTCCGATGGGCATGCGTGGGGTTGGTCCTACCGGGCCGGCACCTACGGCTGGGTCCGCGGGGATCTGTGGGAGGTCGAGCAGCACACCGGTCCCGGCGGCGGCGGTACCCCGCAGGTGCCACCGTGTACGTGAGGCTGTCGTCCTGGCGGTGGACACTGACCGGATTGACGGGTCGGACCTCGCTCTTGGCCAGATCGGGTGAGTCGCGAGAGAGAGGCCCGCTCACCAGTGTGGGCGAGGCGACGCCGATACTTCACTGGCCTCCGACGGCGCCGCACGTCGCCACGGCTGGGCAGGACACTTTCAGCTCATTCCCCGGCTCCGCGATCACTGCGCGGAGCCGGGGTGCCTGGAGTCATGCTGAGGGCACATGCGCCGGTTTTCGCAACGGCCGTGGTTCCGTTGAAGGCTCCGGGAAGCCATATCCGAATGGCGTGCCGAATTCGGTTTCCCACGCTTCGTCGAGGTTGTTGCCGGCGGCCAAGGGCAGCACCTCAAGGTTGTTGAGACCGTGTCTTCGCGGGCGTCCAGCCTCGGCCTGCTCGTGGGCGAGGGCGAGCAGTGTCTTGCGGGAGACGTCGGGAAAGAAATCGTCCTTCAGTACCCTCGCGTGGCGGCGGGCGAGGTGGGCGAGCTGACCGGACAGATCGCGGACACGGTCGCGAAGTTGGGTATTCTCGGCGACCAGTTCGCCGAGTTGCACGTCCCGCCGTCGCCGAGCGAGTTCATCGGTGAGCCGCTGCACCTCGAGGTCGAGCACACGGACGCCGCGGTTGAGGTAGGTCTGCATTTCCCGGTACCGGTCGCGTTCGGCGGTCATTTCGGCCAGCCGAGCCTCGGTGTCAGCGAGCTTGGCACGAATCTGCGCGAGCTCGTCGAGCAGGGCGAGCGTCGTCGGGTCGAGTTGGCCGTGGATAGCGCCGGTCTGCTCGTCTGCGGCCGTCGTGGCGTCGGTTTCGCTGGGGCTGGCGAGCAGGTCCTGAATCATCGTGGTTGTGACCACAGAGTCCTCGGTCCAGACCGGCTCGATGATTTCTCCCTCATACTCGCCGTCCGGCCGGTCCAGCCCGGCGGCCCGGCAGTAGAGCCCAGCGACGTGGGCGAGAATTGCAGGTAGCTCGTCGGCCGGCACCTGGGCGCGCAACGCGTCGATGATCATGTCCCAGCGGGGGCGGTACTTCGCGGATTTGCCCAGGTACTTGCTGCAGCCGCTCTGCATCTGTTCGACAGACTTGCCGTAGAGCCAATGTCCGCGTTCGCCGGCGTGGCGGGTGATCAGCCGCTCGTACATGCGGGTCAGGCAGCCGTCGTCGCGGGTGAGCACGACGACGAGGAACAGCACGAGCTGCCGGTTGGCGGGGCTGAGCCGCGCGTTGGTGAAGTCGTCGGTGGAGGACAGGCCGCGTCCGACGGATCGTCCCCTCCGGCGCGGTGCTTCCGTTCCGCGGAACGCGGAAACACACGCGATTGCTCCAGTCTTCACTGGAATTGTCCCTCTCCCTCGGTGCGCCCGTGCGCACACCCGATCGCTGTGGGCATTACTCCCTCGGCAACTCCCCTTGTTGCCCGCGCCCGACCCGCGATGAAGGGAGACCTCGACAAAACACACTCTCAGTACCACTTCTGCTGGGGTGTCGCATTCACCGCCAGATGCTCACACGTTATCCAGTTTTGCGGTGGTTGCCCACGAATGCCGCCCCTTCGTGTCACGTGATCTCTCTGCGTGACGCAGGGGCGTCGTTGAGCTGCGGCAACGTCGTCGGCCTGGCTGCATGCACTCACCAGTGGGTCACTCTACCGGGTCCGTTGTGTAACACTGCGCGATATCCCATGTGACACGGAGTTCGTGTCGCGGAGTCTGCCGGTGCTCTAGGGACACCGGTGGGTGACGCGTTGCGAGAGCGCGGCCGGGTGCAGCGTGCGACAGCGCAATGGCAGGACTGACCGACGTGCGGAAGCAGGCGATAGCCCCGAAACGATGGGGCAAGGTGTCGAGGCCCAGGCGGCTCCGTTGCAGCAGAACCGCCCGGGCGCTCGACTGACTCGAACTCCACCCCGCCTCAGGGTGCGCCGAGAAACCGGGGCCCAGGGAAGTGTCGCGACCAGGTGGGCTGTGCGTCACGCTCAGCCGTTGGATCAAGTCGAATCAAATCACCAATCGTGACCTGTGGCCAGAGGCTTCGCATCACATCCGGACAAGCCCCGGACATCGTTCCGGGGCACATGCACGTGCCATACGCCCCCTGCCTGCGGCAACGCGAATAGGCTTGATCCAGGCGAGAAACGGGGTATGTAATCCAGATCACAGTCGAGTTTCTGTGTGGGTTACTCGGCGGACAAAGCCGGACAGGGCGAGAAGTACTCCCCGCTTGTGGGCAGGTGATCTTTTCGTGTTCGATCAAAATGGGTTCAAGCCGGTGCCAGCGGGAAGTGAGGATGGTTGCAGCCATCGCCGCCGGCGCCGGGCAGTCCCGAACCCGCTCCCTGCCCCGCCTCACGGAAAACGACACAATGCACAACCCTTTCTTGTTGCCGTTCCCCTTGACCGCGGCGCGACCGCGGATCCGCCCCGCACTGCGCCGGGGACGCGACCTGACGGTCACCAGCTCGGTGTGCTGCGTGGTCCTCGTCGAGCGCAGCCGGGACGCCACCGTCACCACGGCCGGCATCGTCGGCGCCCGGCTGCTGACTCGTACGCTGAGCGCCGCCCACGGTCACGCTGCCGGCGGCCGCGGATGAACGCCCGGCCTGACAGCCAGCTGGCTGCGGCAATCGGTCAGCTGCACCGCCGCGTGGCACTGCTGCCGGTGGGCAACCATCGATGGCAGATCAAAGCCGAGCTGCCCGACGTCCCCGACCGGGTCCTCGAGGCCGCCTGGGATCCAACCGCGACGGTGCTGCTGTCGATGGACATCTACATCGGGGTTGTGCGCGGTTGCTGCGGCACCGAGGACGACCTGTCCTCGGTGCTGGACCTCTACTTCGCTGCCCACCTCCTCCAGGACCAACGCCACATTCCCGAGTCCCGTGCCATGACGACCAGCACGGCATCTGGTGTCGTCGAGGATTCGGACCGCCTCCCGGTGCCACGACATCCCGACACGCTGATGGAACAGCCCACCGTTCCGCGGATCCGGCTGCCGCTCGCCGCGGCCGTATCGGCGCCGCGGATCCCACCCGAGCTGCGCACGATTACCACCCAGGCGGCGTTTGTCGACTACCTCAAACAGCTCGTCACCCGATCCGGTTACGCGTTGCGCAAGATCGAGCAGAAGACCAAGGAACACTTCCCGGACGCGCCGGTACTCAAAAGTACACTTCATGACGCCCTGCAGCGCACTACAGTGCCGACCAACGAAGCTTCCCTGCGCAGTGTCCTGACGGTGCTGTACATGCGAATCACCGATCGTGATCACGCCGACCCGAACGTCGCCCGTCGCGTCGAGGAGGCACTCGACGTCTGGCGGCGTGTTCAGCTGCCGCCGCCGACGGATACCCCGCTTCTGATCGCGGGGGCAGGAGCTTGCTCACCAGGCTCGCCGACCTGCTACCCGTTACTCGACGCGGTTTTGAAGGCTTTGGATCGCGCCGAGAAGACGGCACGTCGGATCGGCAGTGCCGACGCCCCCGGCCTTGCTCACGCTCAGCGCATCGTGCGCGAACTGGCGACCTGACACGCGTCGGCGCAACCCATTCACTCGGCGTACCAGCGCCGGGGCAGCCGCTTCATCTGGGAGAGCGACCGGAACGCGCGCTGCCCAGGGCATGGTTCACCCGGCCCTGCGCTGATCGCTTGTGCCTGCCTCAGGGGTTGCACACCCGCGTCACCGGTTCACGCCGATCCGAACACGTTGATCTCGTCGTCGCCGCCGTGGCGGCGGGCGAGATCGCAGACGCGGGCGTCAACCATCGCGGTCAGCTGTCTCGGCTCCGCGACGGCGCCGCCGCGCCCCGTGCCAGCGAATACCTGCCATACCACCTGAACCACCGTGCATCTGCTCCCGGCGTGTCACACGTTCGGGGCTCTCGCGCCAATGGCGAGAGCACACGGGCCACGCAAGGCGGCCCCAATGTTGAAGGAGAAATATGGGAAAACACCGGAAGAATGAGGGAATGGGCAGCAGGGGCGGCTGCGCAGTGATCATCATGTTCACCGTGCCGCTGCTCATCCTGCTGACCACCCTCGCCGACCAGGCTCGTTCCCTGATCGGCTGAAACGGAACCCCGGCTAGATAACCGAGTCACCGCGGGGTCGGCACCACGCACCGGGCCGGCCCCGCGCCGCTCGTGAAGGATACTCGTTACCTGCGGGCAGCCAGCACCCGCGCGTGCCGGCATACTCACTCAGTTCGGCAGGCTCTTCGGCACGACCGAGTATGCCGAGCTGCTCGTCGACTGCCTGACAACGCCGGACCTGTTCGGGGGTCCCGCCAGCTCGACGTCCTTGATGCGCTGCTGGACGTGCAACCGGCCCGGGGAAGGGGCACACCGCGGGTAGCCTCGCGCGACATGGACAGGATCGCCATCATCGGCTGCGGCGGTTCCGGCAACACTCACCTGGCCAACCAGCTGGCCTCGCTGCTCGACCTGCCGCTGACCCACCTCGACGCCGTCTACTACGACGCCGACTGGAACGCACTCCCACAGGACGAGTTCGCCGAGCTGCAGCGCACGCTCGTGGCCGGGCCACGGTGGCTGCTGGAAGGCAACTACGCTGGCACCCTCCCCATCTGGCTCGCGGCAGCCGACACCGTCATCTTCCTCGACCTGCCCGCCCTCACCTGCCTGACCGGGATCCCGCAACGCCGACGGCGCTACCGCGGCGGACAGCACGCCAACGTCGGCGTCTACGATCGCATCACCTGGAACTTCGTCCGCTACATCTGGGGCTACCGCACGACCATGCGCCCCAAAGTGCGCCAACTCCTGGCCGAGCACGGACCCCACGTGCGGTTGATCACCTTGACCAGCCGACGCCAGGCCGCGCGCTTCATCGCCCACGTTCGTGCGGAGACCTCAGCTCTGATCTGAACGACCCATTCGGGGCGGTTCGTCGCGCGATTTGCGAGTGCGGATGCCGGATATCGCTCGGGCTACGAGTGCGTGGCGGGAGACGTGGAGGGCGTCGGCGAGCTGGACAGCGTGCGAGAGTTTGGCAGGCATTTCGTCTGCCTCGAGTTGGCGGTAGACGCGGCGCAGGATGCCGGCTCGCCAGGCGAGTGTTGTCGTTGTCAGATCCCGCGCTTCTCGTTCGGCTCGCAGCCAGCCCGCGGGCTGGTCGAGGTCCGGGTCAGGCGTGAGATCCATGAGTGGTTCTGTCGGGGGCGGCCCGTGGCGGCGGCTGTAGTCGCCCACGGCCAGGCCGGCGAAATCGGTGCGCGAGACGCCGAGGGCGTCGGCCAGGGCCGCGATCTCGGCGAGACCGAACGCGATGTGGATACCGCGTTCCAGCCGGCAGAGTGTGGCTTCCGATATGTCGGTCACTGCGGCGAGTTCGGGGAGGTCGAGCTCGCGTGCCGTCCGCAGACGTGTGACGTGCGGTCCGAGCATCGAGGGGGCGGCCACGTCGTGTGGCGGACGGGGCGGGCGCGCCGGCGGTGGCGGGGTGGGTGAGGCCATCGTGGCCAGGCGCGGCGTCGGTTCGCTCGGCGCGGGGTGTTCGTGGAGGGGTGGCGTGGCTGTTTGTCGATTCTGCGCTTGAGAGGTCTCGATCGTGCTGGCGGTTTTGCGTAGCCAGGTGGCGGTCGCGCAGTACCGAGTGAGCGCGTCACGGTCGGTGAGGTAGGTGGTGGCGTGACCATGGTGGGTGGCGACCGCGATGGCGGCGGAGTTGATGCTGAAGAGGATGAACGGCGCGATCAGTCCAGGCGGGCAGGCTTGGTGGGACAGCAGGAGGATGGTGATGTTTGGGCGCGTGGCCTGGGTGGCGAGGTGGTCGAGCTGGTCGGTGCGTAGGTGTTCGGGGCAGGACTGCAGCGCGGTGTCGCCGATGAGGATGGTGTAGCGGCGGCGGGGATCGGCGAGGTCGGCGCGGCGTTGGGGCATCGCGTCGGCGTGTGCGTCGACGTGGTCGTGGTTGACCAGCGGGTGGTTGAGTAGGCCGAGGTCAAGTGCGGGGATGCGGAGCAGGTCCGGGATCAGGGTCGGTGCCCAGATGGTGGTGTGGTCGGCGAGATGTTCGTAGTGCCAGGCGATGGCGGCGTGCTCGCGGTGGTCGGTGTCGACCAGATTGTTGAGCGCGGCCTGGCGGGCGTGGTCGATGATTCGTTGCGCGGTGGTGTGGTGGGCCCCGAGTGTGCCGGCGATGAAGGCCGCGTCGGCGGGGTCGGGGATGCGGCCGTGTTCCCAGCTGAACACCTGCTGTGGGTAGCTGCCGATTTTGTGGGAGAGAGCGCGCATGCTGAGGCCGCGGGCTATGCGGAGCTGGCTGAGGGTGAGGCCGAATCCGAGGGCGGCGGGCTTGTGTTCGGCGCTGCCGCGTTGCGGCACGTAGGTGGTGTGGCGTCGTTTCATGGGGTTCCGGGCTCGGGTGCGAATGGGGTTTGTGGGGTCGGCATTCGGCGACGCCGCTTGTGCGCAGTGCTGTATGGCCTCGCTGACACACGCGTCGTTCGTCGCCTGTGTCGGCTAAGGGACTTGCTTATGGGTTGAGTTCGGATATGTCGACCCGCAGGCGGAGCTGGTGTCGCGGCGTCGCCGATGTCGGCGTCGGGGTCAGTACTCGGGTGGAGTGATGTTGAAGAACGCGGCGGTCAGGCTGGCGTCGGCGCCGAGGAAGTCGCGGATGTGGTGCCAGGTGTGCACGCACCGGATCCAGTACTCGCGTTCGGCGATGAGTTCGGTGAGTGTGGCGCCGGAGAGGTGGTTTTCGGTGCGGTAGTCGGGCCAGCTCAGCCGGCCGTCGTGGGCGTCGCGGGCGAGCAGGAATACCGCCCAGTCCCAGTCGAGTGCGCCGGTTCCGGTGTTCCAGTCGTGGAGCCAGGTCATCGTGTGCGCGGTGCCGGTGGTGTCGTGGCGTTCCATCCGCAGTGTCCACTGCTGACGCAGGTGCGGGCCGTTGTGGACGGTGCCGAGATCCCATGAGGTGCAGGTGATCCGGTGGTGGCGGATGAAGTCGCCACCGAGGCAGCCGTCGTGGACGTCACCGCACGCGTCGGCCGCGGCAATGCGGGCGCCATTGCTGGAGGTGGTCATGCTGATGCCGCCTGACCGGCCTTGGCGGGGACGGCCGCGTCGAGGGTGGTGGCGAGAGGGAAGCGGTGCAGCATGGTGGAGTCGTAGCGGCATCGGTGGGGGACCTGGATGGTTTCGACGAGGTCGACGGCTGCGACGGTGAGGGTGGCGTGTCCGGGGCGGACGTCGTGGCGGAACTGGCGTTGCAGGTCATCGCTGGAGCCGTGGCCCCCGGCGTAGCAGAGCGCCAGGTGCGCGGGTCGGCTGTCGTAGACGATCGCGTCGGGGCCGCACACCTCGGCGATGACGGGGCGGGCGCGGTCGAGCAGCCGGTTGAAGCCGTCGTCGTGGTGGGTGTCGGCGACGACCCCGCGGTGATAGACCAGTGCCGACCCGAGCAGCAGCTCGAACGCCGGCACCGTGGCCAGTTCGCGCTCGAGCGCGGCGACGAGCCGCGCTCGGGTGTCGGCGTCGACGCGGTCGCGGCCGGGGAAGCCGATCGGCTGGACGGTCAGGTGCAGGCTCTCGTCGGGCACCGGCTCGGTGGTCGCCGGGTGCTCGGCCATGACGGTGCGGCACTGGGCGACGAAGTCGGCGAAGCGGGGATTGGCGCCGAGGTCGGGGATGATCATGAGCTGGAGCTGTCGGTGCCCGGTGGGCCAGAGGCGGTCGGGCTGGAAGAACGGTTCCATCGTGTGGGTCCTCGGAGTCGTTTCTGCGGTCGGGATTGTTGGGGTCAGAGCAGGGCGCGGAGCTCGCGGGCGGCGCGCAGGTCAGCAGCTGCGCCGGGGCCGGCGTGAGTGAGCTGGGTGGTGACGGTGTCGGTGAGGCGGCGGGCGATGCCGGTGTCGCCGAGGTCGTAGGCGGTGCGGGCGGGTGGCCAGGTCGAGCGCGGCGAGGTAGCGGACGGCGGCGGTGGCGCCGATGCGGGTCCGCGCGTCACTCAGCTCGGCCATCGCCGAGCTGGGGTGACCGGCTGCGAGCACAGCGTCGGCGAGCGGGACCGCGGTGCGGGCCGCCCCGAGCGGGTGGCCGGCGCGGGTCATTTCTTCGCGTGAGGTGCGCAGGTGACGGAGGGCATCCTGGACGCGGCCGAGGGCGAGGTGGGCTTGGCCGATCCGGCGGTGCAGGACGGCGTGGCCGTGCGTGTCGCGGGCGACGCGGCGTTGGGCGCGCAGCGCGGTGTGCAGGTCGTGGGCTGCCGGGTCGGTGTGGCCGGCGGCGAGCTGGACGCGTCCGCTGAGGGAGTACACCGCGGCCACCAGGCGTGGGTCGCCGCTGTCGGCGACGGCTGCGGCCGCCTCGGCGGCGGCGGTCAGGGCGTTGTCGTGGTGGCCGAGGTCGGACAGGGCGGCGGCTTCGCGGGCGCGGAAGACGGCGGCGATGGCCGGGTGGCTGCGCTGGGCGGCGGTGTGCCCGACGTGCTGGACGGCGGCGAGGTCGTCGTGGTGGTAGGTCGGGCGGGCCAGGTGCCAGACCGCTTCGGCCAGCTCGACCACAAGGTCGTCCCAGCCCCACCCGGCCGCGGTGGTGGCGACGTGGCGCAGGATCTGGTGCTCCCAGCCGAACCAGGCCCGGGCCTCGCGTTCGTCGGCGTGAGCGGGCGGAGTGATCTCGTGGGCGGCAGACGGGCTGAATCGGTGGGCGTCGGGGGCGATGAGCGGGACGGCTGCGGCCGCGGTGGCGGCGTGGAAGTCGATCAGGCGGCCGCGTTGGCGGGTGCCGATGGAGTGGCGTTCCCTCTCGAGTAGGCGGGTGGCGTGGGGCCGGGCCTGCTCGGCCAGTCGGTAGCGGTCGCCGGGCCACCGGCCGACCAGCCTGGCGGTGTGCAGCATGGCCAGCGCGTCGGTGACGGCATGCTCGGACAGTTCCAGGGCGGCGGCCAGCGGTGCGGCGGTGGTGTCGGGGCCGGGATGGTCGGCCAGCAGTGCGTAGACCCGTTGCGCGGCATCGGACAGGTGCCCGTGGACGAGGCCGGTCACGCGGAGAATTCCGTCGGCTTGGGTCGCCGCCGTAGCCGGGTCACCCCGGACTGGGTGCAGCGCGCGAGCGGTGGGATGACCTCGACGGCGGGCCACAACAGCACGAGGAGCGCGGCGTAGAGCCAGGCGTGCAGGGCAAGCGGTCGACGGCGCCCCGGCGTGCCGGCATGGCGACGGCGGGCTTCGCGCAGGACGGTGCGCGCGGTGTGCACGCCGATGGCCGGGTACGGCGCGCACAGCAGCAGGGTGAAGAGAAGATCCATTGAGATGAGTCGTTTCGTGTGAAGTGGACAGTGGACGGGGTGGGTTCACGGTGTGACCGTCGGGCGGCCGGGGTGTCACGCGTGCGGGTGTCAGCACCGCGGTGTTGTGGCGAGTTGTTGGGGGCCCGGACGCCCGGGTAGCGGGCAGAGGTCTAGGCGCGCGGGGTCGCTCGGGAGGCTTCTGGGGTGCGCGCAAGAACGGGGGCCGGGGCACCTCATTGCCTGCGGTGGCCGGGTACGGGTGGTCAGGGAGCGAGGCTTGCCGGGTGGTTGCTCTCTGCCGCACATGGCGGGAGTTTCAGGCGTAGCCACAACATGCGGTCGGCTGCGGTCTCCTCCCGACTGCCGCTTCTGATGGCGTCACGGTGGTCGGCGATGGCCTGTGTCAGCGTCCGTAGGGCGGTCGCCGTCAGGTCGAGGGTGTCGTGCTGGTTGATGCGGCATACCCGGTCCTCCAGCTCGCTGCGGCGTGCGCGGGCGCAGTTGGCGAAGTGGACGGTCCGCGATTTCCACTCTTGATACGCGGCTGCCGCCTGGTGGTACTCCGAGCGGGAACCCTGAAAGGCGCGTAGGTCCGCTCTACGTTTGATGAACGCGACCTCCACCTGCTTGATCAGCTGGCCGAGAGCCCGATAGGTCTGGCGGAGACGATCGTCGCCGGTGGTCATCGCCCGCCACCGCGCCGGGTCCGGGCGGTTGATCTCTGCTCCTACTGCCTCGATGGCAGCGTGGTCGTCGTCGACGGAGTACGAGAGTGCCATACTGCGCTCAGCTCAGCTGGATACCGCAGGAGTCGTTGGCGCACCACGTTGTTCCGTTCGCCTTGTCGTACTCGGTCTGGGCGTGAGAGCAGTTCGCTTGTTCTCGTGCGAGAACCTCTCCGCCTTTTGTGACCAGCTCGTCGTAGGTGATCTTCCCTTTCTCGAACTGCTTCTCCAGTTTGATGTACTGCTTGACGTCGTTACTTCGGCCGAACATGAAACCACATACCCCTTGCCGCAATGGTCGATGTTGTGTCGGTTGCTGATGTCTGATGTGGACAGTTGTTGCCAACGGGTGCGCCGCGAGCAGCGAGCGCCGGGCTCGGGTGGGTGTGAGCGGTGGACCGGCGGCACGGTGACACGGCTGCGGGACGGCGCCGTCGGCCGTGGGTGAAGCTGGAACGCACCGACTGCCGGCTCGCGACCTCCCGCCTGGACGTGTGGACTCCGACCTCAGGGGGCCTCCTGTCGCCAAGGGGGTTCCGGGAGGTCGTCGTCGGGTCCTGGCTTCTGGGTGAGGACGGCGGCGGTGAAGTTCCCGCTGACCGGCGGGTTGGTGGGTGGCCCGTCGGGATACCAGGTGAAGGCGGGGACGATCCCGGGCGGCAGCAGCGTCGTGCTGCGGAGCATCGCCTCGATCTGGGTCTCGGTGGCCAGACTTCCCGTACCGGCGACGGTGGACTGCAGCGCGGCTTCGAACTTGCGGGCCTGGGCGGCGAGGTCGGGGTGCTCGGGCAGGAACAGGTGGGTCATGGCCAGAAATGCGCCGATGGGAAGCCGTCCGAGGTGGGCCTGCACGACGTCGGCGACGTCGGCGCGGCTGCCGCCGTGGAAGGACATCACCCCGCCCAGCAGGAGCCCGATGCGGTCGTGCTCGGGGGAGACCAGGCCCGGGTTGGCGCTGCCGGTGTTGTAGAGGGTGTCCCACATCGCGGTGGGGTTCCACGGGTCGGCGTCGACGACGTGGACGCCGCTGTCGGCGTGGGCGAGGGGGCGCAGCTGGGCGAGGACCAGGGGGTCGCGGTCGACGTAGATGACGTTCGCGCGGTCGGTGGACTGCTCGCCGTTGTGGGTGGCCGCTTCGCGAATGCGGACGATCGAGTGCAGGTCGCGTTTACCGATGATGTTGGGTAGGCCTGCGCCGGCGACCACGAGGCTGGTGACGCCTTGGCGGACGGAGAGGTAGGCGGCTGCGCGGTCGAGAAAATCCCGCTCGGAGCGGAACACGAATCCCGCGTCCGGCATTGACGCCGTGAGGTTGCGGGCGGCCTCGCGTTCCCGGGCGTGGGCGAACTTGACGCACGGCGTGAACCGGCCGTCGCTGTTTTTCGCCTCGCGGAAGGCGTCGTAGAGGTAGGCGAGGTTGACCCGGTGCTGATCGACCCCGCAGGGCCGCCACCACCACGGCGCACGATCGGCTTCGGCGTGGGCGGTCGGGGTCTGGCGTGTCGTTTCTGTTGATGTCATGGGCGCACCGGCGCTTCGGTGGAGAGCAGGATGGTCAGGCGCGCGATGCTCAGGCGGCAGCTGTCTGCCATCGCCGCGAGGGTGTCGGTGTTCAGGCCGCGAATTGGTGAGCCCCCGGCGTCGAGGTGGTCTTGCGCCCACCGGGCTACGGGGTGGAGGGCGTGGTGCTGGGTGGTGGCCAGGGCGCTGAGGTCTACGGCGAGGTCGGGGTCCCAGCCGATGCGCCGCTCAGCGCGGGCCAGCAGCCCGGAGGGGCGGAGCTGGTAGAGCGTGGCGGCTGTGCCGAGCTGGCGCAGGGACATCGAGCGGGTGGCTTTCTCCCACGTGATCAGCGTTCGTGTCGTGATCTGGCCGTCGGACCACGTGGCGAGCGCAGGGCGGGACCAGCCGCGGGTTTCCCGTTGCTGCTGCAGTTCTGCGCCTACGGCGTGGGCTAGTTCGCCGGTGTCGGTCGTGGTCATCGGGATCGTCCAAGGCTTGTTGCAGGGGGTGGATGCAGTGGGGTGAGTCGGGGTCGCGGGTGGGCCAGTGCCGTATCCGGGCAGTGGGGGTGCGGGAGTCGAGGTAGTCGTGCAGCGGCCGGGGACGGGCGGTGCTCCACCAGTAGGTCTGGGGGCGGGCGCCGTCGGTCACTGGCATGCGGACTCCGGGGCGCCGCGGTCGTCGTTGCCTGTGTCGGTGCCGGCGCTGTGGTCGCTGCATTGGGGTTTTTCGCAGGTCACGTCGGCGGAGGTGACGCGGTACTGGGGGTTGCGGGACTGTGCCGCGGCGATCACGTCGCGGCGGGAGTCGGCGGAACCGCAGGCGGGTGCGCATACGCCGGTGGTGTCGAACGTGGCGCTGTGGAGGGCGTGGATGCGGGGGTGGTTGGTGGAGGGGGAGCGCAGGACGGTCGAGGTCGGCCGGCTGGGTGAGGGAGCCGTTCGCCCGGCGCGGGGGTACTGCTGTTGGGCCTGCTCGTGGCGTGCGTTGGTCATCGGGGTTCACCGTCCGGATGCCGGGCGCCGTCCGCGGCGTCGGTGACGGTGTTGTGGTCGGGGCCGAGCGGGGTGATGTCGGCGATCGCTGCCGGGGACAGCTCGGCGGAGATGCGGTACAGCTGCGCGGCGGTGTGGGCGCAGTCCTCGGCGAACGCTTCGACTTCCCGGGCGACGGAGTCCGCGCTCACCGGGTTGGCCGCGACCTGCTCGGCGAGGCGCAGTGTGGTCCGCAGCTCCCGGACTGCTTCCGCGGCGGCGGCGCGCGGGTCGTCGGTGGCCGGCTCGCGACGGGCGTAGGCGTGCATGATGACCCGTGCTCCGACGCCGACCAGGTCGTGGCCGAGCTTGCGGTAGGCGCTCCAGTCGTGCCGGTCACGTTCGGCGTAGGCCAGTCGCATCAGCGCGTCGGTGTAGGCGGCGGTGATCAGGGCGAGCAGTATGATCGGCGGGGTGCCTGGCTGGTCGGGCACGGGTGGTCGCTGTTGGGCGTCAGTCATCGGTGTGTTCCAGCGAGGTGGTTGGCGGGTTGTCAGGGTCAGGCGGCGTCTCGGCGTGCCCGTCTGGTGCCAGCCGGAGCGAAGCTGCGTGCATGGCGGTGACCAGGCGCTGGTACATCGAGGCTGCGTGGGTTGCGGGGATGAGGTTCGGGTGTCCCCAGCCCTGCAGCCACGCGGTCATCCACGCCTGGGCGTACTTCAGCGCCCGCGCCTCTTCCGAGCTTGCGCGGACCGCTCCCAGCGCACCGTCGACGGCTGCTGCGACGTCGTGGAGCTTTTGGTGAGCCTTCTCCTCGGACTCCGGGTTGTGCCAGTCGATGTCAGGCAGGTCGGCCAGCGCCTGCCGTGCGCGGACGATGGCGAGCTGCTGTCGCGCGCGTCGTCGCGCCCACGGGGACTTCACGGCGTCCACATCCGCGGAGCGGAGCCGATCACGAGGCGGGGCGCGAGCGGGGAACTGGGGGCGGGCAGGTCGACGAGCTGCTGCAGGACGTCGAGGGCACCCCCGTCGCGTTCCCAGGCCTTCCCGCCGGCGTGGTCCACGCGGATGGCGGCGGCATCGGTCTCGCTCTTGACGCACAATGCGTCGACGAAGCCGTCCACCTGCCAGGGGAACGAGCCTGTGAACCGCTCGAGGAGGCCGTCGGCGTCAAAGGTGGGGAGGTACTCCCAGCGGCGTCGCAGCAAGGACGTGAACGGCTCGATGGCCGGCTCGTCCCAGAGGGACGCGAACGGGCGTGTCATGGGCGTGGTCATCGGTGATCAGGTCCCGAGCCGTCGAGCTGTGCTGGTCATGTTGTAAGAGTCGATCAACTGACACGTTGCCAAGAGGGCACCCTGGGGGGCATTTTGCGACACTCGGGGGGCAGACTAGGACTTGTTCCCGCTGGTCATCCGGGTACAGTTGAGTCTGGGCATCAGAGAGGACGTCAGGGTGGGCTTGCCGAACGAGAAGCTACGCGCCAAGCGCGAAGTGACGCCGTCGCGTGCGAAACCCGGCGAAGCAATGTCCCGATCTGAGCTCGCTGAAGCCGTCAACGACTACCTATGGGAAGCAAAAGGGCGGCATTACAGCTTAGACGCCCACGCCATCAAACGGTACGAGAGCGGCAAGGTACGTTGGCCAGGAGACGCGTATCGCGAGGGTCTTCGTGCAGTACTTGCGGCGGCAACTGATTCAGAGCTGGGGTTTCGTCCCACCCCTCGGGGAAGTACCCACGGTGGCCTGAAGAACACGGCGTCGACCGACGTGAACCCGGACCTGCTGGGCATGGTCGACCTGGGCCTGGGGCCCGCAGACTATCTCGCTCGAGTGTCGGTAGAGACCCCAGTCCCGGATCGGATCGGCTGGACGGACGTTGCCCACGTGCGGTCTACCACTCGCGCGCTGGCGATGTCGGAAAACCTCTTCGGAGGCGGCTTGTCGTGCGAAGCCGCGATCGCACAACTTCGGTGGGCCGCTCGTCTGCTCGAGGCTCAAGCTTCTGATGACGTTCGCTGTGCAATCTTCGAATCAGTGGGGAATCTCAGCGGAGTCGTAGCATATTCTGCTTTCGATATCGCGAAGTTTGATGCTGCTGACAAATATTTCCAATTTGCACTCTGGTGTGCCGGTCAGGGAAAATCCTGGGCTCTGCGGGCGAATACCCTCGCAGAGATGGCACGTAAGGCGGCATACGTTGGCGATCTAGACGGCGCTTTGTCGCTTATTGAGTTCGCGCAGGTCAGATCGGATCGCATCTCTGCAACTGCTAGGGCCATGCTGTGGGCGATCCGGGCACGGCTACTCGCCCTGACCAATCGGACTGACGAAGCCATCTCCGAGGTGCATTGCGCCGATGCATTCTTCGCTGACCGTGACCCCTCCTCTGACCCGCCCTGGTTGTGCTACTACGACGAAGCGGAGCATCAAGGAAGCACTGGTAAAGCGCTAATGTCAGTGGCGCGTGCGCGGAAAAAAGTCGAACTCGCCGCCCCGCGCCTTGAAGCTGCGGTCCGTCTGCAGGGCTCGGAGTATCGACGATCACGCACATTCTCGCGGACGCGACTTGCGGCACTCATGATGTCCGCTGGCGATCCACGTGAAGGAGTGACGATCGGACGGCAAGCGGTCGTTGACGCAGCGTCATTGCGATCCAAGCGAATCGCCGAGGAGCTCAATAGCCTCGCGCGAGCATCGAAGCGGCACGTTCGTATTGGAGACGTCGCGGAGCTGCGACGGGATATCGCCTCGCTTGCTCAGGCTGGCACGTGAGAAGATCGGCGCCGTGACGACGAATCGGATGGCTGTCGACGATGCTCTGACGGGTGCAGCCAGTGCTGCTGGCTTCGACATCGCTGGGGCAGAGTTGATTCGTGACGGCTCTAACGTCATGTTCCGACTCAGGGAAGGAATAGTTGCGAGGATTGGCCGACCTGGAACACGGGACGTTGCCCAACGTGAAGTGGAAGTCTCGCAATGGTTGACCGAGTGTGGACTAACGGTTGTGCGGGCTATCGACGCTGTGACTCAACCTGTCGTTGTAAATGAACGACCGGTCACCTGGTGGAAACTGCTACCGGAGCATCGGCCCGCCACGCCTGCAGAGTTGGGTGCTGTTCTTCGTGCATTGCACGCGCTACCCGCTCCGGAGACCCCAAAACTTCCCCGGCATGACCCGTTCACCCACCTCGATCAGCGCATCGCGGATGCTTCCAAACTGGACGACGATGACCGGTCCTGGCTGCTTGACCACCTAGCCCAGTTGCGTCGACGCTACCGTGAAATCGCGATCGAACCTGGTGGCGTGATCCACGGCGACGCGTGGCAGGGAAACATCGCTGTGCCCGACTCGGGTGCGCCGATCCTGCTGGACTTGGAGGCGGTCTCACTTGGTCGTCGTGAATGGGATTTGATCCAAATTGCAGTGGACTACACCGACTTCGCCCGGATCAACTCTCAGGAATACTGCTCGTTTGTCGCTGCATACGGCGGCAATGATGTCACCAACACGCGAGACTACCGTACCTTCGCGGACATCCAAGAGTTGCGATGGGTCTGCTTCGCATTAAGTAAGGCCGAAGACGACAGTGGTCTTGCCGAGCAGACGAGGCACCGTATCGCTTGCATCCGCGGTGATGTACCTCGTCCGTGGTCGTGGGCGGCAATTTAGCCGGCGCAGTGTTGAGCAGTCGGGGTCGAGCGCTGCCATGAACTCGACGGCACCACGTAGTGCGACGCGCCAGCTGGCTCCCGCTGGCTGACTGATAGCACATCACTGGCTGAACACGGAGAACCTCGGACAGCTGCGTCGTGTATGGCATACTGCCGGACCGCGTCTGATGGTGTACCTCGGACCTTTGTGCTGTGGGACATCGATCACACGCTCATCGAGACGAGGGGCGTCGGGCGAGTGATCTGCGACCGGCGTTTCCGGCGGCGACTGGGAAGCCTCTCGCCAAGCTAACGACGATCGCGGGCCGGTCCGAAGCGATAGAACGCGAGGACGTGAAGTAGCGCGACCTGCGACGCCGCTCCGACGATTTCGCCTTTAAGAATACGGTCGCGAATCGTGTCGAGAGAGATCCACTCGATCCGCTCGGCCTCGTTGATATCGTCCGGCTCACCGACGTACTCGGACCGCCGCGCCACGTACAACAGGTTCTCGGCGTCGGCGCTACCGACAATGGGCTGCAACGAGCCCAGTGGCTCGACGTCGAGCGGCCGCCAGCCGGTCTCCTCCTCGACCTCGCGTGTAGCGGTCACCGCTGGATCCTCGTCCGGGTCGACGTAGCCGCCAGGCAACTCCCACACCCACCGATCGATGATGAATCGGTGCCTCCACAGCATAAGCACGCGGTCTCGATCGTCGAGGACAGCCATAATCGCGGCCTTGCGGATGCGGAACACCCACTGCTCGAAGGTTACGCCGTCGGGCAGCTCGACCGAGGCGATACTCACGCGATCACGACGCGTGTCATCAACTAGTCGTTCGCCGTGGATTATCCAGCGCGTTGGTTCCTGTCCGTTGGGTCTCGTCGCCACACGGTAGATGGTACGGACAGATATGAGCCGTGGCCTGGTGGCGGTCCATGCCGGCCGTCAGCGAGGCGCTGACCCGGCTGGGCGCCTAAGCCTCGGCGCTCGTTGACTCCTCGACCCATTGGACGATCAGGAGAGGAACGCGTGACGACCGCCTGCGTGACGACCCACATCGCACTGAGCGACATGGTCCCGTCGCTGCTGACCTCCGTTGAGCCGCACGTCGTCGTGCTGTTCCGGCGCCACGGGCGACCTCTCCCAGCGCAAGCTGCTGCCCGGCCTGCTGCACCTGTCACTGGCGGACGTCCTGCAGCCTCACTTCGTATCTTCGAACGCGAATAGGTTGAACGATTCCAGTGTTGGAACGTCCTTGGTGCGGCCAAGCGAAGTCGGGCCTGCATCGAGGAGATCCTGGGCGGTCTGTGTAGCCCAGGCGGCAAGGCGTTTGCCGTCCTGGGGGAGGAGATCGTAGGAGGTTTGGGCGAGGCGGCGGAATGCAGGCAGAGTGGCGTCGACGTCTTTGCGGTTGCCGGCGCGGATCGCTTTTCTGCAGTCTTCCCACGCGGCGCGGAGTTCGGCGATGGAGGCCCAGTCTGATCGCTGTCGGGAAGCGGCGATGGTGAATACGAGGTGCGGCTCTTCAACTGGGAGTCCCGATGGCCAGCGGAGGCGTCCCGCTTTGTAGGTGACCTTGTTCGTGCCGGAGACGGCCTCGCTCTTGACGAGGGCCCAGGTGCCGGCCAGGGGTTCGCCGAAAGTCCCCGCGGCGCCGACTTGGAGGGTAGCGTTATCGCCGCCGAAGAGGAGTTCGATGCCCGCGTCGACGACCGGTACGATCGGGCCTGCTGACGTCAGCAGAGATACGCCGGCTGCGTCCGAGATCTTGGTGAGCAGTTTGATGAACGGTGCGGCGAGATCGGCCTCCGGCTGGGCGAACAGGCCGATCTCGTAGGCGATCTCGCCACCGATGAACGGCCGAGGGCCCAGCACCCGCACGTCGGACTGGACCACCTGGTCGAGGTTCGAACCGTCGACTTTAGCCAGCCAGTCCGGGCTGTGGACGCCGGTGAATCGTGACACACCCGCGGCTAGGCTGTCGAGCTCGAAGCTCGTGCCCACGACGCCGTAGTACTTCTTTGTACCACGCCTTGAAAACTCGAGGTGGACTGTATTCAGATGGACGTTGACGTACGTCTCGCCGGCGAGAACCGCCGATGATTCAGGCGCATCCGCGATGCGGCCGAGATACCACGTATGACTCGGTGAGGTCAGTAGCGATTTCCACATACTCATCGGGCTCTTCCGTTCAATCGATGGTGTTGCAGAACTTGTTTAGCCCAGATCCAGATCGAGTAGGATGGCACCTCGCCATACTTTGTCCGATAGGCGGCGAAGCCAACCATTCTTTCACTTGTGTCGTACAGTGCTGCGCCGGAATCCCCAGGGACGGTGTCGTTATCGGTGTATACTTTGTTGCCAAATCCCATCGACTCGAATGCGATACTCGGATCGGAGGTTCGAATGAACGTCTCGGTCAATTCGGAGATTGCGCCGTCAAAAAGTGCGGGTTCGTTGGGCCTTGGTCCCAGTTCTTGAATGCCGTGCCTGCGTAGCCGGGCAGCCTTGTCGTACAGGTGGCATGGGGCCTTGTCGTCCAGACGTAGAATGCAGCTGTCCGTGACCAGGTCTCGAGCGACGACTGTGGCGGGCATGTCGGCGACCGTGACGGTGTCGTCTTCCTTTATGGCGTGGTTAGCCGTGGAGAGAAGAAGGTGGCCGTCGTGGTTCACGAACATGAGGCCCGCTGTGGCTGTCTCGCCGGCGCTCGTACGTACGACTGACGCCGGGGAGAAGCAGCTTGTCGGTTCGATCTCTGGGCGGCGGGCCAGGACCACGCCACTGTCCTCGGCTCGTGCTAGCTCTATCATCGCCCGCCGACACAAATCAAAAAGATATCGACTGAGGTTCCGGTGATATCTGCCGGGGCGCTGGCGGGAATTCGCGGAGATCAAGGTACTCACGAGATCTTCCAAAATTCGCTGTGCCAAAAATGATGCGCGGGAGAAGACGGCTGTGCGTGACCTTCGGTCAGACAATGCTTCCTCGATGATCCGCGACGCGGTTCCGGACGGGATCTTGACGGAGAGGAAATCGGAGCTTTCGTACTGGGGGTCCAGCACTAGTAGGCTGTATCTTGCTGGATTTCCGTGTGTGATTACGAGAGCTTGTAGATTGAAGTTCGGTGACGCCAGGCCGTCGAACATCGCGGAAACATCCAGGGGCAGCCTACCGACGCGCCGCAAACGGAGAACAGGTTCCGGTGCGAGAATCGACCAGTACGTCGTTGCGAGGAGGGGCTCGATGACTTCAGGCGGCTGGGCCACGAAATCCGCGATCTGGCCAGCTAGCCAGGTGAACTCCCGGCCTCGCCTGCTTCCGTAATCGCCCAGTTGGGAAATGACCACTTCCGTGAGGTTCATGGCGCCTCTGATCCTATTCGCCGCGTTCGTTGCAGGAATCGAGGAGGTGGCACACCTTGTTACGAATGGCGAGAGACATTGCACTGAACGGGTGACGGCGTCAGGCGTGTGTGGACTGACCGCCTGGATCCCGGGGTCGACACCGAAGAGGGGGCGACGGCGTACCAGATCATGCTGGCGTCGGCTACCTGCTGGCCGCGTTCCTCGGCGCTGGTTCGTAGTAGGTGCTCGGCTTCGCAGTCGAGGGTCTCATGACCTTGCTGTCGCGCGGGGCGGGGCAACGATGCCGCCTCACATCGACGGTATCCCGTTCACGATGGCCATCATGAGCCGGTCGCTGCAGACGACCGGTTGGCACCCGGGACGCGCGACGACCGAACTCGCAGAGACGCTGGGGCAAGGCCGGCCGGCTGGCCGGTGGGAGGACCCACTTGGCCGCGGCAATACCGGTCTGTGTCTCCACCTCCCTCTCTTCCTCCGCCCCTTCCTCCCGCTCTTCCTCCACGTGCTCCTCCTAGAGGAGAAGTCCCCTCAGTTGCTCCTGTCGCAGGCCAGGGCTCTGGTTTGTCTTCCTTTGTGCCCCCCGACTTCCGGTGCCGGCAGGAGTGTGAACACGCCGACGACAAGCGGACGATCCACGTTCACAGGAACCTCTGGTACGTCGTCGCAGTCCTAGACCCGATCGTGACCGCGTGGGGTGATGCCGACATCCCCTTTGCTGACGGGCTGTCGTTGGAGGCGACGATGCGCCGTGTCGGACGTTGGTTGGAGAAACGCCGCGACATTGTGACCGACCGGTTGAGAGAGTATCGCCAGACCGCCCCCGCCTGACCAGCCCTCCTTGCAGAATGCGCCTGACAGCTCTGCCTTGAAGTGGTGCCTGCTACGGCGGACACTCGGAGCATGGATGTGACGAAGCTCGCCCTTGACGGGTTGCCCGACCAACCCGTCTTCGTGGGGCGGGACGCCGAGCTGCGGCGGCTCGCGGAGGCTCTCCAGCCGGGCGGGCGTCCCGTCGTGACGACGATCGAGGGACTGGGCGGAGTCGGGAAGACGGCGCTCGCTCTCAAAGCCGCGACTACCGCCGCCCGCGCGGGGTGGTTTCCCGGCGGAGTGGTCATGGCCGACATCCAGGCCTACGAACAGGCCGGCGAGGATACGGTGGCGTCCGCGGTGGTGGCCGGTCTGCTGGACGCGACCGGAACGGCTGCCGAGCACATCCCGCCCGGGCTTGAGGACCGGACGCGGCGCTGGCGGTCGGTGCTAGCCAAGCGCGCCGCCATGCTGATCATCGTCGACAACGCTGCCGGCCCTGAGCAGGTTCGCCCGGTGCTGCCGGGCGCGTCCAGCCAAGGGCGGCACCGGGTGCTGGTGACCTCGCGCCACTCGTTAGCCGCGTTGCAGGGTACCCAGTGTATGAAGCTCGGGGTGCTGACGGTGGACGAGGCGGTCGCGTTGCTCGAGGTCGATCTTGAGGCGGCGTGTGCGGAGCACGGGCGTGTGCGGGCGTTCCCGGAAGCGGCGCGGCAGGTCGCGGAGCTGTGCGGTCACCTGCCACTGGCGCTTGAGATCGGTTCTGCCATGCTGCGGCAAGATCCACACCTGTCGCTGGTTGAACTGGCGGAGCTGCTGCGCTGTGAGACCGATCGGCTCGATGAGCTGAACTTCGGCGGCGCGCCGGCCGTCCGGGCGACATTCGACGTGTCCTACCGGAAGCTGGCGGCCGAGGAGGCCCGCGGCTTCCGGCTTCTGTCAATCAACCCAGGGCCGGTCGTTGGCACGGAAGCTTTTGCGGCGCTGGCAGACCTTCCTGTACGGACAGCGGGGCGGGTCCTGCGTGAACTTGCGCGGGCGCACCTGGTCAGCTCGGTGGGCGCGAGCCGGTGGCGCATGCACGACCTCGTTCGGTTGTACGCCGCTGAACTAACGCAGCCCAAGGAGACGGAAGCCGGTGGCGAACGTCTCGTCCGCCACTACCTACGCATTGCCAGAGCGGCCGAGAGGCATCTCGATCTGCAGGGGAAAGCGGCGCCCGACAAGACGTTCAGTGACCGCAGGACGGCGCTGGCCTGGCTGGACGCCGAACGAGCGAACCTGGTCGGCGCGACGACGCTCGCCGACAATGCGGACGCGGTAGATCTGGCTGCGACGCTGCACAGCTACCTGGAGCTGCGCCACCACTGGCAGGACGGGATCACGACAGCGAAGGCAGCACTCAGCGGTGCTCGCCGGCTCCGCGACCGGCAGGCGGAGTGGATCGCGTTGTCCCACCTTGGACACGCCCACCGCGACGGCCACAACTACGACCAGGCGTTCGAATGCCACCTACAGGCCCTCGAAATCTGCCGCAAGACCGGCAACCGGGGAGCCGAGGCATACAACCTGAGCGCGCTGGGCAATGCGTGCGCCGCCCTCGGTCGCATCGAAGAAGCCATTGCTCACAACGAGGAATCCCTGCGTATCCGCCGTGCACTCGGCGACCGTTACGGCCAGCGCCTCACCCTCAATCACCTGGGCAACGCCTACCGGCTGGCCGGCCGTGGCCAGGACGCGATCGACTGTTACCTGGAGTCTCTCCGCCTCTGGAGCGAGATGGGCGATCCCTTGGGGAACGGGCGGACGTTGACGAACCTGGGAGCGGCCTACCACGACCAAGGCCGGCTCACTGAAGCGATCGACTGCTACGTGCAGGATCTCGATATCGCCCAGAAGCTCGAGGACCGCCCCGCCGAGGCATTCACCCTCACGAAGTTGGGTCATGTCCACCGCGAGTCCGGCCAGCACGACCAGGCACGCGACTGCTACCAGCGCGCACTGGAGATCAGTGAGGAACTGGTGGATACACGAGCGACGCTCAACCTTCTTCTGGAGCTTGATCGGCTCGATGGGACCATTTCCCGGCTGGTCTGGGGCGAAGGGGTGACCCGGGGGGCCGCACGCTTCTCAGCAGGTGCCGACTGCGGACCCCCCTGCTACGAAGTCGTGCGCGACTATCACGACGACTGACATCGGCGTCCGGTGGATGCGGCCGCCGTTCGGGTAAACCCTTCAGGTAGCCGGCGGAGCCGCGCACAAGCTCGACGGCTGTCACCTCGGGTTTGTCCCGTGGGTGCTGCTCGATGATGTGCGCTTCGAGTTCGGCATAGCGAGCGTCGGTGGTCTTGAACGTCACGTTCCACTCCTCGCCCTCGCCTTGCTCGCCGAGATGCCAGAAGAACGACGCCACAGGTTCGGTGACTTGCGCGGTTGCTGCCAGGTGCGCGGCCACCGCCGATACGGCGATCTTCGCGCCGGACGCGCGGTCGGGGTTAGTTGTGGTAACAACTAGGTGATCAGCCATACGACCAGCCTAGATAGGGATCGCGTGACAGGCACGCGCCATGATCGGACAATGGCGCCGAGCCGCCCGACGAATTAGCGAGGATTCGCGCTCGATTGCTCAATTCGTTCAAATATGTCCGAGTCTGTCTCCTGCTGCCAATCCGGCAGCTGGTCCCAGTCGGCGACATAGGCTGGTTTCGGATCGGGTATGTGCTTGTAGATTTGGCCGGTCCAGCACAGGCTGACGAACCGGCCCTTCTGTTCGCGGGTGAGCTTGGTTGCGGCGCCGCTGGTCACTTCGATGAAGGCTGCCACCTGTTCGTAGACCGCGGTGGCGCTCTGGCGTTCCCAATCGGGAGTCTCGTCCCAAGGCGTGACGTAGCTGGGTTTCGGTTCGCCGGGGTAGTACTTGGTGACGCCGGCAATCCAGGCTTCGCGGAAGATGCGGCCGTGCTCTTCGGACAACGAGGACTCCATCTCAAGCGTGGACGGTCTTGAGCCGGCTGATTTCCTGCTCAAGGTGGCGGACGTGGGTGTCGGCACGAAATGGTGCCAGTTGTGGACGGAGGGCAGCCAGTTTGCGCCCGACGTACCCGGCCGAGCCGGTCTGCCGTGCGACGTCGAGCGCGGCGTTGCCGTAGGTGACGAGCTGGTGGGTGTCGCGTCGCTGTACGCCGATCGTCGCCAGGTCCGTCAGGACGCTGCCTCGACGCCGAGGCGAAATTTCCTGGTGGAGGGCGCTGGTCAAGGTGGCTTCGGCCAGGTCCGGGCGTCCAAGCTCGACGTAGCAGGCGCCGCGTTCCTCGGCGAGGCGGGAGCCTTCGAAGCGCAGCCAGCCGCCGGTGTGTACGGGCCCGTCGAGGTTCGTGACCTCTTCCGCCTTGGCGAGGGCTTGCTCGCAGGCGGTGAGGTCGCCGAGGCCGGCGTGGGTTTGAGCCTGGACGGCGGCGACCCAGTGTCGCGTGGACAGACGTGAGTTCCCGCGACGGGCCAGGGTAGCGGCTCCTTCAAGAAGCGGTGCGGCTTGCTCGAATTGGCGCTCGTAGACCCCGATGAAGGCGTGCCGCGTCATAGCGCAGGCCCACAGGTCGTAGGCGCCGGCCTCTTTGCTGGCGCTGGCGGCGAGGGCGTAGCACTGCGCTGCATCGGTGTACTGGTCGCCGTCGAAGAAGATCTCGCCGCTGAGCTGGAACAGGTCAGCGGTTGCCGTGCACAGCTTGCGGTGTACTGCCGAGGTCTGCGGATGCTGGAGTGCTGCCCGGAGCGCGCCGAGCTGCTTGCGCACGACTGGCAGGGCAGCTTGCTTGGTCTGGGAGCGGGAGAAGACCTGCCACAGTTGAGCATTCAGCCGTTCGTGTTCGGCGGCCGTCGCGAGATCGATCCGTCCGGCGGTGACGGCGTGCTCGAGGCGATCCAGGTCGACCTGCTCGTCGAGCCCGGGAACCGCGAGGAGGGCTCCGGTCATGGATATCAGCCGCAGGAGCTCACGGCGGTTCATGGCGTCCACCTGTCGTGACGGCTCCACGGCAGTGGTCGACGCCCGCCCGGTGTCGTGACCTTGCGGGGGAGAACCCGGAACGGAGAACCACAGCAGAGCAGTGGGGATTCGGAGAACACGCGCCCACTGTATGAGCTTTGCCAGATCTTGGGTCGGTGCGCCGGTCTCGATGCGGCTCAGCTGCGTCTGCGTGAGGCCGACCCAGCCGGCGACCAGCGTCTGCGGCAGCGGCTGCCGGTGCCAGGGATTGCGCCGATAGGCGTGGATGACCCGGCCCATGTGCCGAGCGGCCAACGCGTCCCGCAGCTGTTCTGTGTCCCAGAAGCTCGGCGGCACCTCTGGCGCGCTGACCAGGGTGTTCAGCGACCTCCGGCCGCATGGACCGCACGTCGACGCGGGATTGTCCTGAGCCAGGCGCGCGCCACAGCGGCAGTAGCGGGCGGTGCGGGAAACGCTCATCTCGCAGGACCTCGGCGCTGGTCGACTGACTGTCGGTATGACAGTGATCACTGTATGCGCTCTATGGCGTAGTGGCTATGCGTCGGACGCATACCCGTCACGCAGGTCTCGTCATGATCTTCTCTCGCGCCGTGACCCAGGCTGGTACCAGGCACCCCGGCGGTCGGTCGCACCGCTGCACCTGGCGACGCCGGACGTCATCCACCGCGGCGCGGTCCCGCTTCGCCCGTGTTCGACGTGGTCCCGGCCGCCGGGTGCCTCCAGGACCCACGAGGAAACGAGGTATGACATGACCGGTCGCCTTAACCACGACACCCGGCGGATGTCGGCGGCGCGCGTGGACAGGTGGTCGCGGTGACCGAGTTCATCGTCGTCTACGCGGTGGCTGTCGCAGCCACGATGGCGGTCTTGGCGGTCGCGACACTGGTCGGACGGGCCACGCGCGCAAACGTCACGCGATCGACGTTCCTACCTTGTCGCCGTCGTGCGTTGTCCGCCGTCACGGAGTCGGCGGTGGAGGTCGAGCGGCGCGTCGTCAACAGCACCAGGTCAGTCCACCGTCACCGCGCAACCGCCGTCGGCGCACGCCGATGAGACGCACCTTGGCCGAGAGGGAGCGTTCACCTCCCGTGAGAATGCCAGGACACCAGCGAGAAAGGCCGAACGTGGCGTATCCGACCATGATGCTCGACCACCCCGGATGGCTCCGTGGACCCGATGGCCGTGCACGGCGCGTCCTCCGCTCGGCCAACGCAGTGTGGTCGGTGATCTGCTCGCCCGCGCCCGAGGGCGGCCACACCGTCGACATGGTTCCCCTGGTCGGCAGCACCGACCGCGCACCCCTCGTGGACACGATCGACCCGGAGAACCTGACCGGCGACCCGACCGTGTGCGCTCCGCTGCAGGCCGATGGCCCCATCGCGCGGGTACGGACCGCAGACGTGTGGGAAGCGCTCGGCACCGCGATCACCCGGCAGGTGATCAAGGCCGCGACGGCGCGAGACAACTACCGCCGCTTCTGCGAGGCCCATGGCCAGCGGTACGACACCGCGGCCGGCCCGGCGTGGTCGTTTCCAGCGCCCGAGGTGGTCCTCGACTTGCCGGACGAGGCGTTCGATGCGCTGCGGATGAAGTTCTTCCGCGACGGTCTGCGCGCCGCCGCTGACGCAGCACTCACCGCGGCCAGCAACTGGGCCAGCATGACCGGCGACCAGCTCCTGGACGCGGTGCAGAGCGTGCGCCGGATCGGCCCGTGGACGGCCGGCGCCACGGTCGCCGACGTCACCAACGACTACAGCCTCTATCCCTTCGCCGACCTCGCCGTGCGCACGTGGGCGGGCAAGCTCGCCCCCTCGGTCGACTGGCCGAAACCCGAACCTGAGTTCGGGCGGTTGTGGCAAGCGATGGCCGGCGCGCAGCTGTCCGAGTGGACGCTGCTCACTCTCGCTTGGGGAGTTCGACATGCCACAGGAGTTGCTCTCTGACCTGATCGCCGGCGCCGACCTGACACGTGAAATCGACGCCCTGTTCGTCAACGCGCCGCTGCGCGACTACGACGAGCGCCCGCGGTTGAACGACTTCACGCTGCCGGTGCTCGGCATGGCCTACATCGCCACCCACGCAGCCGCGCGGGGCTTCAACGTCGGCGTGCTCGACGCCGAGGCCCACGGGCTCGGCGTCGAACAGACCGCCCGCCTGATCAACGCGGCCGCGCCGCGGTGGGCCGGGTTCAACCTGCTGGCCCCGACCTACGAGATCAGTGCCCGGATCGCCGAGCGGCTCGACCCCAGCATCATGCTCATGCTCGGCGGGCACCAGGCGAAAGCCATGCCGACCGAGATCCTGCTCGACCAGCGAATGAGCCAGTGCGAAGCCCTGGTGATCGGCGAAGGCGAAACGCGCGTCGCGGCCCTGCTCGACGACCACCGAGGACGGACCGAGCTGCCCGGGGTGATGTGGCTCGACCCGATCATGCACACCCCGGTCACAGGCGGAATCGGCATCAAGAACGGGCACTACCTCGCACCGGACATCAACGGCTTGCCGTTCGTCGACCGCGGCTACCTGGCGCAGGACCCGCACCACGACGGCGGCCGGCTCGAGGCGAACCTGGTCGGCGCCCGCGGCTGCCCCTACGACTGCTCGTTCTGCGGCGCCGCGGTGTCGGCGAACCCCGATATCAGCATCCGTACGCGGGAGCCGCACAACATCCTCGACGAAATGCACCAACTTCGCGACGCGGGTGTGAGCGCCTTCCGGTTCGTCGACGACCTGTTCCTCGGCGTCCCGCGCGTCATCAAGACGATGATGACCGCGTTCACCGCAGACCAGGTCGGCGACTGGGCGCAGTGGGACGCCACCGGCCGCATCAACGTGCTGAACCGGACGAGCGACGACATGCTCGACACCCTCGTCGCGAACGGCCTGCGCGAGGTCGCGCTCGGCGTCGAGTCCGGCAACGCGCGGATGCTCGAGCGGATCGACAAGCGCATCACCGCGGACATGGCGCGGTCGGTGGTGCGCCGGCTCGCCGAGCGGGGGATCAACGTGAAGGGGTATTTCATCGTCGGGTTTCCGACGGAGACGTGCGCCGAGATCGACGACACCGTGCGGCTCGTGCACGACCTATGGGACATCACCGACGGCCTCCCCGGCCGGTTCCGTGCCTCGGCCTTCGAGTACCGCCCGTACCCGGGGACGCCCGACTGGGGTGAGCTGATGAAGTCCGGCCGGTACACCGCCGAGCAGCTGCTCAACTACAGTGCCGTTGACCTCACCTCCGGCGGTGTCGACGAGTCGATGCGCGAGCGCGACGAGTTCAATTTCTCCGTCAACCTCCAGTTGAGCGAGGCACCGATCGACTACGTCCGGCGCAGCCTGGTCACGGTGACTCGCGCGCAGTTCGACCGGAGGGCGGCCGCGTGAGGCGATGGAACCGCGGGCTGTTCGTCACCATCGACGGCCCGGCCGGCGTCGGCAAGACCACGACAACCCGACTGCTGCACGAGCACCTCGGTCGGCGCGGGTATCAGGTGTACGCCACGACTCAGCCGTCCCACGGCGTGCTCGGCGAGACGGCCCGGCACAACAGCGACACCTACCGCGGACACACGCTCGCGTGCCTGGTCGCCGCCGACCGGTACCACCACCTCGAGCAGGAGGTGCGGCCGCAGCTCGCCGCGGGGGCCATCGTCGTCTGCGACCGCTACGTCGCCTCGTCCTACGTGCTGCAATGCATGGACGGCGTACCGCTGCCGTTCGTCGAGGCGATCAACGCGGCGGCCGACGTCCCCGACCTCGCTGTCATCTTGCAGGCGCCGCCGGATGTGGCGGCGGCGCGGGTAGCCGGTCGTGGTGCGCACGACCGGTTTCACACCGGCGAGGATAGCAGCCGCCGGGAGTGCGGGCTGTACGAGAAGGCCGCCGTGCGGCTCGCGCGGTGGCGGTATCCCGTGCTCGCTGTGGACACCGCCGGCGCCTCACCGGCGACGGTCGCGAGCTACCTCACGGAGCGAATCGCCGAGTTAGTGGAGGGTCCCGCCGCAGAGGTGGCCACGGCGTAGCCTGCCCTGCGAGTCCGCCGGCGCGGGTGGGCTCGCAGGTTCAGCACCCCGCCACCCGTGAGGATCTCGCCGGATGCCCAACGGCCAGCACACCGTCATCGACGTCCACGTTCTGCTCGTCCGCGGCACTCATCTGCTGCTTACACAGCGGCGCGGCGGCTACGGCGAGGGGAAGTGGCACCTTCCCTCAGGCAAGCTCGACGCCAACGAGTCCCTGCCGGCCGGCGCGGCACGCGAAGCCGCCGAAGAGGTCGGCGTACACATCGACCCGGCCGAGCTGCGACACGCGCACACCGTTCACGTCGCGGGCTCTGGGCCAGTGCCGCGGCTCGGCGTGTTCTTCGAGGCTCGTCGCTGGTCCGGGGAGCCGTACAACCGCGAGCCCCAGAAGTGCTCGGCCGTCGAATGGTTCCCGCTCGACGACCTGCCCGACGACGTGATCCCGTACCCCCTTGCCGGCATCCGGGGCTATCTCGACAGCCAGACCTTCGGCGTGCTCGGATGGGCCGACGAACGAAGTAAGGCCCTGACCTGAGCCGGGCCACGTCGGGGGAAATCGGTCCACAACCAGTTCGTCCGCGTCGGTCGGCGACCACGCTCGATACAGCGGGTTTGGCGTGGCGCGTCGCGCCGTCTGGCTGAGCCAGTGTGCCGACCAGGTTGAGGCCGTCCGGTGCGCGAAGAGTTGTCGGAGCCGACCTCCTCCGGGCGTAGACATCACTGATTTTTCCCGTGAGTTTTGACCGCACTTGTTCGTGGATTCTGACCGCACATGTCGATCACCTGTCATGATCAATGTCGCTGGGTTTCAACCGCACCATCGAGTTTCTCGCGATCAAGTCGGGCCGCTACCCGACGCCCCTCCAGGTCGTTCGTCCTCCGCTTCGGGCTGGGCGCTCCAGGTGTCGCTTGCCCTGTTGCGGGACCATGACGTCGCCAACAGCGGGCCCCGACGGCAGAGCAGAAGTGGAACAGGTTGTCGCGCTATCGATTTACCAAGGCTGCGTTCCTGACCGACCGATAGGCGGCATGAGCGGACGTTGGCGATGCGGGCGGTTTCGGTGTGGCGTGTAGCAGGCTGCTCGGTTCGGTCGATACTGGTGGCTGACAGTCCGGCGTCGAGGCGAGGGGGATTGGTGTGATCGAGTCGGTGGAGCTGGTAGTGGCGGCGCTGGCGGCTGGTGCGAAAGAGACGGCATCGACGGCAGTCAAGGACGCGTACGCCGGGGTGAAGTCGCTGACGGTGCGCACGCTGCGCCGCGCGGAGCCGGCGCCGGCCGAGGTCGTGGAGCGGGTGGAAGCCGACGCGGTCGCGTCGGCCGGGGACGAGAGCGGCGCCGCGGGGCGTCGTAAGCTCACCGCCGCCCTGACCGCGGCGGACGCCGGAGCCGATGAGGAGCTGGTGGCGGCGGCGCTGAAGGTGCTGGAGCTGACCGACCCCGACGGGACCCAGGCGGCCAAGTACCGGGTCCTGTTGCACGGCAACAAGGGTGTGCAGATCGGTGACCACAACACCCAGACCAACACCTTCCACTGACCCGGCCCTCGATGCCCGCCGACCCGACGTCGCCACGGCCGGAACCTTCCGGCTCCGCTGGCTCGCCGCCGCCAGCGCATACGGTGCACAACAGCCATGGGGTCCAGACCGGTAGCCACAACACGCAGAACAACTACAACACGGTGACGCAGGCTCCGCTGCCTGCGATCGAGTCGGTGCCGGCGGTGCCGGGCCTGTCCCGGATTCCTCTCGACACGGCGCTGTTCGTGGGCCGCTCCGACGAGCTGAACCAGCTCGAGGAGGTGTTGAGCGGGTCCGGGCGGGCGGCGGTGGTCGCGGTACACGGTCTGGGCGGGGTGGGTAAGAGCACGCTGGCGGCCCGGTTCGCGCACCAGCACGCCGACCGGTTCGAGTTCCGGTGGTGGATCACCGCCGACTCCGCGCCCGCCCTCGACACCGGCCTGGCCGACCTCGCCGAAACGCTCCAGCCCGCCACCGCGGACCTGCCTGCCGAGCAGCGCGCTGCTCTGGGTGTGCGGTGGCTGGCCACCCACGATGACTGGCTGCTGGTGCTGGACAACGCGACCAGCCCACAGGACGTGGCGGGTTTGTTGAGCCGGGTGCGGACCGGCACGGTGGTGATCACCAGCCGTCAGCGCTCCGGGTGGCGGGCTGGGGAGACGGTGGCTCTGGACGTGCTCGCCGCCGGCGAGGCGGCGGCGTTACTGGCCCGGATCGTGCGGTCGGAGTGGCCGGACGCGGACCTGGCCGGCGCGGACCGACTGTGCAGCGAGCTTGGGTGGCTGCCGCTGGCAGTCGAGCAAGCAGGCGCTTACCTGGCCCAGACCCGCACCAGCCCGGCCGCCTATCTCGAGCTGCTGGCGCGGTTTCCGGCACGGATGTTCACCGCGACAGCAGAGGGCGGTGACGCGCAGCGGACGATGGCGAGGGTCTGGCACGTCACCCTCGACCGCCTAACCGACACCCCGGCCGCGGGACAGGTGCTGCGGCAACTGGCCTGGTTCGCCCCCGACGGCATCCCCCGCGACCTGCTGGCCCGTGAAGTAGCGGAGCCGGAGCTGTCCGAGGCGCTGGGCCGCCTTGCTGCCTACAGCATGATCACCTTGACCGTGAACACGGTGGCGGTGCACCGCCTCGTTCAAGCGGTCACCCGCACACCCGACCTGACCGACCCGCATCGTCAGCCCGCCGACATCGCCACCGCCCGCGACACCACCGCGACCTGTCTGGCCGCCGCCCTCTCCGGTCTGGATCCGGACACTCCCGCGGGCTGGCCTGCCTACCGGACCGTTCTGCCCCATGCGCGAGCGCTGCTGGAACACACCACACCCGACACCGACACCACGCACACCAGCCTCCTGCTCAACCAGTTGGGCCTCTACCTCAAAGGGCAGGGCGATCTCGGCACCGCCATCGCTTACTTCACTCGCGCGTGCGGCAGCAACCAACGCCTCAACGGCCCCGACCACCCGAACACGCTGACCTCGCGGAACAACCTGGCCTACGCCTACCGTTCGGCGGGTGATCTGGGGCGGGCGATCCCGTTGTATGAGGTGACCCTCGCCGATCGGGAGCGAGTGCTGGGCGCAGATCATCCGCATACGCTGAGCGCGCGGAACAACCTGGCCTACGCCTACCAGTCGGCGGGTGATCTAGGCCGGGCGATCCCGCTGTACGAGGCCACCCTCGCCGATCGGGAGCGAGTGCTGGGCGCCGATCATCCGAGCACGCTGCTCTCGCGGAACAATCTGGCCTCCGCCTACCGGTCGGCGGGTGATCTGGAGCGGGCGATCCCGCTGTTCGAGGCGACCCTCGCCGATCGGGAGCGAGTGCTGGGCGCCGATCACCCGGACACGCTGTCCTCGCGGAACAATCTGGCCTCCGCCTACCGGTCGGCGGGTGACCTGGGGCGGGCGATCCCGCTGTTCGAGGCGACCCTCGCCGATCTGGAGCGCGTGCTCGGCGCCGATCACCCGGACACGCTGTCCTCGCGGAACAACCTGGCCATCGCCTACCAGGCGGCGGGTGACCTGGAGCGAGCGATCCCGCTGTACGAGGCCACCCTCGCCGACAGCGAGCGAGTGCTAGGACCCGGCCATCCCACCACCCGGATCATCCGCTCAAACCTCGATAGGGTGCGACCGACCTAAGGCTGCCACCGTCCGGTCGTTACGGTACCGGCCCACGGTGGCACCGAATATTCGATCATCGGCATTTCCGGACGTTCCAGTCGTCATCGCCAAGATCGATCCGGACGGCAGATCTGGAACACGTTCTCCCGGCGAATCACCTGCCGTTGGTGGTCCACTGACTAGCAACGTGATGATTCCGCATCGGATGGCCGACGACAGCGCGTGGACTTGCGTCGTCGAGACGGCCACGGTCGACAAGGATTAAGGAAAAGCGAGCGTGCCCGCCGCACGAGCCGGGCATCGGGTGCGGTCGAACCTCACGAACACACACTCCTTGCCGAACCGGGCGCGGTCGGTTGTCACGGATAAACGCGGTCGCATCCGACCGAGAGAACCACATCACCGAGCGGGCCGCCGTGGTAACCGACTTTGCCGTGAAGCAACCGCGCCACTTCTTGCAGTACGCGCTCGGATTCCAGGCCGACGACGGACGCCACCCGCGCCACGCGCACCGACACGGCCGCGCGGACATCGGATGGAAGGACACCACCAGCTCATGACGGAATGGACAAGCCTCAGCTACGTCGTTGTCGATGTCGAAGGCAACGGCCACCAGCCGCCCGACTTGGTGGAGCTGGCTGCGGTGTCGATCGTCGCCGGCGTCGTCGGGGTGCCGAGAAGCTGGCTGGTGAAGCCCGATCAGCCGATCAGTCAGTTCGCCCGCCGGATTCACGGCATCACCAACGAGCAGGTTGCCGACGCTCCGGTGTTCGGCGACAGGGGAGACGCCCACCCGGCTCTGGTGTGCCTCGTTGTCGCGACCGTCGTTATGACGTCGCTGATCGCCACGGTCGCCGTCGGGGCGACGTTCGCTCGTCGCAGCTCGACGCGGGCCGCTGCAGCGCATACGCTCGAAGCACTCCTGCACCTCATCCCGTGGTATCGGCGAGATTGACAGCCGGTCGCATCGGATGGTCGTGCCGCGCCGCCAAAAGGAGTTGTACGGCAAGCTATCCTCAACGGGAACCGCCATACCCGGCGCCACCGACTAGGAAACACTGAACGCTATGCGTCTTGACGGACATTCCAACGTTCAAGACAACGAGCCCATGGCCGCAATGAGTCGAGTCCCGCGCCCTGTACCGGAAGGAATGTGCGCCTTGTTTTATTCGGGCTCCGCAGCAATTCTCTGGGCAAGTTCGATCATGCCCCAGGCGGCCAGCGTTTGCAAGAATCGTTGGGTGAGCCGTCTGATCTCCGCGTCTTCGCTGCGATTCAAGGACCGCAGGATCGGCTCAGCCTTCCCTGCGGCGTAGTACCGTTGCTGATCACTGCCCGCGTGGTGCAGAATTATCTCGATTGTCTCCAGTGCTTCCTTTTCATGTCCTGCGAATTTCTTAACCATGTCCTGAATGATCATCGCTGGAGTTTCAATGCGCGGTGATATTTTCAAGACGGCGAGTAGTTCGTCGAACTCCCAGTCTTCCCCGAGTTTGCTTGCGTGCCACCATCGAGGGAAGCCAGCGACCATGCGCGCAGCTCCAGTAGGGTCTCCGGTTCGTCGCTCGGCTCGTCGCCGCCACCATGTCCAGAGCCTGCGCAGACCGTCCGCGGTGCTCTCATCGACAGACGTCGAGTGCTGGAGGGCGAAGCCGAGTTGCGTGAATGCGTCGCCCGCCCACTGTGAGCGGAAGACGGGCTTCAGGCGCGGGTCCTCGACGTTCAGGATGCCCCACACGACGAACAGCAGGATGTGATCCAGCAGCCTCTGCCGGGTGTCGCGTGGACTCCCTTGCCGCCCTCTCGGCGGCTTCGATAATGCATGAAGCGCAGACTCGTAGTGGGGCTGCAGCAAGCCCCATGTACTGGAGTACGGGCCGTCGGACAAGAGGTAGCTGTCGAACGCGACCTGACCAAGCCGCCGGTCGAGCGTGAGTGCAGCGTCTTGCGTCGGTTGCCGATGGTCGGTCCGCGGCGTAGCCGCAGCTTCTGTGGGGCCGAAGATCTCGTTGATGTGCGCGCGTGTCCACGTCGGCATCTGGTGGTGCAGCTGCGGGATGTGTTGCCCGTAGACCGATCGGATCGCCGGTGAGGGATCGAGGCTGACGTCCAGGTGACGATTCAGCAACGTGGTGACCTGCGTCGGGAGAGACGTTTCTGTGCCACCTTGCCGGTGCCACCACCCGATGAACGCCATGATCGCGTTCATTGCTATCCCTCGCACCGAGTTGATTGATCGGAACGTGGGATCGGAGGTAGCGGCGTCGTCGGCCTCATCGGCGTGTGTGGGATCGGGGCTGCCGAGAAGTTGCGTGAGGATCGCGAGGATACCATCGGCGTGATCAAGTGTGAGCCCGGAGGCGGTTGCGGTGAGGCTTGTGTCGATCAGGTAGGCCAGGCTCCGGTGTAGCCATCGTGGCGAGTCGGGCGCGTGCTGCGCATCAGGCTCGCCGGTGTCCGGGAGATTCGCGATGATCGTGCTGGCGTCCAGCAGGTTGGACCACACAAGGCCCAACGATGGTGGTTCGTCGTCCGTGCGGTTCGCACCGGAGGTGTGAATGGCGGAGTCGAGTCCAGTGAGCAGCTTGGAGACATAGAGCGGCGCCAAGGTCGCGAACGGTGACGCGTAGGCGGTGTACTCGGCGGGTCGCAATCGAACGTCCGCCGCGAGCTGGTCGGCGAGGGACGATTCGGGACTGTCGAACCACGACCGCTGCGACGGTGGATGATCGGCGAGCCAGGTAACGAGGTGCTCAACCGGCATGCTCGCCACCTCGTCAGCTGACAGGGGGGACTGCGATGTAGGCCAGGGGGACGTCACGTGGCTTAGCCCCGGATACTGCGGCCTTTCAATGCCTCGTGCTGTGAGCTCGTCCGCGATCTGCCGAAGCGGTACCGGAAGGTTGTCGGGGCCGAACAAGGCAAGCCGCTCCGAGCGCCACCGGTCGGCGAACGCGTCAACCACGTCGTCACTCGAGCCGCCCTCGAAGGCAATCAAGCGTTGTACTTCGTCGTCGCTCAGTTCCGGACCCGCGCGCACCCAATCGGCCAGCGTCGCCAGGTCGGCAGCAGAGAGGTGCGGCAGCATCGTCTGTGCTAGCAGGCCGTACTCCAGCAGGGTGGACGAGTCAGCCAATGCGGCAGCGCTCATCACGCAGTCTCGACCACGAGCACGCAGTGCCACCAAGGAATCGGCCAAGCCCTGATCGGGTTGCGGGCCGAGTCCGCCCAACTCGCTGATCATGACTGTGGCGACATGGTAGGCGACCCGCCGGTAAATCGCGTCGGGTCGGTTCAACAACTCATCAATGACGTCCGGTTGGCCGGTTCTGCGCGTGTACTCCAAGGCAGAGTCACGCAGCCCATCGATCAGCGAATCCGTGTCACCATCGAGGTGCTGATTTTCTCGGCGTGCTCCAATCGACACCCGGCCAAAGTTGACCCGATCCAGGTGATGTTGGGCATCCGCGCGCTGGTCGAGCGCGTCGGCGAAGACGCCGACGCCGGCGGGGCCGGCCTCTGCGAGTGGCCGGCTGAGCGCCTGGGCCATTTCGCCAAGGACATACTCGTCGTGTACGGCGTTCAGCAAGGCCAACGTGATAACCACTCCGGCGTCCGTGTCGCCAAGCTGCAGAAATGCCGTCGTCAGGCTCGTCAGAGCACGTTCATCAAGCCAAGCGGCGTACGGACCGCGTATCCACGACACCACGGCGCCGTCAAAAGTGGCGGCCCTTTGCGGCGGCAAGGCCAGCAGAGCCGTCACGAGATGCCGCTGAACGAGCGGGTTGGTGGTGCCCTCAATCGTCTCGATGATGCCCTCGGCCGTCTCCGGCACACTCCCGGCCACCCGAGCCAGGTACGCGGCCGGAGGCCAATCGCTGATCTGAGCGGTTCCAGCGTCGTCGACGGCAGGCTCGGGTATGCGCTCCGCGTCGAACCACCCGCGAGCGGCCAGCGGAGCCAGCCAGAGCGGATTGTCCAGCCTCTCAAGAAAATACAGCAGCCGCCGCGGGTGCCGTACCAGGCTCTCCGCCCGATCCAGCTGTTCCGGGGTCGGTACGGGCCAAACAACGTCCCGCTGCTCAGCCATTGTTGCCGCCATCCAGGCTGGCTGCACCCTCGCCGTCACCGGCGGCCGTTCCTGCACCGCCACCATCCGGGTCCTCTGCCGCCGAGGATGCCGGCCGCGTTTGCGCGAGCAGGTCATCCAGGTCTGCCACGACGTCCAACGGTGCGAGCACTCCCCGCATCACCTCTTCCAAGAAGACGAAGTCCTCAACTAGCTGAGCTTCCGTGATGGGCGGAGGTTTCTTGTCGAAGGCGTGCACCCAGGAAAGCTGCCGGTCAATGATCTTTACCCAGCGAACCACTGTCGGGTCATTTTCCGCCGCGGTCTGTCCGTCGGGGGCATGCGGGTCCACGATCATCAACGCAGCGCGGCGACGATTGTTTCCTCGTATCCGGGTGGATACCACGAGATCCGCTGCAGCGACGACGACCGAACGCGGGACGTGGCGCGCGTCAGAGGTGCTGCCAGGTGTGGAACATCTGGGAAGGTCGGCCACGTCATCGGGCAGGCCGGCCTTGTCCCACGCAGCTGCCAGGGCCGGGATCTTGTTCTCCGTGTTGCTGCGGTCCAACCGGGCCACGTTCACAGCGTCTGGCATGTGGTTGCACAATTCACGGATGGCGTGACCCAGATGAGACATCCGAGCGGGCGCACTCGGTGTATACAAGAAGTAGATGGCCGACTCGTAGTAATCAGCCAGGAGCTGTATGCGCTCGGCGAGCAGCGCATGAAGCTTCCGGCGCTGGTCCGTCCACCCTGCGCCGTTAGGCCGCTGCACCCGAGACATAACTCAACAGGATCGCATGTTCGGCCGCCATCCCATCAACGACAGGCCGGTCAGACCGTGCCAATGCACGAGGCTGTGGCCACGCGTGTCAGCTGGCCACAGGTCGCTCCCGCGGTCGTCGTGGGCGCGAGTTCGAGGTCGGGTGCCGCAGGATCATCCGGCGGCGGCGCCGCGGAGGTCGCGCTGGTCGGCATCAACGTCGTCAGAGCGAGGTGGACAGCCTGCTCATGCCACGAGCCCACAACCGACGCCGTCAGGCACCGTCAGCTTTGCGCGCCAAGGTTAGGTTGCCGGCCCCGGGTGACCTGCCCGCAGCCGGGCACCTGGTCGAGGCGTCCAAGACTGAGCCGGACAAGAAGACCTACCTGGTGCTGCACGGCCAGCGCGGCGCCGACCCGCACTACGACTACGGAACGCACTTCGTCTTCCAGGGCCACGAAGCGGGCGCAACCGGCTACATCACGCGCGTCAACCTCGACGCCGACGCCGACGCCGCCCACCGGGTCACCCTGGTGTCCACCGCGACCACCGACGGCAAGCCGCTGCCGGACTTCGATGGCTCGACGTGGGACCCGTGGGCGCGGCGGCTGCTGTTCACCGCCGAACTCGGCGCCAGCGGCGGGGTCTGGCAGTCCACATTGGACGGAACCCGGACCGAGGACGTCTCCGGCGCGCTCGGGCGCGGCGGCTATGAGGGCATCCAGAACGACTCCGCGGGCAACCTGTGGGTCGTCGAGGACTCCGGCGGCGCCACCGTACCGGGGACCAACGCCAAGCTGCCCAACAGCTTCGTCTACCGGTTCGTACCCAGAGGACAAGGGCGACCTCATGCACGGCAAGCTGCAGGCCCTGCAGGTGCGCTCGCGGCCCACCGGGTCCCCGATCGCGTTCCAGCCGATCGACGCCGCGCACCCGCAGGGCAACGCCTTCAGCGACGACACCAGGGACCTGCACACCTACGGGATGTCGTTCGACACGAAGTGGGTCACCATCCACGACACCGCCACCGACCCGGCCTCGGCCGGGTTCGACGCGAACGCGCTGGCCAAGGCGGCCGGGGCCACGCCGTTCAAGCGGCCGGAGAACGGGCAGTTCCGGCCGGGCACCGGCTTCCGCGAGTTCTACTTCGACGAGACCGGCGACACCAACGCGACGAGTACAGCCAACGACGGCTTCGGCGGCTGGGGCGCGGTGCTCAAGCTCAGCCAGGCCGACCCGAAGGCCGACACCGGCACGCTGTCGCTGGTCTACAACGGCAATAAGGAGCACACCGGCTTGGACAACGTGACGTTCGTCGACGCCGACCACGTCGCGTTCGTCGAGGACGCGGGGGACACCCTGCACACCCAGCGCGGGCTGCTCGACTCGGCGTACCTGTTCGACCTGCTCGCCGACTACGCCCACGGAGCCCAGCCACTGCGGTTCCTCGCCGAGGGCCGCGACCCGTCGGCGACGCTGGACTCGGCGTTGTCCGGCCGGACCGGGTTCCAGAACGACGGCGACAACGAGATCACCGGCATCCACGCGTCCAACGGCGACCCGTCCCCGCAGGGCATCCTCGGTGCCCAGCGCCCGACACCGTTCGCAGATGGCTGGCGGCTGTTTTGGACCCAGCAGCACGGCGACAACGTGCTCTGGGAGATCACCCGGCGCTGAGCCGGCGGGGCGCGGCGGGCTCGGGGCCCGCCGCGCTGCCGCAGTCCGGCCGCGACGATCGTAGGTGGAGAAGGGCGAAAGCGCTGCGAAGCCGGGCTTGAGTGCAGACATCACCCTCAAGCCCGGCTTCGGAATCAGGAGTCCGCTTCGACGATCTGAGCCCCTGCGGCGGCTCGCTGTACGGCTTCGCAGCCTGCCCGGGCGCCTGACTTGCTCTCGTAGGCCTCGCCGACAGCAACGACTTCGCCATTGCCGGCCTTGAGGCGAAAGCGGTGCTTGCCCGCCTTGTCCTGGTAAATCTCGAACTTTCCGGCCACGGTGACCTCCTTGTCCCGCGAGCGTTCAGTGTCACTCGACGTTAACTCCGAGAGCCCGACCATGCTGGCCGCAGCGCGATGCGTCCCTCGGAGGAGTGAGAACCCTGGCCCTGACGCGGCAGGCAGATGCGCCTATCGGTCGCTGGCTCGGTCTCGGTGCCTCATGACTGCGTGGTCAGTCACCGGGGGAGCCGCTGGCGGGCGGTGCTCAAGTCCGCGAGCAGATCGCCGTGGCGGGTGACACGACCGGAACCGTCAGGCGTCCGAGTTCACGGTTCCGGCGTCAGCGAGGTGCGGGCCGGAGGTGGACGGGCAGGCTGGTGTGCCCGTTGGACAGGAACGTGGGGAGGGTGGTCAGTTCCTCCGGCGACACGGCGAGGGTCAGGTCCGGGAAGCGGGCGAACAGCGCCGGGAGCGCTACCTCGGCTTCGAGCCGGGCCAGCGGCGCGCCCGGGCAGTGGTGGACGCCGTAGCCGAAGGTGAGGTGCGGTGCGGCCGCGCGGGTGATGTCGAACTCGTCGGCGGTGTCGCCGTGCTGGGCGGGGTCGCGCCCGGCTGCGCCGAAGGCGACCAGGATCGCGTCGCCGCGGCGGATCATCGTGCCGTCCACCTCGATGTCCTCGACTGCGTACCGCAGTGGCGTGTACGGGATCGGCGCCTGCCAGCGCAGCGTCTCCTCCACCACGGCGGTCCAGGACCGTCGCCCGGACCGGACCAGGGCGAGCTGATCGGGGTGGGTCAGCAGCGCGGTGACGGCGTGGTCGAGCAGGTTGACCGTGGTCTCGTGGCCGGCGGTCATCATCAGCATCATCGTGTCGACGAGCTCGGTTTCGGTCAGTGCGCCGTCCCGGTCGTCGCGCGCGGCGATCAGCGCGCTGGTCAGGTCGTCGGCGGGTGCCGCGCGCTTCTGCGCGATCAGTTCGGTGAACAGGGCGTACGCCGCCGCCACGTTCGCCTGCGCCTGTTCCTCGGTGATCGCGCTGTCGAAGAAACCGTCCACTACTTGGCGGATCCCGGCCCGTTTGTCTGCTGGGACGCCGAACAGCCGGCAGATGACCTCGATCGGCAGCGGGTAGGCGTATCGCGCCCGCAGGTCGACGGGTGCGTCACCGGAATCCGCCTCGATGGCGTCGAGCAGGTCCCGGGTGATTTCTTCGACTTTCGGGCGGAGCGCCTCGGTGCGGCGGGCCGTGAAGGCGGCGGCCATCAGGGAACGCAGCCGCCGGTGGTCAGCACCGTAGGCGGTGAACATGTTCCGGATCGAAACCCAGATCCGCAGCGGCCAGTCATCGGCGATCTCTCCGTTGGTGAACGCGGGCCAGTGCTGCACCGCGTCCTTGGACACCCGAGGGTCGGCCAGCAGGCGACGCAGGACATTGTTCCCGGTAGCGGCCCAGGCCGGAACGCCACCGGGCAGTTCGATCCGGGTGACCGGCCCCCGGTCCCGCAGGCGGGCGCCTTCGGCGTGCACGTCGGAGGCGTTGACGTCGAGCGTGATCGGCTGTTCCATTCTCATTCCCCCCCTGCCGGTTCTCGCACGGACCCCGGCTGAACTCGGATACGGAATGCCGGCTGCGGTTCAGCGCGCGTCCAGGATGCAGATCACGGTCGCCCCCTGCGAACCGGTATTTCCGGCGCTGTCGCGGACCGTGACCGTCACGACCGTGCCGCAGCCGACGCACGGGCTGCTGCAGATCGGCGGCGGTGAAAGAGTCACTGTTGTTTCAGGACTCGATTCAAGGCGCGATCCCACCGGTGGGATTCGCCGAACAGAAGTACATTGTGAAGCCCGCACTGCAGGAGAGGTGCACCACAATGGTGACCGCAGCCGAGTGGACCGTCGCCGCCTGAGCTGGACCGGCGACTACGTTCAGCCTGGTGACCACGCCTGCGGCAGTGACCCAGCACGTAGCCTTCCGGTTTCCCGTTATGGTTTCACCCCCCAAGGATCACCCGGTCGACAGCATTGATAATTGTGCCACCGCGAGGATGTGCCTCGCGTGCCCTCAACGAGTGAAATGACGCGTGACCAGCGCTAATCCGCCATCCTGGTGAAGTCACCCGCGTGGGGGGTGTTGGCGCCCGGATCAGGTGAACGATGGGTGATCAATGCGGTTTCTTGGCGGGACAGTCCGAGTTTTCATCCGCCCCGGCTACTGCGCGGAGCAAGCTGCAGGGAAATCTCTCAGTGCTGGGCGTTCACGCTGTCGGATCCCTTCGCTCAAGCGTGGTGTCGACGTCAGGTTCGCGCTCTTCCCGATCGGCGCGAGCGAGTCCGCGGGCAGTTCCGCCGCACCCTCGCCTGGTTCATCGCCCGCCGTCCGGGCGGCTCCATCGCCGGCGCAATCCAGTACCGCCATCTGAGCATTCACATGTTCGAGGGCTACGCCGGCACCTCCGACTCCGGATTCCGCGCCGAGGTCGAAGCCGAACAGGCCCTCACTCGCGGCGAAGCACTGCTGGCCATGGCCACCGAGCACGACCATCCCGGCCTGACAGGACCAGCCGCTGCCGAGGGCACGCGGCGCCTCGACACGTTCGCCGCCGCGTTCGCAGGGGCGGTCGTCACCGATCCTCGGCGGCTCGAGCGGGTTCTTCGCCGCGCCGATCCCGCCATCTACCCGGGCAAGTACGTCACCTGCGTGTTCAACCCCGACACCGCCCTCTGCCTCAGCAACCGCGCCACCGGATTACGACCCGTCCTGGCAGCGTGCCGACCACTGAACTGTGCGAACGTCGCGCTCGACAGCGCGAACCACGCCGCGCTGCGCGACGAGGTGTCCCACATCGAGCACGAACTCGCCAAGATCCCTACGCTCCCGCCGCTGCTGCGGCACCGGCTCACCGAGCGACGCGACCGCATCACCGCGTTCCTGCGCCGTCACGCCCCGGAGACGCCATGACCCGCCGCGCCAGCCTACCCGCCGAGGACGATGTCCGAGCGGCCCTCGACGCGCTCCGCAACGAGACAGTAGGGACCACCGGACGACCGCCGACCGTCCTTGCCCTCGCACAGCGTGTCGGGCTGGCCAACAGTACCTTCCGCCGCAACTTTCCCGCTATCGTCGCCGAAATCATCCGAAGTCCGGACAGCAGCCGGAAGCCTGACATCAGCCGGCGCGACGGTACGGCGGTGGAACGGCTCACTGAACAGAACACGCGGCTTCGGCTCACCAATCGCGAACTCACCGACCAGGTGGCCCTCGCGATGGCCGCCATCCAACGCCTCAGTCTTGACAACCGTCAGCTGCGCGCCGAACTCGAAGCTGTCTGCAACGTCAGCCGTATCAGCACCCGCCCACCCTGCCGGTGATGCGGCCAGCGACTACAATCCACAGCCGCGACTCCGCCAACCCGCAACCACGCGACTTCACCATCTGGATCAACCGCTATGCGCCAGCGCACGACCGCGCCGACGGCATCTCCGATGTCAACGGCCACCCAAGTCTGGGCATCTAAAACTCGGCGTCGATTCTTGTAGGCAGATCTTAGGGATACTAGAAGCCAACACGCCAGAGCCTGCGTTCGCCAAAAGGGGGCATCTGACGGCTTCGGACTCCGGCTTGATCACGGAAGACGCCTTTTCACATTGACGGACAAGTACGGTCGCAATGGCATCGAAATCAAGCTTCCTTTCGGAACAGTATTCACTGTCCGGCGCGACATTAACCTGCTGACTGTGGCATTCCATGTCTTTGATCTTCTTTAATGCGGCGGAGGTCTCCGGGTCTTCGCACGGATCCCTCTGGCCCAGGCATGCCGTGAGGCGCGCTATCGCGCGCATGCAAGAATTAGGTGCGGGTTCGGCATCCGGCCCCGGCTTTTGAGAGCCATCGGCCGACGAGGGTGGGGCTGGCGGTTGGGAAGTTCCTGGGGTGTGTGCCGGACTGCTTCCTGGAGCGCTTCCTGTTGCGCTTGCTAGACTGCCTCCTGGGCCACTTTGTGAAATAGGACCACTGTTGCTGCTAGGCAAATTAGTTCCGGATGTGGAATTGGAATTTTTATTTAGCTCGTAAATTCCCGTCCCCGTCCAGGTTATCCCCTTCGTCAATGTGGCCTCTGCAACGGTTAACAGAGCAGGTGCCGCTGCCGGAAAACCTGCCGCAACGGCTGCCAGTGTCGGCGTAACTACGAATAACAGAGCCGTGCCAGCTGCAATTTTCTGTTCCGGGGTCATCTTTTGGCCGTAGTCGATTAAGTCTGAGGCAATACCTATGCCTACACCCAGTCCGGCACTGATGGTCTCAGGGCCTCGAACCGGTAGAGGCTGCTGCGTTTGTGGAGGTGCCAGCAGATCTCGAGTGCACTCCTCAAATGCGTGTGCGGCAGCTCGTGACCCAGGAGATGGGAGTATGCCTACTTTGCCGCTCGATTTGGAAATCCCAATCTTCGGTAGGGTCCCGCAGATTTGGTCGCCGCGTACACTGGCAGGATTCTGAAATGTTTCGGAATCAACTAGTCCAAGAGTTGTTACTGGTCCACTGGCTGATGTCATGCATCCAACGATTGCCCATGATTCTGGAATGTTGCCTCCCTTTCCGAGGCTTAGTGGTAGCGGCGAAAACTGCACCTGCACGGGCCGTATCAGTTTTGTGCATACGTTCACGAAGGTATCATCGGCAGGCGTTCCCGTTGGTTCGCCAGCATCCGCGCTGATCCGAATGGCGCACATCGATGAAATCGTAGTGGGCGATACCTCCGCAGGCGTGGCGCTTGGAGGTGCGGATCCTTTGCAGCTGGAGACGACGGTCAGGAGTATGCCGAGGATCAGGCACCCAATGATCTTGCCTGCAGGTGTTGTCAGTGATCGCATTCCGCCCTCCAAGTGCAGTGCTGAGCTGACGCATCGTCCGAGCGTCTGGCAGCCGATTTGCTTCATTCTGCGTCGAATCCAATGGTGGTGATGCCGCCTCCCAGTGATGCGATAAGGGTTCGTGTCCCGATCGTGAACATCCTCTCGTCATCTTCTAACTTGCGGCGGTCGAGGTAGTCTTTTTTTCGAATGACTATTGTCCGAAATTTTTGCGCCGACAGTACATGGTGGTCACTGTCTGCGACAACGCCTTTGAAGAGGTCGGACAACAACAAGCGACCGGCTGGTTGCATTGGTCGGTCCCGGACCCGTTGTGGACTCCGCGCAGGTCCTGGGGAACACGTCCGCGTCAGGGCTCGGCCAAGGCTGACACGAGCTGCGATTGTGCGCTGCCGGTCATGATCGGACCCGCCGGCACCCCACCTGCGGTGGTTTGCAACATCCTGGTGGGCCGCGGCGACTTAGGTGAACATGACCGACCACGCCACGCGGACGCCTTCGCGTACTCGCGTTTCAACTCAGCAGAGCGCCGCTGCGGCGCCGCGGTTGCGGTTAAGGGAGCTGTCGCCTAAGACGATGTGGCTGACCGCGGCCGTGATCGCGTTGCTGACCGCAGGAGCGGTGTTGGTGCTGTGGTGGCCAGCGACTGCCGGGCTCAACGGCGCCGTACTGGTGACCGCCCGGCTAGACGCCCTCAAGATCGGATTGAGTATCGGGGTAGGCAGCGGCGGTGTCGTCGCGCTGTACCTGGCCTGGAGACGACAGGACTCCACCGAACGCACCCTCGCCCACCAGCAGGATGTTCACGCGGCCACGATGGCCCTCCAGGAACGGGTCGCCAAGGCCACCGAGGACGACGCTGCCCAGCGACGACTGAATGAGTTGTACTTCAAGGCCGTCGAGCAATTCGGGTCCCCGCTGGCCACGGTCAGCCACAGTGGCCTTTACGCCCTCGAACGGATCGCGCAGGGCAATCCCGATCAGCGACAGATCGTGGTCAACGTGATTTGTTCCTACCTCCGCAGCCCATACACCCTGCCACCGGCGACCGGCGGACTCCGCCCGCTAGGTATACGGCGCCCGCTGCTGCGATCAACCACGATTCGTCGCCCGCTAGTACCACGCCCCGACATCCATACGGGAGAAGCCCGGCTGCAAGAACGTGAAATGCGCGTAACCACACAGGACATTCTGCGACACCATCTGCAGCCCGGCGAGGACCCAGCCAACCCTCAGGCCAGCTTCTGGCCTGATATCGACATCGACCTCACGGGCGCCACCCTCGTCAACTTCTCCCTCGCCGAGTGCAAAATCGGAGCGGCCAGCTTCCGAGGCGCAACCTTCACCGGCACCGCCCGGTTCGGCAGGGCGACGTTCACCGGCGACGCCTGGTTCGACGGGGCGAGGTTCGGCGACGGCAGGTTCGGCGGCGGCGCCGGGTTCGCCTTCGCGACGTTCACCGGCCTCACTCGATTCGACGGCGCGAGCTTCGCCGACGGCGTCTGGTTCGACGGGGCGACGTTCACCGGCGACGCCTGGTTTCACGAGGCGAGGTTCGTCGGCGGCGCCTGGTTCAACCGGGCGAAGTTCACCGACGAGACCCGATTCGAACGAGCGGCGTTCACTGGCAACGCCTCGTTCGACGATGCGACCTTCACCAGTGATACCAACTTCAGCGGGGTGACCTTCGCCGGCCCAACCAAATTCGCGAACGCGTCTTTCGCTGGTCAGGTGTGGTTCACCGAGGCGGTTTTCACCAGCGACGCCGATTTCGAAGGAGCGACCGATCGCGGGCGCGCCTTCGATCCCGCAAAGAACAATGCGCAGTCGCCTGATGAGGAAATTGCAATCGAGGGTGAGGTTGGGGACGGCGGTGAAGGCGGCGACTGACAGCACGGGTGTGCCTCATCGGAGTGACAGCCACGCCCGCCCAAGTTCGGTTCACGGCGCCGAGCGTCTGTCACCGAACGCTGCCGAGGTCGGATTACGGGATGTCGAAGGTGGCGACGACGGGGCTGTGGTCAGAGCCGGACTTGGTGTCGCCCGCGGTGGGGGTGTCGGTGATGGAGGGCAGGTCGTGGTTGTGGACGGTGCGGACCTGAGGAAGCGGTTTGAGGAGGGCGTGGCTGGCGAAGATGTGGTCGATCAGTTCGCGCCGGCCCCGGTAGACGCGGGAGTAGCGCTCGTCGGCCGGGATGCAGGGGGGCGAGGTTCCAGAGTCGCTGGGGGTCGCCGCCGTCGGGGTGGTCGAATCCTCGGGTGCCGATTTCGGAGCCGGTGGGGCCCTGCAGGATCTGGGTGGTGGCGGCGGGTTCGTCGTTGAGGTCACCGAGCACGACGACCCGCTGGTCGTCGCCGGCGGCGAGCGCGGCGGTGGCGAGCTCGCGGACGGCGACGGCCTCGGCGGTTCGGCGGTAGAGGGCGTAGGCGCCGTAGCGGGCGCGTTCATCCTCGTCGTCGGTGCCGAACCGACCACCGGGGACGGTGAGGAGCTTGGACTTCAGGTGGCAGGTGATCAGGGTGAGCACGACCCCGGCCGCCGGCTCGACCGTGACGGTGAGGGCGCTGCGGCCGAGTTGATAGCTCAGTTCAGTCGGCAGGTCGGCGACCTGGATGGGCGCCAGGTCGTCGGGCAGCGTGATGGTGTCGTCGACGACGGTCAGGGGATGGCGGCTGAGGAATCCGACCCGGATTCCGCGGGCGTCGTGGAGCTGGGAGAGCGTGGGGCGCAAATTTCCGTCGAGGGCCTTGGCGAGGTCGGTGAGGGCTTCGGGGTCGCCGACCTCCTGGACGGCGAGGACGTCGGGGTTGATGCCGGTGATAGTGGCGCGCAGGGCCTCGATCTTCGCGTCGTAGTCCGCGGGGGTTCTCGGCCCGTCACCGCCGGGGCGGAACAGGTTCTCCAGATTCCAGGTACCGATAGTGATCACGACTGGCCCACTCGACCGCGAGCGGTTCGATTACGGCATCCGGCTCGCTTCAAATCCCGCATTGACAGACTCGCCATTCCGCCTTCCGGAGTTACATCCCTCACCCGAATGCCGTACCCCGCGCGCTTGTCCCGAGGCCGCAGGATCCGTCGTTCGTGAGCAACTTGGTGGCGGATGCGCCCCGGCTGACGGAGGGCCAAGGCACAGCCGCGCTCAGCCGCGGTGGGAGGTCGGTCGTGCTCGCCAGATTGTATGGTCGAGCTCCCAGGGGGTGCGGTGCAGCGTCCTGGCGGTGTCGGTGATGAGGTGGCGCGCGGTGCGGACGTCGACGTCGCGGCCGAGGTGGTGGCGTATCCAGCGCAGCAACATGCGGTCGGGCTTCACGTGCCCGGCGTCGCCGACCAGTTGGTTGTCGAGAGGAAAGGCTACGCCTGATCTATCGGGCTGGTGTGGACTCGGCCGAGTTGGGCTTGGTTTTCTTCGCCGCTTCCTTCAGCGATGGTGAGGATAAGCTGGTCGTCTTCGCCGGGAGTCAGAATTCCCCCGCCGGTGTCATCCGTGGGGGTCCAGTGCTGGGCTTTGCAGGTCTGGTGAATGTAGCCGAGGTTCCACTCGGCACCGTCAATCTCGACCGTCAGGTGCCAGGTCACACGGACCCAGCACGGCAAGGAAAGTGGTCTGTCGGTGTCCTGACTGACGCTGAGCGCGGACCAGGATGTGACAACGTGGTGGCCCTCGACCAGTGCCGCAGCATGAAGCCATCCGACCGCTTGGCCTTGCTCGACTGTGGATAGTTCTGGGACGCGCAACTGTTGCGGGATCTTGGTTTGCAAGGTGCGTAGCGCCAGGCAGATAGACAGTTGGGATAGGTAGTCGGGTTCGGCATCGCCGCTAACGAGGTCTTCCGGCAGCTGGGCCAGCGACAGGGCTGGCGGACCGCCGGGCACGCCGACCTTGATTCGGCATCCGGCTTTGAGCGCGTGAAGTGCGGCTAAGGATTCTGCTGCTAGCGTGGGATTCGCGCCGGAGATATCCGGCAAGGTCACTCCAAAGGTCACGGTGTGGTCTCTCAAGTCGATGCGGAACTCCACGGTGACGATGTCGGCGAGGTCGCGCCCGGTCCAAGCGAGTCGTTCGGTGCCGTCGCGGGCTTCGGTGGGTCGCTGCATGGCCAGCGACAGTGTCGCGACCAGGTTGCCGTCGTGGTCGAATCCACGAAGCTCGAAGGGTCTGGTTTCGTCGTTGGCTAGAACGGAGACAGAGATCCGCTCCATGTCGGCGAAGCTGAACCCACCGGGAAGCTCGGCGGTGACAACACTTGCAGGGACATCGGTGAAAGGGATGCCGTAGCCGAGGAAGTCGCGCATCTGCTGGCGGACGTCATCGGATTCGGCAGTGATCGTGACCTGCAGATCCACCGGTAAGGGGCGATCGAGGTGCGCTTCGTCGTAGTGCGCGATGATGTCCAGCTGGGCCATGGTGCCGTCCTCGATGACGACAGCTGAGAACGCCGCTCCGGGTGCAGGTGTCATGACTGGTTGGCTGTCTTGCGGAGCGAGCTGCGCGGACAAGCGGTACTTGTAGTGGGGGTCGGTCTTGTTGAGCGCTGAGACGATGCTGCGGATGCTGGCTAAGGCGGCGACCGGTTGAAGGACTGTGCTGGGTTCGGTCGCGCCGGTGACGCCAAGGGTTTGCACGAGGGTTCGCGCGGTGTCGAGGACGTACTGCTGGCCGTTGTTGAAGTAGTAGTCGACGATCTGGGGGTAGTCGGCTGCCCAGTTGTCGACTGTGGTCAGGCCGATCCAGTCGCTGGGAATGCCCGAGTCCGCGGTGAGTTCGGAGAGCCATTCACGATCTTCCCGTGTGGGGTCGATCGGGCGTACCACGTGCCACGCGGTGACGCGGATGTTCTTTTCCTTGGTGTAGGCGAGGAGGCTGTTCCACGACTTGGTGATCTGGCGTTCCTGGGAGCGGTCGCGCGTAGTGGTGAACTTCTTGATCTGGAAGACCTCCCACCGGTGCGACGCGTGCGGAACGAGGACGTCGATTCCGCCGTCGCCGCGGGAGGGTCGGATGCGTTGGCCGCGCGGATGTTCGCGCAGAAGCATCATTGCGATGACGGCTTCGATTTCGTCTCCGCTGTAGCGTTCCCACGGCACTCGACCCGGCATGCTGTTCTTCTTTCTCGATCGGACGTTCGCGCGGCGAGAGTTGTTCTCAGCCTGTTGTGACCGGCTGGGTTTTCGTGGAGTCGAAGAGCATGTCGAACACGTTTAGGGTCATGCGGATGGGACAGATGCTGTCGTCAGCGCCGAGCAGGTGCAACGCGTAGAGGCTGACTCGGTGGTCGTACGGCATGTCGACGCAGCGGGCGAGAAGGGTCTGGCCGTAGAGCGGATGATGCTCGTTGGCCGGCCGGAAGGGATGCGCCATGGAGGCCTCAACCTTGGTGTACCCAGGGGCAAGGTCCGGTTCTCCATGCCAGTGGCCGGCCTCGTCACGCAGGGAGACGACGACGAGGCCGTGTCTGTCTGCGGTGTTGGCGATTTGCTGCACGCGGGTCTTGGTAACGCCGAGGCGGCCGGCGATCGTGCCGTAGCCCGTGGTGCGGTCACGCAGCTCGTTGATGGCGGCTTTCTTGACCATGGTGACGGCGCTGCGGGCGGCGACAAGGGCCTCGTCGAGCTCTTCGGCTTTGCTGAGCCGATGGTACGGGTCGGCGACCGCGCGAAGCCGGTCGAGGACTTGGTCAAGTAAGTCAGGCATGGCTACCTCCAAGGGGTACAGGTGTAACTGTACCCCTTGGATGGTGGAGGGTCCACTCTGCTTTGAGGAAGGGCAGCGGCCGGCCGGTTCACGCCGTGTTCCCCAGGCGTGGGTGATCTTGTGCTCATACGCGCACTCCGGGCGATGCTTACACATCGCCGCCGTTCGCGAGCTTCATGTGAGAGCGATAGAACGGGCTGCTCAGCTCCACGCCATCCGGCCAACACAGTGCCGCACAAAACGCCCGTGCAGACACCGACTCACTGATTGCGGTCGTCGACCATCGATAGCCCGCCGCTCGTGCCAGCGCCGCCGCGACGAGAACCCTGCCGAACCCGTGACGCCGATAGGACGAATCGACCTGAACCGGACCGATCACGCCCTCCGGTCAATCCCACACAACCACAAGTTGAGGCTGCCGATCTGCTGACTGCGCAGCTGCAGGACGATTTGCCCCACACCGGCCCTCCTCGTCGGCGGCCTCGCGGCCAGCACAAGCTCGGTGCCCGTCGGCGGCGTCTCGTGCGCGAACCGCAGATCAATCTCAAACCAAGTCGGCCTGGGCAAACCAAGCGCCTGGCAGAGGTTGCAACTCGCCGTCGGCACATACACCGAATGGTCGTAGCCCATGGTCCGCCCCGCGACATCGAGAACATGTCCGTTGAAACAGCGCCGGTGATGCACCGCCGGTCGCGCCGGTAGACCACTGTCTGACCCCGGACTGCAGCCCGCCAGCCCGCCGGTCAACGGTCACGCTCCAACCAGGTCCACAAGCAGAGGGTGCCGTGCAGGCGGTACCGGTGGCTGTAGGTCTGGGTCATGCCGAGGTGGGTGAGGTACTCCCCGCGCAGGCACTGGACAGGGACGCCTGCGGAGGGCCGGATCGGCAGGAGATCGCCGTACTCGCCGCGGGCGCCGGAGCGCGGGCCGCCGACTGTAGGTTCTCACTGTGCTTGACATGTCGATCTTGTATGACCTGGTGTTTCTCAGTTGTCTCACTGCGGCGTCATCAAGATCAGTCTCATACTCATGGCATTTCCTCAGCGGTTGGCACCGCGCAGTGGAGCTGGAGACGATGCTTCGATCACTTGCATTGGGCTTTCGGAAACGCCGCGACCTACCGGACGATGCTCGATCAGGGGCGCTCCGACGTGTGGCCGATGACCCGCGCCGGACATGGCGGCGGTGTTCGACGGATTCACGCTGATCGAGCCCGGCATCGTGCCGGCCGGCGAGTGGTGGCCGGCCGCGGGCACCGAGATTCCCGACCCGAAGTCGGTCGGCCTCTATGCCGGGGTGGCCCGCAAGACTGACTGACCGCACGATCCGCGGCCCCGATTTCCATCGGAGGTCGTAAGGCCGAGTTCCGGCCTGCGACGGATGTGCCGGACCACGGGTGGACGGAAGGGTTCAAGCCACGGCGCCGGTCGTCCGGCCGGCGCCATCGGCAGCACGAGGGAGTTCACCATGGTCGAGCACGCGAATTCGCAACGAAGGCGCCAGCGTAAAACGCTGTCGGTCCTCGCCGGGGCGGCCGTGGCCGTGGTCGCCGCCGCACTGGCGGTCGGTTCGGTGCCGTTCGCACGGGCCGAGGCATCGCTCGTGCCGGCGACGTCGGACGGCTGGGCCGGGATCGTCCGGGACGAGGTCACCATCCCGATGGACGGCGGGTGGGTGTCGAAGGGCGAGCTCACCTATCCGCGCGGCGCCGAGGGCCCGCTACCCACCGTGGTACTGCTGCACGGCAGCGGCAAGAACGACCTGAACGAGACCGTCGACACCGGCGCGACCCCGCTCGAGCAGGTCGCCCAGACGGCGAACCACCAGGGCTTCGCCGTGCTGCGCTTCAACAAGCGGGGCGTCGTCGACGTCGGCCCGAAGCTGAGCGATAATCCGGCCTTCCTCTATCCGGCCAAGCCCTATGAGCAGGTGGTGCGGGACGCGGCCGCGGCCGTACGATTCGCCGCGAAGTCGTCGCGGGTCGACACCGGGCGGCTGTTCCTGTTCGGCCACAGCGAAGGGACCCAGGTGGCGAGCAACCTGGCCGCCGCCCCACGGACCTACGGCATCCCCGGTCCGGCCGGCGTCGTCGAAATGGGCGTGGTCAGCGGTACGCCCCGCGAGGTGGTGTATTACCAGGCGGTCGGAGCGGGTCTGGGACAGTTGCACGACGAGTTCGACTTCGACGGCGACGGCCTGCTGACCGCCGACGAGATCACCAAGGGTCTGCTGGGTCAACCGGCCGGCACGGCGCAGCAGTTGCGCCCGCTGCTGCTCGACGGCGCGCACGACGACAAGGTCAACAGCCGGCTCGACGCGAACGGCGACGGCAAGCTGGCCATCGACGCCGAGGTGCGCCCGGCCGTGGAGGCCGCCGCTGGTTTCGCCGAGTACCCGAATCTCACGAACGCCCCGAAGGGCTTCGCCGACTACCTCGTTGACATCGCCCGGTTCCCGACCCCCGCCCAGGACCTGGTCCACTACCACGGCTCGGTGCTGCTGCTGAACGGCCAGACCGACATCCAGACCCGGGTGCGCGGTGCGATCGTCACCGACGTCGCGCTCACCACGGCCGGCAACCGCGACCACGAGCTCATCACCTACCCGGGCATGGGTCACTTCCTGAACGTGACTCCCCAGTACAACCCGGCCGAGGCCAACCCCGACCCGGTCGTGCTGGCCGACATCGGCAAGTGGCTCGCCCGGCACCGCTGACCATTCGCGGGTGCGGCCGCGACCCGGCCGCACCCGCACCGACCCCCCGAATCCGGACAGGCCATGACCGATTCCGTACGGCCGTGGGACGCACTCGGCCTGACCTCGCCGTTCCGCCGCGACTGTGCTCTCGCGGCGCTGGTGGCGCTCCTGTCGGCGACCGTGCTGTGGTTTCCCGACCCGACCGTGACCGCCACCGGCTTCGTCGTGCTGACCCTGCTGGCCGCGCAGGCGATCGCGCTGTGCCTGCGCCGGGTGCGGCCGCTGGTGTGCATCGCACTGGTGCTCGTCCTGCAGACCGTGCTCTCCGCCGTCGTACCCACCGGGCAGGGGGTGCGCGGGCCGGCCGTCGCCATCGCGGTCTACACCTGCGGCACGCTTCTGACCGTACGTCGTTCGTTCGCCCTGGCCGCCGCGGCGGCCGGCACCGAGATAGCCGGCTATGTCTTGTTCAGCGCGGTGCCGGCCACCTTCGGACCCGCCCCCGTGATGCAGCCGTCCGCCGTGGTCGCCCGCGCCGCCGGGCAACTTCTCGTGGCCCTGGCCGCCTACGGCGGCGCGGCCCTCATCGGCCAGAACGTCGCCATGCGCCGCCGCTACGCCGAACTCGTCGAGCTCCGGGCCGCCGAGGCCGCCCGGGCCCAGGCCGCCCGGGTCGAGTCGGCGCTGGCCGCCGAACGCACCCGGATGGCCCGCGAACTGCACGACGTCGCCGCCCATCATCTGACCTCGGTGATCGTGCAGGCCGCCCTGGTGGAACGCCTGGTGGAACGCGACCCTGCGGCCGCGCGCACCGGCGCGATCACCGTCCGCGAGGAGGGCCGCAAGGCGCTGAGCAACCTCCGCTTCATCGTCGGCGCCCTGCGGGAGGACGGCACCAACGGTGCCCCGGCGGCCGGCCTGGCCGGGATCGCCGAGCTGGCGTCCGGCCAGGGCGCCTCGCTGACCGTCACCGGGGAACCGCGCGACGTCCCGCCGGCCGCCGACATGGCCTTCTACCGGGTCGCGCAGGAGGCGTTGTCCAACGCCCGTGATCACGCACCGGGCGCCCCGGTTACGATCACCATCCGGCACCGCCGCGACGGCACCACCCTGCTGGTACGCAACGACCCACCCGCGGTCGTCGCACCACCCGCCAACGGCGACCGCCGCGGCTTCGGGCTGATCGGCATGCGGGAACGCGCCAAGCTCATCGGCGCGACGCTGACCGCCGGCCCGGCCGCCGACGGGGGCTGGCAGGTCGAACTCACCGTGCCGCGAGCAGAAGGGGAACCACCTCCGTGATCACGGTGCTCCTCGTCGACGACCAGCAGTTGCTGCGGGCCGGCTTCCGTTCCCTGATCGAACTCGCCGACGACATCCGCGTGGTCGGCGAGGCGTCCAACGGCCCCGAAGCCGTACGCCTCACCCGCCTGCTGCGCCCCGACGTGGTCTGCATGGACGTCCGCATGCCGAACGGCAACGGCCTCGACGCCACCCGCGAGATCGTCCACGAGATCGAACCGGCCCCCGCGGTTCTGGTCCTGACGACCTTCGAGCTGGATGAGTACGTGTTCGGCGCGCTCGAGGCGGGCGCCAGCGGCTTCCTGCTCAAGGACACCGAACCCGACGACCTGGTCGACGCCATCCGGCGGGTCGCCGCCGGCCAGGGCCTGGTCGACCAGTCGGTCACCCGTCGCGTGATCCGCGAGTTCGCCCGCCGCCGCCCCGCCGCCGCGTCCGCCCCACGCCCGGCCGCCGGCACCGCCGACGCGCTGACCGCCCGCGAGGCCGAGATCGTCAAACTGCTGGCCCAGGGCATGTCCAACGCCGAGATCGCCGCCGCCCTGGTCGTCGAGGTAAGCACCGTGAAGAGCCACCTCAGCCGAGCCATGTCCAAGATCGGCGCCCGCGACCGCGTACAGACCGTCATCTGGGCCTACCGCAACGGCCTCATGCCAGCAGACCCGGACTGACCCTCGACACCTGCGGCAGACATCCCATGTTTTCAAAGTCAGGTCTGGGGTTGAAGGTGGGCCCAGGCGGTGGCCTCGTCGTAGGTGTCAACGCTTGGGTGACCTGGCACTGGTTCGGCGGCATCTACCCGGCGTCGACGTCGGCTCGGACTAGGTCCTCAAGGAGCGCGATGTCTGAGCCTGCGGCTGGACCCCGGAGCCCGGGAGCGGTTGGCGGAGATCATCGCGAATCTGAGGGATCGGATCCAGAAGGCCAAGCTCAACGGTTGGCCGAGCGAAGTCGCCGGGCTGGAAACGAGCATGCAGGCCGCATCCCAGAAGCTGGTGAGCCTCGACCGGCATCGCGGATTTGGGTATGCCCGCGCTCAAGAATCCGTCTTGATTGGCTCATCCAGTCCGTCGACTCACCGGTCAGAGCAACGCGAACCCGCCTCACCAAGAAGGCAAGATGAACAGATGTCTTTGACCACGGCCGAGGCCACCTGGATCGGCGTCGGCATCGGCGGTGCGATAAGCGGCCTCACCTCCTGGCTCGTGCTGATCGGGACCCGACGGAAAGACCACCAGCACCGGATCTGGGATCGCACCACCGATCTCTACGAACACATTCTGTCCGAGGCGGCCAGCCAGGCGGCCACCCGAGACCTGAGGCGCGGCCGTTGTCGCAGGTCCGGCAGAGGGTGGCGCAGGCGACGTCGAAGCCGCCGGGCTTGCTGAACGCGGAGGTGACCGCGCGCAGGCCATCGGCTCCGCCGCAGCCGGCGCACGTGTCGACGATCGGGCAGCCGCTGGTGTCCAGCAGCATCTCGTCCGGCCCGGCGAACATCGCGTCGTCGAGCTCGTCGAAGTCGTCGTCGGGGCCCATGACGTGCGCACAAGATCAAACCCGCGGCCCCTGCTGCACCCGACCGAGCGACACCATCACGCCAGACTTCACGCGCCCGTGTCACCAACGACGCGTCACCGCTGACACAACGAAGGGCGCGGCCTCCCGGCCACGCCCACAGCTTCTCCGCGGCTCGCCGCGCGCTACTGACACTCGATGACGCCTACCGACTGACATCCCGTGACGTATCCCGGGTCAGCGAGCTGGCGCCTCGCATCGTTCGCCATCTTTTCTGAGCCGTCGCCACCTTCAGCGAGCCGGGACACCGGTGTCCTGGCTCGCTGAATCTGACGCCTGCGGCCTCTCTCGACCTGCGCGGACTCAGTTCCATTAAGACCTTTCCTGCTGGTCTGTCTCATCGAATGTGGTGCCAACGGAAGCAGACACCGAGGCCTCGTTGCCCGGTGCCGGTCATCGCCGACAGGAAACGTCCGCAGCGCGCCCCCGCCTGCGGCGCTGCGGCCTCGTGCAGCGCGAGGTCGGCGACGGCGGCGGTGCGCAAGGTCGGCGATCGTGCCGCCGTCGACGGCGTTGGGCGGGGGTGGGGCGACGACTTCTGCAGCTCGAAGTGCCAGCGCTGCGGACCCGGCGCGCGCCGGGGCCAGACGCTCCTTCCGGCGGGTTCGCGCTCCAGGCGTAGCCGGTGCCGGGGCTCGACGTGCAACACGGCACTGGGCCCCGATGCCCGAAGACACCGGGGCCCAGCTCGTTGCGTTGCACCGGGGAGGGCTAGCCGATGAGGCCGTTCAGAACGGCGATCGCCGCACCCGCGGTCCCAAGGCCGGCCAGCACCGCCCCTGCCACGTTTCGGTAGGCCAGGAACGTCAGGAACCCGGAGACCACCCCGAACACGAACCCGACCAGCAAGATCAGCAGCGTGCGCAGGCTCATGAAGGGCGGCTCACCCGGCCCCCCGGCTGCGGGAGGAACACTCGGTGGCGTGGTCATGCCAACTCCCTGTTGAAACGATCCACGGACTCCACCGCCAGGAAGTGGTTGACCTCTAACAGCCGATCGATGGCGTCTCGCCCTACGTACAGCGCGATAAGAAACTCCTCCAGCAGCTCCCGCTTCGGCAGCGTCTTACCGCTGAGCAGCCGGGTGATCGTCGAGCGCGACGTCGACATCATGCCGCGCTTGTTGATCCTCGCCACCACCGTCTCCACTGGGGTCCCCAGCATGTGGCCGCGCAGGATCTTGGCAAGCTCGGCTGGAGTACTCGCTGTGGGGGTCTGCAGCTCAGAGATGGGCAGACCAAGGCGTTCGAGTGCGGCCGCCTGCCAGAGGCTGCCCGCCGTCTCGAGGACGCGGGTGCTGCCCGACACCCCGACGACGATGGCCTTCGTCAGCTGCCAGGTCGGCAAACTAGTTCCGCTGACCGCTTTCGACAGCGATGCCGCGGAGTACATGCTCTCGTACGCTACTGAGCGCAACGTGCGATTACCAAGGCAGCGACGCAGGAAATGCTTGAGCGAGAGCATCGCAGAATCGGACCGCCCGGGGAGAACCGTGAATCGCCGACCGAGTTTCGCGGGTGGATCTTTCACGTTGGAAGCGCTATTGCGCTCCGGCGACAAGCATGCGGACATGAGCGTCCAGGCCTTCCGTCAGCGCCCGTCCAGGCGAGACCTTGTCCTCCAGTGAGCCCGTTAACCGCAGCGGCTTTGCCGACCGCTACGCGCGCTCCCCGGAGGACCTGAGCAGGGTCATCATCCACAACTGCGCCCGATAGGGCAATTACCCGAGCCTTTTTGTATATCCACCGTGACTCGCATCAAGATCGCGCGATCATTCTATTGTTTATTCCTTGGCTCACTATCAGCCTAGGATGAGAACGCCTCGTCGGGATTCCCCTGGTCAGGCGCATGGCCGGGACCGTAGTTGTTTCCTCTTTGCGTCAAACTCAACACAAAGTCACGTGAAAAGTGGAACGTAGTGCCGTCGCAGTCTCCTCAGCATCACCGTCCAGGCGAGACCACGACACGAGGCGGGTCGTTTGCCGCGGCCCCCCTCATCAGCTTCTGCCCGTGTGCGTACACGGCCGGGGCGGCATGTCCCGGCCGCCCGCACGGACGAGCTCGGGAACCGTACCTGGTCAACGAGCACCCCCCTTCGCTTGACGTGGTCGGTTCCACGTCGGCCAGCGCAGTTCGATACTCAACCCGACTGCGCTGCGGCCGCGCGGCGGATCCTGGTCGCCGCCGAGGCCGAGGGATCCCGCGCAATGAGGTCCTCACCGTCGTCAAGGCGGTGTAGACCGTCCGGACCGGCGGCGTAACGAGGGTGGCGCTGATCGACGGGCCGACGTTTCGGCGCCGGCGCCTGGCCCACGTCGTCGGCATCGAGCTGTACGACGCCACCCTCAACCCCGAGCAGGTCTACAGCGCGGTGGTCGGTGAGCTGCCGCCACGACGGACCTCGACGAGTTCATCGAGGTGCTGCTGGAGAACGTCGACGAGATGCCGGACGTCCCCGCCGCGACCAAGGAGCACGTACGGGTGTGGCGGACCTTGATCGCCCAGCGTTACGTCGAAGCCTTCCGAGGCGAGGCCGGGGTGAACGGCCGGTTGGGCCGGTTGGCCAGTGACCGGCGCGTCGTGGCCACGTCGAAGGTGTGCCGGCCGCGGGAGAGCGCTGCGGCGAGCCGGTTGAACGTCGCCTTGGACGGCAGTTCGACCACGCCTTCGCCGTGCTCGGCGTCCAGGCGCGCCTTCACCCGCCGCCGCAGGCGGTCCCGGGTCCCGGTCGACTCGTCGGTCTCCGCCTCGATCGCGGCCGCCATCGCCGCCAGCAGCCGCTCGTTGGCCCGGCCGAACGGCGAGCGGGTCCGCAAGGCCTGTTGGTCCAGCAGGCCCCACAACCCCTGGGCCCGGTAGCGGCCGCGCATTCGCTGCAAGGACCGCAGCGACGCGGTCTCCCCGGCCGCCCGGAGCTCGGCGTCCTTCGTCCGCTCCCGCTCGGCCAACGTCGTGGCCGCCGGGTCGAACCCCGCCCGCGGCGGCTCGGCTGGGTCGGCGCCGGGCAGCCGCCCGGTCTCGACCTCCACCACGTGCCGCTCCCAGCGCTGCGCCGTGGCGAGCACCGGCTCGGCCACCGCGTCCAGCAGCCCGACCGGCGGCAGCACCGGGCCGTCTTCGCCGCCGGCGACCGTGAAGTCCGGCGCGGTGAACAACGCCATCAGCGTGACCACCGTCGAGCCGCCGAGCAGGTTGTCCAGCCGGACGGTGAACCCGTCCAGTGCGGACACCGTGTGCTGCAACCCGAACGCCGTCACCGAGTCCCCGATCCGCAGCGTCCGCTGGGCGCCGATCGGGTTCACCGGGCCACCGCCGACGCGGTCCGGACCGGCATGTCTTTGCTCGGACGGATCCGGAAGCCTTCGACGTAACCCCGCGGCAGCACGTCCCATGCGGATTCGGCCTGCGCGGACTCAGTTCGGTTGAGATCACCTCGGGCGGGCGGGGCCTCGCTGGATACTGTGGCCTGTGAAGCGTTCCATCTTGATGATCGGTTCGGCCGACGTGTCGTTGTTACAGCAGTCCGGCTTGGTGCAGGTGGATCACCGCCGCGAGCACGCCGCTGCTACCGAGGAGAGCACCGAGCAGGATCTTGAGCAGGGTCATCGCCCGCACGGCACGCTGATGGTCGGTGGTCGTGAGCGCCACCACTGCGGCGGCGCCCGCGGCGGTGAGCAGCACCAGCGCGATGAGGGTGATCAACGGCGTCCACACGATCATGTCCTGTTCTCCCGGGTCGCGAGCCCGGCCAGTCCGTGCTCGAGGACCAGCCGACCAGCCCGGGACGGGGTCCGGCATGCGCTCCGAACCGACCCGGACGGCGGATCGCCCGGTCGGCGCGCAGCGACGGGCTGACCAGGAAGAATGCAGGGACACGCTGGCGGGAGTACGGTGTCCGGCACTGGCCGGCGACTGTCGCCGGACACCGTGTCGAGCAGTACCGCGGGGGTGGGCATGGATCCTGCGGAGATCACGACGCTGGCCCAGCTGGCCAATGCCCTCAAACAGCTGCGTGGGTCACTGTCACTGCGCCAGATAGATGCTGCCGCTGCAGAACTGCCGCTACGAGGCGGGCGGCAACCAGCGCTCCCGAAATCCACCGCCAGCAACTTGCTCAACGCCGAATCCGTGCCCGAGGCCGAGACGGTGGTCACGTTCCTGGCCGTCTGCGGCATCCGCGACACGGAGGCGCAGCGGCCGTGGCTACAGGCACTGCAGCGGGTGGCAAGCCAGCACCACAGGCGCCCGCCGGGAGCGATGCGGGTCCGCGAAGCGCGGCCGCGGGTGCTGGGGGTGCACGCCGCGATCCAGACCACCCAGCCGCCCGAGGACACGCAGTCCGGGCCACTGGGTGAGAGCGAGCTGCCGCCGTACGTGCAGCGGGACTTCGACGCCGACCTCCGCACGAAGCTCACCCTGGCCGGGCAACGAGGCGGGTTCGTGCTGCTGGTCGGCGACTCGTCGGCCGGGAAGACCCGCGCGCTGTTCGAGGCCGTGAAGGCCGTGCTGCCCGACTGGTGGCTACTGCACCCCCGCGACACCACGGTGCTGCGCAAGTTCGCCGAGCATCCGACCGGGCGGACTGTGGTCTGGCTCGACGAGTTGCAGGACTACCTCGACTTCGCCGGGGGCGTACCGGCCGGGCATATCCGCGAGATGATCGCGGCCGGGGTCGTACTGGTCGCGACCTGCTGGCCCGGCGAGTACCGCAAGCGCGTGGCGCTGCCTGAGGAGGGGCGGCCGGACCCGTACGCCAACGACCGGCGCCTACTCGGCCTGGCCGACGTGCTGCACGTGCCTGCCGCGTTCAGTTCCTACGAGCGGCGCCGCGCCGAGGACCTCGCCGGCACCGATCACCGGATCCGGGTCGCGCTCGACACCCTCGACGCTGGCTTCACGCAGGTGATGGCCGCGGGCCCGGAACTGATCCGCCACTGGGAAGAGGCACCCGCCTATGCCAAGGGAGTCATCACCGCCGCGCTCGACGCCCGCCGCGTCGGCGCCCACGCACCCCTCACTCGCGACTATCTCGCCGACGCTGTACCCGGCTACCTCAACGAGCGGGAAGTGGCCACTGCCCTCTCAGGCTGGCTCGAGGATGCTCTGGACTACGCCACCAGGCTGCTGCACGGCGCTACCGCCGCGCTGACCCCCGTACCCGCCGGGATGGGGACCATCGCCGGCTACCGGGTCGCCGACTACCTGCACCAGTACGCCCTGCACGCCCGCCGTGGCGAGCACCTTCCCGACACCGTCTGGCACGCCTTGGTCCGCCATCACCACCCCGACGACACCCTGCGCCTCGCCGACAACGCCTACGACCGCGGCCGCGACCATGAAGCTCTTACCCTTTGCCATCAGCTCGCTGGCAAAGACAACGGGTACTCCGCCGTCCGGTTAGTTGTGCTGCTGGCCGAGCGCGGGCTGGTTGAGGAAGCCATCCAGCTGCTGCGTGAACGCGCCGACAACGGCGACAAGCACGCCGCCTCCCAGTTAGCTGACCTGCTGGCCGAGCAAGGGCTGGTCGAGGAAGCCATCCAGCTATTGCGTGAACGTGCCGACAACGGCGACCGGTTCGCGGCCTCCCGGCTAGCTGACTTGCTGGTCGAGCAAGGGCAGGTCGAGGAAGCCATCAAGCTGCTGCGTGAACGTGCCGACAACGGCGACCTACGCGCCATCTACCGGTTAGCTGACCTGCTGACCGAACAGGGGCAAGTCGACGACGCCAACCAGGTGCTGCGCCCCCATGTCGACGACCGCATTTGGGTGGCCGCCTCCACAAGGGCTCGGCGGCTAGCAGAGCAGGGGAAGGTGGCCCAGCTGCGCGTCCTCGCCGACAGTGGCGACGAGGACGCCGCCTCCCAGTTGGCTGTGCTGCTGTCCGAGCAGGGACAGGTCGACGACGCCATCCAGATACTGCGGCGCCACGTCGACCGCCCTGTTGAGTTCACAAACGGTAATGAGATCGCAGCCGAAACGTGGGCCTGGCTGCTGGCGAGGCACGGACGGACGGAGCAGTTGCGTGACCGCGCCGACAACGGCGACAAGCACGCCGCCTCCCAGTTAGCTGACCTGCTGGCCGAACAGGGGCACGTGGAGGAGCTGCGTGAACGCGCCGACAACGGCAACCGGCGTGCCGCCGACCGATTGGTTGACCTGTTGACCAAAGAGGAACGGCTCGAGGACTTGGAGCGGGAAGTGGCGGCGGGAACGGCAGGTGCGGTCGCCGCTCTGCGTCGTGCCCGGTCCCTTGGGGCGACGCACGGCGATTGACAGCTGAAGCGTGGATCTCGCGTATGACGACGAGAGTTCGTGCGGCGGGCCCCCTCCTGTCTGCTCCGGACTGACCGCTTTCCACACCGACACGTACCCGGCCGCGGAGTCCGTGGTGCGGCGGGCGGTCCCTGCGTCCGTCGTCGGACGACGGATCAGCCGTCGAATGCTGTGCCAGGTGTTGATGACGGCGTCGGTGCTGGTCCTGATCGCGTCGCCGATGGGGTCGTACGGTTCCAGCGCCGCGGCCGAGGCCGCGGTGTCGATGGGCTGGAGTTCGACGCCGTGCCAGGGCGAGGTTGTGCCGCACTCGGTCTGGCAGGCTGCCTTCTTCTCGTCGATGAGGATCAGCGCCGAGAGCGAGCCGGCCGGGCGGGCGAGGCCGAGCTGGGTGAGCCGCTCGACGTCCTGTTGGTGCTGGCAGGTGGTCGGCTGGGTCATGACGATGCCTCCGGGCTGGTCAGCTGACCCTGTACGGGGTGCGGGGCGGGGAAGCCGGGAACTTCACCTGCGGTCGATCTCGTCCAGCCGCTCGGCGAGCTCGCCCGGGTCACCCGTCAGGACGCTGGCGTCGCTGAGGAACAGCTCGCCCGTGTCGCGCAGGTTCTGGTGCGCGGTCGCGGCAACAAGCCGCTCGCGGGCTTTCGGATCGGTGTCGGCGCCCGTGTCACGGACGATCCGCGCGGCGTGTTCGGCCAGCTCGATCGCGATCAGCTCGGCCTCGATCTTGCGTTGTGTGCCACCGCGGGCGACCGGGCTGTGCCTCGGCGATCTCGCGGATCAGCGCCCAGCTGCGCACCCGGAGCAGGGTGACCTCCACATCGAGGCCGATCCGCAGCGAGTCCAGCAGCGCGGCGTCGGACTCCCACAGCAGCTCAGTGATTCCCTGATCTCCGTACTCGGCTGCCGGCATGGTGCTCACCCTTCCCTGTCCCGCTGGTCGCCGAGCGGTGCGGCCCGATGGCGCCGGATGCGTTCCCGCACATGGCGGAGGTTGGAACGGACGTCCGCGGGGGCGATCCGGAGCGCCTGGGCGATCTGGGCGGGGGTGAACCCGTCGAGCGACCACGCGAGCATCATCCGCTGCTGGCCAGTCAGGGAGGCGAGCAGGTCGATGAACCCTGCGTGGTCGTCGACCAGCATGGCCAGCTTCTCGTCGTCCTGCGGGCCGCCGGGCGGCCAGCCCGCGCGCGCGTCGCCCGCAGTGTCGACCAGCCGCCCGGCGACGCGACGGATCCACGCGCGCGGGTCCTTGATGGCCGGCCATGCTTCCAGCGCATTCAGCATCGCCTCGGTAGCGACGTCACGGGCCATTTCGACCTCGTACCCGGCCTTGCACAGGAACGCCACCAGCCGAGGGAACTCGGCGCGGAAGAAGTCGTCGAAGTCGTCGACGACTTGGTCCGAGCTTCCGGGAGGAGCGTCGCTGTCCGGCGCATTCGCCTCGGTTACCTCGGCCGCGATGGGCGCGGACGGCGCCTCTGCATTGTGCCCGGTGATGCCCGTCGCACCTCGGCCGTGATCCGCTCCGTGGTCGCCAAGGGGTGCGAGGTCGTCACGGGCGGCAGACCGCCGCCGGCGTGTCGGCCGCTCGAGCGGTGCCGCCAGCTCGTCTCGCCGGTGCAACCACTGCTGGGCCTCATCGGGATCGGTGATCCCGCAGATCGGCAGCAGCCTCGCGAGGGCCTCACGAGGCGGCACGGCCTTCCCGTTCAGATAGCCGCCGAGAGTGGACTTGGGAACTCCGCTGCGGGCCGCCCAGGCCCGCAGGGACACGCCCGCTTGCTCGCGAAGACGGCGCAGCTCATCGGCGAACTCGGCGCGTGCTTGACGGTAAGCGACCGGGGACGGTTGCTGGCGCCGTTGGCTGCGGCTGACCGCGGCGGCGGCCTGTCCCGGTGTGGTCCGGCGCCGCAGCTCGCGTGCCTCGGAAGTGCCGAGGGTGGTGTCCTCCAGCTGTGCCTTAAAGGCAAGCAGTTCCGATCGTGCGGCTTTGACCTGGATGAACTCTTTGGTGCCGTCGGCGCGGGTGATGACCACGTCATCGATCTCCCGCATCGCCTCTTCACGCTCGGGGGTCGGGTCCGATACCTGCAGGTGCGCGAGGTAGTTGCGCAGCAACACGAATTCGGTGGCCACGTCAGGTTCGTTGTCGGAGGGGGTGCTCATGCCTTCCTCCGGTTGGCCTGCCGGCGCACGAGTTCGGTGCGGTAGCGGTAGAGCCGCTGCTTGACGGCCTGCTCGGTGACGTCGAGCTCGTCGGCGACCTCGGCGTAGCTTTTGCCCTGCAAGATGACCGCGGCGACCGCGTAGGCGGTCGCGGTGGGCTGGTCCTTGAGCACGTGCAGGTGTTCCAGGACCAGGGTGCGGCCGACCGCGACGTCGGCCGGGTCGTCCTCGACACCGGGTTCCAGGGACCGGCGGCGGTCCTTGACTTCCTCGCCGGCGGCGTCGGGCAGCCCGAAGGGCAGCTGGCGTTTCCAGTCGTCGTACTCCCTGACCCACGCTCGGAAGACGTTGGGGAAGGCGAGTAGGCAGGCCCCGATGAAGTAGGTCGCCAGGGACGCGCCCTTCTCCGGTGACCACTGCCCGCCTTCGAGGGCCCGTTCCTTGAACATCCGCAAGGCCATCGCCACGGTCTCCAGGGCGAGCTCCACCCGGTCGCCCTCGCCGGCACGGCTGGCCAGGTACTCGCGCGCCCCGTCGGAGGCCACGGTCGTCATGCCGCGGCCGCGGTTGGCGCACAGACCGTAGATCAGCTGCTTGCTGATCCAGGAGCGGATGACCGGGATGCCGTAGCTCACCAGCATGTTCTGGAACAAGTCGAACTGCGGGCCCGCGAAGCCGGCGGCACGCAGCTGCTCGACACGCGCCCGGTCGGCCTTGAGTCGCAGCAAGTTCTCCGCCGCACGCTGCTCCTCCTCGTCCGTCGGCCCGGGCAACGCGGCGCTGTCGGCGATCGCCTGCTCGATCGGCGCCAACGAGGTCGCGGACAGCTCGTGCTCGTCCTCGTCGGCCCAGGCGCACTGCTGGTCATGGTCTCCCGGTTGTAGGTGCGCAGCCGGACGCAGCGGCTGCCCTGCGGCCTGCTCGCTCACATCCGTCTCCTCCGCGCGACCTGAACTGTAGGACGACCCCCAAGGACCCGGGCTCGTCCACGTCGTCACCCCCGCTGCCCCGGCACTGCGCTCCTGCGTCGCTTGGCCGCGTCCGCGGAGGCGATGACGTACACGACCCCTCGTATGTCGGCGGCGGCCGCCGAGGTAACGGAAAACTTCACCAGATCTACCGTGACCCCCGTCACACCTGCTTTCCGTTACCTGACCTGCGGTTTCCGGACTACAGCCCGACAGAAGGCCGGGCTGAGACCCCGGGCACGACAACCTGCTGGAGACCATGATGACCGGTCGCGACGACGACCCGAACAACGCGTTGCCGCCCGCCTGCAGCACCCCGCTCGCCGACGCGTTGCCCGAGAACGTGAGGTCGATGCGGTGGCTGACCGCCCGACGTTGAGCAACGATCACGACCAGGTCCGCCAGCTCGGCATTGCCGGGCACAGGCGTCCTGTCCCGGCGTCGCGGGAATCCGGCGCCCACCGCTCTCGTGCCGGACGGCGGCGGGCTCGAGCGCGTGCGGCCCCGGCGATGCCGTGGAGCAACGTCGTCGACCGCTGCGCCCATAACGACAAAATTCGTCGGGACGCGCTGATCGCGCTCGGCATGGTGCTGATTTCCGTGATCGCGATCGTCTTCGCGGTCACCGGCGTGCTGGGCCCGCTGGTCCGGGATGCGGCCGGAAGCGGCGTCGTCCGCATCGTGGTCGGGAGCGTGCTTGGCGGTGGCGGGCTTGCGTACGGCGGCTTTCGGCTGCACCGCCACCGAGCTCGTCGCGCCGAGCACGCTACCGACCCAGAGGCGCGACAGGACGAACATGGAACCCGGTAGATCGGTCGCGCATCCGGTTGCGAGATCAAGGAATAGCGCCGCCTGCCGCTGCAGGCCGCTCACCGCGTCACCTCGAGGCGGGACGACGGGCCCGGTGCCGAGCAGCACCACGCTCGACGTGCCGTCCGCGGTCCAGCCGGACGGTGAACCCGTCCAGCGCGGACACCGTGTGCTGCGACCTGAACGCCGTCACCGAGTCCCCCGATCCGCAGCGTCCGCTGTGCGCCGAGGTTCACCGGGCCACCGCCAGCGCAAGTCCGGACCGGCATGTCCATGGCCATCGGCGCGGAAGCGGTGTCGCAGTCCAGCTTCAAGACCGACATCGTCGGCCGCGCGCGATTGCCGCGCGCCCCCTGACCAGGTATCGATCACTGAGGTGGCGCCCCAGAGCACGCCGCCGAGCCGGCGCTTCCCGTCTTTTCTTCCCACGGCCGGATCGGCTGCGCCACGCGTCGGCCTCACCAAGTGCGTGTCAGTGAGGCCCGACGACGAGCCGGCCGACCGCAGTGGCCGGGATGGCCGAGTAGACCGGCGCCTCGCCCTTCCCTGAAGCCTGCCGGGTGCCAACGCTAGGTGCGAGGGCAGGTCGCCGGACCTGCCCATGTGACGAAAGTGGGTTCTCTCCGCGGGGCACTGATCAGCGGCAGCCTGCAGGCGTGGCGGACCAGTCTTCTGCATCATCGAAAAGCCTCTCCACCGCCACGCTGAGCTGTTTGACGAACGCCTGCAGCTGCGCGATGACAGCCATCTGATTTTCGATCGCCACCCGCTTCCGCGTGGTGCACCTGTGGTGAATCAACATGGCGGCGCTCATGACACCGACGAGAACCAAGCTGGCGACGAGGGCCTCGAACGTAGAGCCGTGCTGGTGTTCCGCCTTGGCCGAGACAAAGAACATGCTGATCAAAGAGGCCACAGCGAGCCACGGAACGATGAACCGGAACGTTCCCGTGCGTTCGCGTGTCGCGGCGAGTCGCTCGATCGACGTCCCCAGGCGCACATCCACCTGCTGCAAGACTCGCTGTGCTTCCTGCCGGCTGACGACTCGCTGGGCAAGCTGATGGTCCAACTGTTTCAGGGCCGGGCCGAGGGCGGCGATTTCACGCGCGGTGGTCTTGCCAGCTTTCCCCCTGCCCGAAGGGAACGTCTCAAGGACGTGGAGTGTGGTGAAGATCTGGGCGCTGACCGAGTGCAGCGCCGCGGTCTTGTCTCGCGGTGCTCCGCCGTCGATCGACTCCGCCTTGTGCGGCGTGTTGTCCGGTCGTGAGGCTGGCTCGGTGGCCATGGACGCCAGGCCGGCAGGGATGTCGACGGTGCGGGCGAGGGTGTCGTTGAGGTGGGCGGCGGCTGCGCCGAGGACGGCGTCGAGCTCGGCGTCGCTGATCGGGTGCTCGTTGGCGGTCATCGCTCCTCCTGCGACTGCCGGTCTGCGTGGATCCGGTCTTTCAGGCTCGCGCGGGCACGGGCGGCGGCCTTGGCCACCGCCGCGGGGGTGGTGCTGATCGCCTGCGCGACCTCGCGATGGTTGAAGCCGTCCATGAGGTAGGCCATCACCATTCGCTGCTGTTCGGGCAGCGGCGCCAGCAACGCGCGGACGCCCTGGGCAGCCTCGGCGACCTCGGCGTAATGCTCGGGCGACAAAAGCGCGGAGGCCTCCAAGTCCGGCACGACGTCGGCAAGGTCCTCGTGCCGGGCCGAGAGCGGCTTCTTGACTCCGCCAGCGTACGAGCGCAGTGATCGTCGCGCGGTCGAGCCGAGAAGGCAAGATCACCGGCGCGGCCGGGCTAACGGCTTCGGTGGCTGGGGCCGGTGGGCGGGTTGAGTACGGCGTGGTCGTGCCAGCGGCACAGCAGACGTGCACGGTGCTTTCGGCCGGGAAGGCGCTCGCCGGACACTGCAGGCTGCTGGCAGATCCAGAAAAGCCACCGGTGGCGGGAACTCGCTGGATCCCACTTCGCGCGGCGCGGTTCCGGTCAGGGCGATCATCCTGGCGTTGGCCGGCATGATCGCGGGCAGCCATCCGATCGAGCGACCGGCCGTAGCGCGGACTTCTGGAACCCGCCCGGTGTCGGCGTGCTCGTCCGCGCGAGGCGCTGGTCCGATACGCGCGGCGGGGGATACCGGGTCAGGTGCCGGACGCGTCCCGCTGATCGCCGTCCAGGTGCGAGACAATCCGGTCCACAGAGGCCTCGGCTGACGAGGTGGCAGCGATGATCCGCTCGCCGTGGACATGGAGGCGTCCGCTCGCTGCGTACCAGCCGCGCATGTCCGCAGGAGTGAATTCGGTGGCTTGGGGGCGGGTGGCGTGGCGGCGTACGGTCTCGTCGAAAGGCACGTCGAGGTAGAAGAAGCTGGTGCGGCCGCGGTGGTCGGTGGCGAGCTGGCGCAGCATCGTCCCGTACCGGGCTGCGGTGAGGATGCCTTCGAGGATGACGTGGTAGCCGGCGTCGAGGCTGAATCTGCAGACCGTCGCGATGAGCGCGATGTTCAGGCCGCCGGGGACGTCGCGCTCGCGCAGGACAACGCGGCGTAGGACGTCCTGCTGGACCAGGGCGACGCCGCGGCCGAGGCGTGCGCGGACAGCGGTAGCGATCGTGGTCTTGCCGGCGCCGGACGGGCCCCGGAGCACGACCAGCTGGGTGTGTGGTGAGCCAGTCGGGCCGCTCGGCAGCTTCTGCGACGATGCTGCCGGCGGCGGTGTAGCTGCGACAGGCGCTGCGGCATGAGCCCCGATCGATCCGGCATCAGCGGGCTCGGGGTGCAGTTTGTCGCTGCGCGCGGTCACGATGCCCACTAGTACCCGACGAGCCGGAAGACGGTGGACGGGACCGCCTCATCCGCGCCCACGCGATGCGCGAGTCTCGGCGGTGGCGCCGAGCGGTGCAGGAATCCGCGCTGGCCGCTTACGCGCAGGCTTGGCGCCACTGCAGGGCTGCGCGCCAGGTCGCGATCAAGGCTTCGTCGTCGGCGAAGCTGGGTGAGGTGCCGGGCGGTACCCAGGTCTGCTCGACCGGTTCCCCGTCTTCGACGTGCACCACGCTGATTCCTGGGTAGCGCAGCACCTCACTGTCGGGCTCGGCGGAGATGCTGACTTCGCGGCTGGTCACCACCAGCCGCACGTGCCGTTCACTCATCACACGCCCCTGCCCACCTCGTAGTCGACATCATCATGGCGCAAGGATCGCCATCGGTAGCACGTTTTCCTCTCGTTGTGGTGTGAATCGCTTGCAGCGGTGCAGCAGCGAGACCTGCAGGCTTGACGTCCGGATTCCCGTCCCGGAAAGCCGGGATCGTGTCGTTAGGCGTCCGGCGTGCTGTGCAGTTGTTGCCGACAGGACGGGAAAGGGCCTGAGGCGGCGGCAGACTCGGGGGAGGAAAGCTGCCGCCGGTCTCAGGCCCGCGGCTGATGCCGCAGTGCCGATGTCGACCCGCCGTTCTCGGTTGTTACTGCGTGGATGCGTCGACGCGATGCCCGCGAATGTGTGCTGTACCGAGGTTGTTGCCGGCGAGCGCGTCGGCGGTGGGAAGCCGGGCGGTGTGCCGGGCCCGCCCCCTACGCGAGCCCGGCACGCCGTATCCCCTGGTGGCGACCTCAGGCTCCCCAGCCGTCGAGGACGCCGGTCCCCGCGCGCGGCTCCGACAACCGCGCACGCCGGTGAAACCCGCACGGCAGCGTCGCGTGACGAGACTGCAGATCATGAACACCCGGCCGGGGGATGTTCGACAGCTACGCGAGCCGGCGGTCAGGCATCGCTCTGCACCGACTTCCCGCAGGTCGACCGCGGTAACGCTCCATGACGAACCCCGCAGCAGACTACGGTCGTCGGAGGTGGGACTGGTCCATCCGGGTTACGGTGGTCACCTGCGGGAACGTGTGGTCTGTCGACCTTCGGGAACTGGTGGCCGGGACGGAGGCGGTTATGGCGGCGCGAGGTGATGCGATAGGCCGGGTGCCGGGCTGGGTCGAGCCGATGCTCGCGACACCGGACGGCGACCGGCTGCCATCAGGCCCGGCGTGGGCGTATGAGTACAAGCTGGATGGCTATCGCGCCTGCATGCGCATCGGGCCCGAGGGCACCACGGTGCTGACCAGCCGCAACGGCATCGGCTTCACCGGCGAGTTCGCCGATCTGGCCACCGTCCCCGCCCCTCCGGGTGGCGAGGTTACTGCGGGTCCTTGCGGTAGGGAGTGGTCCGGGGCCGCGACGCGGGATCTGCTCCGCGCGAGGGGAATGGTCGGGCCTGGACTGCGAGCACGGGAATCCGGATGCGTTCAGCGCGTTGCTGCTCGATCCTTGACAACGGCGGGTCGCGGTGCCGACGGTCGCCAGGTCTCACACCGCACGACGTTCGCCTGCGACGGCGGTGGTCTGCTCCAGTACGCGGTCGAGGCGGATCGGGAGGATCCGCTGGCGGGTGCCGGTGGCGTGCCACACGGCGTTGGCGATCGCCGCCGCGGTGCCTGCTGTGCCGATCTCGCCGAGGCCGTTGAACCCCGACGGGTCCTGGGGCTCGTAGTCCGGCACGAAGCCGGCCTCGATGTCGGGCACGTCGGCGTGCGCGGCGATGTGGTAGCCCGCCCAGTCGCCGTTCGCCAGCCGGCCGGTGCGGGGGTCTCGCACGCTCTGCTCGTGCAGGGCCATGGACAGCCCCATGATCATCCCGCCGACCACCTGGCTGCGGGCCAGCAGCGGGTTGATTACCCGGCCCACGGCGAACATGCCGAGCAGCCGGCGGACCCGGACCTCGCCGGTGGCGGGGTTGACGGTGACCTCCGCGAAGACGGCGCTGTAGGTCTGGCGTTCCCGGGCCGGCTGGAAGTCGATCAGCGTGGTGGTGTCCACCGTCGCGGTCGTCGGCCGGACGGGATCGTCCCGCAGTTTCTTGGCGGCCTCGGTGATGGCGAAGGACCAGGACGTCGTGCCGCGGGAACCACCCGCGCCCCACGCCATGCCGAGATCGCTGTCCCCGATCCGGAGGCGGATCCGCTCGGTGCTGGCGCCCAGCGCGTCGGCGGCGACCGCGGTCAGCGCGGTCCGGGCGCCCGTGCCGATGTCGCTCGCCCCGATCGACACCGTGAACGTCCCGTCCGTCTCCGCGGTGATCGAGGCCTTCGACGGGAACACCCCGGCGCTGAACGACGTGGCGGCCATGCCGCTGCCGATCAGCAGCGGGCCCTCGCGCCGGGAGCGGGGGCGCCGGTCGCGCGCCGCCCAGCCGAACCGGCGCGCGCCCTCCCGCATGCAGGAGACCAGGCGGCGCGTGCTGAAGGGCTTTCCCGAGGCGGGCGTGACCGTGGGCTGGTTGCGCAGGCGCAGTTCCAGGGGGTCCATGTCCAGCCGCTCGGCGACCTCGTCGATCGCCGACTCCAGGGCGAACGAGCCGGGCGTCGCGCCGGGCCCGCGCATCGAGGCGGGCGGCAGGACGTCGATCGGCACGGCGGTGAGTTGGGTGCGGATCGCCGGCGCCGAGTACAGGATCTTGGCCTGCTCGGTGCACGCCTCGATGTACTCCGAAAGCGGCGAGAGGGCGTAGGCCGCCCGGTGGTGGATGGCCCGGAGGCGGCCGTCGGTGTCCGCGCCGACGGTCAGCACCTGGTCCGTTGGAGGCCGCGACGAGGTCGTCTCGAAAACCTGCGCCCGGGTCATGGCGATCCGCACCGGGCGTCCGAATCGTCGGCTGGCCATCGAGGCGAGCACCACCTGCGGGCCGCAGGCGCCCTTGCCACCGAAACCCCCGCCCACGTGCTCGGAACGAACGTGCACCCGTTCCCGGTCGATGGACCACAACGCGGCGAGGACCTCGGACACGCTGAACGCTCCCTGGTTGGAGTCCACGGCGTACACGTGGTCGGAGTCCCACCACACGGTCGCGGCGTGCGGCTCCATCGCGCAGTGGCTCTCCTCCGGAGTGCGATAGCGCTCCTCGAGCACGACCGCGGACGCCGCCAGTTCCGCTTTCAGGTCGCCGATGTCCGCCTCCGGGCCGAAGGCGGTCGACGCCGGCCGCGCGGCCGGGTGCTCCAGGCTGAAATCGAGGTCGTGCGGCTCGCCGTCACAGGTCACCCGCAACGCCGCCGCAGCCGCTCTGGCCTGCTCGGGCGTTTCCGCCACCACCAGCGCGAGCGGCCAGCCTGCGTAGGGAATCACGTCGTCCTGCAGGAGCCGGAGGCTGCCGTCCGGGCCGAAGTAGTTGCCGGCCTCGGGGTTGAGCCGGGGTGCGTCGCGGTGGTCGAGTACTCCCAGCACACCCGGCATACCGAGCGCGGTTGACGTGTCGATGTCGCGGATCCGGCCTCGGGAGAGGGTGCCGGTCACCATCCAGCCGTGGGCCAGGTCCGGTATCGGGATGTCCGCGGCGTAGTGGGCGGCGCCGGTGACCTTGAGCCGGCCCTCGATCCGGGGGCGTGGGGTGCCGACGGCATCCGCGTTCATCGATCCGTCTCCGTTCCCGTGAGTTCACCGAGCACGGCCTCGATCAGGTTCCGCGCCAAGGTCACCTTGTACCTGTTGTCGGGCAATGGATTCGCTTCGCTCAGCGCCTCCTCGGCGCAGGTCCGGAGCCGGTCGGCAGTGGGCCGGGCGCCGCGGAGCAGGGCCTCGGCGGAACCGGCCCGCCAGGGACGCGACGCCACGCCACCCAGCGCGATGCGCACGTCGCGCACCACGCCGTCGCGGATGTCCAGCGCGGCGGCGACGGAGAGGGTGGCGAAGGCGTACGACGCGCGCTCACGGACCTTGCGGTAGCGCGACCGCAGGCCCGCCGCGGACCCCGGCAGGACGACGGCGGTGATCAGCGCGCCGGGCGGCAACGCGGTCTCCCGGTCCGGCCGGTCACCGACCGGCAGGTAGAACCGGGACAATGGGACCTCACCGGGGCCGTCGAGCGTCTCGTAGCTCACGACCGCGTCCAACGCGGCGAGGGCCACCGCCATGTCCGAGGGGTGGGTCGCCACGCAGTGCTCGGAGTGGCCCAGTACCGCGTGGTTGTGGTGCACGCCCCCGATCGCGGCACATCCACTACCGGGCGCCCGCTTGTTGCACGGCTGGGAGAGATCGGCGAAGTAACCGCAACGGGTTCGCTGCAGGAGGTTGCCACCCACCGTGGCCATGTTCCGCAGCTGACCGGACGCACCCGCGAGGACGGCCTGGGTCAGCGCCGGGAACCGGCGGCGCACCTCCGGATGCGCGGCCATGTCGCTGTTGGTCGTGGTCGCACCGATGACCAGCCCGCCGTCCGGTGTTTCGCTGACACCGTCGAGCGGCAGCCGTCGTACGTCCACCAGCCGGGTCGGCTCCTCGACTCCGCACTTCATCAGGTCGACGAGGTTCGTGCCGCCGCCCAGGTACCGGGCGCCGGCATCGCCGGCGACGGCGGTGAGCGCGTCGCGGACCTGTGCCGCACGCTGATAGGCGAACTCCCTCACAGCGCACCTCCCTCGCGTGCCGCGGTCTCGAGCACCGCGCGCACGATCGACGGGTATGCCCCGCAGCGGCACAGGTTCCCGCTCATCCGCTCGCGCACCTCGGCCTCGTCCAGTTCCGGCGCGCGGTCCGGTGCGTCGCCGGCGGTGACGGCGCTCGGCCAGCCTTCGGCGTGTTCGGCGAGCATCCCGACCGCCGAGCAGAGCTGCCCGGGCGTGCAGAAGCCGCACTGGAAGCCGTCCAGGCGCACGAACGCCTCTTGGATCGGCCGCAGCTCGCCGTCGGTGGCCAGTCCTTCGACGGTCGTGACCGAGGTGGTGTCGGCGGCGACCGCGAGGGTGAGGCAGGAGACCACCCGGCGGGCGTCGCAGAGCACCGTGCAGGCGCCGCACTGCCCCTGGTCGCACCCCTTCTTGGGGCCGGTGAGTCCGAGGTCCTCCCGCAGCGCGTCGAGCAGCGTCCTGCGGTTGTCCACGGAGAGCCGGTGGGTCTTCTCGTTGACTCGCAGCGATATCTCGCTGCGGGTGTGCTCGGGCATCAGCGTCCTCGTTCCGGGGTCAGGACCCGCTCGACCGTCGTTTGTTGTCGGTCACGAGCCGACCGCGAACCGTCTTCAGGTGCCTCTGTCCGGGGAGGCTATAGCGAGTCTCCGCAGCGAAACTCGTCTGCAGCGCAACCGAGCAGGATGGGGCAAGAAGTCGCGAGTTCTGGTCAACCGTCGCGAGCGGTTCGGACGTTCGCGCCCAGGCGGACCGCGTCCCGGCGCGGCGGGTCACCGAACTGCCTGCGGTAATCGCGGCTGAACTGGGCGGGGCTCTCATAGCCGACCTGACGGCTGATCCCGGCGATGTCGCCGGGATCCGCGGCGAGCAGCAGCCTGGCTTGCTGCAGGCGGATCTGCTTCTGGTACTGGATAGGGCTCATCGAGGTGACGGCCTGGAAATTGCGGTGGAACGCGGAGACGCTCATGCCCACCCGCTGTGCCACCTCCTCGACGCGGAAGGGCAGCGCGTAGTGGGCGCGGATCCACTGGACGGCCCTGGCGATGTGGCTGAGGCTGCTGTCGGGCAGGCCGAACTGACGCAGGATGCCGCTCTGCTCACCGGTGAGCAGCCGCCAGATGATCTCCCGCTTGATCAGGGGCGCGAGCATCGGGATGTCGCGGGGCGAGTCGAGCAGCCGCAGGAGGCGGACAACGGCATCGAGCAGTTCGGCGGAGGCGGTGCTGACGGCCAGACCGGCCGGCGCGCCGGGGGCCAGGTCCGGCAGGTCCCCGGCATCCGCGGCCAGCAGGACTTCGGCGACGGCGGCCGGCGGCAGGTCCAGGCCGAAGCCGAGCGCGGGTTCCCGCGGGTTGGCACGGACGAACTGCGCGGTCACCGGCAGATCAACCGAGGCGACGACGTACTGGCCGGCGCGGTATTCGTACAGGCGGTCGCCCAGCGCGAACCGTTTGGTGCCTTGGGCGACCAGTGCCAGCACCTGGCCGTAGGTGGTCGGCGTGGGCGGGCTGGGTCGATCGGCACGGAAGATGCGCACGGCATCGATGTCCGTGCTCAGATCGGGCCGGGCATGGCGGGCCAGCAAGGCGCGTAGCTCGTCGAGCGACATGGCCGTCATTCAAGCACTGCACAACGCGGAGCCCCCGGACCCGGGGAGCAGCAGAGGCGAGCACGCGCTGCCGGACGAGCTTGCCAGCCCGGTGTGGGCGGCGAACAGGGCCGCGCCGAGTCGTGGGGTAGGGCTCGGCGGCAAACGGGGGGCGTTTTGCCGCCGAGCCAAACTGCCGACGATCGGGACGGTCGGGGGGCGTGCCGGACCGATCACCTCAGCATCAGACAAGAGGGCGGGCTGCGGCCGGAATGACGTTCCGGGCCGGAGATCACTGAGTCGAGTGACGCGCCGGTGCCCGGAGCTCGGCAGGGCTTCGGCCCCCCGAACCTGCCGAGGTGCCGGACACCGACCGGCCCCTTTTAGCGCCTCGGGACCGGAAACGGTGCCACGGCCTGGCGACCTCCCTCGAACGAGTCGGTGAAACCACTCGACAGGGCTGTCCGAAAGCGTCGAGGTGGGATGGTCAAGCCGTGAGTCGGTGGCGGAACGCGATTTCGGGTACTACCGTCGGCGTTCTTTGATGGACTGTGCGTGACAGCCTGTGGGGTGGGGATGGCTGGTCAGCGACGGGCGGGGACGCTGCGGGCGTTCGCTGTGCCGGAGTTCCGGCTGGTGTGGCTGGCAGGGCTGCTCTCGGTCGCGGGAGACCAGCTGGCGCGGGTCGCGTTGTCGATCCTGGTGTTCGAGCGCACCGAGTCGGCGGCGTGGAGCGCCGCGACGTACGCGCTGTCGATGCTCCCGGCGCTGGTATCGGGAGCGTTGCTGTCATGGCTGGCTGACCGATTCCCGCGTCGCCGGGTGATGGTCACCTGCGACTTGGTGCGCGCGGCGCTGGTGGCCGTGATGGCGGTACCGGCGGTCCCGTTATGGGGACTGGCGGTGCTGCTGGTGCTGGTGCAGCTGGCCGAAGCGCCGTTCTCGGCGGCACAGGGCGCGGTGCTGCCGGAGATGCTGGGAGCCCGGTACGAGGCGGGTCAAGCGGTGCAGCAGGTCACCACGCAGTTGTGCCTCGTCCTGGGGTTCGCGGCGGCCGCCTTCGTGGTCGTGGGTGTCGGCGCGCACGGCGCGCTGGCCATCGACGCCGCCACTTTCGCCATCTCGGCCGTGCTGATCAGAGCCGGCCTCGGGCCGTACCCGCCGGCCGTCGCTGACGGCGCGCCCGCCGTGACATCGTGGTGGCACCGCATCGTCGCCGGCGCCGCTGTGGTGGCCGGGGACCGCAGGCTGGGGACGCTGGTGTGGCTGGGGTGGCTGGCGTTGTTCACTGTCGTGCCCGAAGGGCTCGCCGTGCCCTTCGCCCGGCAGATCGGCGCGGCCGGCGGATGGATCGGCGTGATCCTCGCCGCCGAGCCGGCTGGCGCGGTCGTCGGGGCGCTGCTGCTGCGCTGGCTTCCCCGGCAGACGCGAATCCGGGCGCTCGGGTTGCTGGCGATCGGCACGTCCGCCCCATTGATGGCCTACTGGGGGCAGCCGCAGCTCGGGGTCGCGCTCGCGCTGCTGTTCATATCCGGGTTGTGCTCGGGGTACCAGGTGACGGCGGGCGCGACGTTCGTGCAGCTCACGCCGGCATTGGTGCGGGGTCGGGCGCTGGGGTTCGCGCGGACCGGGATGATCGCCGGGCAGGGGATCGGGGTCGTGCTCGGCGGGGTGCTCGCGCAGCAGGTCGGTGCGTCGGTGGCGATCGCGTGGGCGGGGACCGCGGGAGCGCTGGTCGCGCTCGCCGCAGCCGCGGTCTGGTCGCGCCGGGAACCGGCGGCGATCTCAGCTGTCCTCCCCGCTGAATCATGATCTCGAATCTCGTGGGTCGTCGGGGTTACCAGCCCTTGTCGCTCATGGCGCGCTCCTTCCGGATGGGGTGCGGGAGACGGGGCAATTCGTGGCGGTTCACCAGCCCTTGTCGCTCATCGGCTCACCTTTCCGTGCAGTTTGTCCGGTGACAGATACAGGGGAATGGTCTCAGCCGCCTGGAGGCGTTGCGTTCGCAGGAATCGGCTGACACCCGACTGCAACGCGACTACGCTTGGCGAGCATGTGATTACCGGCACAGAGCGGCGCGGGGAGGCACTGCGATGAGCGACCACGAGATCACACCCAGAGCCTGGTCGCCACCACGGTGGAAGCTCTGGACGCTACCCGGACGCGTTCAGGTTCTCGTCCTGGCCGTCGACCTCGCGGCACTCGGTGTGCTGATCCTGGCTGTGCGCACGACGTCCTCACCCGCGGCTGCCTGGGCCACGGCCGGGTGGCTCGCGGCCGCGGCGATGCTGCACCTGCACGCCTCGCACCTCATCGAACGCCGCCGACGCGACCGGTCGAACTCACCGTATGTCGACTTGTGCAGCGTGTGGATCTTCGCTGGCGCCATCGCGCTCCCGCTGGCCCTGGAACTGGTGCTGGTCGCCGTGATCTACGGGCACCGGTGGGTGCTGGTCAACCGGTTCGACGCGTTCCGCCCGCCGCACCGCACCGTCTTCACCGCCGCCACCCTCGCCCTCTCAGCCTCCGCAGCGTTCGCGGTGCTGCAGCTGACCGGCACCCACGAACACCTCGCTCATCTCGCCGCCGGGGCCCGGCCGGGCTGGAGCGACCTCGCGGCCGTGGTGGCCGCGGGCGGCGCGCAATGGACGGTCAACACCGCCCTCGTCGGCACGGTCATCGCCTGGACGGTGACCATCGAGCATCCCCGCCAGGTGGTCGGCAGTGCCTCGGACAACCTCCTTGAAGTCGCCCAGCTCGCCCTCGGGGTGTTCGTCGCGCTCGCGCTGCTGTGGTGGCCGCCGGTGGCGTTACTGATGATCGTCCCGACGTTCGCGCTGCACCAGTGCGTCCAGCTCGACCAGTACAAGCTCGCCGCCCGCACCGACCAGCGCACCGGCCTGCTCAACGCCATCACCTGGCACCAGCAGGCCCGGCACGCTCTGGACCGCGCCCACGCCACCCGGGGCCGGGTCGGCGTCCTGATGATCGACCTGGACTGGTTCAAGCGCATCAACGACACCCACGGCCATCCCGTCGGCGACGACGTCCTCGAGCAGGTGGCCGGCGTGCTCACCAAATCAGTCCGCCGGGGCGACGCAGTCGGCCGCTACGGCGGGGAAGAATTCGCCGCGCTGCTGCCCGGCGTCGACGAGCACGAAGCCCGTGCGATCGCCGAACGCATCCGTGGCCGCATCCGAGCACTTCGCATCACGGCGCCGACCGGTGAACTCATCCCGGTGACGGTCACCGTCGGCGCCGCTCTCTATCCAGCGATCCCCGAACCCGATCTGGACGGGCTCGTCGCGGCGGCCGACAACGCGCTTTACGCGGGCAAGCGGGCTGGCCGCGACCGGATTGCCCTCGCCGGCCCCTGAAGCGGTCACAGCAGGTGTCCGCTACGCGCAGTTCATCCCGGGCCACCGCGCGGAACGGGCATCAATGCGGCTGCACCACCTCGAAGAACGCCTGCGCGATGGCTTTCACCCTGTCCTTGCAGGCTTGTGCGTCGTCCCCGGGCATCTCCCAGTCGGAGACCCCGATCTTGAACGTCGCGTTGCTGTCCAGGACGACCAGTTCGCACATCGTTCCCCGCGCAGCCGGCGCCCACGCCGCGCTCTGGCCCAGGCGCACCGCCGGGTCGAGCACATAGCCGCCCGAGGAGGTGTAGACGCCGAATCCGGTGCGCTGGCGCTGCACGCTGTTCACCTCGAGGTCGAGGTGGACCGTCGCCGCGTTCGCCGGATCCGTGAAGGTGCACAGCCAGCCTTTGCTGCCTTGCACCTGAATGTCGGAGCTCTTCGGCGGGAGGTTCCCGGCCCGGCCGGCGACGTCGTCGCAGCTGGCCAACGGTGCGGACCCGTACTTGCCGTCGACCTCGTCGTAGCTGCTGCCGCGGTGCAGCACGGCGAACACGCCGACGGCGGCGCCGACCACGACGACGATGCCGACGGCCACGAGCGCGATGATCCAGCCCGTGGTGAGGCCTCGTTTCGGTGGCGGACCTCCGCCGTGGTTCGGCGGGAAGCCGTGGGGGAGCGGTGCGTTCACGGCTGCGTCTCGCGCGTCACAGGTTGACCGCCTGGGGCCACTGGCCTGCGGGCAGCCGGGGATCGTTCATCAGGCTCTTGGCATTGCGGATCTGGTCCAGGGTCTGCATCAGCCGGGTGGCGATCTCACCCAGCCGGGCGATCCCGGCGGTGACGATCCCGCCGACGGCCCCGGAGACGTCCATGACGGCGGCGGGAATCTCGACGACCGTCGCGGCTTCGATCGCGGCCGCCACCAGCGCGCCGAGGAAGTCGGCGACGATCTTCACCAGTCCGGTCATGAACTCGACGTTGAGCTGGGCGATGTCCATCAGCCACTTGCTGATCGCGTCGGCTTTTCCGCCTTGGCCGCCGATCGCGTCCACCGCGTCACGCTGCACCTTGGCGCGGTTGCGATACTCGGTCGCCGCCGCGCCCTCCCAGTAGGCGAGGTTGGGGTCGGCGGGGGCTTCCACCGAGTTCACCATGGCGGAGACGTCCTTCTGCACGTGGTCCTGCCAGTTGAAGCTCTGCACGATGAGCGACACGACCGGCATGTGGTGTTCAGCGGCGTAATGCACCAGCTTCACGACCTTGTCCAAGGCGTCGCGCAGCTTCTTGATCCCGTCGGAGATCCAGATCAGAGCCGGGCCGAGGACGTACTTCCAGTCGTTGATGTGCCCGACCGCGGCGTTGAACTTGTCGATGATCTTGCGGATTTCGTCCTCGACCGTGCCGAACATGGTGTCGAGGGGTCCGGTGTAGGCCTCGGGGCCCGATGGTGTGGTCATGTCTACTTCTGCGTCGTTCCGTAGATTGTCTTCAGGTCGATTTCGGTGACCTGCTCGGCAAGCTCGTACATCCCGGCCGTCTTCTGCAGCGCGTCGTCGATCTGGTCGAACTCCAGGGCGGCACCGTCGAGAGCCGTCTCCACGTACTTGCGCAGCGATTCGTAGGTATCGGCCAGCAGCGACGCGTTCAGCAGTTCACTGGCCAGGGTGAGGGGATCTCCGACGAAAAACGCCGTCGATCCCAGCGTCGCGTTCTTCACGACGGGGTTGACCTTGTTCACGGTGTCGGCGAACCCACGCCATTTCGTTCCCTCGACGCGCACCGCCGAGGTGATCACCTTGTAGCCGACCATGGTCAGTGCCCCCTAATCGTCGTAGCGGAACTCGAACGGTTCTTCGTCGTCATCGGGCATCGGCTGCCGCGCGGACCGGGCCGGCTCGTCACCCGGCGAGGCCAGTCCGGCGGCCGCGAACACCTCGAGAAGATCCAGCCGGAGCCGGTCCGAGCCGGCGTTGGCCAGCGCGTTGACCGAGCCGGTCAAGCCTACGGGGCTGCCACCCCGCAGGTGCAGCACGAAGAACCCGCGCGGACTTCGGACGTCGCGAGCCACCGGAGCCGGCCGGTTCGCCTCGAGGCGATGGATGCGCTCCAGTTGCTCGTCGATGTCGCTCATCCGCGCGCGGATCACGGCGTTCCACTCGTCGAACGACCGAGAATCGGCACTGACAATCGGGGTCTCGCTCGCCGGCAGAGGCGCGGCAGGTGGCCTGGCATTCGCGAGTTCGACGACCATCGCGCGCTGAATGGCGGTGACGTAGGTCTGGAACAGCACCCCGGCGAGCTGAGCAGCGGGAATCCGGGACATCCACCTGAGCTGGATGTCGACGTCGGTCACCTGGCGTCGAGCGTCAACCGTGATCCTGATGGTGCCGGTGGCGTCCCGGGCTTCGTACTCTGCGGCGGGCTCTACTCGCTGACTGCCCGGCTGCAGCAGCTCGTTCAGCTGCGCGTTCGTGGTGGCAACGTCGGGCAGGTCGAGCTGCGCGAGCGCGACGTGGTCGAGACTGAATGCCAACGGTCCTCCCCTTGCGGCCATGGCTGGCTACACCGTTGCGAGGACCATACAGGTGGTTGGTTTCTTTCGCCCGGTTTTACCGGAAAGAGTGACTTGAGGAAGGTGCGGTGCCTAAGCACCACCAAGCGCCCCGTCGTCGCCATCCCCGTGGGCCTGCGGCCAACCTCGGCCCGCGTCGATGTGATCGCGGCGGCGGTTCGCTGTGCCCAATTCGCGGGACGTCAGTTGCCGTCCTCGTCACCGCGGTGACTGGTCACGCAGCTGGTGGGTTTGTCGCGCAGGCACACCTTGCCGTTGGCGATACGTAGGCCGACGGTGTCGAACGCGGTGACCCAGTTGCCGGCGATGGCTTTCTGGGCGGGTGCGAGCTGGATCAGGCCGGAGCACACGGCCGCGTGCAGCTTGTTCTCCACCGCGTCCTTCGGGTTCGGGATCGTGCCTGGCTCGACCCACAGGTTGCGCGGATCATCGGCGGCGCCGCCGAGTTCCAGGCTGATCAGGTGGTCGTACTCGCCCTTGTCGCTGGGTGCGAGGTTGTAGGAGCGGGCGGACGCGGCCTTCATCTTGGTCGTCTTCGACGTCGGCGGCCGGACGGTCTTGGTCCATCCGGTCTGGCAGATCGTGTCCTTGATGGTGTTTTGGCGCACGGCGGGATTCACCGCGCCGGGGGTGCAGTTCGGGTCGGGCAGCGGCTGGCCGTCACGGGTGCCCAGCTTGCAGGTCCCCGGTCCGGGCATCGCCGCAGCGGAGTTCCCGACCGGCAGGTCCCCGGGAGCTGCCGCCGGCGTTGATGTCGGGGTTGCCGCGTCGGAGGCATGGCAGCCGGAGGCAGCCAGTGCGGCGGCGAGCACGGCAACGGTCCACCGGCGTGTTCCGAACCGGGTAGAGGGCACGGGAAGCTCCTGTGTCAGCAACGGCGGCGGGGACGACCGACCCGCCTGGCATGGGACGGGATTCGACAGTGGTCCGACTTCTACCCGCTCCGTGGGCGTTGACCTCACCGCCACGCCGTGCCGGAGAGCGGCCGGCCCGCCGAAGGTCGGGATGTTCCGGACGGTGCGACAGCAACCCGACGCGGTGAACGGTTTCGCGGTGGCATGGACATCTGGTGGCTTCTTCACTGTCACCGTGTCGTCGCCGACTCCTGCGCATGGTGATGACCACCGAACGCCGCCCTTGCTCGCCAGACCCGCTGTCGTTCTGCGAAAGGACCCAGGATGAGCCGCCCCGTACTTCGCGTCTGCCTCACCGCCGCCGCGGTCACCGTCTCGGTCGGCCTGATCGACGCCCCCGCCTACGCCGCCGGCCCGATGGCGGCCACGGCGTCGTGCTCGCAGGCATACCTGCCGCTGCCGGACCCGGCCTGCACGCCGGGGGCGAAGAACCCGGACGTCACCCAGTCCACGATCGGCTCGACGATCTGCGTGTCCGGCTGGACGGCCACGATCCGCCCGTCGACGACCTACACCAACGGGTTGAAGAAGCAGGGCATCATCGACTACGGCTACAGCGACACGAACATGTCGGACTACGAGGAGGACCACTTCCTGCCGCTGGAGCTCGGCGGCGCGCCGAAGGACCCGCGCAACCTGTGGCCGGAGCCGCACGCGGGGAGCCCGAACTCCTCCAGCAAGGACTCGGTGGAGAACGCGGTGAAGAAGGCCGTGTGCGCCCACCAGGTCACCTTGTCCGCCGCGCAGACGGCGATGCTGCGCAACTGGACCACCGCGAAGTCCGTACTCGGCATCGGCTGAGAGAAACCCGGCCGCACCACCCTTCAACGGCTGGACGGTGCTGCGCGCCGCTGGCTCGTCTCAGGTGCGGGTGTGCTGCGCCGCAGCGGTGGACGGTGGTATCGAAGCTGTCTCCGGGCGCCGGGTGGAGGGTGAGATTGCCCGCCGGCTCATCGGCGGCCACTGGCTGATGTCCAGGTTTTGGCCAGTGGCCGCGGACGGGGTGACTGGATACCGCGGGGCCGCGTGCATACCGTCACGCCACCGCCCTAGTGCCCGGGCCTTGCCGTGCCGCCGTCTGCCGTGGAGGCTCAGCGGCGGCGTCACCATTCGGCCGGCGGGGATCGCGGCACCTCGGGTCAGGTGCCGGGCAGGTGCTGCGAACTCGATACCGGTCGGTCCCCGGCCACAGCGACACGTCCAGGTACTGCTCGGTCCGGATCGCGCCCGCTCCACCGCCGCTCGCGGTAGCCGATATCGTTCGGTGTGCAGGCGCGCCGTGCCCGCGCGCGGTCACGACCGGGGCATTCGCCGAAGGAGGCTTTCGATGGAGTCGACGCACACCGAGCGCCCGATCGGGAGACAGCCGTCGAAGTCCTCGGACGCACGGCGTTCACCTGTGACGGGGGCAGCCGCTGCCGTGGAACCGGGCTGGCCGCGCCGGCGGTCACGCTGCATGGCCGACCTCGAACCCAGGGGTGTGCTCGGTGCAAGCGTGCGAGCTGACCGGGCGACACCGTGGGCGGCGGCCGTTGTGGCCACGGCCGCGGGCGATGTCTGGGATGCGCTGGAATTCGATGATGAGCGATGCACTCGGCTGCGCGCCGAGGACCTGTGCCAAGTCTGCGGGCGCCCGCGCGGGGAGCAGGTGTACTTGCTGGCGGCGGAAAACCGCGCGCACGAGACAGTCCAGATGTATGGCGGCGCGCTGTGTTCCTTGGCGTGCGCGCGATTGACGGCGGTGGAGTGCCCGCATTACTACACCAAGAAGGCGCCGATTGAGGTGTTTGTAGTGCCTCGGCAGGTGCGGGTCGATCTGTTCGGTGGCGGGTTCGGCAATGACGACGAGCACAACCTCGCGGGATTGCAGCCGATCGATCGGGTCCGTCTCGTCCAGGCGGAGAAGCCGTGAAGTCACACCGGAAACGTCGACGCTGAGTCCTTCTTGCGTGTCTGGCGGCTAGCCGAACGCCCCGCAACCCGTGACCGGGACGAGCGGAAGGAATTCGGTGTCGACGATGTACTCGTATTCGTCGCGGTCGGTGTTGCGGGCCAGCAGCCGTTCGGGTTCGACCAGTGCGGTCCAGATCGCTCCGGGGAGTCGGCCGCCGAAGCCGCCGGCGGCGTAGGTGCGGGCGACGTCGCGGGAATCCGTCCACGACCAGTTGCCGCGGTGGGCGGCGACGGATCCGCGGTAGAGCGGGGCGGCGATCGTCTGCTGACCCTGGAGCGGAGGAATCGTGATGACCGAATACGGCATGGAACGCGAGCGACGCCGCCGGGCGAGTTCGCTCATCGGCTTACTCTTCTTGGCCGCCCTGTCCGCGTCACTCGCGTTCAAGGTGGGCTGGGTTGCCGCGGTGGCCGGGGCGGTCGGGTTTCTGGTGCTGGTGTATGTCGCGTTCATGTTCGTCGTGTGGCGCGACAGGCGGGCCGAGGCGCGGCGGCGGGCGTCCGGTGCCGCGCCGTCGTGGTCCGCGCAGCTGCCGGTCGCTGCCGCCCTGCAGCTCGGGGCCAAGGCGCCCGGGCGGCATTCGCGGCAGCAGGAGGTCGGTGAGCTGCTCGGTCGGCTTTCGTTGGTCGACGGCGGATTGCGCTGGGAGCCGCGAGAAGGTGACCGGAAGCGGGGAGTGGGGCCGGTCGTCTGGGACCGGTCGTGGACGCCAGAGGTCGTGTCGCTTTGGGGTCCGGGCAGTCAGGGATGCCTCACCCTGACCCGTCCCGACGGGATGGCGGTCGACCTGTGGATCCGGCATTCCGCGGACCTGCGCCGTGCGCTCGGCTCGGCGGAACCGGGTAGCCGGCGGCATGCGCACGGAAATTCGGAGTCATGGAACCTGGCGGAGGTTCCGGTCGACGAGCGGGAAGTCCCCCGATTGCCTGGGTGCCAATCACCGTGGCTGCGTCGGCGGCAGCCACCAGGTGTGGGTCGAGGCCTTGGTGTTGGGCGCGGCGGTCGCATACGGCGACCACGCTGCGGCCAGCGGGTCGCGATGAACCGCGCGGATCTGCGCGGCGTGGACCTGGGCAGCGCGAACCTGGGCGGCGTGAGGCTGTCCAAGGCGGACCTGCGCGGCGTGGACCTGATCGGCAGGGATCTGCGCGGCGCAAACCTGGGGGACGCGAACCTGGGTGGCGCGAGGCTGCTCGAAGCGGACCTGCGCGGCGTGGAATTGCGCGGCGCAGACCTGCGCGGCGCAGATCTGAGCTTTGCGAAGCATGATGCGAATACGCGCATCGAAGGGGTCGCCACCGATCTCAAAACACTGTGGTGGTGATCGCCACGACGAGTTCGGATCTCTCCGCCGAGACGGTTCACGGTAGACCAAGCACCGGATACCGCTTTCGCTAGTTCGGTGACGGCGAGCGGAACCGAGTACTCACTTCGGCGAAGACGCGGACATTGCGCAGCAGCGGTGGTGCTGACGGAGGCTAACGCTACTACTTCGAAAAGGGCCAGGTAGGACGACCACCTCCGCGCCGCAGCGGTCATGGCAACTGGCATCGCCGCAGGTCGACGCGCAATTCTGGGCCAACTTTAGCGCCGCCAGACAGACGGTGTACGAGGTGGCCGAGACGCCGTCGATCGGCGGCGGCGGTGGTATGTCCTTCCCGACGACAGCACGTACTTCATTCCAACCTAACGGGCTGAGGGCCGTCAGCGGCGCACTAAGGGCGTTCTGGTGGCTTGCCAGAGGCTCGGCGCTGACTCCGCGTGCTGATCTGGCATGCAATCTGCTGTCCGCCTGAGCTCAGGTGGACTACTACTTCCAAACAATTCCATAGAAAAGATACGGCTCCGGTTCGTGTATTTCAAAGACAAAGTAGTCATAACCTTCAAGTGGAGATGCGCCTGACGTATGCGGTGACGTGTCGGCTGATTCCAGCCTGCCTGAAAAGCCGTATATGCTAAAAGGCTGGTCGGACCTGTCGATCCAATCAGTAGGATGAGGTAAGTTGAAGCCGTTATCAAACTTTACGATCAGCCGGATGATTTCATATCATTTAAGGGGGCGCACGGCCAATTTGCCATGAAGATCGGGAGTGGTTATCATTGCGAGTTGGGTGGTGTATTGGCGAAATTCTTCCATGGTTCTAGCCTCTTCGAACTCCTTCCATACGCGGTAGCCATAGCGATACTGCTGACCGGCTTTAAGGTTGCTGAGGCGAACCCACGGCCATTGCTCTTGGCGGAGAGATTCTGAAACAGACCTGTTGTAGTCTTCGTATGGCATGTTCATGTTAATGGGCACGTGCACTGTTGCGGATGCTCCGTATATTGCTTCAACTGGCCGTTGGTAATTATATACCGCTTCCCAGTTGACGAACTCGCCATTCGGCTGCGGTATGTCGAACGTGCCCGTGGTGTTCGGCGTCATTTCAAATAGAAGTTCCATGCGGTAGGGGGACTCGTAGCGCGTGTGCACGAAATAGGTGATCTCAACGGTCTCCTTTGTTGAAGTGTGTGACATCTCCACAAACCGCTTTGCTCTTGCAACCAGCTGGTTGGCCAGAATTCTCATCAAACTCAGCTCTGCGCCACTGAGTTCGAATGTGCGTGGCATTATTCTCAGGCCTAGGATCTGAATTGCCTTGTGGCGCCTGTCTCGGGCCCTCCTGAATCCCGGCCTCTGGCGCCACTCCGTATGTAGTAGGACTTCCAAGGCTTGCCGTATTAGGTCTGCTGACAGGTATTTTCCGGCTGGTGGGTAGTCGTACACGCCTTCGAGTTCGCCTACGGCGTTCCAGATCTCTCGCACTATTTGGTTACCGGAGCGGTCGAGACCGAGCTGGGGTAATTCGGTTAGTTCTGGGTGCAGAGCGGCCCGTGCTGGCTGCGCGGCGTAGCCAACCAACTTGTGGAGGCACTCCGCGATTGCTTCCACATCCTCTGACCAGCGCATATGACACGTCTCCGACCTGACTACTCGTTCGAGGCTCCACTGAGCAGCCTGACGGATCGACTGTGGGTGGTGCAAGCCAGTTCGGAAGGAGAAGCCGATGACCGAGTGGTTGGTCGCCAGTACCGTCATCATCATCTTGGCCTTGATCATGCTGGCCGGCCTGGTAGCGGTCATGCACCACAACGGTAAACGGGCGGAACGCGCCTACCGCGTACTCAGAATTCTGCTCTGGTTCCTGGCAGGTTCGCTAATTGCCGCCATCATTAAGCTCCATGAAGCGGGCTTGCTGTAGCTGGCTCATTCGACCGTCGGGACGGGGACGCCCATCGGGCGCCCCTTTTTCATGTTCGTTCGCGCGCTTCTCGATGTAGTTGGCGCATGTCAAGTAGTCGCCGTGGGCGCTGTTCGGCTGCCACGGCCCACCGAAACTCAGCAGCGAAAAGGCGTGCACCACCTGCCGGCAATGCGGCGGGCCGAGGTGTCCAGGAACTTGGCCACGCACGCCGCGATGAGCCTGATTACCGACGTCCCCGGCCCGACCCGCAACCGCGAATACGCGCTCAGCCTCGTCACCCTCGACGGCTACGCGGTGTCGGCGCTCGAGGAACCCCGGCCAAGCTGCCCAGCCTGCGGGCCGCACACCGCGACAGCCTGAACCACCGGCTCCCGCCGCCTGGCCGCTCGCCGGTCAGGGCGGGAACCGGCGGCGATGTCGGCCTCTAGGCCGGCCTGCGCCGGGCAGGTCACCACCCATCCCGACCACCACGCCGTCGAACACGTCTCATCCGCCACTGCGAAAGCCGATGCCCCCGACCACCCTGCTCCCCAGTCGACTCATCGGCCTCGGCATCGACCGCGGCCTCCCTCTCGGCGCCACGGCCTGCGGGCACTCACCGTCATCATCTGGACACTTCAAGCTCACCTCTGGGGCCCGGCCACACTCGCCATCGCGACCTAAACCGGCCTCGTCCGCAAACCCACCTGGCCACCACCGTCTCATCCAAGGTCTCGGGCCTGCGCAAACAAATACTGCACGTTCGAATACCGCCTCTCCGCCAGTCGGCGGGCAGCTCCGCCCGTCGCTGATCCCAGCGCACACCCTCCGCGATCGACCCGCCTGGACCGAGGTGACCGGCGGCTGACCCGAGGTAGACCGCCTCACTGAGCACGATCCGCTGACCCAAGAGTCACCCCCGCCGTCCCGGCGGGTGCGACGGCCGGAGACAGCGGGGTAGCAGGCCCGGTACAGCGCGTCGTGCAGAACGCTGATCAGCGTTTCTCCGTCGGCGAACGACGCATGGTCGCCCATCGGCGGAGAAGCCGAGTCCCCGGCAAGGGTATGCCACCGTGACGACCGGCGGTAGTTGTCACAAGCAGACCGTGGTCATCCTCAGGAGTCCTGACGGCTAGCCCTGCGGCGCACGAGTTGTCGGTTACGTGCGGCGGCCAAAATGCGACGTTCTGGCCATGAACGCGAACGACGACAAGAGCCGGTTCGGTGGGCTACGACGGTGGTGGGGTCGGCGCGGCGGCACGTGGTGGTGGGCAACGCTGGTCATCGTCCTGCCTGTCGCGCTGATCACCGCCACGGCGCTGATCACCCTGCTGACCTTCGTCGATGTCGGGCATGACCCGAAAGACCGGATCGAGGTCATCAAGACCGGGTTGACCGTCGGTGCCGGTACCGGCGGCATCGTCGCTCTCATCCTGACCGGTCGACGGCAGTGGGCCACCGAACACGACAACCGCGAACGCCGTCTCACCGAGTTGTACGTCAAAGCCGTCGAACAGCTCGGCTCGGAGAAGGCGCCGGTTCGGCACGGCGGCCTGTACGCGCTGGCCCGCGTCGGGCAGGACAACCCAAGCCAACGGCAGAACGTGGTCGACGTGCTCTGCGCCTACCTGCGCGCGCCCTACGTGCCGCCCGGCGACGCCCCGGTGCTCAGGCTCGGGCTGCCGCGCCCCCTCCTGCGCACAACGCGGCCACGAGATCGTGGAGCAGGATCGGCGGCCCGCGACATCCCGAAGCTGCCAACCCGCGGTGCCGTCGAGGACGAAGCCCGCCAAGAACGCGAGGTACGGCTCACCGCGCAACGGCTGCTCGCGCGCCACCTCCGCCACGGCGACCAGAAACATTCGCCCGCGACGTTCTGGGCAGGCATGAACCTTGACCTGACCGGAGCGGTCCTCATCGACTTGGACCTCAGCGGGTGCCGCGTCCGGGACGCCATATTCACCCGAGCCAGATTCAGCGGGTCAGCAGATTTCGCCGTGACGGAGTTCGGCGGAGTCGCCTGGTTCGGCGAGGCGAAGTTCGGCGGACCCGCCGAGTTCAGCAGGGCGAAGTTCGGCTCGTTCGCCGGGTTCAACGGGGCGAAGTTCGGCGGGGACGCCGGGTTCAACGAGGCGAAGTTCGGCGGGTTCGCCGAGTTCGCAGGGGCCAAGTTCGCCGGGTACGCCACGTTCGTTGGGGCGGAGTTCGCCGGGTACGCCGGGTTCAACGGGGCGAAGTTCGCCGGGTACGCCGGGTTCGACGGGGCGAGGTTCGGCGGGCACGCCGAGTTCGGCGGGGCGAAGTTCGGCGGGTTCACCAGGTTCGCCGGGGCGGAGTTCGGCCGGGACGTCCGGTTCGCCGGGGCGGAGTTCCCCGAGGGGGTGCCGGCCGAGGTGGCTTCCTACCTCGTATCCCGGAGCGACGACGCACAAGCTCCTGCGATCAGCGACGACGGTACGGGCGCTCCGGATTCATGATCGACCTTGTCTCAGGAGGGACGAAGTTGGTTGGCCGGCGCGCGGCAAGGCCAGGTATATGCAGTCGTCACGGTGAGTCTTCCGGTCGAGTGCGACCAGAACGGTCGCATCGTTCCCTGCTGCCTGTCCGGGGTTGCGGGCGCTGTATGAGGCAGCTCGCTACAGCACACGACCCAGTAGAAGACCGCGAGCGGCAAGTCTCGGCCGGGGGAGCGGCGTAGCTGCTGTCTGAAGTCGATGCGGCCGCGGACGGTGTTGAGCCGGTCGTGGCGATCGCGGTAGCCACGCAGGACACCGGTACGTGTAGCGCGGTCACCCAGTTGGGTGAAGAGCAGGGCGACGGCCTCCGTCAGTGACATCTTCTCCTCGAGCGCGGCGTCGCCGGTCCATGTGGGGTCGAGAGCATGGGCGATGAGAAACAGGACCCGGGAGATCGCCAGCTTCGGTGCCACGACGATCGAGGTGTCCTCGACCAGGACAGTGCCGACCCGGTCGGCAGCGTGCACGTCGTAGAGGCCCTCGCCGGTGTCCGCGCGGGTCACGGTGCACCGGAACCTGTCCCTCAAGACACCGACTTCAGCCTGGGTGGCTCAGGTTGCCGTCGCCGAATGATCGCCAGACGAGTTCAGCGCAGAACATGCAACGCCATGCTCGTGGGCGCCCAGGGAACGGAGCGGACTGTGGCTCCTGCTGATTGCATCGACTTGCCGAGCCGGGCCCAGTTGTTGTCGCGTACGACAAGAATCAGGCGCCACCGCTGACCCATCGGCATTCGGGTTTCTGATCCGGCGAACCGCGCGCAGAGCCTGATGCGCTGAGACGGTCTCAGGCCCGTGCGCCGTGACACACACGGGCCGGATTGAACCTCAAGCTCCCTGGCGGGCGTTCTGATCGTCGTCGGTGGTGGCCGGCGGCGGGAAGACGGTTGCGAACACTGCGGCCTTGGCCGAGTCGCCGGCGGTGGTGAGGGCCATAGCCTCGGTGACGCGCTCGATCTCCTTTTCGGCTTTGCCGGCTTCGGCTTCCCTGCTTCTGGCTAGGGCGGTCTGCAGCCGTTCTCCGTAGCTGTCGAGCGCATTGCCGCCGCCAGGGAACACGTCGGTAACGACTGCGTCGGCACGTAGGGTGTTTGTGGTGATAGCGAGGATCACACCGGGCACCGTGATCGACGTGCTGGCCCCGTCGGCCGGGGGATCAGGGTAGGTCATCTCCAGGTTCGGGTCGAACCGGTTCCAGGACAGGGTTTCCATGACGGGAGCATTCCCCTGGGCGGGGTCGGTGCGGATCTTTCCGGTCAGCGGGTCGCGGGACGGGACCTGGCGGCTGACATTCTCGACGACCTTGTGCCACTGGCCGCGGTAGTCGAACACGGCGTCCAGCTGACGCCGGATGGTGGCTTCGGCGAGGTTGGCGTTCTCGGCGTCGGCGCAGATGGTCTGCAGGAGGGCGTGCAGTTGTGGCAGGGAGACCTCTTCGTAGTCGGCGAGCGGGAGTTGCCTCTCCGGGTGCTCGGCGTCGGGGGTGACCATCGAGCGTGTGCCGTCGGGTTCGAACCACTCGGTGAGGTGTGCGACTCGGATGTCGACCAGGTGCAGTATGGACACGAACTCCTGTGTCATTTGTCGGAAGACGAAGTTCAGGGTGCGTGAGAGGCTGGTGTTGGCCAGATTGCGCAGGACCGTCTGCTCGTTCTCGACGGTGGAGGACACGGTCTTGGTGGTGTCGACCTTGACGTCGCGTTTCGACGACTTGTCTGCGGCGTGGCGGGTCGTGCCGTTGGTGACGTTCTTCGTGAGCTGCTCGCGGGCCGACGACGTGCCGTAGGCCAGACCTGCTTCGACGGAGGCTGTTCCCCAGCCCCAGTTCGCGCCGGCCTTCACGTTGACGGTGTCCTTCAGGCTCTGCTCGTCATGGCTCTTGCTGGTGTCCTCGGCCGTGATGGCGGTGGACAGCTCGTCGCCGGTGGTCTGGCTGTAGCTGTCGAAGATGCTGGACGTGTCGGTCGCGGTGCTTGACTCGGTGTTGAAGGTGCGGATGGTGATCGTCGTCTTCTCGCCAGGGAGGAGGCTGAAGGTTTGCACGATGCGCCCCGCGCCGTAGCGGCCGAGGAAGTTCGACAGCCGCAGGCATTCCACCAGCATGAGTCGATGCCGAGGTCGGCGCGGTGAGGCAGTGGTGGTGAACTGCCGAGCGGCCTGTCCGGATAGGCCGGCGTTGTTTTTGACCAGCACCACGATCTGGTGATCGCCGGCGGCGGTGAGCGTCAGGTCGATCGAGTATGAGCCGTCGGCAGCGACGGTCACTGGTTGCGAGGGTGCCCCGTCCACGAAATAAACGCCCGCGGCCAGACCGGAGTTCGGATCCTGGGCACTGCCGGTGACAGTCAGTGTCACCGCGCCGGCGCTGGACAACGGGATGTGCATCCCGGACGCGGGGTAGTCGATCGAGACGGTCGGCGGAGTCGTGTCGGGCGCTGGGGGCGCCGCCGCCAGCCGGATCTCGATCTGTCGCGGAGCGAGTGTCGAGAAGCCGTTTTCACTCAACCGGATTCCGGCGAAGACCGTGACCGTGCCCGGCTTCACCCGCACGGTGGTCGCGTACTGCCGCACGCCGGAAGCCGGCTCGCCGACCTCCGGGGCGTCGGTGCTTGCGCCGTTGACCGTCACTGTGGCAGTCGGGGGCCGTTCGGACGTGTGCGAGATCGTCGCCTGGACGATTACCTTCAGGTCGAAGCCGTCCGGGCCGCTCTCCACGATCAGTCCAGCGGCAGGCTCGAGAATACTGAGCACAGCTTGTGGCTCGGGCGGGTCGTGTGGTGGGTTCGCGCCGGGGTCCGGACGCTGTGGCATCAGCTGCGGATGTATTCCCGGCGCCGGCTGTCCCGCGCCCTCGGGCGCGTTTTGGCCGAACGGGTCATTGACGCCAAAATCCAGGGTGATATAGCTGCGGCCCGGGAAACTGGTCGGGTCGGGCACGTTGTAGGACAGGCCCGGTGCGTTCGCCGCGTCCGCGGCGTCCAGGTGCGCGAGGGGTGCGACGTCTTCGGCCATCGTCGGTGTCGTCCTTTCCGGGTTAAATGAGGCACAGCGCGTGCTATCCGATGGGCGGCACGCCATAGCGGGTCGTCAACCCGTATGGCATGCCGGTCTCCGGGTCCCTCGGGATGGGCAACGGCACCATCGGCGCCGCGCCCAGCGCTACATCCTCGGCGAGGACGCCGAACCACGTGGCGACCCTCGCCAGAGTTTCCGCCAACTTGGCCGCCCCCGCCGTGACGGCGGCCGTTCCCACGGCCGCGCCGGCGAGCCACTGCGCGATGTCCTTGCCGTCGGCCTTGCTGTCGCCCGCCGCTCTGGCCAGCGCCTCCACTTCGGGGGCGCCCTTGGTGTTGTTCGCCGCGTCAGCGAGGGCACGGGCAATCACCAGACCGAGCAGGGCAAGGGCGACGGCTGAGATTTCTACCGGTTTCGCCTGCTCTCGTTTCTTCTCGTCATCGCCTTTCATCTGGTAGCACAGCAGCCCGGGTATCGGTACCTCGACGTCCATCAGTCGCATGGTCCAGGTCAGGACTCGTCTGGGGGGAATCCAGGAGCCGGGAGTCCAGAAGCTCGCGGTGCCTATGTCGGAAAGGTCGACGTTCGAGGGCGCGTGTTCGCCGACGTAGCAGGTGAACTTGGCGACGACCCGGACGGCCATGATGATGGCACGGCGGGCCGTGGTGCCGGTGATGGTGCTGTAGCATTCCCATGCGTTGAGGAAGAGCAGGTAGCGGCCGTACAGCTGCTCGGCGCCGTCCACCGCGTCGCCCTTGGGTTTGATCTCGTAGACCTCACGCAGGGCGGGGTCGAGTATGTCCGGGCGCGCGACGCTTGGGAACATCGCCTTCGGTGGCAGCAGGAAGCTGGTCAATGCGGTCCTGACCGTTTCCCATACCGATCCGGCTGTCGCGGCGGCTTTCAGGGTCTTTCCACCGACCCGAGTAGAGTTCAGGACTTCCTCCGCGTGTCGTCCCCGGGCAAGGAGATAGAGACTGAAAAGTGCTTTTTCGGCCTCCTTTCCGTCCTCAGACGAGTGAGCCTGGATTTCGCCCGACCGCTCACGTTCGCGTACCCATGCCCGTAGCTTCCGACGTGACTCGCGCGGCAGGCCGTACTTGAGCAGGCGCTGGTAGTTCAGCTTGCCGATGGGCCGGGTCAGGATTCGGAACAGGTTGGTCGGCACGGCGAGTGCGGCTATGGACGTGCCGGGGGAAGTGTCTGTGCGGTAGGGGGCCCAAGGGTCGGTCGCGGGAGGGTCGGGTTCGGACTCGAAGGTTGCGGGATCGGCCGCGTTGTCGTCGTTCTCGTTCCAGCATTCGTCTGCCGCCTGCTGGATGGGGCCGCCTTCTTCCGGATCGGGTGTGTCATCGTCGCTCTTGCCCGGCGGTTGGGTGCCGACGAGCCACGTCAGCGCATCGCGGTTCAGTTCGAGTGAGGTCAAGGTTCGCTGCACGATCTGATCGCAGAGTTGACCGGCTTCGTCCCAGGTCGGTGGGCCGGCGCGGGAGACGCCGTTGGCGTCGCGGAGCAGGGTCGTGAGGGCGCCGGTGGCGTCAACGCCCGCGACGGGTGCGGTGGCCAGGCGACCGGCCGGCACTGCGAGTGCGCTGCGATAGACGTCGCGCACCAGATCCATTGCGAGCGAGGCCGAGTCCGGCGCAGCGCGTTCGACGCCCACGGCGGTGAGCAGCACGTCCACGAGAGTGGTCACCGTGATCAGGTCGGGGTCGTAGGACCGTGGCTGTTCGCGGTCGGTGGAGGACTCTCGAACAACTACCGATGATCCGTCGAGCGTCGTTTCGCGCTGGATATCGAATTGGTTGTCTTTGCACAACGCTGCGGATTCCGTTGCCGGACAAGCGAGCAACTGGTCCTCGCCTCCGGTGACCAGTGCCGTCGCTGGCGGCTCGTCCGTGTCGGTTGCTCCGGTCAGCGATGGCGCACCTACCGACAATGACATGACGTTTCCCTAGCGTTTGTCGGTTCGAAGCTATGAGAGAGGCTTCGGTTCAGCAGCAGTCGCGGTGCCTTCGGACACGTGAGTGAATCGTGCCGGCTTCGACGTTCCTGACAGTGACACGGCGACGATGTTCACTTTGTCTGCGTAGCCGGGTGGCCACGCGGGGACCTTGACGGTGACCTGGCTGTCTGTCGAGGTTGCCGGATCGGTCTCGGCGGGCAAGGTGCCGAACATCATTCTCGCCGAACGAAGCCCCGTTCCGGTGATCGTGATCGAGTCGCCCGAGCGTCCGGAACCAGGGGTGAGTCCACGGATCGTGGGCTCTGCATCGGCCGCTGTGAATGCGCCGCCGAGCCCGGGCGAGGCCTGACCGGAGGTTTGCGCCGTTCTAGCCCCGAAGTAAAAGCCGATCACAATGCCCAGCACGGCCAGCAATGATGTGATAATCGTTTTTCGCAGGTCGGCGGCGTCGTTCGCGCTCGAGAAACTGGTCACGCCAAGAGCCAGTCCGGAAAGGGTCAACGCCAGAAACGTGACCGTGGTGCGCGTCAGGTTGGTCGTGCCTTGAGGCCGAGCGACCACGTGCAGGGCGTCGACGACGTCGCCGCCATGGAGCTGGCCGGACTTGATCCAGTCGGTAACGCTCGTGCGCCATTCCGCTGCTTTGCGCAGGTCCCAGATGGTCGGCAGGAACGCCGCGGCGAGCAGAACCACGATAAGGATGCCTAGCACCCACAAGACGGCTCCCGATGACGCACTCAGCAGAGGACCGGGCGGGGGAGTGGTAGTGGACGTGGGCACAGTCGCCGTGGTTGAAGGCCCACCGGCTGCCGAGGGCGGACTGGAGGAAGTCGGGACCTGCGACAAAAATGATCTAATCAGAACACTGTCATCAAGCACGGATCGCCTCCGTCTCTGGCGAGCCCTGTGGTTCGGCCCCCGGTGAGTCGCGTGGTTTGCTGAAGTCGTTACAACTCACGTGCGATACCCATTCAGGACGGAGTCTGACCTGTGATGTTAAGTGGCTCGGCCTTCGCTAGGTGTGGTAAAAATTCTCGGTTGCGTGCAGTCTTCGTGTGCGAGCGCTGGAATCGCGAGTCCGTGCCGCGTGCTCGAACTCCCCGTCAGCGGCGTCCGCCGGGTGGGCTTCTTCGAGAAGGGTGTCGTCATCCCGCCCTTCAAGCTGTACCGCAAGGGCGAGCTGGCCGAGGACGCACTGCGGCCGTGCCCAGCTGCAGGAACGAGCCCGTACAGCGATACTGGAGGAGTTAACGGCTTTGGTTGCGCCCGTCCGCTGACGCGCCGACAGCTTGCCGTACGACGCCTTAGGTGATCGGTGCGCCAACCAAGGAATGCGGTCGGGCCCAGCGACGCGGCTGATGATAATGGGTAGCAACAGGCGGCCAGGGCCGTGCGGCAGACGTCGTGCCATGATCATGGCGCTCGTCGTGGTCGCCCGGACTGACGCCGCCGTCCGGTCGGGCCAGCCCAGTGCACGTCCGATCGGCTCACCAGCTTGCTTCGCCCTTAAGCCGGTATTACTTTCGGTCTTCGCGCGTATCGTTTCCGTACATGACTGCAGACACGAGCAGCGCCGAACCGAATCGCGTCAACGTAACTCAGGAGAGGGCTGCGAGGAAGCCGTTCACGATCGAGGATCTCCAGCAGTTCGTCGACCACGCAAACCGCCTCGGACTACCCGATGACACCGGCGTCTACTGCGAGACGCAGCGCCTCAGCGAGGTGGTCAGCCTCACCACCTACTCGACTGAGCGACAGCGGCCGGGCAAGCCGATACCCACGCCGACCCCCGCGGCGAAACAGCGATCCGGTGTCCGCACCGAGATCGAGCAGCCACCATCCGGTCCCATCCGGCAGTACCGGCGGCGACTGCGTCGCCGCGAAGGCCGCATGCTCCTCCTGGGCGACGTGCGTGCCCTGCTAGCGAAGATCTACGATATGCAGCTGCCCACTGAGTCGTACCAGATCGATGCGCTGGCGCGCCCGGGCGCTAAGCCCACGCTGCTGTACTACCTCAGCGCGCGACCACGCATCCGCTGACCACGGCCTCGACACCCCACCGTGCAGCGGCCATAGCGCGAGCAGCGCCGGTGACGTTCATCCGCATCGCCGACGGCGTCGGCGGCCAGCAGTTCTTCGAGAAGAACGTGCGCAACGACGCGCCGGACTGGCTGCCGACCGCGGACCTGCCCTCGACTGGGTCCCGTTTCGAGCGCGGGGAAGGGACGATCGCCTACGCGTTGATCGAGGAGCTGGCGGCGCTGGTGTGGGCGGCGAACATGGTCGCGCTGGAGCTGTACGGCCCGCAGTGGCAGATCACTCCAGGCCCGCTGGCCGGGCGCGGGGTTCCGGTCCGGCTGGTGTTCGACCTCGACCCGGGCCCGGGGACCTCGATCGTGGAGTGGTGCGGGTCGCCGAGCGGTTGCACGACCTCGTAGCCGCCGACTCTCTGACCCCGTTCGCGAAGACGCCGGGGTCGAAGGGAATGCAGCTGTACTGCGCCATCGATACCGCCGGCCCCACGGCGCCGTCGGCCTACGCCAAACGCCTCGCCCAGCGGCTGGCCCGCGAGACCCCGGACCGGGTGACCACGGTGATGGCCAAAGCCCAGCGCACCGGACGGATGTTCATCGACTGGTCGCAGAACAACCCGGGTGAAGACGACGATCGCGCCGTACTCCCTGCGCGGCCACGACGCTCGGTCCGTGTCCACCCCCATCACCTGGGAGGAAGTCCGGGCCTGACGGAACGCCGCGCAGCTGGTGTTCACCGCCGTGGACGTCCTCGTGCCCCGTCTCCCGGCCAGCTAAGCTGCTGCTTGGCAAGCATGACGACGTGCCGGGCAGGGCGCAGCAGCCCGAACAGCCCCAGTCACCGGACCTGACCTGCGTGACCGCCTACGCCGGTTCCCGGCAGCCGTGGCCGAGCAACGGGCCGGTGGCAACCCAGACTGGAGGACGACCGGATGAACGAAGAGGTTCACGCGTTCAAGACCTACGGCGGCAGGCCAGTACGTGCTCACGTGTTCGTGGACGAGCAGAGCGGAATGCTGACCCTCGAGATCGCCGATGATGCTGGCGGTGAGACGCAGGCCGAGGTCATGGTTTCCACCCTTGCCGAGTTAAACGATCTCGAGAACGTGTTCACCCGGGCGTTCGAACAGGCGCGGCCTCTACTGGCCCAACGTCGTTAGCTGGGTGCTGGTCGGACGAGCTTCCGGCGCATCTACCGAGCGAGTGCGAATGGGACGCTTTATCGTTGTTGTGGTGAGAACCCAGCGGAGCGGCTCCAGGAGCAAGCCGGTCCACTCGTCAGACAAGATCGAGTAGCAAAGGGGCTGGCTGCCTTCCGGCGACCTTGCGAGCTGGTTGACGGTTAATGGGCCGCGCGGCCGGAGCTCCTTCCCGCCGCGGACAAAATTTGGCATTGCGGACATGCGATGAGGCCAGGTACGGGTCGAGATGGAGCGGAGGTAGTTGCGGACGTAGTCTTCGAAAGTGAGGGCTGCGCGGCAGCTCTGTGAGAAGGCCCAGCGCTATGTCACGCCGTTCACCGCCGCATGCGGTTGCGCAGTCGCGGGCCGACGCCAGGAGGTTGGACAGACGTCGTCACCGTTGCGGGCCAGTGATCGTCTGCGACTTCAAGCTGAAGGTCGCGGTATGATCTCGCTAGCTCGTCGCAACGCGACGGAGCTTGAGTAGTACGGCCCGGTCCCGAGTCGCTTGGTGAACTCGCGGCATCGAGTTCTGCGAGCCAGCTATTGACAACTCGATGCAAGCGATCTTCCCTGACTGAGATCGAGTGTAAATGTGCCGGTGGATTACGCCGTCGCGTCGTACGCAGCGATGGTAGTGGTGGACGCCCGTCGTCGAACTTTCCATCTTGCGGTCACAGACAGTGCAGCGGATTAACCCCTGGAACAGCTACTTGTGACGAGTGCGTCGCCCGTGGCGCTCGGCCCTGCTTCGTCCGGCGACGGTCTTCGCGTGTCGGAGTAGTTGCACCAAAGTGAACCGCTAAGCGGTCACGATTGGGGGATGTGCCGGCAGCCGGGAGCATTGTCGCCACCTTGCCGACGACAGGCCCGAAGCAACTCCGCCCACGCCGAAGTCAAAGTGTCCGCGGCCGGCCTGCGTGGGTTGTGCTGTGTCGACATGTAGACGCCCCGCAACTGATCCAGCGTGGTGGCGTAGGTGCATGATGCTGACCATGGCCGACGAACACGACTACGGAAAACCGACTTTCGAGGAGGTCCTCGAAAGCGAGATACGGACCATGCGGTCTTTCCGGAAACCTGCGCGTTACCCGAAGGTGCTGGCCGGACTGATCCGGCTCGGTGGCCGCGGCGCCGCGAGCTTCTATCACCTGATTTTCCTGGCGCGCCCGTCGGAGCAGCGATATCTGAACGCAATCGGGGTCAGCGAAGACGCCGAGGGGACGGCAGCTGTCGCCATGATGATGCAGGCTTTCACCTACTGGTTCGGCGCGGGAACTCTGATCTTCGGCGGCGTTGTCGCTCCGAACCTGCTCTTGGGCGCGTACCCGGAAGAGGCCAAGAACATCATCAGCCAGGTACTGATCCTGATTGTCATGCCTGCTCTGTCGACATTTGTGTGCGCACTGCCCGGGTTCACGATGGAGAATCGGCTCCTGGCCTCCGCTTTCCGGGCTGCCCGGCTGCTGCGGGCCCTGAGCCCGGACCCGATGCCAAGCCCCGCCCGCATGACCGTCGAGACACTCCTGTTGCGACGGCGCCCTGGCACTCACCGCCGGGACGAGGTCTTTCAACTGCTCCTGCGCAACGCTCGTCATCGACGGCGAGTGGTTGCGGGGGTGGCCTGGGCGCTTACACGGGATACCGCGCGCATCACCGGAAAGCCTCCCGAGGCGGGGGCGACCGGTGGGGAGCTATTGCTGTGGTTCGCCGAGAATCCGCAGGACCGCCGGCGCCGTCCGATCGTTTCGGCACATCTGGCTGAACTGATGAACGCCGTCGCGTGCGACGAGCCGCTGCCGCATGCCCAGTTCACCCCGGCGAGCCGGTTCCGAAATCGATCACCCCGCGAGCGGTTCGCAGGCCGGGTACGTGGACTGGCAAGCGGTGCTCTCGTGCCCGTTCTGGTGGCGGTTGTCACCGCGGTCTTGCGGATCTGGTTCAAGTAGGCGGTTAACCTGGTTACCCACCTGGTCCGCCGGGTGCGTCATGTGCCCGACTTTCCCATCCTGGAGAGGGTCTATCCCATGATCGGCTCTGGCGCAATTTCGGTGGTGGTGTGGTGGGTCCTCCGGGGCGACTGCCCGTGCCGCCGCCGCCGACAGTCCTGCGCGACACCATCCCGGCGATCGTTCGTGGCGCCAGCGATCACGATGTGGTGGCAGTCGTTGCCTTTCTCTCTGAGTCGAATGCTGATCTCCTCGACGAGATGGTCCTCGCGGATGCAGAGCGTCTTCGGGCGTGGCTGGTTCGCGCATCGTATGCTCGTGTAGCCATGGCGGCAGCGTTAGGTAGGGCGTCCGTGTTCCAGTGCGAGTCCAGTCTCCGGTGGTGGACACCGCAGTGGATCGGCGCGGCCAGGGCCATCATTGGCCGGCCGCGCCGCTCGGATCTGCAGCGCGGCGACGAAGTCCTGTTCCGTGACGAGCGCCGTGACCGCAGCCTTCGCGGATAGAGGTTCCACGGTTCAGCTGTCAATCGCCATGGACGAGGCACCGAACCGTACGCGACGCAGAGCGGCGACCGCGCCTGCTGTTCCCGCCACCACTTCTCGTTCGAGTTCCTCGACCTGCCCCTGCCTAGCTAGCAGATCACTCAACCGGCGCGCGGCGTACCAGTCGCCGTTGTCGGCGCGGTCGCGTAGCTGCTCCACCTGCCGCTGTTCGGCCAGCAGATCAGTCAACCGGCGGGCGGCGTGCCCGTCGCCGTTGTCGGCGCGGTCGCGTAATACCTGAATGGCTTCCTCTACCTGTCCATGCCCGGCAAGTAGATCAGCCAGCCGGTGGAAGGCGTGCTCGTCGCCGTTGTGGGCGCGGTCGCGCAGGCGCTCCATTTGCCGCTGTATGGCCAGTAGGTCAGTCAACCGGTGGTCGGAGTGCTCGTTGCTGATGTCGGCCAGGTCGCGCGGCACTTGTTTGGTTTCCGTGATGACCTGTTCCTGCTCAGCCAGTAGATCGGCCAACTGGCGAGTGGCGTACTCGTCGCCGTTGTCGGCCCGGTCACGCAGTATGCGTTTGGCTTCTTCGACCTGCCCGTCTTCAGTTAGGAGGGCGGCCAATCGGTGGGTGGCGTACTCGTCGCCGTTGTCGGCGCGATCGCGCAGTAGCTGTTTGGCTTCCTCGACCTTCCCGTGTACAGCCAGACGGTCAGCCAGCCGGAGGATGGCGTACTCGTCGCTATCGTCGGGGCGGTCGCGCAGTACCTGGACGGCTTTCTCAACCTGCCCCTGTATGGCCAGCCGCCCAGCCAACCGTTCGGCGGCGTATCCGTCGCCGTTGTCGGCTCGGAGGCGCAGTTGCTCCACCAATCCCTGTTCGGCCAGTAGGTCAATCCAGCGGCGGGCGGCGTAGCGGTGACCGCGCTTGGCGAGCTGTTGGAAGAAGGTGGCAGCTTCGTGATCTCGGCCGCGTCGGTCGGCATTGTCGGCGAGGCGGCCAGTGTCGTCGGGATGATGGTGGCAGATCAGGGCGTGCCAGGCGGTGTCGGGGAGCTGTTCGCGACGACGGGCCTTTAAGGCGTGCTGGTGCAGATAGTCGGCGACCTGGTAGCCGGCGATGGTTCCCATGCTGGCGGGTACGGGAGTGAGCGCGGCGGTGGCGCCGTGCAGCAGCCTAGAGGCATAGGCCAGGGCGTTCTCGAGCCAGTCCGAGGGTGCAGTGGCCACGTCCCGCTTGTTTAGGTAGCCGGGCGCGGCGTCGATGAAAAACTCGCGGGTGAGGGGCGCGTGTGCACCGACGCGGCGGGCGTCGAGCGCGGCGGTCATAATCGCCTTGGCGTAGGCGGGTGCCTGGTTCCAGTGTCGGATCAGTTCCGGACCCGCGGCCATCACCTGTGTGAAGCCGGCATCGTGGGTGTCGAGCGCGACGCGGATCCGTGGATCGGTGCCAGCGAAGTCCTCGGCTCGGCGCCGCTCGAGAGGGCTGAATGCCGCGGGCACGTGCAGCGCGTCAGCCAGGTCGAGCAGGCGCCGGTCGTTGGCATACGGTTCCGAATGACCGTCGTCCGGGAGCGCCATGCGCTTGTTGTGCTCGCCGGGCCAGCAGGTCGCGACAAGCACGACCCCTCGCGCGATCAGCTCGCGGATCTGCCCGGCCGGCACGCCCCCAGCGAAGTCGAGGTAGTCCTGCAGCTCGTCCAGCCACACCACCGTCCGTCCGGTCGGACGCGCGGCGAACTCCCGCAACGGCTCGGCGTCGCTGGGGTGCAGTAGCCACCAGTCCGACATCGTTGCCTTCACCGCTTCGAACAGGGCGCGGGTCTTCCCGACCGACGAGTCGCCGACCAGCAGCACGAACCCGCCCTGTTGAGCAGCCAGGGTGAGTTTCGTGCGCAGGTCGGCGTCGAAGTCTCGCAGCACGTACAGCGGTAGCTCACCTTCACCTAGACCGGGCTGCGTGTCCTCGGGCGACTGGGGGGTTTGGATCGCGGCGTGCACTCCCAGCATCCGCGGCCGTGCGTCGCGGACCCGCACCGCTCCCGGCGGGCGCCGTTGGTGCTGCGTGGCCGCCCGTTCCAGCGCCTGCAGCCATGGCCGCTGTGCCTGCTCGTCGTGGATGCCACAGGCGGCTAGAAACGTCATTACCGTCTCGGCCTCCGGCACGGATTTGGCGTTGAGCAGGTCACTGGCGGTCGACCGCGGCAGAGCCGGGCGTCGCCTGCCTCGCGCCGGCAGCTTCGCGGCGGCATCAGCAAGTCCCTGCAGGGACAGTGACCGGTCACGGCGCAGCTGTTCGAGGGCATCAGCCAGTTGGGGAAGCGTGCTGATCTCCGTCGGATCCAAGCCCACCCCCCGTCTGCCCGCGCGTCGCTGTCCGGAGAAGGCTGCCTGACAGCACCGGACACCGTACTCAGCCAAGCGGTAGCACCGCATCCTCCCTGGGCTACCCGTCTCAGGTTGGCGCTCATCCGGCAGCGGTGTCCGGATCCGTATGGAGCCCCTGCCGGACCCCGTCCCCGGATGGTCGGCTGTTCCGCGAGCGCGGGCTGGCCGGGCTCGTGACCCCGAGGACAGGACACGATCATGTGGACGTCGTTGATCACACTCATCGCGCTGGTGCTGCTCGCCGCGATCGGCGCCGCCGTGGCGGTGGCGCTCGCGACCACCGACCACCAGCGCGCTCAGCGGGCGCTGACCCTCCTCGAAATCCTGCTTGGTGCCCTCTTCAACAGCAGCGGCATGCTCGCTGCAGTGATCCACCTGCACCAGGCCGGACTGCTGTGACGTCGCGACGAGGGATACTGTGCCGAGATCGGCGGGCACATTGCTTTACCGTGATTGCATTTGTCTCCGTGCAACTTGGTCAGGCTATTGGTGTTGATGCGGAGGTCGAGAAGGTGCGTCACGACCGGACTTTCGGAGCGGTACTCGCGGGATTGTCGAGTGTCCAGCTCGACATCGCAGGCGCAAACCCACCGCGACCTTCGTTGGCGATGTTCTCCCTGGTTAGCTTGCCGGGAGACGTCCTCGAGCCGGGGACTGCAACGGATCGCCTCTGGGGCTTTCTGCACTGCTGAGGGGAGGGCTGCCCGAGAGGAATGCCCGCAGCCTCGCGTCCCGTGATCAAGCCGGGTCGCTGCCGTTGAGCCGGCCCTCGCGGGGAGGGCACGTGCAAGAGCCGTGACTCTGCGCTACCATGGCCGCATGATCTCCCCAAACACGGGAGATATCCCACGGGTGGGGGTTCAAGTCCTCGGACACAGTATTACCCCACGGATCGCGAAACGCGATCTTGAAGCGTGGGCGTTCGTAGTCTAGCTCGAATCGATCTCTTCCAGTCGCCATCCGGCGCTGTCATAGACGATGATCTTTCCTGAGTCGCGCAGCGCTGCTGCCACGCGTCTGTGTCGTATTCGGTCAAGCTCCGGTGTGGCATGGCCCTCCTTGCCTTCATCTCTGAGCCGGATGCTGATCTCGTCGACGAGATGGTCCTCGCGGATGTAGAGCGTCTTCGCCCGCCCTTGGCCCGCGCGTTGGGTGCTGGTGTGACCGTGGCGGCACCGGTAGGTCGGACGCCCATGGTTCCAGTGCGAGTCCAGCCGCCGGTCGCAAACACCGCAGTGGATCAAACCGGCCAGGGCGAACCGGCGAGTCCGGCCGTCCGTGGCTGGTCGCGTCGCGCGTATCTGCTGCGCGGCGACGAAGTCCTGCTCCGTAACAAGAGCCGGATGGGCGGCCTTCGCCGACAGTGCCGGCGTTGCGGCTGGGCCGCTGGTGTCGGTGGCGCGGCGGTTCCAGGTCTGGCGGCCGGTGTAGCGCGGGTTCGCCAGGATCACGGCGACCGTACGCAGGGTCCAGGCGCCGCGGGTCCGGTGGCGGTTGCGGTCGGGGTCGGCGCTGGACGGGCAGGGGACACCACGCTCGTTGAGGTGTCGCGCGATGCTGGCGACGCTGTGACCGGCAAGACGTTGGCGGAAGATCCAGGCTACGTGCGGCGCGGTGCGCGGGTCAGGAGCGAGCCGTTGCAGCCGCCGTCCCCAGCGGGCATTGGCGGCGTTGGGGTGCGGGCCGGCGTCGACGAGACGGTAGCCGTAGGGTGGGCGTCCGCCGAGGTAGCGGCCTTGCTGGGTGGCCTGGTTGTGCATCGCCGCCAGCACCCGGTGCCGGGCACGGAGCACTTCGCGCTGCGATTGGGTAGCAAGTAGCGACAGCAGTGCCCGGTGATCGCGGTTGGCGAGATCGACGGGGCCGTTTGTTTCGGGCAGCCACAGCTGGAGGCCGTGCCGAGTGCACCAGGTGTAGAGGGTGGCGAACTGGGTGCCGGTGAAGGCGCGTTCGTACTCGCCGATCACGATCGCATCGACGACGGGCTCCGGCCCGGAGACCTCGGCCATGAGCCGGGCGGCCTGCGGTCGCTGTCGCCATGGGACGCGGCGTGAGGTGCCGGCGTCGAAGTAGGCGGCGACGACCTGGCCGTGGCCCGCGACCAACTCATCGGCCATATCGCGTTGCCAGCCCTGTGATGACACTCGATCTTGATGGCGGGTGGTCGATGTGCGGCCGTAGAACGCGAACCGCAGGCCGTCGCCTTTAAGGTCTGTGGATGCTGGGCCGGTCTGGTTCTTTCTGCTCATCCACTGCGCGAGTAAGTCCGCAGTGTCGTCCGCTGGAGGAAACTGAGCCGGGTGTGGTTGATGCCGATGCACGCTGGACCGATGGCGAGGTTGGCGTCTTATGACGGCGTGTTCGAGTTCGTTCGCCCGTTCGGCGCAGCGGATCGGGTGCTCACAGGCCGTATAACGATCTATATGACGAGGTTGACGTGATCAGCGCATGAATGACGCGGCGTCGTCGACCTGCTCGGTTGCAAGGCCGCGGCGCCGCATCGGTACGCCGTGCCGGTGGAGGATGCGGCTGGCCGTTCGCCGTTCGATGACGAACCGGTCACCGAGCTCGTGCATCGTCGCGCTGGACCGGTGGTTGGCGATCAGCCGCTCGACTTGTTCGGAGCCGAGTTGCGAACGCGGCCTGGTCACGGTCGCTGCACCCCACAGCCAGCGAGGATCCCAACACGACCGCGGTCACTGCGACGGTGCAGTGGGCGGGCAGCGCTGGCCGCCCGGCCACCGAGGATCGTAACAACCTGGGTATCGAGGGCATCCTGCTGTTAGGCGGCAGCGCTGACCGTCCACGGTCAGCGAGGATCGCAACACGTACGAGGGCTGCAAGATCAGCAAGTGGGAGCTGGCAGCGCCAGCCGTCCGTGGCTGGCGAGGATCGCAACCTGGGCCGGGCTAAGAAAAGGTCGGTGTCCATCGTGCAGGGCCGGCCGTTTCTCGGTCAGCGAGGATCCGCAACCTCGTCTCAATCGGGCTCCGTTGGGGTAGGTTCGTCGACAGCGCTGGCCGTACACGGTCAGTGAGGATCGCAACAAGCAGGACGGTCCGTTCACCGTGATCGACACGGTGAGCAGCGTTCGCCGTCCACGGCGGGCGAGGATCGCAACGACTCGACCGGCACGATGCCGACGATGGTCGTCGGGCAGCGCTCGCCGTCCGCGGTGAGCGAAGATCGCAACCTCAACGTCACGCTCTACGCGATGGCCCAGAAAGCTCCAGCAGGGCTGGCCGTCTGCGGCTGGCGAGGATCGCAACGACGGGGTGCACATGGACAACGCCCTGTGGACCCGGCAGCGCTGGCCGTCCGCGGCTGGCGAGGATCGCAACACGCACTCCAGTACGCAGAAGCACAGCGGAAGCTTCGCGTCGCGCTCGCCACGGCGGCGAGCGAGCATCGCAACTGGCTCGTGCCGGTCCGGACCGAGCCTGGCCCGGGGTAGCGCTGGCCGTCGCGGCCAGCGAGGATCGCAACGTCGTGGTCGACATGCTGGAGTACGTCATCGGTGGGCAGCGCTGGCCACCTGCGGTCAGCGAGGGTCGTAACATGATCAAACGCCGCGAACGGATCGGGATCCCGGTGGGCAGCGCTGGTCGTCCGCGGAGAGCGTGGATCGCAACGGTTCTATCCATCCATACTGCTGAATCCGTACTCGGAAGAGCGTTCGCCGCGAGCGGCGGACGAGGATCTCAAGAATGCCGACAAGATCACGTACGGGATCCGGTACCAGGCTGATCTTCCGACCATACTCGTGTGGTTAACCCAATCGTGTGAACTGCGGCGGCCTCATCGGCTCTGAAGGGGGTTGACGTCGGTTTTTGTCGGTGCCCGGGAGTATGCCTACCGCCGTGTTGTCGAAGGAGATTGACGAAGGCTGTTTGTGGTCGCACAGCGGGAACGCTGCCGGCCAATGGCATGGCCTGGTCGAGCACCTGACCAGTGTCGCGTCTCGTGCTGCCGAGTTCGCCGATGCCTTCGGTGCTGCGGCGTTGGCGTGGTGGCTGGGTCTGCTGCATGACCTGGGCAAAGGGGCCGAGACCTGGCAACAGAGGCTCGTCGCTCTAGGGGCGGACGGCGGTCGGGTCGGGATCGACCACAAGGCGGCGGGCACCCGGTTCGCTGTTGAGCGGGTGGGTTTGTGGCGGCTCGCGATGGCCATTCACGGTCATCACGGCGGCCTCGAGAACCCGGCCCAGCTACATGCCTTCCTGACCAGTCCGGAACGTGATCGACTTGCCGAGGACCAGGCTGTTAGCCAATTGTCAGGACATATCGCCGAGCTTCGGCAGCCGACCCCGCCGACGTGGCCGAATTGGGCACGCGAGGGACCAGAAGCGGGCGAGATGTTGCTGCGGATGCTCTTCTCCGCGCTCGTCGACGCTGATCACCTTGACACGGCGGCACACTTTCGCGGTATTGAACGCGTGTCAACAAAATCGGCTGTGGGGATGGCTGAGCTGCTGAAACGCTTCGAGCGCGAGCGGGCACGTCTCGTGGCTAAACGGGAGCCCTCGTCGATCGACGACCTGCGCGCCCAGGTCTATGCGGACAGCGTTCGAGCGGCTGCGTGCTCGCGTGGGTTCTTCCGGCTGGAAGCGCCGACAGGAGCGGGTAAAACGCTCGCTGCGGGCGGGTTCGCGCTGCACCACGCCGAGCGCCATGGCCTGCGGCGTGTGGTCTTCGCGGTGCCGTTCCTGTCCGTCACTGATCAGAACGCGAAGGTGTACCGCGACCTGCTCGACCCGGACGGGACCGGCGGGGTGGTCTTGGAGCACCACACCGCGGTGAACCTCGACGATGACCGAAGGAGTGCACGATGGCAGCGGTTGGCGGCCGAGAACTGGGACGCCGAGTTCATCGTCACCACCACCGTGCAGCTGTTCGAGTCCATCCACGCGCGGACGCCGGCGCGGATGCGCAAGGTACACCGGTTGGCCGGCGCGGTGATCGTTCTGGATGAGGTCCAAGCAATCCCGGTGCACCTGCTCGACCCCGTCCTGCTCGCCCTGCGGCAGCTCGTGGAGCACTTCGGCGCCACGGTCCTTTTCGCGTCCGCGACACAACCAGAGTTCTGGCACCTGCCCGTGCTAAAGGGCGTAACACCGACGTCCATCGTGGCTGATCCGAGCAGCCTGTATGCCGCGTTGCGGCGTGTCCGGTACCGGTGGTGGCGGAGGCCAAAGCCGCTCCTGGCCGACGTGGCCGCCGAGGCCGCGAAGCACCGCCGGGCGCTGGTAGTCGTGAACACCACCGACCATGCGCGGGTAGTGCTGCGGGCCTGGAAGGAAGCCCACACAGGATCGGCGGCGATCCGGCATCTGTCCACGCGGATGTGTTCCCGGCACCGCCTCGACACCATCGAGGACATCCGACGGCTGCTCCCCGGTGATGGGGACGTGCTCGTGGTGTCGACCCAGCTGGTGGAGGCCGGTGTGGACCTGGATTTCCCGGTCGTTTTCCGTTCGTACGCGCCGGCCGAGGCGATGCTGCAGGCCGCGGGCCGCTGCAACCGTGAAGGCCACTTGGGCCGCGAGGGCGGCTTGGTCGTGGTGTTCGATCCACATGAATTCGGCCGGCCGCCCTCCTACGAGGTGCCGCTGCACGAGACCCGACGCCGCTTCGGACCGGCGCCCGGCCAAGCCGAACCGGATGACCTAGCGGCGCTGGCCGCCTATTTCACCGGGCTGTACGCGACGCTGGGACCGGAGGTACGCGGTCAAGCCGTGATCGACGCCCGACACGAATGGGATTGCCTGCGCGTCAGCGAGCTGTTCAAGATGATCAGCGACGAGTCGGTACCTGTCCTGGTCGACTACACCCCGATCGCCGGTCCCGAGGCGCGTGCCAAGGCCGATCGTGTGGTGGCCGCGCTCCAGCGCGGCAGGCCGGTGCGGCCTGACCAGCTGAGGCACCTTCAGCCCTTCCTTGCCTCACTGCCACGCTCGTTCGCCGAGGGGCAACGAGACGCCCGCCTCGTCCGGCTGGCCGGCGACTTGCACATCTGGACAGGCCGCTACGACCCGCTCTTCGGCATCGACCTCACCCCGGAGGACCAATAATGGGACAGCTACGCAAACCCGTCACCACCGACACCCCTATCGTCCTCGACGTGGCGGGGGACTACGCCTGCTTCACCCGGCCCGAAGCCAAGGCCGAGCGGATCAGCTACCCCGTGATCACACCCAGCGCCGCGCGCGGGGTGCTGGAGGCGGTGTTCTGGAAGCCGCAGTTCGAATACCGGATCAGAAAAATCGAACTGCTGCGGCCGATCCGATGGTTCCGAATCCGCCGCAACGAAGTCTCCTCGGCACCGGCCCTCTCAACCATTCAGCGGCAAGGCGCGAACTTCCGATACGACGCGGCAGCCGACCGTGACCAGCGATTCACGCTGGCCCTGCGCGATGTCGCGTACCGCATCCACGCGGACGTGGCGCTGCGTCCCCACGCGACCGACAGCCTGGGCAAGTACGTCGCGCAAGCTCGCCGGCGGATCGATCGCGGTGCCTGCTTCAGCCAGCCCTACCTCGGGTGCCGCGAGTTCTCGGCCACCGACTTCGGCGCCGCGGACCCCGCCGTCGGCCCCGTTCCGCACGATGAGTATCTGGGGATCATGCTGCTGGACGTCGACCACACAACCCGACCGCCGCGCTCGACCTGGTTCACCGCCTGGCTGCGCCAGGGCGTCCTCGACGTCCCGCCGGAAGGCATCCACGACCCCGCGCTCGACGAACAGGCGACCATCAGGCCGAGCATCGCAGCTGAGGCGGACCGGACATGTTCCTGACCCGGCTGCGCGAGTTCGCCGAATCCAGCGAGGCGATGCCGCCGCCGTTTCACGCCCGGCGCAGCATCCGATGGATGCTCGACCTGCATCCCGACGGCCGGCCCGAGGGCGAGCTGGTCGACCTCGCGGTGCCGGACGAGTCGGCCCGCCGCAACGGCAAGCGCGAGCTCGTCCCGAACCTGCAACGCTCGGGCACCGCGCCGCAGCCGATGCTCGCCTGCGACGACCTGAAGAACGCCCTCGGATGGCCAAGCCCAGGCAAGAGCGGTCGCCCCGCAGACCCCAAGGACGTCGAACGAGCTCGGCGGTGCCATGCGGCGTTCACCACGCTGGTGGCCGATTGGGCCGAGGCCAGCCCGCGCGATCGCGGAGCACGGGCACTGCTGACGTTCCTGCGAAGCGACGGCCAGCAACATCTGACCCGCCCGGACAAGTACTCCTCAAGCGACCTGGTCGCCTTCCGCGTCAACGGCCGGTTCGTCCACCTCTCGCCGGCAGCAAAGCGACGATGGACCCACGTCGCCACGGGCCGCAAGGCCTCCGACGCCACCGGGATGTGCCTCGTTTGCGGCAGGACGGGACAACTGATCGACACCTTCCCCCGGCAGGTGACCGCCGGCCTGATTCCGGCGATGGGATTCGACCCCGATAGCCGCAGCAAGAACCGGCCCCAGCCCAACTCGGTGGCGCTGGCGAGCGTGAATAAGGAGTCCATGGGTTTCGACCTGACCATCCAGCTCGCGCATTCACCCATCTGTGTGTCCTGCGCGGAAGCGAGCGTGGCCGCACTCGACCACCTGCTGCGCAGCCGTGACCACCACCGGCGGATCGGTGACACCGCGCTGGCCTGGTGGCTGCTGCACGCCGAACCCGGCACGGCCGCGCCGATCCAGCTCGTCTTCGACCCCGACGAGGCAGCCATCGATGCGCTGCTCGCGGAAACTCCCACCGCCTCCGGGCCTGATCCTGCGTGGCTCGTCAAAACGGCCGGAACGATCATCGACGCACCGAAATCCGGACGCGAACCCGGGCGAGTGGACACCAGCCTGTTCTGCGCAGCGGCGATGTCGGCGAACAAGACCCGCCTGGTCCTGCGCGACTGGATCGATGTGCCCTTACCCGCGGCCAAGCAAGCGGTCGCACGGTGGTTCACCGACCACAGCGTGCTGGACCCATGGACCGGCACAGCGCGGAGATTCTCTCTGTACCGTCTCACGCTGGCGTTCGGACGATGGGACCGGCAACGCGGGGCGTATCTGCCCCTGGGTGATCCTGGCGCACATCGTCCGCTGTGGGCACAGCGAGATCTACTTGCCGCAGCGCTCCACGAGAACCCACCCCCAGTGACTCTCGCCCATCACCTCGTACAGCGGCTGCGGGCCGACCGGCACCTCGACGGTCCCCGCCAAGCACTGCTCAAGCTCCTCATCAGGAGGACCTTCAGACCGGATAAGGAGACCCGATTGGCACTCGACGAGACCGACGACACACCCGCATACCTCGCCGGACGGCTCTTCGCCGTCCTCGAATCCCTCCAATACACCGCCACCAGACTCGACAGCAAGGACAAGAAGCTCAACACCACCCTGGCCGACCGATACCTCGCCGCCGCATCAACCAGCCCAGCACGGGTGGTCCCCGAGCTCCTTCGCGGTTCCCAGGCCCACCTGAAGAAGCTGCGCAGCCGCAACCGCGACGGACTCGCCGTCCACTACGCCAAGCAACGCGACGACCTCAGCGCACGACTCAAGCCGATACCGCTGGCGCTCGGCTTGGCTGACCAGTGCTCCTGGTTCAACGGCTACGCAGACCAACGCAACCATTTCTTCGCACTCGCAGCAGCCCGCGGCCAGCGAACGGACGACAACATCCCGGCGATTCCCGACACGGACGCCGACCAGGCGACCGACAACTAACCCAGGAGGAACCATGAAGCAGCCCCACCTCGACCCACAGCGCCGCCACGACGCCGTACTGCTCTTCGACGTCATCGACGGCAACCCGAACGGCGACCCCGACGCCGGCAACCAGCCCCGCACCGACGTCGAAACCGGCCATGGCCTCGTCACCGACGTCTGCCTGAAACGCAAGATCCGTGACCAGATCCCGCTGCTCCACCCCGGCGAAGAGCGCTTCAAGATCTTCGTCGAAGCCGACGTCGCACTCAACACCAACATCAAACGCGCGTTCACCGCCACCGCTACGCCGCTGACCAAGAAGACCAGCCCGCAGCAGCGCACCGATGTGCAGCAGTGGCTCTGCAACGAGTTCTTCGACATCCGCATGTTCGGCGGCGTCGTCGGCACCGGCGACGGCAACGCCGGACGGATCCGCGGCCCCCTTCAGCTCACCTTCGCCCGCAGCGTCAGCCCCATCCTTACCCAAGCGCACGGCATCACCCGCATCACGCAGACAACCGAGAAAGACATCGAAAGCGGCGAATCCACCGAGATGGGATCCAAGTGGACCGTCCACTACGGACTCTATCGCGCCCACCTGCACTACAGCGCCCCGCGGGGAGAGCAAACCGGCGTCACCCAACAGGATCTGGAGACGCTGTGGCAGACACTGATCAATCTCTTCGAGCACGACCGAGCCAGCGGGCGCGGAGAAATGGACGTCAAAGGCCTGTACATCTTCAGCCACGACGACGCGTACGGACGAGCACGCGCCAGTCAACTGTTCAAGGGAATCGACACCGCCCTGCTCGACGGTGTGACCGCACCGAGGTCGATCGACGACTACAAGGTCACTGTTGAAGACGAACTGCCCAAGGGAGTGACACTGACCCGAGTCGTCGACTGAGTACAATGCCGACGACGCGCAGGCAGTTTCCTTGGCGATCCGGATCCTCAACCAAGCAGCGCTGGCCATCTGCAGCTAGCGAGGATCGCAACGTCACCTCGTCCAAGTAGATGCCGAGCGGCGGGCCGACGCAGCGCTTGCCGCTTGCGGCCAGCGAGGATCGCAACTGCGCTGAGCGCGCGGAGTACGTCACCGTGCTGCGGCAGCGCCGGCCGTCCGCGGCCACCGAGGATCGCAACCCGATCTCGGACTGGAACACCAGCGGGTACAGCCTGTAGCGCCGGCCGTCCGCGGCCGGCGAGGATCGCAACGCGTGAACGGTGCTGACGAACAGCCCGGGCGAGTTGGGCAGCGCCGGCGGTCCGCGGTCAGCGAGGATCGCAACGGCACCAGATTGCGGCCCTCGTAGACGCCGTAGGCAGCAGCGCTCGCCGCACACGGCGAGCGAGGATCGCAACCGATGGATGCCGATGCACCTCTACCGCGCCAGCGGGCAGCGTTCGCCGCGCACGGCGAGCGAGGATCGCAACGACATTTGCGTGGAGGCCGGGTGGATCGCCCCGCACAGGCAGCGCTGGCCGCCCGCGGCCAGCGAGGATCGCAACTGGTACAACCAGATCGTCGCGGCGGAAGACGCCTGGAGCAGCGCTGGCCGTTCGCGGCCAGCGAGGATCGCAACGGGTAGCGGCTGGACCACAGCGGCGGCAGGCCGGCCGGCAGCGCTGGCCGTCCGCGGCCAGCGAGGATCGCAACAGGTGGTAGTCCACCAGCACGCTGGTCACCGCGTCGGGCAGCGCTCGCCGCACGCGGCGAGCGAGGATCGCAACACCGGATCAGCACGGGGGACCCGATCGGGACCTGCAGCGCTCGCCGCACGCGGCGAGCGAGAACCGCAACACCGCCTGGATCGAAGGTCACGCGGCCTACCAGGACAGCAGCGCTCGCCGCACGCGGCGAGCGAGGATCGCAACATCCCGCAGGGCAGCACACTGACCATCGACGGCCGGCAGCGCTCGCCGCACACGGCGAGCGAGGATCGCAACGCCGAGGGGCGCGGCCTGGTGACCTATCTCGTGCTGGGCAGCGCTGGCCGTCCGCGGCCAGCGAGGATCGCAACTCGCCGGTCAGTATCAGCGCGACATTCAGGCCGGCGGGCGAGGCTTGCGGTCAGCGGCGAGCGAGGATCGCAACACCGGGATCGACTGGGCCCGTAACAACGAGACGCGGGCAGCGCAGCGAGGATCCGCAACTCGAAGTGCCGCCGCAGCAGCAGATGGGGTGGATGGTGCAGCGCTGGTCGTCCCCGGTCGGCGAGGATCGCAACGTCAACAACCGCATCGAGATCGATGTGCTGACCGGCACGGCAGCGCTGACCGTGCGCGGCCAGCGAGGTTCGCAACGACGACAGGGTTACCCCAGGCACCGGCGGCGGGTCCCTGCAGCGCTGGCTGTCAGCAGGGAGCGAGGATCGCAACATGATCGCGATGTCCATTCCTGTCACCACCTTGGTGTCGGCAGCATGGCCTTCCGCGGCCAGCGAGGATCGCAACACCAAGCTGATCGGTCGCTTCCGTCGGCCGGCCAGCAGCGCTGGCGTCCGCGGCCGGCAGGATCGCAACCCGCACAATCCGCATTTCCAATCCGCCGCCGTCGGGCAGCGCTGGCCGTCTGCGGCTAGCGAGGATCGCAACACCAACTACCGGGCCGTGGTCTCGGTGCTACGCGACATGCAGCGCTGTGCGTCCGCGGCCGGCGCGGATCGCAACCGCGTCCGGAACCGGGCGCGCGCCTCGTGTACGCCGGGGCAGCGCTGGCCGCCCGCGGCCAGGGGGATCGCAACCCGGGCGAGCCCAGCCCGACGCAGCGGACGATGAAGCAGCGCTGGCCAGTGCGGCCAACGAGGATCGCAATTGGATCACCTTGAGGCTCGAGGGCAGCGGCCCAAGCCAGCGAACGGGGCCGTCTTCGCGTCCGAGCTCCGCTTCGTACTAGAGCTAACTTGCCCCTTGTGGCAGCCGTCGCGCGGGCGACGGGCGACGCCTCTGACCTGTGGTCGACGTCCGCGGTCAGCCGGTCGTGTGAGGGCAACTGGGTGCGAGACGCTGTGACCTGAGCTACCATGAGTGCATGATCTCCCCAAACACGGGAGATATCCCACGTATGGGGGTTCAAGTCCCCCCTCGGACACTTGCAATAACCCCAGCCGTGCGGATCGACATTAGTCTCGATCCGCACTTGTCGTTCACGGGGTGGTAGGTCGCGTGCAGCTGGAGCTGCCGGTAGACCTCCGCTTTGCGGTCGATGTCGGCTCCGGCTTCGAGGGCTGCGCGGTGGCGTTCGAGTGCTCGGTCGCATTTCTCGACGGCCTTGACGGCGGCCGCGGCGCCGGGATCGACGTTGAGTTCGGGCTGGGCTGCGTAGAGGTCGTCGATGGTCTCGGCGAGGCGGTGGGGTGCGAAGCAGGTGCTGAGCCAGCTGTCGAGCGGGCCGATGAGGTCCTGCTCGGCGAGGTAGACGTTGCGGGGGTGCTCGGTCTTGTCGGCCAACCCCTACTCGTTGGGTAGCGGCGGCGGTAGAAGAGCTGGTCGCGGCTCTTCTGGCCCTACCGGGGTCAGTACCGGGTCGACGTCGTCGAAGCGCGCACCGGCCGGCCGGTCGGCTCGTTCCCGATCGAGGCCGGGAAGGCCCGCTCCGGCTGCGGGGAGCAGCTCCTCGCCCCGGCCTCCGAAGCGGATACCAAGGGACGCAAGGACTACGACCTCCCCGAGAGCGAGAACCTCGGCTCGCACCTGTGCCCGTTCGTCGGCGGGGCGCCGCGCTGACCGGGGACCGCTCCCCGGCGCGACGCCCCAAGCTCGGCCGATGCAGTTCGAAAACGTTGTCGGGTACCGCCGAATCGGCTTCGGAGCCGCGCTGGTCCGCGCGGTGCGCCTGAGCTTCCGGCCCCGCGGGCGGGCCTCTCGGCCGGAGTTCTGGTACTTCTTCCTGGTCTACGTGCCGCTGGTGCTGATCCTCGGCGGCGTCGAGAACGTCGTCGACGAGGAGTGGCTCTACACCGTCGGCACGATCCTCTACCTGCCGTGGCTGGTGCCGTTCGTCAGCGTCGGGATCCGGCGGCTGCACGACACCGGGCGGTCCGGCTGGTGGTGCGTCGGCGTCATCTCCTGCATCGGCTGGATCATCCTGACCGTCTTCTGGAGCGAACGGGGCAAGCCGGGGGAGAACCGGTACGGCCCGCCACCGGGATGAGGAGTTTCGTGGACCGCCCGCGTGAGCGCGGGGCGCGTCGTGGCCGGCCGGTATCGGCTGGCCGAAGCGCTCGCTGGATGGGGACGCCGGGCAGAGGCGCCGATCGGTGCCGGGATGCGCGTCGGCCTGCGCAGGCGGCTGCTCGCCGGCGCCGCGGTGGCGGTGGCCGCGCTCGCGGCCGGGTTCTTCCTGTCGTGATGCGGGATGTGCCGGGACCGGTCCCCGGCGCCTGCCGCCACAGTGTGGTGTCGTCGTGAGAGGGATGGAAAGCGAGGTGCCCGTGACAGCGGATTCGGAACTCGGCGAGCTGCTGGCGATGCATCACACCCTGACCCACCGCCGGGGGTGGCTCGCGGTTGCCCTCCTGATCGCGGGGGTTCTCCTGTCTCTGCCGACTTGGGTGCTGTGGCTGCTGAACGCCACGGCCGGCGAGGACCCGTTGGATCATCTCGGGCCGTTGTCCGGCGTGCTCGCAGGCGCGGCGATCGGCATGCTGGTCGCCGCGGTGTTCTTCGGTGTCTGGGCGCTACGCCACCGCGGTGAGGTCTACGAAGTTCATCAGAACGGCCTTCGCGTGGAGCGCGCCGGCCGGATACGGACCTACGACTGGACCGAAATCGTGGTTGTGGAACCGCAACCCATCGTCAGGGATACTGCTTTCACGCAGTGGACCGGCGGCGACTTCCGGTGCTTCATCCACTTGGCGGGCGGCGAGAAGATCGTCGTCACCGGCCTCACCTATGCCGCACGCGATCTCGTGGCGAGCATTGAAACGTCGACCGGCCGGTGACCGTTCGTGCTCCGGTGCGGGCACGGCCGACCGGGTGATAACTGGTTCCGCCGACCGCAGCAGTGACGCGGTGTCAGCATATCGACACGGCTTTTCGTACACTCCCCGGGTGAGCAAGGGACGAGTCGTGGCCAGCCGCTATCGGCTGGAGGAGGAGCTCGGCCGGGGTGGCATGGGCGTCGTGTGGCGGGCGGTCGATCTCGAGCTCGGCCGGCAGGTGACACTCAAGCGGGCGCTGGGCGAGGACGCCGGGCAGATCCGCCGTGAGGCACGGATCGGCGCCGGGCTGCTGCACTCGAACGTCGTCACGGTGTTCGACACGGTCGTCGACGGGGACGCCCGGTGGCTGGTCACGGAGTACCTGGCCGCGCGGAGCCTCGAGGAGCTCATCGACGACGACGGGCCGCTGCCCGAGGACCGGGTCCGGCGGATCGGTGTCCAGCTCGCCGCGGCGCTCGCGGACATGCACGCCCGCGGCATCGTGCACCGCGACGTCAAGCCGGGCAACGTCCTGGTGACCGCGGACGACGTCGCGAAGCTCACCGACCTGGGCATCGCCCGCTGGACCGAGGTCACCCGCACCGGCGGCGCGCAGCTGACCGGCACGCTCGGGTACGTCGCGCCGGAGGTGGCCGACGGCGCCGAAGCCGGCCCCGCGTCGGACGTTTTTTCCCTGGGTGCCACCCTCTACGCCGCGATCGAAGGCCGGTCGCCGTGGGGCTCGGGCGAGGACGGCCCGTTCGCGCAGATGCGCCGCGCCGCCGCCGGACGGCCCATGCCTGCCGAGCGCGCCGGGCGGTTCGCGCCGGTGCTCGCCGCGCTGATGGCGCGGCACCCGGCTGACCGGCCCGGTGCTGCCGAGGCGGTCACGCTGCTCACGGCGGACGCGCCTGCGCCCCGGCCGCCGCGCCGCCGCCTGCGCCGGCAGTTTCTCGCCGGGGCCGCGGTGGCGGCGGTGGCCGCGCTGGTGGCCGGGTTCGTCCTCGCCCGGCCGCTGTGGACCACCACCGACGGCGGCACGGCCGGGCCGGCCAGCCAGGCCCCGGCCGGCGCGAACACCCTCGGTGCCGATCCGGCCGCGACGGACCCGTGCGCGGCGATCTCGCTCAACTCGCTCACCGGGTTCGGGGAACCGTTCGTGGACCCGGAGGTGCTGAACTTCGGCAGCTGCGTGGTCACGACCACGTTGGCCGGCAAGGCCGGGCAGGTGCAGACCCGGCTCGATCTGACCGGCCCGCTGCGGTACCCGCCCCGGCCGCCGGTACCCGGCAAGATGGGCGAAATCGAGTATCCCGAGGCCCACGACGGCTCCTGCGAACGCGCCATTTCGCTGGCGGACGCCAATCGGATCGTCATCACCTCGCGCGCGGTGACGGACGCGAAGGACGCGCCGTTCTGCTCCTTCTCGGAGTCGGTGCTGTCCGGCGTGCTGGCCACGCTCGCCAACGGCCCCCTGCCGCGGCGCACCCAGCCGTTCCCGGACCGGTCACTGGCGCACGTCGACGCCTGCGGCCTGCTCGACGACGCCACGACGTCGGGTGTGCTGGGCCGGGTCAAGAAACCGGACCGAGGGTTCGGTGGCTGGGACTGCACCTGGGAGCACGATCCGCGCACGATCACCGTCGAGTACAGCCGGGAATGGCCGATCGAGGGGGACGAGGACGTGCCGGGCGACCGGATCCGCATCGGGAACCGCAACGCCGTCGTGGCGCCGGTGCCGGGCGGGCACCCGGAGTGCGCGGTCAAGGTCGTGCACCGCTCCTACACCCCGGCCCTGCCGGTGCTGCCGGGCACTCCGCCGAACCGGGAGGAAGTCGCCGTGGTCTCCGTCGAGGACACCTCGGCGGCCGGTGGGGACGCGCTGTGCGCGACCGCGCGCTCGCTGGCGGAGGTCCTCGTCCGGCGGCTTCCGTGAACCGGGGACCGGTCCCCGGCGGTCCCCGCTAGAAAGAAGCGGAGCCGGAACCGGCCGGGGAGGGACGAGAAGTGACGATTCGGGTGCTGGCCGGTGTCGCGCTCTTGATTGCGGCCACTGCCGGTCCGACGGTCGAGGGGGCCGCCGGACCGGGGCCGCGCACCCGGCATGTCGGGCCGCAGGGGACGTACCCCAGCGTCCAGGCGGCGGCCGACGCGGCCCGGCCGGGGGACACCGTCGCGATCGAGGCAGGCAGCTATCCAGGCGGGCTGACCGTCCACCGCGACGGCTCCCCCGGCCACCCGATCCGGTTCACCGGCCTCGGTGGTACCGCGGTGCTGACGGGCGCCGGCGGCCTGACCGTCGGCGGGCACAGCTGGCTGGAGTTCACCGACGTGACCGTTTCCGGTTCGACCGGCTTCGGCGTCTACGCCGAAGGCGCGCACGACCTCGTGTTCGACCGGTTCGGCATCGACGGCTCCCGCGACGGCGGCCTCGTGCTGGTCGGCACCCGGCGGGTACGCGTGGCGAACTGCGACATCCGCGGCACCAACGCCCGCGGCACCGCGGCCGACCACGAAGCGCTCAGCATCGCCTCCGGCTCGTCGGACGTCGAGGTGTCCGGCTGCCGCGTGCACGACAACGGCGAGGAAGGCATCGACGTCAAGTACGACGACGAGGCACGGGTGAAGATCCACCACAACGTCGTCATCGGCAACCGCGGCCCGGACGTCTACGTCGACTCCGCGTCCATTGTGGACGTCTACGCCAACGTGGTCGGCGGAACCCGCGAGGCCACCAAGGCCGGGATCGGGCTCGCCGTCGAGGACTACTCGGAAAGCCGCCTGCTGTCGAAGGTCCGGGTGTTCGACAACCTGTCCACCGGCAACGCGCAGGCCGGGCTGAGCCTCTGGGCCGAGTCGACCGGGACCATGCGGGACCTGACGATCGTCAACAACACCTTCGCCGGCAACGCCCGCAGCTCCCTGCTGATCGACGCCGACCGGTTCACCGGAAGGAACACGTTGCGGAACAACGTGTTCGGTGACGGCCCGGTCGACACCGGGCCGTTCGCGGCCGACCACAACTTCGCCGGGAACCCAGGATTCGCCGACCCCGCCGGCGGTGACTACCACCTCGCGAAGGGGTCGGCCGCGGTCGACGCCGGCAGTCCCGAGCGCGCGCCCGCGTTCGATCTCGACGGTGTCGCCCGGCCCGCAGGCGCGGGTTTCGACATCGGTGCTTACGAACGGAGGTGGCCGTGACCACCGGACGGCTCGACCCACACCACCAGCGCAGTCTGCGGCACGGCGTCGCCGGCACGGTGCCGGGCATGTTGAGCGCCCTCACCGTCAGCGGCGGCGTCGCGGTGCCGCCGTCGGCCGGGAGCCGGGTGAGCTTCGGGCGCAACCGGCTGGAGGTCGACGTCTGCGTCGGCGAGGAGGACGTGCGGATCAGCCGGGTCCACGGGCTGCTCGTGCGTGAGCGGGACCGCTGGTGGCTCAGCAACACCGGCCGCTCGCCGATCCGGCTGTCCGACAACGTCCTGCTGCACCGCGACAGCGAACCGCTGCCGCTGGCCGACGGCTACACCGCGCTGTTCCTGCGCGGCACCCGCGAGCACGTGCTGGAGCTGCTCGTCTCCGACGGCGAGCCCGGCGCCGCCACGCGCCGCCCCACGCATCCGACGGCACCGCCGAAACGCTGGCGGCTGTCCACGGAAGAGCACCTCGTGCTGGCCGTGCTCGGGCAGCGTTACCTCGGCTACGACCCCCACCCGCTGCCGCTGTCCCGCCAGCAGGCGGCCGCCGAGCTCGCCGAACGACGGCCTCGCGAGAACTGGACGGCCAAGCGCGTCGAGCACCTCGTTTCCCGGGTGCGGCAACGGCTTTCCAACGCCGGGGTGCACGGGCTGCGACGTGAGGAGGTGGGGGAGCCGGTAGGGCTGACCCTGACCGTGAACCTGCTGCGCGAGCTGGTGCTTTCGACGACGCTGGTGCCGATGGACCTCGAATGGATCGAGTTTTCCGATCAGCCGCTGTTCCCGGGATGAGGCCGCGCCACGCTGCGCGACCAGCCCGGCGAAACGGCCGATCGGGACTTACCACCCGCCCTGCGACCTCGGTCCGACGTGGACACCGCCTGAGGAGAGATGATGTGGCTGAATCGGCTCACCGAAGCGCTATCAGAAGATTCGTATATCCAAGCCTCGCAGCAGTCCCACTACCGGATGCTGGCCAAAGCGATTCTCGACAATCAGCCTGAGTGGGTCGAAGCCCAGCGCCTGGTCACCGTGTACGAGGAAGCGCTGTCGGTGGCTGATCAGCTTCGGAGGTTCACCGGCCAGGTCGCCCTGCATTCTGTCGACGTGCAGATCATGAACCTGCCCCGGCTGGGCCGTAGCGAATTCGGCCAAGGATACGCCGCGGGACTGCTTGCGGCACGTAAGCATCACCTGTTCGAGCGTCTCGGACCTCCTTCGCTACCCCCTGCTCGCGTCCCGGACTATCTGTTGCGGACCTATGACCACGATATTGAACTGCCCGATGCTGAAACAGCCGCAGCGGGCGTCACCGAATTGCTGTCAAGCTGGCTGCGCGGTGGTCGGCCGACGGACAGCGCCAACGCGGCCGTACGGTTGGCATCGGTGATCACCTCGGTGGCCCAGAAGTCCCTCAGCGTCGCCCAGGCGCACATCAGTGGGGTCCAGACCGAGATCGCGGACTTGGCCGGCGCACTCCGGGCGCCCGGTGATCTTGTGGTGACGAACCGATCGGTCAGTTCGTTCCTCCGGAGCGAACTGACGACTTTGAGCACGGCCGTGCGCCGGTCTGCGATTCCCGGCAGCGGATTCGGCGGAGGCTTCTACGCCGCCTGCGACCACGTGAGCCGGCTGCTCAACTCGCGTGCGGTCAGCCTGCGCTTTCCCCGCGCCGGAGACCGAGCGAGCATCAAGTGGTGACCGCAGGGCCGCGCGCACAGTCGGACGAGCTGATCAGATAGTGCACGCCGGCGGCTGAGGAACCGACCGAAGTCGACCACGACCTCGCGGTCGGCAGCGTCCGACTCGCGCGGCGGGCAGGCGGTCGGCGTGCTGGATCCACGGGTCGTCGACCTCGGGTCCTCAAGGACGTCGCCGCGCTTGAGGAGGCGGTCGCGGCGACGCCGCACGCCCACCCCGAACAGTCGCAAGTGGACGTCCACGTGGTACTCCACCGGCGTGGAGCCGCGAGCGTCGGACTCCTGGGCGATCCGGGGTGCACGTGCCGGATGTCAGGCTGCTTCGAGGGTTCAGCCGAGGGAATTCCGGCCACGGTGGCGGCGTCGGGCGATCATCGCCGCGGCCGCGGCCACCACCATGACGGCCGCGGCACCCGCCGGCCACCAGCGGGCGAGCGTCGACCCCGCGGCCGGAGCAGCCGCCGGGTGAGCTGCCACCTGCTTGTCCGCGTAGCGGTCGTGGACCTGGTGCTGGTAGTCGGCCAGGGAGACTAACGCTCCCAGCGCGCTTTGGGGCAGGCTGGCGCGCAGCAGGCGGACGCCGGTCGCGCCGAGTTCGTACCAGCCGTTGATCTGGGGTTCGTTCAGCAGCACCGTTCCCGGGTGCAGCTGCCGGGCCAGCCGGGTCTCGTCGTCGCCGGAGAGGACGCTGTCGACGCGCCAGCCGGAATCCGGCCGGCCCGCCGTCGACGGGGCGGCCTCGATCGTGCTGGTGCGCCCGTCCGGGGTCCGCGCCACGACCGCGACGTAGCGCAGGACCGCCGCCGGGCCGGTCCCGTCGCGGACGAAAGCCGGGGCGAGGGTGTAGGCCGGGATTCCCGTGTCCGCAACGGTGATCCCGGCGGGTTCCGGCTGACCAGGTCTGCGCAGGTTCGTCCGCGCGTAGCCGAGCGCTCGCGGGGTGTGGGCCGCTACGACGGCCGCCGAGAGCTGGCTCGCCGTCGTCGGTTCCCACGCCGGTGCCGCGGCCGCCGCCGGACCGGGCACGCCCAGTGCCAGCACGGCCGCCGCCACCACAGACCACGCAGACCTGGCCACGGCTACCTCACCGTCCGCCGGCGATGTCGACGACCGTGTCGCCCCACGTGAAGTCGCTGTTCTGCAGGTAGCTGTCGTAGGACTGGGTGCGGTAGCGCTGGTAGGTGGGCCACGGGTCGCCGACGTCCATCGACTGGTTGGCCGCGTCGTAGCCGTAGATCACCTCGGCGTGGCCGCCGCCGGAGGTCCAGTAAATCCCGGTCAGCGCCGGGTTGCCGGCGTCGATCTGCTGGGTGATCGTCGAGTAGGACACCGCGCCGCCGGCGCTGTCGGCGGAGAAACCGGTGCCGTGGAACCCGTTGACGATTTCGTCGATCTGCGCCGCCTCGTTCGGGCAGTACCCGGGGGTGGCCCCTTTCCCGGCCGCGCAGAAGGCGTCCTGCGACGTCGCCGCGCCGTGGAACTGCTCGATGCTCGCGCCGTCCGCGGCCCAGCACCATTCGTCGTTCTGCTGGACCTGCTGGCTGTAGTTCAGGCTGACCGCGGCCTTGGCGGCCCGCGCGCTCATCGCGCCCAGCTTGAAATGGCTGTTGTCGGCGAGCGGGTGGGTCAGCGTCAGGCCGTTCGGCACGGGAGCGCCGTGACCGTTCACCGTCGCCGCACCGGCGGCCGGGCTCAACGCCAGCGTGACCGTCGTGGCGACGACGCCGCACGTCAGCGCCATTCCCATCAATTTCTTGTCGAGTGCGATGGCCATGGAATTCTCCTTCACGCCGAAAGGGGACTCGTTTCTTCGGGGAAACCGTGTCCGATACTGTGCGGCGGTGGGAAATTTCCGACAACCGACGAAGGTCGGTTGGTGCCGATGTTATGGCAGGAGTTATGCCGCCGATCCGGCTGTCCTTCTCGGCTCTCTCCGTTCGTCCAGAAGGTGAATGACCAGAGGCACGAGGAGGGACTCGGATCATGCGACTCCACACGATGGCCGTCGTCGCGGCGATGGCCGGCGTCGTCATCAGCACGACCGCCGCCACCACCTGCGATGTGACGGTGTCCGACCCCCACGTCGTAGTGCACCTCGACGAGAGCGCCGGGCAGACGCCGGAGGCCGTCGAGGTCGAACCGGACGGCTCGGCGGACATCTCGTTCTCGGCCGCCGGCCAGGTGGCCCGGGTGACGCTCGGCGGACAGGTCCAGGTGCTCGGTCGGCTCCCGCGGACGGGCAACTGCCCGGTGGCCGGCGCCCCCAGCAGCATGGGGCTCGCGCGCTCGTCGGACGGCGCGCTCTACGTGCTCGACTGCACCGGTGACGCGAACACCGGCGTCTGGCGGATCAGCCGCGGCCAGGCGCCCGTCCAGCTCGCCGCGCTGCCGCCGAGCGGGTTCCCGAACGGCATGGTCCTCGATCAGCTCCGCGGGCAGCTGTACATCGCCGACTCCACGCTGGCGACCGTGTGGCGCGTCCCGATCGGCGGCGGAACGCCCGTGGCCTGGGCCACCGATCCGGCGCTGGCGAGGACCTCGTTCCTGGGCGCCAACGGCATCAGCCTGCACGGTGGCGCCGTGTGGGTCGGCAACACCGACCACGGCACGATCCTGAGGATCCCGATGCGGCCCGACGGCAGCGCGGGAGCCGTGCAGACGGTCGCAAGCGGGCTGGGTGCCGTCGACAGCTTCACCTTCGTGCCCGGCACCGACCTCGTTCTGGTGGCGCTGCCCCTCGCCGACCAGATCGTCCTCGTCCACCCGGACGGCCGGGTCCGCACGCTGCTGACCGCCGCCGACGGCCTTTCCGGCCCGACCGCGGTCAAGGTGTCGAACGGCACCGTGTACGTGTGCGACGGGGCGGTCCTCAGTCACATCGACCCGAACCTGCTCGTCGCGCACATCGACTACTGACGCCCGCGCTGTCCGGGTACTCGTGTGGACAGCCGCCGGGAGAAGGGTTCGAGATGTGTCGTCTGTTCGGTTTGTCCGCCGCGCCACAACGGGTACACGCGACGTTCTGGCTGCTCGAAGCCCCCGACAGCCTCGCCGCGCAGAGCCGACGGGAGCCGGACGGGACCGGCCTGGGCGTCTTCGACTCCCAGGGCCGGCCGCACGTGTGGAAGCAGCCGCTGGCTGCTTACGCGGATGAGAAGTTCGCCTATGAAGCCAAACAATGCGAGTCGGCGACGTTCCTCGCGCACATCCGCTACGCCTCCACCGGCGGCCTGGAACCCCGCAACACCCACCCCTTCGTGCAGCGCGGCCGCCTCTTCGCGCACAACGGCGTGATCGGCGACCTGCCGGGCCTGGAGGAACGGCTCGGCGACCAGCGGGACCTCGTCGAAGGCGACACCGACTCGGAGCGGTTCTTCGCCTTGGTCACCAAGGAGACGGACGCGCGCGGGGGCGACGTCGGCGCGGGAATCGCGGCCGCCGCCCGGTGGGCCGCGGAGCACCTGCCGATCTACGCGCTGAACCTGATCCTGACCACCGCCACCGAGCTGTGGGCGCTGCGCTACCCCGACACCCACGACCTGTTCGTGCTGCGGCGCGCGCCCGGCGGCCCGCACGGCGACCGCCACCTCGAGCACGCCAGCACGGCAGGCCGCATCCGGGCCCGGTCCGGCGCGCTGGCCCACCACCGCGCCGTCGTCGTGGCCAGCGAACGGATGGACGAGGACCCCGGCTGGCAGAACCTGGAGCCCGGGCAGCTGCTGCACGTCGGCGCCGACCAGGTCGTCACCCGCCGGACAGTGCTCGAGCACCCACCTCGCCACCAGCTCACCCTCGACGACCTCGGCACGCACGCCGCAGCGTCCCAGCACGGCCGGTGACCCCGGCGGAACCACCCCGACGGCCCGGTCACGCCGGCGCAACGGTCCGTCCGCCGCGGGTTTCGACGGCGGGGGCCGGGAAGTCGCTCCGGGGGGGGCATGAGCAGGTTGGCATGGCGGCGACACCGGGCCCTCTTCGGTGTCCGGTGCGGCCTGCTTGGTCAGCCTGGTCGCCGCGGCCTCGGCGGGGACTGGGGTCAGCCCGGGAAGTAGCTTGGTGGCTGCCGGCGCAGGGTGGTCGCCGCCCTGGCCAGGTCGCTTTCCGGGATTGCCGGTGACCCGGTGCCGATCTCGATGACCCGGTCGCCTTTGCGGGCGAGGTAGCGCGACACCCAGCCGTGGGAGGGTGCGGTGACCCGCCAGACGTCAGGTCCGGCTGCGGTGCACGGCACGGCGGCTTTGCCGTCGTTGCCCGAGTCGGGGAGCGCGCAGTCGGCCGGGGGGTTGAACCGCGCGGGCGCAGGCGTCTCGAACACTGCGATGTTCGGCGAGGCATCGGCCGCCTGCGGGGGCGCCGACGTGGGCCGAAGCCAGAAGGCGAACAAGGACCCGGAGTCCTCGAAGTGGTACTCGGTGATCGTGTAGCCGGGCAGGTCCGGGGCGAACAGCGGATGCGGGAAGGTCGCCAGCTGGGCGGCTTTGCCGGCAGCCTCGTCGGCCACGCGGGCGGCCCGCTGCATCGGAGCCACCACCAGCTGTGCCGGGATCAGCGCGAGCACCCCCGCGGCCACGATGACCCGCCGATGGGGCCGGGTGCCCGGACCGACGGCGAACGCGGCCGCTGCATAGCCGCCGGCCGTCACCACGGCTACCGCGAACACGGTGGCCGCCGGCAGCCACTGGCCGAGGGCTGGGGTGTAGGGGTCGAGCATGGCGAGCCCTCGCGTCAGCGCCACCAGCGCCACGGGGGCCAGCAGGGCGGTCAGCAGGGGCCGTCGCACCCGTGCGATCCGCAGTAGCGGCCAGGACAGCGCCCAGGCTGCCAGCACCGCGACCGCCAACTCGGCCAGCGCCTCCAGTTCCTTGTTGCGGAGGGTGAGGGTGAACACGGTCATCGCCAGGCCGAGTGCGCTGCCGACAGCCGCGGCTCGGGCGCACTGCCCCGCCGGCCCACGCGCGGGAAGGATCTGTTCGGGCGACGCGGCTACTGGCTTGTCCACGGCGGGAATCTTTGCGCCTGCCTGCGTGGCTCGGCATCCGGGCAACTACTCAATTCCCAGCGGGTCCGCACGGTCAGGCAGCGCGCCGCCGTCACCGGCTGAAGGCGACGAAGGCGGCGAACGCGCGGCACCTGACGATCGGGTTCGACTTCGTGTCCGAGCGGCCGGGTGGGCGGCAGCGGATCACCCTGGAGTTCGGCGAGGTCGAGGTGCTGTGCATCGAGCCTTGCTTGCCGACGGGCGTCGACCCCCGGTACGCGGTGGAACTGACGGCCACGGTGAGCTGACTCGACCGCTGAGGGCCGCCGGACGGTGACACCGTCCGGCGGCCTGTCGCGTGGATGCCTTGCCGGGACTAGATACCCATGCTCGCGCCGAGGCTGTCCAGTGCCTTTTGGACCAGGGCCTGGGCATTGGCGTTCAGGTTCGAGTTGGTGCCGTTCACGACCCAGGACGAGCCCGAGAAGATCACCACGGTCACGCCGTTGTCGACGCCGCCGGTGGTGCCGCTGCTGGGGATGCCGAGCAGCGAGGCCGACTTCACCGACGCCTCACCCAGTTCGCGGGAGTCGTTGTCCGAAGTGGTCTGGTTGTTCCCGGTCTGCGTGTCGCCGAAGATGGCGCCGATGCACTTGCTCTTGTAGAACATCAGGGCGAACTGACGGCCCTTGATGTTGTGTTCCTTGTAGAAGAAGTGCGGGCAGGGGGACTTGCGGTCGTAGCAGTCGTCGCCCAGCACGTAGAACGGCACGTGGTGCGCGGCCAGCTGCTTGCCGTTGCTGTCCTGGAAGGTCGTCTGGCCCTGGTGGTCGGGATCGGGGTCGGGGTCGCTGCCGTCGTCGTCGACGGCCAGGCTGGAACTGTAGGCGTAGACGCCCGTCGCCACCTGGTAGACGTTGACGTTCTTGGCCCGCGTCATGGTGTTGATGTGCGGCTTGGAGTTGACCTGGTGCGCGGACGTGCTGTTCTTCTTGACGCCGGCCAGCACCTGGGCGGCCGTGTACGTCTTGTCGGCCGACGGGGCGGCCTGGGCATCGGTGTTCATCGTGGCGGCGTCGGCGGACTTGAGAGCGAATGGCGTGACGAGCGCCAGAGCCGCAGCGGCTGCGACAGCGAAGCGCGTACGGGATGTCATGGCTGGGGCCTTCCATCGATCGCGGGGACACCGGACTTCGTTAGGAATACTTCCTAACTGAGGGAACCACCTGAGACGCCATCACGTAACACTTTTACGGAAATTTTAATCAGATGTCCCGGTGTCCGGGGCAGGCGCCCGGTTGGAGCGGCGAACGGTGGTGATACGCGGCGTCGAGGGCGAGGGAGCAGGCAGCGTGGTCGAGACCGCGGCGTCCAAGGTGGCCCCAGTCATCCGCCCCCTGGTGCGCCGAACGGCAACCTGCCTGTGCGCGACGACCGCGCGTACGCCGAGCGCCTCTGTGCCCTCCGGTCACGGTGAGCGCTGCTGTTATTCGGCGGTGAACAACATCGCCGAGGACTCACCTTGGCGGCTAGGTCGCCGCAGCCTCAACAATATCGTCTGCGGCCATGCTCCTCCCGCTGCACGAGCACGACCGCGACCCATCGTGAACGGCACGACCCGGTGGGGGAGGACGGGCGAACCGGTCATGCCTGCTTCCTCGCGTAGGTTTCGAGGACCGCCGCCGCGGTCCCGGCGTCATCGACGGTGACGACGATCGAGCGGCCGTCGCGCCGGACGACCTCCAAGCCGGGTCCGCGCCGCGTGACGATGCCCCACCTTCCCTTGCCGCGCGGGCCGATCACCCAGCGGATGCCCCAACCGCCGAAGTCCGCCATCGGATCGACCGGGACCGTCCCCGCCGACGCCAGGTCGGAAGCAGGGACGCTGAATCGTGGCCATCCGAGCGTCGACCGCACGACGAACCCGCCCGGCCCGGCCGTCACCACGAACTGCGCAGTCGTGAGCAGGGCCGTGAGCATGAGGGCCGGTGCGAAGAAGATCGGCCAGAACTGCCGGCTCACCGTGAGGAACAACAGCACGCCGAGCACGATGAGAACCGCGGCGACCACAGCGATGAGCGACAGGAACCACGGCGCGAGGTCGACCCTGCCGATCCAGACGGCGACCTCTCCGCGTCTGACCGGCAGCCCGTCCGATGCCTCCACGCCGGTGGTCGCGGCGGCCTCACGGGGGAGCAGCCACCAGGTGAGCAGGCCCGCGGCGATGGCCAGCACGACCCCGCCCCCGAGCGGCAACGCCGGGGCGAGAGGCGAATGGTTGAGCACGACCAGGCCGACACCCATGCCGACGGTGTGGAACACCGTGATCGCCACCGCGATCGCGGGCATCCAGGTGTTCATCCCGGCCATCCGTGTCGACCGGGCGATGAAGAACCCGATCAGTGCGATCACGGGAAGCCCGATCGCGGCAGTGAGGATCGCGTAGCTCCACCAAGGTCCGTAGCGATCTCCCTGGGCGCCCCACCGCACGACCAGCTGTGAACTGCCTGCCGCACCGACACCGATCACCACAGCCTCGGACGCCACGACGATCGCGAGCGGGACCCAGATCGTCGCGATGAGCGCCGCCCGGTGAGCGGCCGCGTGGCCGACGACACGACCGGTCATGACTCGTACTCCTTCCGGACCAGGGCGAGCAGGGTGCCGATCGGGATATCGGCGGCTTTCGCCTCGTCCGCGGCGCGCACCACGGCGTCCCTGACCCGATCGGCGGTCGGGCCGCCGACGACGACGGCGCCGCGACCGCGGCGGAGCTCGATCTGGCCGTCGTCGCGCAGCTCCTGATAAGCGCGCAGCACAGTGTGGACGTTGACCGCGAGTGAGCCGGCGAGGTCCTTCGCCGCCGGCAGCCGCGTCCCGGTCGCGATGGTCCCCGTCGCGATCTGGGTCGTGATCGAAGTCGCGATCTGGGCAAAAACCGGCGTGGCCGAGGAGGGGTCGACAAGGACGAACACAGGGTTATTCTAGTTCAACTAGAAGAACCGCGTCACCCCCAACGCAAGGGAGAGCGCATGCCCACGGACCAAGCAGTGTCCTCGATCGGTTCCCGGCGGCCCGCCGGTCCGCGATGAGCAGGATCTACACCTACTTCGGCGCGCTCGTCGGCCTGGTCTGCGCGTACTTCGTCGTGCGGCTCGTCTTCTTCACGGACTTGACCACGAGAACCGTGCCCGCCGACGTCCTCCAGGGCGTTCTCCTCGGCTGCGGGCTCGCGCTCGTCACCGCCCTGATCATCGGGCGGATCCGGGCCACGACCTCGCACGGGTGGACGACGATGTACGGGTGCGGCCGGCCCGGCAACGGCATGTTCTTCCGGGCGGCGCAGGCATGGGCCTTCCCGGGGCCGATCACCGTTCCCGAAGAGGCGATGTACTGGCGGACCACTTCGGACGGCTCGGGCCGGACGCTGGACGGCCACCGGGACTACGTCATGCACTTCGAGCCGGGACGGCTTCCGCCCACCACCGCGTTCTGGTCGCTGACCATGGGCGATGGGAGGAACCGCTACGTGCCGAACCCGCTCGATCGGTACCACGTCGGCGATCGCTCCGGCCTCGTCCCGAATGCCGACGGCTCGGTGGACGTGTACATCCAACGGCAGGCTCCGGTCGGCCACGAGCCGAACTGGCTGCCCGCTCCCGCGGGCAGCTTCATCCTCTGGCTGCGGGTCTACCTGCCTGGCCGCGAGATCGTCGAGCGCACCTACTCGGTACCGCCGGTGGAGGTGAGCCATGCCCGCGGGATATGAACACCTGATCATCCTCGGGGTCGTCGCCGTCGCGGTATCGCTGCCGGCGACCTACCTGTACCCGCGCCTCCTGCTCATCGCGTACAAGCGGGCGATCCTCGTCAAGGGGGTGGACTCCGGCCCCATCCCGGTCAACACGCTCTACACCCAGCCTCAGGCACTCTTCCGAGACCCCTTCGCACCCTTGCCGCCAGGTGGGTCGCGACTGATGAGCATGGGCACGAACCGCGACACCCTTTACGTCGCGGGCTCGCTCGACCTCGCGGCGGGGCCGCTCGTCCTGCACGTACCGGACATGGGAGACCGCTACTACAGCGTGCAGTTCACCGACCCCGCCACGAACACGAACTTCGCCTACGTCGGCACGCGCACCACAGGGACGGCTTCCGGCGACCACCTCGTCAGCGGACCTCGCTGGGCGGGAACCGTCCCGGACGGCATGGGACACGTGTCGGCGCCGCACAACGCCGTCCTGCTCATCGGACGCGTGTTCGTCGCCGACGATGACGACCTGCCGACCGCATACGCACTCGCTCGGAAAATCCGTCTCACCTCGCGGAAAACGTAGTATTGGAAAGGCAGTCGGTGGATCAGCTGTCCCTTAGACTGCGGGCGCGGTGCCGTCGATCTCCGCCGTCAGGAGTTCCGCTTCCTCGGCGGCGACCGTGGCCTGCACCTTCTCCGGGGCCAGCGCCGAATTGACCGCCCAGTAGAAGATGGCCAGCGCGAAGACGACGACCGCGACGAGGTCCCACCATTCCGGGAGGATGTTGCGCGGAGCCACGTTCTGCGCGTACCGCCCCAGGAAACCGATGATCGCGGAACCGACGAGCCAGGGGATGACCCAGACCGCGGCCTTGAGCTCCAACGGGCGCCGTTTCTCGGCGGGGGCCGTGGCGTAGCTGATCGCGAAGATCAGGAGGCCCACGGCGACGGCGGCGAGGATCTTCCACGTCGTGTCGTAGCCGCCCCAGTAGATGATCAGGTTGGCGCTGACGAACCCGATCGGGGCAAGGACCTTCGCGTAGGGCGTGCGGTAGGGGCGCGGGCGGCCGAGGTCGCGTTTGCGGAGCGCGGCCAGCGAAATCGGGGCGAACGCGTACATCACCGCTGTCGCCGAGGTCACCACGTTGACCAGCGCCTGCCAGCTCGGGAAGGGCAGGAAGGAGAACTCGCCGACGACGAAGGCGAGGATGATCGACCAGAGCGGGATGCCGCGAACGTTGACCTTGCCGAGGATGCCGGGCAGCAGCCGGTCGCGCCCGAGCGCGTAGGTCAGGCGGGCCGACGTCGCCACGTAGACGAGGCCGGTGCCGGCGGGGGAGACGAACGCGTCGGCGTACAGGACGTAGGCGAGCCAGCCGGCGCCGGCGGCGAAGGCGAGCGTCGCGTACGGGCCGAAGTCGCCCTTTTCGATCGGGTTGGCCCAGCCCTGGATCAGGTTGTGCGGGTCGATGCTGCCGATGAACGCGATTTCCAGCAAGATGTAGACCAGCGCGCCCACCGCCATGGCGGTCAGCACCGCGCGGGAGAGGTCACGTTTCGGGTTCCGTGCCTCACCGCCGAGCTGGATGGCTTGTTCGAAGCCCTGCAGGGCGAATACGACACCGACCGGCAACGCCGCGAAGATCCCGTGTGCCCCGTATGGCGCGAAACCGCCGCCCGCCGTGAAGTTGCCGGCGTGGAAGCTCGTCGGGATCAGCACGAACACGGTGACCAGCGGGACCGCGGTCTTCCACAGCACCGCGTAGGAGTTGGTCTCCGACATCAGCTTCACGCCGACGATGTTGATCAGGGTGAAGACCACCATCAGGAGGCTGGCCCAGCCGAACCCGCTGGCGGTGAGCGTGCCGTCGTCGGCGTGCAGGAGGTTCAGGTTGTCCTTGACCCACGCGATGTTGTTCAGGTATTCCAGGCTCGCTTCGACCTCGATCGGCGCGATGGCCACGGCCTGCAGCCACGCGGACCAGCCGGCGACGAACCCGGTGACCGTGCCGTAGGCGAACAGCGGGAACCGCGCCGTGCCGCCGGCGACCGGATAGGCCGCACCGAGCTCGGCGTGGATGAGCGCCAGCACGGCGAGCATCGCCGCGGCGAGCAGCCACGAGACGATCGACGCGGGGCCGGCGACCTGGGCCGCCTTGAGCGCACCCAGTAGCCAGCCCGAGCCGATGATCGAGCCGAGGGAAATGAACGTCAACCCGTAGAAGCCGACCGCTCGCTTCAGCTGTCCGCTGCCTTCGTCCGAGGCCACGACGGTTCGCGAGGAAGCCATGCACACTCCTGTCTGCGAAATCCGGAGTTCTCCGGGAGACCCTCCGGTGGCGTTCGGAGCACTATGGCGCATGCGCACTCCGAACCAAACCGCTGTGGTGGCAGAGTTTTGATACTTAAGGGCGACTTAACATGAGACTCGGACATTCATCGCTTATCCGGACCGCGGAGGGGAGGTGAATACGCATTCCGGGCAATGCGTGGAAAATACGGTCGAGCGACAGGAAACGGACATGTGGAATGGGGCCGCGTTCTGAGGACCCCGTATTCCGTGAGTGGCTGCACGTGCGTCCGCGCGAAGCACCGCATCGAGGTCACCAAGGGACCGGGCTCACGCGCGGCCGGGCCGGCGATGGCGTTCAAGGACTGCTCGGCAGGCTTCCCCCGCGCTCGCACGGGAAACGGGTCCGCGCCGGTCGCGTTCAGGCTGCGACCATCGCGTCCAATTCGGACCTCGGGTCGTCACCTGCGGTTCGCGCAGCTGATGCAGATCCGCGTGGCCGGCAGGGCGAGCAGGCGGTCCTCCGCGATCGGGCCGCCGCAGCGTTCGCAGACGTCGTAGACACCGGCTTCGACCCGGTCGGCGGCCTTCCCGAGCGCCGCGAGGTCGTCCTGCGCCTGCCGCAGCAGGGCCTGGACCTGTGCGCGCTCGAAGGCGATGGTCGCGCCTTCGGGGTCGTGTTCGTCGTCGCCGCTGTCGAACTGCGACGCCGCCACGATGTCGTCGCGTTGCCGCGCCAAGGCCGTGACCAGCCGCTCGGTCTCGGCTCGGGCCCCCTCGATCAACTCCGTCGCGACGCGCTTCTCCACGCTTCCGACGATACGCCTGGCGCCCAGTGGCCTCCGCCCTCGAGCGCCCGAGGTGAAGACGCCGAAGTGCCCGGCGATCAGCACTCGGAGGTCATGGGGCAGTCGCTCGACGCGGTCGCGGATTCGGTGAGGCCGCGGCCGCGGGGGAGTGCTCCACGGTGAGGGTCGCGGGACCGACCCGCAGGATTCCGTCCTCGAGAGGAGTGCAGCGCACGCCGCCGCGCCCGCGCAGCCCGCGGAACGCGCCGGGTGCCAGCACCACGTCCATCCAGGCGCACGGGTGGGCCGGGCGATGGGCCTGGAACCGGACTTCGCCGGCGCCGGAGTCGAGGCCGAAGACGGCTCCGGTCCCGCCACGCGGCGCAGCCAGCTCGTCGACGGGAAACCCGTGTACGACGATGTTGCGTCGTGGCAGGTGCGGGTCCGGCACGGCGGCGAGGCCGAGGTCCCGCGCGAGAACGTCGAGTGACTCGGCGGCGAAGAGGGTGACGGTGGCCCGGCGGTGGGCGGGCTGGTTGAAGTACCGGTCGCCGACGAGCCCGAGGCCGGCGCGCACGGCGACCTCGTCGTGCTCGACGGGTTCGGGGTCGGGCCGCGGGCCGTCCGCGGGACGGCCTTCGAAGGCGTGCACGGGGGAGACCAGCAGCGCGACGATCTCCACCGGGGCCGAGATCGTGGCCGGCATGGGGCTCTCCTCGATCGGGCCGGCGCGCGAACCGCAGTTCGCGCGCCGGTGTCCTCACTTGTCGCTGGTGAACAGGGTGCGGTAGTCGCCGTAGCCCGCGTCATCCAGGTCGTCGAAGTGGACGAAGCGCAACGACGCGGAGTTGATGCAGTAGCGCATTCCGCCCTTGTCGAGCGGGCCGTCGTCGAAGACGTGGCCGAGGTGGCTGTCCCCGTGCAGCGAGCGGACCTCCGCCCGGATCATCCCGTGGCTGAAGTCTTCCCGCTCGACGACGTTCGACTTGACGATCGGCTTGGTGAAGCTCGGCCACCCGGATCGGCTGTCGTACTTGTCGACCGAAGCGAACAGCGGCTCGCCGGACACGACGTCGACGTAGATGCCCGGCTCGTGGTTGTCCCAGTACGCGTTCGCGAACGGGCGCTCCGTGCCGTCCTGCTGGGTCACGCGGTACTGCTCCGGATCCAGCCGCGACACGGCTTCCGGATTCTTGTGGTACTCGGCCTGCTGAGGCACAGCTCTCCCTTCCCCGCCTTTCGGCGCGAAGCTGGGGCACCAGGTGAAACGCACCTGGACGTGCAGCTGTACAGACGTGCGGCGCACCCGCGCTATTCCGCTGGGCGGCCGGTCGGCGCGGGCGTGTTCTTCTTTCGTAAGGAGTGGGTGAACACGCCCGAACCGGCCGCGCGCCGAGTTCCTGACGGCTGCCGGCACGCGGTCACCTGGTGAGCAGGCCGGTCGTCTGGCCGATCTCGATCAGGTAGCCGTCCGAGTCGCGAAGGTAGCACCGCACCTCGGCCCCGCGGTCCTGCGGCTCGGTCAGGAACTCCGCGCCCTGCGCGCGGGCTCGAGTGTGGAACTGCGCGATGTCGGCCACTCGGATGTTGAGGAACGCCGACACCGGGTCACCGGGCTCGGGTGCGGTCAGGATCACGTCCGGCTTGTCCGGTGTGGGGCCGCCGCCGGGGTTCATGATGATCCACGTGTTGGCGACGCGCACGGTGGCGGGGTTCTCGGCCAGCACGACGTGCCCGCCGAAGATCCTGGCGTAGAACTCGCGCGACACTTCGACGTCGCGCACGGTCAGGAAGTGCGTGACAACCAGGCCCTGATCCGGCGCGGGAAAACCTTCCACCACCGAAATCCTTTCCACGAATGAGTCCTCCTTGTCCGACGAATCAGCTCGGCCGCGCGTGGCCCAGCGTGAGCAGGTCGGCCAGGCCGTAGGTCGGTCCCGCGGCGGGCAGGGTCGGTCGCCAGCCCGGTTCGCCGTTCAGGTAGCTCGCCGGGTCGGCGCGCAGCAGTCCGATCAGGACTTCCGCGACGATGCGGCCGCCGACCTCGCCCAGGCGGTCGCCGCCGCCGTGGTGCCGGGCTTCGTCGAGGACGTAGATCCACAGCGGCGTGCCGTGCGGCCAGGAACCTTCGCCCGCGGTCAACGGCGGCGCGCCGATGTGCTGGGCGACGGATTCGCCGCTGGGCAGTCCGGTGGTCTCGCCGCGGAGGAGGTCGCGGACCGCGAGCGACCGGTGGGCGACGGCGTCGACGGTGCCGGTGAGCTGCTCGGGCAGCGCGATGAGGCTCGCCGGAAGGCGGCCGTCGATGCGTTTGGCCCGTTGCGCCGGCGGGTGGCCGGGCAAGTCGAAGATCAGCGCGAGGTCGAGGTGCCGGCCGGCGGGCACCGGCCGGAACCCGACGAGGTCCGGGAACAGCGGCAGTTCGGGGCCGCCGGGGACGAGCCGGTAGGTGTGGCGGATCTGGCTGTGGCCGTAGCGGAAGGCCGCGTGGGAGAACTCCAGCGGGATGGAGGCCTGTCCCGGCGGCGGTGCGAACCACCGGCCGCCTGTCGCGAGCACCTGCTCGACCAGGGGCAGCCCGACGAGCCTGGGCAGGAAGTCGTGGACCACGATCCACTGGTGGTGCCAGGTGAGGGCCTGCCGCGCCCGGTCGAAAACGTCGGTCACGCCGTCGTCGCGCAGCAGATCCACGATGCGGTTGTGTGCCCGCAGCAGCGCGGTGTGCAGGGTCAGTGCGACCAGGTGCGAGTCGTTGCGGGGGTCGCCGATGAGGGCCACCCCCTGCTGGTTGCGGGGCACGTCGTAGCCATCGGGGCGGCCGAGCAGGAACTTCGCCGGGTCGCCCGTGTCGTAGAGGAACGGCGAACCGATGGGGCCGTCGGAGTAGAGCATCTCCAGGTCGAGCTTCAGTGCGCGGGCGTTGCGCAGTGCTCCCGGGGGCAGGTCACCGGTGATGGACGAGCGGTCGGCGGTGAGGTCGTGCGCGATCAGCTGGCCGAAGAACGGCCACCCGGCCGCCTCGGCCGCGTCGTCGCCGCTCGGCCCGGGCATCGCCGCCGCGTCGCAGATCCCGCCGTGGCCGCCCGCGCGCGTCAGCAGCCGCGGATCGGTGACCAGTGGGGCGAGACCGGGGAACATGCGCCCGTACCGGCTAGGCCCGGCCGCTTCCGCGATGGGGGTCACCACGGTCGTCACGGCATACCTCCTGTCCGCCGGGGATCATCGTGATCCCGTTGCCAGTGAAGACAAGACCGCCCTGCGGCGTGTGACAGCTCCCGGGTGATGGTGAAAGCGACCAGCAAGGCGCAGGCCGTCGCGATGCCCGCGACCACGACGGCCACGCCGGTCCACGGCGCGGCGAGCGGGAGCAGGAACACGACGGTGGCGCACGCCAGAACCGCGCCGGGACGCAGGACGGTCCTCGCCACGATCGGGACGTGGATCAGCCACAGGAGCACGAGAAACACGCCCACGGAGGCCGCGACGGCGTAGCTGATCAGAAGCGGTGAAGCCGGCAGGTGGTGCCCGGTGTCCTCGACGGCGACCTCCAGGCTCGCGCCGAGTGTCGCGAGCGCCGCGAAGGTGCCGAAGTGGCCGTAGCCCCACAGGTAGGATCCCTCGCGGCGATCGCGCAGCCCGTCCCCGGCCGGTTCCAGGAAGTACAGCCACCAGGTGGCGAAGAGCAGCACGAGGCCGGAGACCGCGATCGTGACGAACGCGGCGCTGATCTCCGCCGCCTGCAGAACTCCCCGGACACCCGTGATCGCGGCCGAGACGCTCTCGCCGAGCAGGATGATCGTGAACAGCCCGTAGCGCTCGGCGATGTGGTGCGGGTGCCAGGTGGTGGCGCCGGGCCGCTCCGCCCAGCGCGGCACCGCGAGTTCCGCGGCAGCCAGCGCGAGGAAGCACACCGTCCGGGTGCCCGGCGAAAGGACACCCGTCTCGCCGAGGACGAGCCAGCCCACCCAGCCGATCTGCAGGACGGTGATGCCGGCGGCGTACCGGAACGCGGTCCGCCTGCGCGCCGGGTCCTCGAGGCCGGCTCGCAACCACTGCGCGACGAGCCCGATCCGCATGACGAGGTAGCCGGCCGCGACGGCGCGGTAGTCGCCGGTGGCCGTGGCGGGCACCCCGGCGGCGAGGACGAGCACACCGGCCATCTGCACCATGGTCAGCAGCCGGTAGGCCACGTCGTCGGTGTCGTAGGACGACGCGAACCACGTGAAGTTCATCCACGCCCACCAGATCGCGAAGAAGACCTGGAGGAACCCGGCCAGGCCGGTCCAGGCGTGGCCGTCGGCGATGTGGTGCGCGAGCTGGGCGGTGGCGGCCGCGACGGCGACCACGAAGACGAGGTCGAACAGCAGCTCGAGCTGGCTCGACGCGCGGTGCGGTTCGTCGATCGGGCGCGCGCTCATCCGGACGCGGATCCGGATCCTGGTGCTCATCGGCGGCAAGGGCTCGCTCCATCCCACGGGGTCGGTCGCGAGCCAGGACAGCGCAGCACCGGCGTTTGTGACCGGAACTTCGGTCGCGCCTGTCACACCACGGCGGCCTGCCTTGTCTCAGGGGACATGAGCACACCGGACAACGAAGAGTTCCTGCACGGGCTCGAAATCGAGGTGGCGGCCGAGCTGGACATCGCCGAATCGAGCCACCCCGAAGACGCCGCCCGCACACCGGTCACCGAATGGCTGTTCGACCCCACCGACGCCGAGCGCTACGAGGTCAACCTCCGCGGTCTGCTCGGCGCGGTCGAAGCGGTCGAGGAAGGGGAGACCAAGTGAGCAGATCCCTGGCATCGAAGACCGGGGTCGACGAACCGGTCACGGTCATCAAGTACTACACCGTCCCGGCCGGCGAAGCCGGTTATTTCGTCGAGAGGTACCAGGAGAACGCCCGGATCATGGCGGCCCAGCCCGGCTTCGTCCGCTCCCGCCTGCACCGGCCGCTCGCCGACGGGCCCGAGGTGCGGTTCGTCCACATCGCCGAGTGGTCCTCGGGCACCGCGCTCGACAAGGCCACCGGCAACCCCGAATGGCAGGCCTCGCTGCGGCGCTTGTTCGACGATCCGGGCTTGCACCTCACCTCGGAACCGGCCGGCTATCGCGTCGTCGTCGAACTTCAGCCCTCCTGACCGCGCGGATTGCCGCTCACGGGTGAATCTGCAAGCCGACCCCGGCCTCCAGCCGCAGGGACTCGAGGATGACGAACGTCGTGCTGGCGATGAAGACGTCGGCCGCGCCCAGTACCCCGGCGTATTTCCGGGCGACGGGCGCCGCGGCGTACTCGGTCGCCGTGTCGAGGTAAGCCTTCACCGCTGCCCAGGTGTTGTCGCCGTACTCGGCGTAGAACGGCATGGGATCCACTGTGGACAGTGCTGCCCGCGCGCTCTCCGCGATGTCCTCGATGTACTGCCGGTGCAGCACGACGTCGTCGCGGGTGCCCAGGCGGCCGAGGTGGCCGCCGATGAAGTGCTTCCACGGGAACGACAGCGCGGTGCCGGGGGCGGCCATGGAGCCGGGCACGTCGCTGTTGACGTTGAAGGCGGCGAACGACCCCCAGCCCGGCACCACGACGTCGATGAGCATCAGGGTTTCGTGATCGGGCAGGTGGAGGTAGATGTTGTCCGGCGTGTGGTTCGTGCCGCGCCAGGCCAGGTCGACGCGCTCGCCGCCCACCCGCAGGGTGTGCTCCTGCTCGAAGGTGACGTCGGGCAGGGGCCGCGCCGGGTCGTCGTAGCGCTGCAGCAACCGCTTGGTGCCGGCGTGGCCGACGCGCACCACGTCCTTGCCGAACAACGAGGAGGCGCCGATGTGGTCGGCGTGGTGGTGGGAGTAGACGAGGTGCGTCACCTTGTTGGACACGCCGTTCGCCGAGGCGATCTCGTCGACGGCGCGCTGCAGGTTGTGCCCGATGGTCGGGGGCGCGTCGAACAGCACCACGCCGTCGGGGGTGGTCAGGAACGCGGCCTGGTAGCCGCCGTCGGTGACCCAGTAGAGGTTCTTCTCCACGCGGCCGACGAAGTACCCCTGCTCGTTGACGGCGGGGCCGTGTGCGGAGGGCGGTACCGGCGCGAAGTTCGTTGTGGTCATGGGACCAGGTTCGTCACCCGTCAGGTGAGCGGTCGTCACTGGATCCAGGTGATCCCGTGTCCGCCCTGATCGACCGCGCCGGCCTCGTCGCCGCACTGGAAGCCGCGGTGGGCAAAAGGGTGACGGTCGTCTCAGGGCCTGCCGGGAGCGGGAAAACCTCGCTGCTTCGCCTGTGGGTCGAGCATCACGGGCAGGACCGCCGGATCGCGTTCGTGTCGGTGCGACCCGGAGCGGAGCTGTTCTGGTTCAGCGTGCTCGGCGGGATCCGGGCGGCGTGCGGCGGGGAGCCGCCCTGCGCCGCGCCGGACTGCGACGGTCGCGAGAAGGTGCTCGCCGAGATCAGCGGCGTGGCGGGTCCGTTCGTGCTGGTCGTCGACGACGCGCACGAGCTCGATGCCGCCGAGGAGCTGTCCGCGCTGCTGGCGGCGCTCCCGCCGCGGGCGCACGCGATCGTGGCCACCCGCCGCGACCTCCCCCTGGGCTTGCACAAGCTGCGGCTCGCGGGGGAACTGGCCGAGATCCGCCCGGACCGGTTGCGGTTCACGGTCGAGGAGACCGCCGCGCTCGTGGCCGCGTCCGGGATCCAGCTGCCCGAACGGGTGATCGCGGTCCTGCACGCACGGACCGAGGGCTGGGCCGCCGGACTGCGGCTGGCGGTGCTGTCGCTGGCCGGTCACCCCGACCCGGAACGGTTCGTGGCCTCGTTCTCGGGCAGCGACCGGACCGTCGCCGAGTACCTGATGGCCGAGCTGCTGGAGCGGCAGCCCGCCGACGTGCTGCGGCTGCTGCTACGCACCTCCATTGTGGACCGCGTCAGCGGCGCGCTCGCCGACCTGCTCACCGGCGCGACCGGGTCCGAGCGGATCCTGCTCGACCTGGCCGAGGCCAACGCCTTCGTCCTGGCGCTCGACCCCGAGCGCACCTGGTTCCGCTACCACCGCCTGTTCGCCGGGTTGCTGAACCTGGAACTGCGCCGCACCCAGGCCGCCGAAATCCCCCGCCTGCACCGGCTCGCGGCCCAGTGGTTCGCCGAGCACGCGCAGCCCGCCGACGCCGTCCGGCACCTCCAGGCCGCCGGCGACTGGGCCGAGGCAGCCGCCCTGCTGTCCGGCCAGGCGCTCACCATGACCCTCGACGGCGAGGCGGAAACGGTGCGGGCGCTGCTGCGGGCGTTCCCGGCGCCCGACGATTCGCTCGCCCTCGTCCGCGCCGTCGACGCGCTGGGCGGGATGCGGCTCGACGAGGCCGCGGAGCACCTGGAGACCGCCCGGTCGGCCGGCGCGGACCGGCTGGCGGTCACCGCGCTGGACCTGCTGCTCGCCCGGCTGCGCGGGCACTTCGACTGCGTGGTCGCGAACGTGGACGCCCTGCCCGCGGCCGGGGCCGACCTGCGTGCCGTCGTCCTGCTGAACGTCGGGGTCACCGAGGCGTGGTCGGGGCGGGCCGCCGACGGCGAACGCCACCTGCTGGCGGCTGCCGCCCTGGCCCGCGACCTCGACCGCCCGTACCTGGAGGTGGCCGCCCTCGCGCACCTCGGGTTCGCGTCCACGCACCGGTCCTTCGCCCTGGCCCGCCGCCGCTGCGAGGACGCGATCGCACTCGCCGCCCGGCACGGGTGGGACGCCGAGCCGGTCATCGCGCCTGCCCTGGCCACGCTCGCCTGGGTTTTGGCCTGGACCGGCGAGTTCGAGGACGCGCAACGCCGGCTGGACCAGGCGAGGCAGGCCGCCGAAGCCGACAGTGAACCCGGCGTCCGGCTGCTCGTGCACGTGGTCGCCGCACTCCTCGCCGCGGCCCGCGGCGAGCACCGCGCCGCGCTGACGGAGTTCGCCGCCGCGCGGGAGAGCCAGGCGACGATGGCCGACGAGCACGTGCTGTCCGCCCGGGTGGCCGCGTGGACGGCCGCCACCCGGGCCCGCGCCGGGCACGCCCCCGCTCCGGCGCTCCTGCCCGTCGCCGACGAGGACGTGCTCACGCGGATCGAAGGGCACTTGATCACCGCCCTCGTCGGCGCCGAGGATGGCGACGAGCGCGCCGCCGCGGCCGCCCTCGAACGGGCGCTCGACCTCGCCGAGCCGGACGGGCTGGTGCTCCCGTTCGCGATGACCGGCGCGTGGCGGCTTCTCGAAGCCTTGCCGGCCTGGGAAACCCGGCATGCGGCCCTCATCGCGACCATTCTCGACGCGGTACGCGGCCGGGTTCCGGCCCCGTCGGTGCGGGCACCTCTGGAGGAGCTGAGTCCGAGTGAGCTGCGCGTCCTGCGGTACCTGCCGACCAACTTGACGCGGCCGGAGATCGCGGGCGAACTGCTGGTCTCCCTGAACACCGTCAACACGCACATCCGCCGGATCTACGCCAAGCTCGGCGCCGCCGACCGCGGGGCGGCGGTCCGGCGGGGCCGCGAACTGCGCCTCCTGTCGGCGAGCGGCACCCTCGCGACGCCGCACCGCGGCACGTGACGGTCCGCCGGTCACAGATCGCGGGGCTGTCCGCTCGTAGCGGGTGTATCCGTTCGTGCCGGAGGGGGCGCATGCGATGACGATCGTCATCGAGTACCCGCCGGGCGACCCGGCACCCCGCCGCACCGCCACCCCGGACCATGCTGTGCGAACCGGGCAAGCCGATGGTCGACCTCGTGACCGAGGACGAACTCCAGGCGAAGGGATGGTCGCGGAAGTGAAGATCGCCGTCATCGGCGGGACCGGGCTCGCCGGCTCCCGCGTGGTCGAGATCCTGGCCGCGAACGGCCACGAAGCTGTCCCGCACTCGCCGTCCACCGCGTCAACCTGACGAATTCGCCGACGTTCGACGACGCCTCGCCCGCGTTCTTCCGGACCACCATGGACAACTTGCTGAAGGCGGCGGACGCGGCCGGTGTCGGGCACGCGGTCGTCCTCTCGATCGTGGGCGCCGCTGCAGGAGGACATCCTCGAGGCCGGGCCGGTGCCGTACTCGATCGTGCGGGCCACGCAGTTCTTCGAGTTCACGGGCGCGACGACCTCCTGGACCTCCGACGAGAACACCGTCCGCCTGCCCGCGACGCGGATCCAGCCCATCGCCGCGGACGACGTCGCCCAGGCGGTCGCCGACGTCAGCACAGGTGCCCCGCTGCGGGGGAGTGCCGTCCTCGCGAAGACCACCTATCGGGAGTGGCTGGCCTGGTCAACCGCGGTGCCAGGCGGCCGGCATCCGGTCCGGGCACGGCACCATCCCGTTCCCCAGCCCGGAGGAGGCGGCCGGCTACGAGTGGACGGACCGGGAACGGGCGGTGGTGGCCGACCGGGTGCGCACGCAGTTCGTCGGGGCGCCCGAGGAGGTGGCGGAGGGACTGGGCGCGCTGCGGAGGTCCACCGGCGCCGACGAACTGCTGGTCACGTCGATCACCCACCGGCACGAGGACCGGGTGCGCGGCTATGAGCTGCTGGCGCGGGTGTGGGCGAAACAGGACTGGTGAGGCGGGTTCAGGCGGGTTGCTCGGCCCCGCGCCCGACGGCCTGCAGGAGCAGTTCGCGCAGCTGCTCCTGCGCCGCCGCGGTCAGCTCGCCGAGGGGTGATTCGAGGGTCATCACGTCGAGCAGTCGCAGGCGCAGCTCCTGGCCGTGCGCGGTCAGCACCAGCCGCTTCGCACGCCGGTCATGCGGGTGGGGCTGCCGGTCGACCAGCCGGAGCTTCTCCATCTTGTCGATCACGAACGTGATGTTCGAGGGCTCGCAGGACATCCGGTCGGCCAGCTGGCGCATCGTGAGCGGGTCCCGCAGCTCGTGCAGCGCCATCGCCTGCGGAGCGGTGAGGCCGAGGGTCGCGGCGCACTCGTGCACGTGGTCCTGGATCCGCCGGGCCAGCTCGTTGACCAGCCCGCACAGTTCCCGCGCGGACAGCTCGGCGCCCGGCTCCGGATTCTCCATGACGGCCAGTCTAACCGGAGTGCATCAACCTTGCATACTTGCAGCTTGAAACATTCATGCTTTAAGCTTTTGCGCGCCACACCTGGCCCTACTTCCTTCGAGAGGCGCAGACCGATGACAGAAGACCTCGACCGGGCCACGGTCACGGCCGCACCGGCCGACGCCCTACCGGCCGGCTCCCCGCGGATGACTCCCCGGCAGCGGCTCATCCTGGCCGTGCTCCTCGGCGCGCAGTTCATGATCGCCGTCGACTTCTCGATCCTCACCGTGTCGCTGCCGGTCATCGGCAACGAGCTGGGCTTCGCCCTGGGAGGGCTGCAGTGGATCACCACGGCGTTCGCGCTCGCCTCCGCCGGCTTCATGCTGCTGTTCTCCCGCATCGGTGACCGGATCGGCCGCCGGCGGATCTTCCTGGGGGGCATGGCTTTGCTGATCCTCGGCTCGCTCGTCGGCGGTATCGCGCCGAACCCGGCCGTGCTGATCGTGGGGCGGGTCGCGCAGGGGCTCGCCACCGCGGCGGTGATGCCGGCGGCACTCGCGCTGCTCACCACGTCCTATCCCGAGGGCCCGCTGCGCAACCGGGCCCTGGGTTCCAACGGCGCGCTGCTGTCGCTGGGCTTCGCCGCCGGAGCGCTCCTCGGCGGTGTGCTGACCGACGCGCTCAGCTGGCGCTGGAACTTCTTCGTGAACGTGCCGGTCGGCATCGCGATCCTGATCTGCGCCCCGCTGGTCATCGCGCCGAGCCGGGCCGAACAGGCGAAGCGGCTCGACCTGCCGGGCGCGGTCACCGTCACCCTCGGCCTGCTCGCGCTCATCTACGGGCTTACCGGCGCCCAGACCCACGGCTGGGAGAGCGCCCAGACCCTGGTGGCGCTGGCGGCCGCCGTGGTGCTGCTGGTCGGCTTCATCTTCATCGAGCTGCGGGTCCCGGACCCGCTGGCACCGCTGAGGGTGCTCACGCGCAAGACCGTGAAGTGGGGCAACCTGGCCGGTCTGGTCACCCTGTCCATGCAGAGCGGGCTGGCGTTCCTGCTGACGCTCTACATGCAGGAGGTGCTCGGGCTCTCCGTGTTTTCGACCGGTCTGGCCTTCGCGGTCGTCGGCCTCGGGGTGTTCTGCGGTGGTCTGCTGGCCCCGAAGGTCGTCGCGCACTTCGGCCCGCGCGGCACGCTGCTGCTCGGCCTGGGCGTGCAGGCGATCGCGACCGGGGCGCTGGCCCTGGCCGGGGACCGCATCGGCGTCGGGATGACGATCGTGCTGATCGGGTCCGCGATCGGCGGCTTCGGGCACGTGTGGGCGGTCGTCTCGTACACGATCACGGCGACGTCGGCGCTGCCGGACAGCGAACAGGGCCTGGCCACCGCGCTCACGTCGATGACGCAGCAGATCGGCTTCACCGTGGGCATCCCGGTGCTGAGCGCGATCGCCGCCGCGAAGATCGGCACGCCCGCCCCGGCCGAGCGAGCGCACGCCATCCTGGACGGCGTGACCTTCGGCATTCTCATCGACGCGGCGTTGTGCGTCCTCGGCGCGTTGCTGATCGGCTTTTTCTTGCGGCCGAAGGACTTGGCGGCGTCCCGAGCGTGACGTCCGGTAGCGCGGGCCGCAGGACGTGACCCGAGGAGGAGCCGTCGGGCTCCTCCTCGGAAGTCGGCCGATCACCACACCACGCGATCTCCAGGGTCAGCCTCGGTGCCACTTCTGGTTCGCGCCACCGGTGCAGTCCCACAGGATGAGGGGCGCCCGGTCGTCGCCGTTCCACGCCTTGATGTCGACGCACTTGCCGGACTGCGGGTTGACCAGGTCGCCGGCCGGGGTGAGGACGAACTGCTGCGCGGGGTTGCCGCTGCAGGTGGCGATCTGGATGGCCGCGCCCCTCTCGCGGGAGCCCCAGGCGACGTCCATGCACATGTTGTTCGGGACCCGCAGCGTGTCACCGGTGAACGTCCAGTCCTGGGCGACGGTGCTGTTGCAGAAGAAAGTCTGCAGGTGGACGCCGTCGGCGAAGTTCCGCTTCGGCACGTCGACGCACTTGCCGTTCCAGTCGCTGATCAGCCTGGTGCCGGAGGAATGCGACCCGCCGCCGGTGAAGCTGTTCAGGGTGATGCCCGCGGACCGGGGGCTGCCGTCGTTCACCAGGGACTCGAAGTTGCCGACGTCGTCGAAGGCGAACGCGTAGGCCTTGCCGTCGGCCATGTTCCCGTGCACCAGTTTCGCGTACTGGTTGGTCGGGTCGCTCCGGTAGAAGTCGGCGCCGGCGCCGCCCGGCTGCGTGTCGACGGTGCCCAGGGTGCCGCGGTTGAGCGCGGCGCACAGCGTGCGGGCGATCGGCCCGACGACCTGGTCGTTGGGGGCACCGAGGGCGCCGTCGCAGCCCCAGACGTTCGCCGAGCTGGGCTTGGTGAACGACGCGACCTGCCGGCCGGCACCGTTGGTGAAGGTCATGACGGTGCCCGAGGTGCGGCCGAAGTACTTGGTGTTCGGCTGGTCGGCGAACGGGACGACGGTCAGCACCTTGCCCGTGTAGGCGTTCCACGCCGACGAGATGTAGGAGTCGAGGTAGCCGCCGCCGAGCCGGCCGGCGTCGGCCGCCTTCCCCGGGGCCAGGACGCGCAGCACCGTGCCGTCCGAGCGGGTCTGGACGGAGCCCGCCCAGCCGGGCTGGGCCTTGATGCCGTCGATGACGTTGTCGCGGCCGCCCGGGACCAGCGTGCCGGTCGACTTCACGGCACCGGATCCGGTCGTCACGCTCACGGTGTGGGGCACGGCGAACATGTCCACCTGGGAGCTGTTCAGCCATAGGCCCGCGTCGTTGTAGGTGAACTCGCTCCAGTCGAACAGGACGTCGCGGTTGGCGTCGCCGCCCGCCCAGGGTGCGGGCTGGACCAGACCACCCGGGGCGAGGAAGAACTTCAGGCGCTCGCCGAGCGAGAAGTAGACGCGTCCGGAGACGCCGCGCGGCACCTGGATGGTCGTGGTCCCGCCGTTGCCGGGGCCGGGAATGGAGACGTCGGGTGCCGGAACCGGCGGGGTGCCACCGGGGCTCCAGGCGGTGAAGGCGCCTCCCGCGTTGACGTAGCCCAGCTTGCCGGTGCTCAGGTCCACACCGAGGACGTAGAGGTGGACCGCGTCCGCGCGACCGGTGTTGTTGGTGACGGAGAGGGGGAGGAGAGCGGGGCCGGAGGCCGCGGCCGGGGTGGCGCCGCCCGCCAGCGTCGTCGCCGCCACCGCCACCAGCGTGGTGAGGATCGCGGACAGTTTTCTTCGAGTGTGCAACAGTAACTCCCTTCTGGTGGAAGGGAACGTAGGCACCCACCTGTCGCCCGTCCATGGCCTGAGCGCAGATGGGGTTCGTCGGTGCACCACCGCTGCCCGGACGGCTGTAGGAGCGGTGTCACGTTCGGTAGCGCCCGGGAGGTGTGGGTAACCCCCCTGGCAGTATCACCGCGCATCGTTAGGATGCTGCCATGACCCGACACCGGATGGCGGTCGTCCTCCTCGAGGAGGTCTTGCCGCTCGACTACGCGATCCCGGTCCACGTCTTCGGCCGGGAGGCGCCGGAGGCCTACGACCTCGTCACGGTGTCCGTCGGCGGCGGTGCGGTGAAGGTGGCCGGCGGGACCTCGGTGGTGCCGGACGGCGGGCTGGAGCTGCTGCGCCGGGCGGACACGATCGTCGTGCCCGGTTACGCCGACGCGGTGGAGCGTGAGCTGCCCGGCTCGCTGCTGCGGGCGCTGGTGGGCGCGCGTCGCCGGGGCGTCCGGATGGTGTCCATCTGCTCCGGGGCGTTCGCCCTGGCGCGGGCCGGGATCCTCGACGGGCTGACCGTGACCACGCACTGGTCGTTGTGCGAGGCGCTCGCCGAGCGGTTCCCGGCGATCACGGTCGACCAGTCGGTGCTCGTGGCCGGCACCGGCTCGGTCCTCACCTCGGGCGGTGTCACCGCCGGCGTGGACCTGTGCCTGCACCTGCTGAACGTCGACCTGGGGCCGGCGGCCGCGCGGCACGTCGCGCGGCGCATCGTCATGGCGCCGCGGCCGGCCGACGGCCAGCGGCAGTTCGTGGAGAAGGCGGTCGTCCCGCCGGGCGACGACGTCATCGCCCGCGCCCAGCAGTGGATGCTCGTGTCGCTGGAGCAGAACTTGTCGGTGAAGGACGTGGCCACGCGGTTCGCCATGTCCGAGCGGACCTTCCACCGGCACTTCCGCGAGAAGATCGGTTCCCCGCCCTTGACGTGGCTGCGCGACCAGCGCATCGCCCGGGCCAAGGAGCTCTTGGAGAACTCGGAGCTTTCCGTCGAAGACATCGCGCGCCGGGTCGGGTTCGGCACGGCGACCAACCTGCGGGTGCAGTTCCGGCGCGCGACGAGCGTTTCGCCGCGCGAGCACCGGAAGGCGTTCGCCTTCGACCGCGCGTGAGTGTTGGCAGCGACGTTTCGATAATCGGCAGTACTGCCACTGTCCGCGGGGATCCCCCAGGGCGAGACTCGGTGCCGTACCGAGTCGACCTCAGGAGATCGAACCCATGAACCAGCCGACCTTCGTCCTCGTCCACGGCGCGCTGACCGATGCCTCGGTGTGGCGCCGGGTCTCCGTGCGTCTCCAGGACGCCGGCCACCCCGTCATCGCGCCGTCGCTGCCGATGCGTGACTTCGACGGCGACGTCGCCTACCTCAAGCAGTTCCTGGGCACCCTCGACGGCCCGCTCGTGGTCGCCGCGCACTCCTACGCCGGGTCGGTGATCTCGGCTCCGGACGCGGTGACCGCGGAGGTCCGGTCGCTGGTGTTCGTCACCGCTTTCCAGCAGGACGCGGGCGAGACCGCGGGCGCGCTCAACGGGAAGTTCCCGGGCAGCCTGCTGACCCCGGACAACCTGGTCGTGCGGGAGTACCCCGGCGGCGCGGAGATCTACCTCCGGCCGGACAAGTTCGGCGAGGTCTACGCCGGCGACGCGAGCGAGCGAGACCGGAAGGTCCTCGCCGCCGCCCAGAAGCCGTTCGACCCGGTCACCCTCGAAGGCAGCTTCACGAAGGCCGCCAGCTGGCACACCTTGCCGTCCTGGGTGGTGGTGTCCACTCAGGACAGATCCATCCCCACCGAGGCCCAGCGGTGGATGGCCGAGCGCGCCGGTTCGACCGTCGTCGAGGTCGACTCCACCCACGCCGTCCCCCTGGTGCACCCCGATGTGGTGGCCGAGGCCATCCTCAGCGCGGCGAGCTGAGAGTCTGACGCGCCCGGGATCGAGTCGGCCGGGATCCTCGCCGGCGCCGCGGCTGTCGCCGAAGGTCGGCCCTTCGTTCACTCAGCGTCTACTCAACCGGTTTGTCCTATTGTCGGACGCGCGTATTCGAGTGGAAGGGGGCCTGATGACCGCAGTCGTGATCGTCGCCGTCATCCTGTTCTGCGGTGCCATCGGGTTGCTGATGTGGAGTCCGTCGTTGACCTCGATGGGGAGCGCACCTGAGCCGAAGCGGCCGCGGGAAACCCGCTCGGCCGGCAAACGCGCACCGCGGTAGGCACGGCGTCTCAGCGTCCTCACAGGGGCCTGCTCGTTACATTCGCGTCGGCATACCTCTGTGGACGCAGTGAGAGGACACCGATGGACGGGGCACGATCAGACCCGGAACACCTGCAGCGGCTTCGGTCGGTTCGCGTGGAACTGGCGCATCTCGAAGAGCTGCTCTGCCACGGCGCGCACCCGGTGTCCGATGCGGTGCACAGCGTGGCGGACAGCGCCAAGCGCGCGCCGGCCTGGCTGCGGGTCACCCGCGGCGAGCAGCGGTGGGCCGTGACGCTGGCGATCGCGCTGGCGGTGACGCTGCAGCTCGTCCTGCCCGACCGGCTCGCCTTCCGGCCCCACTGGTTGCTGCCGGTGCTGGAGGTCGCGCTCGTCGCGGTTCTGATCGTGCTGAACCCGGTCCGCATCTCGCGCGGCCACCCGTGGCTGCGGCCGCTGTCGGTGGCCTTGATCGCCCTGATCAGCCTCGCCAACGGCTGGTCGGCGGCGTTGCTGGTGGTCGATCTGCTGGCCGCGCGCGCCGGCGAGGAACCCGGGCCGCTGCTCGGCAGCGGCGGCGCGATCTGGCTGACGAACGTGATCGCGTTCGCGTTGTGGTACTGGGAATGGGACCGCGGCGGCCCGGTCTCGCGAGCCCTCGGCGAACGGCCGCGGCCGGACTTCCGCTTCCCGCAGATGGAAGACCCGCAGCTGCACCCCGACTGGGAACCGCACTTCGTGGACTACTTCTACCTGTCCTTCACCAACGCGACCGCGTTCAGCCCGACCGACGTGATGCCGATGTCGCGGTGGGCGAAGATGCTCATGCTCAGCCAGTCCGCGGTCTCGCTGGTCACCCTCGCCGTCGTCGTGTCGCGGGCCGTCAGCCTGTTCAAGTGACGGCCTCGGAGGTTCCGCGGGCGGGGATGCCCCGCCAGGCCGTGCCCGCCGGGAGCCGTTCACCCTTCATTACCAAGGACATCGCGTCGACGACGGTGTCGCTGCCGACTTCGCTGTCGTAGAGGACGACCGTGCGGGCGCCGACGCTCGCCCCGGCTCCTACGTCCACAGTGGACATCTTCATCACCCGGTCTTCGAAGAGGTGCGTCTGCAACGACGTCGCGGCGCCGACGCACGTGTCGTCTCCGAGCCGGACGAGGTCGAACTCCGTCAAGTACGTGGTCGCGATCCAGCAGCGCTTGCCGATCTCGGCGCCGAACAGGCGAAGCGCCGGGCCGAGCAGCGGGGTGCCGGCCAGGCTCGAGAGCAGCGCGGGCACGGCGGCCGTTTCGTACAACGCGGTCACGAACTCGGTACGCCGCACGAACCGGCTCCACAGGGGCTCGACCCGGGGCCGGTACCGGCCGACGACGAGCCATTTGACGGCGACGACCGCGAGAACCACACCGAACCCGCCGAGCAGGCCCGCGACGGGGGTGACGCCGACCGCCGCGACCGGCCCCGCCGTGCGGGCCGCCCACAGTTGCGTGAGCAGCACGAGGTAGCCCGCCGTGGCCAGCAGGCTGCCCGGCACGACGATGCGGAAGAACTCGATCACCAGCCGTTCGAGCACGCGCAGCCGGGTCGGCCGGAAGGTGAGCTCCTCGGCGAACGAGCCGCTGTCCTGGCGGCGTGGCAGCCGGATCGGCGGGGTGCCCAGCCAGGACGTGCCGTCCGGGCTGCCGTCCTCCGGTGCGCGGGTGTGCACGCCGATCAGGCAGCCGTCCCCGACGGCGGTACCCGAGCGCACGAACGCGGCGTTGCCGATGAACGAGCGGCTGCCGACGGTGGTGCCGGCGAGCGCCACGTGCCCGTGGCAGTAGGTGGCGGCGCCGACGGCGGCCATGTCGGCGACGAAGCTTTCCGCGCCGAGGGTGAGCAGGCCCGGGTCGAGCTGGGAGGCGGTCGAAACTTCGGCGCGCGGGCCGATGCGGGCTCCGAGCGCCCGCAGCCACCCTGGTGTGTACAGCGTCGAGTAGAGCGAGTTCGTCGCGGCGAGGCTCGCCTGCAGGAGCTTGTCCGCGACCCACTTGCGCACCCCGAACGACGAGGCCACCCGGTGGATGCCGGGCGGGATCGCCGGCAGCACCAGCCGCTTGCCCGTGAACACCACCAGGCACGTGGTGCCCACCGACAGCGGGCCGGTCAGCAGGCACGCCCACCAGCCACCCGCGACGCCGTAGGTCAGGTAGGCCCAGCTGCCGAGCGCGACGGACGGCGCGAGGAAGATCAGCGGCAACAGCTCGACCACCAGCCAGGCCGCGCCGAACGCGGCCAGCAACGGCCGGGACGGGGGCCGGCTCACGCGTGAGCGCAACGCGGCGATCAGCGGGTCGATCCGCGCGCAGCGTCGCGACGGCGAACCGGACCAGTACTGCCCCGGCGGGATGCGCTGCCCGGCCGTCGCGGCGGACATCTCCGCCAAACCCGCACCGGCGCCGAGCACCGCGCCCGGCCCGGCGACCGCGTTCGCTCCGACGAAGACGTGATCTTCCAGCACCACGGGCGCGATGTGCAGCCGGTTGTCCAGCACCCGGTAGGCCTGCAGGTGCGCGCCGTAGCCGACGCTGACGTCGTCCCCGATCGTCAGCATCGACGGCAGCGACAGGTTCGCGCTCGCCAGCTGGCAGCCTTGCCCCACTCGGGCGCCGAGCAGCCGGAGGTACCAAGGCAGCAGCGGGCTCCCGCTCATCGTGGTGAGCGGGGCCAGCGCGAGCAGCGTCTGGATGAGCCACACCCGGAGGTAGGCGACGCTCCACAGTGGATACTCTCCCGGGCGGACCCGGCGCGACAGCAGGCGTACTCCGGCCACGGGGAGTCCGAACCGCCCGGCGACGTAGGTCACGGCCGCGGCGGCGATCACGGTCCAGACGGTGCCGAGGGACAGCACACCGGCCGACCATCCGAGAACCACCGCGACCGGGGCACCGAGCAGCAGGAGCATCGCGCTGAGCGCGCCGACCTGCGCCGCGCCGCAACCGAACAGGCGGGACGTGGTCGTTCGCCGGTCGGCGCGAGGCGCGGAAGCACGCGGCGCCTGGGCCGTCCGGCCGGGCAGTGCGGAAGCCAGGGCGCGGATGGTGGGGTGTGCGTAGACGTCGGCCACGGACACACCGGGTGCCACGCCACGGTCACGCAGGATCGACACCGCCCGCGCGGCCAGCAGCGAATGCCCGCCCAGGTCGAGGAAGAAGTCGGCCGTGACCGAGACGCCGGCGGTGCCGAACAGCTCGGCCCACACCGCGGCGAGCGCCCGTTCGGCGTCGGTGGCCGCGGCCACCGACGCCGCGCGGCCGCTGTGGAAGCGGGCGCCGGAGGGGCGGGGCAGCCGGGCGCGGTCGACCTTGCCGCTGGGCATCATCGGGAGCCGGTCGAGGGTGTCGACGTAGGCGGGCACCATGGAGGGCGGGAGCCGCTGCCGCAGGGTGGCGCTCAGCCGGCCGATGATCGCGTCGCGGTCGTGTCCGGCGCCGGTGAAACTCAGGTACGCCGCGAGGTCTTCGGTCGGGGCGTCCGGATGCGGGGTGACGGCCGCGACCGCCACCGCCGGGTGTTCCATCAGGACGCTTTCGATCTCTTGCAGGTCGATGCGGTGGCCGCGGATCTTCACCTCGCTGTCGGCCCGGCCGAGGTACTCGATCTCGCCGTCGGGGAGCACCCGGCCGAGGTCGCCGGTGCGGTAGAGCCGTCCGCCGCCGGTGATCCGCGGGTCGTCGAGGAACCGCTCGGCGGTCAGCTCCGGCCGGTTCAGGTAGCCGGCCGCGACGCCGGGCCCGCCGATGCAGATCTCGCCGACCGTGCCGTCCGGGACCGGTTGCAGGTCCTCGTCCAGCAGCACGATCCGGTACGTCGGCAGGGCGCGGCCGATGGTCACCGGGAGGCCGGGCCGGAGCTCGCACCAGGTCGCGGTGACGGTGGCCTCGGTGGGGCCGTAGGTGTTCAGCATCCGCCGACCGGGCCGGCTCCACCGCTGGACCAGCTCGGCCGGGCAGGCCTCGCCGCCGACCAGCAGGGTGCGGACACCGGGCAGCTCGCCATCGACGGTGGCCAGCACCGTGGGGACGCAGTACAGGATCGTGATGCGGTTGCGTCGCAGGAACTCGGCGAGGCCGCTGCCGATCCGGTCGGCGCCGGTCGGCCCGGCCACCAGGGTCGCGCCCGCGGCCCAGGTCGGCCAGATCTCCTCGATCGAGAAGTCGAACGCGATCGTCATGCCCTGGTAGACGCGGTCGGTGCGCCGGACCCCGTAGATGCCGGCGACGACGTCGATGAAGTTGCAGATGCTCGGCTGGCCGACCGCGACGCCCTTGGGGCGGCCGGTGGATCCGGAGGTGTAGATGACGTAGCACGGTTCGTCGCCGGCCGGCCACAGCAACGGCCGGGCGGGGCTGGCTTGGCGGAGTTCGGCGGCGAGGTCGCCGGGCCGCAGCACCGGGCAGCCGACACCGTGGGCGGCGGCGTCCAGCTCGGGGGCGACCACCAGCAGGTCGAGTGCCGCGTCCGCGGCGACGTAGGCGACCCGGTCGGCGGGGGCCGCCGGATCGATCGGGACGAACGTGGCGCCGGTCTTCAGGGCCGCGAGCAGCGTCACGTACATCGGGAGCGAGCGGGGTACCAGGATGCCCACGCGGGAGTGCGGGCCGATGCCCCGGGCGATCAGCACGTGGGCCATCCGGTTGGCGTGCGCCTCCAGTTCGCGGTAGGTGAGCCGATCGGTGCCGCATTCCAGCGCGACGGCGTCCGGTGTTTCGTCGCACGCGCGCTCGAAGAATTCGTGCAGCCGCGCGGGTCGCGGCTTGCCGAGGGGGACTGTGCCGAAGCGCGCGGTGTCCTCGAGGGAGATCGAGAGGTCCTCGCTCACTGGATTCCGTTCTGTGTGGCGATGGTGCAGCTGTCGGGAAAGGGGGATGCGGTCCGGGCGGTCAGGTCCGCACCAGACGTCGGACGAAGTCGAAGCCGAGCTCTCGGAGGGCGTCGCCGGGCTGGTCGAGGTCGTAGGCCTGGTACCAGTCGGCGGTCGCTTCCAGGTGCGGACCGGACACCGCGACCAGTCCGCGGCCGTAGCGCGCGATCAGCGCGGCGGCGAGGCCGTTCGGGTAGGTGGCGACGACCTCGGACGTCGCGGGGCCGTCGGCGGGGAACGCCGGTCCGTCCTGGAAGAACAGGAATTGCCGACGGCCATTCCAGTCGACCTGCACGACGGTGTCCTCTTCGGTACGCACGGTCGCCGCCCGGGAGGTGATGTACTGGTCCACCGGGACCGGCAGCAGGTCGAATCCCGGGTCGGCGCCGGCGAGGTAGCCGCCGAGGCAAATCCCGAGATAAGTTCCGCCGCCGTCGACATAAGCGCGGAGCAAGTCGCGGTAAACCCGCATGTGCCGGTAACCGTCGCGGAGGTCGCCGCCGCCGGGCTGCGCGTAAAGTCCGGCTTTGCCGAGCGTTTCCCCGGAGATGGGAATCCGTTCGCCTGGGCCGGCGAAGTGAACGTCGAGTTCGATCGGGGAATCGCGTAGCAGACCGGCCAGTGCGTCGGCGCAGTCCGCGTCGGCCGCGGGGCCGCGGTAGACCAGTGCGAGCGCACGCGAGTTTGCCGTGGTGGGAAGGATTTTCGGCTTCGCGGCGGGCGTGGCGCATCCGGTCAACGCGGGGAGGCCGCCCAGCGCGCAGGCGACCGCGAGGAGTTGCCGGCGGTTCAACGCGGGATTTCCCTTGGGGTGGAAAGGCCTCGTCACCTGATGTTCCCGGCCTTGTGGGGCGGCACGCTTTCTGCTCCTCTGCCTGTTTTTTCCTTGCGATGTCAGCGGCGACGGTAGGTTATGGATCAGGCGCTGTGAGGACACTGAGAGGCCGGTGGCCGGGAGAGGTGAGTGGACGGCACGGAAATATGAAGGAAATTTGCGGGAGATTCGCTCGGCGCGCGAGGCACGGCGCCCTCGGCCAGAATCACGGGTGTGATGACTCAACGTGACCCGGCACCACGCTCGTCGAGGCCGGGAACCGGATCGGGCTGGACGCACCGCCACCGGGACGTCTCCGGCGGCTGGCTGCGGCCCACCGTGTTCGGGGCCGTGGACGGACTGGTCACCAACGCCTCCCTGATCGCCGGCGTGGGAGGCGGCGGGGTCGCGCCGCACACGATCGTGCTCACCGGCCTGGCCGGGCTGGTCGCCGGGGCGTTCTCCATGGGCGCCGGCGAGTACGTCTCGGTCACCAACCAGAACGAGCTCGTGCACGCCGAAGTCGCCCTCGAGGCCGACATGCACGCCCGGTTCCCGCAGCAGGAGCACGAGGAGCTGGTCGACCGCTTCGTCTCCTACGGCGCCGACCGCCGGACCGCCACGACCATGGCCGAAGCGGTCGCCCGCGACCCGGAACAGGCCCTGCGCCTGCACACCCGCGACGAGCTCGGCGTCGATCCCCACGACCTGCCCTCCGGCTTGCTCGCGGGTGGAGCGTCGTTCGTCGCGTTCTCGGTGGGGGCGCTGCTGCCGCTGCTGCCCTACCTCTTCGGCGGCCGGACCCTCATCGCGTCGCTGGTCATCACCGCGGTCGCGCTCCTGGCCGGCGGGATGACGGTCGGCAAGCTCACCGGCCGACCGCTCCCGCGGTCCGGTCTGCGCCAGCTCGTCCTCGGCGGGCTGGCGGTCGCGGTCACGTTCGGCATCGGCCAGCTCATCGGCGCCCCGCCGGCCTGACGTCCAGGTCGCCGTGTCGCCGGGGGCCGGCGGCAAGCGCCGGTTCGCCCGGTTCTCAGGCGGGTGCCCGATGCGCGGCCGTCGCTGCCCAGTGGGCCGGGTCGAGGGTGATCTGCCCGGTGTCGGTGTCGTAGTCGAACAGTTCCGCGTAGCGGCCCCAGTCGATGGCGGTGTTGAGCTGCTGCTGGGCGTCCTCGGGGGAGAAGCCGCGGCGGAGCAGGTCGAGGAAGAACCCGGCCCGCAGGTTCCCGTCGGCGCCGGCGGCCAGCGCCTTGTGGATGGTGCGCACGAGGGGCGCGCGATCGCGGGCCTGTTCGGCGAAGATCTTCTTGCTGTCCTGGATGTCGGCGGTGGTGAACGTTTCCCCGGCCGGGGTGAGGTGCAGGTCGCCGCCGGCGACGAACAGGAAGTCGAGCATGGCGGCGGCGTCGACCAGCGGAAGCAGGTCGTCGACTTCGAAGCCGATTTCGGCGGCGATGTCGGGCAGGTCCGCGCGGCCGCCGCGGGCGTGGACGATCTCGACGAGCCCGGCGAGCCCGCCGACGGACGCGGCCGGCAGCGGGCGCGCGGTGGGGGTGGCCTGGGTGGGTTCGGGCACGGTCTCGCCGGGTTCGCGACCGGTGAGCAGGTCGTAGAGCCGGTCGACGAGGGCCGCGAAGGCCGGGGTCCTGCGGTCGCGGGGGCGGGGGAGGCCGACGGTGACCTCGGCGCGGATGTGGCCGGGGTTGGCGCCGAGGACGACGACGCGGTCGGCGAGCTGGACGGCTTCCTCGATGTTGTGGGTGACGATGCAGATCGCCTTGGTGGGGAAGCCGTCCTGCTCCCAGAGGGTCATGAGCTCGGTGCGGAGGTTTTCGGCAGTGAGGACGTCGAGGGCCGAGAACGGCTCGTCCATCAGCAGCACGTCCGGTTCGAGAACCAGGGCGCGGGCGAACCCGACGCGCTGGCGCATGCCGCCGGAGAGCTCTTTGGGGTAGGCGGATTCGAAGCCGTCGAGGCCGATCATGTCGATGGCTTTGAGCGCGCGTTCCCGGCGTTGCGCAGGCGGGATCCCTTGGGCGGCGAGGCCCAGTTCGACGTTGTCCTGGACGGTCAGCCAGGGCATGAGCGCGAAGGTCTGGAAGACCATGGCGGTGCCGGGGTTGGCGCCGTTGAGGTCGGTGCCGCGGTAGCGGACCGACCCGCTGGTGGGGCCGATCAGCCCGGCAACCGTGCGCAGCAGGGTGGACTTGCCGGACCCGGACCGGCCGAGCAGCGCGACGATCTCGCCGGCGCGCAGGTCGAGGGTGATGTCGTCGAGCACGCGCAGCTCATCGCCGGCCGGCCCGGCGAAACTTTTGCTGACCTTCTCGACGGCGACGAGAACTTCGGAGCGGGACACGGGGAACCTCGTTTCAGGACAGGGAGAAGCGGCGTTCGGCCAGGGCGTACAGGCGCCGCCAGAACAGCCGGTTGAGGCCGACGACGTAGAGGCTCATCACCGCGACACCGATCAGGATCCGGCCGGCGTTCCCGGCGCTGGTGGCGTCCTTGATGTAGGCGCCGAGCCCGGTCGCGGTGAGGGTGAGCCCGTTGTAGGAGACGACTTCGGCGACGATGGAGGCGTTCCACGCACCGCCGGCGGCGGTGATCCCGCCGGTGACGTAGCTGGGGAAGATCGCCGGCAGGACCAGCCGGCGCCACCACAGCTTCCGCGGGAGCCGCAGGTTGGCGGCGGCTTCGCGCAGGTCGTTGGGGACCGCGCTGGCCCCCGCGATCACGTTGAACAAGATGTACCACTGCGCCCCCAGGGACATGAGCAGGATGCCGCCCCAGTCCAGCGAGATCCCGGTCGCGACGAGGACGGCGGTGATGAGCGGGAACAGGAAGTTCGCGGGGAACGACGCGAGCACCTGCACGACCGGCTGGGCCAGCCGGGACACCCTGGGGTCGAGCCCGATCCACGCCCCGACCGGCACCCACACCAGCGTCGCGACCGCGACCAGCACGAGCACCCGGGCGAAGGTGATCAGCCCGAGCAGCAGGGCGTGGGCGACCTCGCCGAAACCGGCGGTGCCGGCGATGAACGTGACCATCCGGACCAAGCCGTAGGCGATCAGCGCGAGCACCGCCGCGGCGAACACGACGTCCCCGGCCCGGCGGCGCACCGGCGAGACCCGCAGCGGGTGTTCGGCGAGCCCGAACCCGGCCATCGCCCGGTCGATCGGGTGCACCAGCGGCCCGAACACCCGGCGCAGCAGGGCCGGGACCCGGGAGCGGCGCAGCAGGTCCAAGGTGAGACTCCGGGGCGCCTGGGCGGCCTCGGAGTGTTCGATCCGGAATCGTTCGGACCAGGCGGTCAGCGGTCGCCAGAACAGCACGTTGACCCCGACCACCATGACGATCATGACGGCGATCGCGAGCAGCACCTTGCCCAGAGCGCCCTCGTCGGAGGCGGCGGCGACGTAGGCGCCGATGCCGGGCAGGGCGTAGGAGTGGTTGTCGACGCTGAGGGCTTCGGAGGCGGTGAGGAAGAACCAGCCGCCGCCGAAGCTCATCATCCCGTTCCAGACCAGCGGGATCATCCCGCTCGGCACGTCCACCCGCCAGAACCGCTGCCACCGCGAGAGCCGCAGGTCGCGGGCGGCCTCGTCCAGTTCGCGCGGCTGGGAGATCAGCGAGTGGTAGAACGCGAAGGTCATGTTCCAGGCCTGGGAGGTGAAGATCGCGAAGATCGACGCGCACTCCAGGCCCAGCTCCGAACCGGGGAACAGGGCGATGAACCCGGTGATCGTCACCGACAGGAACCCGAGGATCGGCACCGACTGCAGGATGTCCAGCGCCGGCAGCAGCACCTTCTCCGCGCGCCGCAGCCGGGCGGCGGCCGTCGCGTAGACGAAGGTGAAGACCACCGACGCCACCAGCGCGAGGAACATCCGCAGCAGCGAACGCCCGGCGTAGTAGGGGAGTTCGGCCGGATCGGTGGACACAGTGGACGGTGCGGTCGCCGGTGTCCACGGACCGGCGGCGCCGTGCGCCAGGCGCACCACCAGCCACAGCAGCGCCGCAGCGCCGAGGAACACCGCGACGTCGGCGAGGGTGCGCCGCGGTCGCGCGAGCACGCCCTTGGTCGGGAAGGTTCGCAGCAAGGACATCGTTCACCTGTCCTCGGTGTCGTCGTGGTCGGGGGTGGTGACCTGCCAGCGGACGCTGGTCACCGAGGGCTCCAGGGACAGCCGGGACACCGCGGACTCCATCTGCTTGTCGTCGCGCTGCTCGGCCGACAGGTCCGCGCGCACCTCCACCCGGCCGTCGTCGGCGGCGTTGAGGCTTTCGATGGACCGCAGCGCGAAATCCGTGCGCGACAACGACTGCACGAGCAGGGTGCGCACGTGCGCCTCGGCGTCGTCGCGGGTCACCGCGCGAAAGGTGTAGGTGGCGGGGGTTTCGGCGCGGGTGTCCGGCCGGCGGTCGACCGCGCGCCCGAGCGGGCGCAGCGCCACGTTCACCGCCACCACCACGACCGTGCCCGCCGTCGCCTCGACGTACAGCCCGGTGCCGGCGAGCGATCCCACCGCCGCCGAGCACCACAGGGTCGCCGCGGTGTTCAGGCCCCGCACGGTCAGGCCCTCACGCAGGATCACCCCGGCGCCGAGGAACCCGATCCCGGACACGATCTGCGCCGCCACCCGCGTCGGATCGGCGCCCGCGCCGGTGAACCCGTGCGCGGACAGCAGCACGAACAGCGTCGCCCCGGCCGCGACCAGCGCGTTGGTGCGCAACCCGGCCATCCGGGCCCGGTACTGGCGCTCGAAGCCGATCACCGTGCCCAGCCCGACACCACTGCCCAGGCGCAGCAGCATCTCCGCAGTCGTCATCCTGCGCTCACTCTCGTTCAGGTAGGCGGAAAAGGGCGGTTACCACCAGGCGGGGCGGCGGCCGTGGAGCCGTTTGGCCAGCTGCGCGGCCACGGCGTAGGCCACCAGGACGAGGACGAGCCACAGCAGGTAGCCGCCGGGCAGTTGGTGCAGGCGCAGCGGCCCGGCCAGGGGCGACAACGGCAGCAGCAGCCCGGTCAGCCCGGCACCCGCCGCCGCGGCCACGACCACGCGAGCGGGGCGGGCGCCCCGCGCGAACCCGGCCCGGCCGCGCAGGACCAGCACCACCAGAAGCTGGGAGAGCAGGCTTTCGGCGAACCAGCCCGTCTGGAACAGCAGCGGGTCGGCGCCGGCGCCGAACACCCACCACAGCACGGCGAACGTCGAGAGGTCGAACACGGAGCTCAGCGGGCCGAACACGAGCATGAACCGGGTCAGCCCGCGCGCGTCCCAGCGCCGTGGCGCGCTCAGGTACTCCTCGTCGACGCGGTCCCAGGCCAGCGCGAGCTGGGCGAGGTCGTAGAGCAGGTTCGCGACCACGAGCTGGATCGGCAGGATCGGGAGGAACGGCAGGAACGCGCTCGCCGCGAGCACGGTCAGCACGTTCCCGAAGTTCGACGCGGCGGTGATGTTGACGTACTTCAGCGTGTTGCCCAGCGTGCGGCGGCCCTCGACGACGCCGCGGGCGAGCACGCCGAGGTCGCGCTCCAGCATCACCAGGTCGGCGGCGTTCTTCGCCGCGTCGGTCGCGGTGTCGGGGGCGATGCCGACGTCGGCGGTGCGCAGCGCGGTGACGTCGTTGACGCCGTCACCGATGAACCCGACCGCCCGGCCCCGCGCCCGCAAAGCCGCCACGATCCGGGCCTTGTGCGCGGGGGCGAGCTTGGCGAACACCGTCGTGCGCTCGGTCAGCACCCGCAGATCGGCGTCGTCGGCCCGCTCGACGTCGCTGCCGAGCACGACCTCCCCGACCGGGACCCCGACCTGTTCCGCCACGCGCGCCGCGGCGTGGCGGTTGTCGCCGGTCAGGATCTTCACCGTGATCCCGTGCCCGGACAGCGCCCCGACGGCCTCGCTCGCGCCGTCGCGGACCGGGTCGACGAACCCGATGAACCCGACCAGGACCAGCCCGGTCTCGTCGTCCTCGGTGTAGCGGCCGGGCCGGGCCGGGCGCTCGCGGGCGGCGACGGCCAGCAGCCGCATGCCGTGCTCGGAGTGGGCCCGGACGAGGTCCGTCACTTCGGCCCGGGCCGCGTCGGTCAGCTCGGCGACTTCGCCGGCGCGGCGGGCGTGGCCGCAGCGGGGCAGGATCTCGTCCGGATCCCCCTTGGTGACCACGATGTGGGCGCCCGCGCGGTGGACGACCACCGTCGCGCGGCGGCGCGCGTGGTCGAAGCCCAGCTCGTCGACCTTGGTGAACAGCGCGTCGGTCACGAGGTCGTCGTCCGGCTCGGCGAGCCGCGCGACGATCGCCTCGTCGAGCCGGTCGCGCTGGTCGGCCTGGAAGTGCACCGCGAGGTAGGCGTACTCGGCGGCTTCGCCGTCCGGGCGGCCGCCGGCGTCGATGCTGTGCGCGAAGGCGACGCGGTCCTGGGTCAGGGTGCCGGTCTTGTCCACGCACAGCACGTCCATCGCGGCCAGGTCCTGGATCGCGTTGAGCCGCTTGACGATCACCTTCCGGTGCGACAGCGCGGCCGCGCCGCGGGCCAGGTTGGTCGTGACGATCACCGGCAGCATCTCCGGCGTCAGGCCGACCGCGACGGCGACCGCGAACATCGCGGCCTGCGCCCAGTTCCCGGTGACCGTGCCGTTGACCACGAGCACGATCGGCACCATCACCAGCATGAACCGCACCAGCGTCCAGCCCACGCGGCGGACGCCGTGGTCGAAGCTGGACTCGGTGCGCGGCGCCGCGGCCTGCGTGGCCAGGGAACCGAAGTACGTCCCGGCGCCGGTGGCGACCACGACCGCGGTCGCGGTACCGCCGACCACCGACGTCCCGGCGAGCACGACCGCCGGCGCGTCCACTAGATCCGTCGCCGGCGCCGGTCGTCCTCGACGCGGCGAGGGTGCCCGCTTCGCCACCGGCAGCGCCTCACCGGACAACGCCGACTGGTCCACCACCAGGTCCGCGGCCGCGACCACCCGGACGTCCGCGGCCACCACGTCGCCCGGGCCGAGCAGCACCAGGTCGCCGGGGACGAGGTCGGCCACCGGCACCTCGCGCTCGGCGCCCGGGAAGCCCTCGCCGGCCCGGCGCCGGACGGTGACCGTCGTGCTGACCCTGGCCCGCACGGCACCGACCGCCCGCTCGGACCGCGCCTGCTGCCAGAACCGCAGCAGCACGTTCAGCGCCACTATCACCGCCACGGTCACGCCGCCGCGGAGGTCTCCGACCACCGCGAAGACCAGACCGAAGCCGGCCAGCAGCGCCACGAACGGGCTGCGGGCCGCAACCCATCCGCGCTTGACCACTCCCGTCGCGACAGCGGGATCGAGGCGGTTGTCACCGAAGCGGCGCAGCCGGTCGGCGGCCTCGGCTTCGGTGAGGCCCTTCGGCGAGCTTTCGAGCCGCTGGAAGACCGTGATCACGGGCGCGTCGCCCAGTTCGGGCGGCACGCCGGGGAAACGCGTCATGGGGAGGTCCTGTCCATCGAGGGCACAGCTGTACGAGACGACAGCGGCACGACCACGCGGACCACCAGGCTTACCCCGGCGCGGCGGGGGAGGGCCGGACGTCCACGGGGTCGTGGCGACTACTTCCTTCGCCGGTCACCCGGCTCACCTCCCTCCACACGACAGGCCGCGGCACCCGGTGGGCGACGACCGGGCACCAGTACACCCCACCCCGACACGAACAGTCAAACACTTGTCCAAGTGACCGTCCTTACGCCACCCTGTGGGGACACTCGAGAGGATGTACCCCGTGCCTGCCCCACCCGACCCCGACGCGCTGCCGCCCGATCTGCTCCAGGACGCCGCGACCACCTTCGGCCTGCTGTCGGCCACCGTTCGGCTGCACCTGCTGTGGCTGCTCGCTCAAGGCGACCGCGACGTCGGGACCCTCGCCGACGAAACCGGCCAGAGCGTCGCCACCGTCAGCCACCACCTCGGCAAGCTCAAACTCGCCGGCCTCGTCCGCGCCCGCCGCCACGGCAAGCACCAGATCCATTCCATCGACGACCCCCAGGTCGCCGGCATCGTCCAGCTCGCCATCCGGCACCACCAGGAACTCCGCACCGGTTCATCGCGGGCGCGCCGTACCCGCGGCGCCTGAGCCGGACGTCCGCCGCTCGCGGTGGCGTCGTCGTCTCTCAGTGTCCTATCAGGACAGATCTGAGAGTCTCCCATGGGATTCTCGTGCCGGTCCGCGGGAATCAATCGGACGACGGGGTGGCGGATGTGGCAGCCGAGGTGAGCGGTGGCCGGGGCGCACGGCTGCACGCGGCGGTGTTCGGGTGGCTTTCCCGTCCGCTGGCGTCGTTCCACCTGGTGTTGTGCCTGTGTGGTCTGTTGACGTTGCTCGGCGCGGTGATGGTGCTGTCGGCGTCCTCGGCATCGGCGTACGACCCGCACGCCGGGGGGAGCGTCTACGGCACGTTCTACCGGCACCTCGCCTCCATCGCCGCGGGGCTCGTGGCGTTGTGGGCGGGGCTGCGGCTGCCTTTGCCGGCGATCAGGCGGGTATCGCCGACGCTGATGATCGGGGCGCTGGTCCTGCTGGTGCTGGTGATCACGCCGCTCGGGACGCTGGCCGAGGGGGCCCGGCGCTGGTTCTCCTTCGGTCCGCTGTCGGTGCAGCCCGTCGAGATCGCGAAGGTCGCCCTCATCCTGTGGGGAGCGCACATCCTGGTGACGAAGGCCCGGGTTCTGCGCTACTGGCGCCACCTTCTGGTGCCGGTGGTCCCGGCTGCGCTGCTGATGTTCGCGCTGGTGATGGCCCAGCCGAACTTCAGCGGCACGATCACGCTCGGGATCGTCCTGATGACTCTGCTGTGGTTCGCCGGCGCGCCGAAGCGGTTGTTCGCGGCGTTGCTGCTCGGGGCCGGCGTGGGGGTGGTCGTGCTGGCCGTGGCCGCGCAGTACCGGCTGGCCCGGGTGCTGTCGTTCGTGTCCGACGGAACCGACGCGTCGGGTTCGGGCTACCAGGCGCTGCAGGCGGAGTACGCGCTCGCCGACGGCGGCCTGTTCGGCGTGGGACTGGGGCAAGGCGCGTCGAAGTGGAAGTACCTGCCGGACGTCCAGAACGACTTCATCTTCGCGCTCATCGGTGAGGAACTCGGCTTCGTGGGCTGCGTGGTCGTCCTCGCGCTCTTCGGGGCGCTGGCGGTGGTGGGCTTCCGGATCGCCGCCCGCAACCGCGACCCGTGGAACCGGATGGTCGCCGCCACGATCACGGTTCTCCTGGTGACCCAGGCGGCCATCAACATCGGCTACGTGGTCGACGTCCTGCCGGTGACCGGTGTCACGCTCCCGTTGGTCTCCTACGGTGGAACCTCGCTGGTGGTCACGATGTTCCTCTTCGGCCTTCTCGCTCACTGCGCCCGGCACGAGCCGGAAGCCGTGGCGGACCTGACGCACCTGGGCCCGGGCCGCCTCGGCCGGCTCCTGCGCTTGCCCGCACCCGGGGCCTCGACGCGGCCGTCGGTACCGCGCGACCCGCCGCGAAGCGAGCGCCGGCGGCGTGGTCGGACCGATCGTCGCCCGGTCGTGCCCATCGGCGAGCGTGGCGGCGGGCGGCCGCCCAGGTAGTGCGCACCGGCCGGGGTTCTCAGCGTTTTGCCAGCATGAGGCGGATACCATCGCGCGCCTCGGGACGGCTCACGCCCGCACGCGCGGATGGTTGTCCTCCGGGGACCGCCGTGAGGAGTGCGTTATGTCCGAAGTGGACTGCGGGGTATGAGGCTTGCCGCGTGGGCGGTGCTGTGCGTCGTCTGCCTCGCCTCGGACCACGTCGTGCTCGGCGTACTCGGATTGCTGGTGCTCTTCGCCGCTCACGGTGGCTCCGCCGACGTTCGCCCAGTAACCACCGCGCGCATCCGCTCGATCCTGCCTCCCGCCTGAAGTGGCGGTTCCGGCCCGGCGTGGCGACACTGACGAGGTTCGGAAGGAGCCCGCCGATGAACCTGTCCACGCTGGCGCTGGTCCTGCTGGCCGGACTCGCCGGTCCGCTGCTGGCGGCGTCGCGACGCGCCCGGGTCCCGATCGTGGTCGGGGAGATCCTGCTGGGCGTGGCGGTCGGGCACACCGGCGCCGGCTGGGTGAACGCCGACGACCCGATCCTGTCCTTCGTCGCTTCCGCCGGCTTCGCGCTCGTCATGCTGGTGGCCGGCAGTCACGTGCCGCTGCGCGACTCGGCGCTGCGGGTCGCGAGCGGCCGGGGCGCGCTGCTCGCCGCGGTCGTCGGCGTCCTGTCGGTGCCGGCCGGGCTCGGGGTGGCCGCGCTGGTCGGCACCGGGCACGGCCTGCTCTACGCGGTTCTGCTCGCTTCCAGCTCGGCAGCCCTGGTGATGCCGGTGATCGACGAGGCGAAACTGGGCACGCCGCCGGTGATCGCGATGATCGTGCAGGTCGCGATCGCCGATACCGCGTGCATCGTCGCGCTGCCGCTCGCGGAGGATCCCGCCCGGGCCGGCCACGCGGCATTGGGCGCGCTCGCCGTGATCGCCGCCGGCGCCGTCTGGTTCCTCGTGCTGCGCCGCCTGCACGCCGAAGGACTGGTGGAGCGGGCGCACGAGCTGAGCAAGACCCGGCATTTCGGGCTCGAGCTGCGGGTCGCGTTGATCGTCCTCTTCGGACTGGCCGGGCTGGCCCAGCTCGTCGGCGTGTCGGTGATGCTCGCGGGGTTCGTGGCCGGGCTGGCGTTGGCCGCGGTGGGTGAGCCCCGGCGGCTGGCCAAGCAGTTGTTCGCGGTGACCGACGGGTTCCTCGGCCCGGTGTTCTTCGTCTGGCTCGGCGCTTCGCTCGACCTGCGCGCGCTCGGCCGGCACCCGGAGATGCTGGCGCTGGCGGCGCTGCTCGCCGTCGGCACGGTCGTCGTGCACGGCGCGACCCGCGTGCTCGGCCAGCCGCTGTCACTGGCGGTGCTCGCCGGTGCGCAGCTCGGCGTCCCGGTCGCGGCCGTCACCATCGGGAACCGCGAGCACCTGCTCGCTCCGGGCGAGGGTGGTGCGATGCTGGCCGCCGCTCTGGTCAGCGTCGCGGTGACCGGGTGGGCCGCGCGGTCCGCTACCCGCAACAGCACGCAACAACGGAGGTCCGCGTGAAGGAAAACTGGAAAACCGAACCCGACGAGCACGACTACCCGGCCGCTCTCGACTACCTGACGCTGGTCACCGACGAACGGACGGCCGCCCGTCTGGTGGAGGAACTCAGGCAAGCCGAGCTGACCCACCGCAAGGCCAAGGACATCCTGCGCGCCGGGCGCCTGGAGCTGCTGGACGCGGACAACGTCCACGTCGCCAAGGACCTGCGCAAGGTCAAGAAGGGCAAGGCCCTCTCGCCGGTCCTGCTCGTGCGCGGACACGGCCACCCGGGCTTGGAGACCGCCGACGATCTCCTCGTCGCCGACGGGTACCACCGGGTCTGCGCCTCTCATCACCTCGACGAGAACGCCGACATCCCGTGCAAGCTGATCTGACCGGGCAGCGTCACCAGGCCTCTCAGCGATTTGCCAGCGAACGGTGAATAGCATCGGGAACAGCTCGGCTCCGGCTGTCCGTTGTCCTTCGTGACGATGCCGGTGTGCCCGGGCCGTTCAAGTGTGTCCACACAGGACATCACATCCGCTGGCTCCGGTGAGGTTGTCGGGATCGATGATTCCCCGTCCGAAGAGGACGGTGCCGGGCGTGCCGCCCGAAGCGCCGTCCCAGCCGTCCACGACGCGCCGCGGTACCGAGCTGGTGATGCTCGCCTTCGCCACCGTCATCGTGGTGTTCGCTTTCGTTCTGGTGGAAAGCAACCAGGACCACGAACTGACCCTGAGCGTGCTGTGGTACGGGCTCGGGTACTTCGCCATCTTCGGGGTCGCGCACTTCGCGACCCGCCGGTGGGCACCGCACGCCGACCCGCTGATCCTGCCGTGCACGGCCCTGCTCAACGGGATCGGCCTGGTGATGATCTACCGGATCGACCTGGCGCAGGCCGCGAAAGCCGTCCAGAACAACGACACCTTCTCGGCCGAGGCGCCGAAGCAGGTCCTGTGGACCGTCCTCGCGCTGGCGCTGTTCCTGCTCGTCCTGATCGTGGTCAAGGACCATCGGCGGCTGGCCCGGTTCGGGTACACCGCGGGGCTGGCCGGGATCGTCGCCGTCGCGCTGCCGGCCGTACTGCCCAGCGCGATCTCGGAGGTCAACGGGGCGAAAGTGTGGATCAAGCTCGGCCCGTTGTCGATCCAGCCCGGTGAGTTCGCCAAGATCCTGCTGCTGGTGTTCTTCGCGTCGTTCCTCGTGGCGAAGCGGGAAGTGTTCATGTCGGCGGGCAGGAAGGTGTTCGGCATCGAGCTTCCGCGCGCCCGCGACCTCGGCCCGATCCTGATCGCCGCGCTGGGCTGCATGGGCGTCCTGGCCTTCGAAAAGGAGCTCGGCGCGGCGTTGCTGTTCTTCGGGATCGTGCTCGTGCTGATCTACGTCGCCACCGAGCGCGGGATCTGGGTCGGGTTCGGGCTCGTCGTGTTCGCCGCCGGCTGCGTGCTCGCGTACCTGCTGTTCAACCACGTCCGCCAGCGCGTGGCGAACTGGATCGACCCACTGGCCACCTACGACCAGCCCGGCGGGGGCTACCAGCTGGCCCAAGGGCTGTTCGGGATCGCGACCGGCGGCGTCGGCGGCACCGGACTGGGCGCGGGCCGGCCGGACATGGTGCCCGAGGCGAGCACCGACTTCATCACCGCGGCGATCGGCGAGGAACTCGGGTTCGTCGGTCTCGCGGCGATTCTGATGATCTACCTGATCCTCGCGATGCGCGGCATGCGGGCCGCGCTGGCGGTGCGGGACACTTTCGGGAAGCTGCTCGGTGTCGGCTTGTCCTTCGCGGTCGTGATGCAGATCTTCGTGGTCGTCGGCGGGGTCACGAAGCTGATCCCGGAAACCGGGATCACCGCCCCGTTCCTGTCCAAGGGCGGCTCGTCACTGCTCGCGAACTACATCCTCGTGGCGCTGCTGTTGCGGATTTCCGACACGGCCCGGCGGCCCACGCCCCGCCCGGCGGCGCCACCGCCACGCCAGGCGCCCTTGGCCGACGCGCACACCGTGCTGGTCGGCGTCCCGGGCACGCCACCGGCCCCATCACGGTGATGCCGGAAATCGGCTGATCACCGCGGGTGGTAGCCGGTCCAGACATCCCGACCAGTCGCCGTCCGGGCAGATCCCGACGCCGGTGATCGTCGTGCCGAGGGTGACGCGGTGTCCGGGGTCCAGGCAGGTGCTCGAGGCTTCCCGGCCGACGCAAGCGGTGTAGTCACCGGACTCGAACACGGTGACCACGGTTCCCGGGATGGTCACGGCACCGACGCCGCCGCCGAAACACAGGTCGGCGCGGGGAGATGCGACCCGCAGCACGATCGGCGCGGGACGCCGGGCGGAGCCGCAGTCGCTGCGGGCGATCGCCGAGTTCGAGCCAGGTGCCGCGCCGCATCCGGTGAGCAGGCCCGCGGCGAGCCCGGTAGCCGACACCAGCGCGGCCCACCGCCGGAACTCGTTCACCACAGCCACTTCCCCAGTGTGCGATGGAGTCATTGAGAAGACGTTGAGAGAGCGCCGTGTCCGTTGCCGGAGATGTCACCAGTGTCCTTTCCGGACTTCGGTTCCCGCAACTCACGGTCCCCTCACTCATCAAAACCTCAGCATCTTCCCGGTACGGTCGCGACGCGCCGCACGCGGCACGGGTCCCTGGGCAGGGGCGCCGCGCGCGGCGCACCGATGAGTGCCGGCCGGGCGGAGGTGGGCTCCGGGGACGGTGATGGGGGTGGAGAGTGGATCACGAGCAGCGTCGAACGCCGCCCGTTCCGCCCGCCCGTCGTCGCCCCGCTCGGCCACGGCCGGCCGCCGGACCTCCCTCAGCGGCCGAGCATCGCGTGGACCGGGAAGCTCGCACGGTCCGCACCGCTCCCGTGTCCGCGGCCGCGGCCCGCCGTCGGCGGCGTCCGGCCTGGGTCGCGGGCCGGGTCGCGGTCGGGCTGGCGTCGTTGCTGGTGCTGACCGGCACCGGGGTGGCCTCGACGATGTTGACCAGCCTCGTCGACGGCCTGAACACCTCCGACGCGCTGGGGACGGACGGGCCGAAATCCACCGGCCAGGATCAGAACATCCTGTTGATCGGCCTGGATTCGCGCAAGGACCAGGACGGCAACCAGCTGCCGAAGGAAATCCTGGACCAGCTGCACGCCGGCGACGGCACCGAGGGCGGCTACAACACCAACACGCTGATCCTCATGCACATCCCCGGCGACGGCGGCAAGGTCTCGGCGGTCTCGATCCCGCGCGACGACTACGTCCCGGTGCAGGGCCTTCCCGGCTACACCCACGCGAAGATCAAAGAGGCCTACGGGCTGGCGAAGTTCTACGCCGAGCAGGACCTGGCCAAGCAAGGCGTCACCGACAAGGCGGAGCTGGAGCACAAAGGCCGCGAAGCCGGCCGGAAGAAGACGCTCGAGACCGTCCGGAACTTCCTGGACGTGCCGATCGACCGGTTCGCCGAGATCAACCTCGCCGGGTTCTTCGACCTGGCCACCGCACTCGGCGGGATCGAGGTGTGTCTCAACCACGCCGTCAAGGACAGCTACTCGGGCGCGGACTTCCCGGCCGGGCACCAGACGCTCAACGGGTCGCAGGCGCTGTCGTTCGTGCGGCAGCGGCACGGCCTCGACAACGGCGACCTCGATCGCACCCACCGCCAGCAGGCGTTCATCGCCTCCGCGGCGCACAAGCTGCGCAGCGCGGGCACCTTCACCGACCTCGGCAAGCTGCAGGACCTGATCGACACGGCGAAGAAGGACGTGGTGATCTCCGCCGGGTGGGACATCCTGTCCTTCGCGCAGCAGGCGAAGAACCTCACCGGCGGCAATCTCGAGTTCACCACGCTGCCGATCGCCGGGTACGAGAAGGTCAACGGGCAGGACGTGAACAAGGTCGACACCGAACAGGTGCGGGCCGCCGTGCGCACCGCGTTCGGCATCGCCGCCCCGCCACCGGCGACGCCGCAGGTGAAGGCGTCGGCCACGATCGACGTCCGCAACACCACCGGCAAGACCGGCCTCGCCGCGGCCGTGACCCAGGCGTTGACGCCCTACGGGTTCCGCGCCGGCGAGCGGACCACTACCGCTCCCGCCGCATCGGCTGTCGCCTACGGCGCGGGCGCGCAGGATGACGCCGCCGCGGCGGCGTCACTGCTGGGCGGGCTGCCGGTCGCGGCCGACAGCCATCTGCCGAAGGGACACGTCCGGATCACCCTCGGCACCGGCTTCGCCCTGCCGGCCACGCTCGGCCCGCACGGCGCCGACGCCCCATCCGGCGTCTCCGCCTCAGCCTCGACGCCGGCCGGGCCGGAACCTCCTCCGGCTGCCGGGCCGCAGGGCGGCACGGTCGACGGCAGCGGCGTCCCCTGCGTCAACTGAGCGTTCACGAGGAGCCCCGAGCCGTGTCCTTGCCCGTACCGTCGTCGACTTTTCCCGCCCTGCTCGCCGGGCGCCGCTGCCGGGTGGGGTTGGTGACCGCGCAGGTCGTGTTCGCCGTCGCGGGCGGGCTGCTGGCGGTGTTGCACGTGGACCCCCGGTGGGGACCGATCAACCCCATGACCGGGATGTTGTCGGACTACGCGTGGTGCCCTGGCTGGTGGATGTGGGATACGGCGCTGGTGCTGATCGCCGCCGGGTCGGCCGTGGTGCTGGCGGTGCTGCACCGCCGCCGGGTGCTGGTGGGCCGGCCGGCGGTGTCGGCGATGGTGGTGTGGTGCCTGAGCGTGCTGGCGGTCGCGGTGTTCAGCAAGGATCCTCAGGGCGGCGCGGTCACCGCGACCGGCAAGGCCCACCTGGGTGCCACCGCGATCTCGTGCGTGAGCCTGCCGCTGGCGGGCTGGCTGCTGGGGCGCCGCCACCGCCACGAGCCGAGCTGGCGGCGGTCGGCGGCGTGGTCGCGGCGCCTGGCGCTGGCCACGATCCCGTTCTTCCTGCCGTTCATCGTTCCGTTCACCGCCGACGTCGTGCTCGGCGGGCACTTGCCGACCGTGGCGACCGGGTTGGTGGAACGGGCGATGGCGGCCCTCGAGCTGGCCTTGCTGGTCGTGCTCGCCCGCTGGGTCCGTCCCGCAACGGCCGGCGATGCCTTGGACTCGCCGCCGTCGGCAACCTGAGCGGCACTCCGCCTGGGTGGTTTGTGGTTCTTGCCGGAGTTCCTACTGAAGTTCATTCACATTTGGCGATGATTTTCCTAGTCTGCGGGAGATCGAAAAGTCACCATCATCGAGGTTTCTTTCATCGGTAGCTCGGGCAAGGAGGACTTGTGCGGAATCGGTTGCGTTCTCGGCGGTCGTGGGCGATGCGGCTCGGCGTGCTGGCCGGTGTCATCGCGTCGACGGCGGGCATTTCCTCGGCCACCACAACGGCGATGGCTTCCACGTACGACTCGTGCACCATCTCGGGATGCTCCGCCGCGAGGTCGGCGAATTCGATCTGGCAGTCCGATGGCTACCCGGGCAGCCGAGGGTGGTACGACTGGCCGAACGGGCAGTGCAACTTCGCCGGCGGCACCTATTACAACAACGACGGGCAGCTGCCCGGCGGAGACTCGTTCCAGGAGTACGACGTCTACCCGCGGACGTGCGGTGCGCACCGGGACGCCTACCGGATCGTGGTCGACCTCGACACCGGCGAGGTCTGGTACTCGCCCGACCACTACAGCGACTTCTACCACCTGTAACGATTTCCGGTTCGTTTCCCGGAAAATCCGCAGGCCGAGCGGTGAACGCTCGGCCTGCGTCCGTGGTGTTTCCTGTGAAGACGCTGAGAACGTGTCCACCGTGCCGAGCGTGAAGTGCCGGACGGTGGGTACACATCGTTTCGTTCGAAGTCGGCGTCGAAAGGAGCGGTCATGGGGTTGCTGATCGGGTTGCTGGTCGTCTGGGCGGTACTGGCAGTGCTCGGAATCGTGATCAAGGGACTGTTCTGGCTGGTCATCGTGGGTGCGATCCTGTTCGTCGCGACGGGGGTGATCGGTATCGTCAAGCGCGGCGCCCTGAGCGCCCGCCGATGAGGCGACGCCTGCCAACTGCACGCTGCCGGCGAGACACCAGGCCACTGGAGTCCCCGAACCGGGGGGCTTGCGGTCGGGCGACATCGTGACCGAGTTCCGTTCGGCGAACAGCTGGAACAGCAGCTCCGCGCCGCGCTGGTCCGGATACCCGAGTTCGTCGAGGCGGAGCAGGTAGCCCTTGCTGTAGCGGGGCCTGCTCCGCTCCAGGCGGCGGCGGGTCAGCGCTTTCCCACCGCCGCACCGGCTTTCGGCCAGTTCGCGCGCAGGTTCTCCAGGTAGGTCCGGGCCTGCGCGCCGGGCTTGGTCCCGCGGGCGAACGCCATCATGTTCCCGGGCCCGGCGTTGTAGCCGAGGGCGAGCAGTTCGCCGGTGGTGTACTCGCCGCTGTGCTTCGCGGGCAGCCGGGCGGCCAGGTCGTGCAGGTACCAGGCTTCGGCCTGGATGGCCAGATCCGGGTCGTCGGGCAGCTCCGTCCACTGCTGGGACGCGAACGGCCGGCCGCGGCGGGTCTCCTCGAACGTCGCGCGGTGCATGTTCGCCACCCCGAACGCCGCGTCCGGCTTCAGGTTCTGCCACGCCCGCTCGAGCTCGGGATCGTGCGGTTTGTAGTCCTCGTTGTAGAGGATCGCCAGCACCAGCTGCGGGTCGACGCCCGCTTCGCGGGCCCGCGCGGTGACCTGCGGAGCGAATTTCGCCGGGTCGGGGTTCCCGGCCGACTGGCTCGGCGGCGGTGCGGCCGGGGTGGGCGACGTCGAGGCCGGCGGGCCGGTGGGAGCTGCCGCGCACCCGACCGGCGCCAAGGCCAGCACGCAAGCGACCGCGAGCACCCGATCCAGCCGCATGGACCCCGCCTTTCCCCGGTTCGGCAACCACGATAGCCGGTCCGGAGCCCGCCACCCACGCACGGCTCCGCGGCGCCGGTCGACCGGCCGGCTCCGCGCCCCGGGGGCGGAACCCTGAGTGTCCGAAGAGGACAGTGCAGGGCCGCGGCGACGGGCAGCCGGCGCGGAAGCGTGCGACACCACGGTCGATCCGCTCTTTCAGGGCAGCCATCGGGGATATCCCCGATGGCCGAAGGGTTTCCGCGTAGGAGACTAGGTCCGTAATCGACTGGGGGAGATGTTCATGCGAGGCAAGCGGTTCGCAGCCGTGTTCGCGGTGACCGTGGTGATGGTGTCGGGGGTCTGCGTATCGTCGGCGGCCGGCGTCCGGTTCGGTGGCGCCCCGCAGCCGGCCGGCCCGGGTGCCGGGAGCGCGGTGAACCTGGTCGACTACACCGACAACGACGGGGCGGCGTCGACGGTGATCCTCACCGGCGGGATCGGGGACTTCGGCGCGGCGGTGAGCGTGGATGCGAACGGCGCGGTCAACCCGAACCACGACAGCGACCTCCTGCTGGCCCTGTCGCAAGGTTCGTTCCGCCTCGACGTCGCCGAGCTGGACCGTGCGGTCGCGGCCGTGATGAGCACGTTCCCGCCGGACCGCCGCAGCTGCTCGGGTACCGTGCGCGCGACCGCGCCGGTGCCGATCGTGGCGGGCTCGGGCACCGGCGCGTACCGGGCGATCCGGGGCGCCTTCACGCTGACCGTCACGGTCGCCGAAGTCGACGCGAAGGCGAATTGCGGGCCGGGCAGCGCTTTTCTCGACCAGGTCGTCGTCACGGCCGGGCCGGGAACCGTGACCTCGGCGTGGGGATCAGGCGAGGCCGACGCCGTAGGCGTTCAGCGCCGCGGTGACCGGCTGGAAGTAGTCGGTGGTGCTGTCGCCGCCGGACACGGTGCCCAGCGCGGTGCTGCCGTCGAACAGGGCGCCGCCGCTGTCGCCGTGGTCGGAGTAGACGTCCGTTTCGATGAGGCCGTAGACGACGTCGCCGTTGCCGTAGTTGACGGTCTGGTCGAGCGCGGTGACCGTGCCGCAGGTCAGTCCGGTCGTGCGGCCGCTCTTGCAGACCTGTTCGCCGACGTAGGCGTCGCCGGCCTGGGTGATCGGCTGGGTGGTGCCGTCGTAGAGGTCGACCGCGCCGGGGCCGTCGCCGGAGTCGTTGCGGATCAGGCCGTAGTCGGTACCCGGGAAGCTGGAGTCGACCGAGGGGCCGATGCCCTGCCAGGACGGGCCGCCCTGGGTGCAGTGGCCGGCGGTGATGATGTACTGCTGGCCGCCGCTGGTGACGTTGAACCCGGCCGAGCAGATGATCGAGCCGGTGCTGATCTCGTCGCCGTCGTAGACCTGGGTCGTCAGGGGTTTGGCGGTGTGCTTGACGCGCACGGCCGAGCCGAGGGACGCGATCGCCGAGCGCAGCCCGGCCATCCCGGCGCCGTGCGCGGCGTCGGAGATCGTGACGACGACCTGGTGCGTGGCGGGGTCGATGCCCCACGCGGTGTTGGGCACGTCGTGCACGCGGTCGAGCGTCGCCTTCGCCGACGCCAGGGCCGCCGCGGTCGGGGCCGCCGAAGCGGGCACCGCCAGTGCGAGCACCGAGGCCGTGGTGATCCCGGCGGTGAGCAGGATTCTGGGCAGGGACGTGATCATGAGGCACTCCCAGGGAAAACCGGTACGGGGACGCCCAAAGAGTCCCCGCACACGCGCCTTGGTCACCACCTACTTCGGTAGGGAGATGTCGGTGAATTACCCTCTGTTAACCGACCTGGTGGCGTTCTCCCGGCCGACGGATCAGGGCGCGCGGTGGCCTTGGTAGCCGACGATGGCTCCGGCGAAGGTGTCCGCTTCGGTGCACGGATCGCCGTAGGCGTTGAGCTTGGTGTCCCGGGCGTCGGTGACGACGTCGAGAACCACGCTGTCGGTCACGCCGACGACGACGCGGCAGTGCCCGGCGGCGGTCTCGACGTGCACGGCCGGGTAGCTGTGCACCGTCGTCACGTCGAACACCGGGAACGAGGTCCGGCGGCGGTAGACGTCGTCGAGACCGCCCGCTCCGACCGACGCCCGGTAGGTCAGGGCCGAGGTGTCGGACGGGGTCCAGGAGCACGTCGGACCGTCGATGCCGGCGGACGCGGTGCCGGGCCGGGTGACGAAGAAGCGGGTCAGCTGAGCGGCGGGCAGCAGCGTGCAGGGGTCGCGTGCGTACGCGCTCAGGTCCAGCGGGTCGCCGGGAATCGGCGGCGACAACCGCGCGGGTGGCGCCGCGGCCGAACAAGCGGTCATCAGCGCGGCCGCTGCCAGGACTGCGAACCCGGCCGGACACGACGACCTGGACACGACCGGCCCTCCTCGGGTGAGTGAAGCTTCTCGCGAAGATAGCCACTCGCCCCTGGCAAGACGCTGAGGACGCCTAGAGGGCCGAACCGGACCGCGCTCAGCGTCCTCACAGCGGTTTTCGGAAAGGGTGCGACGAAACCCCTAGGCGTACCCCGGAGTTGACGACGTGCCGATCACCACGACAGATCCCCTGATTTCGCCCGATCGAGACCGCGCGGTGGGCCGCTGATCGGCGGACGGTCATGGCACACACCCGCGTCTACCGCAACGGCGTGCTCGAAGCCGAAGGCTTCCCGGTCGCGGCGGTCTCCGACCACCTCGCCGACCCCGCGGCCACCGTCTGGCTGGACTTCTGCGCCCCGACCGAAGCCGATCTCGCGGCGATCAGCGAAGAGCTCGGCCTGCACCCGCTCGCGGTCGAGGACGCCGTGCACGAGCACCAGCGGGCCAAGCTCGACCGCTACGACTCCCACGCGTTCCTGACCGTCTATTCCGCGAAGCTGGACGACGCCACCGGCACCCTCGTCGTCTCCGAACTGGCGGCGTTCATCACCGGCCAGGCTCTGGTCACCGTGCGCAAGGACGAGAACTTCGCGATCGACGCCGTGGTCGCGCGGTGGGACTCGGCGGGGGAACTGGCCAAGAACGGCGTCGGCTTCCTGCTGCACGGGCTGCTGGACTACGTCGTCGACGGTCACTTCGAGGTCGTGCAGTCCCTCGACGAGCAGATCGAGCACCTCGAAGATCTCGTGTTCGACGAGCGGCCGCGGTACACGGACATGCAACGGCGCTCCTTCGCCCTGCGCAAGAGCCTGGTCCAGGTGCGCCGGGTCGTGCTGCCGATGCGGGAGGTCGTCAACGCGATCATGCGCCGCGACCTGCGCGTCGTCGACGGTGAGATGCAGCCGTACTTCCAGGACGTCTACGACCACGTGCTGCGTGCCTCGGAGTGGACCGAGTCGCTGCGCGACCTGGTCACCACGATCCGCGAAACCCAGCTCAACATCCAGGGCAACCGGCTCAACACGATCATGAAGAAGGTCACCAGCTGGGCGGCGATCATCGCCATCCCGACCGCGGTCACGGGGTTCTACGGGCAGAACGTGCCCTACCCCGGGTTCCAGACGACCGCCGGGTTCTGGACTTCCACGCTGGTGATCCTCGTGCTTTCCGCCGGCCTGTACGTCTCGTTCAAGAAACGAGACTGGCTGTGAGCCAGGAAGGCTCCGGTTCGCCGTTCTCAGCGTCCGCAAAGCGAGCGACGGGTACGTTCTCACGGTGTTTGGTCTCAGCCTGGAGCACCTGGTCATCCTGCTCGCGGCGGCGTTGTTCATCCTCGGACCCGAGCGGTTGCCCGGTGCGGTGAGCCAGGCGGCCCGCGCGGTGCGCCGTGCCCGCGAGTTCGCCACCGGCGCCCAGCAGCAGCTGGAGGCCGAGCTGGGCCCGGAGTTCCAGCAGCTGCGCAAGCCACTGCAGGACCTGCAATCGCTGCGCGAATTCGATCCCCGGACAGCCCTGCGGCGCCACCTCATCGACGACGACCCGCCGACGGCTCCGGCGATCCCGAGCGCCGGGCTGCGCCCGGGGGAGCGCCCGCCGATCGATTCCGACGCCACCTGAGCCCGGTCAGCCGACGCGGGGAACACCGCTGCCATCGACCGGCTCCGGTGGGTGTCGGCTACCCGGTGATGCGGACGATGACCTGCTCGTTGGCGTAGGAGTATCCCGCGTACTCGATGGACACGCCGGTGCGCTCCACGTATTCCCGCAATGCCCGGTACTCGTGGTCTTGCCAGCCCTGGAAGTTGAAGAACTCGTCGAACACGAGCACGGAGCCCGGCCGCAGGCGAGGGCCGACGAGGTCCAGCACGGTCTTCGCGGAGCTGTAGAGGTCCGCGTCGACGTGGACGAAGTCGACCGGTTCGGGATGGCGGGCGAGAAAGCCGGGGAGCGTGTCGTCGAACCAGCCGACGACCAGTTCGGCCCCGGCGACGTCGGGGAGGCCGTCGACGGTGAAGCTGCCGGCCGGGAAGTCGATGCGCCAGTCTTCGGGCAGGCCTTGGAAGGAGTCGAAGCCGTAGACGCCGCCGGAGGTCCGGGCGGCGGCGATGATCTTCAGGGTCGTACCGGTGTAGACGCCGAACTCGAGAGCCATGCCGCCGGTGGGAGCCAGGGAAAGAGCGTGTTCCAGAGTCCGGTGTGGATCGTCGAACCGCGGTGCGTGGGGCATGTGGGCGCGGACGAATTCGGCTGATTCCCGGGTGGCTTGCTGGTCGGCGGCGTACACGATGTCGCGTCGCGTGCGGATTTCGAACTCGATGAGCCGGTCGTAGATCCGCCGGGTTTCGGCCCGCAGCTCGGCTATTTGCCGTTCCTGCTGTGCCAGCAGCGGTTCGACGGCCTCCGTCATCGTGCTCTTCAGCCGTTCCCGGATCGGTCGCAGCAGCCGGTGCCGCCAGGACGCATGCATGGGGATGGGGTTCCTCTCGTCACCGAAGGTGGGGATTGTAAGCCGTACGTCGACGTGTGACGAGGCATTCGACCGTGGAGATTTTCGTATCTGCTCAGCGTTCTCTCAGGATGGACAATTCCCGCCGTGCCGCGCATCAGTATGCTGTCCGGCAGGTGGCGGAAAGGGTGCGGGGGAATGGTCTGGGTTCGGTTGTTGCCGCTGCTGGCGCTGTTCGCGACCGTGGCCTTCGCCGCGACTGCGTCCGTGGCCGCCGAGGACACGGACGGAGCGATCGCGGTGGCGCGATCGGCCTCGCCGGCGCCACCGGCTACCGAACACGACTGGCCGAGCCGCAGGGTTCCTGCTCCTGCGCCGGAGCCACGCGCCACGGCCGTCATGGCACCGCCGCCAGACGCCGGACCGTCTTCCACCGTCGTCCCCGGTCACACCGATGTCCCAGCCCGGCCGGTGGTGTCCGAAGGTGCCCGTGCGCACGTGGTGGACCCCGGTAGCCGGCTTGCCGTCGGTGCGTTGTTTTCGGGCGACGGTCACTACTGTTCGGCCAGTGTGGTGGACAGTCCGAAGGGGAACCTGGTGCTGACGGCTGCGCATTGCGTCCACGACGGCGCCGGTGGGGGTGCCTACACGAACGTGACGTTCGAACCCGGCTACCACGATGGGACAGCGCCGTTCGGTGTCTGGGCCGTCTCGCAGATCTTCGTCGCTCCCGGCTGGGAAGCCACTTCGGACCCCGACCTCGACTTCGCCTTCCTCACCGTTCATCAGGAAGGCAACCCCGTCCCACTCGAGAGTCTCACCGGAGCCAACCGACTGGGCTCCGACCGCGGCTACACCAACACGGTCGCGGTCACGGGCTACCCGGACTCCGCCGACGCGCCGGTGACCTGCCTGGGCGCCACGACTCAGCAAGGTGCGAACCAGATGCAGATTTCGTGCCCCGGGTTACCGGAGGGAACCAGCGGCAGCCCGTGGGTCCTCGACGTCGACCCGGCGACGAACCTCGGCACGGTCATCGGGGTCGTCGGCGGTTTCGAGGCCGGCGGTGACGATGATGTGTCCTACAGCAGCTACTTCGACGCCGACATCGAAGCACTTTACCGAGCGAGTGTCACCGGATAGCGGATCACGGTTCGCCGAGGCGCTCACCGGGTCCGGCGCCATCGTTTCGTTCTGCGCCGTTCACCGGAGCGTGGTTTGCGAGGGGCCGCCGATCGGCGAGTGTGTCGGGATGAACGACGACGAAAAGATCTTCGCCCGCCACTTCGGCCGCCGTGGCTTCCTCGCCGCGGCCGGCGCCGCGGGAATCGCCTTCGCGGCGGGACCGCTCGCCGGGACGGCGGACGCTCAACCCACCACAAAGGACATTCCGGACGCATCCGGCGGCGACGCCGCGAAGAGACCTCCCGTCGAAGGATTGCACCTGCAGTTCGGCGCGGACGCCGCGAGCGAGGTCGTGGTGTCCTGGCACGCACTGCAGCCGGCCCGCGACCCGCGTGTGCTCGTTGGGCGTCCCGACGGCCGTTACGAGAGGAGCGTCCCGGCGAAGACCGTCAGCTACACCGACGCGAAGTCGGGCCAGGTCGTGTACGCGTTCCACGCCTCACTGCGAGGACTCCACCCGAACAGCGACTACGTCTACGCGGCGCTGCACGACGGCGCGGAGCCCGTGCTCGCGACCTTCCGGACCGCTCCGCGGGGCCGGGCGGCGTTCACCTTCACCAGCTTCGGCGACCAAGGCACCCCGACGCTCGGCAAGCGCTACGTCCCTCCGGCCGGGGTCACCCTGCCGAACCCGCCGCTGGTCAACGACAACCTCGGTTCGCCGGCGGCCGGTGACACCACCGCAGGCGTCGAACGGGTGCAGCCGCTGTTCCACCTGTTCAACGGTGACCTGTGCTACGCCAACCTGGCCACCGACCGGGTCCGCACCTGGTGGGACTTCTGGACGAACAACAGCCGCAGCGCGCGCAACCGGCCGTGGATGCCCGCCGCGGGCAACCACGAAAACGAGCTGGGCAACGGCCCGATCGGCTACGCCGCCTATCAGACGTACTTCTCGGTGCCGCCCGCCTCCGGCCAGACCGACGTCACGCGCGGCCTGTGGTACTCGTTCACCGTGGGTTCGGTGCGGGTGATCAGCCTGGCCAACGACGACATCTGCTACCAGGACGGCGGCAACTCCTACGTGCGGGGCTATTCCCGGGGCGCGCAGAAGGCGTGGCTGGAGACGGAGCTCGCGGCCGCGCGCGCCGATCGCGACGTCGACTGGGTGGTGGTGTGCATGCACCAGGTCGCGATCAGCACCGCCGACCAGTTCAACGGTGCCGACCTGGGGATCCGCGAGGAATGGGTGCCGCTGTTCGACCGCTACGGCGTCGACCTGGTGGTGTGCGGGCACGAACACCACTACGAACGCTCCCACCCGATCCGCGGGGCGGCGGCCACCGCGACCCGCACCCCGGTGCCGGCGGCCACCCGGACCGACGTCGTCGACACCAGCAAGGGCACCGTCCACATGGTCCTCGGCGGCGGCGGCACGTCGGCGCCGTCGAACCAGCTGTTCTTCACCCCGCCGCGCTGCCGGGTGATCACCGCGGTCGGCGCACCCGACCCGGCGACCGGCAAGCGGCCGCCCGTCTACGTCACCGAGAACGCTCCGTGGTCCGCGGTTCGCGACGCCGCCAACTCGTACGGCTTCGCGGCGTTCACCGTCGATCCCGGCACCCGCTCCGGCGGCCTGACGACGATGCGGGTGACCTACTACGACGTCGTCGGCACCGGCGGCGCGCTCAAGCCGTTCGAGACCTTCACCCTCCAGCGCCCTCGCTCGGACGCCTGACGGCCACGCTCCGCCGGCGCCACGCGCGCCCACGACGCGCGTGCCGCCGGCGGAACGATCCCGTCGGCGCGCCCGGACCCGCCGGCGGGTGGACGAGCACCGAGGGGAGGGCGGGGGCGGCCAGGACCGTCGGGACGTTCCGGCCGGAGTAGGCGAGCGCCAGGCCAGGGCGTCGGCGTCAGCTGTGGGGCGCAGTGGTTCGGCGCTGCCGGGCCCGGTCGGTGAGCACACCGAGGATCCGTCGCCAAGCCGGTGACGCTTCGGCCACCCGAACGGATACCAGCGACATGGTCCCTTGCTGTCCGCTTTCCGCTTCCTGCTCGATCTGCCAGGCGTCCAGCTCGTCGACGAGCCGGTCCACGCGCGGATCGAGCGGATCCCAGTCGATCGACTGATCACAGAGGAGGTACTGGTGCGTCTTCGCCGGGTCGTCGAACCTGGCGTTCCTGTCCTGTATCCACTGCGGCATGGCGCACGGGTCGAGTGCCTGCATCAGGATCCACGTGTCCCGCTCGAGCCGCACCGTCCGCTCGCTGACCCCGAGCTCGCGCATCCGGTCCAGGATCGCGACGACCTCGGGCGGCAGCACCAGCCCGTCGCCGCCGGCCAGCGCGGCGATCCGACGCCGGTGCTCGGTGAGCTGGTCGACCTTGCGCCGCAGTTCGGCGTCGATGTCGGCGATGGCCGCGGCGAACTCGGCCGGCTGGGCGTGCAGCACCGCGTCGATGCGAGCCAGGGGCACACCGGCCTCGGCAAGGGTCCTGATCCGGATGAGGTCGACCGCCGCCTGCGCGCTGTAGCGGCGGTAGCCGGAGGCATCGCGTTCGGGCTCGGGCAACAGGCCGATGTGGTGGTAGTGGCGGACGGTGCGCACGGTCACGCCGGCGGTCGCCGCGAGCTGGCCGATCGTGAGCACCGGCTACCTCCGCTCTTCGGAAAGGCGCTCTTCGAAAAGAGCTAGGCGCGACCCACCCGGTCCACGACATCGCGGATCGCTTCGACCACGATATCGGGGCGCGCGAAGCAAAGCTGGCTGTGGCCGATGCCGGGCACGACCCGCCGCTCCCCGTGCGAGACCCCGCTCACCAGGGCCTCGACCATCTTCCTGCGGCCTTCGGCGATCTCGCGCAGGGTCTGCTCCGAGACACCCTGCCGCGTCTCCTCCGACGTCAGCGCCCGCTGAGCCGGGTCGACCCCCTCCGTGGTGAGGGCGATCAGCGGGACGTCGGGCAGGTCCGGCCCGGCCCGCAGTTCGTCGGCGAGGGCGACCAGGTTGCCACGCTCGGCGAAGCCGCCCAGGAGCCAGTTGTCACTCACGTGGGCCTCGATGAGCGACGGCCGCAGGTGCTCCGGGTGGTGCCCCAGCAGCTCGGCGTACATCCGGCGCAAGTCCGGGCGCTGCCGCCGGATCCACGCCAGGTCCGGTGCCATCCGCTCGCCCGCGGCCAGGCCCGCCTCGGCGGGCATGAACTCGTCCCAGTCCCGGTGGAAGGCGTCCAGCCAGACCAACCCGGCCATCTCCGGCGCGTACAGCTGGGTGAATCGATGCGCGTAGGCGCCGCCGAGGGAGTGCGCGACCAGAACGTACGGGCCGGCGATGGCCTGGTCGTGCAGCAGCTCGTGCAGTTCCGTGGCGACCGCGGCGGCGGTGCGCGGCAGCGGGACCGGGTCGCTGTAGCCGGTTCCGCCTCGGTCGTACACCACGGCGGTGGTGAACCGCGCTACCCGCTGGTGGACGAGGAAGTAGTCCAGGCCGACCATGCCGGCGCCCGGCAGGACGACGACAGCCGGGCCGCCATCACCCGACCGGTGCACGAAAACGCGGCGGCCGTGGATCTGCTGGAAATCGCCGATCGGCGGAATGAGGGCCGAAGAAAGGGTGCTGTCCGTCATGCCACCAGGCTCCAACCCTGACGCACGGTCAGGGTCAACCCCTTCCGAACGGAAGTTCACCGCGACACGCGCTCCACGAATTGCTGCCGCCCGACCTGCTGCGGGACGCCGCCGCGACCTTCGGCCTGCTGTCTGCCGGTGGGTGCGGTCGAGGTCGCCGTTGGTGAGGCCGCGTCGCTGCCGCTGAGCGCCTTCTCCTGGGGTGAAAGCGCAGCATCCACAGTTGACGCCCCGACCGCGGTCGATGCCTGGATGGAGAACCTTCACTCTGCCAGGCCCGCCGCCTCACGGGCAGCGTCGTCGACTGCGTTGCCCGCTTTGGCGGCCAGGTCGGCCAGGTCGGGCAGGTCCGGGTTCAGCTCCCTGGCCCTGACGGCGAGCCGCTCCAGCAGCGCCGCCGAGTTCTGGGCCAGCCGCACCGCGTCGGCCATCCGGTCGTCCGCGGCCAGCCGTTCGATGTGCCAGGCCAGCCCGCCGAGCGTCTCGTCGTCGGTGTCCGGGGACAGGTAGCCGGACAGCCCCGGCGGGTACCGGGTGTCGGCGCGCAGTTCGGACAGCGCGGTCACCACCGAGGGCTCGGCGCTGAACGTGTCCAGCAGGTCGATCAGCGCGAACAGCCTGGCCACGATCTTCGCTCGGCCGGGGAAGCGCTCCAGCCACCGCACCAGCTCGGCCTCGCCGCCGAGGTGCTGCACGATCCGGGTCATCTGCGCGGCGAGCGCGGTGGGCAGCTCAGCGTGGAACATGACGATGAGGGCCACCTGGTCGGCCAGCTCGGCCTGACCGTCCTCGGCCAACTCGTCGGCGACGAACCTCTTGACCAGCTTCGCGTCCAGAAGGAAACCCGGTTTCGGCGGCTGCTCGTGGTCGGTCATGGGCCTCCTAGGTTCAGGACGGCGTCCGCTGTGGACGATGTGTGGACGGCCGGGGACGAGGATGCATCGGATGGCACCGGCGCCGTATCGACCCGGCACGTCGAAAATCAGCACGGCGAACGGGCCTGCCAGACGCATCGGGCGGTGCCGCGGACCAGCACGCTTCGACCTCCCGAGGCCAAAGAAGCCGCACGTTCCGCCATGTCACGGTGAACGGCCGCCACTCACCCGTGACCGCGCAGGCCGAAATATCCTTCCCCTGGAACCATGCCACCGGTGTAATTCACCGATCGCGGCACACCTGTCGGCCTGGCAGGGTGAATCGGCCCGGCGAAATCCGTCCCCGGCGTCGGAGACGCCGCCCGCCCGCGGCTGCCATGCTCGGCCCATGGACTACCAGCAGTTCGTCGACGAAGTGGCCGAGCGGGCCGACGTCTCGCGGGAACAGGCCGAGGCGCTGGCCCGGGCGACCCTGTGGACGCTGGGCGAACGCATCACCGGCGGGGAGGCTCGCCACATCGCCGGGCAACTCCCCGTGGAGCTGCAGACCTCCCTGGTCGCGGCCGAGGAGGAAGCCGAGGGGTTCAGCCTCGACGAGTTCATCCGCCGGACCGCGGAACGGGCCGGCGTGGACCGGGGCACCGCGGACATCGGCACGGCAGCGGTCTTCGCCACGCTGCGCGACACGATCAGCGGTGACGACGTCCGCCACATGATGAGCCAGCTGCCGCTGGAGTTCAGGGAAGTGGCGCCCGGCCCTCGTCTCTCGGACGTTCGAGCAACAGGAGGAGACCTACCATGACGCTGCCCGTCAGGCGTTCTGTCGGCCAGACGGATCGATGGAACCCCTTCCACGAATTCGAGGATCTTTATCGACAGGTGGACCGGCTCGCGCAGTCGGCGCTGGGCACCGCACGGGACGGCGGGCCGTGGCTGCCGGCCGGAGACGTCTCGGAGACCGACGACGCCTACCTGGTCGAGCTCGAACTGCCCGGCGTCCGGCGGGACGACGTCGACGTCGAGCTGTACGGCAACGAGCTGGTCATCACCGGTGAGCTGAAAGAGCGGGAGCGCAAGGGTTTGCTCCGGCGCCGCACCCGCAGGGTCGGCGAGTTCGAGTACCGCGTGACGCTGCCCGGCGACATCCGCGCCGACGGCATCGAGGCAGCACTCGACAGCGGCGTGCTCACCGTGCGCGTCCCGAAGGTGGACGCCGCCAAGCCCAGCAAGATCAAGATCACCGGGAGCTGACCGATGACCCGAATCCTGGTGGTGCTCTCCGGCAGCGACCACTGGACGCTCGAGGACGGTACCCGGCACCCCACCGGCTACTGGGCCGAGGAGTTCGTCGTGCCGCACAACGGGTTCCGTTCCCAGGGGGTCGAGGTGGTGGTCGCGACCCCGGGCGGGGTGGCGCCGACGGTGGACCAGCGGAGCCTGGACCCGGAGACGGTGGGCGGCGAGAGCAAAGCCACCGCGTTCCGCGACTACCTCGACGCGATCGCCACCGAACTGGCCCGGCCCATGGTGCTGGAGCACGCGGTGGGGCACGTCGCCGACTACGACGCCATCTACATCCCCGGCGGGCACGGGCCGATGGAGGACCTGGCCGGCTTCCGGCCGCTCGGCGAGCTCCTCGTCCAGTTCTTCGACACGGGCCGCGTCGTCACGGCGGTCTGCCACGGTCCGGCGGCACTGCTCTCGGCCGACCGGCGCAACGGCGACTGGCTGTTCGAGGGCAGGCGACTGACGGGGTACACGAACGAGGAGGAGCGCCTGGTCGGCCTCGCCGAACGCGCGCCGTGGCTGCTGGAGGACCGGCTGCGGGAGCGTGGCGCGGACTTCAGGACGGGCGCGCCGTGGGAGCCGCACGTCGTGGTGGACGCCAACCTGATCACCGGCCAGAACCCGGCGTCGTCCCAGGCGGCGACCGACCGGACGCTGAGTGAATTGCGCGTATACAACGCACTGTGACGGCGGCCTTCACCGACAGCGCCGGCGTTGCGGCCGGACTTTCAGGCCCGGCGCCAGGTCGTATAACGATCTATACGACAAGGCTGACGCGATCAGCCGCCCGACTTGTCCGGAGTCGAGGCGCCGGGCGCGGCGGGAGCGCGGTGGTCAAGATCGCTGTGCTCACGCCGCTGCTAGCGTGCTGGGGTGAGCAACCCGCTGATCGCGCAGACCCAGGACTCGACAAAGGCCTACTCCGGCATCTCCCTCCTGGAATCCGCCAACGATCTCTCGACCGCCATCAAGAGCGGCGACTGGGCCTCGGTGGCGATGGGCGCGGTCGGCACGGCGCTCGACGCCCTGTCGATGGCCATGGACCCGTTCGGCGCGATCCTCGCCGCCGGTGTCAGCTGGTTGATGGAGCACGTCGGCCCGCTCAAGGACGCCCTCAACGCGCTCACCGGCAACGCCGACGAGATCCAGGCCCAGTCCGAGACCTGGGCCAACGTCGCCAAAGAGCTCGGCAGCGTCTCCTCGGACCTGACCGACGCCATCAAGGCCGACCTGCAGTCGTGGTCCGGACCGGCCTCGGACGCCTACCGGCAGCGCGGACAGGACGTGTCCACCACCCTGGAAGCGGCGCAGAAGGGCTGCGAAGGCGCCTCCAGCGGCGTCAAGACCGCCGGCGAGGTCGTGGCCGCGGTCCGCACGCTGGTGCGCGACATCATCTCCGAACTCGTCGGCCACCTGATCAGCTGGGCGCTGCAGGTCGTCTTCACCCTCGGCATCGGCCTCACCTGGGTCGTTCCCCAGGTCGTCACCGCCGTCGCGAAAACCGCCTCGAAGATCACCGACCTGGTCACCAAGCTCGTCAAGGCGCTGAAGGCCCTGGTGCCGCTGCTGAAGAGGGCAGGAACGCTCTTCGAGGACGCGGGCAAGGCGCTCAAGAACCTCAAGGTCGGCAAGACCGCGCCGCCGCCCAAGGTCCGCGACATCAACGGGACCCCGAAGGCGCCACCGGTGAAGACCCCCGGCGGCGACGGCGGAGGCACCCCCAAGGACCACACACCCCCACCGGCGGCCAAGGGCGGCGACGACGCCACCCACACCTCCAGCACCGGCGACGGCGGCTCTCACGGCGGTGGCAGCACCCCACCACCGCCGAAGGCCGACGAGGCGCCGCCGGTCAAGACCGACCCCGAACCGCCGCCGGCGCAGACCCCGAAGGGGCCGGGGGACGACAAGACCGTCACCTCGAGCTCCGGCGGCTCCGGCGGCGGCAAGAGCATCAAGGACAGCAACGCGAACCCGCACGAGAACGGCACCCCGCCGCCGGACCGGTCGGTGTGCGGCGACCCGATCGACGTGGCGACCGGGTGGATGCTGCTGACGCAGACGGACCTGGAGATCCCCGGCGCGTTGCCGCTGGAGGTGTCGCGCACGCACATCTCGTCCTACCGCGCGGGCCGCTGGTTCGGCCCGTCATGGGCCTCCACCGTGGACCAGCGGCTCGAGGTCGAGGACGACGGCGTGCACGTCGCGCTCGCCGACGGCAGCCTCCAGAGCTACCCCGTGCCGGTGAGCTCCCCGGTGCTGCCGGTGGCGGGCCCGGCACGGCCGCTCCGCCGGGTCGAGGGCGGCTACCTGGTCGAGGATCCGCAGCAGCAGCACACGCTGTTCTTCGAGGAGTCCGCCGACGGCGTGTTCCCGCTGAGGACGATCTTCGACGGCGACGGCAACCGCGTCGATGTGGTGCCCGGTGCGAACGGGGTGCCGGCGGAGCTGGTGCACTCCTCCGGCGACCGGGTGCTGTTCGACAGCGCGGGCGGCCGGATCACCGCGCTGCGGGCGGCCGACGGCACGGTCGTCGCGAGCTACTCCTACGACGCGCGCGGCCGGCTGGCCCAGGTTGTCGACGCCGCCGGCACGCCCACCCGGTTCACCTACGACGCCGACGGCCGGATCGTGCGCTGGGAAGACGTCAACGGCCGCTGGTACGGCTACGGCTTCGACGCCGTGGGCCGGGTCGTGCGGGCTCGCGGCACCGACGGCTACCTCGACTGCACGATCGACTACGACCGCGAGAATCTCGTCACGAGCGTCACGGACTCGCTCGGCGCGGTGCGCCGCTTCCACCTCGACGACCGGCTCCGCGTGATCGCCGAGACCGACGCGCTGGGCCACACCACCAGCCTCGCCTACGACGAGCACGGCAGGCTGCTCACCCGGACCGATCCGCTGGGCCGCCAGGTCCGCTACGAGCGGGACCGGGCCGGCCGGGTCGTCGCGATCACCGCGCCGGACGGCACGCGGTCGCTGACCGAGTACAACGAGCAGGGCCGCCCGGTCACCGCGATCGGCCCCGACGGCGCCACGTGGCGCTACGAGTACGACGCGCGCGGCAAGGTCACCGGTGTCGTCGACCCGCTCGGTGCCCGGACCTCCTACGCCTACGACGAGCGCGGCAACGTCGCCGTGGTCACCGACGCGCTCGGTGGCACCACCCGGATCTCCTCCGACGCGGCGGGCCGGGCGCTGACCGTCGAAGACGAGGACGGCGCCGTCACCCGCTACACGTACGACCTGCTCGGCCGCACCACGTCGGTGACCGACGAGCTGGGCGCCGTCACCCGGTTCGCGTGGGCGGCGGGCGACCAGCTCGCCGAACGGGTCGAGCCGGACGGCGCGACGTGGCGGTGGCAGGACTCCGCCGTCGGGAACACCGACGAGAGCACCGACGCGCGCGGCAACACCACCCGCACCGAGTACGCGCAGTTCGACCTGCCGGTGGCCGAAACCGGCCCGGACGGCGCGCGGCTCGCCTACGCGTACGACACCGAGCTGCGCCTGGTGGCGGTGACCAACGAGCAAGGCCTGATCTGGCACTACCGCTACGACCCCGCCGGGAACCTCATCGGCGAGACCGACTTCAACGGCCGCACCCTGCACTACCGCTACGACGCCGCCGGGCAGCTGATCGCCCGGACGAACGGTGCGGGGGAGACCACGACGCTGGAGCGCGACGTGATGGGCCAGGTGGTCCGCCGCGTCACCGGCGAAGACGTCGCGACCTTCGCCTACGACGAGGCCGGCCGCATGGTCTCCGCGCGCAACGCCGACGCCGAGGTCACCTTCGCCTACGACGCGCTGGGCCGCGTGGTCGCCGAGACGGTGGACGGGCGCGTGGTGCGCTCGGAGTACGACGAGCTCGGCCGGCGCCGCGCGCGCCACACGCCGTCGGGCGCGATGTCGCGCTTCGAGTACGGACCGGCCGGCACGCTCGCCGCGCTGCACGTCGGGAACCGCTCGCTGCGCTTCGAGCACGACCTCGCCGGCCACGAGCGGGTCCGCCGCTTCGGTGCCGCGGAACTGCGCCAGAGCTGGGCTCCGGGCGACCGGCTGGTGGCCCAGACGGTCGTCGCGGGCAACCGCACGACCCAGCACCGCGAGTACGGGTACCTCGCCGACGGTTACCTGGCTTCGGTGGCCGACGCGATCACCGGTACCCGCACCTTCGAGGTGGACCGCTCGGGCCGCGTCCAGGCGGTCGTGGGCCACGGCTGGCAGGAGAACTACGTCTACCACCAGACCGGCGTCATCGCCCAGGCGCAGACTCCGGGAGCGCCGACGGCCGGGCCGCGCGAGTACCGCGGCACCCTGCTCACCGCCGCGGGCGCGGTCCGCTACGCCCACGACCCCGAAGGCCGCACCACCCTGCGCGGTGCCGGGCCGGCCGGTCCGCAGTGGCAGTTCCGGTGGAACGCCGAGAGCCGCCTGACCTCGGTGCTCACGCCCCGGGGCGAGCACTGGCGCTACCGCTACGACGCGCTGGGCCGGCGGGTCGCCAAGCAGCGCCTCACGCCGGACGGCCGGGTGGCCGAGCAGGTCCAGTTCGCCTGGGACGGCGACGCGCTCGCCGAACAGGTGCGCACCGGGCCCGGTCAGCCCCCGGTCGCCACCGTGTGGGAGTGGGAACCGGGCACCGGCCGCGCCCTCACCCAGACCGAACGCGTCCTCGGCGCGCCGGGCGAGCGGTTCCACACGATCGTCACCGACCTCGCCGGCACGCCGAGCGAGCTGCTGGAGGAGTCCGGTGAGGTCGCGTGGCACCGCCAGGCCACGCTCTGGGGCAAGGTCCTCGACGGACCGGGCCGCACCACCACGCCGTTGCGGTTCCCCGGCCAGTACCACGACGCCGAAACCGGGCTGCACTACAACCTCAACCGCTTCTACGACCCCGAGGCCGGCCGTTACCTGTCCCACGACCCGCTGGGCCTCGACCCCGGCCCGGACTCGCAGGCCTACGTCCACAACCCGACCGCACTGGCCGACCCGCTCGGCCTCGCCCCGACCGTCACCCCGTGCGCGGCGAAGAAGAAGCAGCAGGCGGCCGCCTCCGGTTCCTCGAAGTCCAAGGTGAGCAAGGCGAAACAGCAGTTGGTCGGGACCGGCGGCGCGGGGCCGAGCAAGAAGGCCCCGAAGGTGAAGACCAAGCCGGACGGCAACCCCGCGAAGTCCGACGGCTCGTACGGCACGACGAAGCACGAGCAGGCGCGCACCTGGGAGAAGTACCAGAACGAGATCAAGAACGACTCGACCTGGAAGGACCCGAACAAGCTCGTCAGCGGCAAGACGCACGAGTCCGAACACCCGATCGGGTACAAGGCCATCGGCGGCGACGAGTTCCAGCGGGCGAACGCCCACGACACCCAGATCCGTGACGGCGTCAAGGCCGGCGATCGCGGGCCGAAAACCGCGGACGAGGCCGCCAACATCAAGGACGCCCGGCGCATGGAAGACGACGCTCCCGCTTACCAGGAGTCGGCGCAGGCGCACCGCGACAACATCGGCACCGGCGTGCGCGGCGAGAAGGACGGCTCGGGGTTCAACGCCGACACCTACCGCGAATCCCTCGGCAACACGTTGCGGGAAGGCCGGCCGAGCGACGGCGTCCAGCTCAACCAGCTCACCTACGCCCACCAGCACAAGGACGGGGGCATGATCGACAACCCCGCCTACATCAGCGACAAGAAGACCCCCGGTGTGCCCCAGCGAATCCAGAACTGGGAGCCGAACCCGCACTACAAGAACGACATGGAGACGCCCAACGAGCCGAAGATGACCCACGCTGAGCAACCCGCTCCCGGACGGGACAGCTTCCGGCCGACCGCGGGCACGGTCCAGGGCAAGGTCGCCGACGACTCCTACCACCACATGGTGGACAAGATGGAGGGCAAGTCGGTCGAGTACAGCGACGGCACCGGCGGTGTCGGCAAGCCGGGCGGCACCACCCACACCCCGCCGGTCTCGCACGACGACGTCATCGAGATGCACACGGCGCGCGACGTCGTGCGGGACGGCGCCGGAGTGTCCAAAGAGGACATGCCGATGTTCCTCCACGACAAGGAGATGGGCCACCGCCTCGGGCAGCCGACCGACGCGGACAAGCAGAAGTACTGGGGCGACGACGTCAAGGACGTCGACATGTCGGACCAGGCGGTGCGGGACCGGATCCAGGCGCAGCAGGACCGCATGCAGCAGATGGTCGGCCAGCAGCGCGCCGGTCGCGAACCGGGCTGGGCCGCCGACCCGGACGCCATGGAGGTGGACGGCTGACCGGCGTGCGGACGAGAGTGACCCCGGCAAGCACGACCCCCGGCTCGAGGATTGGACGCAATGGGACGCTCGTCGGTGTTCACCTTCCAGTACATCGCCATCGACACGGAGGCTGGTGTCACGCCGGAGGAGTTCGAGACCTTCGTGCGTGGTGAAGGAGTTCACCTGCCCTTGTACCCGGGGTGGCGGTGGACTCTGCTGCGCGGGTTGCGCGGAGAGCGGACCGGGCAGTACCTGATGTTGTACGAGATCGAGAGCGCCGAGCAGCGCGACCGCTACGTCACGGCCCGGGGTGAGCAGACCGAGCCGGCCCGGCAGTTCTGGGCGCAGCACCCGGAAGCGGAGGCTGTGCTGGCGCGGTGGCGACGGCTGGGCACATACGGTGAGCTGCCGACGTTGTTCACCGACTACCGGCTGCTGGCCGACAACCCGCGGAGCACGGTCACGCCCGGCCCCCGCTACCGCGACCGCCCGGGGGAGGAGCCCGTCGCCCGGGTCGTCGGGATCCACAACCTGGCGTTGCGCGCCGGCGTGACCGAAGAGGTGTTCGACCGCTTCATCGCCGAGAACCACCACCGGATCGACGACTACCCGGACTGGCGGTTCCACGTGCTCAAGGGCGAGCGGGGCAACCGCCTCGACCAGTACGTGATGATGATGGAGATCGCGAGCCTGGAGGCGCTGGACGTCTTCTACCCCGAGCCGGACATCGCCACCGGCGAGGCCGCGGAGTTCGCGGCGGCTCACCGTGACACCAAGCAGATGTACGAGGAGTGGAAGCAGCTGGCGTCGTTCTCGGGTTCGCCGCAGATCTACACGGACTACCTCGCCGTCGCGGAGAACCCGGCGTAGCCCCGCACGACCGGACTGTCCCGGGATCGCGATCGGCAGGTGAGCGAAAGTGCGGGCACGGTGACTCTGAGCTTCAGTGGGTTGTCGGCCCCGGGAGCAGGACCTGCAACGCTCCCGGCCGGATCTCGCACACGATCGGGACGTCGAGCTGCACGGGTTCACCGTCGATGCCGGCGGGCAGCTGCGCGTCCTTGCTGTGCAGGGTGATCCGGGTCGCGGTCCAGGTGACGATTCCGGCGCCGGGTGGTCCGGCGTGGCCTTGTTGCCGCAGTTCCGCCAGTTCCCGGCGCAGGCGGGGGAGCAGATCCGGCGGTGGCGAGCCGTCCGGGTGCTTGATGACGATCCCGCCGAGCCGGCCGGTGTCGAGCGCGGACCGGTGGCCCAGCCGGCGCAGCGCGCCGAGGTCGTACGGGTTGTTGGACACGAGGACGATCTGCGGGCCGTCGATCGGGCCTTCCGGGGTGTCCACGACGGCATCGACCCGCTGCTCGCCCTGGAGGTATCCCGGCGCGATTTCGGCGAACGTGCGCGCCTTCGCCTCCCGGTAGCCGGGTGTCAGCAACGCGTCCGCGTAGGCCCCGAACGAGACGTTGTTGACGAAGATCCGGGAGCCGACCCGGCCCAGATCGACCGGGCGGGGCGCGCCCGCCCGCAGGGCGTTCAGCGCGGACGCCGGGTTTCGGAGGTCCAGGCCCAGATCACGGGCGAAATGGTTGCGAGTTCCCGCCGGGATCACCACCAACGGCAGGCCGGCCTCGGCGGCTTCCGCGGCCACCGCGGCGACCGTGCCGTCGCCGCCGGCGACGCCGAGGATCCCGGCTCCGTCGGTGATGGCGGCTCGGGCCAGCGACGCCACGTCCTGGCCCGGGCCGGTCAGCCTGACTTGCGCGCCCATCGCCTGGGCCCGCTCCGCCAGCCCGAAACGGGCCACCTTCCCGCCTCCGGAGTGCGGGTTCATCACCACCACGGTGCCGGCGGACGACTGGTCGGCGCCGTTCGTCATCACGATCTCCTGCCGGTCCCGGGCGGCCTGGCCCCGACGACGCTATCGGATGTGAAGTACACGCGGGAGAGGCTGTGGGCCTGCACCGCCGGTCCGGGTTACGGCGCTGCGGGGTCCGGCTGCAGGGTGAGGTAGACGGCGCGGACGGCCAGGGTGCGCTCGATCTCGTCGATGATGGGGGCGAAGAACTGCTTGCGGTGCTCGGTGTCGCTCATCGAGGTGACCGCGAAGTACATGCTGCCGAAGCCCGCGAGCAGAGTGGCGTTGCGCAGCAGGGCGACCGGGACGCCGGGCAGCAGCGGCGAGATCGCCGGCTTGGCGCCGATCCACTGTTCGGCCGCGGCGGGCGTCACGATGATCACGCCGAGGAGGACGAAGAAGGCGAACAGCGCGAGGCCGACCACCGCGGCCTGGACGAGCTGGCGGGTGGCGAGCATCAGCAGCAGGTTGCGCTTCTGGCGCCCGTTGAGGCTGACCGCGCGGACGGGCCCGTCGATGGTGACGGCGGCGAGCGGGGTGCCGGCGCAGGCGGCGGTCAGCATGGGTGGGCTGAAGTCCTGCTCGACCCGGCCGATTTCGTCGCGGAGGCGGGCGGCCGCGGCGAGGACGGTGACCGCGGCGAAGAGGGCGACGACCAGGGCGAGCCGCCACCAGGCGAGCTGGTTCATCAGCTGCCAGAGCTCGCCGGTGAAGAAGAGGAACAGGGTGACGAAGAGCAGGACCGGCAGGGCGCGGCCGAGGACTTGCACGCTGTTGCGGAGGTCGGTGATCGCCTGCTTGATGCTTTGGCGCACGAGGGTGCCGAAGCCGTAGGTGGTGGCGAGGGCCGTGGCCGCGAACGCGGCGGCGAAGAACACCAGGAACGCGAGAACGCCCAGCGCGCGGGCGCCCGGGAGGGTGATGGCGCCGTCGAAGGCGAGCTGCAGCAGCGGCACCGCGACCGGCATGGCGGCGTAGGCGGCGAGGATGGCGATGGTCGCGCCGCGGGAGAAGCGGGGGAGGCGCCGGACGAACAGCGAGATCGTCACCCAGGCCGCGATCGTCACCGCGATGACCACGCCGAGCAGGACCCACCGGCCCGAGCCGGCCGTCTTGAGCGGGACGAGCCAGGCGAGGCTGGCGAGCATGACGAAGGTGAGCGCGGGCAGCATCCGCGGGAGGATGTGCGCGGTGAAGCCGTACCCGGCGATCATCGTCGGGGTCCCGCGGCGGAGGAACCAGCGTTCGGTCCGCTGGACCCGGGCCCGAGGTGAAGAGGTCGGCATGAGGAGATGATTCCCGGCGGCTCCGGGCCGGGCTCACCGGGCCCGGGCCGCCGCGACGGTCGCGTCGGCGAACCGGAGCTTGTCCTGGACCACGGGCGACAGCGTGAACGGGTACAGGTCGTCCTTGCCCATGCTGCGGTTGAGCTGGTTGAGCGCGCGCGACAGCGGGATCCAGGTCGCGATCAGGTCGTCGACGTCGTCGGTGTGGTCCTCGGGGACGGCGTCGACCCGGCTGCCGGGATGGGGCGCGATCGGCGTGCCGGCGACGAGCACGCCGAGCGCCGCGGCGGTCTGCACCGTGTCGCGGATGTGCAGGAGGTGGGCGAAGGTCTCGGCCCAGTCTTCCCAGGGGTGCGCGGCCGCGTAGTGGCTGACGTGGGTGTCCGCCCACTCCGAGCCGGGCGCGCTTCCGTAGTGGTCTTCCAGCGCCTGCCGGTAGTCGGCCCGTTCGTCGCCGAACAGGGTCCGGAACGCGTCCGGCGTGCCGGCGATGAGCAGGTCCCAGTACCAGTGGCCGATCTCGTGGCGGAAGTGGCCGAGGAGGGTGCGGTACGGCTCGGCCAGCCGCGCGCGCAGGCCTTCGCGGAACCCGTCGTCGCCTTCGGCGAGGTCGATGGTGATCACGCCCGAGGCGTGGCCGGTGGTCACCGGCCGGTCGGTGCTGGAGAGCAGGTCGAACGCCAGGCCGTGCGCGGGATCGGTCGTGCGCGGGGTCACCGGGAGGCCGAGGTCGTCCAGCTGGTAGAGCAGCCGTCGTTTGGCGGTCTCCGCGGCGCGGAAGGCTTCGAGGGCCTCGACGTCCTCGTCGGCCGGGCGGGTGCGGGTCAGCGCGCAGCAGCCGCACAACGGCTCGGCGGTGGCGATCCAGTTGCACCCGGCGAGCTCCGCGTTGGCGCAGCGGGCACGCCCGGCCGTCTGGACCATCGACCGGGTCGCGCGGTCGTAGCCCACGTCGGTGCCGCACACCACGCAGGCCGAGTTCTCGAAGAACAGCAGGTTCGCGCAGTGCGGGCAGGTGAACGTGCGCATGCGGGGTGAATACCCGCCGCGAAGCCGGTGAACCGGGCCGGCGGGGTGATCCGGGACGCAGGACGGCACCGCGATTTCCTCGATAGCGAACGGATAGCACGGCTGAGCCACGATCACCCCGTCGATTCCCGCTGACGAGAGGAGTGATCATGGCTCGCATGATCAACACCCTGGGCGACCGGTTGCTGGGGCTGTTCCTGCGCGAGGTCAAGGCCGGCGCCTGCGTGCCCGAGCACGGCCAGGTCTGCAAGACGCTCCACTACGACTGCTACGGCAGCTGCAAGTAACGGTGGCGCTCGCGCCTTCCCCGCCGCGGTTCCCGTGGCGGGGAAGGCGTGGCCCGGCAAGGGAGGTCACCGATGATCAGCGCGCAGTTCGTGCTCGCCGTCCGGGTGCTGGCCGGGCTCGTGTTCGGGGTCGCGGCCGTCGGCAAGCTCGCCGGGCGGGCGCGGCTGGCGGAGTTCGCCGCGTCGCTGGCGCCGCTGGGCCGGTCGCCGGTGGGCTGGCTGCCGGTCGCCGCCGGGACCGCCGTCGTCGAGCTGGCCGTGGCCGGGCTTGTTTCTTTCCCCGCCACCGCCCGGCTCGGGCTCGGGCTGGCGACGGCGGTGCTGCTCGTCTTCTGCGCCGCGATCGCCCGGTCGATGCGGGCCGGCCGCCGCGTCACCTGCCGCTGCTTCGGCCGCTCCGGGGCGGTGCTCGGCCGGGCCCACCTCGTCCGCAACGCACTGCTCGCCGCGGGGACCGCCGCGGCGGCCGCCGTCCCGCCGGGACCGGCGCTCGGCCTCGACTCCGGGGCGGCCGCCGCGCTCGTCGGCGCGTTCGCCGCGCTCGTCGCGATCAACTGGGACAGCCTGGCCGGCCTGGTCCGCACCGCGGACACCGCCGGCCGCCGGGCGAATCACTGAAAGAGGTATCCCATGTCATTCCTGGTGGCCGTGGTCGCGGTGCTGGCCGTGCTGACGGTGCTCAACCTCCTGCTTTCCGCGGCGATCATCCGGCTGCTGAACGAGCAGCGGCGGCCGGCGCTGCCCGCGCTGCCGGCGGCGGGCACCGAGATCGGGGCGTTCGAGGTGACCGACGCCGACGGCGCGACCGTCACCGACCGGGAGCTGGACGACGCGCTCGTCGCGTTCCTGTCGCCCACCTGCGGGCCGTGCCGGCGCCTGGCCGGGGAGCTCACCGAGCCGGCCGTCGCCTTCATCATCGACGGCGGGGACCGGGACGCGGCCGTCGAGTACGCGGCCGGGCTGGGACCCGCGGTGCGCGTCGCCTTCGTCGGCGACCGCAGCCCGGTGGCGGCGGCGTTCGGCGCGGGTGACGTCACCCCGACGCTGATCCGCGTGCGGGACCGGCGGATCACCGCCGCCGGCCACGACCTCGACGCCGTGCGCCCGCAGCCCGTTCGATGAGCCTGGTCCGGGCGGCCGGCCCCGCGTTCGGGGTCGCCTGGCGCGCGTCACGGGTGGCCACCGGCGCCACGATCGCGCTGGCGGTGCTCGCCTCGGCCCTGCCGGCGGCGTCGGCGTGGCTGGGGAAGCTGCTGTTCGACGAGCTGACCGGCGGCCGCGACCAGGGCCTGATCGTGCTGCTGGCCATCGGCTCGGCGGCCGGCCTCGCCTGCGCGACCGCGATCACCGCGGTCGCGTCGTACTGCACTTCTCTCGTGCGGGCCAAGTCCGCGATCGAGGCGGAGGACCGGCTGGTCGGCGCGGTCGGCGCGCTGCCGGGACTGCGCCGGCTCGAGGAGCCGGCGTTCCTGGACCGGGTGCGGCTGGCCGAGCAGGGCGCGCAGGAGGCGGCGCCGGCGGTGCTGGCGCTGACCGTCGAATCGGTGCGCACCGCGGTCGCCGTGCTCGCGTTCGGCGGCGCGGTCCTGCTCGTGTGGCCGCCGATGGCCGGGCTGCTCGCCGTGTCCCTGGCGGCGGCGGCGATCTCCCAGCTCACGCTGTCCCGGCTGCGCGCGCGGGAGGCCGAGGCGATGATGGCCACCCACCGCGAGCGGTTCCTGTTCCGCTCGCTGTGCTCGGACATCCGGGCGGCCAAGGAGATCCGGCTCTTCGGCCTCGCGGACCTGTTCCGGTCGCGGATGGTGGCCGCGGTCCGCGCGGCCACCGCGAGCGAGTGCGCGATGCAGCGCCGGATCGCGGTCGCCGGGGTCACCGCCGCGATCGTGTCGGCGGTGGTGGCCGGCATCGCCCTCGTGGTCGCCGCGACCGGCGCCGCCCGGGGGTCGCTGTCCATCGGCGACGTCACCCTCTTCACCGCCGCGGTGGCCGGCATCCAGTCACCGGTGAGCACGCTGCTGGGCCAGCTCGGCCGGGCCGGCGGCTCGCTCGGGTTGTTCCGGCACTACCTCGACGTCGTGACGACCGAACCCGACCTGGCTTCCGGAACGGACGCCGTGCCCGCGCTGCGCGGCGGCATCGAACTGCGTGACGTGTGGTTCCGCTACGACCCGACCGGCCCGTGGGTGCTGCGCGGGGTGAACCTCGTGATCCCCGGCGGCGCGGCGGTCGGGCTGGTCGGGGTGAACGGCGCGGGCAAGTCGACGCTCGTGAAGCTGCTGTGCCGCTTCTACGACCCGGACCGCGGCCGGATCCTGTGGGACGGCGTGGACATCCGCTCCTGCGACCCGGCCGCGTTGCGGGCCCGCATCGGCGCCACCTTCCAGGACTTCACCAGCTACGACCTGACCGCGGCCGACAACATCGGCATCGGCGACGTCGCCCGCCTCGGCGATCTCGACCGCGTCCGCGCGGCGGCCCGCCTGGCCGAGATCGACCCGGCGCTGTCGGCGTTGCCGCGCGGCTACGAAACCCTGCTGTCCCGGGCGTTCCTGGACGTCGACGACAAGGCCGGGGCGGCGCTGTCCGGCGGCCAGTGGCAGCGGGTGGCGCTGGCCCGGTCGCTCATGCGAGCCGAAGCCGACCTGCTCATCCTCGACGAACCCAGCTCCGGCATGGACGCCGACGCCGAGGCCCGGACCCACGAGACCCTGCGCGCCCACCGGGCCGGCCGGACGAGCGTGCTGATCTCCCACCGCCTCTCCGCCCTGCGCGGCGCGGACCGGGTCGTCGTGCTCGGTGGCGGCCGGGTGATCGAACAGGGCACCCACGACGAGCTGCTCACCGCGGGCGGTGAGTACGCCCGGCTGTTCTCGTTGCAGGCCAAGGGATACGCGATGGTGGAGGCGTGATGGCCGGACTCGCCGCGGTCGTGGCGGTACTGGTGCTGCTGGTCGTGCTGCTGCGCCGCCGGTACGTGGTAGCGCGCGTCCGGGGCCACAGCATGTCCCCGACCTTCCGCGACGGCGAGCGGGTGGTCGCGACCCGGCGACGGCACTACCGCGTCGGCGACGTGATCGTCTTCCGCGCGCGAACCGGGGCGAAGGACGTCGCGTGGCGCATCAAGCGGATCGCCGCGGTCGCCGGCGACCCGGTGCCCGCCTGGCTGCCCGCCGACCACCCGGTCGTCCCGGCCGGCCGGGTGGTGGTGACCGGCGACAACACCCGCCACAGCCAGGATTCCCGCCAGCTCGGCTACATCGACCTGGCCGGCGTCGCCGGTGCGGTCCCTCATCGCCCCGCGCCGGAGGGCACCTGACAGTCGATCTCCGCCAGCACCTTTTCGACGCCGACCCGTTCGACCGGGCTGTCGAACCGGTCCTGCAGGCGCAGGGACGCGTGGGCGACGCGGCGGGCGGCGGCGCGGTCGCCGGCGGCCAGCTCGATCGAGGCCAGCGCGAGCAGCGCCGCGGACTCGGCGTCCGGGCGGCGGGTGCGGCGGGCCAGGCCCAGCGCGCGGTCGGCGGATCTCCGGGCGGCGGGCAGGTCGCCGTTCGCGCGATGGGCGTCGGCTTCGGCGGTGAGGCACCAGGTCTGGCCGATCGGGTCGCCGTTCCGCTCGGACAAGCAGCGGGCCTCTTCGGCGAGGCCGGCCGCGGCCGCCGCGTCGCCGCAGGCCAAGGCCGTGCGCGACACCACGAGCCGCACCTGCGCCCGGGTCTTCCAGTCGCCGGCGGCGTCGGCCAGCCGCAGGGCCTTCGTGCCGTGCAGCCGCGCCGCTCGGAGGTCGCCGAGGTGGTCCCGGTACAGGGCGGCCAGCGTGGCGTGGCCGCCCGACATGCCCGCCAGGTTGCCGGACTTCCGGAAGCACACGACCGCTTCGCGCGCGGCGGTGATCGCGCGGTGCCAGTCCCGGCACCGCTCGTACGCGTCACCCAGCTTGGTCAGCACCTCCGCCCGCAGCGCGAGGTCGACGTCGGCCGGCGGCACCTCGGTCAGGATGGCGACGACGTCGGCGTACCGGCCGCGGTGCATCCGCGCCGTCGCCGCGACCAGCGCCGCGGTCACCCGCACCACCGGGTCCGCGCCGGCGACGTTCGCCAGCCGCGCGCCCGCCCGGGCGCCGTGGTCGGCCAGGTCGAGCCGCACGAGCGGGGCCCGCAGCACCAGCAGCAGCGCCGCCGCGGACCGGGGCAGGCCGCCGCGCACGGCCAGGCCGAACACGGCGAGCAGGACGTCGACGTCCGCACCCAGCCACGGCAGCGGCTCCCGCATCACCCGCTCCAGCACGTCCTGGTCGAGGCGCGCGGCGGTCTCGGCGAGCACCGGGTACCCGGCCCGCGCGCCCAAGAGGCCCTCGTGGGCGTGCCTGGTCAGCGCGACCGCCCACCCGGCCAGCCGGTCCAGGGCGCGCGGGTCGAGCAGCGGACCGATCGTGCGGCAGTAGGCCCGCACGAGGTCGTGCATCCGGTAGCGCGGCACCCCGTCCCGCCCCGGCCCGGCCCGGTCGAGCAGGTTCATCGCGCACAGGTGGGCCAGCACTTCGTCGGTGCGGGGGAGCGGCACGTCGAGCGCGGCCGCGAGCGGCCAGCCGGTGAACGTCGGCGACCCGATCGCCGCCAGCGCCAGCATCGCGGCCCGCGCGTCCCGGTCCAGCAACCGGAAACTGGCGTCGAGGCTGTCCCGCACGCTCCGCTGCCCGACCACCAGCTCCCGCATCCGCCGCGACTCGTCGGACAGCCGCGCGGCCAGCTCCGCCACGCTGAGCTTCGGGTACGCGGCGAGCTGCGCCCCGGCGATCCGCAACGCGAGCGGCACGCCCCCGCACGCCTCGAGCACCGTGGCGACCGTGTGCTCGCCCTCCGCCAGCCGGGCCGCGCCCGCCACGTTCGCCAGCACCGTCGCGGCGACCTGGTCGGACAGCGGCGCGAGCGGCACCCGGACCGACGGCTCGATCTCGGGCAGCACGGACCTGCTGGTCACGATCGTGGCGCAGCCCGGGTCGGCGGCCAGGAGCGGCTCGATCTGCCGGGCGGTGGCGGCGTTGTCCAGCACCACGAGCACCCGCTTGCCCGCCGTGCGGCTGCGGAACTCGGCCGTGCGCTCCTCGACGCCGGCCGGGACCGACCGCGCCGGCACGCCGAGCGCCCGCAGGAACGAGGCCAGGATCTCGTGCGGCGCGGCCGGCCGGGCGTCGGCGCCCCGCAGGTCGGCGTAGAGCTGCCCGTCGGGGTAGGCGTGCGCCGACGCCGCGCCCGCGTGCACGGCCAGCGCCGTCTTGCCGATCCCGGGCATCCCGGTGACCAGCACCAGCGGTGACGCCTCGGTCCGGCGCGCCAGCGCGGCCCTGATCGCGGCCGACTCCGGGTCGCGCCCGGCGAACCCGGAGGCCCGCGGCGGCAGCTGGGCGGGCACCACGGTCACCGCCGGCGGCGCCTCGACGGCGAGGATCTCCGCTTCCAGCGCGAGCAGCTCCCGGGACGGGTCCACCCCCAGCTCGTCGCGCAGCACGCGTCGGGCCTCCTGGAACGCCGCCAGCGCGTCGGCCCGCCGCCCGGCGCGGTGCAGCGCCAGCATCCGCCGGCGGTGCAGGCCCTCGCGCAGGGGGTGCGCCTGGACCAGCGCGGTCAGCTCGGGCAGCAGCCGCGGGGCCCGCCCGCACGCGATCTCCGCGTCGATCCACTCCTCGGCCAGGCAAATCCGCAGCTCGTCCAGCCGGGGCAGTTCGGCACCGGCGAGGTGCGCGCTCACCCCGCCCAGCGGCGTGCCGGTCCACCGGTCGAGCGCCGACCGCAGCAGGCCCGCCGCGTCCGCGGGATCGTCGGCCGCCCGCGCCGCGCTCAGCAGCCGCCGCACCTCGCCGACGTCGGCGAGGCAGTCCAGCAGGTACCCGCTCGGCACGGTGACCACGGCCGCGGCCGCGCCCGCCCGGTCGAGCGCGGCCCGGAGCTTGGACACCTGGATGTGCACCTGGGTCCGCGCGGTGGCCGGGGGCCGCTCGCCCCACAGGGCGTCGATCAGCCGGTCCACCGACACCGGCTGCCGGCAGGCGAGCGCCAGCGCGGCGAGCACCGTGCGCCCCAACCGCCCCTTGACCGGTACCGGTGTCCCGTGGACCCGCGCGCCGACCGGGCCGAGCACCGTGGCTTCCAGCAATCCCGTGCCTTTCGAGATCGGTGGCGTGTGCGTCCGCTCCGAGACGTGCTCGACCACGCCGTGACGATGGGATTTCGTGCGCTCGGCGGTGGTGGGTCCTCCCGCGGCGCGGTGATCAGCGGGCGTCGGCCTTCCCCAGAAAGTGCCGCCCGGTGGCGAGAGCGCTCGGCTCCCCACCCGCGCCTTCCCCAGCCGGGTGCTGCCCGCTCTCGCGGTGCCGACGGTGCCAGCGGCTCGCGAGCGCCGTCAACCGGCCCGAAAACGTTTCGCGCTGACCCGAAACATGCGGCCGCTCCCCGGATCGCGCCGCCGCTTGTCCGTTTTGGACGGAGCCGGTGACGCAACCGCGGCCACCATGGCGGTATGGCGTTCACCGAACCCCCCGATCCCGGCCACGCGCGCACGCTGGACGAGCTGGTCGCGCAGCTGCGGCTGCTCAAGACGTGGGCGGGTGGCCCGTCGTACGCGCAGATCGCCGAGCGGGTCAACCGGCTCTGGACCGCGGCCGGGCGCCCGCCCGGCGAGCGCACGGCCCGCACGACGGTCGCCGACTGCTTCAAGACCGGCCGCGCCCGCCCCAACACCGACCTGGTGCTGGCCGTCGTCGAGGTGCTGCACCCCGCCCCGGGTTACGTGGCCGCCTGGCAGGAGATGCTGCGGGTGGTCCGCAGCCGCGCGGAGGCGGCGACCTTCGTGCAGGCCCAGCTCGGCCTGCCCGAGGCGATTCCCCACTTCACCGGGCGCCGCGCGGAGCTCGCGCGGCTGTCCGCGGTGCTCGGCGACGCCGTGGGCGGGCAGGTGGCGGCGATCGCGGGCATGGCCGGGGTCGGCAAAACCGGGCTGGCCGTGCACGCGGCCCACGAGCTGCTGCGCACGGGCCGGTTCGACAACGCGCTCTTCGTGAACCTGCGCGGTTTCCACCCCGACCCCGGCCGGCCGCCGGTGGACCCGGCCGCGGTGCTCGACTCCTTCCTGCGGCTGCTCGGCGTGCCCGGGCACGCCGTACCCGCCGACCTGCCGGGCAAGCAGCGGCTGTACCGGGAGCGCTCGGCCGGGCGGCGCCTGCTCGTCGTGCTCGACAACGCACGCGGTGAGGACGAGGTCCGGCCCCTGCTGCCCGACGAACGGGGCGGGCCGGTGCTGGTCACCAGCCGCACGGCGCTGTCCGGGCTGAGCGGCGCGGTCCACGTGCGGCTGGACGTGCTGGATCCGGACGAGGCGGTGGCCTACCTGCGGCGCACCGTCGGCGCGGAGCGGGTCGACCGGGAGCCCGGAGTCGCCCGGCGGATCGCCGCCGAGCTGGGCAACCTGCCGCTCGCGCTGACGCTCGCCGCGTTGCGGATGACCGCGCCGGCCCACCGGTCGTGGCGGCTGGCCGACCACCTCGAGCGGCTCGAGCAGCGGCGCGCGCACCTGCGCCTGGACAACGCCGTGGACGCGTCGATCAGCCTGTCCTACGACCAGCTCGGCGAGCCCGAACAGCGGGCCCTGCGGTTGCTGGCCCTGCACCCGGGCGCGGACCTGGACGCCTACGGCATCGCCGCGCTCGCCGGCGCCGGCCTGGCCGAGGCGACCCGGACCGCGGACCGGCTCGCCGCCGCGAGCCTCGTGCGGCGCCGCGGGGCGGACCGGCTGGAGCTGCACGACCTCGTCCGGGCGTTCGGGCTGGCGCGCGCCCAGGACGAGGACGTCTCCGCCGGCCGGCGGGCCGCGCTGGCGCGTCTGCTCGACTACTACGCGTTCGCCGCCGTCACCGCGATGGACCGGTACGCGCCGCGCGTGCGGGAGCACCTGCCGCGCGTCCCCGACCCCGGCTTGCCGATCCCGCCGCTGGCCGACCGCGCGGAGGCGGCCGCGTGGCTGGACGCCGAACGGGCCAACCTGGTCGGGGTCGGCGTCCACGGGGTGGCGTCCGGCCACGCGGGACTGCTGTCGCGGATCCTGTTCCGGTACCTGCAGACCGGCGGCTACCTCAGCGAGGCGCTGGTCCTGCACACGAGCGCGGCGGAGTCGGCGGACCCGGTCGCCCGCGGGCACGCCCTGGTGAGCCTCGCGGCCACCCACGGCCAGGTCGGCCGCTACGAGGCAGCGACGCGGTCCGCCGGCCAGGCGCTGGACTGCTTCCGCGGGGCGGAAGACCGCTGGGGCGAGTGCCGGGCGCTCGGCACGCTGGGCGCGATCGCCTCCTGGGACGCCGACTTCGCGCGGTCGGCGGGGTTCCTGCGGGAGGCGCTGGCCCTGGCCCGCGAGGTCGGCGACCGATCGGGCGAACGCACCGCGCTGACCAACCTCGGCTACGTCCACGGCCGGCTGGGACGGTCCGCCGAGGCGCTGGAGTTCCACGAGCGGGCGCTCACCATCGACCAGCAGGTCGGCGACCCGAGCGACACGGGCCGCACCCTGCTCAACATCGGCGACACGCACCTGCGGTCCGGCCGGCACGCCGAGGCCCGCGGGTACTTCCGCCGCGCGACGGCCATCGCCGAGCAGGCGGGCGACCGGGACCTGCACGTGGAAGCGCTGCTGTGCCTCGCCGACGCGTCGGCGGAGCTCGGCCGCACCGACCACGCCCGGGCGACGCACGAGTGCGCGCTCGCGATGGCGGTGGACCTCGGCAGCCTGCACCAGGCAGCCCGCGCGCACACCGGTCTCGCCCGGGCCCTGACCGCGCTGGGCGACCCGGTGCGGGCCCGGCACCACTGGCTCGCCGCCCGCGACCACCACCGCGAGCTGGGCCTGCCGGAGCCGGCCGAGATCACCGCGGGCGTCGGCGGGGCGGTCACCGCCGGCGGGTGAGGGCGTCCGGGTTCGTCCGGGATTGCTGCCCGGGCACGTGGGTGCCCGCAATGCTCGCAGCCGGCGCGGGATCGCGGAACCGCATCCCGCACCGTGGACGTCCACCGTCGAAGGGAGAAATCATGGGGCGCCTGATCGACCGCGTGCTCACCCGGATCGTGCCCACCGCCAAGGCTTCCGCCTGCAGCGGCAACTACTTCTGCAACGCCGCGGGCCACCCCGGCTACTGGTACCGGTTCTGCTGCCCGCAGGACGGCTGCGAGTGGACCAAGGTCCGCAGCAGCTGCTGAGCACCGTCCCGGGCTTGCCGGGCGGTGTCCGCCTCCTTCCCCGCGGACACCGCCCGGCGTCGAAGGAGTGACGTCGAAGGAGTGCCATGGAGTACCTCCGGGCGGCCGCCGCGGCGCTGATCGCCGTGGTGTTCGCCGCCTCGTCGGTGGCGAAGCTGCGGGACTTCCGCGGGTTCGCGCGGTCGGTGCCCGTGCTGGTGCCGATGCCGGCGAGTTGGGTCCTGCCGGTGTCGGTGGCCGTCGTGACCGCCGAAGGGAGCATCGCGGCCCTCGCGGTCGTGCCCGCCACGGCGACGGTGGCGTTCATCCTCGCTGTCGGCTTGCTGCTGGCGTTCACCGCCGCCATCGCCGCTTCGCTACGCCGCGGCCGGCCCGCGCCGTGCCGCTGCTTCGGCGTGGCCGACACCCCGGTCGGACCGCGCCACCTGTTTCGCAACACCGCGCTGGCCGTCCTGGCCGTCCTCGGCGCGCTCGCGCCGGGGCACCTGCCGCCCGTCGCCGGGGCCGCCGTCGCGGTGGCGGCGGGTGTGGTGGCCGCCGTGCTCGTCATCGCGATGGATGACATCGCCGTCGTGTTCGCAAGGAGTTCCTGATGCCCTTCGTCGTCGCCGCCCTGGTGCTGCTCGGCCTGCTGTGCCTGGTGAACCTGCTCCTGACCGTCGGGATCCTGCGCCGGATGCGGGCCCAGAGCGCCGCCGAGACGCTCTTCGCGCTGCGTCCGGGTTCGGCCGTCGGCGAGTTCGCCGCCACCACGACCGACGGCGAGCCGGTCACCACCGCCACGCTGACCGGCACGGTGGCGTTCTTCTCCGCCGACTGCGCGGCTTGCCACGACGCTCTCCCGGATTTCCTCGCCTACGCCCGCGATCAGGGCCGGGACAACGTCTTCGCCGTCTTCGGCGGCGACGAGCCGGAAACCGTGCGCGCGCTCGCCGAGGTCGCGCGGGTGGTGCCGGCGGACCTCGACGGCGGCCCGGTGGCCGCCGCGTTCCGCAACACCTGGACCCCCGCGCTGTACGTGGTGGCCGACGGGCGGGTGGTCGCGACCGCGGGGCGGGTGCCCGAGCTGCCCGTGCCCGCCGGGCGCTGACCGGTGCGCGAACCGGTGCGCGAACCGGACCGGCGGATCGGCGCGGACCAGGTGCGGGCGGCCGGCGCGGCCGCCGCCGTGCTGCTGTGGCGGTCCGGCCCGGCGCGGCTGGCCGGGCTCCTGGTCATGACGGCGGCCGCGGCGACCGCGCCGATCGCCACCGCCTGGCTGACCAAGCTCGTCCTCGACCGGCTCGTCGGGCGCACCGGCGCGGTCGGCGGCCTCGCGGCGGCGCTGGCGTTCGCTGGGCTCGCCGTCGCCGCGCTGCCGGTGGTGGTCCACTACGTCCGCGCGCAGATCGGCCGCGCGGCGAGCGCGGTCGCCACCGACCGGCTGTTCGCCGCGCTGGGCCGTCAGGTCGGGTTGCGCACCTTCGAGGACCCGGCCTACCAGGACCGGCTGCGGCTGGCCCAGGAGAGCTGCGGCCGGGTGCCGGAGATCGTCGACGGCGTCGGCGGCACGCTCAGCGGAACCCTTTCGCTGGCCGGGTTCCTCGGCTCGCTGCTCGTGCTGAGCCCGGCGATGACCGGCGTCGTGCTGGCCGCCGCGATCCCCGCGTTGCTCGCCGAACTGCTGCTGGCCCGGCGCCGCGCCGCCGTGGAATGGCGCGTCGAGCGGTTCGCCCGGCGCGAGTTCTTCTACAGCCAGCTGCTCACCGGGGTCGCCGCCGCGACCGAGATCCGGCTGTTCGGCATCGGGGCGTTCCTGCGCGCCCGGCTGATGGACGAGCGCCGCAGCGCCAACGACGCGCAGCGCCGCATGGACCAACGCGAGCTGTGGACCATGGGCGGGCTGACGGCGCTGAGCGCGGCCGTCGCCGGTGCGGGGCTGTGGTGGGCGATCACGTCGGCGGCGAGCGGGTCGCTCAGCGCCGGCGACGTGTCGATGTTCGTGGCCGCCGTCGCCGGGGTGCGCGTCGGCGATCGCCAACGGCCAGGCCCGGCTGCTGTCGTTCGCGCACTACGTCGCCGTGGTCCGCGCGGAACCCGATCTGCCGAGCGGATCCGGTGCCGCGGCGCCGGCGTTGCGCCAGGGGCTCGAGCTGCGTGACGTGTGGTTCCGGTACAGCGACGAGCACCCGTGGGTGCTGCGCGGGGTGGACCTCACCATCCCGCACGGCGCGGCGGTCGCCCTCGTCGGCCTCAACGGCGCGGGCAAGAGCACGCTCGTGAAGCTGTTGTGCCGCATGTACGACCCGACGCGCGGGCGGATCCTCTGGGACGGGGTGGACCTGCGCGACCTCCCGCCCGCGTCGCTGCGCGAGCGGATCAGCGCCGTGTTCCAGGACCACATGAACTACGACATGACCGCGGCCGAGAACATCGGCCTCGGCGAGCTGTCCGCGCTGGACGACCGCGACCGGCTGGTGGCCGCCGCGACGCGGGCGGGCGCGCACGACCGGATCGCCGCGCTGCCGCGCGGGTACGACACGCCGTTGACCCGGATCTTCGAGCTCGGCGAGGACACCTCGACCGGCGTGGTGCTCTCCGGCGGGCAGTGGCAGCGCCTGGCGCTGGCCCGCTCGCTCGTCCGGGAGGGGCGGGATTTGATGATCCTGGACGAGCCGAGCTCCGGTCTCGACCCGGAGGCCGAACACGAGGTGCACGCGCGCATCCGCGAGCACCGGCGAGGCCGCACGAGCCTGCTCATCTCCCACCGGCTGAGCGCGGTGCGCGCCGCCGACCGCATCGCCGTCCTCGAGGACGGCCGGATCGCCGAGCTGGGCACGCACGAAACCCTGCTCGCCGACGGCCGCGGCTACGCGCGCCTGTTCCGCCTGCAGGCCGACGGCTACCAGGCCGTGCCGTGAGAGTCCTGGTCCTCGCCGGACTGCTGGCCGCCGCCGTGGTGCGCCGCGCGCTGATCCTGACCACAGTGGACGGTGCCAGCATGACCCCGGCCCTACGCTCCGGCGACCGGGTCCTGGTGCGCCGCACCCGCCGCCCCCGGCGCGGTCAGGTGGCCCTGCTGCGCTACCCGCCCTTGCCGAGCGGAGCGCCGGCGGGGGACCAGCTGCTGCTGAAACGCGTGGTGGCGGTAGCGGGCGACCGCCTGCCGCCCGCCTGGGCAGACCCGGACGTGCACGGCCTCGGAGGTGCGTCGGTGCCCCCGGGCTGCACCGTCGTCCTGGGTGACAACCGGCCGTCCAGCTGGGATTCCCGGCACTACGGGTTCGTGCCGAGGGAGCGGCTGGTCGGCGTGGTCGTGCGGCGGGTCTTCGGCGAGTGACTCGTCGGGGGGCGCCGGCGTAGCTGGTGGCGACGGCTGGGCCGGGCGCCCGCGCCGCCTTGGTCCCGTTCGCCTCTTCGGCGGAGATGAGGTCGATCGCGTTCGGGCCGAGCAGTCGGACGCCGTCGACCGTGCCGCCCCGGCAGAACCCGGTCGCGTCGAGGACCGTGTGGTTCCCTCCCTCGCTCAGGCGTGGTCCAAGCCGAGGTGCTCGCGCGAGGTCGTCGCTCGCGTCGGCCGGGACCAGGTCGTCGATCGCTGCCGCCACGGTCGCGGGTGGACAGTTCTTCGCCTCGGCCAGCTGCCGCCATTCGCGGGCGGTGGCCAGCGCGTCGCGGTACATGCGGATGCTGGCGCGGCCGGGCGCGATCGTGGTCCCGTCGATCACGGGATCCAGCTCCCTGGCCGGGGATCACTTGACGCCCGACCGGGAAGCGAGAAGCGCGGAGGGTCCACGACCAGGCCGGGCGTCGCCAGGGGGCATTCGACCTCGGTAAGCGCGTACGCGAAGGACAGCTCGATGAAAATGACTGCTGGACGCCGCTGTCAGTGGTAGAACCGGGTTGTTTCTGTGAGTGGCTCTCGGCCGACGTCGATTCCGTTGATCGCCGCGGTGGGGGTTGGCGTAGAAGCTGAGCATTCCCTGGGGACAGCTGGCCACTTGGATGCGCCTCTAGGACGCCGGTTTGGCCGACAGGCAGGCGCGGGCTTCGGCGACGGTGTGCTTGATGGTGATCTCGCGGTTGAGGGCCGTCAGTTGTAGGTGCCGGAGCATCGTGCGCTGGGCGCTCACCAGGTAGAACGCGACGCCCGCGGAGCCGGCCGCGTGGGCGAAGATCTGGAGCGCCGCCAGTCCGGAGGACGAGAGAAACGCGACCTGGTCGAGGTCGGCGATGACCGCGGTCGGGGGGCCGGTGAGGGTCGATTCGAGGTGCTGGGCGAAGGTGTGGGCCGTGGCCAGGTCGATCTCGCCGGACGCGGTCGCCAGGACCACGCCGGCGTCGCGGGTGATCGACAGCGCCAGTTTGCCCCGGCTGGAACGTCTTGCCGAGTCAGCGTGCGGATGAGCACGGGCGCGTTCGCCGTCCGGCGCGGGGAATCCGGGCCGTAACGTCGCGTGCACCCGTTGCGGTGGGGTGGGCAAGCCGAGCAGACGGTGCATTCCTGTGCTCCTTTTCCTGAAACTCGTGGCCTTCGCGTAGTGCCGGTCAATACCTTCCGACCGCCGGCGTGCGCGCGGCCGGGATCCGGTACGTCCAGTGGGGTGCCCGGCGGCGCTCCCGCCGCGACCGGCGGACCAGGACCAGCAGCCACAGCACGCCGATCAGGGCGATCACGCCCTCGCCCGTCCAGGTCAGCACCGTGTACACCGTCGTCACGTCCTCGGGCGGTACGACGAGGCCGCGCGGGTCGTACTCCGCCACCTGGCCGGTCAGCACCAGGGTGATCACCAGGGCGATGGACGACATGGAATCCCACAGCGCGTGCAGCAGCGCGACGCCGAGGAAGGCCAGCGCCAAGCGCAGGCTCAGCACGAAGTGCTCGCGCGTGCTCCACGCGAACAGCAGCCCGCCCAGGATGGCGGTCCACAGCCCGTGCCCGACCGGTGCGAGCAGCCCGCGCAGCAGCTCGGTCGTGACCAGGTCGGTCAGCGACAGGCCGTGGGCGGTGAACAACGACGTGAGCGCGTAGCCCGCGGATTCGAAGGCGGAGAAGCCGAACCCGACCGTGGCGCCGAGGATCATCCCGTCCCGCATGGACTTCACGACCAGGCCGCGCGTCAGCAGGGCGAGGGCGATCAGCTTGACCGCCTCCTCGATGAGCCCGACCCACAGGTACAGCCACGTCGACGGGTACAGCAGGTAGGCCTCCAGCACCGAAGCGCCGAGAACGCCCAGCACCCCGCCGACGAGGAAGGTCCGGAACACCAGCTCGGCGGTGATCTCGCCGGAGTCGCGGCGCTCGAACGCCCACGCCACGAACGTCACCGGCACCAGGAAGCTGCCGAGCAGCACGAGCGTGGGCAGCAGGTTCGGGTTGCCGGTCGCGTACGTCACGATGACCGAGAGCACCCACAGCAGCAGGCCGACCACGAAGATCCGGGCCCAGGTCCGCCGGTGGTGGCGGCTGACGGTGGTCATCGGCGCCTCCCGAACCGCTCGCCGCGACCGGTGGCCCCGGTGTCGACGAACGCGCGGAAGCGGGCGGGGGAGCCGGGTTCGGCGACCCCCTCGAAGCCCTGGGGGCAGCGCAGCGCCGCCCACCTCCGCAGGCCGCTCTCGAAGGCGGCGCGGTACTGCGCGAAAACCTCGCCGAGCGCCTCGTCGTCCAGCTCGTACAGCACCGGCGGGGTCAGCCCGATCAGTTCCAGCGCACCGCCGCCGGTGGTCAGCCGGTCGCCGAAGCGGCGCAGCAGGCCGAGGAGGTCGTCGCCGGGGCGTTCGACCCGGGAGAGGTCGATGACGAAGTGGCGGGCGCCCGCGTGGACGAGCCCGGCGAGGTACCCCGCGAGGGTCGGCAACGCCGGCGCGTCCGTCCGGCCGGCGATCGCGACGACGGTGTAGCGCCCCGGGTGCAGGGTGGAGCTGATGGTGAGCTCGGACGGGGGTGCCGCGCGGCTGATCAGCCCGTCCAATTCCGCGAGCGCGATGGGCGGGTGGGAAAGCCTGGTGGTCATGGGAGTCCTCCCGTTGTCAGGGTTCTTGCGCGAGGTGCTCGTGCACCAGTCGGACGGCCATGGCGCCTTCGCCCACCGCCGAGGCCACCCGCTTCACCGAGCCGTGCCGGACGTCGCCGACGGCGAACACACCGGGGCTGCTCGTCTCCAGCGGCAACGGCGCCCGCGAGATCCCGGCCGCCTGGAACGCGCCGGCGTCGGAGCCGGTGAGCACGAACCCGTCCGCGTCGAGCGCGATGTGGCCGGACAGCCAGCGCGTGTGGGGAGCGGCCCCGATGAAGACGAACAACGCGCGGGCGGCGAGCCGGGTCCGTTCGTGCGTGCGGTTGTCCTCGACCTCGACGCCCGACATCGCCTTGCCGTCCTCGGCGATCTCGCGGACCTCGGTGTGCAGGTGGACCTGGACGCGCGGGTGCCGCTCCACCTGGTCGACCAGGTAGCGCGACATGTTCGCGCCGAGATCGCCGCCGCGCACCAGCAGGTGCACCACGGGCGAGGTCCCCGCCAGGAACACCGCGGCCTGTCCCGCGGAGTTGCCGCCGCCGACCACCGCGACCGGGTCCGCCCGGCACTGCCGGGCCTCCTCCGGCGTCGCCGCGTAGTAGACGCACGTGCCTTCGAGGTGCTCGAGCCTCGGGATGGGCAGCCGCCGGTACCGGGCGCCGGTCGCGATGATCACCGTCCGCGTGACGACTTCGGTGCCGTCGTCGAAACCGACCGCGTACAGCCCGCCCCGCGGTTCGAGCGTGCGTGCTTCGCCCGGGACGTCGACCCGGACGCCGAACTTGGCCGCCTGGATCACCGACCGCTCGGCCAGCTCCGCCCCCGAGATCCCGGACGGGAAGCCGAGGTAGTTCTCGATCCGCGACGTGGTGCCCGCCTGCCCGCCGGCCGCGACGGCGTCGAACGCCGACGTCGCGAGCCCTTCGGAGGCGGCGTAGACGACGGCCGCGAGCCCGCCGGGCCCGGCACCGACCACGAGCATGTCGCGCACGCCGGCCCGGGGTTCCTGGTGCCGCAGCCCGACCGCGCGCGCCAGTTCGGCGTTGCTCGGGTTGCGCAGCACGCCGGCGCCGGGCAGCACCACCACCGGGGTCTGGTCGACCGTGACGCCGAGCCGGCGCAGCAGCGCCTCGGCCCCGCGGTCCTGGTCGAGGTCGTCCAGGCGGTAGGGCAGGCGGTTGCGGGCCACGAACTCCAGCAGCCGCCGGGTGTCCGGCGAGTAGCACGAGCCGACGATCCGCAGCCCGTCGCCGGAGCCGATGATGAGGGCGCGGCGGACGAGGTAGGCCCGCAGGATCAGGTCGCCGAGGACCGGGTCGCCGGTCACCAGCCGCTTCAGCTCGTCGATCGGGACGACGAGCACCTCGCCGGGTTCGGCGGCGACGGCGGTGAAGAACGACGGCTGCCCTTCGAGCAGGCCCAGTTCGCCGAGGAACCGCCCGGGACCGTGGACGCGCACGGTTCTGGTCTCGTCCCCTTCGGTGTGCTGGATGGCGACCTTGCCGCTCAGGACGACGTACCAGTCCGACGAGCGTTCTCCTTGCGCGTAGAGCACTTCACCCGGCCGCACCGGCCGGCGCTCGCCCGCGGCGGAGAGCGTCTCGAGCTGCTCGTGGGTCAGCCGGGGGAACGCGCCGTGCGGATCCGGCGTCTCGACGAGGTCCTGCGCCGCGACCGTCATACGAACGCCTCGTGCGCGTAGCACCAACGCCAGTTCTCGCCGGGCTCGAACGAGCGCACGATGGGGTGGCCGATGGCGTGGGCGTGCCGGCGCGCGTGCCTCATCGGCGAAGAGTCGCAACAGCCGACGTGCCCGCAGGTCAGGCACAGCCGCAGGTGCACCCACGCGGTCCCGGCGGCGAGGCACTCCTGGCAGCCTTGGGGAGTCCGGGGCACCACCTCTCGGACGAGAGCCAGGTGCGGGTCGGTGACGGTGGTCATGTCTTCGCCTCCTCCGGCGAGTTCAGTGCTTGGTCGAGCCACTCGCGCAGAACGTTTTCCGGCGCCGCGCCGGCCTGCCGCCGGACGACCTCGCCGCCGCGGAGCACCAGGAGGGTCGGCACGGCCATGACGTCGAACCGGCGTGCCGTCGCCGGTGCCTTGTCGACGTCGACCTTGACGAGCTTCACCTTCCCGGCCCGCGCGCGGGCGAGCCGGTCCAGCGCCGGGCTCACCGACCGGCAGGGGCCGCACCAGGTGGCCCAGAGGTCGACGAGCACCGGGAGGCCGGCCTGCTCGGCGATCGGCGCGAAGTCGGCGTCGCCCGCGTCGACCACCCACGGCAGCGGCTGGTGGCAGTTCCCGCACTTCGGTGTTCCGTCGGCGGCGACGGGAATCCGGTTGCTCTTCCCGCAGTGCTCGCAGGCGACGACTACGGTCCTCATGCTGCCTCCTGTCCGGCGGCGCGGAAGTCGACGGTCAGGTCACCGTCGACCGCGTCGACCACGATCACCAGCCCCTCGGTCAGCTCGCCGCGCAGCAGCGCGCGCCCGATCCGCGTCTCGACCTCGTGGGAGATGTAGCGGCGCAACGGCCGGGCGCCGTACACGGGGTCGAACCCGCGCCGGGCGATGAACTGCCGCGCCGCGGGGGTGAGCTCGACCGTGATGCCCTGTTCGGCCAGCCGGTGGCGCAGCTCGTCGAACTGCAGGTCGACGATCCGCTCGATCTCGGCCGGCCCGAGCGGGGTGAACAGCACGGTGTCGTCGACGCGGTTGAGGAACTCGGGCCGGAAGTGGTGGCGCAGTTCGGCCAGTACGGCGTCCCGGGCTTCCGGCTTGATCTCACCGGTGGTGGTGACGCCGTCGAGCAGGTGCTGCGAGCCGATGTTGGAGGTCATGATGATCACCGTGTTGCGGAAGTCGACGGTACGGCCCTGCGAGTCGGTGATCCGGCCGTCGTCGAGCACCTGCAGCAGCGTGTTGAACACGTCCGGGTGGGCCTTCTCGATCTCGTCGAACAGCACGACCGAGTAAGGCTTGCGCCGCACGGCTTCGGTGAGCTGGCCGCCCTCGTCGTAACCGACGTAACCCGGGGGAGCGCCCAGCAGCCGCGAGACGGTGTGCCGCTCCTGGTACTCGCTCATGTCGAGCCGGACCATGTTGTCCTCGCTGTCGAACAGGGCCGCCGCCAGCGTCTTGGCCAGCTCGGTCTTCCCGACCCCGGTCGGGCCGAGGAAGATGAACGACCCGATCGGCTTGCGCGGGTCGCGAATCCCCGACCGGGCCCGGATGACCGCGTCGGCGACCAGCCGGACGGCTTCGTCCTGGCCGATCACCCGCTCGTGCAGGATTTCGTCCAGGCGCAGCAGTTTTTCGCGCTCGCCTTCCTGCAGCCGGGAGACCGGGATGCCGGTCCACGAGGCGACGATCTCGGCGATCTCGTCCTCGGTGACGACTTCGCGCAGCAGCCGGTTCCGGCCTTGCTTGCCCGCGAGCTGCTCTTCTTCCGCGGCCAGCCGGCGCTCGGCTTCGGTGATCTCGCCGTAGCGCAGCTCGGCCGCGCGGTTGAGGTCGTAGTTGCGTTCCGCCTCTTCGGCTTCGTGGCGGAGCCGTTCGAGTTCGGACCGCAGCTCCTGGACCCGCCGGATCGCCTGCCGCTCGGCTTCCCACTGCGCCTTCTTCGAGTCCGCTTCGGCACGAAGATCCGCGACTTCCCGGTCGAGGTCCGCCAGCCGTGCCTTGCTGGCCTTGTCGGTTTCCTTGGACAGCGCGGCCTGCTCGATCTCCAGGCGGGTGACGCGCCGGGTGAGCTCGTCGAGCTCGGCGGGCATGGAGTCGATTTCCGTGCGCAGCCGCGCGCACGCCTCGTCGACGAGGTCGATCGCCTTGTCCGGCAGGAACCGGTCGGTGATGTAGCGGTGGGACAGGGTCGCGGCGGCGACGAGCGCGCCGTCCTGGATCTTGACCCCGTGGAACACCTCGAGCCGTTCCCGCAGTCCGCGCAGGATGGAGATGGTGTCCTCGACGGAGGGCTCGTCGACGACGACGGGCTGGAACCGGCGCTCCAGCGCGGCGTCCTTCTCGATGTGCTTGCGGTACTCGTCGAGCGTCGTCGCCCCGATCAGGTGGAGCTCGCCGCGCGCCAGCATCGGCTTGAGCATGTTCCCGGCGTCCATCGCGCCTTCGGTGGCGCCGGCCCCGACGACCGTGTGGAGCTCGTCGATGAAGAGCAGGATGCGTCCTTCTTCGGCTTTGACCTCGGCCAGCACGGCCTTGAGCCGCTCCTCGAATTCGCCGCGGTACTTCGCCCCGGCGACGAGCGCCCCCATGTCGAGCGAGAAGATCGTCTTGTCCCGCAGGCCTTCCGGCACGTCGCCGCGCACGATCCGCTGGGCGAGGCCCTCGACGATCGCCGTCTTGCCGACGCCCGGGTCGCCGATCAGCACGGGGTTGTTCTTCGTCTTCCGCGACAGGATCTGGATCACCCGGCGGATTTCGGCGTCCCGGCCGATGACCGGGTCGAGCTTGCCCGAGCGCGCGTCGGCGACCAGGTCCCGGCCGTACTTCTCCAGCGCCTCGTACGCGCCCTCCGGGGTGGCCGAGGTGACCCGCTGGTTGCCGCGGATCTTGGTCAGTGCCGTCAAGAACGACTCGCGCGTCACGCCGTGCCGGGTCAGCAGCCGTCCCGCGGCGGACTTCGCGCCCTCGTCGGCGAGGGCCAGCACGAGGTGTTCGACGGAGACGTATTCGTCCTTGAGCCGCTTGGCTTCCCGTTCGGCGGCGTCGAGCAGGCCGGCCAGGCGCCGGGTGAGGTAGACCTGCCCGGGCGTGGCGCCCGGGCCGGTCACCTTCGGCCGCCGCGCGACCTCCGCTTCGACGGCTTCGCGGAGACTGTCGACGTCCGCGCCCGCCTGCGTGAGCAGCCGGGGCGCCAGGCCGTCGGGCTGGTCGAGCAGCGCGAGCAGCAGGTGCTCGCCGTCGGTCTCGGTGTGGCCGTGGCGCTGCGCCACGCTCTGCGCCTCTTGCAGTGCTTCCTGCGACTTCTGGGTCAGCTTGCTCATGTCCATCGCCGATTGCTCCTGACTTGTCCTTCGAGGACGTCGATGCGGTCGAGCAGGTCGAGCACCAGCCCGATCGCCGCGTAGTTGAGGGGCAGGACGGCGTGCAGCCGCTGGATCCGGGCCACCCTGGCCATCGTCGACAAGGGGAAGCACGGGCGCCCGTTCGCGTCCGGGGTCGTCTCCACCAGGCCGAGCGCCGCGAACCGGCGGAGCAGCTCGGGGTGCAGCCCGGTGCGCGCGGCCACGGTCTCGAGGTCGAGCCGCGCCGGGCGGACGAGCACGTACCGCGCCATCAGGTCCTCCTGGGATCGAAGTCGGACACCGCGGCGAGCTCTTCGAACAGCTCGCGTTCCCGCTTGTTCGGGCGCTTCGGCACCATGATCTTGACCTCGGCGTAGAGGTCGCCGGGCTTGCCCTTCGGGTTCGGCATGCCCTCGCCGCGCAGCCGCAGCCGCCGTCCGCTGGACGATCCGGGGACGACCCGGGCCTTCACCTCGCCACCGGGGGTGGTGATCGGGACCGTGGCCCCGAGCGCGGCCTCCGACGGCGTCACCGGGAGCTCGACGTGGATGTCGCGCCCCTCGAGCCGGTACCGGCGGTCCGGCCGGACGCGGACGACCAGGTACAGGTCCCCTGGGGCGGCGTTGCCCGAGCCCCGGCCGCCCTGGCCGGCCAGCCGGATGCGCTGGCCGTCGAGCACGCCCGGCGGGATCGTCACGTCGTACTCGCGGGCACCGCCGAAGTTCAGGTGCCGCCGCCCGCCGCGGTAGGCCTCCTCGACGGACAGCTCCAGCTCGGCCTCCTGGTCCGCGCCCGGGACCGGGCCACCGCGCCCCCGGCCGCCGAAGAGACCGCCGAGGAGATCCTCGATGTCGACGCCTTCGAACCCCTCGAACCCTTCGAACCCGCCGCCGGAGGTGCTGTAGCGGACCCGGCCACCGCGCTGCCCGGCACCGGAGCCGGCGCCGACGCGCTGCTCCCAGTCGTCGGGCACCTGCCGGAAGTCGTCGCCGAACCGGTCGTACTTGCGCCGCTGCTCCGGGTCGGACAGGACCTGGTAGGCCTCGCTGACCTCCTTGAACCGCTCTTCGGCCTTCGGGTCCTTGTTGACGTCCGGGTGGTTCTCGCGAGCGAGTTTCCGGTACGCCCGCTGGAGTTCCTCGGCGCCGGCGTCACGGCCGACCCCGAGCGTGGCGTAGAAGTCCCGTGCCACGAGCGCTCACCCCCGCGGTTTCGCCACGGAGACCGCGGTCGGCCGCAGCTGCCCGTCGCCGGTCCCGTACCCGGGCCGCATCACGCGGGTCACCGTGTTCGGCTCGGCGCGCGGGTCGTCGTCGACGGCGACCACCTCGTGCCGGGCCGGGTCGAACGGGACGTCGCTTTCGTCGTCACGCTGGTACCCGAGGCCGGCCAGCAGCTGCACGGCCTGGTCGCGGATCGCCAGCACGCCCTGCACGATGGCGGCGGGGTCGGCCTGGGCGTGCGCGAGCGCCAGCTCGAGGTTGTCGAGGATCGGCAGGAAGGCGGCGGCGACCCGGGCGCGTTCGGCTTTGCGCGCGGCGGGCAGCTCCGCCGCGTACCGCTTGCGCTGGTTGTCGGCGTCGGCCGCCGCCCGGCGCCAGCGGTCCTCCAGCTCGGCGACCTTCGCCTCGAGCTCGGCGATCCGGTCCTGCCCCACCGCCGGAACGGGCGCGTCCTGGGGGCCGGACTCGGCGCCCGTCCCGGCGGCGTCCGCGGAGGGTGTCCCCGGCTCCGCGGATTTCCCTGTGGTGGCCATGGTTTCCTCACGCCCGGTCGAAGTCGGCGTCGATCACGTCGTCGTCTTCGGCGGGCGCTCGCTCCGGCGGCGGACCGCCGTCCCCGCCCGGCCGGGCCGCGGTGAGCCCCGCCAGAACCTGCTGCAGCTCCGACGTCAGCTCGCGCACCCGGTCCAGCGGCGCGTTCGACTGGACGGCTTCGCGTGCGTCGGTGACCAGCATCTCCGCGCGTGCCTTCTCGTGCGCCGGCGTCCGGTCCGTGATCGCCTTCTCGACCTGGTAGGCGGCCGTGTCCAGCAGGTTGCGCGCCTCGACCTCCTCGCGCAGGCGCTCGTCCTCGGTGCGGTTGCGCTCGGCCTCGGCGACCATCCGTTCGACCTCGGACTGGTCGAGGTTCGAGCTTTCGGTGATCGTGATGCTCTGCTCGGCACCGGTGTCCTTGTCGCGCGCGGTGACGTTGACGATGCCGTTCGCGTCGACGTCGAACGTCACCTCGATCTGCGCCTCGCCGCGCGGGGCCGGCCGGATGTCGGTGAGCTGGAACCGCCCGAGCACCCGGTTGTCGGCCGCGCGCTCGCGTTCGCCCTGCAGCACCACGACGTCGACGGCGGGCTGGTTGTCCTCCGCGGTGGAGAACACCTCCGTGCGCCGCGCCGGGATCGTGGTGTTCCGCTCGATGATCTTCGTCATCACGCCACCACGGGTTTCGACGCCGAGGGACAGCGGGGTGACGTCGAGCAGCAGGACGTCCTTGACCTCGCCCTTGAGCACGCCGGCCTGCACGGCGGCGCCGAGCGCGACGACCTCGTCCGGGTTGACGCTCATGTTCGGGTCCTTGCCGCCCGTGAGCCGGCGAACCAGGCTCTGCACGGCGGGGATCCGGGTCGAGCCGCCGACGAGGATGACCTCGTCGATGTCGTTCGCGCTCACCTTGGCGTCGGACATCGCCTGTTGCACCGGGCCGAGGCAGCGCTCCACGAGGTCCGCGGTGATCTGCTCGAACTCCGAGCGCCGGATGGTGGTGGTCAGGTGCTTCGGCCCGCTCGCGTCGGCCGTGATGAACGGCAGGTTGACGCTCGTCTGGCTGACCGAGGACAGCTCGACCTTGGCCTTCTCCGCCGCTTCGAACAGCCGCTGCAGTGCCTGCGCGTCCTGCCGCAGGTCGATGCCGTTGTCGGACCGGAACCGGTCGGCGAGGAAGTCCACGATCCGGCGGTCGAAGTCGTCGCCGCCGAGGTGGCTGTCCCCGGCGGTCGACCGGACCTCGACCACGCCGTCGCCGACGTCGAGAAGGCTCACGTCGAACGTGCCACCGCCGAGGTCGAACACCAGCACGGTCTCGTGCTGCTGGGAGTCCAGCCCGTAGGCCAGCGCGGCCGCGGTCGGCTCGTTGATGATCCGCAGGACGGTCAGCCCGGCGATCTTCCCGGCGTCCTTGGTGGCCTGCCGCTGCGCGTCGTTGAAGTACGCGGGCACGGTGATCACGGCCTCGGTCACCCGCTCACCGAGGTTCTTGCCCGCGTCGTCGGCCAGCTTGCGCAGCACCTGCGCGCTGATCTCCTCCGGCGAGTAGAGCTTGCCGCGGATGTCGAAGCGGACGACGCCGCCCTCTCCCTCGACGACGTCGAACCCGACCGCCTTGGCCTCGTCGGACACCTCGTCGAACTTGCGGCCGATGAACCGCTTCGCCGAGTAGATGGTGCCCTTCGGGTTGAGGATCGCCTGGCGGCGGGCGAGCTGCCCGACCAGCCGTTCACCGCTTTCGGTGAACCCGACGACCGAGGGGGTCGTCCGGGCACCCTCCGTGTTGGGGATGACCCTCGGCTCACCGCCTTCCCAGACGGCGATCACCGAGTTGGTGGTGCCGAGGTCGATTCCGACCGCCCTGGCCATCACGCACCTCCTGACTCGGCGGGCAGCTTCGCCAGCAATGCCCGGGCCTCATCGGCCACTTCGGCGTCGGCGACGACCTCGTAGCGGGTGGGCGTCATCGCGCGGACCGACGCGAAGTCACGGCGGCCGCGTTGCATCGCGTGCGTGACCAGCCCGAAGACCGCCCCGACGATCGCGCCGAAGACCAGCCCGTAGAGCGCGAGCGTCAGCGTGGCCAGGACCGGGGTGAACCAGTTGAACAGGCCGAACAGCCAGCCGATCAGGAGCCCGGTCAGCGCTCCGGAGCCGGCGCCGCGCAGGGCGGCGCCGCCGAGGCCGAGCCGGCCGATGACCTGCTCGACGAGCTGCACGTCGCGGCCGATGATGGCCGTCCGCTGCACCGGGAACCCCTGGTCGGAAAGGTAGTCGACGACCCGCTCCGCCTCGCTGTAGTCGTCGTACGAGGCGATGGGGACACGTTCGGCGGCGTGACGGGGTGCAGGCGCGGTCGCGCCCGGCTGTGCGGTCATGGTGGTTCGCCTCCTAGGCGTTCGCGTGTTCTTCGGCTCGAGCCTGCGCGGGGGCGCCCGCGCGATCGTCGGTGAGCTGGCGCCGCTCGTCGTGGCTCCCGATTTCGACGCGGCGGGGTTTGCTCGACTCGGCCACGGGGATCCGCAGCGTGAGAACGCCGCGCTCGAAGTCGGCCGACAGCTTGGAGGTGTCCAGGTTGTCCCCGAGGAACAACTGGCGGCTGAACTCGCCCTGCGGCCGCTCGTCGATGATCAGCTCGGCGTCCTCGCCGCGGGCCGGCCGGCGGGTCGCCCGCACGGTGACGACATTGCGTTCGACGGACACGTCGACCTCGTCCGGGTCGACGCCCGGCAGGTCGAGCGCGACCTGGAATTCGTCGCCGCGGCGGAACGCCTCCATCGGCATGGCGCGTGGGGCCGTGCGCCCGCTCAGCACCTGTTCGCTCACCCGCTCCCAATCACGGAAGGGATCGAAGCGCATCAGTGTCATGATCTTGTCCCAATCCGGGACGGATCGTCCTACCGGGAGTGTCCGATCCGAACCGATTTCGCGTTGGTTTGCCCGGCGGGCAGGCTTTTCCGCGTGCCAGGCCCGGTGTGCGGCGACGGGGCGTGCCTGTCCGATGCGTCCACCGTGGCAAAGGCGCCCACCGCCCGCGTGCGCCCGGCAGGCCGAATTTCCGGGGGGTTTGTCGGCCCGGCAGAACAGATGCAGACGGCGTAAGGTGCGAAACACCAGGTCGGGGTCGGGGAGGCCGAAATGACGCCCGAGGACGATACGGCCTCACGAGGCCAGGAAGCCAAGTCGGACAGCTGGTGGCGTGCGCAGCTGTCGAATCTCTACGGCCTCTTCGCGATTTCGATGATGATGTTCGACGGCCGCGAGGCGGCGGACATCATCCGGCTCGCCGCGACCTCGGTGCCGTCGCTGAGCGGTTGCACGACCGATGCGGCGTACCTCGTCGACGAGGACGGCAAGATCACCGCGCAGGACGGTGCGGAGGAGGCCCGTCCCGACCTCGCCGCGGAAGTCGGCAAGCTCCACGGGCAGAGCGGGCAGATCGAGCTCGCCGATGGCCACTGGCACTGGTGCTACGCGCTGCGGGGGCTGGGCGGCCTGACGGGCTACCTCGTGGTCCGGGCCGAGCAGTCCCCCTCCCGTGACGAGTTCTTCCTGCTCAACTCGCTCGGTCACCAGACCGCCGCGGCGCTGGCCAACTCCGCGCTGCTCAAGCGGGAGCGGCGGCAGTCGGTGGCGCTGCGGGAGCTCAACGACCAGCTGTCCACGTCGCTGGAGCGGCTCAAGCAGCAGACGCAGGTGCACGACGTGCTGTCCACCATCTCGGCCTCCGGGGCCGGCGAGCCGGGCATCGCGCACGCGCTGCACCAGCTGACCGCGCTGCCGGTAGCGATCGAGGATCGGTTCGGCAACCTGCGCACCTGGGGCGGTCCCGGCCGGCCGGACCCGTACCCGAAGGTCGCCGTGCACCGGCGCGAGGAGCTGCTCCGGCACGCCGCGACCCTGCCCGAACCGGTCCGCGTGAAGGACCGGCTCATCTCCCTGGTGAAGCCCCGGCACGAGGTGCTCGGCGTGCTCGCCTTGATCGACCCCGCGCGGACGGCCGGCGCGTACGAGGTGTTCGCGCTCGAGTACGGCTCGACCGTGCTGGCGCTGGAACTCTCGCACCAGCGCAGCCTGGCCGAGGTCGAGCTGCGCCTGCGCCGCGACCTCGTGGACGACCTCATCGCCGGAACCGACGACGAGAGCGCGTATGCCCGTGCCGAGGCGATCGGGCACGATCTTCGCCGTCCGCACCACGTGGTCGTGCTGCGGTGGGCCGGCGGCCTCGCCGACGACGTGGTCGCCGAGGCCACGGGACGCGCCGCGACGGCGCTCGGGCTCGAATCACTCGTGTCGCGCCACTCGGGCGCGGTCGTGCTGCTGGTCGCCGGGCGGCCGGACGGCGCGGTGCTGCACGCCTCGCTCTCGGAAAGCCTCGGTGCCGAGGGGGCGATCGGGATCGGCAGCCGCTGCGACACCCCGGAGCGGTTGCCCAAGTCCTACGCGGAAGCGGTGCGGGCGCTCGAGATCCGGCGCGGCTCGCAGACCCCGAACGGGGTCACCGGGATCGAACAGCTGGGGATCTACCGCATCCTCGACACCGGGCAGAACCACGGCGACGTCGTCGAGTTCGTCCGCGAGTGGCTCGGGAAGCTGCTCGACTACGACACCCACCGCAACGCCGAGCTGGTCACGACGCTCGCGCAGTACCTGGAGTGCGGCGGCAGCTACGGCGACACCGCCGCCGCGCTCATGATCCACCGGAGCACGCTGCGCTACCGGCTCGGGCGGATCCGGGAGATCACGGAGCTGGACCTCAACGACGTGGACAGCAGGCTGAACCTGCACCTCGCCACCCGGATGTGGCAGGTACTGCGCGGATCGCCGTGACCGGAGGTGACGATGGACCAGCACGATCGGACCGATCGCGAGGTGACCCTCGGCGGAGTCGTGCTCGCGCCGGGTGACCACCTCTGCGTCTTCCACCGGGGCAGAGCCGAGCGGGACCGCCTCCTGATCCCCTTCCTGGCCGAGGGCATGTGGGCGGGGGACGCCGTGCTCTACCTGGCCGCGGAGGGGGAGCGGGAGAACATCCGCGAGCGGCTCGCCCGCACCGGCGACCTCGTGCTGACCGAACCGGGCGGCGGCCACCTCCGGCACGGTGAGTTCGCGCCCGACGCGCTCTTCGCGATGCTGGACGGCTGGTCGCGGCGCAAGCTCGGCACCGGTCGCCGTCCGTTCGGCCGCATCGTCGGCGACATGAGCTGGGCCGCGCCCCGGCTGAATCCCGCGCTGATCGACGCACTCCTCGCCGAAGAGGTCGCCGTGACCGCCTGGGGGGAGGATTTCCCGCAGGTCGTTCTGTGCTTCTACGACCTGGATTTGTTCGGCGGCGACTTGATCCTCCCGTTGATCAAGGTGCATCCGAAGGTCTGGATGGCCGGAACGCTCGTCGAAAACCCCTATTACGTTTCATCGACGGAGAACGGGTACCGCCCGGGCTTCGAACGGAGGATTCCGTCGTGACCGCTTCCCGCAAGTTCGGCACCCCCGGCGTCGTCATCGAGCCGGGGCAGCACATCTGCGCACTGCACGTGGGCGAGGAAGATCGGGACCGCGTCCTCCTGCCCTTCCTGAGCGAAGGCTTGCGCGCCGGCGAAAAGTGCCTGTTCGGGGTGCACGAAGACGAGGTCGGGGGTTTTCTCGACCGGCTCGGCGAGGACGTCGACGACATCGGGGCGCGCGTCGACTCGGCGCAGCTGGACATCCGGGCCGCGGGGGACACGCTGCTGGCGCCGGACGACTTCACCGTGGACCGGATCATCGACTTCTGGGACGAGGCCGTGTCCACCGCGATGGCCGCGGGCTACCCGTTCGTCCGGCTCGGCGCGGAGGCGCGCTGGTGGCACCCGCAGCTGCCCGGGATGACCGAGCTGTTCCGGTACGAGGCCGCGTTGAACGACTTCACCAGCCGCTACCCGCAGGCGATCCTGTGCGTGTACGACATCTCGCGCTACCGCGAGAACATCGTGGTCGACCTGCTCAAGACGCACCCGCAGGTGCTGATGTGCGGAGTGCTGCTGGAGAACCCGTACTACTCGTCGCCGGCGACCCTGGTCTAGCCCTCCCTCCGTTCCTCCCCGTGTGAAAGGTGACTCGGCGGGTACGCGACCCGAAGAGCACACGTGGGAAGGAGAACGCCGTGGTACAGCACGAGAAGTGGCTGACCGCCGTCGAAGACGTCGCCGAGCTGGACGACCCGGCCGAAGCGAGGGCCGTGCTCGGCGCGGTCGTGGCCGCCCTCGCCCGGTGCCTGCCGGACGCCGGCCGCGAGTGGCTGGCCGAGCGGCTGCCCAGCCCCGAGGCCGGGCCCGCGCGCGATCCCGGGCCGGCGAACCTGAAGTCGGGCACCGACGTCGAAGCCGCGGTGGCCCGGCGGCTGCGGACCACCCCCGCGCGGGCCCGCTACCTGACGCAGGCCGTCCTGACCGCGCTCACCCGGACCGATCCCGGACTGGCCGAGGAGCTTCGCGGCCGCCTCCCGCGTGCCGTCGTCGAGGTGCTCGCCCCCGCGGGCGAGTCGCCCCGCGACGCCGCGAGCCATCGGCCGGAGGTCCCGACGCGGCTGTCGGACGAGGAGGTGGCCCGCCGCCTGCGTCACCTGACCGGGTGGTCCGGGGACCGCCACGGGATCGAGCGCACGGTCCGGCTGCCCGACGACCGGATCACGCCGCTGGTCGAGCGCGTCCAGCGGGAGGCGCGGGCGATGAACGACCACGCCCACGTAGAGCGGGCCGACGGCGGGGTGACATTCCGGCTGCGCACCGGCCGCGAGGGGGTCGTCACCGAACCGGATCTGCGGCTGGCCGAGCGGATCGACGAAGCCGTCGCGGCGGTGGGGTCCGGCGGGCGACCCGGCTGAGCGCGGCCGGAGGGGATATCCGTGGAAGGCTCCGAGAACTGGTGGCGCGACGCCGTCGTCTACGAGGTCTACCCCCGCAGCTTCGCCGACTCGAACGGCGACGGCACCGGGGATCTCGCGGGCCTGCGCTCGCGGCTCGGCTACCTGGCCGGCCTGGGTGTCGACGCGGTGTGGACGACGCCGTGGTACCGCTCGCCCATGGTCGACGGGGGCTACGACATCGAAGACCACCGGGCCGTCGACCCGCTGTTCGGGACCGACGCGGACGCGCTCGAGCTGATCGACGAGGTGCACCGGGCCGGGCTGCGGCTGCTGATCGACGTCGTGCCGAACCACACTTCCGACCGCCACCGGTGGTTCCGGGCCGCGCTGGCCGCCGGGCCCGGTTCGCCCGAACGGGCGCGGTACCACTTCCGGCCGGGCCGCGGCGCCGGCGGCGAGCGGCCGCCCACTGACTGGCGCAGCGTCTTCGGCGGTCCCGCGTGGAAGCGGGTGCCGGACGGCGAGTGGTACCTGCACCTGTTCGCCCCGGAGCAGCCCGACCTGAACTGGGACCACCCCGAGGTGCGAGCCGAGTTCGAGGACCTGCTGCGGTTCTGGTTCTCCCGTGGCGTCGACGGCGTCCGCATCGACGTCGCCCACGGCCTGGTGAAGGACACGTCGTTCCCCGATCTGGGGTCCGACCACGGAGACCTGGTCCAGCCACCGGGCCGGGGCCGGCACCCGCACTGGGACCTCGAGGGCGTGCACGAGATCTACCGGTCGTGGCGCAAGATCGCGGAGGAGTTCGGGCCGGACCGGGTGTTCGTCGCCGAGGCGTGGGTCGCGAAGCCGGAGCGCCTTGCGTGCTACGTCCGCCCGGACGAGCTGCACACGGCGTTCAACTTCGACTTCCTGCGCTGCTCGTGGGACGCTCGCGCGCTGCGCTCGGTGATCGACTGCACGGTCAAGGCCCTGCACGCGGTGGGCGCGCCCGCGACGTGGGTGCTGTCCAACCACGACGTCGTCCGGCACGTGACGCGGTTCGGCCGCACCGTCACGCGGGTCGAGGACCACCCCTGCCCGCCCGAGCCGGCCGACCTCGCGTTGGGCCGGCGGCGGGCCCGGGCGGCGTTGCTGCTGATGCTGGCGCTGCCCGGCGGCGCGTACCTGTACCAAGGCGAAGAATTGGGCCTTGAAGAGGTCGAGGACCTGCCCGAGGACGTGCTGACCGACCCGACGTGGGAACGCTCCGGCCACACCCGACGCGGCCGCGACGGCTGCCGGGTGCCGCTGCCGTGGTCGGGAACCGAGCCTCCGTTCGGCTTCACCGACGGCGGTGTGCGGACGTGGCTGCCGCAGCCGGCCCGGTGGCGGGAGCGGACCGTGCGGGCGCAGGGCGACGCCCCGGAGTCGATGCTCTGCCTCTACCGCGCCGCCCTCGCGGCGCGGCGCGAGCACCCGGCGCTGGGGGACGGGACGATGACGTGGCTGCCCGCGCCGGACGGCGTGCTGTTCTTCGCGCGTGAGCCGGGGTTCGAGTGCGTGGTGAACCTGTCCGCCGAGCCCTTCGAGCTGCCGGAAGGCGCGCGGGTGCTGCTGGCCAGTGCGCCGCCGGGCGGAGGCCCGGTGCCGCCGGACGCCGCCGCGTGGCTGGTCAGGAAGTGACGAGGCGGATCCAGCGGTAGCCGTGGCCGGCGATGGCCACGTCCGCGGGGTCGATCCGGTCGTCGTAGCCGCTGTCCTCGAACACCGCCATGGCGATGTCGTCCGCCTCGGCCGGGATGCGGACGCGGCAGGCGGACGGGCCCAGGTTGTGCACGAACACCATGCGGCCCTTGGCCGTTTCGGCCCGGTGCACCAGCACCTCCGGCGGGCCGCCGTCGACGGGCTCGTGCCGGCCGACGGCGATCTCCGGGCACTCCTTGCGGGTGTGCAGCACCCGTTCGAACCAGGTGAGCAGGCTGGTCGCGTCCCGGCGCTGGCCGAGGACGTTGACCCGCTCGTACCCGAACGGCCCGCCTTGGACGAGCGGGGCGACCAGCTGCTCGGCCGGTGCGCCGGAGAACCCGCCGTTGGGCCCGTCGGACCACTGCATCGGCGTGCGGATCGCGGTGCGCTCGGGCAGCGCCAGGTCCTCGCCCATGCCGATCTCGTCGCCGTACCGCAGCACGGGGCTGCCCGGCATGGTGAGCAACAGGCTGTAGGCCAGTTCCAGGTGCCGCCGGTCGCCGTCCAGCATGCACGCCAGCCGGCGCCGGATGCCGCGGTCGTAGAGCTGCATGCGGGGCTCCGGCCCGAACCGGCCGAGCACGTCACCGCGTTCGGCGGGGGACAGGCCGCCGAGGTCGACCTCGTCGTGGTTGCGCAGGAAGGTGGCCCACTGGGCCTGGCCCGGCAGCCGCGGCGAGCGCCGCAGCCGCTCCCGGACGGGCTCGGCGTCGCCGCGGGCCAGCCCGAGCATCAGGGCCTGGTCGAGCCCGAAGTCGAAGAGCATCGTCGCGCGGCTGGCCTCGTCGTCCGCGGTGCCGAAGTACTCGAGCAGCTCGTCCTCGGGCACGTTCGCCTCGGCGAGCAGGATCGCGTCCCCGCGTTGCCAGGAAGCGGTTTCCCGCAGCCGCCGCAGGAGGCCGAAGTCCCGTTGCCCGCGTGATTCGATGAGGAACGGGGCCGCGTCGACCCGGAAGCCCGCGACGCCGAGCCGCAGCCAGAAGGTGACGATCTTGGCCAGCTCGGCCGCCACCGCCGGGTGTTCGACGTCGAGCTCGGGCTGGAAGCGGTAGAACCGGTGCCGGAACCAGCGGCCGACGGACTCGGCGTAGCTCCAGGTCTCCTCTTCGGAGCCGGGGAACACGCAGCCGTCCCACCGGTCGGCGGGTTCGTGGTCGGCCCACACGTACCAGTCGTGGTACGGCGCCTCGCGGCCGGAGAGGGCCGACCGGAACCACGGGTGCTCGTCGCTGGTGTGGTTGACGACCAGGTCCAGCACGATCCGGATGCCGACCTCGTCGGCCTGGCTCACGAGCTCGGCGAAGTCCCCGAGCGTGCCGAAGCGCGGGTCGATGCCGTAGTAGTCGGTGATGTCGTAGCCGCCGTCGCGACGCGGCGAGGGGTGGCACGGGTTGAGCCAGATCGTGTCCACCCCGAGCCGGGCGAGGTAGTCCAGCCGGTCGGTGAGGCCGCACAGGTCACCGACCCCGTCGCCGTCCGAGTCCTGGAAGGTCTCGATGTCGAGGGAGTAGATGACCCCGTTGCGGTACCACCGATCCACGGTGCGGCGGCTACCCGCGGCCCCCCGGGACAAACTCAGTCATGAGCCCGCGCGAGGTGCTGGCCGCGCAGGACGGCGTAGAGGTGGTCCGCGTCGTGGGGGAAGGGGAATCCCATGGCGCAGGCCCGTTCGGCGTCCTGCCGGACGCCACGCAGCGCATCGGGGGACAGCTCCCGGACGCCCGGGCCCTCGGAGCGCAGCCAGCCGAGCAGGTCGTCCCACCCCGCCCAGTCGCCGGTCGCCAGCACCGTCTGCACCGCGGCGCGGTCGAACTCTTCGGCGCGCAGATCGTCGTCGGTCGTCATAGCGTACTTTTCGGTCATGCAACGGCCGTACCCCGTGCTCCGGGCGGCAAACGCCCGGCCGGGCGCCGGCACCGAAGGAGACCAGCCGTTTGCCGCTGCTCGAGCCGGGAACCCGGAGAGCTCACTCCGGAAAACCCGAGGGAAGGCTCGAGTATGACCGCCCAGCGTGCGCCGGAGGCCCTGGTGGTGGGCTTGCTGACCGATGACGGGTTGCCCGGGCAGCTCGCCGGGAGAATCGCGGACGACCTGCCCGCCCGCCTGGCCCGCGATCTCGGCGAGGAGACGACCTGGCGCGTCGAGCACGAGACGCAGTCGCTTCCCCTGAACGAGAAGGGGGACATCCCCATGCTGGCCCTGGCGGAGGAGCGCCGGGCCGAACACGGCTGGGACCTGCTGGTGCTGATCACCGACCTCCCGCGGCGAGCCGGGACGGTCCCGATCGCGTCGGACTACAACGGCGACCACGGCGTGGCGATGGTGTCCCTGCCCGCGCTGGGTGCCCTGCGGTTGCGCGGCCGGGCGTCCCGGCTGGTCATCCACCTGGTCCGGCACCTGGTGGCGCACCGCTCGGAGAAGGAGGCCGATCCCCCGCGGGGGATGCTCGACCGGCTGCGGGAGCTGGTGGCGCCGACGCGGCACATCCACGGCCGCGGCGCCGCCGACGAGCACCTGGCCCTGGTGGGGGTGCGCGGCCGGCTGCGGCTGCTCGCCGGGATGATCCGGGACAACCGCCCGTGGCGGCTGGTGCCCAACCTCGCCGGCGCCACCGCGGCCGCGGCGGCCACCGCCGCGTACGGCATCATCACCACCTCGTTCTGGAACCTCGCCGAAGCCCTGCCCTCGCTGCGGCTGGCCGGGATCACGGTACTGGCGATCGTGGTCATGGCGGGCTGGCTGATGGTGCACAACCACCTCTGGGACTCCCCGTCCGGGCACCTCGACCGGCGGAAGGCCTTGCTGTACAACGCCTCCACCGCGCTGACGCTGTCCATCGGGGTCGCCTGCATGTACGCCATCCTGTTCGTGCTGGCGCTGGTGGCGTCGATCGTCCTGGTCGAAGGCGTTTACTTCGGGAAGGTCCTCGGCCATCCGGCGGGGCCGGCTTCGTACCTCAAGCTGGTGTGGCTCGCGACCTCCGTGGGCATCGTCGCCGGGGCGGTGGGTTCGAGCGTCGAAGACGAGGAACGCGTCCGCCGGGCGACCTACAGCCGGCGTGAGCGGGAGCGGCAGCAGCGCAACCGCGAACGCGCCGAGGAAGCCGAAAACGGCGGGGACGACTGAGCGGCCCGTATCCGGCCACCGGCTTCGACGGTGGCCGGATCGGGGTCCCGGTCAGGGCTTGAGGACGACCTTTTCGCAGTTGTCCTGCTTGTTCTTGAACATCTCGAAGCCGCGGTCGGCCTCCTCCAGCGGCAGCGTGTGGGTGATGATCCGGGTCGGGTCGAGCTCCCCGCGTTCGATGCGCCGCAGCAGCGGCTCCATGTAGCGCTGCACGTGGCACTGCCCCGTCCGCAGGGTCAGCGACCGGTTCATCCACGCTCCGGCGGGAAACTTGTCGAGCAGACCGCCGTACACGCCGATCACCGAAACCACACCGCCGCTGCGGCACGAGAGGATCGCCTGGCGCAACGCGTGCGGGCGGTCGGTCTCCGAGCGCACGGCCTGCTTGACCCGGTCGTAGGCGGCGATGTGCGCGCTGCCGTGGGTGGCTTCGAGCCCGACGGCGTCGACGCACTTGTCGGGTCCGCGGCCACCGGTCAGCTCCAGCAGCCGGGACCGGACGTCGACCTCCTCGAAGTTCACGGGAATGTGGCCCGCCCGTTCCGCCATCGCCAGCCGGTACGGCTCCTTGTCGATGGCGATGACCTTCGCGGCGCCCAGGAGCCGGGCGCTGTCCATGGCGAACTGGCCGACCGGGCCGGCGCCCCAGACCGCGACGACGTCGCTGGACCGGATGTCGCACATCTCGGCGCCCATGTAGCCGGTGGGCAGGATGTCGGAGAGGAACAGCACCTGCTCGTCGGTCAGGTCCGACTCGATCTTGATCGGGCCGACGTCGGCGAACGGCACGCGCGCGTACTGCGCCTGGCCGCCCGCGAAACCGCCGGTCAGGTGCGAGTAGCCGAAGATCCCGGCGACCGGGTGGCCGAACATCTTCTCGGCGATCCCCGCGTTGGGGTTGGAGTTCTCACAGCAGGAGTACAGGTCCGCGGCACAGGCGGCGCACGCGCCGCAGGCGATCGGGAAGGGCACGACGACCCGGTCCCCGGCGCGCAGCCGGCCCGGATCGACACCCGGGCCGACCTCGAGCACCTCGCCCATGAACTCGTGGCCCAGGACGTCGCCGTCCTGCATGGTGGGGACGTACCCGTCGACCAGGTGCAGGTCCGAGCCGCAGATCGCGGTGGAGGTGATCCGGACGATCGCGTCGCGGTGGTTCAGGATCTTCGGGTCCGGGACCTCGCGGACCTCGACCTTGTTGCGGCCCGCCCAGGTGTTCGCCCTCATGCGTCCGGTCCCTTCTCGAGTTCGGCGTCCGACAGCGGTTGCGCGGGACGCTGCGGGAATTCCTTGCGCGCCCGCTTGCCCCACGGGGCGCCGTCGGACCGGACGACCTCGCCGGTCTCCAGGACCTGCTTGAGCCGGCGCAGGTCGTCGTCGAGCTGCTGGTGCGGTTCTTCGCCGAAGTACTTGGCGACCGCCTTGCCCACCGCGCCGCCGGGGATCTCGTACACGAGGACGACGTGGACCTCGGTGCTCTCGCCGTCGGGCGCGGGGGTGAACCGGACGGTGCCGGCGTTCGGCACGGTCGCTTTCCCGGTCGACCGCCACGCGATCCGCTCGCCCGGCGTCTCCTCGGTGATTTCCGCGTCCCACTCGACGTCCTTGCCGAACGGGGCACTGGCGGCCCAGTGGCTCGTCCGGTCACCGGTGGCGCGGACCCGCTCGAGGTGCGCCATGAACGCCGGAAGGTTCTCAAGGTGGCGCCAGAACGCGAAAACGTCCGGCGCGGGTTTGCGGATGGTTGTCGCTGCTGTCAATTCCACGGGATCTCCTTTGCGTGCTTCCCGCGCCGCCCGCGGGGTGCCGGTGTGGTGCGCGCGAGTCGCGCGCACGGCGGTCAGCAAGTCCAGTGCCGTGATCCCGGCGACGGCGCCGGTCACCCCGGCGAGCCGCCGGCGGCGGTTCCCGCCGCGGTGGGCGAGGGCGATGCCGAGCGCGGTCAGGTCCATCGCGTCGCCCGCGACCCGGGTCCACGCCCAGGCGCCCTTCCGCCGGCCGGCGAGCAACCCGGCCGCGTGGACCAGCTCCCGCACACCGACGACCGGCACCACCGCCCGCGACTTCGCGGAGTCGTCCACGCCGCTGATCCGGCGCACGGTGTGCGGTGCGGCCAGCTGTGCCACGCCGAGGCCCAGGCTCAACCAGCCCAACCGCCGGCCCTGCCGCTGCACCTCCTCGTGCTTTTTTCGTTCTGCTGTCGGGCTCACCGAGCGCGTCATGGTCGGCCTCCGTATCCGGTTGCGCTCTGCATCCGATCGACGGCGGCTACCCCTCGGCGATCCGGCTAACCCACCGACACGGTCCGACGGTGGTGGTTTAGCCGTATGCCCGCCGGACATCCGGGCCCCGAGGGGAAATCCACGACGAGGAGAAAATCGTGAAGGCAGTGGTGTACGAGGGTCCGCGGCAGGTCAGCGTCAAAGACGTGCCGGACGCGCGGATCGAGCGCCCGACCGATGTCCTGGTGCGGATCACGTCGGCGAACATCTGCGGCTCGGACCTGCACATGTACGAGGGCCGGACCGACTTCGAGACCGGCCGCTGGTTCGGGCACGAGAACCTGGGTGAGGTGGTCGAGGTCGGCGACGGGGTCGACAAGGTCCGGGTGGGCGACTGGGTCGTCCTGCCGTTCAACATCGCTTGCGGGCACTGCAAGAACTGCGAGCGTCAGCTGACGAACTACTGCCTGACCGCCCAGCCCGAGCCGAAGATGGCCGGTGCCGCGTACGGCTTCGCCGACATGGGCCCGTACGCCGGTGGACAGGCCGAGCTGTTGCGCGTGCCCTGGGGCGACTTCAACTGCCTGCGGCTGGGCGAGGACGCCGAGCAGCGCCAGACCGACTACGTGATGCTCGCCGACATCTTCCCGACCGGCTACCACGCCACCGAGATGGCCGGTGTGGTGCCCGGCGACCAGACGGTCATCTACGGCGCGGGCCCGGTCGGGCTGATGGCCGCCCTCTCGGCGACGATCCGCGGGGCGAGCAAGGTGATGGTCGTCGACCGGCGCCCCGACCGGCTGCGCCTGGCGGAATCGATCGGCGCGATCGCCATCGACGACTCGAAGGTCGACCCGGTGCAGGCCGTCCTGGACGAGACGATCGGCCTGGGCGCGGACAACGGTTGCGAGTGCGTCGGCTACCAGGCGCACGAACCCGACGGCCAGGAGAAGGCCAACCTGACGATGAACCGGCTGGTCGCCTCGGTGCGATTCACCGGGAAGATCGGCAACGTCGGCGTGTTCGTGCCCCAGGACCCCGGGGCCGGGGACGAGCTGGCCAAGCAAGGCAAACTCGCCTTCGACTACGGCATGTTCTGGTTCAAGGGCCAGCACATCGGCAGCGGCCAGGCACCGGTCAAGAAGTACAACCGGCAGCTGCGAGACCTGATCGCCGCGGGCAAGGCCGAGCCGTCGTTCATCGTCAGCCACGAGCTGCCCCTCGACCGCGCACCGGAGGCGTACGAGCACTTCGACAAGCGCGACGACGGCTGGACGAAGGTAGTCCTGCACCCGGCGATGGCGGGCGCCTGACCTGACGGGAAGCCGGCGCCACGACCTCCAGGGGCGCCGGCGAAAAGTCAGCCGACCAGGAAGTCCTGGTTCGTGCCCGGCGCTTCCTTGCACGGCCACTGATCCAGCTGCTGACCGGGACTGCTGCCGGCGCTGGGCACGTCCAGGCACAACCCGCTGCGCTGGTTGCGGAACTCGTACGAACCGTCGGTCTGGAGCACCGGTTGCCACAGGTTGCCGGTGGCCGAGTTCGGGGGCTGCTGCACTATGTCGGGCGTGCCTTGGACCGTGGCACCGCCCGATACCGCCACGTCCTGGCCGGAGTTCTGCGCCCGCAGTTCGCCGTAGCCGCCGGTGCCCGGGATGAACTGGAACTGCTGGTTGGCCTGTCCGTTGCAGGTCCACTGGTCGATCGCCGCGCCCGCGGCCGACGTGTTGCCGTAGACGTCGAGGCACAGGTTGTCGTGCGCGGCGACCAGCCGGTGGTAACCGGTCGGGAACCCGCCGCCGGACGTCGACGCCGGTGTCAGGTAGACGGCGAACGCGTCGTGGGACGCCTGGAACGTCAGCGGCACCGTGATCGCCGCGCCGGCGCTGACGTTCTGGTTGTACACCACCTGCGGTGCGGCCAGGGGCGCCTGATCGGGGATGCGGTGCACCGTGACGTTCACGCTGCCGTTGTTCGCCAGCCAGGGAACCGAGCCCAGGCCGGTGAAGGTGACGGACGCGGCGCCGGTGTACCCGTTCGCGTCGCCGATGATCGCCACCGCGCGCTTGGCGGTGGCGTCCTCGGCCGCCGAGATCGCCGTCGAGCCGACCTGGCCGGCGGTGGCGACGAGCGTTCCGGTGAGGTCGGCGTAGTCGCGCATCACCCACCAGTTGCCGGTCGGCTGCCAGGTCCCGCCGCTCTGGGTGAGGATGCCGGTGAGGTTCGGCGTCACGCAGCAGACCCAGTTGCCGCGCATCGCGTTGGTGTACCCGGATTGCGCGAACCGCGCGAGGTACCACGCGGTCACCCCGGCCGTCTGCCGGTCGGCCGGCTGGTACTCGTTCGCCGACAGCGGCACCGCGCCGATCCCCGCCGCGGCCAGGGCGCTGTTCAGGGACTGCGAGACGGTGACCGGGTCGTCGACGTCGCCCTCGTCGTGGTTGGTGATCATGTCCGGCACCGTCCCGGCCGCCTTCGCGTGCGCCAGCCAGGTTCGCCATTGCTCGGGCCGGCTTTGCGGGGTGTAAGCGAACGACGGCCCGACGATCTGCGCGCCGGGAGCGATGCGGCGGATCTCCCGGTAGGCGGTGTCCCACATCTGGAAGTACTGCGGGCTGTTGACACCCCGCGTCCAGAACACCGAGATGTCCGGCTCGTTGTCGATGTCGTAGGCGAACTTGAGCCCGGAGGCCTGCAGCGCGCCCACCGTGGCGTCGATGAACTTCAGCCAGTTCGAGCAGTCGCCGTTGTCGCACGGGTACACCGTGTTCGACGGCTGCCCGCCGTTGAGGCCGTAGATGTCGGTGACGAGCACCTGGTACTGCGCGTGGTAGGGCGGCCGGGTGAGCCGCTTCGCCTGCGCGGTGATCGAGTCGAGGTCGGCCTTGGTCGCGGCGCCGTTCTGGTAGCCGTCCTTGATCCAGCCGCCGGAGAACCAGCCGCCGCCGCGGAAGGCGTTGATGGTCAACGGCTGGAGCAGCGGATCCGCCGGCTGGCTGCCGTCCTGGGTGATGCCGTAGAGGAAGCCTTCGCCCACACCGGTCGCCGGTCCTCGCGTCGCGGAAAGGTCCACCGACAGCGATTCGCCCGCCGCCTGGCTGGTGGCCGGGGCCAGCACCGACCCGGCCAGCACCAGCGCCGCACCCAGTACCGGCCGCAGCCGCCCGAGCCTGGTTCTCGTTCCCATGGGTCCTCCTGCGTCGCACGCGACCGCCGGGCGGACGTTACGTCGTGAGCCGGACGCGGTCAACGTGCGGACAGCCGAAAACCGCGCTGCCACGGGGTTTCCGTAGCACGTCGATGAAAGTTTCAGCCGCGGCCGTGCACCTTTCACGCCTCACTTGACAGCGATCACCGCCGGGGAGTTACCTGTTTTCGCTGTCACGCCAGGGATCGCGCCACCCGCAGAGATGTCGACGACGCCATCGGAGTCCGCCATGCGCCCCTTCACCCGCAAACCGCGTCGATCACCCCGCTTCCGGTTCGGTGTGCCCGCCGCCGTGATGGCGCTCGCCGTGGCCGTGGCACCGCCCGCGGACGCGGCGTCGACGCTGCGCTCACTGGCCGAGGCCCAGAACCGTTACATCGGCACGGAAATCACCGGCAACATGGTGAACAACGCGACGATCACCTCGCTCGCCGGCGCCCAGTTCGACATGGTGACGCCGGGCAACGAGATGAAGTGGGACACCACCGAGCCCGGCAACGGTTCGTACAACTTCGGCCCCGGCGACAACGTCGTGTCCTTCGCGCAGTCGCACAACATGCGCGTGCGCGGACACAACCTGGTCTGGCACGCACAGCTGCCCGGGTGGGTGAACAGCCTGCCGCGCAACCAGGTCCAGGGCGCGATGGAAGCCCACATCGCCACCGAGGTGAACCACTACAAGGGAAAGATCTACGCCTGGGACGTGATCAACGAGCCCTTCAACGAGGACGGCAGCCTGCGCCAGGACGCCTTCACCGGCGCCATGGGCACCGGCTACCTCGCCGACGCGATCCGCACCGCGCACAACGCGGACCCGAACGCCAAGCTGTACATCAACGACTACAACATCGAAGGCGAGAACGCCAAGAGCAACGCGCTTTACAGTCTCGCGCAATCCCTGCTCTCCCAAGGCGTACCGCTCGGCGGCATCGGCCTGGAAAGCCACTTCATCGTCGGCCAGGTCCCGTCGTCCATGCTCGCGAACATGCAGCGTTTCGCCGCGCTGGGACTGGACGTCGCCGTCACCGAGCTCGACGACCGCATCCAGCTGCCGGCCTCCGGCAGCAGCCTTCAGCAGCAGGCCAGCGACTACGCCACGGTCGTGAAGGACTGCCTGGCGGTCACCCGCTGCCCCGGCGTCTCGCAGTGGGGCGTCGGCGACGCCGACTCCTGGATTCCCGGGACCTTCCCCGGCTACGGCGCCGCGAGCATGTACGACAACAACTACCAGCCCAAGCCCGCTTACAACGCCACCGCTGCGGCGCTGGGCGGCCCGCCTCCCACCGGCGGCGGGACCGGGCCGGTGCACGCCGTGGGCGCGGGCAAGTGCCTGGACGTGCCGAACTCGACCACCACGGCCGGCACGCAGCTGCAGATCCGGGATTGCTCGGGCGGGTCGAACCAGAGCTTCACCCACACCTCCGCGGGCGCGCTCAGCGTGTACAACGGCGGTGACTGCCTCGACGCCAGCAGCCGCGGCACGAGTCCCGGCACCAAGGTGATCATCTGGCCCTGCAACGGCCAGGCCAACCAGCAGTGGACCGTCAACGCCGACGGGACGGTCACCGGCGTGCAGTCCGGGCTCTGCCTGGACGTCACCGGTGCGTCCACCGCGAACGGCGCCCTCGTCGAACTGTGGACCTGCAACGGCCGGAGCAACCAGCAATGGACGCTCGGCTAGCCGCGTAACCACCACGCGTTCTTCCGTGGAAAGGAACTCGTCATGCCGAGGTTCAGGAGCCGGCGGGCGGCGGTCGTGGTCGGCTGCCTCGCGCTGATCGCCAGTGGTGCCGTGGCCGTCACGGCCGCACCGGCCGAAGCCGCGACTTCGATCACGATCAACGGCTCGTCGGGCGGCCGGACGTTCGACGGCGTGGGCGCGATCAGCGGTGGGGGCGGCAACTCCCGCCTGCTGATCGACTACCCGGAGCCGGAACGCGGCCAGATCCTGGACTACCTGTTCAAGCCCGGTTACGGCGCTTCGGTGCAGATCCTCAAGATCGAGATCGGCGGCGACACCAACTCCACCTCCGGTGCGGAGCCGAGCGTCGAGCACACGCGGGGGAGCGTCGACTGCGACGTCGGCTACGAGCTCTGGCTCGCGGAACAGGCGAAGGCCCGCAACCCGAACATCAAGCTCTACGGACTGGCCTGGGGAGCGCCCGGCTGGATCGGCGGCGGCAACTTCTGGTCGACCGACACGCTCGGCTACCTGACCACGTGGCTGGGCTGCGCCAAGCAGCACAACCTGGCCATCGACTACCTCGGCGGGTGGAACGAGCGCGGCTACAACGTCGGCTGGTACGAGAACCTGCGTTCCACGCTCAACTCCGCCGGCTACTCGGCGGTGAAGATCGTCGGCGCCGACTCCGACTGGTCGATCGCCAACGACGTCGACTCCAACCCCGCTTTCGCTTCCGCCATCGGCATCATCGGCGCGCACTACCCGTGCGGCTACCGCTCGGCCCAGTCGAACTGCAGTGTGCCTTCGGCCGCCACCTCGTCCGGAAAACCGTTGTGGGCCAGTGAAAACGGCTCGGACGACTACAACGGCGGCGCGCAGGCCATGGCCCGCGGCCTCAACCGCGGGTACATCGACGGGAAGATGACCGCGTACCTCAACTGGCCGATCGTCGCCGCGATCACCCCGAACCTGCCGTACCCGACCATGGGCGTCGCGCTGGCCGCGCAGCCGTGGTCCGGCCACTATTCGATCGGCAAGAACGCCTGGGTGCTGGCCCAGACGAGCCAGTTCACCGCGCCCGGCTGGCAGTACCTCGACGGCTCCAGCGGCTACCTCGGCGGCAACCGGAACAACGGCAGCTACGTCTCGCTGAAGTCTCCGAACAACCGGGACTACAGCACGGTCATCGAGACGGTGGACGCGGGTGGGCCGCAGACGCTGGCGTTCACCGCGACCGGCGGCCTGTCGACGGGCGCCGTGCACGTGTGGGCCACCAACGTCAGCTCCGGCAACGCGGCCGACTACTTCGTGCACACCACCGACCTCACGCCGTCCGGCGGCGGTTTCAGCCTGACCGTGCAGCCCGGGTACGTCTACACCCTCACCACCACGACCGGGCAGGGCAAGGGCACCGCGGCCGGCCCGGCGCCGGGCGCGCTGAGCCTGCCCTACAGCGATTCCTTCGACGGCAACGCGATCGGCACCGAGGCGAAGTACCTGATGGACTGGCAGGGTTCCTTCGAGGTGGCGGGCTGCGGCGGCGGCCGCGCGGGCCGGTGCGTGCGCCAGATGAGCGCGCAGGCGCCGATCACCTGGGACCCGCTGACCGACCCGCACACCCTGCTCGGCGAGCTCGGGTGGAGCAACTACACCGTTTCCTCCGACGTCCTGCTCGAAAAGTCCGGGTACGCGGAGCTGATCGGGCGCGCCGGCAGCCAGAGCTACACCGGAGCCGCCGGGCTGAACGCCTACCACCTGCGCGTGAGCGACACCGGGAACTGGTCGATCCTGAGCTCGAACACCAACGGCACGGTCTCCACCCTCGCGCACGGCACGGTCGCGGCGCTGGGCACCAACCGGTGGCACGCGCTCGCGCTCACCTTCTCCGGCAGCACCATCACCGCCGTCGTCGACGGCGCGACCGCCGGCTCGGCGAACGATTCCACCTGGGGCGCCGGTCAGGTCGGCTACGCGACGAGCCAGGGGGAGACAGCGCAGTTCGACAACCTGTCCATCACCCCGGGCAGCGGCGGAACCGGCGGCACGACGTCGACGGTCGTCGGCGCCGGGTCGGGCCGCTGCCTGGACGTGCCCAACGCTTCGCAGACGTCGGGCACGCAGGTGGAACTGTGGGACTGCAACGGCGGCGCCAACCAGCAGTGGACCGCGACCGCCGCCGGTGAGCTGCGCGTCTACGGCAGCGCCTGCCTCGACGCCAGCGGCCAGGGCACGACCCCCGGCACCAAGGCGATCATCTGGACCTGCACCGGCGGCACCAACCAGAAGTGGACGCTCAAGTCCGACGGCACGATCGTGGGCACCCAGTCGGGCCTGTGCCTGGACGCCATCGGGAACGGCACGGGCAACGGAACGCTGATCGACCTCGCCACCTGCACCGGCGGCGGCAACCAGAAGTGGACGCGGAACTGACCCGGCCTTCCGCCGGTCCGGCCGTCACGCGGCGAGCCGCAGCGTGAGGTACACGCCGCCGCCCGCGGCCAGGAACCCGAGGAGGAAGCCGGCCCAGCGCGGGATGTCGTAGTCCTCGAGCAGGGACTCGCGGCCGAGCGCGATGAGCAGGCCGAGCCCGCCGAACACGATCATCCAGACGTCTTCGCTGATCGTCGCGCGCAGGTCGACGACGGTGCCGCCCTTGCGCACCATGACGATTTCGTCGCTCTGCTTCGCCACCTCGACCACGACCGGCGTGCCCGGCTCGGTGTCGAGCTCCGGGTGGCGGTCGCCGAACTCGAAGGTCTCGTTCTCCGCGTCCCGGACGGTGATGAAGTACGTGGTGTAGGTGGTCGAGTCCGGCCCGCTGGAGGTGTGGACCACCTGCCGGTGGGCGACGACCGTACCCTCGATGTCGTAGGTCGGCGCGTCCCGCACGTCCAGGTCGTGGATCGCGTAGGTGAGCAGCGCGGCCGGGAGCGCGAACCACAGCACGGTGCCGATGAGCCGCAGGACGATCATCGGCCCAGCCGACCACGGCGGCGGTTCGTACGGGAGGGGACAAACGCCCTCACCCGGCGAGGTGGCCGCGGTCAAGGCTGCGCCACCAGTGACGCCTCCGGGCCTGGGAAATCCCTCCCATTGTCACCACCCCGCCCACGACGAGACCGCGGAGAAGCGGTCCAAGCCGGGTTGTTCGCCGCCCCGGTGACCCGCGCCGATCTCCGGTCCCGGCGAGGCCCGCGGGGTTCGCAAGAAAGTTCCGCCCGGAGGTACACGGATCGCGAGCGACGGCAGTCTTCCTAGTGATGGCTGACTACGAGGACTTCGTCCGGGCGCACCTGCCGCGGCTGCTGCGCTACGCGACGATGCTGACCGGGGAGCGGGAGCAGGCCGCTGACCTGGTGCAGGACGTGCTGGTCAAGGCGTACCGACGGTGGTCGCGGATCAGTGACGCCGAGCACCCCGACCGGTACGTCCTGCGGATGGTGACCAACGACTACCTGTCCTGGCGGCGCAGCCGGTCGGCGCGGCTGATCGCCGTGGGGGACCCGCCGGACGCGGCTCGGCCGGACGACTTCGCGTCGGACCACGCGGCCCGCGAGGACATGTGGCAGCGCCTGGCGCGGTTGCCGCGGCGCCAGCGCGCGGTCGTGGTGCTCCGGTACTACGAGCAGTTCGCCGACGCCGACATCGCCGACCTGCTCGGTTGCGCCCAGGCCACCGTGCGGACCCACGCCCGCAAAGCCCTGACGACCCTGCGACACGGCCTGAGCATCGACCGGATGGCCCAGGCGAAGGAGAGCTGATGGACATCGAGAACCTGATCAAGGACACCTTCACCGCCCACGAGCCCGACGCCCCCGACAGCGACCAGGTGCTGGCGGCCACGCGTCAGCACCTCGACCGCAGGCGCGCCGCGGTGAGCCGTCCGCTCGCGGCCGGCGCCGGGGTCGTGCTGCTCGTGCTGGCCGCGGCCGGCGTCGTCGCGCTGAACCGGCCCGCGCCCGACAACCAGGTGGCCACGGGTACCGGCCGGAGCAGCGGACCGGCTCCCGTCGCGGCACCGGCCAAACCCGGTATCGCGGAGCTGACCATGCCCTACTCGCTCGGCTGGCTGCCGCCGGGCAAGGCCGACTACCTCGCGCGCCGGATCAACACCGGTGGCAGCGCGGCGAACCCCGACAAGCCGGTGTACGGCGGCGAGTACATGCTGACCGTCACGTCCGGGCGTCAGGTCCTGCTCGTGGACGTGCAGGAAGTGAAGATGATGCCGGTCGATCACGCCGCCTTCAAGTCCGGTCCGGGCCAGCCCGTCACGATCGCCGGGCGGGCCGGCGTGGAGAGCTCGCACTCCGGCGGCCGGGGCGGTTACGAGGTGTACCTGACCCACCCCGAAGGCGGCTCGCTGTACGTCAACGTGGCCGCGCAGCCGGGGAGCACGGTGCCGGTCCAGCAGCTGATCGACGCGGGCCGCCGCGTCGCGGGGAGCGTCACCTTCCCGGGCAAGACCACCGTCACCCCGGCGTTCGGCCTCGGCCAGCTGCCCGACGGCCTGCGGATGTGCGCGTTCGACGTCGAGGAGAGCGGCCCGAGCGGTCCGCGCACGAGCTATTCGGTGGGCACGTGCAGTGTCCTGCCGCCGATCCAGGTGCGCGTCGACGAGGCCGACCGGGTGCGCGGCACCGCGGGGAAAACGGTCCAGGGACACGCGACCCGTTTCCTGGACGAGAACGGTTACCACACGCTCTGGATCCTCAAGGCCGTCCACGACGCGCCGATCGCCGTCGCGGGCCGCGGCGCGCAGGCGGAGCTGTACGCCATCGCCGACCACCTCGTCCTGCCCCGCTGAGGTCCCGCGGGTCCTCTTCGGACACGACCGAAGAGGACCCGCGGTGGGCCGGACGCCGCGTGCGTGGTCAGCCGATGGCGATGGTGAAGATGTGCATCGCCGCCGTGCCGGAGTTCGCGCCGTCGCTGACGTCCGGCAGGGTCACCGACTGCACCGTCTTGCCCGCCTGCAACGGGATCGGGGCGTAGTACAAGCTCACCTGCTGGTTCAGCCGGCCACTGCTGTTGTTGAGGTACGGCACCGTCGTGAGGATGTCGCCGCCGGTTGCCGCGTTGGCCCACCAGTCCGCGAAGCTGACGCTGTGGGACTCCGTCGTGCCGTCGGTGTAGGTCACCGTCGCGGTGCCCGTCGGGCTGCCGTAGTCGCCGGCGCCGATCAGGCCGAGGGTGTGGCCGGTGCCGGAGACCATGATGGTCTGGCCGCCGGCCACCCCGCCCGCGACGACGTTGTCCGGGCTGCCCGGCGTGACGTCGGGCCAGGTGAACGTCAAGCCGTCGTGGGTGAATGTCGCGCCCGGAGTGAGACTCGGCGTCGCGGCGGCCAGCGCCTGCGCGGAGAAGCTGGCGTTGCCGCCGTCGAAGTTGCCCGCGCCCGGGGTGGCGTCGTCGCTGACGCCCACGTTGTTGTAGGCCGCGGGCAACGACGGGTACGGCGGGTGCGGCAGGATCACGGTGGTCGCGTCCACCGAGGTGCCGGGCCCGTTGGCGGAGGTGAACGTGGCCTGTGCCGACACGTCGAACTTCCCGGGCAGCGCCGAGGCCGGGACCGTGACCTGCCAGGTCGTCGTGACGGTCTGCCCCGCGGCCACGGTCGGGAAGGTCGACGGCGAGGTGGCCGTCGCGGTCCAGCCGGCCGGCACGCTGAGCGTCAGGGTCACGTCCCGCAGCGGCCGGGCTCCCGCCGGGTTGGGCAGGGTCGTCGTGACGGCGTACGTCGTGCCCGGCTGCACCCGGTCGGGTGCGCTGAGCGTGAACGGCTGCTTGACCACGACGGGCGTCGAGCCCGTGACGCCGTCGACCGTGACGCCGATGGTCGCGACGCCGGGCGCGATCAGCGTCACCTTGCCGGTCCGGCTCACCTGGGCCACCCGCGGATCGCTGCTGCGGTAGGTGACCCGCTTGTGCGCCAGGTCGACGAACGACTGGTCGTTGTTCACCGCCTCCACGACGTGGTCGGCCGGCACGTGCTGGGCGGCCTGGGCGGTGTCGTCGGCGATCCACGGGTTCCTGCCGGCCAGGTCGATGCTCTGGCCGGGCGCGAACACCACCTGGTCGGGCTGCACGGTCACGGACTGCGTCCGCGGGGTGATGGCGCCGGTGACGGCCACCGTGGCGGTGCCGGCGAGGTGGGCGGCGTCCGCGCCGACGCCGAACCGGTAGGCACCGTCGTACACCACCTGGCGGTGCTTGGCCTCGTCCCAGAACGACAGGTCGCTCAGCCGCACCGGGATGCTCAGGTGCTGGGTCTGGCCGGGGGCCAGCACGTCGGTCTTCTCGAAGCCGGCCAGCCGCTGGCGCGGCAGTTCGACGCCGGGCACGCTGAACGCCGTGGCGGCGTACAGCTGCGCGACGGTGGCGCCGGGCGTACTGCCGGTGTTGGTGACGTCCAGCCCGATGGTGACCTTGCCGTCCGCACGGGCGGTCCTGGCATCGGCGTGCACGTGCGAGTACGCGAAGCCGGTGTAGGAGAGGCCGTAGCCGAACGGGTACGCCGGGGTGCCGGTGAAGTACTGGTAGGTGCGGCCGAGGCCACCGGTCTGCGACGGCGTCAGCCCGTAGTTCTTCATGCCGGGCAGCTGCGTGTCGTCGGCGTACCAGGTGAAGTTCAGGTGCCCGCTGGGGTTCTGCTTGCCGAACAGCACATCGGCCAGCGCGGTGCCCTGGCTTTCCCCGTTGTACGCGCTGAACACGATGGCCGGGTAGCCGCTCTTGGCGTGGTCGAGGGAGACCGCGCCGCCCGCCTGCACGGCCAGCGCGGTGCGGGGGTTGCCGGCCGCCGCGACCTGGTCGAGCAGCGAGTCGTAGTTGCCCGGCATGGCGATACTGGTGCGGTCCTTGCCTTCGGTGGCCACGTTCGTGTCGGTGCCGGCGACCACCACGACCAGGTCGGCGGTCTTGATCGCGGCCATCGTCGCCGCCGAGCAGCTCGCCGCCGTGGTCGTGCCGCTGGACGTCCCGCACGCGTCGAAGGTGACCGTGGCGGCCGGGTTGGCCGCCTTGAGCGCGGACGTGATGCCCTGCACGGCGTTCACCTGCAGCGCGGGCTCGCCGGAGTAGTCGCCGAGGGTGACCTTGCCGGCGAGGTCGCCGACGACCACCACGTTGCCGAGCTTCGCCGGATCGGCGGGCAGCAGCGGCGCGGCGGTGCCCGAGACCCGGTCGTTCTTCAGCAGCACCAACGAGTTGTCCGCGACCTTCGTGGCCAGCGCCTGGTGCGCGGCGCTCTGGAGCTGGTCCTTGGTGATCTTCGTGTAGGCCACCCGGTCGGCCGGGTCGAACTCGCCGGTCTGCATGCGCATGGTGAACAGGTGCACCAGCGCGTTGTCGACGACGCCCTCGGAGAGGACGCCGGCCTTGATGGCCTCCTGGATGTTGGCCACGGTGTCTTCGGAGCCGGTGCAGTTGAGCTGGGTGCCCGCGCGCAGCGCGTACGCCTGGCCGCCCGCGGCGCCGGAAACCTGTTGGCCGGTAACGGTGTTCGTCCACTGCGTCGCCGCGTTGGCGGTGGCCGTGGTCCAGCCCGGCGGTGCCCAGTTGTGGCTGCCGGGCGCGTAGACGTCGCCGACCGCGCCGCAGTCGGACGTCGTGTAGCCGTCGAAGCCGTAGGTGCGCTGGGCCAGTTCGTTGGCCGTGTACGTGTTCGCGGGCGCCGGCGTGCCGTTGATCGCGTTGTACGACGTCATCAGGCCGGACACGTGCGCGTCCTGGACCAGGTCCCGGAACTGCGCGGTGTAGTAGTCGCGGATGTTGGCGTCCGTGGTGTCGGAGGAGTCCGCGTGGCGGTCGTTCTCGACGTCGTTGAGCGCGTAGTGCTTGGCCGTGGCCGCGACCTTGAGGTAGGGCGTCATCGGCCGGCCCGACGGCGTCTGGCCCTGGTAGCCGTTCACGAACGCGCCGGCCATCTTCGCGACCAGGTACGGGTCTTCGCCGAACCCTTCGTCGGTGCGGCCCCAGCGCGGGTCGCGGTCCAGGTTCACCGTGGGCGCCCAGTAGGTCAGGGAGCCGTAGCCGTTCTTGTCGGGGCCGATGTTGTTCTGCGCGACGCCCCACAGCGACTTGTCGAGCATGCCGCGGGCCTCGTCGGAGATCGCCGTCGTCTCCTGGTAGATCAGCTCCGGATCCCAGGACATCGTGCTCGCCAGGTTCGTCGGGAAGCTGGTGGCGTGCACGCCGCCGGTGGCGGTGCCGGGGTTGGTGTTCGCGCCGAGCGTGTTGAGCCCGTGCTGGCCTTCGCTCCAGTAGGTGTACTGCTGCACGCCGAGCCTCGGGATGGCCGGCGCGCTGTTGGTGTGCAGCTGCAGCACCTTTTCGGGCAGTGTCATCCGGGAGACGAGGTCCGCGGCCCGTTCGGCGAAGCTGTAGTGGGTGTCGCGGTAGACCGGCAGCACGGCCGCGGCCGGCGGCGGTCCGGCCCACGCGGACGGGACGAACGTGGCCGCGGTCATGGTGGCGGCGAGCAGGGAGGCGGCGGTGAGCCGTGCCCTTCGCCGGCCGGGGAGCAGCAGGGACATCGGATCTCCGTCACAGAGCGTCGGTGGGGATCACGTCGGTCCCCATCGTTAGCGCCGATCCCGTTTCGAGGCAAGGGTTCCGGCTTCGCCCGGTCGCCGAGCTGCGCTCTCCCGATGTAACTTTCAGCCGGTGGACTCCCGGACGGCGGCGCTCGAACATCCCGAAACTTTCGCGGGTTCGTTGCGGCGCCGGCGATCGCGGTCTATGCGCGCTGTTCCCTCGGGGCCGGTGCGCCGGTGGCCGCGGCCAGCCGGAGGTTGGTCTCGGCGGCACTGCCCGGGACGGCGGTCATGATCACGATCTTCAGCTCCGTGTCGCCGTCTCCCAGCACGTCGCAGTTCACCGCGATCGGTCCCACCGACGGGTGGTGGATCGTCTTCTCGTCCTCGCGGTGGCCGGCGACGGAGCCGGTGGCCCACAGCCGCGCGAACCGCCGGTTGCCCGCGGTCAGCTCGCGGATCAGTCCGGCGAGGCGGCCATCGTGCGGGAAGCGCCCGGTGGCACGGCGCAGGTCGGCGACGACGGCGAGGTCCGTCGTCTCGGCGTCGAGTTCGGTCACGGGCCACTGGGCCAGGCAGGCGGGGCCGTCGTCCAGCGGGAAGCGGTCGCGGGCGAAGTTGCGGCGGCGGGGCTCCGCCGCCGAGGGGTCGCCCAGCAGCGCGGCCCAGCTCCGGTTCCACCAGACCAGCTGCCAGTCGGCCGCGAACACCGCGACCGCGACGTCGCCGAGCCGGGAGAGCACGCGGTGGACGCCGGGCGGGATGTGGTCGGAGATCGTGCCGTCTGCAGGCGGGGTGAGCCCGGCGAGCCGGTACAGGTGGTCCCGTTCGGGGGCCGAGAGCTGCAGCGCCCGCGCGAGGGAGGCGACCACCTGCACCGAGGGCGTGGTGGCCCGGCCCTGCTCCAGGCGGACGACGTAGTCGACCGACAAGCCGGCGAGGTCGGCGAGCTCTTCGCGGCGCAGCCCGGCCGCGCGGCGGTTGCGGCCCACCGGCAGTGCCGCGGCGGAGGGCGGCAGCCGGTCCCGCCAGGTGCGGATCATCGCGCCCAGCCCGGCCCCGGGTGTCGTGGTCACGGTCCCATCTTCCCCCGGGGACGGCTGCCGGGCCCGGTTCGAGGGTGGTACCGCTGTTCCTACCGTCGAGGCGTCCCTGGCCGGCCGCGCCCGGCGGGCCGAGGATCGACCGCATGACGATCACCTTCATCACCGGAGCGAACAAGGGTCTCGGCCGCGAGACCGCCCGCCGCCTCGCCGAGGCCGGCCACACCGTGCTGGTCGGCGCCCGCGACCCCGAGGCGGGCGCGAGCGCCGCCGCCGCGGTCGGTGCGCGGTTCGTGCCCATCGACGTGACCGACGACGCGTCCGTCGCCGCCGCGGCCGCCGACGTCGCCGCGCACGAGGGCGCGATCGACGTGCTGGTCAACAACGCCGGCGTCCACGGCCCGGCCGGCGACCCCGCCGGCCTGACCGGCGCCGACGTCCTGGGCGTCTTCGACGTCAACCTCGCCGGCGTGGTCCGGACGACCACCGCGTTCCTGCCGCTGCTGCGGCGCTCGGCGGACCCCGTGATCATCAACGTGAGCAGCGGGATGGGCTCCCTCGCCCTCACCCACGACCCGTCGCGGCCCGAGTCCAAGGTCGTCGCACCGCTCTACACCGCCTCGAAGGCGGCGCTGACGATGCTGACGACGCAGTACGCGAAAGCGTTTCCCGACATCCGGATCAACGCCGCGGACCCCGGCTACACGGCGACCGACCTCAACGGCCACAGCGGCCCGCAGACCGTCACCGAGGGCACCGACGCCATCGTCGGCCTGGCCACCGAGAAGCCCGGCGCCGGCTCCGGGCGCTTCGTCGCCCGGAGCGGCGAGATCGCCTGGTCCTGAAAACCGGCGCGGTGGTCGTGGACGTAAGGGTTCTCTAATCTCGTCGCCTGCTCGATCGCCCGCGGGCCGGGCTATGGTCGCCCGGTGATCGGCTCACGGTGGCAGCGCGGTGTCTTCTTCGCAGTACCGGGACTTCTGCTCGCGGGCTTCGGCGCGGTGCATCCCGGGAACCTCGACGCGGCCACCGCCTCCTGGTGGGTGTCGCTGCACGTCATCCTGCTCCCGGTGTTCCCCCTGCTCGCCCTGGCGCAGTGGCTCATGCTTGCGTCGGCACCACCGTGGCTCCGGTGGCCCGGGCGGCTGGCCGCGTTCGGCTTCGCGGCGTTCTACGGCGGTCTCGACGCCGTCGCGGGAATCGCCGCGGGCACCGTCGTGCGCGCCCAGAACGGTGCCACGCCGGTCGTCGGCGCCGTCTTCGCGATCGGCGACCTGCTCGGGTACATCGGCGCGGCGTGCTTCCTCGCGGCCAGCACCGCGATCGTCGCCGCGACCGCCCTGCGGACGAGGTGGCGGGCGGCGCCCGGTGGCGTGGTTCTCCTGCTCGCGGGTGTGTCGTTTTTGGACAGTCACATCTTCTGGCCGCGGGGCGTGTTCACGATGATCGGTGTCGCGGCCGGGATGTTCTTGTTGTCCGTGGCCGGCGAGCGCGGCCTCGGGGCCCTCCGGTTCACGTCATCGCGTGAAGACCACGGAGAACCCGCTCCATGAAGTCGATGCTGGGACGACCGCCGGAGGCCATCGGCGTGTCCTGGACGGCCACCAGGCCGCGGTCGGCGAGGTCGGACACCAGGACCCGGACGACGCCCAGGGGAATTCGCCGATAAGCCGCGATTTCCGCGACCGATTGCGACGAGCGGCACAGGATGCAGATCGCGGCTTCTTCCCGGGAGCAGGCGTGCTCCGGGATACGGCCTCGCTCGGTTGCCGCGATGAGTGCTTCGACGGGGAGCGTGCGCGTGGGCCGCGTACGTCCATGGGTGCGGAAGTACGGACGGACAAGATCTGCCGTGCCCGCGTCGAGCCCTAACGCCGGCTCCACATCGGCTCCTCACTGAAATTATCGACTGTCCGAAAGTATTTGCCGGTCCGCTGATCGTCGGCAATCGACCGAACGGGTAAAGCGCCGGTAACAGTCAGCAGCTTCGGCATCGTGCCGCGGCGGTGGAGTGACATTCAAGACGGATTGGTCTCCCGCAGGCGCACCCGGTCCCGGACGTGCTCGGCCGCACAGCGACGTCGAGCCCCCACGAGGTCGCGGATCTCGTGGCCTTCCCGGCGCCCGAGCGCGCCGGCACCATCGTCACCGTCGACGGCGGTCGAGCCGGGACCACCCCGAAGTCCACTGTGGACCGGACGGGCGGCGTCACGAGTCCTTGGTCTGCACCCGGCCGAGCGAAGGCGCGGCCCGGATCGCTTCGGTGGCCCGCTCCCACGCCGGGTCGCCGTCGTGCAGCGCGGACCACAGGTAGGCCCACGTCATGCGCTGGGTGACCGCCAGCCGTTCGGGGTCCTCGTCGTCGGTCTCGGCGAGGCTGTAGCCCATGATGCCGCCCAGGTAGTGCTTCGCGCCCGGGAGGACCAGCAGCGCGTCCGCGCCGGGGCTGACGTGGTAGGGCTCGGCGTGCCAGCCGGCGCCCCGGGTGGTGGCGACGGGGTTGTCGTCTTCGTCGCCGTGGACGACCAAGGTCCGCGTGGTCAGGTGGGAGAAGTCGGTTCCGAGCTCGGGGTAGCGCGTGCGCATGGTTTCGGTCATGCCCTCGGCGCTGCCGGTCGGGGCGAGCAGCACCCCGGCCTTGATGCGCGCGTCACGCAGGTCGAGCCCGGCCCGCGCGCCGAGCAGCGCGCTGACGGTGTTGCCGCCGGCGGAGTGCCCGACGGCGGCGACGCGCGCCGGGTCGAGCCGGCCGGCGACGACCGGGGCCTGCGCCTCGATGGCGGCCAGGTGGTCGAGGATCAGCACGAAGTCGTCGATCCTCGAGCGCCAGAACAGCGGGTGGCCCGGTGCGGTTTCGTCGAGGCCGAGCCCGCCGTTGGGCGAGCTCAGGTGGGTCGGCTGGAGCACGGCGAACCCGTGGCTCGCGTAGAAGTCGGTCAGCGGCGCGTAGCCGTCCTTCGACTTCAGGTAGAGCGAGCTGCCGCCGCCGTGGGACAGGAGCACGATCGGGAGAGCGGCACCCCGCAGGGGCGCCGTGACCCGCAGTTCGAGGGGGAGGCCGCGGCCGGGCGCCGGCAGGGTGACGGGGTTGACCGAGACGGTCGGGACCGCGTCGGGAACCGGGATGTGCCGGGCGAGCCGGACGTAGTTGTTCTCCATGGGTTCAGCTTGGGGCGGGAAATCGTCCCCGGGCAGGACCGGTCCATCCAGGACCGACCCGGTCCTGGACGCGGCCGCGATCACGCGCGCATGCTGGAGCCGTGATCGACCGGACCGGCCTCGCCGAATTCCTGCGCCGGCGGCGGGAAGAGCTCTCGCCGTCGGAAGTGGGCCTGCCGGACACGGTGCGCCGCCGGACGCCGGGCTTGCGGCGCGAGGAGGTCGCGGTGCTGGCGGGGCTGTCGAGCGACTTCTACGCCCGGCTGGAGCAGGCTCGCGGCTCCAATCCCTCGGAGCAGGTGGTGGCCGCCCTCGCCCGCGCGCTGCGGTGCACCCCCGACGAGAAGGATCACCTGTTCCGCCTCGCCGGCGTGCCCACCCCGCCGCGTCAGGTCGGCCGCCGGCTCGACCCCGGCCTGCGTCAGCTCGTCGCGCACCTCGAAGGCCTGCCGACGTGCGTCTACAACGAGGTCGGCGACGTGCTCCACACCACTGCGCTCGACGACGCGGTGGCGTGCCGCACCGAGCTCGGCCCGGGCGGGGAAAGCAACGTCTACCGGCGCTGGTTCACCCGCGAGGAGTCCCGCGCGCACGTGCCGGAGGCCGATCGGGCGCGCCTCTCGGCGGCGCACGTCAGCGACCTTCGCGCCACGTACTCCCGCCGCGGCGAGGACGGCGAGATCACGAGCCTGGTCGAAGACCTCGCGGCGCGCAGCGAGGAGTTCCGCACGCTGTGGGAGCGCCACGACGTCGCCGTCCGGCACGCCGACTTGAAGGACGTCCACCACCCCGCGGTGGGGGTCATCCGGCTGCGGTGCCGGTTGCTCGAGCTGCCCGAGGCGGGGCTGCGGATCCGGATCCTCCTGCCGCTGGAGGGCACGGACGCCGCGGAGAAGCTCGAGCTGCTCCGTGTGATCGGCACCCAGCAGTTCCTCGAGGCCGAGTGACCCGGCCTACCCCGCGCTCGTCACCGGAGCCAACCGCGGCATCGGCCGCCACCTCGCCGCCCAGCTCGTCGAGCGCGGCGCTTTGCTCGGCGACCTGCGTGCGGTCCGCGCCGCGCTGGACGTGAACTTCTGGGGCACGCTGTCGATGGCCCGCGCTTTCGCGCCGGTCCTCGCGGCGAACGGCGGTGGCGCGATCGTGAACATCGCCTCCTCGGCGTCGCTGAGCAAGGACCCGCGAGAATTCGGCAAGCAGCTCGAGCGGCTCTCGACCGATCAGTGAACCTCAACAGCGGTGAGGGTGGGCCGTGTGCTGCGGAACCGTCCCGGTGAGACGCCGTACTCGCGGCGGAAGGCGGCCGAGAAGGCGAACTCGGTCGAGTAGCCGACCTTCGGGGCGATGCTCGCCAGCCCGGCGTCGGTTTCCCGCAGCAGCCGGGCGGCGCGGGCGAGCCGCCAGCCGGTCAGGTAGTTCATCGGCGGCCGGCCCACCGCGGCGGTGAACAGCCGGGAGAAGGCGGTCCGGGGCATCCCCGCGACCTCGCTCAGCCGCCCCACCGTCCACGGCCGGTGCGGGTTTTCGTGGATCTCGCGCAGCGCGGCCGCGATCCCGGGGTGGGCGACCTCCGGCCCCCCGGCGGCGGTGTCCCGCTCGTGCCACTGGCGGAGGACCTGGACGAGGATCAGGTCCAGCAGCGCCCGCCGCGTCGCGCCGGACCCCGGGCCGGCCTCGGCGACGTCGGCGACGAGGAGGTCGATCAGGGAGCGCAGCTCCGGGTGGCGGTCGTAGTCCGGCGACAGCGCGATGAGGTCGGGCAGCGCGCGCAGGTACTGGGGCGCCGGGCCGTGGTCGAGCCGGTAGGCCCCGCACAGGAACTCGAAGGCCGTGGGCTCCGGGGCCGGCAGGGGCGAGCCCAGCTCGAAGAGCGGGATGTCCGCCAGGGCACGAGGTTCCTGGCTGAGCCCGTGCTCGGCACCGGACGAGGTGAGCACGATGTCGCCCGGCCGCAGGGAAACCGGCTCGTCGGGGCCGATCAGCCAGCAGGTACCGCGCGTGATGATGTGGAACCCGCTGCCGTCGAACGCGGCGAACCTGAGGCCCGCTGCAGGCTGCTTGATCAGGCGAGCGCCGGCGCTCCCGACCCGCACGGTGCGGATCACCTCGCTGATCAGGTCCATACCGGCGATGCTACCGGCGCACAGCCGCGTATGAACCCACGCCGCCGACGCATGGCACGCCGCGCGCGCCCGGTGCTTGAGTCGACGGGGTGATCGAATACGCGAACGCCGCGACCACGGATGTCCTGCGCGCCCACGCCGGGAAAGCGGAACAGAACGAGCGGCCGGCCGCCGAAGGCTTGGCCGCCCTGCGCGAGGACGGCGTCTTCGCCTGGCGGACCCCGCGGGAGCACGGCGGGGAATGGGCGGACGTGGAGACCATCGCGCGCCGGCTGACCGGCCTCGGCCGGGCCTGCCCGTCCACCGCGTGGATCGCCGGGACCTGCGTCACGGCCAAGAACCTCGCCGCCCGCTTCCTCCCCGGTTCCGCGACGCCGGAGTTCTTCGCCGATCCGGACGCGCTCTTCTGCGGTTCGGGGGTGCCCGGCGCGCGGGGTGAGCGGGTGCCGGACGGGGTGCGGGTCACCGGCCGCTGGCCGAACGTCTCGGGCTGCGAAGACGCGGTTTGGGCCACGCTTTCGGTGCTGGTCGACGGCGAGTTCTCCTTCGCGGTGGTGCCGACGGCCGACCTCGTCGTCGAGCGGACCTGGGACATGGCGGGCATGTGCGGCACCGGCAGCCACACCTTGGTCGCCGACGGCGTTTTCGTGCCGGCCGGCCGGATCGCGGCGGCGGCGCCCTTCCCCCTGGGAGACTTGATGCTGTACGCCACCACGGTGCTCGGTCCGGTCGTCGGTGCCGCCGAAGGGGCGCTCGACGCCGTCACCGCGATGTTCGCCTCGGACCGCAAACCGTTCATGACCGCGTACTCGCGCATGGGCGAGTCGGCGGGGGCACGCCATTGGCTGGCGGAGGCCGCTCACCTCGTGGACCGGGCCGAGAAGACGATGCTCGAGGTGGCCCGCGAAGCGGGCTCCGCCGAGTTGTCCCCTGTGGACGGTCCGCGGCTGCGCATGGCGCTCGCGGACGCCGGCCGGGACTGCCGGGCCGCCGTCGAGCGGATGCTCGACCTGCACGGTCCGAGCGGTCTCGCGACGTCGAACGTGCTGCAGCGGTTCTGGCGGGACGTCGCCGTCGGCAGCAGGCACCCGCACCTCAACCCGTACCTCGCGGTGGAAAACCTGGGCACGGCGCTGAGCGAGACTGTCGACACAGTGTCGATTTTTCTCGACAAGGCGTAGAGTCGAGACCATGACGAACCGAACCTTCCTCATCACCGGCGCGAGCAGCGGCCTCGGCCGCGCTTTCGCCGAAGGCGCGCTGGCGGCCGGTCACACCGTCGTCGGCACCGTGCGCAAGCCCGAAGACGTGCAGAAGTTCGAGGCGCTCGCGCCCGGCCGTGCCCACGCGCGTCAGCTCGACGTGACCGACGACGAGGCGGTTTTCGCCGTGGTCGGCGAGGTCGAGTCCACCGTCGGTCCCATCGACGTGCTGATCGCGAACGCCGGTTACGGGCACGAGGGTGTGTTCGAGGAGTCCCCGATGGCCGAGCTGCGCGCGCAGTTCGACGTCAACGTCTTCGGGGTCGCGGCGACCGTCCACGCAGTCCTGCCGGGCATGCGGAAGCGGCGGTCGGGGCACATCTTCGCGGTCAGCTCCATGGGCGGGCTGCTGACCCTCCCCGGGCTGGCGTACTACTGCGGCAGCAAGTACGCGGTGGAAGGCCTGCTGGAGGCCGTGTCCAAAGAGGTCGCGGGGTTCGGCGTGCGGGTGACCATCCTCGAGCCCGGTTCGTTCCGGACGGACTGGGCGGGCCGCTCGATGGTCCGCAGCGAGCGGTCGATCGCGGACTACGACGAGCTCTTCGAGCCGATCCGCGCGGCCCGGCAGGCCGCCAGCGGCAACCAGCTGGGCAACCCGGCCAAGGCCGCCGAGGCGGTACTGGCAGTCGTCGAGGCGGAGAAGCCGCCGGTGCACCTCGTGCTCGGTTCGGACGCGTTGCGGCTCGTCGCGGGCGCCCGGGCCGCGGTGACCGCGGACATCGAAAGCTGGGACGAGCTGTCGCGATCGACGGACTTCCCGGACGGGCACCAGATCGCGGCGAACTGACCGGCGGTGGCATCGTGAGCGGTACCGACGGAAGGGGAGGGGATAGGCGATGCCCGACAAGGTGGCCCGGCGGCGCTCCGGCGCGCCGTCCAAAGGGGACCTGCGTGAGCTGAAGATCCTCGAGGTGCTCGAGGAACTGCTGGCCGAGAAGAGCTTCGACGCGCTCACGACCAACGACATCGCCGAACGCGCCGGGCTCTCCCGAGCGTCGATGTACTTCTACTTCAGCTCCAAGCAGGAGGCGCTCGTCGCCCTCTTCGCCAGGACCGTCGAGGCGCTGCACGAGAAGTCGCGCGCGGCGGCCGACGACCCGGCGGCCCCCGCGGACGCGATCGCGACGGCCCTGCGCCGCACCCGCGAACGCTGGCACGAGCACGGCCTGGTCATGCGCGTCGCGATCGACCAGTCCTCGGCGATCCCCGAGCTGGGCGCGTTGTGGATGGAGACCGCGGAGATCTTCATCGACGCGATCACGGCGATCCTGGTCCGCGCCGGTGTCCCGAACCGCGACGGGCCCGCCGGCGCCCGGGCCGTCGCGGGGGCGGTGTGCTGGATGATCGAGCGGACGTTCTACCACGCGGTTTCTCCCGAAGCTCTCGACCAGGCTGCCGAGACGTGCCGGGTGGTGTGGCTCCGGGTCGCGGGGATCGAGCCCTGACCCGGCCGGGCGCCGGGGAGTGCTACCAGATAGAACGTTCGGTCTTGACAAGCCCGAACTGAGTGCTGATGATGGGAAGTGATAGAACGTTCGGTATCGCGACTGCGCGATGAAGAAGGGACCCCGTCATGAGCAAACCCCTGTACCTCGGCATCGCGACCTCGACCGGCGACGGCAGGGCGGGAGGCCAGGCCCGGTCCGATGACGGCCTGCTCGACGTCACCTTGGCGATCCCGAAGGAGATGGGCGGCCCCGGCGGCGCGACGAACCCGGAGCAGCTGTTCGCGGCGGGCTGGGCGTCGTGCTTCCACTCGGCGCTCAAAGCCGTTGCCGCGCAGCGGAAGACGGCGGTCACCGACTCGGCGGTCGTCGCCGAGGTGCAGGTGCACCCGACGCCGGAAGGCGGGTTCACGCTCAGTGCCGCGCTGCACGTCGAACTGTCCGATGTGGACCAAGCGACGGCCGACGAGCTCGTCGAGGCCGCGCACGCGATCTGCCCGTACTCCAACGCGACGCGCGGCAACATCCCGGTGACCGTCGAGGCGACCGTCGCCTGATCCGCGCCGGCCGGGCCGATGTGGACACCTCGGCCCGGCCGGCGCGCGCGCCCGGTTCGGGTGGGACGGCGAGGCGGACCTATCATGGCCCGCATGGTGAGGGATTCCGGCTCCGCGTCGGCTGCGCCGGGGCTGAGCAGCCGAGAGATCATCCTGAACGCGGCTCGCGCCCTCGTCGGCGAAAAGGGCTACGACGGCATGGCGATCTCGGACCTGAGCGCGCAGTCCGGCCTTCCGCCCAGTTCGATCTACTACCACTTCGGGAACAAGCTCGGCGTGCTGTCGGCGTTGCTGGAGCGCACCTTCGAAGAGCTGCACGCGTTGTTCCCCAGCCCGTCGTCGTTCGACGACCGGGCACCCCTCGAGCGCCTCGAGGCGTGGTTCTCGGCCGCCTGCGAGTCCCTCGACCGGCGGCCGGACTACCTCCGGCTCCTCGTCGCCATCAGCGTCGGCCCGCAGAAGGACGCCGAAGTGGTCCACGCGACCGTGCGCCGCATCCGCGACTACGCGCACGCGTCCTGGGTGGCCGCGCTGACCCCGATCTTCGCGCCGGACGGCGGCGAGGACGGCGAAGCCCTCGTCAAACAGCTGGCCGTCACGGGGCGCGCGTTGACGGACGGCCTCTCGGTGGCCGAAAGCTTCGACGGCACGAGCTACCGCTCGCAGGTCGGCCCGTTCGTCGCCCTGATCCGCGCTCTGGCGCAGCAGCGGGCCCGCGGGACCAAGCGGAAGCGCTGAAGCCCGTCGCACTCTGATCAGCCGGCCTTGATAACGCTGCCGTCCGTTGTATAGTGAGCGCTACATACAGACAGATGAGGACGGCACAGTGACGAGCACCTTGGATGTCGGAGACGCGCGCCTGGCCTACACCGAGGCCGGTTCGGGCAGTCCGGTCGTGTGGCTGCACGGCTCGGGCCCGGGCGCCACGGGGATGAGCAACTTCGGCGGGAACCTGCCCGCCTTCGCAGACCACCGGAACATCGTCGTCGACCTGCCGGGCTGGGGCGAATCCCCGCGGCCGGAAACCGGCGAACCGCTGATCTTCGACGCCGCCGACCGCGTTTGCCGCGCGATGACGGCGCTCGGCGTCGAGCGGGCGCACCTGGTCGGCAACTCCTACGGGGGCGCGGTGGCCATGCGGATCGCGATGCGCTACCCGGACCGCGTGGACCGGCTCGTGCTCATGGCGCCGGGCGGGGTGCTCCCGCCGGACGCGCCGCCGTGGCCGCCCGGCCTGGAGCGGCTGTTCGGCTACATGGCCGCCGACAAGCCTTCGCGCGAAGCGATGGCCGAGTTCGTGCGGCTGATGGTGTTCGACGAGTCCTTGGCCACCGAGGCGCTCATCGACGAGCGCTACGAGTCGAGCCTGCGGGCCCACCCGGAGCTGCCGATCCCGCCGAACTTCGGTGACCTGACGCCGGACCTGGGGCTCATCGGCGCGCCCACGCTGCTCGTGTGGGGCCGGGAGGACCAGACCGTTCCCCTGACGTGGGCACCCAAGATCCTCGCGGGGATCCCGAACGCGGAGCTGCGCGTGCTGCCGCACTGCCGGCACTGGGTCCAGTACGAGCGGGCACCCGAGTTCAACCACATCGTCCGCGAGTTCCTGCGGGGCGGGGCCGCCGCCGCAGCGGAGGGATGACCACCGTGGGCATCAGGAAGCTGGGCTACGTCGGGCTCGACGTCACCGACGTCGATGCGTGGACCGACCTGCTCGGGCGCACGCTCGGAATCGGCGTCGGCCACGCCAAGTCCGGCACGGTCGAGGTCACCCTCGCCGAAATGGACGAGTTCAAGTACCGCGTCGCGCTGTACCCGTCGACCGAGGACCGCCCGCGCGAGCTGGGCTGGATCGTCGACACCCCTTCGGAACTCGACCGGCTGACGCGGCGCTTGACCGATGCCGGCTACACCGTCGCGGACGGAACCGCCGAGGAGAAGGAACTGCGTGGTGCCACGCAGCTGCGCTGGTTCACCGACCCGGTCGGCTACCGCGTGGAGCTGGCGGTCGGCGAAGCCAAGGTGCGCGTCGGCGTCGAACGCCCGGCGGGCGGTCCCGGCGTCACCGGCTTGGGGCACTTCGTCCTGGCCAGCCCGAAAGTCGGGGAACTGCGCGAGCTTTACGAATCCGTGCTCGAGTTCAAGCTGACCGACTACCGGGCGCCCGGCCTGTTCTTCTTCCGCTGCAACCGGACCCACCACAGCATCGCGCTCGCGAGCGCGGAGTCGCCGTCGATCCACCACCTCGAGTTCGAGCACGGCTCGATCGACGACGTCGGGCGGGCCTACGACCGGGCCACGGCCAACGGCGTGCCGATCTCGATCAGCCTCGGCCGGCACATGAACGACAAGGCGATCTCCTTCTACGTCCGGAACCCGAGCGGGTTCCACCTGGAGATCGGCTGCGGCGGCATCGAGGTGGGCGACGACTGGGTCCCGCACGACTTCGGCCGCTCGGACGAGTGGGGCCACCACCACGCCGACGCCAATCCCTTCGCCGCCCCGAAGTCATGAGCCTCCGGCTCGCCGAGCTCGGTGCCCACGTCGTGGTGTGCGACGTCGACGCCGAAGGGGCGGCACGCGCGTTCGAGGCGGACATCCTGGTGAACAACGCCGGGATCCAGCACGTCGCGCCCCTCGAGCGGTTCGAACCCGAGCGGTTCGCGTTCATGCCGCGGCTGATGCTGGAGGCGCCGTTCCTGCTGACCCGGGCCAGCGCGTACAAGTCCGCCTACGTCAGCGCCAAGCACGGCCTGCTGGGGCTGTCGAAGGTCATCGCGCTGGAAGGAGCGGTCACCGGCACCGAAGTCGTTCTCGACGGGGGCTGGAGCGCCTCGTGAGCCCGGGACCGTTCGAAGGCACGGACCCCGCGCGTCCGGCCGTGATCGTCGAACCATCCGGTGTCGTCGTGACCTACGCCGAGCTGGAGGCCAGGTCGAACCAGGCCGCGCACCTGTTCCGGCACCGAGGTCTGCGCCACGGCGCCCGCGTGGCGATCCTCGCCGAGAACCGCGCGGAATACCTGGAACTGGCCTGGGCGGCCCAGCGGGCGGGGCTCTACTACGTGGGGGTCAACACCCACCTCACGCCCGGCGAGGCCGCCTACATCATCCGGGACAGCGGGGCCCGGCTGGTCGTGGCGACGGACGTGCTGGGTGATCTCGCCGAAGCCGCGCTGGCGGACCCGGCACTCGCGACCGTCGGCCGGCTGATGCTGGGCGAGCCCCGGCCGGGCTGGGAAAGCTACGAAGACGCGCTGTCGTCCCAGCCGCGCACCCCGGTCCCGGACGAGTCCGAGGGCGACTTCATGCTCTATTCGTCGGGGACCACGGGCCGTCCCAAGGGCATCGCCCGCCCGCTGCCCGGCGGTCCGCTGGGCACCTACCCGGACAACGCGGGACGGTGGCTGCGCGAGCTGCTCGGCTTCGTGCCCGGTGACCGCTACCTCTCGCCGGCGCCGCTGTACCACGCCGCTCCGCTCGGCTGGTCCATGAGCGTGCACCGCAGCGGCGGAACCGTGGTGGTCCTCGAGCGCTTCGACGCCGAACTCGCGCTCGCGGTGATCGAGCGGCGGCGGATCACCCACAGCCAGTGGGTGCCGACGATGTTCGTGCGCCTGCTCAAGCTGCCGGCGCGGGTGCGGGCCCGGTACGACCTGTCGAGCCTGCGGCAGGCGGTGCACGCCGCCGCCCCGTGCCCGGTCGAGGTGAAGCGGGCGATGATCGGCTGGTGGGGCCCGATCCTCTTCGAGTACTACTCGAGCACCGAGGCCATCGGCGCGACGGCCATCACCTCCGAGGAGTGGCTGCGCAAGCCCGGGTCGGTCGGCACACCGTTGCTCGGCCGACCGTACGTGACCGACGACGACGGACGTGAACTGCCGCCCGGCGAGGTCGGCACGGTGTGGTTCGCCGACGCGGCCGAGTTCGCCTACCACGGGGATCCGGGGAAGACCGCCGCGGTCCGCGACGGGCGGGGCGGGGCATCGGTCGGCGACGTCGGCCACCTCGACGAGGACGGGTACCTGTACCTCAGTGACCGCCGCGCCCACCTCGTCATTTCGGGCGGCGTCAACATCTACCCGCGGGAGATCGAGGACGTTCTGCTCGGTCATCCGGCCGTCGCCGACGTCGCCGTGGTCGGCCGGCCCGATCCGGAGATGGGTGAACGCGTGGTCGCGATCGTGCAGCCCGAGGACCCGGCGGCGGCCGGCCCTGATCTCGGCGCCGAGCTCACCGGCTTCGCCCGGACGAAGCTGGCCGGGTTCAAGGTCCCGCGCGAGATCCGGTTCACCGCCGAGCTGCCGCGCACGCCCACCGGGAAGATGCGCAAACACGTGCTCACGGACGACCCGGCGGCTTCGTGACGCCGCCGGGCCGCGCCGGTCTCGGCTCGATACCGACCGTTCTATCTGTTACACTCGGGCGGATGGTGCACAACACTCGAGGCCAGGTGTCCGAAGCGCGGTCGAGGCTGCTCGCGACGGCCACCCGGATCTTCTACGCGGAGGGTCTGCACTCCGTGGGGATCGACCGGATCGTCGCGGAGGCGAAGGTCACCCGCGCCACGCTGTACCGGCACTTCCCCGGCAAAGAGGACCTCGTCGTCGCGTACCTGCAGGGTGTGCACGAGATGGAGCGCGAGGGGTACGCCAAGGTCCTCGCCGGCGACCTTCCGGCCGCCGACAAGCTGCGGGGCATCGCCGAATCGATCGGCGAGGGCATCCGCTCCGCCCACTTCCGCGGCTGCGCGTTCCTCAACGCGGTCGCGGAGTACCCCGATCCCGCGCACCCCGTGCACCAAGCCGTCCTCGCGCACCGCGAGTGGTTCTTGAGCACAGTCACGGACCTGCTCGGGCAGGTCGGTGACACGCCGCCGGAGCTCGCGGGCCGGCACTTCGTGATGCTGCGGGACGGCGCGATGGTCTCGGGCTGCTTGGCCGACCCGGCCGGCGTCTGCGACACGTTCCTGCGCGGCGTCGACGGGATCCTGCAGCACCGCATCGACACCGCCTCGAAGTAACAGCCTGAGGGAGAACGTTCTGTCTTGACCCGTCGCTGAGCGGCGGCTACTGTCGACTGTGTACCGAGCGCTCTAGACAAATTCTCTCGGTTCATTCTTCCGAAGGAGCCGGTGTGAGGGTCTTTTCGCTCGGCAGCCCCCGAACCGACGACGGTCCGCCCTTGTGTCCCTGTTTCCCCGCGACCCGCGGGAACGAGCGGCTTCGATGGGCACGCTGCAGTTCACCCGTTGCGGAAGATTTCCGACTTCCTGCCCCAGGCCAAGGATGTTGGTCTGCACCTGGTGGTCGTGCGGCGCACGGGTGGTGCGTCGAAGGCGATGTATGACCCGATCATCGGGAAGCTGAAGGAGATCGCGGCGCCGGGCATGGTGATGAACGGTTCCCGCGATGAAGGCGCGCTGGTCGGCAACATCAAGCCGTCCGCGATGCCGCCGGGGCGGGGCAATCTGCTGACCCGCAAGGCCGGCAAGCAGCTCATCCAGGTGTCGTGGATCAACCCCGACTGAGACTGAACCAGGAGTTGAACAGTGACCTATCTCGTGACCGGGACGTCCAGCGGGATCGGGCGGGCGACCGCCGTCCGGCTCGCCGAGCACGGACACGACGTCGTGGCCGGGGTGCGGAAGATCGCCGACGCCCCAGTGCATCCCCGCATCCGACCCGTGGAACTCGACGTGACCGACGCGGATCAGCTGGCCGCGGTGGCGAAGGACGTCGGCCCGTTGCGCGGCCTGGTCAACAACGCCGGAGTGACGGTTTCCGCGCCGGTGGAACACATTCCCCTCGACCGGTTGCGGGCCCAGTTCGAGGTCAACGTGGTGGGGGTCGTGGCCGTGTGCCAGGCTTTCCTGCCGGCGGTCCGCGCCGGGGGAGGGCGGCTCGTGATGATCAGCTCGTCCAGCGGCCGGGTCGCCATCCCCCAAGTCGGCGCCTACAGCGCCTCGAAGTTCGCCGTCGAGGCGCTTTCGGACGCGTTGCGCCGGGAATTGCGGCCGTGGACCGTGCCCGTGGTGGTCGTCGAGCCCGGCAACTTCCAGTCGCGGAACCGGGCGAGCACCGAAATCGCGGCGGAGGCCGACCGCATGACCATGGGTGAGACGGCGGAGCGTCAGTACGGTCCCGCGATGGACGCGTATCTGGAGTTCAGCAGGAAAGAACAAACGCGGGCCGGAGCGCCGGAACGGGTCGCCGCGGTCGTCGAACGCGCCCTCACGGCGAAACGCCCGCGGCCGCGCTACCAGGTCGGTGGCGACGCGCACCTGCTGGTGGCGCTGAGCCGGGTGCTTCCCGTGCGGGCCATGGATGCGTTGCTCGTCAGGAGCATCGGCTTGCCACGCCGCCCGCCGAACTGATCTCGTCCAGACCTCGCCGAGCGGGACGCGGCAATAGTGAGTCAGTGGTGGCCAACCCGTCTTCCGAGTTGTAGAGTGAGCGCTACATACAGAACATGGGGGCCTGACCGACCGCCGCAACGAAGCGAGGTTTCCCTTTGAACGTCCTCGAGCAGGTCAAGAATTCACTGATGAGCCGGGCCCAGGTGAGAGCGGTCGCGCTGTGCCTGGTGATCAACTTGATCGACGGCTTCGACCTCCTGGTCACCTCTTTCGTCGGGCCGACGATCACCCGTGAGTGGAGCCTCTCGTCGTCGAAGGTGGGCGTGCTGCTCAGCGCCGGGCTGGCCGGGATGGCCATCGGCGGGCTCTTCCTCGCTCCGCTCGCCGACCGCGTCGGACGCCGGCGGCTCACCCTCGGCTGTCTCGCCCTGGCCTCGCTGGGCATGCTCGCCGCGGCCGTCTCGCGGGACTTCGGGCAGCTGCTGGCGTGCCGCGTGGTGACGGGAGCGGCCGTCGGGGCCATGGCGGCGAGCCTTCCGGTGCTCACCTCCGAGTACGCGAACCACCGGCGCCGCGGACTGGTCGTCGCCCTGATCACCACCGGCTACGGCCTGGGCTCGGTCATCGCCGGAATCGCGTCAAGCTTGCTGCTGGGCGCGTTCGGCTGGCGCTCGGTCTTCGTGTTCGGCGCCGTCGGCACGGCGCTCCTCTTCGCGGTGGCGCTGCGTTTCCTGCCCGAGTCGATGGACTTCCTCGTCGCCCGCCGTCCCCGCCACGCGCTGGACAAGCTCAACCGGATCCTCGTCTCGATGGGCCGCGCTCCGGTCGGGGAGCTGCCCGCGCCGCCGTCGGTGGCGACCTCGCGCAAGGTCGTCCTCGACGCGCTGTTCCGCGGGAGCAACGCGGTCCGGACGGTCCTGGTGTGGGTGGCCTTCATCGCGGCCCAGCTGACGTTCTACTTCGCCAGCTCGTGGACGCCCAGCCTGCTGCTGAAGGCGGGGATGTCCGCCCAGCAGGGCATCAGCGGCGGCGTCCTGTTCAGCCTCGGCGGCGTCACGGGCGCGATCCTGCTGGGACTGCTGGCTTCCCGCGTCGGCGCCGGGCGGTTGACCGCGGCCTACTTCGGCATCGGCGCCCTCATGCTGCTCCTCTTCTCCGTGTCGCTGGGCGTGCTGGCCGGCGCCCTCGTCGTGGCCGTGCTCGTCGGGCTGTTCCTCAACGGCACGGTGTCCGGCATCAACGTCATCGTGCCGGGCCTCTACCCGGCCGAAGCCCGCGCGACGGCCCTCGGCATGGCGATCGCCGTCAGCCGGCTCGGTGCCGTCCTGGCGCCCCTGATCGCCGGCTTCCTGCTGCAGGCCGGGTGGGCGCCGGGGTCGATGTTCCGCGTCTTCGCCATCCCCGCGGTGCTCGGCGCGGTCGCGACGATCCTGCTCGGCCGCCTCGGGCGGGCGCGCGGGACCGAGCCCACCCGGTCCGGAACGGTCGAAAGCGCGGTGGCGGAAGCATGACCGAGTTCGATCCGGGCCGGACCGCCGTGCTGGTCATCGACATGCAGAACGACTTCGTCGAGGAGGGTGCGCCGCTCGAGTTCCCGGAGGGCCGGCGCGTCATCCCCGCGATCCAGCGGATCCTGGACGCCGCGCGCGGCCGGGACATGCCGGTCGTCTACGCCGCGCACGTCCACCGTCCCGGTGGGGCCGATCAGGGGATCCACCGCGAGCTGTACCCGCCGGTGGCCGCCGGGGAGGCCCTCGTCGACGGCGGGCGCGGGGTGGAGATCCACCCCGAACTCGCGCCGCGCCCGGGGGAGCCGGTGGTGAAGAAGCACCGCTACAACTCCTTCTACGCCACCGACCTGGAGATCATCCTGCGCGGGCTCGGCGTGGAGACGGTGGTCCTCACCGGCATGACCACCGAGTGCTGCGTGCTCGGCACGGCCCGCGGCGCCCTGGAACGCGGCTTCCGCTCCCTGGTGGTTTCCGACGCGTGCGCGTCCTGCGACTACCCGGACCTCGGGGCGGGGCCGATGTCCGCCGCCGAGATGCACCTGGCCGCGTTGCGGGTGCTGGCGCTGACGTCGTCGCAGCTGATCGGCACCGACGAGCTCCTGGCGCGCCTGCCGTGAGCCGCGAACCGACGTACGATCCACAAAGGAGGACGGACGTGCCTGCCCTGGTGCTGCTCCACGGCGGCGGGCCGGGTGTCGACGCCGCGAGCAACTGGGCGAGCGTGCGCGCCGGGTTCGACGGCGAGTTCCGCTGCCTGGCGCCCGATCTCCTCGGCTTCGGCACGCAGATCGCCGGCACGGGCGGGCTGAAGGGGCCGCGCGCCTGGGCGCTGGCCCGCGCCCGGCAGGTCCTGGACCTCCTCGACCGCCACGGGCTGCGCCGGGTGCACCTCGTCGGCAACTCGGCCGCCGGGGGCGCCGCCGCGCTGGCGCTGCTGGCCGTGGCCCCCGGCCGGGTCGAGCGGGCGGTCGTCATGGGCGGCGCCGGAACCGGGCCAGTGCCGTCCGCGGTCCCCTTCTACGACGACTCGACCGCGAAGTCCATGCGAGCCACGCTCGGCCGGCTCGTCGCCGACGAGAGAGTCCACAGTGGACTCCTCGATGAGCTGACCGAGCTTCGGCTGAGGCAAGCACTTCGTCCCGGCGCCGAGGCGGCGTTCCGGTCGATGTTCGCCGACGTCGTGGGCGGGCCGCCGCCGGTCGACCTCGCGAAGATCACCACCCCGGTGCTCGCCCTGCACGGGGAGCGCGACCGGGTGTCGCCGGTCGAGGTGTCCGAGCGCCTGGTCGCGTCCCTGCCCGATGGCCGCCTCGATGTGGTGGCCGGGGCCGGGCACTGGATCCACGTCGACCGGCCGGACGAGTTCGTCAAGCTGGTAGGGGAGTTCCTGAGCACATGACCCAGATCCTGATCGTCGGCGCCGGTCCCGCCGGCCTGACCCTCGCCATCGACCTGGCCCGCCGCGGCGTCGCCTGCCACGTCGTGGAGGCGACCCGGGAACGGCCCGTCAACCCGCGGTGCAACACCACGTCCGCGCGGTCGATGGAGATCTTCCGGCGGCTCGGGCTGGCCGAGGAGATCCGGCGGGCGGGCCTGCCCGAGGACTACCCGATGTCCATCCAGTACCGGACGACCCTGGCCGGCGACGAGATCTACCGGATCGACCTGCCGTCCGCGCACGACGTCCTGGCCGGCGTCGGCCGGGACGGCTGGCCCACCCCCGAGCCGCAGCACCGGATTTCGCAGCTGTACCTCGAACCCATCCTGGAGAAGCACGCGAGCAGGCTCCCCGGGCTGACGTTGGAGCGCGGCACCCGGCTCGTCGAGTTCCGGCAGCACGACGACTACGTCGAAGCGGTCCTGGAGACCGCCGGGGCCCGGAGCACGCAGCGCTACGCGTACGTGGTCGGCTGCGACGGCGCCCACAGCACCGTCCGCCGCGAGCTGGGCATCAAGTACGAGGGCGTCGACGCGATCCAGCAGTTCGTCTCCACGTTCGTCCGCTCACCCGAGCTGGGGCGGCTCGCCGCCCGCGACCGGGCCTGGACGTACTGGACCTACGGCCGCCGGATCGCCTCGCTGATCGCCATCGACGGCGACGAGCTGTGGCTCAACCACGTCGCCTTCGCCCCCGGCCACGACACCGAGGGCGAAGACCCGGAACAGCTGCTGAGGGAGTCGGTGGGCCGGGCGGTCGAGCACGAGGTGCTCGGCGTGGTGCGCTGGACCGGACGGCGGCTCGTCGCCCGGCGGTACCGCGCGGGCCGGGTGTTCCTGGCCGGCGATGCCGCCCACATCTGGATCCCGGTCGGCGGGTTCGGCATGAACGCCGGCATCCAGGACGCGGCGACCCTGGCGTGGATGCTCGCGGCCGTCCACCACGGCTGGGCCCCGCCGGAGCTGCTCGACGCGTACGAAATGGAGCGCAAGCCGGTCGGCGAGCAGTTCGCCGCCGCGGTGGGTGCCCAGGCCCGCACGTCGTTCGCGGACGTCTCGCCGGACATCCACCTGGACGGCCCCAGCGGTGAGCGGGCGCGCGCGGAGTTCGCGGAGCGCCTGGCGACCACCGAGCCGCGCCGGTATTCCCCCGACGGCTTCAGCTTCGGCTACCACTACGCGGGCTCGCCGCTGGTGGTCGGCGGCGAAGACCAGGCGGAGATCACCATGGGGGAGTACCAGGGGCGGGCGCAGCCGGGCTTCCGGCTGCCGCACCTCTGGCTCGACGACGGCCGGTCGGTCCTCGACGTCCTCGGCCCCGGCTTCACCCTGCTGCGGACGGACCCGCGCGTCGGGGTGACGCCGTGGACCCTTTCCGCCCGCGACCTCGGGATCCCGCTCACCGTCGTCGACCTGCCCGGCCGCTACCCCGCCCCGCTGCTGCTCGTGCGCCCGGACCAGCACGTCGCCTGGATGGGCGGCGCGGAGGCCCGCCCCGAGCGGCTCCTGCACACCGTCACCGGCCGCGTCCCCGCCCACCAGCGCTGAGAACCAGGAGAGAAACGCCATGCCATACGCACTGGGCATCGACGTCGGCGGCACGTTCACCGACGCGGTCGCCTCCGACGGCGCCGGCCGGATCGTGTCGGCGAAGACGCCGACGACCCCGCCGAACCGCGAGGTCGGGGTCATGCGCGCGATCGAGGACCTCGCTGGCGAACTCGCCATCGGCGTCGGCGAACTGCTCTCGCAGACCGACTACATCGCCCACGGCACGACCGCGTCGATCAACGCCCTCGTCCAGGGTGAGGTGGCCGACGTCGGGCTGATCGCCACCAAGGGTCACCGGGACGCGATCTACATCATGAACGCCGAGGGCCGGACCCTCGGCCGGTCGGCCCACGAGATCCAGGACACGCTCCGGCAGCGCAAGCCCGCGCCGCTGATCCCGAAGTACCGGGCCCTGGAGGTCACCGAGCGGATCGACCACGCCGGGAAGGTCCTGGTACCACTGGACGAGGACGAGGTCCGCCGCGTCGCACAGTCCCTTGTGGACGAAGGTGTCGAGGCGATCGCCGTCTGTCTACTGTGGTCGTTCAAGAACGGTGGCCACGAGCAGCGCGTGCGCGAGCTGATCCACGAGATCGCGCCGGACATGTACGTGACGCTCTCGTCGGAGGTCAGCCCCCGCATCCGCGAGTTCGCGCGGGCCTCCACGACGATCATGAACGCGCAGGTGGGCCCGCGGCTGCGCACCTACCTCCTCCCGCTGCAGCAGCACCTCGAGGACGGCGGCCTCAAGGGGCCCCTGCTGGTCATGCAGAGCGAAGGCGGCACCATCACCGCCGACCGGGCGCCGGAGCACGCCATCACGACGGTGGGGTCCGTGCTGTCCGGCGGCGTCATCGGCGGGATGCGGCTGGCCGGGCAGCTGGGCCACCGCAACGTCATCACCACCGACGTCGGCGGCACGACGTTCCTCGCGGGCCTGATCGTCGACGGCGAACCGGTGATGGCCCCGGGGTCCATCGTGAACCAGTTCCCGATCAACGCGGCGACCATCCGCGTGCACACCATCGGGTCGGGTGGCGGGGCGCTCGCGTCGGTCGACGCCGGCGGGAACCTGCGGCTCGGCCCGCAGAGCGCCGAAGCCGTCCCCGGTCCGGCCTGCTACGGGAACGGGGGGACGCGGCCGACCAACACCGACGCCAACCTGGTGCTCGGCATCCTGAGCGAGCGCGGGCTGCTCGGCGGCCGCAAGCCGCTACGGCTGGACCTGGCGCGGGAGGCGATCCGCGAGCACGTCGCCGAACCGCTCGGGCTCACCGTCGAGGAAGCCGCCATCGCCATCCACGAGGTGCAGAACGCGCAGGCGGGCGACCTCCTGCGCCGGGCCGTCGTGCAGGCCGGCTACGACCCGCGTGACTTCGTCGCCTACGCGTTCGGCGGCGCCGGGCCCGCCCACTGCGCCGGCTACTGCCAGGACTTGGGTGTCAGCGAAGTCGTCGTGCCGCTCGGGCCCGTCGCGTCCGCGTTCTCGGCGTACGGGCTGGCGGCCTCGGACGTCGCGTTGAGTGCCGAGCTGTCCGATCCGTCGTCCTTCCCGGTCGACCACTCGGTGCTGGAGTCCCACTTCGCGCGGCTTGAAGCCGACCTGCAGCGCGCTCTCGACCGGCAGAAGGTGAAGTTCCACGACGTGTCGCTGCACCGCGAGATCGACCTCCGGTACTCGATGCAGGTCACCGAGCTCGCGACGGCCGTCCCGGACGCGAAGTTCACCGAGCGCACCGGCGACGAGATCCTCGAGCGCTTCGAGCAGCAGTACGAGCGCATCAACGGCAGCGGTGCCGGCTACCGCGAAGCGGGAGTGCAGGCGATCACCTACCGCGTCCGCGCCAAGGCCGGGCTCGGTTTCCCGGTCGCGCTGCCGGAAGTCCCGGACGCCGACGGCCCGGACCCGCGGGAAGCCCTGCTCGGGGAACGGTCCGTCTGCCTCGACTCGCAGCTCGGCTTCGTGCCGACCCCCGTCTACGACTACGCACGGCTGCGCGCGGGCCACGAGCTCGTCGGCCCGGCGATCGTCGACGTCCCGACCACCGTGGTCGTGGTCCCCGCCGGGGTCACCGGCCGCGTCGACCACCTCGGCAACCTCGTGCTGCGCTACCAGTGAGGACAGCTCCATGACTTCTCGAATCCCCGGGGCGGACGAGTTCACCAGCCGCCCGATGTCCCGCGAAGAGCTGCTGCGGCAGATCTCGCCTTCCTTGCCACTGCACCAGGTCGGCGACGGCGAGGTCGACGCCCTGACCTACGAAGTCGTCCGGCACCGGCTGTGGGCGATCACCCAGGAGATGGGGGAGACGCTGCGGCGGATGTCGGGCTCGCACGTCGTCACCGAGTCCAACGACTTCAACTTCTCCATCTGCGACGAGCTGGGCGAGCAGGTGCAGGTCGGCACCTACAACATCGGCCTGATCGGCTCGATGGACCTGGCCATCACCTGGACCTTGCGCAATCGCAGTGACAACCCCGGCATCGCCGAGGGCGACATGTTCCTGTGCAACGACCCGTGGATCGGCGGCGGGCTGCACCAGAACGACGCCGCGATCCTGGCGCCGATCTTCCACGACGGCAAGCTGTTCGGCTGGACGACGGCCATCGCCCACCAGGTCGACCTGGGCGGGCCGCGGCCGGGCTCGTTCAGCCCGTCCGCGCAGGACGTCTTCGGCGAGGCGGTCCCGACGCCGCCGATGAAGGTCGTCCGCGGCGGGGTGCTGCAGCGCGACATCGCCGACGCCTGGGTCCGCCGCTCCCGGCTCCCGCACCTGGTCGGCCTCGACCTGCGCGCCAAGATCGCCGCCAACAAGAACGCGGCCGAGCAGATCCTCCGGCTCATCACCAAGTACGGCGCCGACACCGTCAAGGCCGTGATGCACCGGATGATGGACGACGCCGAGCGCCGGCTGCGGGCCAAGCTCGCGACGCTGCCGGACGGGACCTGGTCCGCCGTCGGCTACCAGGAGCAGTCGCAGACCGGTGACCGCGGCCTGCACGCGATCAAGGTCGCGATGACCAAAGAGGACGACCGGCTCGTCTTCGACTTCCGCGGCACCGCCGGGCAGACCGGCATCATCAACTGCCCCTACCCGGGGCTGCGGGCCGGGATCGTCTTCACGATGCTGCCGCTGCTGGCCGGCGACATCCCGTGGGCGGCCGGCGGCCTGATGCGCTGCTTCGAGATCATCACCGACGAGGACACCATCACCAACGCGTCGTTCCCCGCCGCGGTCGGCAAAGGACCGTTCGGGCCGGCGTGGGGATCGGGCAACCTGGTCGCCGAGGTGCTCGCCAAGATGCTGGACGCCGAACCGGACCACCGCACCGACGTGCAGTCGATCTGCAACGGCACCACCGACCTCTGTGTGGTGTCCGGTGTGGACGTTCGCGGAGGGGGAAGTAAAGGCTTTGTCTCGCCCATTTTCGACGTCATGGCCGGCGGCTACGGCGCCCAGGTGTACCACGACGGCGTCGACACCGGTGGCCGGTTGATCATCCCTTCCGCGCGGGCGCCGGACGTCGAAATGACCGAGTACCTCTACCCGCTGGTCGCCCTGTGGCGCCGGGAGCAGACGGACTCCGGCGGGCCGGGGCGGCAGCGTGGCGGGATGAGCGGCTCGGTCTGCTACGTCCAGCACCCGGACCAGACGGGGACGATGTCCTTGGTCGTGTCCGGCACCGGCAAGGTCGCGAACCAGAACGTCGGCCTGGCCGGCGGCTACCCGGGCAACTCCCAGCTCGACCTGGTCGTGCGCGGAGTCCACGAACCCCAGCTCGCCCAGGCGGTCACCATCCCCGGCCACCTGGGCGAGCTGGGCGGGGAGATCGAGGTGCTGCCGTGCGAGGGCGAGTCGCACCTCGGCCCCGGTGACGCGCTCTACCTGCATTGGCAGGCCGGTGGCGGGTACGGCGACCCGCTGCTGCGGTCGCCGGAAAGCGTGCGCGAGGACGTGCGGCAGGTCCGTGTCTCGGCGGAGGCCGCGCGGGACGTCTACGGCGTCGTCCTCCGCAGCGGCGGAGTGGACGGTTCCGCGACCGGCGAGCTGCGCGAGAAGCTGCGGCACCGGCGGGCGTCCGCGGCCGGGCTGACTGGTCTCACGCCGATCACCACGCCGGAACTGGGTGAAGCGCGGCGGCTCGACGACAACCTCGTCGTGCTGGACAGCGGAACCGTCGCCTGCGTCCACTGTGGAACGGAGATCGGGCCCCTGGCAGGGGGCGCGTTCATCGGGGCACTGGCCCGCCGCGACGCGGCGCCGACCGAGGCGGGCCCGCACATCTGGCACGACCCGCTGGAGTACGTCGACGCGGAAGTCGTCTTCCGGCAGCTGTGCTGCCCCGGCTGCCTGACGGCCGCGCATTCCCGCGTGGTGCCGGTCGACCATCCCCTTCCGGTCGACGAATACCGGCGCTGGAACTGAGCCGGCACCGTGGTCCGCTGGTCGGCGGGGGAGCCCGGGTGGCGCCCTCACGTCGGGCCGAACCCCCGTTGACCGCCGCCCGACGGCCGGCCACAACCGTCGGCGGTTGTGTCGCGAACCCCCGGCCGCCCGCGAATCGCCGCGCGGCGGCCGGGGGTCGCCGGTCTCCGGCGGAGCGGGTGGCCCGGGTCCGCACGCCCGCCGCCCGCCGCTTTGAGCGATCGGCACGGTCCTTTCGCCTCGCGTAAGAACTCGGAAAGAACGTTCTGTCTTGACATTGCGAAGCCCGCCCACCATGCTGAGTTGAGATAGAACGTTCGGTCTCGTCGGGGAGGTTCCCCGCGGTCTTGAGAGGATCATGGTGACTACTGTCGACTCGCCCGCCGTAGGTGGGTTCGCCCCGGCTCTGCGCCGGTTGTACTTCGTGCGGTTCGCGTTCGCCATCGTGTGGGCGGTCCTGATTTTCCTGACGACCAAGTCGGGGCTGGGGGCGGTCGGCATCACCCTGGCCGTCCTGTACCCGCTGTTCGACGTGGGTTCGGCCATTGTGGACGCTCGTTCGTCGAAGGGCGCCGGGTCGGTGACCGCGCTGTACGTGAACATGGCGATCAGCCTGCTCGCGGCCATCGGGATCGGCGTCGCGTCCGCGTCCGGCGTGGCGGGCGTGCTGCGGGTGTGGGGCGCCTGGGCGATCGTGGCCGGGGTGGTCCAGCTGATCGTCGGGATCCGCCGCCGCAAGATGGGCGGCCAGTGGCCGATGATGCTCAGTGGTGGCATCTCCGTGCTGGCCGGCGCCAACTTCGTCATCGGCGCCTCCGCGGCCAACCCGTCGCTGGCCAACGTGGCCGGGTACGCGGTCCTCGGCGGCATCTTCTTCCTCGTCTCGGCGATCCGGCTCGGCCGCGCCGCCAAGGGGAACTGACATGACCACGTACGACGTCGTCGTCATCGGGGCCGGCCCGGTCGGGGAGAACGCGGCCGACCGGATCGTCCAGGGTGGCCTGACCGCCGCGATCGTCGAGCGCGAACTGGTCGGCGGCGAGTGCTCCTACTGGGCGTGCATGCCGACCAAGGCGTTGCTGCGCAGCGGGGCGGCCCTCCGCGCGGCCCGGCAGGTGCCCGGCGCTCGCGAAGCCGTGACCGGTGAGCTCGACGTGGCGGCCGTGCTCCGCCGTCGCGACTCCTTCGCCTCGAACTGGAATGACGAGGGCCAGGTGTCCTGGCTCGAGTCGGCCGGCATCCCGCTGTACCGCGGCCACGGCCGGATCGCCGGAGCCCGGGTCGTCGAGGTGACCGGTGCCGACGGCAGCACCACGACGCTGACCGCGCGGCACGCGGTGATCGTCGCCACCGGCAGCAGCACGCTGGTCCCGGACATCGACGGCCTCCGCGACGCCAAGCCGTGGACCAGCCGCGAAACCGTTGCGGCCAAGGAAGTTCCGGCCCGGCTGGCCGTCATCGGCGGTGGAGTGGTGGCGTCGGAGATGGCGACGGCGTTCAGCGAGCTGGGGTCGTCGGTGACGATGCTGGCCCGCGACGGCGTGCTGCACCTCAACGAGCCGTTCGTCGGCGAACGCGTCGCGGAGTCGTTGCGGGAGAAGGGGGTTTCGGTCCGCATCGGGGCCGAGGCCGGCTCCGTCAAGCGCAACGACGACGGAACGGTGTCCATCACGCTCACCGACGGCGAGCAGCTCGACGCCGACGAACTGCTCGTCGCGATCGGCCGCACGCCGAACACCCAGGACATCGGTCTCGACACCGTCGGCCTGAAGCCGGGCGGCTGGCTCACGGTCGACAGCACGATGCGGGTACTCGAAACAGACGGCTGGCTCTACGCCGCCGGCGACGTCAACCGGCGCGTTCTGCTTACGCACCAAGGCAAGTACCAGGCCCGCGCGGTCGGCGACGCCATCGTGGCGCGCGCGAAGGACGAACCCGTGGATGACGGCGAATGGGGCCGGCACGCGGCGACCGCCGACGAACGCGCGGTGCCGCAGGTCGTCTTCACCGACCCGGAAGTCGCGTCGGTCGGCCTGACCGCGGCCAAGGCCGAGGCCGCCGGGCTGCGGACCCGCGTCGTCGACTACGACCTGGCCGCCACCGCCGGCTCCGCCGTGCACGCCGAGGGCTACCGGGGACACGCCCGGATGGTCGTCGACGAGGACCGCAAGGTGATCGTCGGCTTCACGCTCGTCGGTCCGGACGTCGCGGAGATGCTGCACGCGGCGACGATCGCCGTGGTCGGCGAGGTGCCGCTGGACCGGCTCTGGCACGCGGTCCCGGCGTTCCCGACCGTCAGCGAGGTGTGGCTGCGGCTGCTCGAAGCCTACGGCCGCTGACTCGCCCGATGCCCCGGCCCCGCCGCGATCCGGCGGGGCGGGGTGCCCTCTTGCCCCCCCCGGAAGGGGTTTCCTGTCATGCGTTTCCGCATTCCTCGCGTCGCCGTCACCGGTGTCGCGGTTCTCGCCCTGCTCGCCACCGCCGCGCCGGTCACGGCCTCGGCGACCGGCACTCCGGACAGCACTCCCAAGCCCACCATCGTGCTCGTCCACGGCGCCTGGGCCGACTCCTCGAGCTGGAACCCCGTCATCGAACGGCTGCGCCGCGACGGCTACCCCGTGCGCGCCATCGCCGACCCGTTGCAGGGCCTGACGAGTGACACCGCCTACGTCACCAGCTATCTGTCCACCATCGATGGTCCGAAGGTGCTCGTCGGTCATTCCTACGGCGGTGCGGTCATCACCAACGCCGCCACCGCCGTGCCCGACGTCAAGGCCCTCGTCTACATCGCCGGGTTCATCCCGGTGCGGGGCGAGACCATCGGTGACCTCGCCGCGAAGTCGTCGACGCCGTTGCCGCTGATCACCACCCCGGTGCCCGGCGGCGCGGAGGTCACCATCGACCCGGCGCAGTTCCGCACCGCCTTCGCCGGCGACCTCGACCGGACCACCGCGGCCGACCTCGCCACCACCCAGCGACCGGCCAACACCAAGGCCGTCACCGACGCCGGCGTCACCGAGGGCTTCCGGACGATCCCGTCGTGGGCCCTCCTCACCCGCCAGGACCGCGCCATCAGCCCGGATCTGCAGCGTTTCATGGACACGCGCGCGGGCGCCCGGATCACCGAGGTGGACGCCTCCCACGCGGTCATGCTCAGCCGTCCGGACGTCGTCACGAAGCTCGTCGAGCAAGCCGCGCGATGACCGCCGCGACCACCGCGCGCGCCGATCCCGTCCCGATGACCCAGCAGCAGATCCTGCAGGCGCTTTCGGGGCTGTACCTCGGGATCTTCGTGGCGATCCTGTCGTCGACGGTCGTGACCAACGCCCTGCCCACGATCGTCGCCGAGCTGGCCGACGGCGCGAGCACCACCGCCCTCATGATCGCCGCCACCCGGGCCATCGAAACGCACCGCGCCGACGGGCTCGTCCGGGACGAATACGCCGAGCACTTCGTCCGTAGCGCCCGTTCGGGGGTCGCGATGCCCACCCGGATCGAGGACGTCGAAGGCGGCGACGCGCACCCGGTGTGGGGCCGGCTGGGTGCCTACTGCGGCCTGCGCACCCGGGTGTTCGACGACGCCGTGCGCGCGGCCGCGACCCCGCAGGTCGTGGTGCTCGGCGCCGGCCTGGATACCCGCGCCCTCCGGCTCGACCTGCCCGCGGCCCGGCGGATCTTCGAGATCGACCGGGCGGATGTCCTGGCGTTCAAGGTCGCGGTGCTCGACGCGGCCGGCGCGCGGGCCCGGGTGCGCTGCGACCGGCTGGCCGTCGACCTCGCCGAGGCGTGGGACGTCGCGTTGCTCGCCGCCGGGTTCTCGCCGGACCGGCCCACGACGTGGATCGCCGAGGGCGTGCTGCCGTACCTGCCACCCGCGGTGGAGGAGCGGGTGCTCGCGACGGTCGACCGGCTGTCGGCGCCCGGCAGCCACCTCGGCTACGAGGTCGTGCCCGGCCAGGAGACCCCCGCGTTCCGCGACCACGACCTGTACGCGGGGACGGGCGAGGCCATCGGGTCGCACCTGCCGAGCCTGCTCGACGACGGTGTCCGCCCCGACAGCGCGAAGTCGTTGCGCGCGGCCGGGTGGGAAATCACCGAACGACCGGTCGCCGGCTACACGGCGCACTACGGCCGCGGCCCGGATCCGGCCGTCGACGACCCGGTCCGGCTGGCCCGCTGGGGGTTCGGGCACAAGGGGGCCCGCACGCCCTGAGTCGTATCGTCGACCGACATCAGGCGATCGGCGGGAAAGGTGTGGTCAAGGTGCGGGTACTCGTGTCGGTCGACATGGAGGGCGTTGCCGGAGTGGTCGACAGCGATGACATCCGCCCCGGTCACGGCGAGTACGAGCGCAACCGCGCGCTGCTGACCGCGGAGGCCAATGCCGCGGTGCGGGGGGTGCACGCGTATGCGGCGGACGCGCAGGTGCTGGTCGCCGACGCGCACGCGCGGTTCCGGAACCTGGTTCCCGAACTGCTGGACCAGCGGGCCGAGCTGGTGCGGTGGACACCGAGGCCGCACGGGATGATGGCCGGGCTCGCCGCCGACGTCGACGCGGTGCTGTACATCGGCTACCACGGCAAGGCGGGGACGGCCCGTTCGGTGCTGGCCCACACGATCTCCGGCGCGCTCATCGCCGACGTGCGGTGCAACGGTTCGTCCCTCGGCGAACTCGGCCTCAACGCGGCACTGGCCGCCCACTTCGACGTGCCTTCGGTGCTGGTCAGCGGCGACGACACCGTGGCCGCCGAGGCGGCCGAGGTGGCCCCGGGCATGCGCTGTGTGGTGGTCAAGCGGGCGCTCGGCGCTCGTGCGGCCAGGACGCTGCACCCCGACGAGGCGTGCCGCCGGATCGAGCTCGAGGTGCCGCGAGCGCTGGACGAGCGGGCCGCGGTGCGCACCCGCCGGTTCGACGGCCCGGTGCGGCTGGAGGTCCGGCTGCAGCGGCCGCACATGGTCGAACACGCCTTGCTGGTACCCGGGATGGAACGAACGGACGGATGCACCTTGCGCTACGAGGCGCCGGACTTCCCGACCGCGTACGACGTCCTCGAGCTCATCGCGGTGCTCGGCGCCGTCTGATCGGCTGCTCGGTACGTGCCGGCTCAGGCGAAGGCCGCGGCGTGCTCGGCGAGGAAGCTGTGGAGACCGCGCGGCGCGGTACCGGTGAGGGTCGCCACTTCGCCGGTCAGCCAGGCCGCGTCGCCCTCGGCGATGAGCCCGAACGCCTGGGCGTTCGAGGTCGCCACCGGCTCGGGAACCCCGGCCCCGATCATCACGGCTCGATGCTCGTCCGGGCTGATCCGGCGGTACTCGACGTCGTGTCCCAGCGTGGCGGACAGTTCTTTCGCGACGTCGGCGTAGGTGATCAAGTCCGGGCCGGTCAGCCGGTACGTGCGGCCCGCGTGGGCCGCCGGTGCGACGGCGATCCGGGTCGCGACGGCCGCGACGTCCCTGGCGTCGATCATCCCGACCTGCCCGTCGCCGGCCGACATCGTGAAGCCCCGCGTCTGCCGGACCGCCGGCGCCAGGGCGAGCAGGTTCTGCAGGTAGGCGTTGGACCGCAGCAAGGTGTGGGGGAGGCCGGTGGCGGCCAGGTGCGCCTCGATCCGGGCCTGTCCACGCCGGCGGTCCACCGGGGAATCGGCCGAGGCCTTGCTGGTGATCTTGACGACGTGGGTCACGCCGTTCCGGACGGCGCTGTCGATGACCGCGATTTCCTGAGCGGGCACGGCCGGGCTCACCAGGATGACCGTGTCGACGCCGGCCAGGGCCGCGTCCAGGGTGCCCGGGTGGTCGAAATCGCCGGTGACGATCTCGATCTCGTCGGCCAGGTCGGCGCGGTGCGCCACGCGGGACGGGTCGCGGCCCAAAGCCCGAGCGGGTTGGTGCCGCGCGGACAGCAGCCGCACGGCTTCGGAGCCGACCGTGCCGGTCGCGCCGGTGACCAGAATCATCGTGTTCCCTTCGGTCCTCCGCGGAATGGATCGTGCTATCCAATCTAGGCACGCTAGGATTGGATAGTCAAATCCAGTTTTGGAGGGTTCGATGCCGGCTCGCGTGGCGCCGCAGGAGGCGCCCAGCACACCGAAGGGACGCGCGACGCGCGAGCGGATCGTCGCGGCCGCGGCCGACCTGATGTACCGCCACGGCGTGGCGGGCACCAGCACCCCGGCGGTGCGCGATGCCGCCGGCGTCAGCTCGTCGCAGATCTACCACTACTTCGCCGACAAGGACGACCTCACGCGAGCGGTCATCGCGTTCCAGTCCGAGGCGATCCTGTCCCACCAGGCACCGCTGCTGGCCAAGCTCGACAGCGTCGCCGCCCTGCGGTCGTGGCGCGACGTGGTCGTCGACGCCGCCCGCCGGCAGCACGGCACCGGCGGATGCCCGCTGGGCAGCCTGTCCAGCGAGCTGTCCGACGATCACCAGTGGGCACGCGACGCCTTGGCCGGCAGCTTCACCGCCTGGTCCGAAGCCATTCGCGCCGGTCTGGCCGCCATGATCGACAGCGGCGCCCTGCGGCCGGAGGCCGACGCCACCACGCTGTCGCTCGCGCTGCTGGCCGCGGTTCAGGGCGGCCTCGTCCTCGCGCAGGCCCAGCACACCACCGACGCCCTCGAAGCCGCCCTGGACACCGTGATCGCCCACATCGGCGACCACGCCTCACCGCCGGCCTGAACGTTCAGCCTCGACCGGTCCGGGCGGGCGATCGTGTTTGCCCGGGGCGGTGGTGCGGGTACCGGTAAGGACCACGAGCCGGATGAGGTGCCTGCCGATGACGAACGAGCTGCCGGACCTGCTCGCCGGACGCTACGAACTCGGGTCGCCGATCGGCAAGGGCGCCACCGCGCGGGTCTACCGCGCCGTCGACCGGGAGCTGGGGCGCGAGGTCGCCGTCAAGGTCTACGACCGCCACGCGGTGGCGGTGGAGCAGCTGCGCCGGGCGCGGGAGAAGACCTTGCTGGCGAGCATCGACCACCCGCGGGTGGTCGCCCTGTACGACAGCGGCACCGAAGGCGACCGGCCGTACCTGGTGATGCAGCTGGTCGACGGGGAAAACCTCGCCGAGCGCTTGCTCGCCGGGCCGTTCACCGCCGACGAGGTCGGCGAGTTCGGCCTCCGGCTGGCGCACGCGCTGGCCCACGTCCACGCGCGGGGCATCGTGCACCGCGACCTCAAGCCCGCGAACGTCCTGCTCGGCGCGGACGGCCCGCTGATCACCGACTTCGGCATCGCGCACGCGCTGGACTCCACGCACATCACCGGTACCGGCCTGGTCACCGGCACGGCCGCCTACCTGGCGCCGGAGCAGATCCTGGGGGAGCCGGCCGGGCCGCCCGCCGACGTCTACGCCCTCGGGCTGATCCTGCTGGAGTGCCTGACCGCGCAGCGCGAGTTCCCCGGCACCCTGGCGGAGTCGGCGATGGCTCGGTTGCACCGCGCGCCGCGGATTCCCGAAGGGACACCCGGCCCGCTGGCGCACGCGCTGCGCCGGATGACCGCCCGGGACCCCGCGGACCGGCCGGGCGCCGAGGAGCTTCCGCACCTGCTGCAGGAGCCGCCCGCGACGGTGACCGCGGCTCCGTTCGCCGTCCCGGTTCGGCGACGGCGAACGGCCGTGGCCGCGGGCGGGGTCCTGGTGACCGCGGCGGCCGGTCTGCTCGTGGTGCTCCTCGCGACGCCGGCCGATTCCGGGAACTCCCCGGCGCGGCCGCCCGAAGCGGCCCCGGCCACCGCTTCGGCCGTGCCGCCGTCTCAGGTCACCTTGCCGCCGGCGTCGGCCGTCGTGGTGGTCTCGCCGCAAACCGCGAAGCCGGTCACGGTGGGCGTGGTCGCCGCCATACCCCCGAAGGCCGGCCCGCGGAAGCCGGACGGCGAGGCCAAGCCGGACGGCGATACGCACCACGATGCGGAAAAAGCCGTAGGCCCGGGTGGAAAACCGAAATCGCGCCACTGACCGAGACGGTGCGTTGGTACCGATCCACGTTCAGAGGCCGGGAAAGCCGGGTATCCGCAAGCGAGTCCCGTCCGTGCTTGGCGGGACTTCCGCGACGACGTCGGTTCAGCAGCGAGCCCGGCGTCGTCGCCCCATCGCCCGACCTGTGCGGCGGAGAAGCGCGTTCTAGTGCTGCAGCACGATTTTCCCGCGCGCGTGGCGGCTTTCGCTGAGTTCGTGCGCGGCGGCGACTTCGCCGAGCGGAAACGTCGCGGCGACCGGAATCCGCAACCGCCCTTCGGCGGCCAAAGCAATCGCGGCTGAAAGAGCGTGCACCGCCAGGGGATCCGCACCCGAGCCGGCCGGCGAGCCGTGCGACAGGTGCACCCCGTGCTCCTCCGCCGCGAAGTCGGCGATCGTCACCACGTGCGCCGGGTCGCCGGTGAGCGCGATGAGGTCCGGCAACGCGCCGCCCGCGCAGTCGAACACCGCGTCCACTCCGGACGGTGCCAAGGCGCGGACCCGCTCGACCAGCCCCGGGCCGTACGTCGTCGGCTCCGCGCCCAGCGAACGCAGGAAACCGTGGTTTCCCGGGCTCGCCGTGCCGATCACCCGCGCGCCGCGGGCGGTGGCGAACTGGACCGCGACCGTGCCCGTCCCGCCCGCCGCGCCCTGCACCAGCACCGTCTGCCCGGCGCGGACCGCGAGGCGGTCGAGCACCCGCGTGGCCGTCTCGGCCGCGCCCGCCGCGCCGCCCGCTTCCGCCCAGCTCCACTCCGCCGGCTTCGGCGCCCACGCCGCCAGCACCGCGAAGTCGGCGTTCGCCCCGCGCGTGGCCGCGGGAGCCATGCCGAACACCGGGTCGCCGATCCGCACATCCGTGACGCCGGCGCCGACCTCGTCGACCACGCCCGCCGCGTCGAAGCCGGTGCGGAAGGGGAACTTCACCGGCACGACGTCCCGCAGCTCTCCGGAACGGAGCCGGATCTCGCCGGGTGAGATCGCGGAAGTCCTTACGGCGACGCGGATTTCGCCCGGGCCGGCGTGCGGCGCCGGTACGTCGGCGACCTCCACCACACTCGGCGGGCCGTAGGAGGAAAACTGGACAGCTCTCATAGGGGCGAATTTAACGGAGCACCCCGTCCGGTTGGCTAAAGTGAGAGCGGTGACGGCCGAAGTGAGAGCGCCCCTCCGTTCCGACGCCCGCGACAACCGCGGGCGCATCCTCGTGGTCGCCCGCGCGGCCTTCGCCGCCGAAGGCCTGGACGTGCCGATCCGCGAGATCGCCCGGCGCGCCGGCGTCGGTGTCGCGACCGTCTACCGGCACTTCCGGACCAAGGAAGCCCTGCTGGCCGAGGCCTTCGCCGAGCAGCTGGCCTCGTGCCGGGCCGTCGTCGAGGAAGGCCTCGCGGCCGACGATCCGTGGCGCGGGTTCTGCCTCGTCATCGAGCGGCTCATGGAGGTGCACGCCCTCGACCGCGGCTTCGCCCGCGCGTTCACCTCGCAGGTGCCCGGCATCGCCCGCTTCGCCGCGGACCGCGACCGGACGCTGCGGCTGCTGCTCCGTTTGGTGCGGCTCGCGAAGGAAGCGGGCGAGCTGCGGGACGACTTCGTGCTGGAGGACATCAGCCTCGCGCTGATGGCGAACGAAGGCATCCGCGCCGAGTCACCCGAGCTGCGGGTGGCGGCCTCCCGCCGGTTCGCGGCCCTGATGCTCCAGTCGTTCCGGGCGGACCCCGTCCGGACGCCGTTGCCGCCCGCCGTCCGGTTGCCGCTGTCCCGGGCCGAGCTCGGCCGGGCCCGGAGCAGCGGCACTCGGCCGGTTCAATAGTTGGCCCGTCCCCCTGAGGCGTCGAACACCGCACCGGTCGTGAAACTGCACGCCTCGCTCACCATGAAACAGATGACTTCGCCGATCTCCCGCGCGGCCGCGATGCGTCCCATCGGCACCAGGCGCTTCATCATCTCGATCGCCTCGGCCGGCACGTCGTTCACCATGGCCGTCTCGGTGGGGCCCGGCGTGATCGTGTTGACCGTCACGCCGAACGGGGCGAGCTCCTTGCCGAGTGTCTTCGTCAGACTGATGACACCGGCTTTCGAAGCGCCGTAGGCGGCTCCTCCGGGAACACCCTCCTTACCAGCGATCGACGCGACCGTGGCGATGCGCCCGTAGCCGCGCTCACGCATGGCCGGCACGACTGCCGTGCAGCACAGGAACGTCCCTTCCAGGTTCACGGCGTTGATGCGGCGCCAGTCCTCGTAGGACAGCTCACCGACCGGCCGCATGGGCCCGATGATGCCCGCGGAAGTCACCAGGACGTCGACCGGGCCCAGTTCCTCGACGGTCGCCGCGTGCGCTTCGCCGACACCGGACGCATCGGTCACGTCGACCGCGTGCACGTAAGCGGCGCCGCTGTCGTCCCGGGCGTCCTTCAGCCTGCCGGCGTCGAGATCCCACAGCGCGACACGGCCTCCCTCGGCCGCGATTTGGTTCGCGACGGCGAGGCCTATCCCCGAAGCGCCACCCGTGACGACGGCGACGCGGTTCGCGAATCGATCGGTCATGGTCATCTCAGGCGACGACGTGGGTGTGCTGGACGGCGGCGGGCCCGGCGGGGTACGGGCTGATCGCCTTGCGCCATTGGGCGTACTGCTCGGTTTCGCGGTAGCGCTCGTGGGCCGCGAGATCGGTCCATTCCACGAGCAGCACGAAGTTCGTCGGGGTCTCGACCCCCTGGGTGAGGCGGACCGAGAGCACTCCCTCGGTGGTCTCGAACCCCTCGCTGGCGGCGACGTGCGCATCCGTGAATTCCTTCTCGGTGCCGGGCTTCACGGTGATCTGGGCGATTTCGATGATCATGTCAGTACTCTCCATTGTGGTTGGTGCGGCGGCGCTCCAGCAGGTAGCCGGCGAGGACGAACCCGAGGCTGGGCAACGTGGTCATGAGCTGCGGCCAGGTGTTCTTGCCGGGCGGGTCGACGCTGGAGACGCCCGGGTAGAGCGCGACGGACAGCTGGGTGAGGCCGTACATGCTCGCGATGACGGCGGCCGCGTCCAGCGACGCGCGCGTCTGGTTCGGTTTCCACAGGTAGTGGAGGACCGCCGCCCCCAGCGCGACGCCCATGCTCATGGTCTGCGCGTTGTGGAACTTCGCGTGCGGTGGCCAAGACGGGTTGTGGATGTGCGTTTCGTTCCAGTCGGCCACGTAAACGCCGACCGCGGTTCCCGCCGCGGAAATCGAGATGAGCACCTTCCCCCACGGGAACTTCCTGCGGTTGCGATCTGACACCTTGGTCCCCTTCGGACGTGCGGCCGGACCCGTGAACTCTCGCAGTCCATGATGTCGCGCGGTCGGGGTCTATTACGCGCTCGAAAGGGGGCCGGCGGAACCCGTCGCCCATCACGTGCGGCGGGAGCGGGGGGCGGTGCGGCAGCCGGGGGTTCG
>NZ_JBIWPI010000003.1:651874-784902 GCF_044768185.1 Amycolatopsis sp. NPDC101161
CGCCAGCCTCGGGGGGGGCATACCCCCCCGGGGGGCCCAGCGCGGGGGCGCGGCGCCCCCCGACCCCCCCTTATGCATTTCGTGTCGGGCGGTCAAAATTGGGATTTTATGCCCCCCCGCGACGTCAACTCTCGAACCGAAAGCGAGCCGACGGGAGGGTGGTCAGGGGTGCCGGGTGGCCGGAGTCCGGCGCCGCGGAGACCGCGCCGTGGGCACGATGGTGGTGAGCAGGGCCAGCACGGTTTCGGTGATGGTCGTCAGGTCGGTGTCGTCCTGGCCTTCCAGCCACTTCCGGTAGGCCGTGCGGAAGATCTGGCTTCCCGTGCTGGCGGCGAGCTCCGCGATGTCGGGGTCGATTCCGCGCTCGCAAAGGGCCCGGCGGAACCCGTCGGCCATCTGGTGCTGCTTGATCAGGTCGCGTTCCAGCAGCCGGGGGTTCGCCGCGATCATCCGGCTCCGCCGGTAGAGCGTTTCCCGCGATCCGAGGGCTTCCCAGTCGTACCCGGTCAACGTCCGGATCACCGCCTGAATCGGCTGCGTGACGTCGGGGGTCCGCAGGAGTTCCCCGACGAGCGCCTCGTTGAGGTGGTCCGCGTCGGCGAACAGGATTTCTTCCTTGTCCGGGAAGTACCGGAAGAAGGTCCGGGTGGTGACGCGGGCGCGTTCCGCGATCTGGACCGCGGTGGTGGCTTCGAAGCCCTGCTCGTCGAACAGCTCCATGGCGGCCTGTTTCATCCGCGTCTCGCTGCCTTCTTCCCACCGGGGCATGGCGGCAGTGTACCTGCCCTGATGACTCGTCGTGACAACGCACGGCCGCCGCCGGAGCCTCAGTGGAGGTGCTGGGACAGGAACAGCGCCGCGCGGTCGAGGGCGTAGCCGGCTTCGTCGAGGATGCCGGCGAAGCTCTGGAAGACGTGGGGGACCCCGGCGGTGACGTCGAGGACGACGTCGACGCCGGCGTCGATCGCGCGGGCCGCCAGGCGGGCCGAGTCGTCGAGCAGGACCTCGTGGGAGCCCGCTTGCAGCAGTGTCGCCGGGAATCCGGTGAGGTCCGCGGACAGGGCGGGGCTCAGGTGCGGGTGCCGCGGGTCCTGGCCGGCGCAGTACATGCCGACGACCGGTCCGAGCATCTCCCGCGTGAAGATCGGATCGATGCCCGCCTTGGTGTCCATGCTCTCGCCGCTGAGGGTCACGTCGAAGGCGCCGGAGAAGGCGACGACCGCGGCGGGCGCGGGCAGGCCGGATTCCCGGGCCCGCAGCGCGGTCGTGACGGCCAGTGCGCCGCCGGCCGAGTCTCCGGCCAGCGCGATGCGTGCGGGGTCTTCGCCGTTCTCCAGCAGGGCTTGGTAGGCGTTCAGGCCGTCGTCGACCGCCGCCGGGTACGGGTGCTCCGGAGCCAGGCGGTAGTCCGCGGACAGTGCTCGCATCCTCGTGCGGCTGACGAGGGCGCCGGTGAGCGCAAGCGCTGTCTCCGGCGAGCCGGCGCTCCAGGCGCCGCCGTGGAAGTAGAGGATCGTTCCCGGAAGGGTGCCTTTGGGTGGCTTGACGAGCAGGGCGCGACGGGCGCCGAGCGTCGTCTCCGAGGTGCGGATTCCGTCGGGGACGGGCATCCGGGCTTGTGTCGCGGCGTAGCCGGTGCGCATTTCTTCCAGGTTCCGCGGCGCGGGCCGCGGCTGGCGCAGGATCGCGTCGACCTGCGCGCGTTGTGCCTTGCTCATGGGGTGACCTGCCTTCTCGACGGTGGCCGGATCGCGGTGTCGGATGTCACGCCGCGACATCGAACTTAGCATGATGTCGCGCCGAGACATCGCGTGCTAGTGTGATGTCACGCCGCGACAACGCGAGGAGAGGGACCGCCATGAACGACAGCAGTGACCGGAGGGCTCCGGGCGAGTTCGATCCCGTGCGGCTCCGCCGGAAGTACCGCCAGGAGCGGGACAAGCGGCTGCGGCCCGACGGCAACGAGCAGTACCTGGACGTCAGCGGGGACTACGCGAAGTTCGCGGCCGATCCGTACCTGGAGTCGAGTCCCGGAGGTCAGCCGCGTGAGGCCCGGTCCGTCGAGGTGGACGCCCTCGTCCTCGGCGGGGGCTGGGCCGGGCTGACGATGGCGGCGCGCCTCGACGAGGCCGGGGTGCGCGATTTCCTGATCGTGGACCAGGCCGGTGACTTCGGTGGCGTCTGGTACTGGAACCGGTATCCGGGCGTGCGCTGCGACATGGAGTCCTACATCTACATGCCGCTGCTCGAAGAGATCGGGACGGTGCCGAGCGAGAAGTACGCCGGTGGCCCGGAGATGCTCGAGCACGCCCGGGCGATCGGACGGCACTACGACCTCTACTCGCGGGCGCTGCTCGGCACGACGGTCACCCAGGTCGTCTGGAACGAGCGGTCGTCCCGGTGGGTGGTCTCCACCGATCGGGGGGATGTGCTGCACGCGCGGTTCGTGATGGTCGGGACCGGCCCGCTGAGCCGGCCGAAGCTCCCGGGCATCAAGGGGATCGAGAACTTCCGGGGAAAGGCGTTCCACTCCAGCCGGTGGGACTACCGGGTCACCGGCGGCGGCTGGGACGGCCGGCTGGACAAGCTCGCGGACCAGCGGGTCGCGGTGATCGGCACCGGCGCGAGCACCATCCAGATCCTGCCGCACCTCGCCGACAGCGCACAGCGGGTGTACGTCTTCCAGCGCACCCCGGCGATCGTCAACACCCGGGGCAACCGGCCGACCGATCCGGAGTGGTACCGCGCGCTGGAGCCCGGCTGGCAGCGCAAGCGCATGGACAACTTCGTCGAGCTGATGGCGGGCCTGCCCGTGCCGGACCTCGTCGACGACGAGGCCACCCGGATGGCCCGGCGGGTCGCGGCGGCGGTCCACAGTGGACCGGGCGCGGCGCCGGACTTCGCCGCGATGCAGGCCGTCGACTTCGCGAAGATGGAGGAGATCCGGGCGCGGGTGACCGAGACCGTCCGTGATCCGGCCAAGGCGAAGTCGCTGCAGCCCTGGTACGACTACTTCTGCAAGCGCCCGCTGTTCAGCGACGACTACTACCCGGCGTTCAACAACGACAACGTCACCCTGGTCGACACCGACGGCCGCGGGGTGGACCACATCACCGAACGCGGGATCGTGGTCGACGGGGTCGAGTACGAGGTCGACCTGATCATCTATTCCACCGGGTTCGACTCCGGCGCCTACACCCACGAAGCCGGCGGGTACCAGCTCATCGGGCGGGGCGGGGTGTCCCTGGCCCAACACTGGCAGCGCGGGATGCGCAGCCTGCACGGCATGATGACCAGCTGCTTCCCGAACTTCTTCCTCCTCGGCGGCATCGAGCAGGCCGCCATCTCGGTCAACTTCCCGCACGTCACGTCCCGCCAGGCCGAGCACGTCGCGGCGCTGACCGCGCGTTTCCTGCGGGCCGGGGTCACCGTCGCCGAGGTGACCGCCGACGCCGAGCAGCGCTGGGCCGACGAGCTGGCCCGGGTGCACGTCGACCGCACGCGGTACGACGCGGAGTGCACCCCGAGCTACTACAACAACGAGGGCAAGCTCGACGACCCGAAACCGACCGTGATGGGTGGCCAGTACGGCCCCGGGCCCCTCGGCTACCTCGCCGTCGTGCGGGAGTGGGCCGCGACCGGCGTGGACCGCGACGTCGCCATCACCAAGGCCTCGCTGTGAAGCGCCTCCAATACCACCGCTACGGCGGCCCGGACGTCCTGCGGCTGGAGGATTTCGAGCCGGCCCGCCCAGGCCCGGGCGAGGTGCTCGTGCGGGTGAAGGCCGCGGCCGCCAACGCGATGGACTGGAAGATGCGCAACGGCGAGATGCGCCTGCTGACCGGCCGCGCCTTCCCGCGAGGGTTCGGCAACGACTTCGCGGGCGTGGTGGAGGCGGTCGGTGCGGGCGTCACCAGGTTGCGGGTCGGCGACGCGGTCGTCGGCGGAACGAGCCTCAAGGGGGCGGGGGCGTTCGGCGAGATGGTCATCGCCGAGGAAAAGGCGGTGGTGCACAAGCCCGCGGAGCTGTCCTACGAGCAGGCCGCGGCGATCCCGGTGGTCGGCATCACCGCGTTCCAGGCCATCCTCGGCAAGGGAAACCTCCAGGCGGGGCAGGCCGTCTTCGTCAACGGCTGCCTCGGCGGCGTGGGCCGGGCCGCCGCCCAGATCGCGCTGCTGTCCGGTGCCTCGGTGGGCGGGAGCTGCCGGGGTACCGGCGTGGCGGAGGCGCGCGAGCTCGGCATCGACCCGATCGTCGAGCCCGGCTTCGACCCGGCGCGGCTGCGAGGACGGTTCGACCTCGTCTTCGACACACCAGGCACGCTCTCGGCGACAGCGGCGCGGACGCTGCTGAAGCCCGGCGGGCGCATCATCGACATCGTCCCCACGCCGGCGAAGTTCGCCAGGAGTGTCCTACCGGGACCGTACCGGGTGATGATGGGCCGGCCCAGTCCGAGGGACCTCGAAGAGGTGGTCCGCATGGCCGCGCGGGGAGAGCTGCGGATCCCGGTCGCCCGGACGGTGCCCCTCGCCGACGCGATCCCGGCGCTCACCGAGCTCGAACGCCACGGCACCCCCAAGGGCGGCAAGCTGATCATCACCACGAGCTGATTCCCGGCGGCGGGTCAGCCCGCGTGCTCGTTCGGCGCCCGGGTTGCCCATGAGGCCGAGATTGCCGCGCAGGACAAGGTCCTTGCCGCGGCCGGGTGCGGCGGCGAGGAGGGTGTGCTCGGCCGGAGTCCTTCATGCCGTTGATGGCCAGCAGCCGGCAGGTGGGGGATCCGACGAGGCCGGCGTCGACGTGGCTGAGGCGGTGCGCGTTCGCGGGCGGTGTCGGGGTCCGGGTCGACCGGGATGTCGGGCGGGCCGAGCAGGCGTCCTCCCTTCTCGTAGGCGGCTTGCCCCGTTCCCAGGCGTCCTGGCTGCGTGGTGACCAGTCAGGACGGCGGGTCATCGCCGGAGGTCGTGATCAGCTCGGCGAAGACGGGGTCGAAGTCGGTGGCGGACCCGTCGGTGAACGGGGACAAGCCACGCGCGCACTGCTGACGCCATTTCTCTTTCCATAGCCGGGAAACCGAGTCGTGGTGGGAGAAGAGCGTCGAGCACCGTGAGCAGATTCAAGTCGACCGGGAAGGCGGCAGAACCTGCCCGATCGGGCTCAAGGCAGGGCGGCCAGGAAGCCGGTGACGGCGAGCAGCCCGGTCACGCTCAGGTTGACCACCCGGTGCTCCATGATGACGGCGGCGAACTCCCGGATGGTGGCGCTGGGCCAGTAGTAGAGGGCGGTGGGCGCGCCGACGACCTGTCCGTTCACCTTCGCCGTGCGGGCGAGGATCGCGGCGCGGAAGGCGTGGAAGTTGTTGGTGACGACGACGCACCGGTAGCCGGGGCGGTGCCGCTGCATGAGTTCGCGGCTGAAGGTGAGGTTCTGCGCGGTGGTCGTCGAGCGGTCTTCGCGGAGCACCTTGTCTTCGGGGACGCCGTGTGCGAAGAGGTATTCGGCCATGGCGTGGGATTCCGGCTGGTTTTCGTCCGGTCCCTGACCGCCGGAGGTGATGACGAGGGGGTCACCGCCTCGGTCGCGTTCGTCCCGGTAGAGGGCGATCGCCTTGTCGAGCCGGCTGGCCAGCAGCGGCGGGATCCGGCCGTCGATGATGCGCGAGCCGAGCACGACCACGAAGTCCACACCGGGACGGACGCGCAGCCGGCTGTAGAGGAAGGCGTAGCCGAGGTAGCAGCAGAACAGGAAGCTCACGTAGGACACCGCGGCCAGCACGGAAACGGCCACCGCGCCGACGGCCGGGTGCTGGGTGTACTGGGCGGTGATCAGCAGGACCACGAGGGTGAGCAGTCCCAGACCGGCGAGGAAGGACAGGAGGTTCCCCAGTGACCGGCTTTCGCGCCGGATCATGGTGACGCCGTTGGCGAGCAGGAAGACCGCCAGGACGAGCACCGCGAACAGCGGTGTCAGCAGGACGAAGAACACGACGACCGCGGCGGTTTCCGGAGGGAGCCGGTCGATGTCGCCGAGCAGCGCGACGATCAGGCAGGCGACGGCCAGGCCGAGCAGAACCGCGTTGCGGAACCGTCTGCGGTCCTGCCGGATGCTCACCAGCGCCACGATCAGGAACACGGCGGCCAGGGCGTAGAAGATGACGGTCGCCTCCGGGATCTCGGTGTCGGATCGGCAGCAAGATCATCGGACCTCGAGGGCGAACAGCCGGGCCGTGTCACCCGTCGGCGACGAGGATTCACCTGACCGGAGGGCAAGTGCCGGCCCGTCCGCGGTCAGGCGCCGGCCAGGAGCTGCAGCAGCCGTGCGACCTCGTCGCGCATTCGGTCGCGGCCCGGCGATAGGTACCTGCGTGGGTCGGTGAGGCTCTCCCTTTCGGCCAGCGTCGCGCGGACCGCGCCCGTCAGGACCTGGTCGAGGCGGGTTCCGACGTTGACCTTGCGGATACCGCGCCCGACCGCGCGCCGGACGCCGTCGTCGGGGACTCCGGATGAGCCGTGCAGGACCAGCGGTACCGGCACCGCTGCGGCGAGCCGGCTGATCAGCTCGTCGTCCAGGACCGCGTCGCGGCCGGCCATCGCGTGCGACGAGCCGACGGCCACCGCGAGGGAGTCGACGCCGGTCGCGGCGACGAACGCGGCCGCTTCGGCCGGGTCGGTCCGGACGCCCGGGGCGTGCGCGCCGTCCTTGCCGCCGATCTCGCCGAGCTCGGCCTCCACCCAGCACCCCGCGGCGTGGCACCGTTCGGTGACCGTCCGGGTGCGCGTCACGTTCTCCGCGTAGGCCGAACTCGCGGCGTCGAACATGATCGACCGGATGCCCAGCGCCAGACCCTGGTCGACCAGCGTTTCGTCGTCGATGTGGTCGAGGTGCACCAGGACCGGCACCGCGGCGGCGCGGGCCATGCTCAGGCACGCGCTGCCGAACGGGTCGAGCGAACCGTGGTAGCGGACGGCGTTCTGGGAGATCTGCAGGATGACGGGGAGGCCGGCCTGCTCGGCGCCCGCCACGATGGCCTCCGCGTGCTCCAGGAGGATCGCGTTGAACGCCCCGACCGCCCCGCGCAGGCCGGTGAAAATGCTTCGGGCGTCGGTGTTCACGCGGTCTCCTTCACGGCGAGGGCGCCGAGCCAGCCGGCTCGGGCCTCGAGATCGATTTCGCCCGCGACGGGGCGCAGGACAGCGGCGGCCGACGTCGCGACGACGTCGGCCAGCGCGGCGGGCCAGTCCATTTCGGACACTCCGCCGGCGGTCGCCAGGTGGCGGGCCAGCGCGGCGGCGGCCGCGTCGCCGGCGCCGGTGGGGTTGCCGACGACCCGCTCGACCGGCCGGACCGCGAACTCGCGCTCGGCGGTCACCGCGACCACACCCTCTTCGCCGAGCGTGGCGACGACGGCGGCGGCGCCGTTCCGGACCAGCTGCCGCCCGGCCGCGACGACGTCGAGGCGCTTGCCGAACAGCTCGGCCAGCTCGTCCCGGTTCGGTACGAGCACACTCCCTGTCGTCGCCGCGGCGCGCAGGGCGGCACCGGAGACGTCGGCGATCACCGGGACGCCGGATTCCGCGCACAGCACCGCCATCCGGGCGGGCACGTCGTCGCCGAGCCCGGGCGGCACGCTTCCGGAGATGACCACCGCTCCCACGCCGGCCGCCAGCTCGGCGCGAAAGGCCGCCATGACGTCGTCCCGGGTGCCGGCCGCCACGGCCGGGCCGCGCTCCTGCAAGCTCGTCGTGACGCCGTTGTCCTCGACCACCGCCACGGTCCGGCGAACCGCGGCCAGCCCCGGGACCAGACGGTGGGGGAGACCGAGCCGGTCGAGACCGGCCCGGAACTCGTCCGGCTCCGCGCGGCCGGACAACGCCAGGACGAGGCTGTCGCTGCCCAGGTGCCGGGCCACCGCGGCGACGTTCACTCCCTTGCCGCCGGCGCGGCTGCGCACGCTCGCCACGCGGACGGTCTCGCCGACCGCGAGCCCGGCCACCCGGTAGGTGACGTCGATCGCGGGGTTGAGGGTGACGGTGAGGATCGTCGTCACGACGCGGCTTCCCGGCGATCGGCCGGCGCGGGGGCCACCGACGGTTCTTCGCCGCTCTTTTCCGTGCTGTAGACCATGAGCGACGAGCCCACGAGCGCGAGCACGATGCCGGCGACCTGGAACCCGGTCGGCAGGGTCCGGAAGACGATCAGCGAGAGCACGATGGTCAGCACGGGCGCCAGCGCGTTGGTGATCGGCGCGACGATCGTGGCTTTGCCCCGGCTCATGGCCATCACGAGGAACAGCGCGCCCACGGCGTTGAGCAGCTGCGTGATCGCGGTCAACGCGGGCGCCTGCCACGGGAACGACAGGGGGAGGCCGCCCATCATGATGATGGCGACCGGGATCAGCAGGAGCCCGCTGACGGTCATCCAGCCGAACGTCGTCGCGTCGTTGACCCCGACGACGGCCGCCTTGCGCATGAAGTACGCCTGCACGCCCCAGGCGACGCAGACCAGGATCGCCAGCCACAGGTACGTTCCGCTGGTCTCCTGCGAGTCGCCCGAAGACACCGAGAACAGGACGATCGCGACCAAGGCGAGGCCGACGCCGATCCAGCTGAGCGCGGTGAGCCGTTCCCGCAGGGCCGCGAACGCCATCAGGACGGTGATCGCCGGGGACAGCGCCACGATCGGGAAGATGATGTAGGCCGGCCCGATGGTCAGCGCCTTGAACAGCACCAGCTGCCCGCCGGCGCCGGTCAGGCCGATCAGCAGGCCGTAGACCGCGGCGATCGGGCGGCGGTCGATCTTCTGCCCCCGCAGGGAGAAGTACGCGGGGATGAGCATGGTGACCGACCAGATGACGTAGACCATCGGGTCGGGGTAGCCGTAACGGGAGGTGGGCAGGCTGGAGAACGCGCCCCAGACGCCCCAGAACAGGACCAGCAGGCCGGCGTAGGGAATCCAGGCGGCGCGGCGCTTCGGTGCGGTCATGACAACCCCTCCAAGGTGGGGACGGCGGAGATCCGGTCGAGCGGGATGGGGCGGCCCGCCAGCCGGGCGGCGTAGACCGCCGCGCCGACGTGCGGCGGCAGCAGGGGCTCTCGCAGCTCGTAGCCGTGGCTGCCGTGCTGGAGCGCTTCGCGGAAGGAGCCCAGCAGGTGCGCCGAGCCGAACATGCCGCCGGAGTAGGAGACCGGCACGGTCTGCTCCGGCTCGAACCCCAGCGCCGCGGCACCGGCTTCGACGTGGAGGGCGAGCTCCCGCCCGGCGCGGCCGAGGATGACGGCCGCCGTGGGGTCGCCCGTCTCCGCGGCGCGGGTGACGACCTTGCTGAGGTCCGCGATCTTGCCGCGGTCCCCGTGCCACCGGTTCATGACGATGTCGATGGCGTCGAGGTCGGTGGTCACGCCGAGCGTCCGGCGCATCTCCTCGGCCAGCGCGCTCGCCGGCTGGCGCCCGTCGCTCATCCGGGAGAACGCGCCGAGACCCTGGACCGCCACCCAGTAGCCGGAGCCTTCGTCGCCGAACAGCTCGCTCCAGCCGCCGGCCCGCCAGCGCCGTCCGAGGCGTTCCCCGTAGGCGATGGACCCGGTGCCCGCCACGACGTTGATCCCGTCCGCGCCACCGAGGGAAGCCGCCCAGCCGCAGATCATGTCGTTGCCGCACGCGTAACCGACGTCGCCCAGGATCCGGCGGGGGAGCGCGTCGAGCACCGGGACGTCGGCGGAAATCTCGCCGTAGCAAGGGATGCCGAAGAAGGCGTAGGTGAGGTCGGCGACCTCGATGCCCGCGGTGGCGCAGACTTCGCCGATTCCCTGGCGCAGCAACGGCTCGACGATGTCGATGCCCTGCTGCAGGTAGTAGAGGCCGGCCGTGCGGGCTTCCGCGACGACGCGACCTCCCGCGTCGACCAGGCAGAAGGCGGTTTTCGTGCCGCCGCCGTCCACACCGAGGAACATGGCTCAGCCCTCCGCCGGGGTCGGGAACTCGTGGATGACGACACCGCGGACCACGCGGTTGACTTCGCCGCCGGGGAAAGGGTTGTCGGGGGTCAGGCCGTGGGCGAGCGAACACGCCAGGGCGATCGACTGCGCCGGGATGGCCGCCACGATGGCCCGCACGGAGTCGGGCAGGTGCGCGGTTCCCGGGATCGGCCACTCGTCGGAGCCGATCACCAGCACTCGCTCAGGTCCGAGGGCCTCCACCAGCTCGCGCGCGATGTCGTCGTCGTAGCGGCGGGTGTACGGATCGCCGGACGGGAAGACGATCGCGACGGTCCGGTCGTCGAGGATCGACTTGGGTCCGTGCCGGAAGCCCAGCGGGGTGTCGGCGACCGCGACGACCGCGCCGGCGGTGAGTTCGAGGCACTTCAGCGCGGCCTCGCGGGCGAGCCCCTTGAATGCGCCGGAGCCGAGGTAGACCAGCCGGGCCGGATCGGCGGCGGCGACCGCTTCCGCCCGGCTCGCCGCGGTGCCCAGGACGTCTTCCGCGGCTCGGGCGGCGGCATCGACGTCGACCTCGAGGCCCAGGGCGAGCAGGGCGGCCAAGGTCATCCCGGTGAACGACGACGTCATGGCGAAGCCGCGGTCGTTCAGCCGGTCGGGAAGCGCCACCACGACTGCGTTCTTGGCGTCCGCCCAGCGTCGGGCGAGAGCGCCGGCGGGGTTGCAGGTGATGACGATGTGGTGCAGCGCGGGAGCGAGCCGCTGCAGCAGCTCGGCCGCGGCGGCCGACTCGGGGCTGTCGCCGCTGCGGGCGAACGACACCAGCAGCACCGGCCGGTCGTCGGCGACGGAGCCCGGGTCGGCGACGATGTCCGTCGTCGCGATCGGCTCGATCGGCCGGCCGAGGTGCCGGGCGAGGTCGGGCGCCACGACTTCCCCGATGTAGGCCGAGGTCCCCGCGCCGGTCAGGACGATCCGGGTCCGCGGATCGACGAGCGCGTCGCCGAGCAGGCGGTCGATGTCGGCCCGCGCGGCGGCGACGGTCCGCGCCACCTCGGGCCACGTGCCGGGCTGCTGCCGGATCTCGCCGGCGGTGCGGCTTTCGCCCGGCTGCTTTTCGTGCTCTGACACCCACATCACCTTTCGGGTCGTGGCCGGTTCGGCCGGCTCCGCCCAGTGGTACGTCGTGCGGTGTCCGGTGGGCAAGAGATGCCGCGCAAACGAGCATCGCGGATGTTCGTTTGCCGCGTTACCGCTGGTGAGTTGTCGGATCGATGCGCGAAAGTGTTCGAAACGGTCGTATAGTGTGCAGATATGAGCCTTGCTGATGTGCGGGTCCGGGGCCGCGCGCCCCGGTCCCAGCGGATGGCGGAGATGGTGCGCGAACTGGGCGAAACGGGCCGCCTGCGCGTCGGCGAGCTCGCGCGCCGGTTCGGCGTCTCCGAAGCCACGTTGCGCCGGGACCTGACCGCGTTGGAGGAGCAGCGGCTGCTGACCCGGACCCACGGCGGCGCGCTGGCCCAAGGGGTGGCCTACGAGCTGCCGGTCCGGTACCGCGAAGGCCAGTCGAAGGACGCGAAGCGGGCGATCGCCCGGCAGGCGGTGCGCAGGCTGCCCGCGGGTCCGCACGTGATCGCGCTGACCGGCGGCACGACCACGGGCGGCCTGGCGAAGGAGCTGCCCGACCGCGCGGATCTCACGGTGGTGACGAACGCGCTGAACACGGCCATGGAGATCGTGCTGCGGCCCCGGGTGAAGCTCGTCGTCGTCGGCGGGGTCTCCCGCCCGCGGTCCTACGAGCTCGTCGGCCCGTGGGCGGAGCAGGTGCTGGCGTCGATCAACATCGGCACGGCCTTCATCGGGGTCGACGGCATCGACGCGGCGGGCGGCATCACCACCCACGACGAGAACGAGGCGCGGACGAACCGCGCGATGCTCGCCCGCGCGCAACGGGTGGTCGTCATCGCGGACGGCAGCAAGCTCGGCAAGCGGACGCTGGCGCGGATCGGGGACATCACCGAGGTGGACGAGCTGATCACGGACTCGTCGGCCGACGCGGGCAGCGTGGCGGCGATCCGTGCCGCCGGGGTGCGGGTGACGGTCGTCGAGGTGCCCGCGGCCGTGCCGGGTTCGGCGCCGATGCCGCCCTGAGCAGGCGGCATCGGCGGACCCGGTCCCGCGGGCCGGTCAGGTCGCGACCGAGGGGCCGAGCTGCAGGACGACGGCCGTCCACGTCATCCCCACCCCGATGCCCAGCAGCAGCACGTGCTCGCCCGGGCTCGCTTCGCCCGTGCGGAGCAGGTGATGCAGGGCCACGATCTGGTCGCTGGCACCGAGATGACCCACGCGCAGCCCCAGTTCGGTCATCGTGCGGGACTCCGGGATGCCCAGCGGGCGCAGGACCTGCGTCTGCATCAGGCGCCGCCCGTAGTGCGGGGCGCAGACCTTCACGATGTCCGGCAGGTCGACGCCGGCGTCGGACAGCGCTGTCTTCACCACCGCCGTCACCCCGTCCGCGTTGCGGGCGTCGACGTGCGCCGGGCCGCCGTTGCGGCCGAGCCACTGGCGCTTGCGGCGGCGGATGTCCAGCGACCGGTGGGCGGTGACGCTGGCCGGGCGGAACGGTTCGTCCCCGCGCTGCAGCCCCTCCAGGGACGGGTCGGTGTAGGAGGCGATCGCGCGGACGCGGGCCAGGCCCGGCCGGCGCGAAAGGACGACCGCGCTGCCCGCGTCGCCGTAGACGATGCCGGTGTCGGCGCTCCAGTGCGGAAACCCGGGCGCGCCGAACCGGTCGCCGGCGGTGATGAGCGCGGCCTCGTGGTCCGGGCGGCCGGCCAGCACGCTCGCCGCGACGTCCAGGCCCGCCACCACGCTGTTGCTCATCGCGCCGAGCTCCAGGGTGAGCCCGGCGCCGGCGCCGACACCGAGCCGGTCGCGGACGTAGGAGGCGGCGTGCCAGAAGTCGATCCCGGGGTGGTAGATCCCGGCGTGCAGGCACAGCGTCGGCCAGACCGGTTCCCCGGCCGCGGTTTCGGCCTGGCGCAGGGCTTCGCGGCCGGCACGCACCGCGAGCTCGGGTCCGGGCAGGCCGGCGACGGCGGTGGAGAGCTGACCGGTCCGGTCGGCCTCGGCGGCGGTGAACTCGCCGGCCGCGAGCGGGACCGCGACCGGGGTCAGCGCGCCGACGTCGCTGCCGAGCCCGGTGAGGTGCAGGTCATCGACGCGCATCCGCGGCCACCTCCGGGAGCACGGCTTCGATCTCCGACAGCATGTCGTCGAGGTGGAGCGGGGGAGCGGACAGGCACCCGGCGGCGGCGAGCTCGGCGGTGACGGCTTCGGAGCTTCCGCCGGCGAACCGGTGGAAGCCCGCGAAGCAGACGGGGCCGCTGCTCGAAACGGCGATGGCCAGGTGCGCCCAGCCGGTCTCGCGGTCCCAGCGCACGATCAGCCGGGTGATCCCGGTGACGGTGTGGGTCTCGCGAAGCACCTGTGTCAACGTCGTGGCGGTCAAGCAACTTCCTTTCGGCACGGCGAACAGCACGTGCCACGGGGCACGCGCTGACGGGAGAGGGGTCGGGGACGCGTCGTCGGGCCCCGGGGAACGCCGGAAACCTACCGCGATGATCATGCGACCTCATCCGCACCCCGATACTCAGAGTGATCGCGGAAGCTGCTACCGGCGCGGATTTCCTGAAAATAGCTCGGTTTTCGCTTGTGGCGATCGTGAGGATCTCTCGCGCTTCGGTTACTCTTCGTGCTGGCGCGTGGAGGCGGAGCAGCATCGTGTGGTCGATGTGGCGCTGGAGCAGCCGGGAGACTCGCTCCGGTGTCGGTGGACCTCACCGACAGTGTCCTTTTCGGACGGATCTGGCCCCGCGAAGTCTTGTCACGGTAGGAGTCGCTGGCGGAGCGTGGGAGTAACACCCCTCGGCGCGCCGGCGACTTGCCGGTTGTGGAACCCCGGCTGGGAGAGTGGTCTCGCGGGATCTACCCGTACGGGGTGCTGTGCGGGTTCCTGATGTCGGTCTCGGTGTACCTGATGCGGAACTGGGACGCGCCGGGCCCGCTGATCGTCGTGGTGCTGTTCTTCCCGTACTACGTCGGGACGGGTTTCCTGGCCGGCCGGCGGGGCGGTGTCGAGGCGGCTGCGGCGACCGGAGCCGTCACGGCGCTGACCGGTCACGTCGTGGTGTTCCTGCTGACGGTGCTCTACGCCCTCGTCAACGGTACGTGGCTCGGCGCGTTGACCTGGTTGGGTATCGGGGTGTCCTTGGTGCTGGCCACGGTGTTCCTCGGTGCGGTGGCAGGCGTGGCGGGCGGCATGATCGCCAAGGTCGTCGACTCGATCTACTGATCTTCGAGTACGGCGGCAGCGGCGGGCACGGCGAATGTCCGCACGTGGTCGATGGCTGCCCGCAGGGCGTCTTCCAGCGGGCTGATGTCGCGGGCGACCTGGGCGAGAAGCATGCCGCCCTGAAACGCTGACAGCAGGAGATGCGCCAGACGAGTGGGATCCGCCTCCGCCTTGAGACGGCCCAGCTGCCGCATCCGTTCGAGTCCGTCCCGGAAGATGTCCCGCCACTGCTCGAAGGCGTTCGCCAGTTCCGCGCGGACGTCCAGATCCGTTTTGACGATCTCGCTGGCGAGTGAGCCGAGGTTGCAGCCGTCCTGGTACGAGCGCTCGTAGGCGATGTAGTGGTCCGCCCACTCCTCGAGCGAGTCGAGGGTCTCGAAGCGGGTGAACCGCTCGCTGCGGTGGAGCGTGAGAACGCGCTCGGCCTGCCACTCGATGACCGCGAGGACCAGGCTCTCCTTGGTCGGGAAGTAGTGGTTGAGCTGCGACCCGCTGATCCCCGCGGCGCGGCGGAGCTGGTCGTTGTTCGTCGCGTGGACGCCCTTGGTGTAGATGAGCTCCGCGGCGTGCTCGAGGATCCGGGCCCGCGTTGCCTGCCCCTTGCCGGTGAGCACTCTCGCTTCCATGTTCACACGATACCGCAGAGTGGGCTTGACAGCCCACTCCAGGTCGTGTTCACTGCCATTAATGGGCTGGCAAGCCCAAAATGGTCCACGAGACACCCGGAGGTACCGATGAAGGCGATCGTCGCGACGGACCAGGCCGCGGAAGCTGCCGGGATCACCCTCGCCGAGCGGCCCGAGCCGACCGCGGCGATCAACGACGTCCTGGTCGACGTCCACGCCTCGGGCTTCGTCCCCGCGGAGTGGGAGTGGCCCTCGACCTGGGTCGATCGCTCCGGTCATGATCGAACGCCGGCGATCATCGGCCACGAGTTCGCCGGCGTGGTCGCCTCCCTCGGCTACGGCACCACGGGACTTTCGGTGGGGCAGCGGGTCTTCGGGATCGCCGACTGGCACCGCGACGGAACCCTGGCCGAGCGCGTCGCGGTGGAGGCCCGCAACCTCGCGCCGCTGCCGGGGGACGTCGACTTCACCGTCGGTGCCAGCCTGCCGATCTCCGGCCTGACCGCGTGGCAGGGCCTGTTCCAGCACGGGCGGCTGCAGGCGGGGCAGAGCGTCCTCGCGCACGGTGCCGCCGGCGCGGTCGGGTCCGTGGTGACGCAGCTCGCCCGGGAGTTCGGGGCCTACGTCATCGGCACCGGGCGCGCGGCGGACCGCCAGGCGGCGCTCGACTTCGGCGCGAACGAGTTCCTCGACCTCGACCACGACGACCTCACCGGCATCGGCGGGGTCGACCTGGTCTTCGACGTCATCGGAGGAGACGTCCAACGGCGCTCGGCGAGCATCGTCCGTCCCGGAGGGACACTCGTGTCGGTGGTCGGACCCGTCGAGGCTCGTCCGGCCGACGGGCTCGCGATCGACTTCGTCGTCGAGTCCGTTCCGGGTCAGCTCGTGCAGATCGTCGACCGGGTGCGGGACGGGCGCCTGCGCACGCACATCGGAACCGTCACGACCCTCGACGACGCCGTCCCCGCGCTCAAGCCGGGCGCGCGGCGCAAGGGAAAGACCGTCATCCGGGTGCGTCCCTGAGTGTTCCGCGGCCGGTCACCGAACCGCCTCCGGATCCAGGACGCGCCGGGCACGCAGGGCTATCCGCAGGGTAAGCCGCTCCTCGGGGACCTCCAGCCGGGCGCCGAACAGCGCCCGGAGGCGGCGGAGGCGGTTGCGGGCCGTCTGGGGGTGGATGCCCAGCCGTGCCGCTATTTCGGGTGCGCCGCCCCGGGCCGCGAGTACGGCGTCGAGCGTGTCGGCGAGCTTGCCGCGCTGGTTCGGCGAGAGTCCGGACAGCGGCGCGAGCGCCCGCGTGGCGAGGACGCCGGTGAGCAGCTCGTCCGCGATCAGCCAATGGGTGGTCAGGTGCTCCGACCACCGGACGAGGCCCGCGCCCGGCACCAGCCCGCGCTTGTGGAGTTCCCAGGTGCGCCGGGCCCAGCGCAGCGACGTCCCCGCCTCGGACGGGGGCACGGCCGGTCCGGCCGCTGCGGGCTCTTGGCCGAGCACCCGCGACAGGTCGGCCGTGGCGGGCAGGAGCAGGAACGGGTGCTCGGCGGTGAGGTCGGCCAGCACTTCGGGGCCGAACCGCGGGGCCTCCGTGCCCGCCGCCACGACCACGGCGACCACGCGCTCCGGCGGTGTCCAGCCGGCGCGCGCGGCCAGCCCCGTCCACGGCCGGCCGGTCGTGATCGCGTGCAGAAGGTCCCGCCGCAGGGCCGGCACGTCCGGTGCCTGAGCGGCGCGGTACGCCTCGGTGGACAGGCGGATCAGGACGTCGACGCAGCGCAGCACGGCCTCGACGCCGGTTCCGACCGCGCCGGCGTCGGAGCGGCGGCCCAGCTCGGCGATGACCGGGAGGGCGTGCCGGCCGGCGGTTTGGTAGGCGCGGGCGAGCCGGTCGACGTCGCCGCCGACCTCGTGCTCGGCGACGCCGGCGCGGCGGAAAGCCGCTGCTCCCGTGAAGGTCCCGAGCGGCTCGTCGGGGCGGCGAGAGGTCACCAGCGCCGCCACGAACTCCGTGGCCGAGGCGTCGAACAGCACGGCGTGCTCGGGCAGCGCGTGGCGGACACCGGCGACGACCGCACGGGCGATCGCCGCCGCGGCGGCACCGTGACCAGGCGGCGGGGTGGTCATCGTCGACCTCCGGTGCGGACGGGTATCGCTGGGAGCGCCGATTCTGGTGCGCGGCCTCCGCCGGACGCTTCGTCGGAAATACGTAGATCCGCGGTGTCCGTCGCGTGGACAGGCGTTCCGCGGACGATCAAGATGTGGGCTGCGACGGATTCGGGTGATGGGATGACGGCGGACGACCCAGGGGTGGCCGAGCGGCGGGAGCTGACGAGCTACGTCGGCCGCGCCGAGGACGAGCGCGAGCTGCGGCGCCTGCTCGGCAAGGCCCGCCTGGTCACGCTGACCGGCCCGGGCGGGGTGGGCAAGACGCGCCTCGCCGGGCGGGTCGCCAGTTCGGTCACCCGGGCCTTCGCCGACGGCGTGGCCGTGGTCGGGCTCGCCGAACTGCGCGATCCGGCCCTGCTCACGCGCACGCTCGCGGATGGCCTCGGCCTGCACGACACGGCCGCCCGGTCGGCCGGGGACACGGTGCTGGCGCACCTGCGCGAGCGGCGGATGCTGCTCCTGCTGGACAACTGCGAGCACCTCGTCGCCTGCTGCGCGGAACTCGTCACGTCCCTGCTGCGGCACTGCCCGAACCTCGTGGTGCTGGCGACCAGCCGCTGTTCGCTCGGCGTCGCGGGCGAGTGGGTCATGTCGACCGCGCCGCTGGCCGTGCCGCCGGAGAGCGCCCGGACCGTCGAGGACGTGCTGTCCTACGACTCCGTGCGGCTCTTCGCCGACCGGGCGGCCGCCGTGCTGCCGTCGTTCCGGATCACCGAGGACGACGTGGCCGCCGTGGTCCGGCTGTGCCGCCAGCTGGACGGGCTGCCGCTGGCCGTCGAACTGGCCGCGGCCCGCGTCCGCGCCCTGTCGCCGGGGCAGATCGCCGACCGGATGAGCGCGAGCCTGACGTTGCTGACCACCGGCGCGCGGTCCTTCCCCGAGCGGCAGCGCAGCCTGCGGGCCACGGTCGAGTGGAGCCACTCCCTGTGCACCGACGTCGAGCAAACGGTCTGGGCGTGTTGTTCGACGTTCGCGGCACCGTTCGACCTGGGCGCGGCCGAGGACGTCTGCGAGGGCAGCCTCGAGCGTGGCGCGGTGCTGGACGGCGTGGACGGCCTGGTCGACAAGTCGGTGTTGTTGCGCGTCGACGGGACGGCCGGCGCCCGGTACCACCTGCTGGAAGCGCTGCGCGAGTTCGGCCAGGAACGGCTTGCCGGTGCCGGCGAGGCCGACGCCGTGGCCCGGCGCCACTGCGACCACCACGCACGGCTGCTGCAGCGAGCGGACGACGAATGGTTCGGCGCCCGGCGTGACGAGTGGTTCGCGTGCCTCTCGGAGCGGCACGCGGACATCCGGGCCGCACTGTCGTGGTCCCTGCGCACGCCGGAGGCGGCCGTGGTCGCGCTCCGGATGGCGACGAGCGTGATCGAGTACTGGGTGGCCCGCGGTGCCGCGTGGGAGCTGCGGAAGTGGGTCGACCGAGCGCTCGCCGCCGTCGCGCCGGATGCTCCGGGGCGGGCGCGGGGGCAGGCCATCGCGGCCCTGTGCGCGGCGCTGCACGCGGACCTGCCCGGCGCCCGACGGCGTCTGGCGCACGCCGAAAGCGGCTGCGACGACGAAGCGGTTCCGTACATCCACCACGCCCGGGCGTTCGTGGGAATGCTCGCGATCGAGCCGCGCACGTTGGAGAACGCCGCCGAAGCCGTGCGGATCTTCAGTGAGCGCGGTGCCGTCCGGCCGCGGCTGCACCCGATGTTCATCCAGGCGGTGGCGCTGGGTTTCCGCGGTGATCTCGCCGGGGCCCGGCAGCTGCTGGAGTCGATGCGGAGCCTGTGTGAAACGGCGAAGGACGACTCCTACCGTTCGATGGCGCTGTTCGGGCTGGGCGTGGTCGAGATCTCGATGGGCGGCGATCTCGAAACCGGCGAACGCGCGATCCGGGAAGCGCTCGAAATCGATCTGCGCGGCGCCGACGTGCTGTCCGCGGCGTACCGCGTGGACGGCCTGGCGTGGGCGGCCGCCCGGCGCGAGGACTGGGCGGCCGCGGCCCGCTTGTTCGGCACGGCGGCCGCGTTGTGGGACCGGTGCGGCGCGGAACCGGACGTGGCGGTGTCGCTCGCCCACCGGGAAGCACTGAAGCTCACCCGCGACGCCCTGGGCGCCGCCCGGTTCGAGGAGGTCTTCGCCGAGGGACGCCGGCAGAACCCGCATCGCATCCTGGCGCCCGCGGCGTCAGGCGGGCGGGAGGCGCCCGGTGACGTCCCGGTTCTCCCGCCGCTGACCCGCCGCGAGTCGGAGATCGCCGGCCTGGTCGCGGCGGGGCTGAGCAACCGCGAGATCGCCGTCCGCCTGGTCATCGCCCAGCGGACGGCGGAGACCCACCTGCAGCACATCCTGAACAAGCTGGATTTCGTCAACCGGACCCAGGTGGCGGTCTGGGTGAAGGAGCAACGCCCGGGACAGCGGTGACGCCGGTCGACCGGAGCTCGGCGTCGACTTCAGCCGGCCAGTTCTGCCGGCACCGCGATGTCGAGTGCGGTGAACAGAGCGGCGAGCTTGTCGTCCAGTTCGGCGCCGACCGCCGCGATTTCCGGGTCGCCGAAACTCGAAAAGCGGGTGCTCGGCTGGTCGACGGTGAGCCACACCCGATCGTCGTGGTCCTCGTGGAGGGTGACGCGCAGCGGTGCGTACAGCATGATCCCGGAGTCGTGGCGGTACATCCGCTCGGCGACGGTGTGGTTGCCCATCAGGTAGGTCGTGCACCGGCGGCGGTGCCCGGCCACCCGCATCACGAGATCGACTTCGTTGCGCCAGTAGAGCAGGAAGCCGTGCGGGGCAACCCTTTCGGTGATCCGGGTGATGGTGGCCCAGTCGGTCCCACCCAGGCCGCCGTCGAAGAAGTGGCCGGGCTCGAAGGGAGGGACCGCTTTCTCGTAGCGGTCACGGAACTCCTCGAACGGCGGGTCGACCGCGATTTCGAGACGGCGAACCTCGTGCGCGACAACGCGGACCCGGTTGCTCACGACGCCACCGCGTTGAGAACGCCGGCCAGCACGTCGGGCCGTTCCAGGGCGATGAAGTGGCCGGCTCCCGGCACGAGCGTGTATTCGGCGTCGGGCAGCAGGTCCTTGTTCGCGGCCCGGTCCGATCGTCGCGACCAGTCCTGTTCGCCGTAGACGAGGTGGATGGGAGCCTTGACTTCGGGGTAGCGCGATCGGGCCGCGACGAGGCTGGGCAGGTTATGGTAGACGGCCCGGGCCACCTCCGGGTAGCCGGGGCGGCCGCCGACCTGGAGGAGCTCGTCCACGTAGTCCTCGCGCAAGGCACTCCGGTCGCCCAGGCCGCCCCGCAAGATCCGCCGGAGTGCCGCCTTCGGCTCCACCCGGGCGAACACCGGACCGACGCCCGGGGCGAGCACGCCGCCGACCACCAGCCGGGCGAGCAGGCCGGATCGGGCGATCCCGCCCCGGAAGTCGTAGGTGTTCACCGCGACGACGCGCCGGACCCGGTCCGGCAGGTCGGCCGCCGTCGTGAGGGCGAGCACCGCGCCCATGGACTCACCCAGCAGCGTCACGTCGTCGAGGTCGAGTTCCGTGAGGAGGCGTTCGACCCCCGCGCGCATGGCCGGCTCGTCGTAAGAAGCGCCGGGCACGATCTCGGAGTAGCCCATCCCCGGCAGGTCGAGGGCGTAGACGGTGTAGTGGCCGGCGACCAGGGGGATGAGACCGCGGAAGTGCTCGGCCTGCGTGCGGACGGTGTGCAGCAGGACCAGGGGAGCACCGGTTCCGCCTTTGAGGTAGCGCAACGTCCCCTCGCGGCGTCCTTTCGGCGGGGGGAGGGTGTGCGTCGTGGTGCCGGGAACGTGGATCGTCGGCTGGGGCATCTCGCCTGCTCCTGGGTGAGGCACGGAGTAAACCGATCGGTTTCCAGTAGCGTAAACCGATCGGTTTCAGGGAGCAAGCCGAGGTGCTAGCGTGGGCAAAGACCGGAAACCGATCGGTTTACGGCTGAGTTCGGGAGGCTGGATGACCACCGTGGGGGCCGGAGAAGAGCCGAAGCTGCCGGCCAAGCTGGCCGCGCACCCGTCGGTGCGGGCCGTGCTCGCCCGGCGCCGAGCCGACGGCGAGCCGAAGCCGCCCGCGGTGATCGACGCGGCCTGGCTGCGTGAGCTGTGCCTGGCCGCCGGTGCGGATGACGCCGCCGCGGTCAGCCTCGACCACCCCGATCTGGCGGGCGAGCGGGAGTACGTCTCGGCGGCGTTGCCCGGCACCCGCAGCTTGGTCGCGATGGTGTTCCGGATGAACCGCGACAACTGCCGCTCGCCGGCCCGCAGCGTGGCCAACCAGGAGTTCCACCAGACCGACGAACAGGCCAACCACACCGCCCGCGAGGTCACCCGGGCGCTGCAGGACGCCGGCTACCGCGCACTCAACCCTTCGGTCGGCTTCCCGCAGGAGATGGATCGCTTCGGCACCGACCGGATCTGGGTGGTGGCGCACAAGACGGTCGCGGTGGCCGCCGGGCTCGGCGTGATGGGCCTGCACCGCAACGTCATCCACCCGAAGTTCGGCAGCTTCGTGCTGCTGGTCACCGTGCTGGTGGACGCCGAGGTGAGCGAGTACGGGCAGGCGCTGGACTACAACCCCTGCATCGACTGCAAGCTGTGCGTCACCGCCTGCCCGGTGGGGGCCATCGGCAAGGACGGGGCGTTCGACGGGCTGGCCTGCACCACGCACAACTACCGCGAGTTCATGAGCGGGTTCACCGACTGGGCGCAGACCGTGGCCGACAGCCGCGACGCCGCCGACTACCGCGCCCGGGTCACCGACTCCGAAAGCGCCTCCATGTGGCAAAGCCTGAGCAACCCGCCCGGCTACAAGTCGGGCTACTGCGTGGCCGTCTGCCCGGCCGGCGAGGACGTCCTGGGGCCGTACCTGGCGGATCGCAAAGCCTTCATGAACACCGTGCTGCGCCCGTTGCAGGACAAGAGGGAGACCCTGTACGTCCTGCCGGGCTCCCGTGCGCAGGAATACGCCGAGCGCCGCTTCCCCCACAAGCCGACCAAGGAAGTCACGGGTGGCTGGGCGCCACCGGCTTCCTCGTGAGCCGGCCGGTCAGCGCACGTCCGCGGCGTCGAGCAGGGTCACCACCGTCGGGGTGATCAGCCCCTTCAGGTTCTCGACCCCGATCCCCGCCCGGGCGCTGGCGCCGTCGAAGACCAGGATGAGCTGCCGCGCCAGCAGTTCCGGGTCGCGCGCTCCGCCCCGCTCGGCCTCGGTGCGGAAGAAGGTCAGCAGATTGCGCTTGATCCGGCGTGCCACACGGCTCGCGGGGTGCCGCTGGTCCTTGAGCTCGATCTGCACCGACAGGTAGCGGCAGCCGTGGAACCCGGGTGCGCGCCCTTGCGCCTCGACCTGCTCGAAGACGTGCAGGATCCGGTCGCGGGGTGAACGGCCGTCGTCGGCCGGGGGCAGCAGGCCCGCCACGTACGCGGGCGCGCCCTCTTTCAGGCTCGCCGCCACCAGCTCGTCCTTGCTTTCGAACAGCTGGTAGAGGGAGCGCTTCGACACTCCCGCCGCCTTGCAGAGCGCCTCGACGCCGATGCCGACACCGTCCTGGTAAGTGAGCGTGGCGGCGGCTTCCAGCAGCCGCTCGCGGGGGCCCGGCTTCGCCTCGGTCGTCATCCTGCGAGGTTAACCCGATTTCGGCGGATTGGAAACCGATCGGTTTACCTGTGCTGCGCTGCCCGGAGAGGTTCCCGTCGATCGACCGCAGCGCGCCTTCCTCGACGCCTTCGGCGATCCGCTCCCGGACGCGCGCGGCCGCGGAGTTCGTCCGGTAGGGGTCGACCCGGCGCATCGCGCCGAACGACCCGGGGGGAGAGGTCCGGGCCCGGGCGGCTTCGCCGGCCCTCGGGTCTGGACCGGCGAAGCCTGATTCCGGGGTTCCTGCGCGCCGAAACCCCAGAACTGGAAGTCTGACTACCCACTTGTGCGGAAATCACACCGATTGGGGGATCAGCGCTGCGCCGTCCGGGGGAATTCGCCGATCGTCACGCGCCGAGGCGGCTGTAAAGCCGGCTGGCCAGGGACGCGGCCAGCTGGTTCAGCGCCGCGTGCGGATCGAGCTGCGCGAACTGGCCGAGCAGCTCCGCCGCCGCGTAGGCCTCGGCCTCCGACACCACCGCCACGCACCGCTCCCGCCGTCCCCGCTCCAGCAACCGCGTCAACGCCTCGGCGTACTCCTCGAGGTCGGCGACTTCGGCCAGGCCGTAGCGCTTCTCGAGCGGATCCTGGACGGCCTCGTCACTCACGGTCGCACCCCTCTTCCTCACTGTCAGTCCCACGCGTCTCAGAAAATCTATGCCGACTGAAGTAGACATTGGATGGCGGGTGTGTGTAGTGTTCTCCTCGTAACGAGGAAGACAACGTCAAGCAGGCGCGGGAGAGGACGTAACTACCCGCGAGGTGAGACAAGGCGGTCAGGCAGCGCGGAGCCGATCACGGAACAAGGTTTCGGCTGGTGGCCGCGAGTTCGGCAGTACCGATAGTGAAGATCAGCAGTACCCGTAGTTGTTCGTGCAAGTCGCAAGTGAAGTGGCAGTACCGGAAGTACCCAGTAAGTGGAAACACAGGAGAGAAGGGATCGGGAGCATCATTGGATCGCCCGCAGCGGCTGGATAGTAGCGCCGCGCGGGTGCCGCAGTTCCATCGAGTTCGGAGGTGGTGCTCGGTCACGAGTAAGCGATCCCCGCGAGACCCGGCTTTCGGCCGGACGCGGGTGCAGGAAGCCGGCGGTCGCGCCGGTTGACAATGGTGAAACCCAACCCTTTGAGGACCCCGGGTGCCGTGCGCGGCTCCCGGGGTCCTTTGTGATGTGGAGGTCGGATGATCCCTGAGCAAGCAGGACCGGCCACGCCCCGCGCGGCCGACAAGTTCGACGACGAGCACTACCCCGCCTACACGATGGGCATGGCCGCCGACATGCTCGGCACCACCCAAGGCTTTCTGCGCAGCCTCGACGAAGCCGGGCTGATCACGCCGCAACGCTCCGCCGGCGGCCACCGCCGCTACTCACGCCAGCAGCTGCGGCTGGCCGCCCGCGTGCGGGAACTGGTCGACCGGGGAACCGCCATCGACGCTGCCTGCCGCATCGTCACCCTCGAAGACCAGCTCCACGAAGCCCAGCGCCTCAACACCGAACTCCGCGCCGGCAACTGAGCGCCACACCCAAGCCGGTGTGCACGGCCGACTCGGCCAGGGCCAGGGAAGCGTGGGAGGACGGCACGAGCGCGTGGTCGACCGCGTCGTCGCCGAAGGCGCCGGTCCGGCGGCTGTAGAAGTTGATCGCACCCGGCATCAGCTTGGACTTGCGACTCGGCAGGATCGTCGTGGCAGGCAGTGAACCGAACCCGAGCTCGGCGGCGCGCGCCCCGAACTCGGGGGCGGCCTCCACGTCATCGTCGAGCACGCCGATCCCCCTCTCGCCGATTCAGCGCACCGTGACGACGACCTTGCCCTTGGCGCGTCCCTTGTCGACGTACGCCAGGGCGTCGTTGGTCGCGTCGAAGGGGAAGATCCGGTCCACGACCGGCTCGATGACACCGGCGTCGATGAGGGAGGTGATCTCGCGGAGCTGAGGACCGCTGGCGCGCATGAAGAGGAACGAGTAGTCCACCTGGCGGCGCTTGGCCGCGGTCCGGATTCCGTGGCTCAGCACGCGTGTCGCCGGGCGCAGGATCCACGGCTTTCCCATCTCCCGCGCGAAATCCGGGTCGGGCGGGCCGGAGAGCGAGATGAGCTTGCCGCCGGGCTTCAGGATCCGCACGGACTTCTTGAGCGCCTCGCCGTCGAGGCTGTGCAGGACCACGTCGTAGTCGTGCAGGACGTCTTCGAAGTCGTCCTTGCGGTAGTCGATGACGACGTCCGCGCCGAGGCGCTCGACCAGTTCGATGTTCGCCGTGCTCGTGGTCGTGGCGACGGTCGCGCCGAGGTGCTTCGCCAGCTGGATCGCGAACGTCCCCACGCCGCCGGAACCCGCCTGGATGAAGACCTTCTGCCCCTTTCGCAGCCGGGCGCGCTCGATCAGCGCCTGCCAGGCGGTCAAACCGACGAGCGGGACGGAAGCGGCTTCCTCCATCGTGAGACGCTCCGGCTTCAGGGCGAGGTCGTCTTCGTGGACGGCGATGAACTCCGCGAAGGTGCCGATCCGGTCCTTGCCCGGGCGCGCGTAGACCTCGTCGCCGGGCTTGAACTCGCGCACGCGGGCCCCGACGCGGAGCACGACGCCGGCCACGTCGTGGCCCAGCACGAACGGCGGGCGGTAGGGGAGGAAGAGCTTGAACTCCCCGTCCCTGATCTTCGAGTCCAGGGCGTTGACGCCGGCGGCGTGCACCTCGACCAGCACGTCGTGCTCGCCGACGGCGGGTTCCGGCACGTCGCCCGCCCGCAGTGTGTTGCCGTTCTTCCCGTAGCGATCGACGACGAACGCCTTCATCTCAGTCACCCATCTTTAGCTTATGATCGTACTACAATACGACTGGGCGGATCAGGGATGCAAGGGGTCTGGCCACACTTAGATTATGATCGTACTAACATAAGGGCTTCGGTCCCGGTGAGTGGAGGCGCGCGTGGTGCGGTACGCGAAAGAGCACAAGCAGGCGACGCGGCAGCGGATCATCGAGACGGCCGGGCGCCGGCTCAAGCGCGACGGGATCGACGGCTCCGGCGTCGCCACGCTCATGAAGGACGCGGGCCTGACCAACGGCGCCTTCTACGCCCACTTCGAGTCCAAAGAGGACCTGGTCGCCACTGTGGTCTCCGAGCAGCTGCGCGGTCAGCGCGAGTGGCTCACCTCGTTCCCGCCCGGCCGCGACGGCGTCGAGCAGATGGTGCGTACGTACCTCTCGCCCGAGCACCGCGACAACCCCGAAGAGGGCTGTCCGTCCGCCGCGCTGCTGGACGAGATCGGCCGCTGCGCGGATCCGACCAAGGAGACCTACACCGGCAGTGTGCTGGCCGTCATCGACGACATCGCCGCCCGCTTGGCGCCGCACGACCCGCCGTCGGCGCGCGTCAAGACGCTCAGCATCTACGCGCTGATGGTCGGGACCCTGCAGCTCGCTCGCGCCCTGGCTGACCGCCAGCTCTCCGATGGTGTGCTGGAGCAGGGGATCCGCAACGCGCTGACCGTGCTGGACGCCCCGTCGGCCGGCTGAGTCGCCTCGTGACGGTGGGGACGCGACTGGCCGGCGAGTGAGGTGTGCCCTCGGTGATGGTTGCAGGTGTGCAACCAGGGGTGAAGAACTGCTGGGCCCGACCCCGGAACGTGGCCGCGGTTTCCTTGGTCTCATCGGCAACCTTCCCGGACAGGGCGGCTGGCTGAGCCGCCGCGTCATCAGCGCCGGGCGCTTGCACCGCTCATAGAATTATGGTCATAATATAAACCATGACCACCTACACGGCTGACACCCTCGAGAACCACACCGCCGCGGGGCCTTCCGCGGTCTTCGCCTACCGGCGCACCGGACCGCGGGGTGGCGTGCCCCTGGTCCTGCTCATGCGGTTCCGCGGCACCATCGACTGGTGGGACCCGGAGTTCGTCGACCGGCTCGCCGCGGACCGCGACGTGATCCTGTTCGACAACGTCGGCATCGGCTACACCGGCGGCGAGCCGCGCGACACCGCGGAAGGGTTCGCCGACGGCGCCACCGAGTTCATCGAGGCCCTCGGGCTGGGGCAGGTCGACCTGCTCGGCTGGTCGCTCGGCGGCATCGTGGCGCAGCTGGTCGCGCTCCGGCGGCCCGGTCTCGTGCGCAAGATCGTCGTCGCCGGCAGCAGCGGGCCGGGGGTCGCGCCGGGCACGCCGGCGATGGGGGAGCGGGTGCTGTCCATCATGGCCAAGCCGGACGCGGACGCCGAAGACCTGCTCTACCTCTTCTACCCGGAAACCGACCAGGCCCGGGCCGCAGGCCTCGAGCACCTCGGGAAGGTCGCCAAACGCCTCGAAGCGGGCGGTCCCGCGGTCACCGAGGACGCCGCCCAGGGCCAGCTCGCCGCTGTCGGACGCCTCCTGGCCGTGGAATGGGACCAGCTGCAGGCCCAGCTGCGGGCGATCGGCCAGCCGGTCCTGTACGCCAACGGGATCCACGACGTGATGATCTCCGCCCTCGGCTCCTACAAGGCCGTCGAAGAGGTTCCCGACTCCACGCTGGTCCTCTACGGCGACGCCGGCCACGCCTTCCTCTTCCAGCACATCGACGAGTTCGCCGCCCAGGTCGACCTCTTCCTCGGCAAGTGACCGAAAAGGACAAACCATGAACAACAGCCAAGACGTCGTCCTGTCCTATCGGGACGCGCCGACCCGCACCGTTTCCGCCGGCGGCGTCGACTTCGCCTACCGCGAGCTCGGCCCGAAGACCGGGGTCCCGGTCGTCTTTCCTGACCCACCTGGCCGCGGTCCTGGACAACTGGGACCCCCGTGTCGTCGACGGGATCGCCGCGCACCACCGGGTCATCGCCTTCGACAACCGCGGGGTGGGCGCGTCCACCGGCACCACCCCGAAGTCGATCCAGGCGATGGCGGCCGACGCCGTCACCTTCATCCGCGCGCTGGGCTTGACGAAGGTCGACCTGCTCGGGTTCTCGATGGGCGGCATGATCGCGCAGGTGATCGCCCAGACCGAACCGGACCTGGTCCGCAAGCTGATCATCGCCGGCACCGGGCCCGCCGGGGGCGAGGGCATCAAGAACGTCACCAGGATTTCGAACCTCGACACCGTCCGGGCGCTGCTGACCCTTCAAGACCCGAAGCAGTTCCTCTTCTTCACCCGGACGCCGAACGGCAAGCGGGCCGGTAAAGAGTTCTTGGCCCGCTTGAAGGAACGCAAGAACGACCGGGACAAGGCGATCGCGCCGAGGGCCTACATCGCCCAGCTCAAAGCCATCCACCGGTGGGGTCTGGAGAAGCCGTCCGACCTCTCCGCCATCCGGCAGCCCGTGCTGGTCGCCAACGGCGACCACGACCGGATGGTGCCGACGACGAACACCCACGACCTGGCCCGTCGCCTGCCGGACAGCGAACTGGTGATCTACCCCGACGCCGGCCACGGCGGCATCTTCCAGTTCCACGCCCGGTTCGTCGGCCAGGCCCTGGAGTTCCTGGCGCGATAGTGCCGGATGCACCGCGCGGGGCGAATCGGGGTGCAGAGTGTCGTACCCAAGGACGATCGCGATGGCGACAGTGGAGCCCCACGATCGACCGACAAGGACAACCAGATGCCGGATTCGACGCCCCCTCGGCGAAGAGTGCGTGGTGCTGCCGCCGCCGGCGCGGTCGCAGTCGTCACGGTCATGATCGGGAGCACCGCCCGCCGGCGAGGCGAGTCGTTCGGCCTGGTCGCTCCACCCCGCCGGACGCGGGTCGCGCGCCGAGCCGCCACCGCGAAGGCCCAGCAGCAGGTGAAGAGCCGGTGGACGGTCTTCCTCGCCTACGGGCTGCTGGCGGTCGCGAGCCAGGCGCTCTTCGTGACCTACGCGCCCGTGACCGCGGACGCCGCGCGGCACTTCGGCGTTTCCGTCGGGGCGATCGGCTGGTTGTCGCAGGTCTTCCCGTTGATCTACGTGCTTCTCGCGATCCCGGCCGGCCTCGCGCTCGACCGGTTTCTCCGGCCGGCCCTCGTCGCCGGCGCGGTCCTCACCGCCGCCGGGGCGTTCCTGAGGCTGGTCGCCGACGATTTCACCTGGGCCTTCATCGGCCAGGTCGTCGCCGCGGCCGGACAGCCGTTCGTCCTCAACGCCATCCCGGGTCTCGCCGTGGGCTATTTGTCCGAAAAGGACCGCGCCACGGGGATTGCCGCCGCGTCCTCCGCCACCTTCGGCGGCATGGTCGTGGGGTACCTGCTCGGGGCGTTCCTGCCCGGCGAAAGCAACATCCGCACCCTCACGCTCATCACCGCGCTGATCGCCCTGGACGCCGCGCTGTGCCTCGTCGGAGCACTGCGCTCCCCGCCGACGCGAACGAGCCTGGTGACCGGAGGCGTCCGGGCCTTTCGCGCGGCGTTCGGCAACCGGTACATCCGGCGGCTGTGCGCGGTCGTCGCCATCCCCATGGGCACGTTCATCGCGCTCGCGACGTTCGCGCAACCGCTGTTGGCGCCGGCCGGAGTGCCGGAGTCCACCGCCGGGCTCATCCTCGCGGGCACCATGATCGCCGGAGTGCTCGGCTGCGCCGTCGTGCCGGTGTGGGCGGACCGGCGCGGCCGCGAGGTCGGGCTCATGGGCGCGGGGATCGCGTTCACGGCCGTGGCGTGCCTGCACCTGGCCCTGGTGCCCAGCACGCCGATGGCCTTCCTCACGCTGCTCGGGACGGGTTTCGTGCTGCTGCCGGCGCTGCCCATCGTGCTCTCGCTGAGTGAGCGGCACGCGCCCGACGCCGAGAGCACCGCCGCCGGGCTGATCTGGATGGCGGGCAACCTGGGCGGGGTCGTGCTGGCGACGGCGATCGGGTTCCTCGTGACCAGCCCGGCCATCGCGTTCGTGGCGCTGTCCGGCGCGACGCTGCTGGCCTTGCCGGCCTTGCGCTGGTTCCGGAAGCTGGGGTGAAGCTCAGCCGGCCATGACTTCGGGCGCGATGTCCAGTACGAGCAGTGCCGCCGCCAGGTGGGTGGGGTTGTCTTCGACCTTGACGACCGCGAGCTCGTTGGCGCGGGAGACCCGTCGCTCGACGGTGTTGCGGTGGGCGTAGAGGCTGGCGGCCGCGCGGGTGGTGTTGAAGCCGCACTGCACGTAGGTGAGCAGCGTCCGCCGTAGCTCCGGGTCGGCGTCGGCCAGCGGACCGAGGGTGTTGCCGACGAACCGGCGGGCACTCGCGCGGTCCTTGGTGAGGGCGTCGATCAGCTCGACGTCGGCGTAGGCGGTGAACCGCCGGGCGGAGCCGAGCCGGATGACCAGCGCCTGGGCCGAGAGGGCGTCCTGGTGGCTGGACCGGAACCCGTCGAGCCCGCGTCCCGGCCGTCCCACCGCCACGCTGACCTCCTCCGCCACGACCTCCTCGACCCGGGGCAGATCGGCCGGATCCGCGCCGGACAACCAGATCCAGCGCGAAGTGGCACTGGCCCGGGCCACCAGCGTGTTCCGGCCCGCCGCGGCGGAGCGCACGGCCGCGATCGCCTCGTCCAGCACGTGGTGCTGCCGGGGGTCGTCGACCCACAGCACGAGGCCGACGTGCCACCGCGCCATCCGGTAGCGCAGGCGTCCCTCGGCGAAGTCCTCCGACACCGGCGCCCCACCGGCGATCATCTGGATCAGGGAGATCGCCTCGGCGTCGGCGTTGCCCATCGCCGCGGCGAGGCTCACCTCCCGCAGGATCGCGACCGAGTCGAGGGCGTACTGCACCAGCGACTTCGCCGACACGTCCAGGACTCCCACGAGCAGGTCGCGATCCGCGCAGTGTGCCGCGCACTCCTCCAGCCACCGGCGCCAGCCGATCCCCAGCGCCGCCCGCCACCCTCCGGCGAAGTCGGGTGCGAGCCCGCGGGCCACGAGATCGCCGATGTACGCGGTGATCCGGGGGCCGACGTACGGTTCCACCCGCCGCCCCGGGTGCTGGATGTTCGACGTCAGCCACTGGACGAGATCCGAGCGGTTGAGGTGGCGGTCCTCCTCGACCAGCGAGGCGTCCGAGAGCAGCGCGGGGTCGTCCTGTGCCGTGATCGCGATCGTCGAAATGGCGTCGGTCAAGGCTTCCGTGTCCGCCAGGAGCCGCTGGCACACGGACCGGATCGCGTCGGCGACTTCGACGGCAGGGGCGGGCCACAGCTCTTCCATACCGGGAGTGTGCACTGTGCACCAGCTCCGCGCGAACCCTGTGCCCGCTGTCGTTGTGACCGCGGCCATGGCTTGGCGACAGTGAAGCCATCACGAAGCCGGCTCAGCGAGGAGATGCGGACAATGGCAGCTGAGGTGCTGGACGCCGACGAGGAGTTCGACGTCGTCGTCATCGGCGCGGGGATTTCCGGGATCGGCGCGGCGACTTATTTCAGCCGGGAGCTCCCCGGGAAGTCCCTCGTCGTGCTGGAGGGTCGCGACAACATCGGCGGGACCTGGGATCTCTTCCGGTACCCGGGCATCCGGTCCGACTCGGACCTGCACACCTTCGGCTACGAGTTCAAGCCGTGGCGCCACGAGGCCGCGATCGCCGACGCCCCGCTGATCCGGGAGTACCTCCGGGAGACGGTCGAGGAGAACGACCTGGAGCGCCTCATCCGGCTGCGCCACCGGGTGGTCCGGGCGGAATGGTCCACAGTGGACTCGAAGTGGTCGCTGCGCGTCGAGGCTCCGGGGTCCGTCAAGACCATCCGCGCGCGCTGGGTGTTCGCCGCCACCGGCTACTACCGGTACGACAAGGGGTTCTCGCCGGAGTTCCGGGGGCGCGACGACTTCGGGGGCCGGATCGTCCACCCGCAGCACTGGCCCGAAGACCTCGACCACAGCGGCAAGAAGGTCGTCGTCATCGGCAGCGGCGCGACCGCGATCACGCTGGTGCCGGCGATGGCCACCGAGGCCCGGCACGTCACGATGCTGCAGCGCACCCCCACCTACGTCATGGCGCTGCCCCGCGTCGACCGGGTCGCCCGGACCCTCACGAAGGTCCTCGGTGAAAAACGCGGGTACGCCGCGACGCGGTTCAAGAACATCTGGACCGAACACGCGATCGTCAAGGGCCTGCGGGCGTTCCCCAAGATCGGACGAGCGGTGATCCGGCGCGAGAACCGCAAACGCCTGCCCAAGGGATTCGACGTCGACAAGCACTTCAACCCGCCGTACGACCCGTGGGACCAGCGGCTGTGCCTGGCACCGGACGGCGACTTCTTCGACGCGATCAAGGCCGGCACCGCTTCCGTCGTCACCGACACGATCACGAGGTTCAGCAAGCGCGGCGTCGTCCTGGAGTCGGGCGAGGAGCTGGAAGCCGACGTCATCGTCACCGCCACCGGGTTGAACATGCGGCTCTTCGACGGGATGCCGATCGCGGTCGACGGGCGCGAGATCGACCTCGCGGACTCGGTCTCCTACCGCGGGATGCTGCTGAGCGGGATCCCGAACTGGGCGATGGCGATCGGCTACACGACGTCGTCCTGGACGCTCAAGGTGAGCCTGATGTGCCGCTACTTCATCGACCTGGTGCGGCACATGGACGCGCACGGCCACGACCAGGTGGTCCCGGTCGCGCTCCCGGGCACGCCGCGCCGGCCGGTGATGGACCTGCAGGCCGGCTACGCCAAGCGCGCCGAGAAGAGCCTGCCCAAGCAAGGAGATGCCGCCCCGTGGCGCATGGCGCTGTCCTACCCCGAAGACGCCAAGGCGCTGCGCGGTCCGGTCGCCGACGAGAACCTCGAGTTCGGCACCGCCCGGCCGGCGGCGCTGCCCGGTGAACGGCGGTCGGCCCGTGTCTGAAGACCAGTACGCGGCGCTGCCGTCCGGTGTGACGATCTGCTACCGCGACCACGGCGACCAGGCCGACCCCGCGATCCTGCTCATCGCCGGGATGGGCGAGGACCTCACCTTCTGGACCGGGTCGTTCGTCGACGCGCTTGTCGCCCGGGGCTTCCGGGTCGTCACGATGGACAACCGCGATGTCGGCCGGTCGACGTTCGCGGCCAGCCCGCCGCCGGCGCTGTGGCGCCAGGTGCTCGCGCGTCCCCGCCGTGACGCCTACTCGCTGGCGGACATGGCCGCCGACGCGGTCGGCGTCCTCGACCACCTCGGGATCCGGCAGGCCCACGTGGCCGGCCGGTCCCTGGGCGGGATGATCGCGCAGACGGTCGCCGCGGCCGAACCCGCGCGTGTCCTGTCCTTGACGTCGATCTTCTCGACCACGGGCGCGAAGAAGGCCGGGCAGCCGGCTCTGTCGACGATCCGGCTGCTCGCCGGTCCACCGGCGAAGACCCGAACCGCGGCGGTGCGCGCCCACCTGCGGATCACCGGCCACATCGCCGGAACGGGATACCCGATCGACGACGCGGCCGAGGCAGCCACGGCGGCCGGGGGCTGGGACCGCGCCGCCGGCGACCTGGCCGCGGGCGCGGCCCGGCAGATCCAGGCGATCCAGCGTTCCGGGGACCGGACCGCCCGGCTGCGCCGGATCACCGCGCCCACCCTGGTCATCAACGGCGACCGGGACCTGCTGGTCGCCCCCAGCGGCGGTGCCGCGACGGTGAAAGCGATCCCCGGCGCCCGGCACGTCGTCATCCCCGGCATGGGGCACCACATCCCCGAGGCCCTGGTCGAACCCATCACCCGGCACATCGCGGAACACGCTGCGACGCAGGGGAAAGCGAGGGCGGAGTCATGAGGATCGACAACGTCGAGTGCAGCACCTTCAGCGGCTGGATCGACCCGCCCGAGGACGTCCTCCCCAGCCTCGACGGCGGCCTCACGTGCGACGTCGCGGTCATCGGCGGGGGCATGGGCGGCATGGCGACGGCGCTGCGGCTCGCCGAGCGCGGCCGGGACGTCGTGCTGCTGGAGGCCGAGTTCTGCGGCTACGGGTCCAGCTCGCGCAACGGCGGCCAGATCGCGAGCGTCCCGGGCGGCGACCTGCGCCTGCTGAGCCTCTTCTACCCCAAGAAGGTGCCCGGCATGGTGCGGCTGGCCGAGAACTCCGCGAGCTTCGTCGAAGACCTCATCAAGACCCACGCCATCGACTGCGACTACGAGCCCAACGGCCTGGCTTGGGGTGCCGTGGGGCACGGGCAGATGCTGCGCATCCGTACCTTGGCGGCGATTCTGCGGCGCGCGGGCGGCCGCGGTCACGTCGGCACGAGCGAGCAGCTCGGCATTCCCCGCGGCTTCGTCGGCGGCATGCGCGAGGCCGTGGGCGGGATGCTGAACCCCGGCAAGCTGAGCCGGGGCGTGCGCCGCGCCCTGGTCTCGTCGTCGGCCCGGGTCTTCGAACGGACCAAGGTCACCGACGTGACGCGGCGCGGCGGCAAGGTCGTCATCTCGACCCCCGGCGGCACCGTGCGGGCGAACACGGCGGTGCTCGCGACGAACGCCTACTCGGGGGAGTGGGACATCACCCCGAAACGGCTCTCGGTGCCGCTGTGGCTCATCGAGATGGAGACCGAGCCGATCGCCCCGGAGCGGCTCGCCGCACTGGAGTGGAGCAGCCGGTCGGGCGTGATCACCCAGCACCAGGTCATGGAGCACTACCGCCTCACCGCGCGCGGCACCATCGTGTTCGGCGTCCGGCGCGTCGAGCGCGGCACGACCTATCCCCTGCCGGCGAAGGCCCCGGACCGCGAGCTGGTCGAGGAGCTCGCCGGCGCGTTCGCGAGCCGGTTCCCGACGCTCGCCGACGTCGCCGTGGAGCGGGCGTGGGGCGGCTGGATCGCGATCACGTCGTCCTGGCTGTCGATCGCCGGCCGGATCGAGGACAACGTCTACTACTCGATCGCGTGCAACGGGCACGGCCTCGCCCAGGCGCCGTACGTCGGTTCGCTGATCGCCGACTCCATTGTGGACGGAACGCGGCACGAGGACCTCGACGGCATCTGGGCGGAGCAGCCGAAGTTCCCGCCCTTCGCGATGGTCGGCCCACGCAGCCTGCGCCTGGTGTCGGCGCTCGACCGCTTCACCGACCTCGTCAACGGCAGCCGGCGCCGTGCCCTGCGCGCGGCCGCCCGTGTGCGCTGAAAAAGGAGAAATCATGTCGCCATCTCGTGAGCGCCGCCCCGCGGCCACCTCGGTCGACGTCGTGGTCGTCGGCGCCGGGTTCGCCGGCCTGAGTGCTGCCGAGCGGCTGGTGAGCACCGGCCTGTCCGTCCTCGTCCTGGAAGGGCGCGACCGGGTCGGCGGCCGATCGCTCTCCGGCGAGGTGGCGGGAGTGCCGGTCGACTTCGGCGCGACCTGGGTCGCCCGGCGGCACACGGCCATCCGCGACCTCGCGAACCGCGTGGGGTGCACCACGACCGGCCAGTTCAACCAGGGGCGCAACGTCCTGTGGATGGCCGGCCGGCGCCGCACCTACCGCGGCACCATTCCCAAGGTCTCGCCGATGGCGCTGGTGGACATGGCCCGCGTCCAGCTGGCGCTGGAGAAGCTGGTCGCGACCGTCGACGTCGACGCGGCCTGGGAGTCGCCCCGGGCCGGCGAGTTCGACGCGATCTCGTTCGGCGAGTGGCTCGACCGGAAGAACGCGCTGGCGCCCACCCGTGCCCTGATGACCGTCGTGAGCAAGGTGCAGTGGGGCTGCAGCCCGGGAGACGTTTCCCTGCTGCACGCGTTGCGCTACATCCGCGCGGCCGGCGGCGTGGACCACATGCTCGACGTGGAGGGCGGCCAGCAACAGGACCGCTACCTCGAAACCACCCAGGAAATCGCGAAGCGGGTCGCGGAGCGACTCGGTGACCGCGTCGTCCTGGGGACGCCGGTGCGCTGGATCAGCCAGGACGACACCGGCGTCATGGTCCGCACCGATTCGGCGGAGATCACGGCGAAGTACGCGATCGTCACCGTCGCGACGGCACACCGCGCCGGTATCGCGTTCCACCCGGCGTTGCCCGAGCCCGCCGAAGGGCTCGTGAAAACGTGGCGCATGGGCGTCCTGAGCAAGGCGTTCGTCGCGTACGACAAGCCGTTTTGGCGGACCAACGGGCTTTCGGGCGAGGCGGTGACCGACACCGGGACCGTGTTCATCACCTTCGACGTCTCGCCCGACGGTGGTCCCGGTGTCCTGATGGCGTTCTGCGACCCGCGCGTGTTCGACGGCTTCAGCCCCGAGACCCGGCGCAGCATGGTCCTGCGGCAGCTCGTCCAGCTGTACGGCACGCAGGCGAGCGCCCCCATCGACTACGTCGACCACTGCTGGGGAGCGGAACCGTTCGCCCCGGGCGGCCCGAACCCGGCCGTCGCCCCGTACGCGACCACGAGCTACGGCCCGGCGCTCACCGAGCCCCACGGCCGCGTCCACTGGGCCGGCACGGAAACCGCGGGCGAGTGGGCGGGCTGCATGAACGGCGCCGTGCTGACCGGTCAGCGCGCCGCCGAGCGCGTCGCGGCCGTGGTCGCGCGGGAGGTGCCGGCGCGATGAAGGACGTCCTCTTCCTGCTCGCGGACCTGTGGATGATCTTCGTCGGCTACTTCTTCGGCTGGCGATTCATCCGTCGCTACGGCAACTACTTGCTCGGTCTCGAATGGATGGTCGTCGCGACTTCGGGCAGCAACTTCCTCGTCTGGTCGTTGCTCGGTGGCGACCAGAGCAGCGTGCTGTACGGCGTGGCGTACTTCTTCGACGCCTTCTCGCGGTCGGTCGGCATCACGCTCATCCTCGTCATGGGCTTGATGAAGGTCACCCGTGGCTACAAGCCGTCCGTGGCCGTCGATGTCGGTGTTTTCGCACTCGCCACCGTGGCCGGGCTGTTCCTCCGGCACTTCCACGGTGAAGACCCCTACGCCGACAATGCCGCGTTCGCCGTCGCGGCGTTCTACGTCGCGGTCAACCTCGTCTCGGCGGTCTTCCTGGCGTACTTCGCCAAGCGGCTCTGGGACGCCGGCGCGAAGTGGCCCGCGATCTGGACGGGCCTGGTCACCGCGGCCGGCACCACGATCGCGATCGTCTACGACTTCTTCCCCTTCCCGTTCGACGACGCGAGCCGCACGTTCTTCTACACCGCCGCGCTGGCGACGTGGGGCACCCAGGGGTTCGTCTACTTTTTCGCCTACCGCGCGCTCCACAACCACAACGCGGCCTCGAGCACGAAACCGACTCAGGAAGCGGGTGCTTCTTCATGATGAACCTGGCACTCGACTCGGCCGAGAAGGCCTACCGGGCCTGGTCGAAACAGACCACCGTGACTCAGCGCGCCGAACTGCTGAGCACCGTCGCCGCCCTGCACAACGCGCGCAGCGGCGAACTCGCGAGCATCGCCCACCGGGAGATGGGCAAGCCGCTGGACGAAGCCGTTGCCGAGGTCGAGTTCAGCGCGTCCATCTATTCCTACTACGCCGCGAACGCGCACAAGTTCCTCGCCGACGAGCCCGTCGAACTGATCGAGGGGGAGGGGGCGGCGTTCATCCGCCGCCAGCCGATCGGCGTCCTGCTGGGCATCATGCCCTGGAACTACCCGTACTACCAGGTCGCCCGGTTCGCCGCGCCCAACCTCGCCCTGGGCAACACCATCGTGCTCAAGCACGCGCCCCAATGCCCGGACTCGGCCGCGGCCCTGCAGCGGATCTTCACCGACGCCGGCTACCCCGAAGGCTGCTACGTCAACGTCCGTGCGACCAACGACGAGGTCGCCGGCGCCATCGCCGACCCCAGGCTGCAAGGCGTGTCCTTCACCGGTTCCGAGCGAGGCGGGGCGCAAGTCGCGGAAACGGCGGGCCGCAACCTCAAGAAGGTCGTGCTCGAGCTGGGCGGCTCGGACCCGTTCCTCGTGCTGTCCTCCGACGACCTCGACGCCACGGTCCAGGCCGCGGTGGACGCGCGGTTCGAGAACACCGGGCAAGCCTGCAACGCGGGCAAGCGGTTCATCGTCGCCGAGGACATCTACGAAGAATTCCTCGGCAGGTTCACGAAAATGGTGCTCGCCAAGACCGGCGAGCTGGCTCCGCTGTCATCGGTGGCGGCTGCCGAGCGCCTCGAAGAACAGGTCCAGCGGGCCGTCGACGAGGGCGCGACCCTGGTCTGCGAAGGACGGCGCGAAGGCGCGTACTTCCCGCCGGGCGTCCTGACCGGTGTGGCACCGGATTCGCCGTCGGCCGCCGAGGAACTGTTCGGTCCCGTCGCGACCGTCTACCGAGCGGGATCCGAAGCCGAAGCCGTCGAGCTGGCCAACAACACCCCGTACGGACTGGGCTCCTACGTGTTCACCACAGACCCCGAGCAGGCGATGCGCGTCGCCGACCGGATCGAGGCCGGCATGGTCTTCATCAACGGCGTCGGCCTGGAAGGCCCGGAACTGCCGTTCGGCGGGATCAAGCGGTCCGGCTTCGGCCGCGAACTGGGCCGGTCGGGAATCGACGAGTTCGCCAACAAGAAGCTCATCCGCAGGGGGACCCCGTCATGACCATCGAATTCGACGCCGCCGTCTTCCGGACGCCGGACGCGCCGCTGACCGTCGAGCGGGTTTCGCTCCCCGGCACGCCGCCGCCCGGTGAGGTACTGGTGCGGCTCAAAGCGAGCGGGGTGTGCCACAGCGACCTGCACGTGCTCGTCGGCGAATGGGAGGTGCCCGCGCCGATGATCCTCGGCCACGAGGGCGCCGGAATCGTCGAGAGCGTGGGCGAAGGCGTCACGACCCTGGCGAAGGGCGATCACGTCGTCCTGTCCTGGACGCCGTCGTGTCGCCGGTGCCGCTACTGCGTCAGCGGCCGGCCCGTCCTCTGCGACCTGGTCAGCCGGCACTCGGCCAACCACCTGTCCTTCGACGGCCGGACCCGCGTCACGTCGGCGGACGACCGGGACGTGCACAGCTTCGCGGGAGTCGGCACGTTCGGCGAGTACACGCTCGTGCCGGAGTCGGGCGCGATCGCCATCCGGGACGACGCGCCGTTCGCCCAGGCGGCCCTGATCGGCTGCGCGGTCACGACCGGCGTCGGGGCGGCGGTCACCACCGCGAACGTCCGGCCGAGCGACACCGTGCTGGTGCTGGGCTGTGGTGGCGTCGGGCTGAACGCGATCCAGGGTGCGCGTCTGGTCGGTGCGCGGAAGATCATCGCCGCGGACCTCTCCGACGAGAAGCTCCAGCAGGCACGCGTCTTCGGTGCCACGGAAGTGATCAACAGCGCGCGGGAGGATCTCGGGGACCGGGTCCGCGAACTCACCGACGGACGCGGGGTGGAGATCGCCATCGAGGCCATCGGGCTGCCGCGCACCATCGAGGCGGCCTACGCGGTGCTGGCGCGTGGCGGGAAGGCCGTCGTGGCCGGGCAGGTGGCGGACGGCGTGCGCGTCTCGATCGATCCGTTCGTGCTGTCCGATCAGGAACTTTCGCTCGTCGGCTCCAACTACGGCTCGAGCAAGCCCGCCGTCGACTTCCCGCTGCTGGTCGAGCACTACCTGAACCACCGCATCGACCTCGACTCGCTGGTGACGCGCGTGATCGGCCTGGCGGACGTCAACGAGGCGTTCGACGAGATGAAGCGCGGCGTCGGCATCCGGACGGTGATCGAGTACTGATGGCGCTGGAATCGTCCCGTCTCGCGTTCGAACGGGCCCGCCGCAGCGTCGGCGGTGGCGTGGGGTCGGGCCTGCGTGCCGCGATGCGTCCCCACCCGCTCTTCGTGCGGGAGGCGCGGGGCGCGCACGTCTGGGACCTGGACGGCGACCGATATGTCGACTACGTCATGGCCTGGGGGCCGCTCGTGCTCGGCCACGGCGACCCGCGCGTGCTGTCCGCCGTGTCCGACGTCGCGAAGAAGATGCAGGTCGTCGGCACAGGCCACGCCCTCGAATACCTTGCTGCGGAGGCGGTCCTCGAAGCCGTGCCCCACGGCGAGCGGCTGCTGTGGAGCAACACCGGAACCGAAGCGGTGCAGGTCGCACTGCGTCTCGCCCGGGCCGCGACCGGACGGCGCCGCGTCCTCAAGTTCGCCAAGAGCTACCACGGCTGGCACGACACCGTGCACGCCGGAATGTCCGATGACGACGCCGATCGACCCGCGTCACCGGGCGGCCGAGGGCAGTCGCCCAGCGTGCTGGACGACCTGGTCATCGCGCGCTTCAACGACGTGGCTCTGGCCGAGCGCCTCCTGGGTGAGGCCGTCGAACGCGACCTCGCGGCGGTGCTCGTCGACCCGGTGATGAGCAACGCCGGGGTCGAGGCACCCGAGCCGCAGTTCTTGTCCACGCTGCGAAACCTGTGCGACCGCCACGGCGTCGTCCTCATCTTCGACGAGGTGATCGCCGGGTTCCGGATCGCCCGCGGCGGCGCGGCCGAGAAGTACGGCGTGCGCCCCGACCTGTCGGTGTTCGGCAAGGCGATGGCCGGGGGCTTCACCCAGAGCGCCGTCGTCGGCCGGGCGGACCTGGTCGACCAGGTGACGGCCGGCGTCGTCCACGCCGGAACGTTCAACGCCAACCCGATCGCGCTCGCCGCCGTCGAGGCGACGATGCGCGTGCTGGCCGACCCGGCGGTCTACGAGGCGCTCGAGGAGACGTCGTCCGAGTTCGAATCCCTCGTCGGTGGCGCGCTCGGTTCGGTGCCGGGCCGCGGCCGCTTCAACCGGGTCGGCTCGCTCCTCCAGTACGTCCCCGCGGGTGGGGCCACCGGCCTGCACGGCACCGGCGGGCTGTGGTCGGTGCTCCTGGAAGGGATGCTGCGCCAGGGCTTCCTGTTCATGCCTTCCGGCAAGGTCTTCCTCAGCACCGCGCACACGACGTCGGACATCGAGGCGACGGCCGAGGCGCTCGGGAAGCTGCTGCCACCGGAAGCCGGGTGTGCTCCCGCCGGCTGAGTTTCGGGCAGGCGGCCGGGCAACCGCGGCGGCTTCCCCGGCGTGCTGGAGGCATGACGCCGTCGAGGTCCCGGCTGCCCGAGGCGGCTTTGTTGTGGCTTCCCCTGGTGGTGCTGGTCGGCGGCCTCGCGGTGGTGTGGGCCGGCGTCTCCATGGCCGCGGACGTGAGCCGGTCGGCGAGGCTTTTCCCGGGGCGGGTCGTCGCGACCGGGGTCCGGGACCACCTGACCGCGGACGTCGAGTACACCGGACCGGACGGAGTGACGAAGACGGAGACCTTCGAGCACCAGCAGGGACGGGTGATCGTCCCGGGGCGCCGGGTGCAGATCCGGGTGTGGCCGGAGGAGCACCGCGCGGAGTTCGACGAAGGTGACAAGCACACCGGGCCGATCGTGGTGGGCAGCCTGCTGACCCTGCTCGGCGCGGGCGCGACCGTGCTGCTGTTCATGTGGCATCACGGCGTGCGGCTGGACGTGCACGCCGAGAAATGGCGGACGCGGTTCGATGCGTGCTTGTGGTGGCTGTCACGCTGGCGATGACCACGGACGTCACGTGATCGAGAGGTTCTGCGCGGTGGTGTTGCCCGCGTATCCGTTGACGCCGAACCTTCCGGACGCGTACGCCGAGTCCGTTGCGTCGATGATGGGCGTGGCGCCGTGGTCCAGCCAGACTTGGATGCGCGCGCCGGTCGTGCGGACCTTGAGGTGGTAGGTGCGGCCCTCGATGACCGGCGTCGGATACGTCGCGATGTCGAGGCCGGGGCGCCACAGCTTCACCAGGCCGTTCGTGTCGATGTTCGCCGTGTAGCCCTCGCCGGTGGCGGTGGCGCGGAACGTCAAGCCGGCCGCTGTGCCGTTCGTGACGGACACGTCGCCCTCGTACGTGAAGTCGGATCCGGTGCGGTCGCTGAGGAAGAAGCCGTTTCCGGACGCGGTTCCGCGCAGGCCGTCCGGGGTGGTGGTCCAAGCGCCGCCCCTCGTTGTCCACGGGCCGGACGTGAACGCCGTGAAGCCGCCCGGGCCGGTGTTCAGGTTCTGCACGGTCGCCGACCCGTGGTACGCGTTCGCGCCGAAGCGTCCGGACGGGTACGTCGTGTCGGTGGCGTCGATGACCGGCGTCGTGCCGTGGTCGAGCCGGACCTGGATGCGTGAGCCGGTCGTCCGGACCTCGAGGTGGTGGGTGGCGCCCGGGTCGAGGGGCGTGGCGTAGGTGGCGATGTCGAGGCCGGGGCGCCAGAGCTTGACCACCCCGCTCCGGTCGACGTTCACGGTGTACCCGGCGCCGTCGGCCGTGGCCCGGAAGGTCAAGCCGGCCGCCTGGGCGGTGTCCAGCCGGACGTCGCCCTGGTACACGGCGTCCGCCGCGGTGCTCGCGCTCAGGTAGAACGCGTCGCCGGTCGCCTGCGCTTGCTTGCCCCCGGCCGTGTCGGTCCACGAGCCGCCGGCCGCGTGCCACGGGCCCGCGAGGGTGCTCTCCAACGTCGGCTGGGCGGTGCCCCAGCTCGTGCTGAGCCGGGTGAACTTCGCGCTTTTCAGCCGGACCGCACCTCCGGTGGCGAAGAGCCGGATGCCCTGGCTGACCGCGGCGGAGTCGAAGTTCACGTTGTCCGAGAAGGAAAACCGCCCGCCATCGCCGTAGACCTCCAGCTGGCCGCGGTCCACGAGCAGCCGCACGCTGACGTCACCGCCGGTGGGCGGCAACGGCTTTCCGTCCATGGTGCCCGCCGCGCGGTCGTAGACGACGGTGCGGTCGGCCGAGCCGTCGGAACGGCTGTGCAGCGCGAAGCCGAACTGGCCGGCCGTCGCGCCGGCGACGTCGAAGGTCGCGGTGATCTCGTAGGTGTCGGCGAGGATACCGGCGAAGGGGTCGCGCCCGCCGGCACTCACCGTCTCGTTCCGCCAGCTCCTGCTGTCGGCCCGCAGCGAGTCGAGCTCGGTCACCGGGGTCCGCGTCACCTGTGGGCCGTCGGGCGAGTCCACCAGGCCGAGCGTCACCGGGAACGTCGCGTTGCCGGTCCAGGTGCTGCCGCGGTTGCCGCCCTGCCAGGCCATCTGCACCACGCGGCCGTCCGGCGTGCCGGTGAAGGTCTCCGCGGCGTAGAACGTGCCGCCGGCGTAGGTGGTGCCGAGGTTCATCTTCTTCGGCTGCGGCCGGTCGGTCCGGAACGTCCGGCCGTCGAACGCGCCGACGACGTACTCGCCGGTCGCCGACGTCAGCACCCACCGGCCGCCGTCGAGGGGGAACAGGTCGGGGCACTCGAAGAGCCAGTCCGCCGCGTACCGGCTGGCGAAGGTCCAGTGCAGCAGGTCGGGCGAGGTGTAGAGGTCGACGCCGTTGCCGCCCCGGTTCGACCACACGACCATGGCCCACTGGTGCCGCGCGGCGTCCCAGACGACCTTCGGGTCCCGGCTCTCCTCCGGGATCTCGATCTGCTTGCGGCCCTGGTCGTACGCCTGGAAGCTGCGGCCGTTGTCGTTGCTGTAGAAGATGCTTACGCCGTTCGTGTTGCTGAACACCACGATCGGGTCGAGCGGACCGGTCTTCAGCCCGGCGGTGTTGTCCCGGTCGACCACCCCGCCGCCGGAGAACAGGGTGCCGGGATGCACGCCCGGCTCCAGCGCGATCGGTTTCTGCGTCCAGTGCACGAGGTCCGGGCTCGTGGCGTGGCCCCAGTGCATCGTGTCCCACTCGAGGCCGTGGGGGTTGTGCTGGTAGAAGAAGTGGTAGAGGCCGTTGGCGTAGACCAAGCCGTTGGGGTCGTTCATCCACCCGGACTGCGAGCTGAAGTGGAACTGCCCCCGGAACGGCTCCTGGTAGGTGGTGGCGGGGTACGGGAACTCGGGGTAGTCCCACGGGGTTCCGGCGTTCGCGGGCGCGGCCGGCGCCAGCACGGTCAAGGCGACCAGGAGAACGACGAGCGACGCGCGCGCGAGGCGACCCACGGGACCCACACCCTTCCTCCCGCGCGGTGCGCCGGGACGGCTCCGGGAAGCAGCTTCACCGTCCTGCGCTCCGGACGGGGCTGTCAACCGCCGCGGCGGATCTTGTCCGGACAACTTCCGTTGAGGGGCACGGAAAGACGGACCTTTGAAGTGGGCGGCCGCGAAGGCCCAGCGGACGCAGCGCGCCGTCGTGGGCCGGCTCGCGGCGGCGAGGATCACCCCGGGCACCGGCAGCGATACGATGGCCCGATGGGGTCGGGAGACGGCATGGCGGAGGAGCCCTTACCGGGTGTGGACCTGGAGCGGCCCAGCGTGGCGCGGGTCTACGACTGGTACCTCGGCGGCACGGCCAACTGGGCGATCGATCGCGAGTTCGGCAAGAAGGTCCTGACGACGTTCCCGGCCGGGAAGTACTGCGCCCAGGCCAACCGGGCCTTCCTGCACCGCGCCGTGCGGCACCTGGTCGCCCGGGGCGTGCGGCAGTTCGTCGACATCGGCTCCGGGGTGCCCACGATGGGCAACGTGCACCAGGTCGCCGACGAGGTCGCGCCGGACTCCCGGGTCGTCTACATCGACTACGAACCCGTCGCGGTCGCGCACTCCCGGATCTTGCTGGAGCAGCACGGCGATCCTGCCCGCCACGCGGTGGTCCACGGCGATCTGCGTGATCCCGACGGCGTCTGGGACGCCGTCGCCCGGACCGGTGTGGTCGACCTCGGCGAGCCGCTGGCCCTGCTGGTCACCGCGGTGCTGCACGTCCAGCAGACCGGCCCCGACGGCCGGGACGTGGGTCCGGAAGCCATCGCGCAGTACCGGGACCTGCTGCCGGCCGGCTCGTTCCTGGTGCTGTCGCAGATCACCCACGAGGGCCTGCCCGAGGACATCGCCGCCCAGCTGCACGCGATCATCCGCATGTACGACAACGACGTCAGCAAGCACGTGTTGCGGTCGAAGGCGGAGTTCGGCGCGCTGTTCGGCGACTTCGCCCTGCTGGATCCGGGCGTCACGTGGACGGCGTCGTGGCACCCGGAAGAGAGCGGCCCGGACACGCCCGTGATCGACTTCGACGACCCCAGCGAGTCCGTGATGCTGGCCGGAGTCGGGCAGAAACCCTGACCCGCACCACGCCAGCCGCTCACCGGAACTCGTGCACGACCTCGATCGGACCGACGAGGTGCGCGTTGAACTCGTCGAGCTCCTCGGCCGGAACCCACAGCTCCAGGATCGTCTTGCCACCGGCCTGCTGGACCGGATAACGCCGGAGGAACTCCGACTCGACCCGGAAGCGCGTGACGTAGCCGACGCCGTGGTGCGGCACGTTCCAGTCCCGGGCGATCTTGATCGCGTACTCCTCGTTGAGCACGGGGTAGAAGATCGGCTGCTCCGGGAGCCGGGGCGGCCACGCGCGCCGGCCGGACTGCCGGACGAGTTCCCACTCCTCCGGACCGGTCGGCCGCCACAGCACAGTGGTCGGCGTTGCCTCCTCCTGGACCACCGCGCACCCCCTCAACCGAGTTGATCGTTCTGCCGGTGCCGGAGCCTACGGGGCGGCCTGATCTCCCTGCCAGCCGTTTTCGGGCCGGGTCAGAGCAGGCCGGCGGTGGCGGCGTGTGCGGCGGCCGCCGCCCGGGATGACACGCCCAGCTTGCCGCGGATGTTCGACACGTGGCGGTGCGCGGTGTGGGCGCTGATCCCGAGCCGGCGCGCGATCTCCTGGTCGCTCAACCCTTGCGCGACCAGGCGCAGCACGTCGAGCTCGCGTTCGGAGAGCCCGCCCGCCGCGCCGGTCCGGCTGGCGGCCCTGCCGGCGCCGAGGAACTCCCGCACGGAGCGGACGAGCCCGTCCACGTCTCCGCGCCAGGGCAGGTGGTCGGTGCCGTCGAGCGGGACGAAGGCGGCGCCCGGGATGCGGGCGGCCACGTCCCGGCCCAGGGCGAACGGGATCGCGCGGTCGTCGCGGCGGTGCAGGACGAGCGTCGGCACCTCGATCGTGCTCAGCTGGTCGCGGACGTCGAACGCGTACACCGCCGCGAGCGAGCGCGCCGCCTTCTCCGCGGAGAGGCTCGCGCGCTGGAACTGGACGAACTCGTCGCGTTCCGCCGGGGTCGCGGTCGGCAGGAACACGTCGGCGAGCACCCGGGACCCCACGCCCCAGTGCCGTTCGACGACCGCCAGCAGGGAATCGCGGGCTTCCGCCGCGGCGATCTCGGCGCCGCGGGCGTAGCTGCCGTAGAGGACGAGCCGCTCCACGCGGTCGGGGTGGGCCGCCGCGTACGCCATCGCGGCGCAGCCGCCGGACGAACCGCCGAACAGGGTCACCTTCTCCCCGGCGGCGTCGACGACGGCGCTCAATGCGGCCACTTCTTCGGCGAGCGACGTGACCAACGGCCCGGCGTCGTCGGACATGCCGACGCCGGGCCGGTCGTAGCGGACGAGGGTGAACCGGTCGCCGAGCAGGCCGGCGAACCGGCGGAACAACGCGTTCTGCCAGTCCAGCTCGAGGTGCCCGCACCACCAGCCGCCGACGACCAGCGGCGGTCCCGCGCCGACGGCCGCCCAGGCGAGGGCGCGATCGTCCGGGCCACCGGTGAACCGCACGACCTGGTCTTGTCCCGGCATCCCCCGAGCGTAGGCCGTGGCCCGTTCCGGCCAGTCCCCGGAATGGCACAGGCGGGTGATGCGGTGGGAGGCCGGTGGCTGGTGTGCTGCAGCGCATCGGCGGTGTGGAGGAGGAACGATGGCCGGAGGGGACAGCGTGGGGGCACGGGACGGGCTCTGGGAACGGTTCGGGGCGGCACTGTACGAACCGTTCCTGCGCCGGGGGGAGCGGCTCGGGCTGGCGGGCCGGCGCGGGGAACTGCTGCGGCACGTGCGGGGCCGGGTGGTCGAGATCGGGGCGGGGACCGGGCTCAACGTCGCGCACTACCCCGTGACGGCGGAGGTCGTGCTGACCGAGCCCGTCCCGGCGATGTACCGGCGGCTCGAAAAGCGCGTGGCGGGCCACGTCGGGATGCGACCGGTGCAGGCGCCGGCCGACGCGCTGCCGATGGCGGAGGCCAGTGTCGACACGGTCGTGTCGACACTGGTCCTCTGCACGGTGCCCGACGTCGACCGGGTGCTGGCCGAGCTCGCGCGCGTGCTGCGGCCCGGTGGGCGGCTGCTGTTCTGCGAGCACGTGCGCGCCGAGGACCCGAAGCTGGCGCGCAGGCAGACGCGGCTGGCGGGGCCGTGGGCGGCGTTCGCGCAGGGCTGCCGGTGCGATCGCGACACCGTCGCGCTGCTCAAGCAGCGGTTCGACATCGAGGAGATGAGCACGGCGCGGTGGCGGGGGATGCCTTCGGTGGTGCACCCGCTGGTCATCGGCACAGCGACAGTGTGACGGGGTGTGGCGTCCTGTGGTTCAATGACCATTGAACCTGTCGAGCGAAGGATGCGGACATGACGCACGCGGAGCGGCACGAGGGCGTCCTCATGACCGGGCGCAACGGGGCGGACGGGACCAAGGCGTTCTACATCGAGATCGAGGCGCGACCGGACAAGGTGGAAGAGGTCCGGGTGATGTTGCGCGACATCCTCGGGTGCGTGGAGGGCGAGCCGGAAACCGGGCCCTGGTACGGCGTCCAGTTCGGACCGACGACCTTCGGCATCTTCGAGGTGTTCCCGAGCATCGCCGGCCGCCAGGCCCATGTGGACGGTGGCGGCGGGGACATCTTCCGCGATGTCGAGCGGATGAACGACATCCTGGCCGCACCCGCCCACGTGCACCGGCTGGACGTCCTGTTCAGCAAGCAGATCTTCACCGCGGCGGGCTGAACCCGGTGTCCGACCGGCCCCACCCGGACCTGGCCGGCCTCGGCCTGGCCGACGTCATGCGCGGCTTCGCCGATCCCTCCCGGCTGCACATGGTGCGCACGATGGCCGCGCTCGGCGAATGCGAGTGCTCGCGCGTCTACGCCGACCTCGGGCTGAGCAAGTCCAACGCCTCGCACCACATCCGGGTCCTGCGCGAGAGCGGCATCGTCCGGCGCACGCAGCGCGGCAACCAGCAGTACGTCGCGCTGCGCCGCGACGAGCTGGAGATGCGGTTCCCCGGCTTGCTCGACGCTATCGTCGCGAACGCGGAGGCGTGAGGTCCCGCCGGACGACGACGGTTGAGGTCATCTCTCCAGGCCGCGGCAGCGTTCCGTACTTCGAGGCAGCACGTGGACCCGCCTTCCGGGCCTAGGGAGTCAGGGCGCGGCGCCATTGGCCGGTGATGCTCCGGCGCAGCGCCTCGGTGTCGACGCTGCCCGGATCGAGCAGCCGCTGCAGGGCGATCCCGCGCAGCTGCCCGACGACGGCTGTCGCGACCTCGTCCGCGCTCGCGTCCGCGTCGATCTTGCCGTCCGCGATGCCGGCCTCGACGTCTTCGCGCAGGTCCGCGCGGAAGGCGGCGTCGCGTTCGCGGAAGATCGGGGCCAGGTCCGGCTGGGTGGCCGCTTCCGCCCACAGCAGCAGGAAAGCCTGGTTGAACACGCCGATCCGGCCGAGCTCGCCGAGGTAGCCGTCGATCAGCCGCAGGAGCCGGTCGAGGCCGGGGGGCACGTCCTCCAAGCCCGGGACGAACCCGGCCTGCGTGGCCCTCGCCAGCCGTTCGACCAGCGCCTGCTTCCCGCCGAAGTGGTGGGTGACGATGCCGCGGCTGTACCCGGCGCGTTCCCCGACGCGGGCGAGCGTCAGTGAACGCACCCCCTGCTCGACGACGAGTTCGGCGGCGGCGGTCAGGAGCGCGGCTTCGGCCTGGTCGCGGCGCTCCTGCTGGGTGCGGCGGGTGGGAGGCATGAGGGGAGCCTAGCAATTCAACTTGCGTGTTGCTCAACAAGTATGTGTACAGTGGTGTTCCAGGAGGTCCTGATGATCGAAATCGAAGACCACGCCCTCGACGCCCTGCTCGCCGACGACCCGGGCGGCCCGGTCGTGATGCTCAACCTGCTGCGGTTCCGCCCGGACGGCGGCCGCGAGAGCTACCAGCGCTACGCCGAAGCCCTGCGTGGCGAGCTCAACCCCCGCTACGGCCTGAAGGTCGAGTACCTCGGTGCCGGCGGCCCGGCGCTCGTCGCCGAAGACGGGCAGGCCTGGGACATGGTGGTGCTGGTCCGCTACCCGGACCGGCGAGCCTTCGCGGCCATGGTCCGCGACCCCGAGTACCAGGCGATCACCCACCTGCGCACCGAGGCGCTGGTCGAATCGGTCCTGCAGCCGACGACGCCGGTGGCGGTCTGATGCCCGCGGTGTTCGTCCACGGCAACCCGGAGACGGCGGCGGTCTGGGACCTGCTGCTGGCGGAGCTCGCGCCGTCGCGTCCGGACCTGGTCTGCCTGTCGCCGCCCGGTTTCGGCGCGCCGCTGCCCGCCGGGTTCGGTGCCTCCCTCGCGGACTACCGCGACTGGCTGATCGGCGAGCTGGAAGCGTTCGGCGAGCCGGTGGACCTGGTGGGCCACGACCTCGGCGGCGGGCACGTCGTCAACGTCGTGCTGAGCCGCCCGGACCTCGTCCGCAGCTGGGTCAGCGACACGCTGGGGATCTTCGGCCCGGGCTACGAGTGGCACGAGCTCGCCCGCCGCTGGCGGACGCCCGGGGCCGGCGAGGCCGACGTCGCGGCGCGGTTCGGCGGCACGGCCGAAGCGCGGACGGCGGTGCTGGTGCAGCGGGGGATGGGCCCGGCCGTCGCCACGCGCGTCGCGGCGGGGCAGGACGAGGCGATGGGGCGGGCGGTGCTCACCGTGTACCGGTCCGCCGGCGAGCCCGGCCTGGGTTTGCCACTGGAACGGGCGGCGGCCCGGCCGGGGCTCGCCATCCTGGCCACGGCCGACCACGTCGTCGGGACCGAAGCGCAACGCCGCCGGGCGGCCGCCCGCGCCGGAGCGCCGGTCGCCGTCCTCGACGGCCTGGGTCACTGGTGGATGACCCACGACCCGGCCCGCGCCGCCGCGGTGCTGACCGAGTTCTGGGCCACCCTCGGCTGAGGCCCGGCGCGCCGTTCACCCGTTCGCGTGAGGGTCGCCGCTACGGGCTTTCTGCTCTGGTGCTCGCCGGCCGGCGGGTCCAGACTGGCGTCAAGTCGCCGGACGGTGGGCCACGGCCCCGGTTCCCCGTGGCCCAGGTCCGTGGACGGTTCAGCCAACAGCCGGCTGCGGGCCGCCGCTCCAGCGCGGCGATGAGTGCCGCGATCCGCTGGGAAACCTCGCCCACGCGCTGGAAGTCCGTCACCGGCCTCGGTGCCACGGCCGGCCACGCTACCCTCGTCTCGGCTGGTGCCTCTCGCCCAGCGATCGCGGCCGAGGCCGCCCCCGAGCACCAGGAGAGTCAGGGCATGGAGTGGTCGGACCCGGGTCCGGAGGACGTCGGACCGATGGCGATCAGCTCGGAGACCGTCCCCGGAGGCGTCCGGAAGATCCGGGTGAGCGGCGCCCTCGAACTCGCCGGCCGGGATCGGCTGCGAGCCGCGTTCCTCGCCGCTCTCGACGCCCGCCCGGAGGCCATCGTGGTCGATCTGACCGAGGTCGGCTTCTGCGACACGACCGGCATCGAAGCATTGGTACGCCTCGACATCGGCGGCCGCGAGAGCGGAGTACCGGTTCGCATGCGGCCGTCGAAGTCCCTGGCCAGGGTGCTGGAGCTGAGCGGCCTCTGCGAGGTGCTGGATCTGGTGCCCGTGACGCCGGGCGTGGTCGTGAGTGAGAAACAGCGCTAGAACACTGTTTCTCACTCACGACCGAGCTCACGGGAGCTGGGCCACCTCCGCGTCCGTCAGCGCCTTGCCGACCACACTGACGGCGTCGACCGCGCCGGGCCAGAAGTCGACGTTGCGGCCGTCGTACTTGGCCCGCCCGACCGTGAACGCGCCGGTGCTGATCAACGCCGGTCCGGCGGGTGCCGTCGCGACCTTCACACCGTCCACGTAGAGCCGGATCTCGTTGCCGGACCGCACACCCGTCAGCTCGTACCAGCGGCCGGTCTCCGGCACGACCTCGTACCGGGCCCGGTTGCCGCCGGGCGTGCTGAACGCGAACGCGCCCTGCCCGTACTGCAGGTAGAACGGGCTCTCCCGCTCCCGGCCGTCCTGGCTCACCGCGGTCGCGTAGTTGCCGGGCAGAGCGTCGAGACGCACCTTCGCCGACACGGTGTAGTCACCGGTCGTGTCGACGACCGGGCCGTAGGTGTCGGCGGAGCCGCCCGAGAACTGCAGCGCGCCGTCCTTGAAGGCCGCCCCGGTCGGGGTGAGCGTCAGCGGGTTGTTGCCGCCGCTCGAATCCTTCGCGGTCGTTCCGCCGCGCTCGTCGAGGTTCCACGAGCCCTTCCCCGCGTACGGGTAAGGCTTACCGGCGTCGGCGCCGGCCTCGATCACGCGCCGGTTGATCTCCCGGACGGGACCCGGGTCGACCTTGAGACGCTTGCGGTCGTAGGTCCAGAGCCCGTTCAGCTCGCCTTCCAGGTCGGTGACCTGCGTGTAGACCGACGCCGACAGCTCGGCCCGCGCTTGCCCGAGGTAGAACGTGCGGGTGTTGTCGACGTACTTCGCCGTCAGCGCCGCCTTGTCCGCCACCCCGCTGTAGATCGCGATCGGCGCACCCGGCCACTGGTGACCCGGCGTGCGCAGCGTGAAGCCGCCGTGCTCACCGTCCATCGCGACACGCTTGCCGTCCGAACGCGCCGGATCGGTGTTGTTGTAGTCGTGGTGGTCGATGACGTCGCCCGCGCCCGAGTCACCCTTGGAGGCACAGCAGTTCACCCCGCTGTGGGCGTTGACGATCCGGCTCGGGTCGGTGGCCTTGACCTGGTCGGTGATCCGCCCGGTCGCGGCCTTGTCCCACTCGCCCCAGCCCTCGTTGAACACGATCCAGGCGTAGACGGACGGGTAGTTCTGCAGCTGGTGCATCTCTTCCAGGCCCTGGCTGAGCCACGCCTGCTGCGCCGCGGGGTTGTTGCCGTCCTCGACGGACACGAAGTCCTGCCACACCAGCAGTCCCAGCTGGTCCGCGTGGTAGTACCAGCGGGCGGGCTCGACCTTGATGTGCTTGCGGACGGCGTTGAAGCCGAGGTCCTTCTGCGCCTTCAGGTCGAAGACGAGAGCGTCGTCGCTCGGCGCGGTGTTCAGGCCGTCCGGGTAGAAGCCCTGGTCCAGCTGCATCAAGGAGAAGAACGGCTTGCCGTTGAGCGTCAGCTTGGGCGTGCCGTTCACGTTCGTGATGCCGGTGGACCGCATGCCGAAGTAGCTCTTGACCTTGTCGGCGCCCAGGCTGATCTCCAGCTGGTACAGGTACGGGTCGTCCGGCGTCCACAGGTGCGGGTTCGGCACCGCCAGTTTCAGGTTCGCGTTCGCCGGTCCGCTGACCGTGCCGACCTGCCGGCCGCGCGCGTCCTTGGCGACCGCCGTGACGGTCGCGTTGCCCGCGGACTTGACGGTGAGTGCCAGCGAGTTCGTGGTGAGGTCGGGCGTCGTCTTGATCTCGTCGATGCCCTTGTCCGCCACGGGTTCCAGCCACACCGTCTGCCAGATGCCCGACGACGGCGTGTAGAAGATGCCGCCGGGGTTGGCGGACTGCTTGCCCTTCGGCTGGTACGGGCCGGTCGTGTCCGTGACGGCGACGACGATCTCCTGCTCGTCGCCGCGCTTGAGCGCGTCGGTGATGTCCGCGCTGAACGCCGTGTAGCCGCCGGTGTGCTCGGCGACGAGCTTGCCGTTCACCCACACCTTGGCCTGGTAGTCGACCGCGCCGAAGTTGAGCTTGAGGCGCTGCCCGCCGCCGATCTTCCAGTCGCGCGGGACGGTGACCGTGCGGCGGTAGAACATGTGGTCTTCGTGCCGTTCGAGCCCGGAGAGCTGCGACTCGATCGGGTAGGGCACGATCACCTTTTCGGGCAGCCGCTTGCCGAACGCCGGCTGCTGGCCCTCCGTGGCGGCCGAGAACTCCCACGGGCCGTTGAGGTTGACCCACCTCTCGCGCTCGAGCTGCGGCCGCGGGTACTCCGGCAGCGGGTGGCGCGTGTCGACGTTCTCGCCCCACGGCGTCCGGAGCCGTTCGGTCGAGGCGTTCGTGACGATGCGCCCGGACTTGCCGACCTTCGTGCCGTTCACCGCGAGCGCGCCCGCGCCGTCGTAGTACAGCGTGACCCGCTGGCCCTTCAACACTTTTTCGGCCAGCTGGATCGTCGCCCGGTCGCGGCCCGCCGTGACGGCCGAGACCGGCATCGGCGTCGCGTCGACCTCGATGCGCAGGTGGTCTTTCAGGTCGCTCGTCCCCGAGACGCGGCCGTCGAAGCCGGCCGTGAGGGTGCGGCCGTCCTCGGAGATGTCCGCCGTGCGCGGCACGACGGCGAAGTCGGCCGGCGGCGTGAACGCCGACAGCGGCACGATCTGCTTCGCGATCGCCGCGCTCGACCAGCGCAGGAACATGTTGGCGCCGCCGGTGTCCTGGAACATCTCCAGCTTGAAGTCGTACTGCTTGCCGGCGGTCAGCGTGACCGGCGCGCTGGTCTGCTCGTTGTCCCAGTCCCCGACCCAGTGGTCGATCACCGGCGCGCCGTCGAGGAACAGCCGGAACCCGTTGTCCCCGATGGCGTAGAAGGTGTAGTCGCCGGTCTGCGGCACGGCGAGCTGTCCGGTCCAGCGGGCGGTCGTGTTCTCCGTGCGCCCGGTGACCAGCCCGAAGACCGAGGTCAGGTCGGGGTGGTTGACCTCCGAGTCGAGTGCGGTACCGGCCAGGTTGGCGAAGTCGTGGGCGCCCGGCGCCGAGGGCGTGAAGTACTCGGCCTTCAGGCCGTGCACGGGCTCGGCGGCACCTGCGGGTGGCGGGCCGGATGCCATGCCCAGCGTCACCAGAACGGCGACGAGGACGGAAGCGGCTCTTCTCATCGGCGGGGTCCTTTTCATTTTTACAACGTTGTAAAACGCTTCCGGGCGATCCAATCAGACAAGTTGGACTGCTTGATACCGCCGAATGCGGGTATCTCGGCGGCCGACTGCCGAGGCGTCAGCCGCCGGTGACGAGGGCGGCGGCTTCGGGACTGTGGAGCCACTCCGCGTAGCTCGGCCCGAGGATGGTCGCGCCCGCCCCGGGGAGGAGGCCGTCGTCGGCGATGCCGGTCACGGTGTCCCGGTCGGTCCGCAGCTCCAGCCGCAGGCCGAAGTGGTCGACGAAGGCACGGGCGAGGTCGAGCACCTCGGCCGGTTCCGGGCCGGCGATGTCGGGCGTGCGGCCCTGCGCGGGGCGCTCGGCGACCTCGACGAGCGCCGCGGCCACCGACGTCGCGGCCACGGTCTGCACGCGCAGGTCGAACACCGTCGCGTGGTCGCCGTCGCGGGTCCGGCCCACGAGCTGCCCGGGGAACTCGTGGAAGTGGGTCGCACGCACGATCGTCGCCGGAACCGGGCCCGAACCCGCCGTGCGCTCGTGGTCCACCTTCGCGCGGAAATAGCCGAAACCGGTGTCGTCGATCCCCACGACCGACAGGGTCACGATGTGCCGGACGCCCCGCTCGGCGCCGACGCGCTGCAGGTTGGCCGCGGCGCTGGTGAAGAACCGCCTGGCCGCCTCCTCGTCCAGGGACGCGGAGTTGCTGACGTCGACCACGACGTCGACGCCGTCCAGCGCGGCGCTCAGGCCGTCTCCGCTCGCGAGGTCGACGCCGGTCGAGCGGTCCAGCGCCACCACGGTGTGGCCGCGCCCGCGAGCCGCCTCGACGACGTGCGGGCCGACCAGTTCGTCCGCTCCGGCAACGGCGATGCGCACACTCTCTCCTCCCGCCACCGCGCGGAGCGCGCGGCCTCTCCAGCGTGCGGGAGCGCGGCCGGTCACGCACGATGGGAGCAGGACCGTCTGGGGGGACTCATGGAACGCTTGCTCGACCTCTTCGCGGCCCGGGTCGCCGAGACCCCGGACGCCACCGCTCTCGTCTACGCGGGCGAGCGCATGTCCTTCGCTCAGCTCGACTTCGAGGCCAACCGGGTCGCGCAGTACGTCGTCGGGCAGGGCCTTCAGGCCGAGGACCTGGTGGGGCTGCGGATGGACCGCGGGTTCGAGATGGCGGTCGGCGCGCTCGGCGTCCTCAAATCCGGTGCGGCCTGCCTGCCGCTGGATCCCGTCTACCCCAGCGATCTCGTCGCCTGGATGGGTGCCGACGCGGGCGTGAAGCTGGTGCTCACCAACACCACCGAGGTCGCCGACGACGTGCGGATCGGCGACGCCGTGGCCGGACAACCCGGCCACGCCCCGGACGTCGAGCTCCGGCCGGAGAACCTCGCCTACGTCATGTACACCTCGGGCTCGTCGGGCAAGCCCAAGCCGGTGGGCGTCGAGCACCGCCACCTCGAGCACGTCTTCGCGGCGTGGGACGCGCTGTTCCGGCTGCGCGAGGAGCCGCTGACCTTCGTCTCGGTCATCGGGATCGGAGTCGATCTCTTCTTCGCCGACCTGCTGCGCTCGGTGTTCGCCGGCGGGACGATGGTGATCGCGACCCGCGAGGCGGTGGCCGACCCGGTCGAGCTGCTCGCCGAGTTCCGCCGCCACAGCGGCGACGCGACCGAACTGGTCCCCACCCAGGCGAAGGCCCTCGGCCGCGCGGGTGAGCTGCCCGTCATGCGGCTGCTGTCGGTCGGCTCGGAGGGGTGGCCCGCGGCCGACTTCCGCGAGCTCGCCGGGCGGCTGCACCCGGGTTCGGTGGTGGTCAACGCTTACGGCCTCACGGAGACCACTGTGGACTCGCTCCTGCTGCGCCCGGACGTCGACGTGCTCGGCGACGCCGCGATCGTGCCGCTCGGCACGCCGATACCCCGCGTCCACGCGTACGTTCTCGACGATCGCCTCCGGCCGGTCGAGCCGGGCGGGATCGGCGAGCTCTACATCGGCGGCGCGGGCGTGGCCCGCGGGTACCGCGAGCGACCCGCGTTGACCGCGTCGCTGTTCGTCGCCGACCCGTTCGTGGCGGGTGCGCGGATGTACCGCACCGGCGACGTCGTGCGCGCCCGCGCCGACGGCAACTACGACTACCTCGGCCGCGGCACCGACCAGATCGAGCAACGGGGTCTGCGGATCGAGCTCGGCGCGATCGAGGACGCGCTGCTGCGGGAGCCGGGGGTCGTCCGCGCCGCCGCCGCGGTGCGCGACGGGCGGGTGATCGGCTACGTCGTGGGCCCCGCCGACGCCGGGCACCTGCGGTCCGCCCTCGCCGGGCGGTTGCCCGCGCACCTGGTCCCGTACCGGGTGCTCGTCCTCGACCGGATGCCGCTGCTGCCCAACGGGAAGCTGAACCGCCGCGAGCTGCCCGCGCCCGAGTAACCTCAGGGGCATGAGGATCGGCGAGCTGTCGAAGCGCACGGGCGTGAGTTCGCGTTCACTGCGCTACTACGAAGCGCAGGGCCTGCTGACCAGTTCACGTTCCGGCGCCGGGCAACGGCACTACTCCGAGGCCGAGGTCGAGCGCGTGTCGCTCATCCGGCAGCTGTTCGACGCGGGCATGTCCAGCCGCGTGATCGCGGCCGTGCTGCCGTGCGTCGAAACCCCGGGCGACCCGGGCATCGTCGAGGAGGCGTTCGCCACGATGGCGCGCGAGCGCGACCGGATCGACGCCGACATCGCCCGTCTGCAGGAGGCCCGGAACGCGCTCGACGTGGTGATGGCGGCCAACCGGCGGCACCAGGAGGGGCTGGTGACCCGGTCGGCCTGACGCTGTGACCCGCGCCTCAGCCGGTTGCCCCTGACACCGGTGTGAACGGTGAGGATGGCCGCAGAGCCCGGAAACACCGGGCCGGTCACCCGGAAGGCAGCGGAAAATGGGACAGGCATGGGGTTTCGGCGCGCACGGCGGGCCCGAGGTGCAGGAGTTCTTCGATCGCCCCGATCCCGTCCCCGGTCCCGGTGAGGTGCTGATCCGGGTCGACGTCGCCGGGGTCAACCCGCTCGACCACCTCCTGCGCGCGGGCCTGGTTCCCGGGCTCGACGGCGGGCGTCCGTTCCCCCGCGTGCTCGGCATGGAGGCCGCGGGGACCGTGCTCGCGCTGGGGGAGGACGTCGACGGGCTCGAGGTGGGGGACGCGGTCTTCGGGTTCGCCCTGTCCGGCGGCGGCACCTACGCCGAGACGACGGTGCTCTCGGCGCCGAACACCGCCCGCATCCCGGCGGGCCTGTCCGCCACCGTGGCGGCGACGCTGCCGGTCGCGGGGACGACCGCGGTGGACGCCCTCGACCAGCTCGGCCTGCCCGCCGGCGCCACGATCCTGGTGAACGGGGTCGGCGGCGGGGTCGGCTTGGCGGTCGCCCGGCTGGCCGCCGCGCGCGGGCTGCGCGTGCTCGGCACCGGCAGTGCCGCCAAGCGTGAGCACGCCGAAGCCGTCGGGGTGCGGTTCCTCGACTACACCGCCGAGGACGTCGTCGCGGCGGCCCGCGAGCTGGTGCCCGGCGGCCTCGACGGAATCGTCGACATGGTCGGTGGCGCCTCGCTGCGGGCGGTCGCCCCGCTGGCGCGCGAGCCCCGCACCGTCATCGCCGTGGGTGACCAGTCCGTGCCCGACATCGGCGGCCGGTTCGTCGAGCGGCGCCTCGACCGTGAGAACCTCGAGCGCGCCGCCCGGCTTGCGCTGGACGGGGTCCTCGCGCCGGTGGTCACGGCGGTCCACCCGTTGTCCGACGCCCCGGCCGCCCTCGCCGCCGTCGAGAGCGGCCACCCCGCGGGCAAGGTCGTCATCAAGGTGACCTGAGCGGCCCGGCTGGGCCGTTCGTGCGGCAAAGCTGCCCCCGATTACTCCCGTCCACGCCGCGGGCCGAGGCGGCCGGCCGGTCAGGTGTAGAAGGTGGTGGGGGGCTGTGGTCACACGGCCGACGGGGGAATCGGGGCGCTGTGGAGCGGACGACGTGTTGCGTCGTGGGCGGGGGACCGGCGGGCATGGTGCTGGGCTTGCTGCTCGCGAGGGCCGGAATCGACGTCACGGTGCTGGAGAAGCACGAGGACTTCCTGCACGACTTCCGCGGCGACACCGTGCATCCGGCGACCCTGCGGCTGCTCGACGAGCTGGGCCTGGGCGAGCGGTTCGCGCGGCTGCCCCAGACCCGGATCACCGACGTGGTCCTGCCCGACGGAGACGGCGGGGTCCGGCGGATCGGCGACTTCGGGGCGTTGCGCAAGTGGGGAGTGCGGCATCCGTACGTGGCGATCGTTCCCCAGTGGGACCTGCTGAACCTGCTCGCCGAGGCCGCGCGGGCGGAACCGGGGTTCCGGCTCGAAATGGGGGCCGCGGTGACCTCGCTGGTCCACGAGGGCGGCCGGGTCGCCGGGGTCCGCTACCGCACGAGCGGGCCCGGCGGCGAGGAGGCCGAGATCCGGGCCGACCTCACGGTGGCGTGCAACGGCCGGAATTCGGTCCTGCCCGCGGCGGCCGGGTTGGGCGTGACCGAGTTCGACGTTCCCTTCGACACCTGGTGGTTCCGGCTCTCGCGGCGTGAAGGCGAGCAGGTCGAACAGCTGACCCGGCGGCCGGGCCGCGGACGGTTCGCGATCGTCATCCCGCGGGAGGGCTACTTCCAGATCGGGTACGTCGCGCGCAAAGGCATTGACGGCCGGCTGCGCGCTCGCGGCATCGACGCGTTCCGGCGGGATGTGGCCGAACTGCTCCCGGAGTACGCCGACCGGGTCGGCGAGCTGGTCTCGATGGACGACGTCAAGCTGCTCGACGTCCGGCTCAACCGGCTGCGCCGGTGGCACGTCGAGGGTTTGCTGTGCATCGGGGACGCCGCGCACGCCATGTCGCCGGTCGGTGGCGTGGGCATCAACCTCGCCGTCCAGGACGCCGTCGCGACCGCGACCCTGCTGGCCGGGCGGCTCCGGCGGGGTGCGGTGCGCGAGAGCGACCTCGCCCGGGTACGGCGGCGCCGGTTGCCGTCACTGCTGATGGTGCAGGCGCTGCAGCGGATCATGCACACCGACCTCGCCGGCCCGATCCGGTCCGGGAAGCAAGCGGGGCCGCCGGGGTGGCTGATGACCGCGGCGCAGTGGGTGCCGATCCTGCGGACGTTCGCGGTGTACCTGGTCGGCGTGGGGTTGCGTCCGGAGCGAGCCCCGGCGTCCGCCCGGCGCGGCGGCACGCCGGAAGATCAGCTCGTGAGGACGTCGAGCGCGGCGGCGTGCACCCCCGGTGCGGCGGCCAGGTAGCTCTCCGAGGTGATCGTCCACGGTTTCCCGTCGAGGTCGGTGACCACTCCGCCCGCCTCCAGCACCAGCAGCACACCGCCGGCGTGGGCGCGGACGTTGTCGAACTGCCAGTGCAGGTCCATCCGCCCCGCCGCGACCTGGGCGAGCTGGTGGCTGACCGGCACCGAGATCCGGACGTAGAGCGCGGCCTTCGACATCGCGGCGAACGAGGCGGCCGTGCGGTCGGCCAAGGCGACGGCCGTGCCGGGCTGCGCCTGGCCGGTTCCGGTCAGCGCACCGTCGAGTGACTGCTTGTCGGAAACCCGAAGAGGCACTCCGTCGAGGAAGGCGCCACCGCCCTCGGAGGCGGTGAACATCTCGTCGAGCAACGGGAAGTACAGCACCGCGAGCACCGGACGGCCGTCGCGGACCAGGCTGACCCCGATGTTCCAGTCGGTCATCCCGTGCACGGCGTTGAGGTTGCCGCCCACCGGATCGATCAGCCACCACGCGCCGTCGGGCAGCGGGCCGGAGCCGTGCTCGTCGTTGAGAAAGCGCGCTTCGGGGAGGATCTCGGCGAGCGCGGGTTCCAGCACGTCGACGACGGTCAGGTCATTCGCGTGGAGCGCGTCGAGCAGCTCGGGCAGTCCCGGCTGGCGGGCGGCGGTGGAGTACCGCTTCAGCAGCCGGGCGCCCGCTTGGCGGACGGCGGCGGTCGTGGCCCGCACCAGGTCCTGGGACATGGGTATCTCCTGAGTCGATTGTCGAAAAGGGGGTGCGCGAATCTTCGGATTCGGCAAAAGCGCGACTGGTGTTTTCACCCTAGGGCGATCCGACGGCCACTTCAAATGATCGCTTTGCACTTGTGTGCTTACCCGAGCGCAACCGTGGGTGCGCTCGCCGAGGGAATCGGGACGAGCAGCCGTCCGTACTGTTCGCGGTCGAGTTCGGTGAGGAAGGCGGGGTGGCGGGTCGCGGTACCCAGATCGCGCCAGATCCGCTGCGCCGGATCGGATTCCGCGAACCGTCCGGCGCCGCCGACATCCAGCAGCTTGTCCACCGCCTGGCGGATCTGCCGCGCGGCTAACCCGCAGTCCATCCGGGAACGGGCGATGGCGACGGGAGACAACCGCGCGCCCGTGCGGGTGGCCCGGTCGACGGCGTGGGCGGTGCGCGCGGCCTGCAGGATCGCGCTGTCGATCAGCATGGCGGCGTCGGCGATGTTCGCCTGCACGGCGGGGGAGTCGATCGCCCGCGCGGGCGGTCTCCCCGCGGAGACCAGCGGCCGGCCGGCGCCGAGCCTCTCCACGACGCGGTCGTAGATCGCCATGCCCATCCCCAGCACCGGTGCGGCCAGCGCACCCATCAGGCCCTGCGGTCTCGGTACGCTCAGCGGTCCCTCGGAGGCGCCGGCCGACCTGGCCGGGAAGACGACCTGCTCCGCCGGGACGAATACGTCGTCCGCGATGATCGTGTCACTGCCGGTGCCGCGCATCCCGGCCATGTTCCAGGTGTTTTCGACCGACAGTTCGCTCGTCGCAACCAAAGCGAATCCGCTTTCCCGCCGAGACGCTCCGGCCTCGGTCACCACGGTGAGAATCGCCCAGGACGCGTGGTGGACGCCCGAAGCCCAGCCCCAGCGGCCGCTGAGCAGGTAACCGCCGGCGACCTCCCGGGCCGGCGCGGCACCGGCGGAGGAACCGCACACGGTCGCGTCGGGGTCCTCGGCCCAGACCCGATGCCTTACCTGGTCCGGGAAGAGCCAGAGAGCGATACCCGCGGTGTAGTACACCGTCAGCACCCAAGACGCCGATGAACAGCCGCGCGCCACTTCCGCGGCGACGGCCGTCGCCGCGCACGCGCCGGTCTCGTGACCGCCGTACGTCCGCGGTGTGGCGAGGCGGAGCAAACCCTCTTTGCGCAGCGCCGAAACATCGTCGTCGGGCAGTCTTCCGGTGGTGTCCGCTGTCTCCGCGTTGGCGCTCAAGGCCGGCACCAGCGATGTCGCGGCCGACACGAGCGCCAGTTCTTCCGCGGGCAGGTCGGCGGTGAGCGCCTCCAGCCGATCGTTCATGACCTTGCTCGGGTCCATCGCCGCACGTCTCCGCTCAGAATCTGACACTTGGTAGCGTTTGTGAAACTACAGTATCAGATTTGGGGTGTAGTACCATCGGCCCCGTGACCAGGCTGTCCGAGCGGGACGAACGTCGTCCCGGTGCACGCGAACTCGCCCGGCGTGCCATGCGGGCGCAGGTGGCCGAGATGGCGCTCGACTTGTTCCTGGACCACGGCTACGAGCAGACCACCATCGACGACATCTGCGCGGTCGCCGGAATCTCGCGCAGTACGTTCTTCCGCTATTTCCCCTCGAAGGAAGACGTCTTCGCGAGCGAGACCTCGACCGCGGTCGACGAGATCCTGCGGGCGTTGCGTCAGCGACCCGAGGACGAAGCCCCGTGGTCCGCGCTCCGCCACGCGATGGGCCCGCTCGTCGAGTACTACGCGAGCCAGACCGAACGCGCCCACCGACTGGCCGCGCTCGCCGTGTCGACCCCCGCCCTCGCGACGCTCCACCAGGAAAAGCAAGCGAGGTTCCGCGCCCTGATCGCCCCCGAGCTCGCACGACGGCTCGGTTCGGACCCGGACGACCCGGCCGACCCGCGACCCCGTGCCCTCATCGCCAGTGCCCTGGGGTGTCTCGAGGCCGCCGTCGCGGCTTGGATCGCCGGCGATGGAACGGAGCAGCTGGGCCGGTTGCTCGACCGCGCGATGGGCTCGATCAGCCCGGAACTGCCTGAGCTGCAGTAAGAGCTACCTTCCCCGCGCGCGCCCCTTCACGGCCGCCGCAACGCCTTGGCCAGCGCGGCGACGTCGACCTGGCGGGGCTTGGGCAGCCACGCCGGCTGGTCGGCGCCGCGCGGGGACAGCACGTTCAGGTAGTGGTGCGGGGTCCGGGAAAGCGTGATGTTCTCCGTGACACCCTGGTAGATCCCGAGTGGGGTCAGCGAAGTGAACAGCTGCGGGTCGAGCAGTTCGTGCTCGCCGCCGCTGCCGACGGCCGTCCGGACGTAGTCCCAGTCGAAGAAACCGAGCGTCACCGCCCACATCGCCGCGCGGGTCAGGGAGACGTGCACGCGGTAGCTGCCGCCTTCGGTGGCCCGGCGGGCCAGCGCCGCCAGGGCGCCGGTCGCACCGAGCCAGGCGACCAGGTAGTCGTTGATGATCGACGTCGGCGGCAGCTTCGGCTCCTCGAGGCTGCCTTCCGCGGCGACCATGCCGGTCACCGTGCCGGCGACCTGGTCGAACCCGACGCGGCGGGCCCACGGGCCCGTTTCGCCGTGGCAGCTGGCGGTGACGTGGATCAGGCCGGGCCGGACGGCGAACGCCTGGTCCGCGTCGACGCCGAGTTCGGTGAGCAGGCCCGGCCGGCGGTTGGCGTAGAAGATGTCCGCGTCGCGCAGCAGGGCGCGGAGGGTCGCTTGCCCGTCGGGGTTGCGGACGTCGAGGCGGGTCGAGCGGACGCCGACGTTGGCCGTGGCGATCAGCGGGTCCTCTTCGAACTCCATGGCACGCCAGACGTTGAGCGCGTCCGCGCCGAGCGACGCCAGGGAGCGGCCGATGCCGGCGCCGGCGATCACGTGGCCCATGCCGAGCGCGCGGATGCCGGACAGCGGGTGCGTTCCCCACTCCGGCAGCGGCTCCGGCGGGGTGTCGGCGACCTTCTCGATCTCGATCAGCGGCCGGGACGCGAGGTGCTCGAACACCGGCTCCTCGACGAACTCCTCGACGCTGCGGACCTTCGCGAACACGATCCCGTGCTCCTCGCCGAGCGCTTCCAGCTCGTCGGCGCTGTGGCGGGCGATGGCGCGGCCGAGAGCCTCGGGGTTGTCGGCGCAGTCGAGGACGGCGAGCATCTTCGACTTCAGCCCGGGGTAGATGTTGGCCGGGATGACGCGGCGGCCGTCGCGGGTGGGGTAGAAGCCGAAGAACGCGAAGACGCTGCGGTCGGACATGGCGGCGGGGTAGCCGTTGAGCGTCTCCCACTTCATCTCCGACGCCGGGGCGAGCCGGCGGATGGCCTGGCCGAGGTCGACGGTGATGTCCTGGCCGAGGCCGGTGCGCATCCGCCACAGCTTCGCGGCGATGACCGACTGCTGGGCCAGCGCGACCGCGGCGGCGCCGCCGATGCGCAGGCTGCTGGGCATCAGCGGGTCGCGCTTGAGGAAGGTGATGGTGCCGCCGCTGTCTTCGGGCGTGAAGCCGAGCGGGGCGAGGAGGGCGCGGAGCTCGGCGTGCGGGTCGAACGCGTCGTCGGTGGCGCGGTTCCGGACGGCCTCGAGCATGGCGGCGCGCAGGACGCGCGGATCGGTGGTTTCCACTGTGGACTCTCCGGTCAGGGCAGCAGGGCGGTCGGGACGTCGACGTGGCGGGCGCGCAGGAACTCGCCGAGCGACTTGCCGATCTGGTCGAGGGCGAGGTTGGCCGAGCCGCTGGGCGGGAAGTAGCCGCGCAGCACGAACGAGATGCCGTGCAGGTTCGGCTGTTCGTAGCGTTCGATGGCCACGTCCTCCGGGCAGTTCAGCAGCTCGCGGAGGCGGTCGGCGGAGAGGAACCCCGCGAGCCACGGCCACGCGGCTTCGTCGCGGGCCCACACGCCGAGGTTGGCGTTGGCGCCCTTGTCACCGGTGCGCGCGTAGACGATCTGTCCGAAGGGGACTGTCGCGGTGGGACCGCCCGGTTCCGGCTCGCTCGAGGGGGTTTCGGGCTGGCCGGTGAAGACGACGGTGTCCGGTGGGGGAGCGATGTCGAGGACCCGGCCGTCGGGCAGGTGGACCTGGTGGCGCAGGTCGGCCTGGCGGACCAGCCCGGGCCAGTAGTCGATCCGCGGCTGGCCGCCCATCGAGTACATCTGGGTCATGTCGATGTAGAAGCCGGGGATGCTGCCCAGGCCGTAGGAGCAGAACTGGTTCAGGAACCCGGAAACGGTCCTCTGATCCGGCGCGGCCACGGCGACTTGGACGGCAACGGTCGCTTGCCACTGGTCTTTCGGGTCGGGGACCGGTTGCCCGCAGACGAAGAAGTGCAGCTCCTCGACCGGGTGGTCCTGCCGCGCCCGCTCGGCCTGGGCCTTGAGGACGTCGATCTTGGCGCCGACGTCGAGGCCGGTGGGGAAGAGCCAGGTCGCGCCGCGGTAGCCGTGCTGGAAGTTGACGCCGACCTTGGTCGTCTCCGAGGCGGCGCTGCCGCGGGCACCGGTGACGCGCACGCGGCCGGGGCCCTCCTGGGCGAGCGTGATGGAGTCGGTGTGCCAGGTGACGTCCGGGTTGAGGTAGCGCGGGCCCTGGATCTCGTACATCAGCTGCGCCGTAACGGTGTCGACGGTGACCGCGCCGCCGTCGCCGCTGCGCTTGGTGATGACGAAGCTGCCGTCCTCGGCCACCTCGGCGATGGGGAAGCCGGGCAAGGTGTTGTCTTCGATGCCGGTGAAGCCGGCGAAGTTGCCGCCGGTGGCCTGCGGCCCGCACTCGATGATGTGCGCGGCGGCGGTCGCGCCCGCGATGCGGTCGAGGTCGGCGCGGTCCCAGCCGTGCCACCAGGCGGCGGGCCCGGTGACGAGGGAGGCGTCGGCGACGCGGCCGGTGATGACGATGTCGGCGCCTTCGTCGAGCGCGGTCTTGATGCCCCAGCCGCCGAGGTAGGCGTTGACCGCCAGCAGGTCGTCGACCTCGAGCGGGGCCCCGGTTTCGAGGTGGTTCAGCTGGCCGTCGGCGACCAGCTCCTTCGCGGTGTCGGTGAGGTCGTCGCCGGTCACGTACGCGACCTTCAGGCCGAGGCCTTTCGCGGTCACTTCGGCGCGGATCGCCTCGGCCAGCCCCGCCGGGTGGTAGATCCCGGCGTTGGTGACGACCTTGATGCCCTTCTCGGCGATCGCTTCGAGCTGCGGGGTCAGCTGGCGGAGGAAGAACTCCGAGAAGAACCGGCGGCGGCCCTCGGGGTTGCCGGTGAAGCCGGCGACGACCATCGACATGGTGATTTCGGCCATCGAGTCGCCGATCACGACGTCCACCGGATCGCCCTGCACGGCTTCCTCGAAGGCGGAGAACCGGTCGCCCATCGCGCCGGAGAAGTTCGCGATCCGGACGGGACGTGCCATGCCGGCCACCTCGTTTCATTGACACCTGTCGTCGAAATCGACGCTACTGCTATCGTTGACACGTGTCAACGAACGAGGCTTTGCGGGCGCCCGCCCGGACCGGCAGCGCCGATCCCCGGGCCGCGCGGGTGCGCGACCGGTTGCGCCGGGCCGCGTTCGAGCTGATCGAGGAGCGCCGGGTGGAGCGGATCTCGGTCAGCGACATCACCCAGCGCGCCGGGGTCAGCCGGCAGGTCTTCTACCAGCACTTCCGCGACCGCGACGACGCCGTCGCCCAGTCGGTGGCGGCCGCGTTCCGCGAACTCGCCCCGGCCGGTGAGCCGGAAGGCCCGCGCGCGGTGATCCACCGCCTGTGCGACTTCTCCGCGCGGCACGCGGACCTCTACCGCAACCTCTACCCGAGCGCGGCCTCGCAGCAGACGGCGAACGCCTACCGCGATCTGTTGCACCCGGCGTGCGTCCGGCTGGTCGATCACCTCCCGAACCCGGCGACCCTGGCCGACTTCGTCCTGGGCGGCATCATCGAAGTGATCCGGCTCCCGGCCGAAGCACCCGGCGGCGAGGTCGCCGCGGAATCGCTGCGTCGGCGGGTCGACGTCTGCCTGGACGTTTTCGCTTCCTGACCCGGATCCGACGAAAACCGTCAATGGCTTGACTTTTCCGCTACTACTGAATCGGTATCGGCCGATCGGGTGACATTTGTCGCGGCGGCGGGATCGGCCCGTCTGTTCAGGCATGAGCGTCGACCCCACCGATCAGGAATCGCCTGTGAATCGCACGGCCACCGGGTACACCTTCCGTCCGACGCAATTCCGGACCGTCGGTTTCCGCCCGGGCCGGCGGCTCATCGAAGGCGAGTGAGTGTGACCAGTGACTGGGAAACCGTGCCCGCCGGTCAAGGAAGGAAGGATCTTGCCGAACTCCACGCGCTCGTGAACACGCCGGTCAAGATATTCGCACGCGCTCGGACCAGCCGGGTGGACCCGGACGAGATCGTGCACGAAACCGTCCTGCGGCTGAGGCGGCACCTGGACCGCAACCCCGGCGACGAGCCGGCGAACCTGGTTCCGTTGGCGTTGAGGATCGCTCGCAACCTCGTGATCGATCACTCGCGAGCAAGCCGTCGCGAAGTGCTGCTTTCCGCGGATGACCTGATCGCCGTCGAAGCCCTCCGGGAAGACGACTTCGCGGACCGGAGCGTCGAGATCATCGACGCCCGCAACGCACTCCGCGCCCTGCCCGACGACCTGCAAGAGGTCGTGACGCTGGTGTGCCTGAACGAATGCTCGGTCCAGGAAGCGGCGCAGATCTTGGGAATCGCCGAACGGACGGCTCAGCGCCGCTACAAGAAAGGCCGAGAAAGGCTCCGGCGCGCCCTCGGGGCGCAGGGCAGCTGAGACCGGTGTGAGCCGACGAGGAGCAATGGACAAAACGAACAAGGGAGCGGGAAGCATGGTTCTCGGATGGTTCGGCCGACGCGCCGTCGAAATCGACGAGGTCGAGCTCGACCGGCGCCTAGCGGATCTTCGTCGCGCGCTGAGCGGCGCGCCACCGGAACGCGGTGCCCTCGGTCCCGAACACACCGGGCGTCGCCGCCGGTCCGGGAGCCGGGAACTGCTCGCCATCAGCGGCCACGGGCCGGGATCGCGGCAGCCGGCCCCGATCCCGGCGAAGCTGCAGGTGGTGCGGTCGCGGCAGAAAACCGGACGCCGCGGCCAAGCCGTGCACCACCTCGCGTGGGGCAGCGGACGGGCCCGCCGCAAGCGCCGGCACCAACCCGCCGCGGTCGTGCTGGTGGTCTTGCTGGCGTTGTCGGCGGTAGTGGGCGGGTTCTACTGGTACCGCGGGTCCGGGCAGCCGGCGGTACCGCCGCCGACTCTGGTCCGGGTGGGCGTGCTGCCCCTCGTCGACGTCGCGGCGTTCTACCGGTCCGTCGACGAGGGGTACTTCCGGAAAGCCGGCCTGGACGTCCGGATCATCACCGTGGCCAGTGGGCCGGAGGCGGTCCGCGGGCTCGAGACGGGCGAGCTCGACGTCGCGTTCAGCAGTTACCCGGGGATGTTCATGGCCCAGTCCACCCACGCGGCCGACTTGAAGATCATCGCGCCGGCCTACACCGCGAAACCCGGCCACCTGATGCTCGTCGGGGCGCCGAACCGGTCGTTCACGCGGCCCGACCAGGCCGCGCACAAGCGGATCGGGGTCACCAGCCGGGGCTCGATCTCGGACCTGCTCGCGATCTCGGAGATGCGGCAAGCCGGCGGGGACCCGGACAGCGTCAGCTGGGTCAGCATGGACATGCGGGCGATGGTTCCGGCGATGCGGCGCGGCGAGATCGACGGCGCTGTCGTCGCCGAGCCGTTCGTCACGATGGCCGACGAAGCCGGAGCGGTCCAGCTGCTCGATCTCGGGCTCGACCTGAACTTCGAGATCGCCATGTCCGGCTGGGTGGTGCCGGCCGGTTTCGCCGCGAGCCGGCCCGACGTGATCGACGCCTTCCAGGACGCCCTCGCCCGCGGCGTCGGCGATGTGCAGAACCGCGACGTCCGCGAGCAGGTGTTCCAGCAGGACCTGGGGGTCGACGCCCGGACGGCCCGGGAGGTCCGGGTCGGCAGCTTCCCCGCCCACCTGGACCTCGGCGATCTTCAGCGCGTCGCCGACCTGATGCTGAACCAGCAAATGCTGTCCAGGCCGTTCAAAGTCGCGTCGATGCTCCTGCCCGGGCTACCGGGCTCTTGACCGGCCACCCCACACGCCAAACCTGGAGGAACACGATGCCGAAGCTCGAGACCTTGGGCCTTCGACGGAACATCGGTCAGCTGTTGGCCCGGCTCGGTCCGGTAGCGGACGCCCTGCACTACACGATCCTCGCGGTGGACGTCGAAAGCTTCAACGCTCCCGGCCGGACCAACCCCCACCGGGTCGTCGTCCGATCCGGGCTGTACCGGGCGGTCGAGGACGCCCTGGCCGCCTCGGGCGTCCGGTGGCGAGGCTGCCATCGGACGGACCTCGGTGACGGCGTGCTCGTGCTGGCGCCGGGGGCCTACCCCAAAGCGGTTTTCGGGGAACGGGTACCGCAGGAACTGGCGAAGAACCTCGGCGCGCACAACAGTGGGCATGCTCCCGAGGAGCGGATTCGGTTGCGGATGGCGCTGCACGCGGGCGAGGTGACCCGCGATGCCCACGGCTTCACCGGATCGGCGATCATCCACGCGTTCCGGCTGCTCGATTCCCCTGCGGTCAAGGACGCGCTGGCGGGGTCCGACGGGGACATCGCCGTCATCGCGTCGAACTGGTTCTACGAAGAAGTCATCCGCCACAGCAAGTTCGGTGATCTCGCGGGCTACGTGTCGGTGTTCGCCGCGGTGAAGGAGACCGCGGCGCGCGCCTGGGTGCACGTCCCGGCCATCGACGCGCCGGCGATGTGCGTGACCAGGTCGCCCACGCGTCCGGCCTCCTCCGAGCAGTAGCGGCATCGCTCCTACGACGGGAAGGCCGTCCGGAAAGCGGCGGAAATCGGTGCGAGGTCGGCGATGAGGCAGCCGAGTTCGCCGGCGGTGAGGGCGTCGTACGGCGGCTCCGCGAGCCGGTCGGTCAGGGCCTCGACCCGCTCCTTCGTGGCTCGGCCGGCGGTGGTGAGCCAGCCGTCCGTTCCGACGAGACCGCGGTCGCGCAGGCCGTCGATGACCGCGGTCAGCTGGGCGGCGGGGAGGTGCCAGACCCGGCCGAACTCGTTGGCGGGCATGTCCACGGACAAGGCGTGGAGCACGTGGGCTTCGGTGCCGCCGATGCCTTCGGTCACCAGGGCGACGGTGTGGCCGTCGCCGCGGTGTTCGCGCAGCAGGGTGGCCGCGTGCCACAGCCGGGCCACCGGCTCCTCGGGTACCGGAAGGGCGCGCAGGGCGGCGTAGAGGGCGCGTCCCTCGACGCGGGCGCTCGTCGCCGCCTTCAGCAGCAGGTCAGCGGCGCGCGCGACGGCCGGGTCGTCGGCGAGCTCGCCGAGGATCCGCCGCATCCCGGCGACGCAGCCCCGTTCGCGGGCGGCCAGCGCGGCCTCGGGCGTGGTCAGCTCCCAGACGCGCGGGAGGTGCCGGGCCACCTCGCCGGGGGCGAAGTTGTAGAAGATGGCGTGGACGACGTCGGCCGGCACCCCGCGACCCAGCGGCGCGGCCCGGCCGGCGAAGTAGGCGTCCCACGGGTTGCGCAGGCCCAGCGCCATGAGGGCTTCATCGGCCTCGTCGGCGAAGTAGGGGACCAGGCCGATGGGCTCGACCAGGTCGTACATGCGGCGGGCGACCGGTTCCGGGTGCGACATCTCGTCTCCTGAGGTTCGTGGCGGCGGTTCACCCACTCCACGAACGGCCACCACCGGATCCGACAACCGACCTCGAGCCGATTTTCTCGACCGTCTTACTGCCAGCCGAGCTCGGTCAGCCGGTTCCGGACCTTGCCCACGGGCCAGAAGGTCACCTTGTCCAGTCGACCGGACGAGGTCCGGAACTTGAGACCGCGGCTGAAGGGGCCGCGCACCCACCGCACGCCGGTCACCTCGGCGCGGGCGATCCGGATCGGTACGAGGGTCCGGACGCGCAGCTCGATCTGGGTTCGGCTGACCAGCAGGTCGGCGAACGGCCACGTCACGTTGACGCCGTTCACCCAGGCGCCGCCCCGCAGGACGACGTCGTAGTCCTCGTCCCGCAGCGCGGCGACCTGGCGCGCGTGCTCCGAGGCCGGCGGCGGGACTTGGCCGACACCTCCGGTCTTCTCCCGCCGCCGGCTCTCGAAGAACACCGTCGTCACCAAGAGAGCGCAGAGCGCCAGCAGGACGATCCCCACCGCATGAGGGCTCTCCCACGTCACCGGCGAAGTGTCCCAAGCGCCCGGCCGATCGACCCGCACGGGCGGGCGCGTCGCGTAGGCTGATCGCGGCGCGCCGGGAAGTCTGGTCGGCATCCGGAAACCGGATCGGGAGGGCCAGCCGTGCGCGGAGTCGAAACCGTACTTTTCCTGGTGGTCGTGGCGACCGTCGTGGCCACCTTCGCGCGGCGGCTGCGCATTCCGGCGCCGTCGCTGCTGGTCGTCGTCGGGGTGGTCGTCGGGTTGCTGCCCGGTGTTCCGGCGGTGCAGGTGACCCCCGACGTGATCAGCCTGATCGTGCTCCCGCCGTTGCTCTTCGCCGCGGGGGAGGAGCTGCCGTGGCGGGACCTGCGCGCCGTCGGCCGTCCGGTCGCGGTGCTCTCGGTCGGTTTGGTGCTCTTGTCGGCGGCCGCGGTGATCGGGACCGCGGTGGCCGTGACGCCGTTGCCGGTCGGGATGGCGTTCGTCCTCGGCGCCGTGCTGGCGAGCACCGACCCCGTCGCGGTGACGGCCCTGGCGCGGCGGCTCGCGCTGCCGCCGCGGGTGCAGGCGCTGATCCAGGCCGAAAGCCTGTTCAACGACGCGACCAGCTTGCTGCTGTTCCGGGTGGCGTTGTTCCTCGCGGTCGCCGGCGGGGCCGCGTCCTGGGGCCGGACGCTGGGAGAGTTCGGCCTGCTCGCCGGCGGCGGCGTCGCGGTCGGGGTGCTGACGGCGATCGGGGCGTTCCTCATCCGCCGGCGCACCGAGGATCCGGTCCTGGAGACGGTGATCTCCCTGGTGACGCCCTACGCGGGGTACGTCGTGGCGGAGTCGGTCGGCGGGTCGGGCGTCACCGCGGTCGTCGTGGCGAGCGTGATCCTCGGGACCCAGGCCGAGCGGCTGACGACGGCGCGGATCCGGCTGCAGGTCGGCGCGGTCTACCAGACCGTGGTGTTCCTGCTGGAGAGCGTCGTGTTCGGCCTGATCGGGCTGCAGTTGCCCGCCCTCGTCCGCCGGGTGGCGGGCGGCGGTGCCTGGTGGCTGCTGCAGGCGCTGGCCATCGCGGCGACGCTCGTCCTCGCCCGGCTGCTGCTGGTGTTCGTCCTGTCCGCGCTGCGCCAGCGGCGCCTGGACGGCCGGCTCTCCTGGCAGGTGCCCGCGGTCGTGTCGTGGGCCGGTGCGCGCGGGGTGGTGCCGCTGGCCGCGGCGCTGTCCCTGCCGGTGGCCACGATGGACGGTTCGGCGCTGCCGGCGCGGGACCTGGTGCTGCTGCTGACGACGGCGGTGATCGTGCTGACGCTCGTGGTCCAGGGGTTCACGCTGGCGCCGCTGGTGCGCCGCGCGGGCATCGCGCTCGACCCCGCCGACCTGCGCACGGAGTACGCCACCGCGCGCCGGCGGCTGGCCGAAGCCGGCTTGGACCACCTGGACCACCTGGCCGAGACGGAGTCGGTGCCGGCGTTCGTGGCCGACCGGCTGCGCGCGGGCTGGCAGGCCCGGCTCGACCGCGTCCGCGCCGACGTCGAGGACCGCGGCGCGGACCTGGGCACCGGGATCGACGAACGGGCGCTGCGGCGGGAGCTGATCGACGTCGAGGCGGCCGAGCTGGCCCGGCTGTTCGAAGCCGGCGAGATCACCGACGCCACCCGGCGGCGCATCCAGCGCCTGCTCGACCTGGAACACGCCGGGCTCGAGGACTGAGCGGCGCCCGTCCACCCGAGGTTTCCGCGGAGTTCAGATATATCAATCTGGTTTGATGTATCGTCCTGGCGTGCCCGATACCGAAGTCCCGCCGCCCTCGTTGGAACGCCGGCTGGGCACGAAGGACGCCGTCGTGATCGGTCTCGGCTCGATGATCGGCGCGGGGATCTTCGCCGCCTTCGGGCCGGCTGCCAAGGCCGCGGGGACGGGTCTGCTGGTCGGCTTGGCGCTGGCGGCCGTGATCGCCTACTGCAACGCCGTCGCGTCGGCCCAGCTCGCCGCGCAGTACCCGGTGTCCGGCGGGACCTACGTCTACGGGCGCGAGCGGCTCGGGCCGTGGTGGGGGTTCACCGCGGGCTGGGGGTTCGTCGTCGGCAAGACCGCGTCGTGCGCCGCGATGGCGCTGACCTTCGCCACCTACGCGGTGCCCGGACCGGTGTGGGTGCAGCGGCTGGTCGCCGTCGCGGGCGTGCTCGGCCTGGCCGCGCTGAACTACCGCGGGATCACCAAAACCGTGGCGCTGACGCGGATCCTGGTCGGCACCAGCCTGGTCGCGCTGGCGGTGGTGGTCGCCGGGATCGCGTTCGGCGGGGGCGCGACGACCCGGAACCTCGGTGGGGTGGAGTCGCTGACCTCGGCCGGGTTCTACGGGATCGTCCAGTCCGCCGGGCTGCTGTTCTTCGCCTTCGCCGGGTACGCGCGGGTCGCCACGATGGGCGAGGAGGTCCGCGATCCCCGGCGGACCATCCCGCGCGCGATCCCGATCGCGCTGGGCCTGGCCGTGGTGCTCTACCTCGTCGTCGCGGTCGCGGCGCTGCTCGCCGCCGGACCGGACGGCCTCGCGAACGCGGCCGCCCCGCTGGTCACCGCGCTCGACGGCGCCGGTGCCGGGGGACTGGTTCCCGTGGTCCGCGTCGGTGGTGCGCTAGCCGCGCTGGGCGCGCTGCTCGCGCTCATCGCCGGGATCGGCCGGACGAGCCTGGCGATGGCCCGCGAACGCGACCTGCCCACCTGGCTCGCGGCGGTCCACCCGCGCTTCCGCGTGCCGCACCACGCCGAGCTCGCGCTCGCGGTGGTGGTTTCGGTGCTGGTGCTCACGGTGGACCTGCGCGGGGTGATCGGCTTCTCGTCGTTCGGCGTGCTGGTGTACTACGCGATCGCCAACGCCTCGGCGTTCACGCAGGGCGCGGAGAACCGGCGCTGGCCGCGGTGGCTCAACGTGCTCGGCCTGCTCGGCTGCCTGCTGCTCGTCGCGACCCTGCCGTGGGAGTCGGTGGGCGCGGGGCTGGGGATGTTCGCGATCGGACTGGCCGGCCGCGCTTGGGTGCTGCGCGTCCGCTGATGCCGCTCGAGTTCCCTTGAGCGGCATCTCCACCCGGCTGACCAACTTCCCCGGACAGCGCAGCTAACCCAACCTCGGCCGCTTCGCCGGCGGTCCGGTCGGCGACGCCGGTGGGGTGTGGACCGGCGGGAGACCCGACCCCGGCCGTTCGCTGGTCGGCGCGTGCGGCATCGGGGTGCCGTCGGGCAGGACGCCCGACGAGCCCGGGGGCAGGCCGTTCGGCGCCTGGGGATAGGACGGCCACGGGCCGCCCGTGTGGTTCGGCGCGCCCGGGTTCGTGTACGTCGGGTGGGAACCGCGGTCGGGGCGCGGGGGCATGTACTTGTCCTCGTGCGCGCCGGTGCCGGACGAGCTCTTCGAGTACTCGACCTGGCCGTAACTGCTGCCCTGGCGGTTGTAGTGCTTGTTGTCCTCGATGGGCAGCTTGTGCCCGGTCTCGTTGAAGTAGGTCCCCGCCGCCTTGTTGTGCCCCATGATGGCGTTCTTCTTGGGGACGATCTGGTCCGGCGTGCCGTCCTGGTGGTAGGTCTGGAACTGGCCGTGCTTCTGCATCCACTTGTTCTGCGCGTCGGTCTTGAGGCCGGGCGGCATCTGGTGCTTGTTGACCAGCGCGTCTTCGAACATCGGCCGGATGTTCTGGTGCGTCCAGCTCGGGTTGTCCATGCCCGCCGCCGGGCGGTTCTTCTTGTTCTTGTTCGGCCCCGCCGGCGCCGACTCCTTGTACCAGCCGCCGCCCGGGGACTGGCTGTACTTCCCGCCGCCCGGCGACTGCATGATCGGGTTGTTCCCGATGTTCGTGTCGAGCGTCAGCTTCGGCTTGCCGCAGGACTGCGGCGCGAGACCCAGCGGGTCGATCTGCCCGAACGGGTTGTCCACGTAGGCGTAGGGATTGGGCCCCGGCACCAGGCCGAGCGGGTCCGGGCTGAGGTAGCGCGCGGTCACCGGGTCGTAGTAGCGCTGGGCGTTGTAGTGCAACCCGGTTTCGGCGTCGAAGTACTGCCCGGGGAACCGCAGCGGGGTCGCCGCCGGGGAACCCGCACCGGCGGGGGCGCCGTACACGCTCGTGCGCGCGCACCACGTGATCCGGCCCTGGTCGTCGACCAGCTCCGCGGGACTGCCCGTCAGGTCGGCGACGATGGCGTCGAACCGGGTGTCCACCCACGCCTGTCCCGGCCGGGACAGGCGGCCGCGCTGCGCGAGCGGCCGGTAGTCGCCGGGCTCGTAGTCCCACACCGTCGCCTGCACGGCGTCGGGCGTGTGCCGGGCTTCCTCGACGAGCAGCTGCCCGTCCCAGGTGAACTCGACGCGCTCGAGCGGCGTCCGGCCGTCGGCGGCCAGGTGCTCCTTGGCGACGCGGCGGCCCAGCGCGTCGTAGGTGTAGTGCCAGCGGCTGCCGTCGGGAACCCCGGCCGCGACGAGCCGGTCGTCGTCGTCCCACGTGAACCGCCAGGTCAGCTTCGCGCCGCCGGGCATCGTGCGTTCCCGGAGGACGACCCGCCCGCGCCGGTCGTGCCCGTAGCGGGTCCCGCCGGCCGCGGTGACGAGCGGGCCGACGAACGTCCGCCGGCCCACGAGGTCCGGCTCGGCCGTGGGCCACGACGCTTCGGTGACGTTCCCGGCTTCGTCGTAGCGGTAGGACTCGGCGCCGCGCGGGGACCGCACCTCGGTGACCCGCCCGAGCGGGTCGAGGCCGAACTCGCGCGGACCGGCCGCCTGGTCGTGCAGCGAGACCAGCTCGCCGTCGGCCCGGTAGCCGTAGGAGCGCTGTTGGCGGGCGGCACTGGACCGGTCGGTGATCACCTGCGACGCCAGCTGCGAGTTCGGCGTCCAGGTCTGCAGCAGGGTGGCGCCGGTGCCGAGGGTGCGGCGCACTTCGCGCCCCGCGGCGTCGTGGGCGAACCGCAGGTCCCGGCCGGCGAGCCGGGCCGCGACCGGCAGGCCGGCGGCGTCGTACTCCCACGCGCTTTCCGCGCCGGACGGCGTCATCCGGTGCACCCGGCGGCCCGCGGCGTCGTAGGCGGAGCGTACCGTGCGGCCGTTGACCGTCTCGGCCAGGACCCGGCCCACTGCGTCCCGCTCGTAGCTGACCCGGGTGGTGCCGTCGTCGGCCGAGAGCAGCTGCCCGGTCGCGCTGACCTCGAACCGGGTGGTGCGGCTCCCGTCGCTCTGCTCGACGAGGTGGCCGGCGAGGTCGTAGCGGAACGTCGTGCGCTGCCCGTCGGGGCGGACGCGTTCGACGAGCCGGCCCGCCGCGTCGTAGCCGAAGGTCGTCACGCCGCCGGCGAAGTCGGTTTCCCGCACCAGGTTCCCGGCCGCGTCCCGTTCGTAGCGCCAGACCCGGCCCTGCTCGTTGGTCACCGCCTCGACCCGCAGCTCGCCGTCGTAGCCGACCGAGATCCGGCTGCCGTCCGGGAGGATCTGCGCCGTCGGCTGGTCGAAACCGCCGTATTCGTAGCGGGTGACGCCGCCGGCCGCGCTCGTGTGCATCCGGTTGTTGCCCTCGCCGTCCAGCACCCACCGGTCCTGGGTGCCGTCGGGGTTCTGGTGCCAGGCCAGCTTTCCGTCCACGGAGTAGCCGAAGCGCTCGACGCCGCCGACGGGGTCGGTGATCGCGACGACGCGCCCGAACTCGTCCCGTTCGTAGCGCGTGACGCCGCCCAGCGGGTCGGTCACCGCGACCGGCAGGCCGGCCGCGTCGTTGACGATGGTGGCCGTGGCGCCGGCGGGGTCGGTCAGCGCGACGGTGAACCCGTGGTCGTCGTAGCGGTACCGGGTGGTCGCGCCGTCCGGGGCCACGACCGCGGTGAGGTTGCCCCGCTCGTCGAACTCCTGGCGCGTCGCGACGCCGGGGGCGTCGTGGACCGTCACGGACCGCCCGTCCGCGGCGCGCTCCCAGGTGCGTTCCGTGCCGTCCGGGCGGATCTCGGCCAAGAGGTTGCCGAGCTCGTCGTAGCGGTAGCGCGTGGTGCGCCCCACCGGGTCCGTCGAGCTCAGCAGGTGGCCGCGGGCGTCCCACTCCGAGAGCGTCGCCTGCCCGAGCGGGTCGACCTCGCGGACCACCTGGCCGGCTTCGTTGAAGTGGAATTCGGAGGTGTGGCCGAGCGCGTCGGTGGAGCGGGTGACGCGGTTCTCCGGGGCGTACTCGAGCACGCAGTCCAGGAAGCCGCCCGAGCCTTCGGTGCGGACGACGCGGCCGGCGTGGTCGTAGTGGTAGCGGAACCACTCGTCGTTGCGGTCGGTCCAGCCCACGATGCGCCCCGCGCGGTCGTAGGTGTAGGTCATCGCCTGTCCCGACGGATTCGTGACCGAGACGAGGTTCCGGCGGTCGTAGCCGTAGCGGACCAGCTCGACCTCGCCGTCGCCGGTGACCGCGAACAGCGCGGTGACGAGCCCGTCGACGGTTTCGAAGCGGACGCGGTGCCCGGCGGTGTGCCGGATCTCCAGCGGCCGGCCGTCCTCGGCGCGCACGACCTCGAAGGCGTTGTCGTTGCGGTCGGTCACCGACGTCAGCAACGCGCGCCCGGCGCCCGGCGCGAAGTAGAGCAGCCGGCCCAGCTCCTGGTCGTCGACCAGGTAACCGCCGTCCGGCGCGCGCTTCAGCGGGCGCAGCGGACCGCTTTCGGCGACGACCCAGTCGTCCGTGCCCGGCGTCGGGTAGCGCAGCAGGGTGCCGTCTTCGGCGGCGAAGCTGACGCCGTGCGCGTCGGCCTCGATCCGCTGGTCCACAGTGGACACCCAGCTGCCGCCGAGGAAGAGTCCCGCGCGGTAGCCGGAGAAGTGCGTCCGCCGGAACACCAGGGGCAGCACCCCGAGCAGGCTCGCGTCGACCTCTTCCATCACCATCTGCCCGGTCGAGACGGCGACCGGGTCGGTCACGCAGACCTCGTCGCCGATCGAGCGGTTGTTCTCCCCCTGGTCGCGGATGCCCTGCGGCTTGGTGTCGTCGGGGTTGCCGCGGGAACCGGTGCCGCCCTGGTGGTTCCCCGAGGTGTCCGGGCCCTTGCCGGGCGCGCCGGACGGGGTGGTGGAGTCGCCGTGGCCCGGGGACCCGTTGCCCTTGTCCCCCGCGGAGTCGCCCTTGTGCCCGTTCGGGCCGCTCCCGCTGTGGTCACCGGCGGTGCTGGTGGAGTCGCCGCCCTTGCCCTTGGGCCCGTCGAGGCCCTTGGGGCTGCCGTTGATGTCGGCGTGCTTCGGTGTCGGCGCGGCCTTGCCCGGCTTGATGTTCTTCAGCGCCTTGCCGGCGTCGTCGAACAGCGAGCCGGCCCGCTTCAGCAGCGGCATCAGCGCCTTGAGCGCCTTGACCAGCTTGGTGGTGAGCCCGCTGATCTTCGACGCCGTCTTCGCGACCGCGGCCACCACCTGCGGGACGACCCAGGTCAGCCCGATGCCGAGCGTGAACACGACCTGCAGCGCCCAGGAGATCAGGTGCCCGACCAGTTCGGCGATGATGTCGCGCACGAGGGCCCGGACCGCCGCGACGACCTCGCCGGCCGTCTTGACGCCGCTGGCCGCGCCCTCGCTGCCCTTCTGGGCGGCGGTGAGCAGCGTCGAGGTGTCCTCGGCGCGCGTCCGGTAGGCGTCGGCCGCCGGGCCCGACCACCCGCCGAGGTCCGCCTTGACCAGGTCCACCAGATCGGCGGAAACGCTTTCCAGCTCCTTGGCGACGTTCGTCCAGGTCTCCGACTGCGCCGAGATCTCGTCCGCGTTGCCGGTGAGGGCGTTGAGGGCTTCCTTGAGCGGGCCGACGTGCTCGATGAGCCACCCGACACCGGCGGCGAGGATGGCACCGAACGGGTCCATCGCCATCGACAGCGCGTCGAGCGCGGTCCCCACGGCGCCCATGGCCACGGACGCCCAGTCGCCGCTCTCGATCGCCGACTTCAGGTCGGAGGCGCTTTCCAGCAGCGACACCCCGGAAATAGCCGTCGTCGAATCCTTGACCGGCGCAACCAGCGGATTACTCACCGCGCGGGGCCCCCTACTGCAGAGTTCACGATCAGGTCGTCGGAACAATCGACAGTAGCGAAACTCGGTCTTCCGGTGGGCGAACCGTGCCCGAAGGGGCACCCAGGAGGAGTCGGAGACGCACAGCCTGTGGAAATCGGTGCTCCCGGGGCAACCGGAACCACGCGCCGGTACCTGGCGGAAAAGCCACTGGTGACCACGGAAGCGGCCGTGTCACGCTGAATTCACATCGTCCGTCCAGACAGGACGCACGCGGAGGTTCGTGCGGCCCCGCCGGCTCCCGCGATGGCGAACTCGTCGCGCCGGCCCGGGGCTGGGGCGGTCAGCTGTGGAGGTTTCCCGATGAGCGTGCCCGTGCTCGACCCGTACGGCGAAGAAGTGACCACCGAGATGGGCGCGACATCGCCGTTCGCGCCGGTGAGCCTGTCGGGCATGGCCGAGCCCGCGCCGGCGCCGCCGCTGCCCGGTCAGGTGCTGCGGTCCCCGTTCGCGGAGGCCGCGGTCGCCGCGGGCGACGGCGACCGCGCCGCCGAAGCCACCGATGCCCTGCTCGCCGAGCTCGAAGACCCCGGTTTCACCGAGGCGCTGGAGGCGCTGGCGGACGAAGCGGCCGCCCGCCACCTCAGGTCGGTCGGCACCTGGTCGAACGACTCGGAAGCGCCGACGCTCGCCACTGCGGACACCATGCAGTGGCTGGAGCACCTGGCCGGCGAGGCCGATCGGATGCTGGGCGCGCTCGAGGCGTACTTCGGCGACCGCCCGGCGGATTCGCTGCAGGAGGGCGAAATCGAGGCGGCCACCGGGATCGACGGGTTCACCGATCCGGCGGACGTGCAGCAGCTGTTCTTCGGCAGGTTGCTGGACAAGGCGAAGAAGCTCGCGAAGGGCGCGGTCAAGCTCGCGAAGAAGGGCCTTTCCGTCGTCGGGAACCTCGCGCTGGGACCGCTGTTCGGCCAGCTGCGCCTGCTCGTCAAACCGTTGCTGGGCAAGGTGCTCGACTCCGCGATCGGCAAGCTCCCCGAATCGTTGCGCCCGTTGGCCACCCAGCTCGCCGCCAAGCTCCGCGGTGAGACCGACAGCCACGAGGAGGAGCTCGCGGACACCTTCGACCGCAGCCTCGCCGAGCTGGTGACCGCTCCCGACGAGAACGCGGCCGCGCACTTGCTGGCCGAGCTGCAACCGGCGGACGAGGACACGTACGCCCCTTCGGCCGCGCACGAACTGGACTCGGCGCGCGTCCGGCTGGCCCGCGAGCTGACCGAGGCCGACCCCGGCGTCGCGCCCATCGCGCAGCTCGAGCAGTTCATCCCCGTGGTGATGGCGGCGATGCCGTTGATCCGCATGGGTGTCCGGCTGATCGGCCGCGGCCGGATCGTCGACGGGATCGCCAAACCGCTTTCACAGCTGATCGCGAGCATGGTCGGGCAGGACGCGGCGAACCTGCTGTCGCGGCACATCGCGAGCGCCGGGCTCGGCTTGCTCGGCCTGGAAGCCGGCGGCGGCGACCCGACGCTGGGCGGCGAGGCGCTCGCCGCGGCGGCCGAGGACACCGTGCGGAAGGTGCTGACCCTGCCGCCGGAGTCGCTGGAGAACGAGCTGCTGCTGGAAACCGAGATCCAGGACGCGTTCGGGGAGGCGGCCGCCCGCCACCTCCCCGCGAACGTGCTCCGCCCCGAACTGGCCGAGCCGGGCGTCGACGGCGAGCACGGCGTGTGGCTGATGATGCCGCGCGCCACCCGGCCGTGCTTCCGCTACAAGAAGTACAGCCGGGTCATCCCGGTGCGGATCACCAGGTCGATGGCCCGCGCGGTGCTCCTGTCCGGCGGCGACTCGCTGGAACGGCGGCTGCTCGACGACGGCGCCGAGACCTGGCCCGTCGACGGCGAAGTGGAGTTGTACGAGCTCCTCCCCGGTGGTGGGCTCGGGCACGTCTCGGCGTTCGAATCCACCGACGGGCCGATCGCCGCGGCCGAGGAGTTCGAGGAGCTCACCGAGTCCGCCGCGACCGTGCTGGCCGGCAATGCGCGCCTGGCCCACGTCGGGCACCACGGCCGTTCGGGCGGGCACCGCCGGCCGGGCAGCCGCTACTTCCGCTTCCGCCACCGCGGGCGTCCGCTGCACCGCCGGCACTTCCTCGGCGTGCTGTTCGACCTCACCGCGCCGCAACCGGTGCTGCGGGTGAACCTCGTGCTCGGCGAGCGGGACACCCACGAGCTCGCCGCGCACCTGCAGCGACGGCACTTCGTCCAGGTGGTCTCGATCGTCCGCCGGCTGCTCGGCCCGGCCGCGCTGAAGGCGCTCGAACACCGCCTGACCCGGCTGATGACCAAGCACGGCATCACCGCGGAGGCGGGATCCGCGGCCCGGCTCGCCCAGCGGCTCGTCGACGGCGTCCTGCGCGCGGTGTCGGACCAGCTTCCCGCCGCCGCGGCCACCCTCGCCAAGGCAGCGCAGGACCCGGCCCCGGGCGCCACGCTGACCTTCACGTTCGGGTTCGCCGACCGGGCGGCGCTCGCCGCGGGCACCCCGGTGAGCGACCCGGCCGTCGCGATCAGACCGGGGCGCCACCGTGACTGAGGCGGTGGACCGGCAGTCGGAGGCGGAGCTGGCCCACTGGCAGCTCGCGGTCGAGGCGCTCGCCGACCTCGACACGGTGGCCGCGCCCGAGGCGTGGCAGGCACTGGAGGACTACCTGCAGCGCCAGGTCCGCGACCGGCTGTCCGAGCTGGTCGCCGTGCTGGTGGCCGAGGGCAAGGCGGCGCGCCGCCTGCTCGGCCAGGGCGGCGACCCCGGGGCGGTGCGGCAGGCGGTGCTGAAGCTGCGCACCCGGTACCTCCAGGTGGAAACGATCCTCGACTTCTACGGCCACGCGGTGAACAGCCGGACCAACCCGGCGCTGCGGGCGGTGCTGCGCGGTTACGACACGCTCGCGGGCGACAGCATGGCCGCGATCCTGACCCGCGTCGGCCTCGAGCCACCGCCCGCGCTGGTCTACCTGGACCACGGGCTGGGCGCGTCGATCCTGCGGGCCGGCATCCGGCTGTGGGACCACAGCCACCCCTCACCGGCCGCGGCGATCAAGCTGACCCGGCACAACCTGGCCTACCCGACCGCGCTGCTGCACGAGACCGGCCACCAGGTCGCCCACCTGACCGGCTGGAACACCGAGCTCGCGGACGCGCTGTCGGCCCGGCTCGCGCCGCGATCGGCCGAGCTGGCGCAGACGTGGCGGGACTGGGCCGGGGAAATCGCCGGCGACGTCCACGCCTTCGTCCAGGCGGGGTGGGCGCCGGTCGCCGCGCTGGCCAACGTCGTCGACGGTCCGACGTCCGCGGTGTACCGGACCAGGTTCGGCGATCCGCACCCGTTCCCGTTCCTGCGGGTGCTGTTCAACGTCGAGCTGTGCCGCCGCTGGTTCGGGGCCGGGCCGTGGGACGACCTCGCGGCGGCGTGGCACCACCGGCACCCGGTCGACCGGGCCACCGGGGAGAGCGGAGCGCTGGCCCGCGCGAGCCTTCCGGTGCTGGGGGACCTGGTCGACGTGTGCACGCGCATGCCCATGGCGGCGTTCGGGGGCGAACCGCTCTCGGCGCTGCTCGACCCGGGCCGGGTGTCGCCGGCGGCGCTGGGAGCGCTGGCCCGGCAGGCCGGTCCCTCGCTGCTGACCTCGGCCTACCTGAGGCGGCGCGAGCCGTTGCGGATCCTCGCCCTCTTGTCCACGCGCGCGGTGCTCGCTCCCGAAGCCGCGGCGGACCACCAGGCGGCCCTGCTGGCCTGGGTCACCTCCGTCGGTGCGGACGCCGCACCGGCCGCCCCCCATCGTGCAGCTTGACCGGAACGAGGAACCCCATGACGAATCCGAAGACCACCGAATCCCGCGCCGTCGCCGGCCGCACCAAACAGGCCGCCGCGGAGGTGGAGCCCACCGGCGAGCGCGATCCCATGCTGGCCCAGCTGGTCTCCCTGACCAAGTCGATCGGCGAACTGGCCCGGCGGCAGAACGGCTCCGCCGGTGAGCGGGTGACCGCCGCCGCGACCGACGACTCCGCGGAGCTGGTCAGAGTCCAGTTCGCCTACAACTTCCTCGGCTTCGTGCTGGGCCGGCGGGCGCCGGCCGTCTTCCAGCTGCCCAAAGTGGACGTCAAGCGGACCAGCCGCAGGCTCACCTTCACCGGTCTCGGCGAGGCGACGGTGGCGAAGGTCCGCACGGCCGGCAACGTCACCCGGCTGCTGGAGGGGCTGGTGGACGGCCAGTACGTGATCGTCGACGACGGCAAGGACGCCATCCGGGACGACCAGCGGATCGACTCGATCGTCACCTTCACCGCGCGCGACGGGGAGCCGGTCGCGATCGGCCCGTGCCTCGACCCGGTCCCGGGCGAATGAGCCCCTGAACAACGGAGACAGCGTCATGTTCTTTCCCTTGGCCAAGATTTTCGGTGCGCAGCGGGTGTTCCGCCTGCATCCCTGGCAGATCGCGTACTTCCTCGACGAGGTGTGGGGCGGGGCCCGCCGGACGCCGCAGATCCCGGACCCGACCGGGCAGTCGGACCTCAAGTTCTTCGCCACGTTCTTCGACGACGCGGTGCTCGACGCGCTCGACCTGCCGACCCAGCCGGGCGACGACACCTTCACCTCGACCGACGGGCTCAACGCGTTCCTGGCCCCGTCCGGCATCAACAACGACGTGCCGTTCAGGTTCGAGTGGAGCGGGCGGCCGAACCAGCTGTTCTGCCCGCCGCTGCTCTGGCACCACCTGGCCTACGCCTACGTCCTCGAGAGCACGGGCATCGTCGAGATCTTCGCCGAGGTCGTGCGGCGGCTGCTGGTCGGCGAGACGATGGGGGTGCTGTCGCCGGACAGCATCGCCTGGCTGCGCGCGACCGAGCAGCTGTTCTTCCGGGACAGCCCGACGTTCTCGGTGGCCAGCGTGCTCAGCGAGGTCCGCCCGTTCGACCGGACCAACCGGCGCAACGCGTACTGGCGCATGTTCGGCCTGGACCTCGCGCACCCGGTGCCGCCGGTGTGGGCCGGCTCCGGCCCGCTGGCCGACTGGAAGGCGCTGACCGGCCCGGTGAACCTCGACTTCCGGCAGAAGTGGAGCGAATTCCTGCGCCAGGTCTGGATCGGCCTGGAGAACACGGCGAACAACAGCGGTCCCAACCCGACCGACCCGGGCTACATCGCCCTGCTGTCCACCGCGATCAAGGACCTGCTGGGCAACCGCCGCCGCGGCGGCTCCCTCGCCCGCGAGGAGTTCGCCTACGTGACGATGCTGAACTGGTTCCACCTGACCATCGACACCGACACGTCGGTGATCACCGACCTGCAGGCGCAGGCGAGCAACGCGGCCGACCGGCTCGGGGCGCTCGGGCAGAAGGTGGGGATCACCCCGGCCCTGCGCTCGCGGGAGCTGTTCGACCTCGCCGAACCGATGTCGACGCTGCTGCGCGGCATCGAGCTCGGGCTGTTCGACACCGAGGAGACCGCGGCGAGCCTGTTCACCGGCAAGAACAACCTCGTGAGCGACGCGCGCTCGGTGATCAACAACTGGCAGTCCGCCACCGGCGAGCGGGTCAAGGAGTCGCCGGCCTACCCGCGTCCCGTCGTCACCGGCACCCAGCCGTTGCGGGTGCCCGTGCCCGCTTCGCCGCCGACCGGCATGAAGGCGTCCAACGGAGCGACCCTCGCGCCGTCGGTCAACGGCCGGAAGGAGTGAGGACGGTGCGCGGCTGGACACTTCCCGAACCCCGGTGGGAGTGGGAGTGGACGCACGCGTCCGTGGCCGAGCCGGCCCCGGAGCGGGAAACCCCCGCGGCACCCGCGGTCGCCACCGTGAAGACGTGGGCCGGCTCGTTCACCGTCGACCGGTACACCCTGCAGGACGTGCTGTCGGACGACATCGACCGGGTCATCGGCCACGGCGCCGACATCGGCATCGCGTTCACGCCCGGCAAGTTCGCCGACGCCGAGCGGATCGAGTTCCTCCAGCTGGCGCGGTCGGTCAAGAACGGCTTGCCGCACAACAAGTACACCGCGAACGACAAGGAGCGCCGGACCGCCGAGAGCCGGATGGTGCCCGGCGACGGCGCGCACATCGACCGGTTCCCGCGGAACCCGGCGCCGTGGTACGAGCCGGCGACCCCCGGTGCTCGCCGCCAGGACGCGAACGGGCAGTGGCAGACGACCGACGCGACGATGCACGACCAGCCGAACCTGAGTTCCGGCGACGACGGCACGGCGGCGGACACGGTGCACACCGGGCTCTGGAGCCAGCAGTTCGAGACGGCGGCCGTCGTGACGGCCGGGACCCAGAAGGGCACCTACTACGGCTCGGTGCGCTGGGGCTGGACTTGGCCGCACCGCGGACCACTCGCGCTGGTGAAGTTCGAGGTCGTGTCCGCGGGAGTGCCGTCGCCGACCTTCCTGGCGGCGGCCCGGCTGTGGAACGCGAGCAAGACGTCCGGCGACGTCCCGTCGGAAGCGGTACCGATCGCCGAAAGCCGCAAGGTGACGGCGAAAGCCGCGCGGCTGTGGGACAACCTGGCCACACGCAAGACGATCGCGACCTTGCCGAAGGGCACGCCGCTGCAGCGGCTCGACGTCCGCCCGAGGTCGCCCGTGCCGTCCCAGTCGTGGTTCTGGACGAAGGTCACGGTGACCGGCGGCGCGCACGCGGGAAGGACGGGCTGGCTGTGGCTGACCGATCTTTCCTAGCCGGCCCGAACGGATTGCTCAGCCCGTTCGCCAGTGGACTGTCCGATGTGGAGGGTCACTTCTCGCTGGAGCGCGAGCTGGAGGACTGGGCCGACACCGTGGCGCGGCTGCCGATCCTGGCTCGCACCGCACTCAAGTCGGGCAACGCGGCTCTGGCCGTGCAGCTGCTCGTCTCCGGGGGAAAACGGGACGAGAACTGGCTGACCGACGTCGTCTTCCACGCTCGGCACCCGGAGCTGCGCGGGCGGGCGATCCGGCGCGGCGAGCGCGCGTTGACGCAGGAGTGGACCGCTGTCCGCACGAGCATCGTGCGCCCGGCGCTGCAGGCCCCGGTCGTCGTCGCGGCGCCCCCGGCGGCACCGGCGCGGCAGGTACCCGAATGGCGGCGGTTGGCTCTGGCCGCGGCCGGAATCAATGCAGCCGACTGGAAACCGGACGAGGGCTTCGAGCGCCAGCGGACGATCGTCGAGCGCGTCTACGCCTATTACGCGGGACTGTTCAATCGGAACGAGAACCTGCTGTGGGCCGGGATGGCGAAGCTCGCGGGCGGCGCCGTCTACCACGGGCTGCTCGAGACGCAGCAGCAGTTCGACGCCGCCAAGTGGGGAATCGGCCAGGATCCGAGCGCCGGGCTCATCGTGAACTACGCGCACGGGCTGCAGGTCGTGCTGCTCCGGACGCAGCAGGCGATCTTCGAGGACCTGGCTTGGCAGCACCAGGCCTTCGTCCAAGCGGGTCTGCCGGAACTGGTGGCCACCGCCGGTGCGCAGGCCGACGCGTGGCGGGACATCGCTTCCGGAGATGCCGGCCGGGTCCGGCGGGGAAATCACGAACTGCTGCTGCGGGAGCAAAAAACCGTCGTGGCGCCGTTCTACGCTCAGATCCGCGACATGAAGGACTTCGACCTGATCCCCGACCAGATGTCCCGCGAAGCGCTGTCGCCGGTACCCGGCGGGAAGCCGTTCCGTGAGGTCGTCCCCGGCGGCGACATCACGGTGTTCGAAGACCGGTGGAAGTGGATCGAGGCCGACATGCTCCCGGCGTACGAACGGCTCACCCCGCAACGCCGGCGCCAGCTGGTCAACACCCCGCTGGGCGAGCTGGCCGCCCGCCGCTGGCCGCCCGGCTGACTGTCGACGGATTGTCGACGGGGCCTGGGACGCTGGGGGCGTTCGCAGGTGTGAGGGGGAGACAGTGGAAATCGCCGTGTTGTGCAGTCCGGTCGGGGTGTTGAGCGACCGGGAGCTCGAAGTGCTCGCGATCGTCGCGGAGGACAAGACGGATCGGGAAATAGCGAGCCGGCTGGTGATCAGCGAGCGCACGGTCCGGGCGCACGTCAGCCGGATCATCCGGAAGCTCGGAGTCGCGTCCAGAGTGGGCGCGGCGGTCGTGTTCGTCGAATGGAAGGTCCGCGTTTGACTACCAGGTGACGGGCAGGCTCGCGACCCCGCGCATCAGTCCACCGCGGCGCCACTCGAGGTCGTCCGCGGGGATCGCGAGGCGCAGGCCCGGCAGCCGGTGGACCAACGTCGAGAGCAGGACGCGCAGTTCCAGCCTCGCCAGTGGCGCGCCGACGCAGTGGTGCACGCCGAAGCCGAACGCCACGTGGTGGTTGACCTTGCGGCCGAAGTCCAGGTCCTCGGCCGCGGCGAACACCGATTCGTCGCGGTTGGCCGAGTCCAGCTGGACCAGGACCGCGTCGCCGGCCCGGATGGGCTGGCCGCCGATTTCGAGGTCCTCCTTGGCGATCCGTGCGAGGTCCGCGACCGTCGCCAGCGGGACGAACCGCAGCAGCTCTTCCACCGCCGACGGGATCAACTCGGGATGGGCGACGAGCGTCGTCCACCGTTCGCGGTCGGAGAGCAGCTCCACCAGGAAGCTGCCGGTGAGGTTCGCCGTGGTCTCGTGCCCGCCGGCCAGCAGGGCCACGCCGAGCATGAGCAGTTCGTTGTCGCTCAAGCGGTCTTCCTCGTCGCGGGCGGCGACGAGCGCGGTCAGCAGGTCGTCGGCGGGCTCCGCCCGGCGCTGCGCAATCAGCGTGTTCAGCGCTCCCGCCAGCCTTCCGCGCGCCTCCGTGACGTCCGCGGCGGTCACGGCTCCGCCCGAGGCGACCAGCGTTTCGGTGCACTCGCGCACCATCCGGCGCTGGTCCGCCGGCACGCCGAGCAGCTCGCTGATCACCAGCACGGGCAGCTCCCACGCCACGGCCGACGCGAAGTCGACGGGCGGGGTGAGGCCGTCGAGGAGCGTGTCGGCGATTTCCCGGATCCGCGGCTCGAGCAGCTCCACCCGGCGGGCGGTGAACGCCTTGGCCACCAGCGCGCGGATCCTGTGGTGCTCGGGCGGATCCATGGCCAGCAGGTTGCCGGCCGGTTCGAGGCCGGGACGCCCGCGCGGCACGTCCGCCCCGGCCGCGGCGGCGCGCGAGAACCTTGGGTCGGACAGCACGAACCGCGTCTGCTCGTAGCGCGTCACCAGCCAGGCGTCGCCGCCGTAGGGCATCGTGACGCGGACCGGCGCGCGCGCCTTCCGCAGCTCGGCGAACCGCGGGTGGACCTGCAGCGCCACGGCGTCCCCGAAGGGGTAGGGGTGGACCTCCATCGCCTCATCGTGGGGCACGCCCGCGCCGGGGCGTACCGCCCAACGGTGGTCCCCCCGCACTCCTTGACCAGGCGCCGCGAACGACGGGCTACCGGTCGACCGGGCGGAACACTTCCACGGGATCGAAAACCCGGACCCGGCCCGGCGGCCGGGCGGCACACGTCAACGGCCGGTCGACCGTCACGAGCCGTTCCCGGAGCAGGACAGTGCAGTCGGGCCGCGCCAGCGTGACGCGCCAGGCGCTGTCGTCCTCCCGGGTGCAGGCGACCGGGTGCAGGTCGTCCACGCCCGTCGCGCCGGTGGCCACGCGCGCGTGGTGTTGTGCCGCTTGGACGACCGGGGAAACCGAGGACCGTCCGCGCAGGGCGTCCGGGGTGAGCGTTCCGCGCGCGTAGCCGCGCACGAGGGCGAGCGCCTCGGCCGGTCCGACGCCGCCGAACGTGAACCCGTGGGGCAGCAGCACGAGGGCCGGGGCGAACCGGCACCCGCCGATGTGGCTGCACTCCCAGGTGCCCTCCGGGTCGGCCGCGGCCAGCGCCGCCGCGAGCGGGCGGCCGCGGACCGCGCAGCAGGTGTCGTGCTTGCCGTGCGCGCAGACCAGCGTCAGCGGCCGCTCCGACCGGCGCCCGGCGAGGTGCGGCACGGCCGCGACCTCGGCGTCGCCGTGGTACTCGCCGGCCCGGATCTCCTCGCGGCCGGGGCGGGCGTCGACGCGGAACCACCGGCGCGGGCCACCCGCTCCCGGGGTGCGGCGTCCCGGCCGCCGGATCAGCACGACCCGGCCGCGGGTTTCGGCCGCCCAGCCGGAAAGAGCGGCCAGCACGTCCGCGTCGAACGCCGCTAGGGCGCTGCGCTCCCACGGCCTCGCGTGCTCGACGAGCAGCCACTGGTCCGCCGGCGGCGCCGTTCCTTCGCGAGCGTCGCCCGCGGCGTCGGCGAGGTCCGCGCAGCGCGGCCGTCCGGTGAGCGGCATGGGGGTCATGGAGTGCAGGCCACGAGTACGCCTTCCCGCAGCAGTCTCCGGACGAGGACGAGCTGGTCCGCCTCGGGCAGGCCCGGGAGCGAGCCGACGCGCCACGGCTGCCCGTCGAGCGCCGCGCGCAGCGCCTCGGCCGTGGCCGAGGGCAGCGTGATCCGGCGGTCGGCCAGCTCCAGCGCGATCCGGCCGTCGCCGGTCTCCTGGAGGCGGTGGCGCAGGCCGTGCCGGCGACGCACGGTGTCGCCGGGGGTGAGCTCGTGGGCGAACCGCGCGGCGGCGATCGGGCCGACGGGCTCGGGCCGGCCGCCCGGCCACACCCGGGCGCGGACGTGCCGGGCAACGTCGTCGGCGGTGACGGTAGTCAGCGCCTCGGCCAGCGTCGCCCGCACGACGTCGAGGTCGGCGGCGAGGTCGGCGGGCTCGGCGACGTCGACCCCCAGCGGCAGCGAGGTGCGCAGCCGCTCGTCGGAGGCGACGAGGTCGGCGAGCGCCTCGACCAGCGCGTACCGGGTGACGACGTGGACGCCGATGGTCAGGTGGGCGGAAACGTCGCCGAGCGCGGTGGCCGAGTGCAGCCAACCTCGCGGCAGGTACAGGACGTCTCCGGGCTCGAGCACCCGGTCGAGCACCGGGGCGTCGTCGCGCGCGCGGGCGGCGACGGCTTCCGCGCGCTCGGCCCACGGCTGGCCGCGTAGCGGGGCTTCGTGGACGGGAGCGTGCACCGTCCAGTGCTTGCGGCCGGCCAGCTGCAGCACGAACACGTCGTGCACGTCGTAGTGCGCGGAAAAGCCCTGCGACGACGGGGGCGTGATGTAGGCGTTGGCCTGGACCGGGTGGCCGAGCTCGTCGGTCAAGGACACGGCGAGGTCCGCGATGGCCGGCCAGGTGCGGTGCAGGCCCTGCAGCACGATCGTGCTGCCGTCGCCGAAGAGGGCGGCGACCTTGTCGTCGCGGACCTGGTCGCCGATCTCCGCGCCGACGCCGCCACCGCCGGTGAACGCACTGGAGTCGAGCACGGCGCCATCGCGGGCGAGGCGCAGGAACGGCGTGCGCAGGCCGCGGCGGGAGAGGAGCTCGTCGACGCCGTCGAGGTCGAGCAGGTCGGGGAAGCCGTTCTCGCCGGCACCGGTCCGGACGAGGGGCTCGCGGCCCCAGTGCCGCGCGGCGAAGCCGTCGACGTCCGGGCCGACGAGCCGCCGCAGGGTGGCCTGGGGGCGAGCGCCCGCCGGCACCGAGAAGCCCGTGTCCGGGTCCTCGGTGCCGGCGACGGGCTCGCCGAGATCAGCGTGCGCCACTGTCCGCGCCGCCGTCGGCTCCGCCGTCGTGCTGGCCGGGGGTGCCTTCGCCCGCGCCGGAGTCGGCCGGGCCTTCGGCGCCGCTGTCCGCTCCGCCGTCGGCTCCGCCGTCGTGCTGGCCCGGGGTGCCTTGGCCGGCCCCGGAGTCGGCCGGACCCTCCGGCCCGCCGCCGGAGGTCGTGGAGATGTCGTCGTCGTTCAGGCTCATGTCGGGTCCCTTCGGTCGTCCCGGCCGGACGCCGGGGTGATCGCGGCGGGGTTACCCCGCACGACCGCGGGTCATGCACACGGCGTCCGATATGGACGCGGAGGGTGAACGGCGGGCTCGCGCGGGTCGGCTCTAGGTGGTCCGGCCCGGGGATTCCACCCGGTCAGAGGCGGAGCCCGGTCCTCGTGAGCCGTTCCTCCCGTCCGGTCTCGGGCTCAGCCGCCGGGCCCGCGCGGCGCCGGGGTCGAGCTGAACTGGCCCTGCCAGCTGGCCTGCGCGCCGGAGTCGCCGATGCGGTAGATGTCGTAGACCGCCGCGCCCGCGGCCACGACGGCGAGGACCGACAGCACCACCGTCACCGGCGTCGACGCCGGGGCCAGGAACGTCCGGCTGGACGCGGGGGTCCGCAGGCTCTCCCGCCGGCGCCACCAGACGAGGAGCGCGAGCACGGCCACCGGGAGCGCGACCCACAGCGCGGTGTCGCCGAGCTCGGTGTGGTCCCGCACGAGCGGGGTCGAGGCGACGCGGCGCTCCAGCCATTCGCCGGCGTCGGTCGTGATCGGGACGAGGATCACGACGACGACGGACAGGATCGCGTTCGGGCCGGCGAGCTTGCCGCGCGCGGCGGGCCAGAGCGCGCTGAGGACCAGCAACAGGGCGGACAGCGGGAGCAGGACGACGATCGCGTGCACGAGCAGCACGTGGGCGGGCAGTCCGTTCAGGGTGGTCATGGTGTCCTTTGTGGAGGGTGACGGGATCGGGGACGCCCACGTGCTCAGGGAGCGCGGGCGAGGACGGCGACGCGGTAACCCGGCGCGTGCGTCGAGACCCATTCGGCGACGTCTTCGCCGCCACGGGCGAACGCTGCCGTCGCGAAGACGTCCGCCCAGAGCAGGGTCGGCCCGGTGACCGTCACGGCGAGCAGCTCGCTCGGGTGGGTGCCGGTGCGCGGATCGACGATGTGCGCGCCGCGAGCGGCCGAGCCGGACGTCGCCACGCCCCCGGCGCGGAGGTCGAGGATCGCCAGGAAGGCGGCCGTGCCGGCGGGGTCTTCGACGGCGACCCGCCACGGCGGGGCACTTGCGGTGCCGACCCGGCCGGTGATGTCGCCGCCGACGTTGAGGTAGTGGTCGAACCCGGGGAGGCGGGCGACGTGGGCGGCGGCGTGTTCGGCCGCCCAGCCCTTCACCAGCCCGGACGGGTCGAAGCCGCCGGGCAGTGCCGCGTCGAAGTAGCCGTCGGTGCGCTCGCGCGCTTCGTCGCACAGCGCCACGACTTCGGTGAGCCACGGGTGCCACTCCGCACGCGGCAGCTCGCCCCGGCGGAGCGCGCTGACCTGGCTGTCCGGCCGGTAGGTGCTGAACAGTTCGTCGGCGGCCCGCAGGTGCCCGAACACCGCCGCCACGGCCGGTTCCACGGCGGGGTCGGTGTCGACGCGTGGACCGCGCACGTGCAGGCTCGCCGCCGTGCCCATGACCGGCCGGGTCCAGGACCGGCGGGGCCGGTGCGCGGCGGTCACCGGTGGGCCTGGTCGATCGCCGACTGCAGTGACTGCTGGTAGCCCTCGGAGGTGTACGTCGCGCCGCTGACCGTGTCGATCTGCGCGCTCTGGGCCTGCAGTGCCTCCTGGTTCAGCTCCGGCACGGCCGCCGAGTTGATCCGGACGTCGCGGCCGCTTTCCTGCGGGTACTCGATGGCCTGGGCGTCGGTGATCCTGCCGCCCGCGACGGTGATCCGCACCTGGACCGGGCCGTAACGGGTGTCGGCGGCGTCCCCGGTGAACGTCCCGCCGGTCCCGGCGGTGGGCGCTCCAGGGGCGGGCGGGTTCGTCGTGCGGGCCGGCCGGCTGGTGGCGACCGGCGTCTGGTCGGTGCTGGTGCGGTAGCTGAACAGCAGCACGACGACGGACACGGTAGCCGCGAAGGCGATGGTGATCCTGCGCATCGGAAGTCCTTTCCTACCAGGCGAACCGCTCGGCGTGGACGCGGTCGGCGGGTACGCCGGCGCGGCGGGCGCTCTCCAGCACGGCGCCGGTCCAGGCGTCGGGACCGCACACGTAGACGTCGTGGTCGGCGATGTCGGGCACGAGGTGGCGCAGCACCTGCTCGTCGGGCACCGGCGCGTACCCCGCGGGCAGCCACGACGCGCGGTCGCGCGAGCGCCGCCCCAGCAGGTAGTGGATCCGGATCCCGCGGCGGGCGGCGAGTTCCTCCAGCTCCCGCCGGAACAGCAGGTCCGCCGGGCGGCCGGCGCGCTGGAACAGCACGGCTTCCCCCGGCTGGTAGGGGAGTTCGTCCAAGAGCGCGCGCAACGGCGTGATCCCGATGCCGGAGGCGAACAGCGCGAGCTTCCGTCCTTTTCGGACAGTCCCGGTCAAGCGGCCGTACGGGCCTTCGAACAGCGCGGGGGTGCCGGGGCGCAGGCCGGCGAGCCGGCGGCTGCCCGCGCCGAGGTCCTTCGCCGTGATCCGCAGCCGGTGCCCGTCCGGGGCGGCCGAGAGCGAGAACGGCTTGCCCCGCGTCCAGCCCGGCCCGGAGGCGAACCGCCAGACGAAGAACTGGCCCGCCGCCACCGGAAGCCGGTCGAGGTCACGGCCGCGCAGGTACACCGAGACGACGCCGCGGCCTTCGGGCACGACCTGCTCGACGACCAGGCGGTGCCGGACGTTGAGCCACACCGGCAGGCCGACGCGGAACACGAGCACGGCGCCGGCCGCCGACGCGTAGGCGGTCCACCAGAACGCGGTGGCGACCGGGGAAGCGGTGAAGTCGGCGCCGGTCCACAGCTGGTGCGGCAGGGCGAGCCCGGCGCCGAGGTAGGCGTAGAGGTGCAGCAGGTGCCAGGACTCGTAGCGCAGCCGCCGCCGGGCCGCCCGCACCGACGTCACCGCGACCATGGCGAGCGCGGCCGTGCCGGCGGCCGCCAGCAGCATGCCCGGGTAGGTCGTCACCAGCGCCCACGCCTCGGCCAGGACGCCGGAGCGGTCGGTCGCCGCGTAGCCGAGGGTGATCAGCACGAGGTGCGCGGCGAGCAGGGTGATCGAGGTGAACCCGGCGAGCCGGTGCCGGCGGGCCAGCTCGTCCTGGCCGTAGCCGCGCTCCACCCACGGGATCCGCGCCATCAGCAGCACCTGCAGCAGCAGGAGGTCCGCCGACAGCAGCCCGGCCAGCCGCCCGGTGGAAGTGAAGAAGTTCGTGCCGAGGTCCTGCAGGCCGCGGCCGGACACCCAGAGCGCGACCACGAACAGGACGCTCAGCCACGCCGTCAGGCCCGCGGCGTCCCGCCACCACGCGCGCACCGCGGGCCGCGCCACGCGGCGGGCGGCGAGAGTGGCGGACATCGGGCTCCTCGGGTGATCGCTTCCGCGGTCCACCCTTCCCGGGCCCGGTTAGCCGTCGACGTGACCGGGGTGAGAGTTCGGTAAGAGAAGATCGGCTCCGACGGTGAACCCGACCACCGCGCCACCGCCGGGCCGGGGTTCGGCGAACACGCGGCCGCCGTGGGCGAGGGCGATGTCCCGCACGATGGCCAGGCCGAGGCCGGAGCCGGGCAGCCCGCGGGCGCCGTCCGCGCGGTGGAAGCGGTCGAACACGCGGACCGCGTCTTCGTCGGCGATGCCCGGCCCGCGGTCGAGCACCTGGACCCGGCCGGCGCGGACGACGACCTCGACCGGCCCGTCGGGCGCGAACTTGACGGCGTTTTCCAGGAGGTTCGAGACGGCGCGTTCGAGCGCTTTCGCCTGGCCGTTCACCGCCGAGGTGTCGGCCGTGACGGTGATGGTGCGTGCCGACCGGCGCCGGACGCGCTCGGCGGCGTGCTCCGCCACCTCCCGAAGTTCGATCTGCGCTGGCTCTTCGGCTTCGTAGCGGCGGGTGGCGAGCTCGACCAGCTCGTCGACGAGGTGGGTCAGCTCGCGGGTCTCCCCGTCGACGTCGTCGAGCAGGCGGGCGCGGGACTCCGGGGTGAGCTCGGCGAACCGGCGCAGGACGCTGGCGTTGGTGCGCAGGCTGGTCAGCGGGGTCCGCAGTTCGTGCGCGGCGTCCTGGACCAGGCGGTCCTGGTCGGCGCGGGCGTCGGCGAGCCGGCCGAGCATCCGGTCGAACGAGGTCGCGAGCCGGCCGACCTCGTCGCGGCCGCCGGTGGGCACGGTGACGTCGTCGAGGCGGCCGTCGCTGACCTGCTCGGTCACGTCGGTGAGCCGGACCAGCCGCCGGGTGATCTGGCGGGCCAGCAGCCAGCCGGCCAGAGCCGCGACCGCCAGGACCAGGGCGCTGACGCCGGTGATGCGGGCGGCCAGCTCGCCGAGCACGTGCCGGGACTCGTCGACGTCGATGCCGAGCTGGACGGCGCCGCGCCCGGGCCCGAGCGCGACGGTGATCGCGCGGTAGTCGTCGCGGCCGGCGGTGAAGTTCCAGTAGCGGTGGTCGCCGAGCGCGCCGGTCGCGGCCAGCGCGCGGTCGTCGTCGCCGACGTCGAGGCGGACGGGGCGGCCGCCGATCGCGCGGACGCCGCCGTCCGGGGCGATCGCCTGGGCGACCATCGGCTGGGCCTCGTCGTGGTCGTCGTCATCGGGGCCGCGGGTGACCGGGCTCGGCGCGAGCACCTGCGTGGCGCCGGCCGCGACCTCCGCCGACGTCGTGAGCAGCGACCGGTCGAGCTCGGCGTCGATGCGCTGGGAGGCGGCCTGGTAGCTGAGCACGCCGACGAGGATCGCCGCGGCCGCGCCGACGCCGGCGAAGGCGATCGCGAGCTTGCTGCGCAGGTTCACGCCGGCCGCACCGAGTAGCCGACGCCGCGCACGGTGTGGATCAGGTCCGCCGCGCCGGCCTGCTCGAGCTTGCGCCGGAGGTAGCCGATGTAGACGGCGAGGTTCTTGGAGTCCGCGCCGAACTCGTACCCCCAGATGCGCTGGTAGATCGTGGTGCGGTCGAGCACGATCCCGGCGTTGCGCACCAGCAGTTCCAGCAGGTCGAACTCGGTCTTGGAGAGCGTGATCTCGGTGCCCTGCCACCACACCCGCCGGGCGGCCGGGTCGACCGCGAGCTCGCCCAGCCGGAGCGTGCGCCGCGCGTCGGGCTCCGCCGACGTGCGGCGCAACAGGGCGCGCAGCCGGGCGAGGAGCTCGTCGAGCTCGAAGGGCTTGGGCAGGTAGTCGTCGGCCCCGGCGTCCAGCCCCGCCACGCGGTCGGGGGTTTCGACCCGCGCGGTCAGCATCAGGATCGGCGTCTGGTCGCCTTCGGCGCGCAGCACGCGGCAGACGCCGAGGCCGTCGACGCCGGGCATCATCACGTCGAGGATCAGCACGTCGAACTCGTCGCGCCGGGCCGTGGCGAGCGCGCTGACGCCGTCGGTGACCTCGGTGACGTGGTAGCCCTCGAGGTCGAGGGCCCGGACGAGGGACTCGCGGATGGCGCGGTCGTCGTCGGCGAGCAGGACGCGGTGCGGCATGGCCGCCATGATGCCCGCGCGGGGTTTCCGGTGCGCCGCGACCTCGCGGATCAGCGGGACGGCAGGCCGCCGGTCTCCGCGAACTCGAGCCGCTTGGCGACCGACACCGCCTGGTCGGCGAACCGTTCGTAGAAGCGGGCGAGAAGCGCGAGGCTGGTCGCGGACTGGACCCCGTGTTCCCAGCGGTCGCCGGTGATCAGCCGGAGCACCCCGGCGTGCAGGGAGTCGATCGTGTTGTCGGTTTCGTGCAGTTCGGCGTACGCGCCGGTGGCGTCGCCGGTGATCCGCTCCGCCAGCCGGTCGGCCATGCCGGCGGCGACGTCGCCGAGTTCGGCGAACGTGGCTTCCAGCTCGGCGGGGACCACCCGGTCGGGGTGTCCGAACCGGGCGGTGTCGGCGATGTGGGCGGCGAGGTCGCCCATCCGCTCGATCTTCTCCGCGCAGTAGACCGCGGCCAAGGTGGTGCGGAGGTCACCGGCGACGGGAGCCTGCAACGCCAGCAGCGACTGGGCGTGGATCTCGCACTCCGCCCGGGCGTCGTCGAGGTCGCTGTCGCTGCCGAGGACCTGCTCCGCGAGGGCCAGATCCGCGGTCAGCAGCGCGGTGTTCGCCCGGCGCATCGACTCCGCCGCCAGCCGGCACATGTTCGTCAGCTGGTTGCCCAGCTCGGCCAGCTCGTCGTGGAACTTTTCCCGCATGGGGTGAAGTCTAGGGGCGGAAGGTCTTCGGCCCTCCGGGACGGGCCGGACACGGCAGGATGGCCCGCATGACGTTGCCACCTCTTCCCGACGAGTCCTTCCGGCGCGTGCTCTGCGTGGTCGCGCACCCCGATGACATGGAGTACGGCACTTCCGCGGCCGTCGCCCGCTGGACCGCACGCGGCATCGAGGTCGGTTATCTGCTGCTCACGCGCGGCGAGGCCGGCATGCCGAACCCGCCCGAGGAGACCGCTCGCCTGCGGGTCGCCGAGCAGCGGGCCGCCTGCGACGTCGTCGGCGTCGAGCACCTGACCGTCCTCGAACACCCGGACGGTGTGCTCGTCTACGGCTTGGACCTGCGGCGGGACATCTGCCGGGAAATCCGCCGGTTCCGGCCCGACGTCGTGTTCGGCAGCGCGTTCGAGGTCGAGACGCCGTACGGGTTCGACCAGGCCGACCACCGCGCGGCCGGGCTCGCGACGCTCGACGCGATCCGCGACGCGGGCAACCGGTGGGTCTTCCCGGAGCAGGTCGAGGACGAGGGCCTCGAACCGCACTCCGCGCGCTGGTACCTCACCGCGGGCATGACGGAGCCGACCCACGGCGTCGACGTCACCGGGGAGCCGCTGCGCCGCGGGGTCGCGTCGCTGGAGGCGCACGCCGAGTACCTGGCCGCGCTCCCGGACCACCCGGCCCCCGCAGACTTCATCCCGAAGTTCGCCGCGATGGGCGGCGAGGCCATGGGTGTCGAGCACGCCGTCCTGTTCCGCGCCCACGACCTGCAGGCACCACCGGAGGTTTAGCGTGAACGACGCCGGTCTCGCCGGAGCGCGGAAGACGCTCAGCCCGGTGCTGCGGCCGAGCGGGCGATGCGCCGGTTCGGCACCAGCCAGCTGGGCCTCGTCGCGGTGGTGCGCCAAGGCGCACGACGACTGGGCGCGGGACTTCCTCGCGGAGCACCCCGACGCGGTGGTGCTGCACCTGGGCCGCGGCCTCGACGCCCGCGTGTTCCGGATCGACCCGCCCGCCACGGTCGAGTGGTACGACCTCGACTACCCGGCCGTCATCGCCCTGCGGGAGCAGGTCCTGCCGCCGCGGGAGCACTGCACGCTGATCGGGTCCGGCGTCACCGACCCGACCTGGCTGGACCGTGTCCCGCGTGGCCGGCCGGTGCTGGTGATCGCCGAGGGACTGGTGCCGTACCTGACCGAAGCCGAAGGCGCCCGCGAACGTACGCCGCCTCTGCCGGCTCCTGAACCTGTTGCCGGGTATGGAACGGTCGTCCCGCATCGTGCGGTTCCGGTTCCGAAACCCGCGCCACGGCTCGAAGGCGGCGGTTGTTCCGCCCGGCCCGCAGGTGCTATACCGGCACCTGCCCGGTGTCGCGACGACGCGGTGCCACGAGCGAGCGGAGTCTCCGGTGGCGAACCGTGCTGTGCGCTCATCCGTCCTCGTGGCGGCCCTGACCGTGCCCGTCCTGCTGACGGGGTCCGCGGTGGCATCCGCCGGCCCCGCACCCGGGCGGCAGCTGACGATCGAGACGGTGTCGAACCCGCGGCCCGCGCTCGTCAGCGGGGGACAGGTGCTCGTCAAGGTCGTTCCGCCGGAGCGAACACCGGCCGCGCGGGTCCGCGTCAGCGCCAACGGCCACGACGTGACCTCGAGTTTCCACGCCCAGCCGGACGGCAGCCTGCTCGGTCTGGTGACCGGCCTGCGAAACGGTGCCAACGACCTGAGCGCCCGGGCGACCGGACGCGGCGCGGACCTGCGCGTCACCAACCACCCGATCACCGGGCCTGTCTTCTCCGGTTCGCAGCAGGTTCCGTTCTACTGCGAGACCCAGGCGTTCGGCCTGCCCGCGGCGTCGCAGCCGTTGTGCAGCGCGCCGACGCAGGTGAGCTACCAGTACAAGACCACCGCCGGGGCGTTCGCGCCGCTGGCGGACCCGGCGACCCGGCCCGCGGACCTCGCGACGGCCACCGTCAACGGGCACGCGGTGCCGTACGTGGTCCGCGTCGAACGCGGCACGATCGACCGCGCTGTCTACGAAATGGCGGCGCTCTACGCCGGCGCGCCGTCGCCCTTCGCACCCGATAGCAGCTGGAACGGGAAGCTGGTCTACACCTTCGGCGGCGGCTGCAACGCGGGCTACCACCAGGGCGCCTCGACCGGCGGCGTGGTCAACGACCTGTTCCTGGCCCAGGGCTACGCGGTCACGTCGTCGAGCCTGAACGTGCTCGACAACAACTGCAGCCCGATCATCTCGGCCGAAGCGGCGATGATGGTCAAGGAACACTTCATCGAGACCTACGGCCCGGTCGCCCACACCATCGGCTGGGGCGGCTCGGGCGGGGCGATCCAGCAGTACGACATCGCGGAGAACTACCCCGGCATCGTCGACGGCATCATCCCCGGCGTCTCGTTCCCGGACCCGCTGAGCGTGGGCGGCCCCGTGTCGGACTGCCGCCTGCTGAACCGGTACTTCGCCGGGCCGGGGGCGTCGTTCACCGCGGCGCAGAAGCAGGCCGTCGCGGGCTTTCCCAGCTACGACACCTGCGTCTCCTGGGACCAGACCTTCGCCAGCCGCGCCACCGCGACCGGCAGCTGCAACGCGGCCATCCCCGTCTCTGCTCGGTGGGATCCGGTGACCAACCCGGGCGGGGTGAAGTGCAACTCGAACGAGCAGCTGGTCAACCAGGTCGGGCGGGACCCGCGGACCGGGTTCGTGCGCAGCACCCTGGACACCACCGGCGTGCAGTACGGCCTGGCCGCGCTGAAGGCCGGCACGATCACCGCGGCGCAGTTCGTCGACCTCAACGCGACCATCGGCGGCCTCGACTACACCGGAAAGCCCGTGGCGCAACGGATCGCCGCCGATCCCAAGGCGCTCGACGCGGTGTACGCCGACGACATCGTGAACTCCGCGTCCCAGGGTTTGCGGGAAACGCCGATCATCGACCAGCGGACCGACCTCGACCTCGCCGGGTTCGGCAACGACATCCACACCACCGAGTGGTCTTACGTGATGCGGCAACGGCTTCTGCGGGCCAACGGCACGGCGGGCAACCAGGTCATCATCGAAAACCACGCCACCGCGGCCGAAGCGGCGGCGGCCAGTGTCTACGAGCTCGGCGCGATGGACCGCTGGCTGACCGCGATCGACGCCGACGGGTCGCACCGGAGCCTCCAGCAGAAGGTCCTGGCGAACCGGCCGGCCGACCTCGGCGACGGCTGCTACCTCACCGCGGCGTCGCGGATCACCGAGAAGCTGACGTACCCGGCGAGCGGCCAGTGCGGCGCGCAGTACCCGGTGGCGGCCAACACCCGCATGATCGCGGGGGAGAGCTTGTCTCTGGACGTGCTGAAGTGCCGGCTCCGGCCGCTGGACTTCCGCGACTACCCGGTCACTTTCACCGCGGCGGACCGGAAGCGGCTGCGGACGACGTTCCCGGACGGCGTGTGCGACTACCACCGTCCGGGAGTCGGGCAGCACGCCCCGACCGGGACGTGGCTCAGCTACGGCGACGAACGGACCGGCACCACCCCGCCGACGAAGCCCTGACGAAGGTGGGCCGGCCGGACGGCGTGTCCGGGGCGGGCTGCTCCGACCGGGTGTATCGCCGTGTCAGACTGCCTGGCGATGCTCACCCCAGCCGATCTCGCCGACCTCCTCGAATGCGAACACCGCAGCCTCCTCGACCAGGCCTTGGCCGCCGGCCTGCCGGGTGCGCCGCGGCCCGTCGAGGATCCCGGTGCCGGGCGGCGGAGGCGGGCCGCCGCGCGGGCCATGCTCGCCCGGCTGCGCCGTGAGGGCCACGACGTCTTCGAGGTCGACGTCGAAGACCGCGTCGGCGCGGCCGAGACCACCGCGGCCGCGCTGTGGTCGGGCGCCGCGGTCATCCACCAGGCCGTTCTCCACGACCAGGACTTCTCCGGTGTCGCGGACTTCCTGATCCAGGACGCCGAAGGCCGCTACGAAGTCCACGACGCCGAACCGGCCCGGCAGGTCAAGCCGGCGGCCGTCGTCCGGCTGGTCGCGTTCGCCGACGCGCTGCGCCGGGCCGGGTGGCCGACCGGTCCGCACGTCCACCTACGCCTCGGCGACGGCGGTACCCGGACGTTGCGGACCGAGGACTTCCGGCCCCTGGTGGACCGGCTGCGAGCCCGGCTGGACGGCCGCGCGCCGGTGCTTCCGACGCCGTTGTGGGCGGACGAACGCCCGGCCTGCTCCGGCTGCGGGTACGCCCGCCACTGCGCCTCGGCCCGGGAAGCCGATCGGGACCTGCTGCTCGTCGCCGGGATGCGGGGCGACCAGCGCCGCAAGCTCGTGGCCGCCGGGCTGGGGTCCGTCGAGGCGCTCGCGGCGGCGGCACCGGGCGACCGGCCGCGGGATCTGTCCGCCACCGCGTTCACCACCCTGCGCGCCCAGGCCGCGCTGCAGGTGAAGCAGGACGCCACCGGCGAAGTCAGCTACGAGGTCGTCGACCCCGATGCCCTGGCCGCGTTGCCGGCGCCCGATCCCGGTGACGTCTTCGTGGACCTCGCGGGCGATCCGCACGCCCTCGCGGGCGAGGGGCTGGAGTTCCTCTTCGGCGCGCTCACCCCCGACGGCGAGCGGCGCTTCACCCCGTTCTGGGCGCACAGCCGGGCCCAGGAGAAGCGGGCCTTCGAGGAGTTCGTGGACTTCGCCGCCGCGCGGGTCGCCGAGCACCCCGGGGCGCACGTCTACCACTACGGGCCCTACGAGGTGACCGCCGTCAAGCGGCTCGCCGCCGTGCACGGGACGCGCGAGGAGACGGTCGACCAGCTGCTGCGCGGGGGCGCGCTGGTGGACCTGCACACCGTCGTCCGCAAGGCCTTGCGGGTCTCGCAGCGGTCGTACTCCCTCCGGCACCTCGAACCGCTCTACCGGCCCGGCACCCGCGAGGGTGATGTGAAGAGCGCCCTGTCGGACGTCGAGGCCTACGAGGAGTACCTCACGCTGGCCGCCGAGCCGGGCCGCGCGGAGGAGGTCCTGCGCGGCATCGCCGGGGACAGCGAGGAGGACTGCGTCTCGGCGCTGCGGCTGTTCGAGTTCCTCCACCAGGTCCGCGCCGGCTCCGGCATCGAGCTCGTGGCCCCGCCGGAGGAGTCGCCCGAAGACGCGCTGCTGCGCGCGGCGGAGGAGGACGTCGCGGCCGAACGGCGGGCCGAACGCGCCGCCCGGCTGGCCGCGCTCGTCGATCCGCTGCTCGACGGGCTGCCGGACGACCCGGGCGAGTTCACCGCCGACGAGCGGGCCCGCGCGCTGCTGGCCGCCGCGGTCGGCTACCACCGCCGCGAGACCAACCCCGCCTGGTGGGAGTACTTCCGCCAGCTCGCCGCGCCGCTCGGCGACCTCGAGGTCGACACCTCGTGCACCGTGCCGGTGTCGCTGGAGGCGGGGGAGTGGGTCCCGCCGGCCGGCCGCGTCCGCACCGCGAAGCGGACCCTCGTCCTGGCGTGCGACCCGGACCGGCCGCACCCGTTCGCGCCCGGCGACGAGGTGCGGCTGCGCTACGACGGCGGCACCCGCGACGCCAAGGTCGCGGCCGCGTCGGCGGTGGAGCTGACGCTGGAGGAGAGCTGCCCGCCCGACGCCACCAGCGCCGACCGGCCGTCCGCGGTGCTGCCCGGCAGCCCGGTGCGGCCCTTGCCCAAGGACGAGGCGGTCGCCGACCTCGCGCAGCTGGTCGTGGACACGCTCCCGGCGCTGCCGCGGCACCCCGGCGTCGACCTGCTCCGGCGGACCCCGCCGCGGCTGCGCGGCGGAGCGGCCCTGCCGGAGCCGGGGACGGACCTGATCGCCGCGGTGATCGACGCGGTCGACGCCCTCGACGGCTCGACGCTGGCGGTGCAGGGACCGCCGGGAGCGGGCAAGACGTTCCTCGCCGGAAAGCTGATCGCCCGGCTCGTGCGGGCCGGGCGCACCGTCGCCGTCACCTCGACCAGCCACAAGGCCGTGGAAAACGTGCTGAGCGCGGCGAAGAAGAGCGCGCCCGAGCTGCCGTGCGCCAAGCGCGCGAAGCGGACCCCGGACCCGGCCGCGCCGTGGGAGCAGCCGAAGAGCAACCCGGCGCTGGTGAAGTGGCGCGACGAGCACGACACCGGGCACCTCGTCGGCGGCACGGCGTGGACGTTCGCCAACGCCGCCATCCGCGAAGAACCCTTCGACCTGCTGATCATCGACGAGGCCGGCCAGTTCGCCCTGGCCGACGCGCTGGCCGTGTCGATGTGCGCGAAGAACCTGCTGCTGCTGGGCGACCCGCAGCAGCTCCCGCAGGTCGTGCAGGGAACCCACCCCGCGGGCGCGGAGGCGTCGGCGCTGGGCCACCTGATCGGCGAGGCCGACATCATGCCGGCGGACCTCGGCTACTTCCTCGACGAGACGCGGCGCCTGCACCCCGCGGTGTGCGAGCCGGTGTCGAAGCTGTCCTACGCCGGGCAGCTGCGCGCCCACCCGACGGCCGCCGAGCGCGCCCTCGAGGACGTCCCCGCCGGGCTGTACCTCGCCGAGGTCGACCACCACGGCAACACGACCCGCTCGGTCGAGGAGGCCGCGGCGGTCGTGGACGTCGTGACAGACCTGGTCGGTCGCCTGTGGACGGACCACGGCCCGGCGCGGCCGCTGGCCGACACCGACATCCTCGTCGTGGCGCCGTACAACCTGCAGGCGCGCACGGTGACGCGGGCGTTGGCGGACGCCGGTTTCCCGGGCGTGCGGGTCGGCACGGTCGACCGCTTCCAGGGTCAGGAAGCCCCGGTGGTCATCACGACGATGACGTCGTCCTCGGCGGTCGACCTGCCCCGCGGCCTCGACTTCCTGTTGTCCCGCAACCGGTTGAACGTCGCGCTCTCGCGGGCGCAGGTCCTGGCGGTCCTGGTGTGCTCGGCCAAGCTGGTGGAGGCCGACATCCGCACGGTGGAGCAGATGCGGCTGGTGGCGGGCATGATCGGCTTGCTGGGGGAGGCCCGGCCGTGGCCGCCGGTCACGGCCACAGCAACGGGAACGCCTTGACCAGCGCCCAGCCGATCACCGCGAGCCAGCCGGCGATCCAGACGACGTCGGGGATGTGGGTCTCCGCCGCGAGGTTGGCGGCGTCGTCGATTTCGGACACTTCACCGTGCCAGCGGGCCGCGGCGAGGTGGGCGAGGCCGGAAAGCTCGCTGGTGAGCAGCAGCCACGCCTCGAGGTAGGCGACCGTCGTCTGCGTCCACGGCGGCGCCCAGGCCAGCGCGGCGAAGGCGACCAGGCCGATGCCCGCGACGATGGCGAAGGTGAGCAGGTCGGCGGACAGGAACAGCAGCAGGCCGGCGGCGACCACGGTGAGGGTCAGCACGGCGGCGACGTGCCCGCGCTGCAGCTGCACGGCCGCCCCGAGCCCGGCCAGCGACGGCATAGCGTACCCGGCCGCGGTCGTGAGGATCGAGGAGAACCGCGAGGGGACCCAGGACCACGTCACCCCGGATTCCGGGCTGTCGATCCCGAGCCGGTAGACCCCGCCGCCGGTCAGCACGCTCACCAGCGCGTGGCCGCCTTCGTGCACGAACGTCCCCAGGACGTTGAACCGGGTCAGCAGGCGGCCCTGCCCGGTCAGCAGGGCGGACACGGAAGCCAGTGCCACGGCCGCGGCGGCCAGCCCGGTCGCGGCGACCAGCCACCAGCCGGGCGCCGGGAGGGTCGCGTTGACGATCTCGTCGAGCTTCCCGCGCTTCACCCGTCAAGCTCAGCAGCCGGGCCGCGAAGGCGGAACCGCCGGATCGACGTTGTCACGAAGCTGTCAACCCGGCGGAAAGCTGTGCGGGGAAACCACTCGCAGTGTTCTGGTCCCGGTCGACGCCCGACTCGCCTCGTCGAAGTGACCGGCCAGGACCCGGCGCCCTCCTCAGCACGGCCGAGGCCGCCGTCGTCCGGAAGCTGCACGACGGAGCCGAACCACCGGGAAACGCCGGACGATCCCGTGGCCCGCCGTCCCAGTGGCGTCCCACGGGGACCGCGTTCCCGCTGGTCCGGCGGGTGGGATCGTCCCGGCGTCCCGAATCGGGTGGTGACCGGCGACCGGTGGAGTGGACCACTGCCAGCCTCCTCGCCATGCAAAGACTCGCTCTGGCCGTCGCGGTGCTGCTGGTGGTCCCCGCCGCGGCCGCAACCGCGGTCGCGGCCGAACCCGTCGCGGTGTGCGGGCACACCAGCTCCCAGCCCACCCTGGCCCAAGGGGCGACCGGCACCGCCGTAGCCGAAGCCCAGTGCGAACTCAACCTGGCGACCAAAGCGAGCCGGTACACGCCCATCGGCGCGGACGGCTCCTTCGGCCCGGCGACCGACGCCCGCGTGCGCGTGTTCCAGAAGTGCGCCGCCTTGACCGTGGACGGCCAGGTCGGGCCGAACACCTGGGCCGCCTTGAACTCGTGGTCCGCGCGGCCGCGCAAGTGCGCCACCCAGGGCACGGCGGGCACCGCGCAGAGCGTCGTGTGCGGCCTGTCCACCGCCCGCCCGACCCTGCAGAGCGGTTCGACCGGCACGGACGTCAAGGAGCTCCAGTGCCGGCTGAACCTCGCCATGGAGCCGGGCCACTACCCGCCGCTGACGATCGACGGCAACTTCGGTGATGGCACCCGCAACCGGGTGATCGAGTTCCAGCACTGCGTCAACGCCAGTGCCGACGGCGTCGCCGGGCCCACCACCTGGGCGAAGGTCACCGACTGGTCCAGCCGCAACGCCTACTGCGTGCCGCCGAAACCCGCCGGGCACCCGATCGACGGCGTCGACACGGCGAAGTACCAGCACCCCGGCGGCGCGCCGATCGACTGGGGCGCGGTGAAGGCGTCCGGCGTCGAGTTCGCGACCGTCAAGGCGACCCGCGGCCTGAACGTCACCGACGACTACCTCGCCACCGACCTGCCCGCCGCGCGCAACGCCGGCCTGGCCGTGGGGCCGTACCACTTCTACACGGGCACGGCCGCCGGCACCGGCGGCGCGCAGGCGGACCGGTTCATCGCCGCCGTGAAGGCCACCGGGTACACCGGCAAGCGCGCCGGTGACCTGCCGCCCGTGTTCGACCTGGAGTGGAAGGACGACGGCTCCGGCGGCTGCCCGCCGTACGTCACCGTCGCCGACGCCAAGGCGTGGCTGGACAAGGTGCAGGCGGCGTTCGGCCGGACCCCGATCATCTACACCCAGAAGTCGTTCCTGGACGCGTGCCTGGGCGGCACGACGGCGTTGTCCGCGTATCCGATGCAGCTCGCCGACTACCGGCAGTCCGTCACGCAGCCGGCGCTGCCCGCCGGGTCGACGACCTGGCTGATGTGGCAGTACACCGACGCGGCTATCCCCGACGGCATCCCCGCGCCGGCGACCGGCGACGTCTTCAACGGTACCCAGGCCGATCTCGACCAGCTCGCCAACCGGTGAACCTCCCTACAGGAAGGACGAGAATGACCCTCCCCATGAGCCGCCGCACGGTGTTGCGCGGCGCGGTGGTGCTCGGCGCGGCCGCGGCGGTCAGCCCGCTGCTGCTGACCGGCACCGCCCAGGCGTACCCGTGGTCCCGCACCCTCACCGAGGGCAGCACGGGCGCCGACGTCACGGAGCTCCAGATCCGCGTCGCGGGCTGGGCGGCCGACCACGCCAGCCAGAGCCGGGTCTCGATCGACGGCGAGTTCGGCCCCGGCACGGCGGCGGCCGTCCGCAGGTTCCAGAGCGCCTACGGGCTCGGCGCGGACGCGCAGGTCGGCCCGGCCACCCAGGCCGCGCTCAACGCGCTGGAGCAGAGCGACGGGTCCACCGCGCACTTCAACTTCAGCGAGTTCACCGACCGGGACAGCGGCACCTTCAACGGCGGCAAGGTCAGCGCGGCCACCGCCAAGGAGAACGCCCGGCGCTGCATGTACAAGCTGGAGGCGCTGCGCAAGAAGCTCGGGAACACGCCGATCACGGTGAACTCCGGGTTCCGCAGCATCGCGCACAACGCGGAGATCGGCGGCGCCAGCGACAGCATGCACCTGTACGGCACCGCGGCCGACCTGAACGTGCCGGGCGTGGCCAACAAGACCGTCTACCAGAAGGCCGAGACCTGCGGGTTCTCCGGCCTGGAGACGTACAACACCGACCACCAGCACGTGGACAGCCGCGCCGATCTCGGCCGCTCGTGGTGGTGGGAGAACGGCACGGTCTGATCCGGCCACTGGGGGTCTGACGCCGGGAACCCCGCCAGTCCGGGGTTTCCGGCGTCAGCGTGCCGCGAAGCCCGCGCCCTCCAGGCCCTCTCCCAGGGGCCGCCCCTCGCGGAGGGCGCGGGCTTCGCCCTTCGCGCTCAGTGCGGTGGCGGGGTCTGCAGCGCCGCCGAACAGGACGGCCAGTCGTGGAAGTCGTGGCGCGCGCTCCACAGGCGGTGCGCCGCGTCGATGTTCCAGGCCGGGTCGAACGCCTGCCGCGGCGTGCCGCCCAGGTCCAGCAGACGGGCGTCGGAGATCTGGAATACCCCCCAGTTGCGGCTGCCGTTCGTGTTCGGCAGCACCCACAGCGGGTCGAGGAACGAGGCGCAGCGGGCGATCGCGACGGCGGTGTCCGGCGCTTCGGTGAACACGGCCCGGATCCGCTGCTCCACCATGGCCGGCGACCAGCCCGCCAGGCTGGTCCGGTGGTCGTAGAGCGCGTTCTTGGTGGCGTCGTCGACGACGCCGCGGGGCGGCAGCCCGGCCAGCACCTGGAACGCGGTGACCCGGCGCAGGGTCTCCGGGCCGAACGAGCCGTCGACCGAGAGCCGTCCCTGGGCCGAGGCCAGCAGGTTCTGCACCTCGGTGACGCACTCGTCGTGCTGGCCCATGCTCACCGGCGGCTGGCAGCCGGGCGAGAACAGCACCCGGTCGGCGTACCGGCCAGGAGGCGCGCCCGACCCGTCGGCGGTGACCCAGAACAGGCCGCCGGCGAGCAGGACGACGGCCGCGATGGCGACCGCGGCGTACCAGCGCCGGCGTCGCGGCGCGGGGGCCTCGACGGGTTCCGCCGGCACCTCGTCGACCCGGCCGGCGTCGGCGAGAGCCCAGAGCTGGTGCAGTTCACGGAGTTCGTCCGCGGAGGCGCCGCAGACCTTGGCGAAGGAGTGGACGACGCGGTAGTCGGCGGGGACGCTCTTGCCCGAGCAGTACCGGTGCAGGCTGGACCCGCTGGCCCCGGCCAGCCTGCCGAGCCGTTCGTAGCCCTGGCCGCTGCGGTCCTTCAACATGCGCAGGTAGGCGGCGAACTTGTCCGTGTGCACTGTCACGGTGACGGGAACACCTCGCTCGGGGCAGCGGATGACGGACGGAAGTTAACACCGTCCCGCTGCCTTCCGGGCGGAAACCGGCGGATTGGGCCACTTGGCGGACCGGGGGAACGGACCGGCCCCAGCCGGTTCACCGCGGCAGAACGCACAACTCGCGGCAAAGGTTGCCGTACCGGTCCAGCGGAATGTTCCGGTCTCCCCGGACTTCGGGGGCGGTCCTAGGTTTTCCCCTACAACCCAAAAGGGGGAAGAAAACCATGCCGACTGGCAGATTCACGCGGTCAGCTTCCGTGCTGGCCGCGGCACTCCTCATGACCGGGATGGCCGCCGCGCCGGCGCTGGCCGCCTCCGGGCCGAACCTCAAGGTCAGCGTCGTCGCCCAGCAGGGGCACTGGCTCCTGGGCGAGTACGTCGGGCTCGACGTGACCGTGAGCAACATCGGGGACTCCGCCGTCTCCGGTGCCTTCGGGACCGCCTTTTCGGAGTCCGGGACGGACTTCTGGGTCGACCAGCACCAGTGGGGCGACCTCGACGACAGCGGCAGCGGCGCCACCATCGCGCAGGGGGAGACCCGGACCCTCCACCTCACCGGGCAGCTCGGGTCGACGTACTACGGCGACTCCGTCGTGCACGTCGAGGTGTACGGCGCCGGCGACACCGACTACAGCGACAACGTCCAGCGGGTCACCGTGCCGCTCGCGACGGGCACCGAGCGGGTCGCCGGCGTGCTGTACGGGGACACCAACGGCGACGGCAAGCCGTCGCCCGGGGAAGCCCTGGCCGGGGCCCGGGTGCGCTTCTTCGGCGTCGGCACGACGCTCGAGATGTACACCACCACCGACGCGACCGGCCACTTCTCCTACGACGGCCTCCCGCTGACCCGGACCGCCTACCTGAGCTTCGACCGGCTGCCCGGCGGCTGGATCGCCCCGGACCTGCCGGACCTGCGGCTGGACGGCCGGGGCGCCTACACGGCGTTGGAGGTCGCGGCCACCCGGCCGCTGTCCGACGTGCTGCACGAGACCCTCACGCTGGACAAGACGAGCTACGCCGCCGGTGACACCGGCAAGGTGACGGTCACGCTGACCAACTCCGGCACCAAGCCGCTGACCGGTCTCTTCCTCACCTGCGACGCGGGCGGCTTCGGCTCGGCGCTGGCCGTGACCGACGACCAGTGGGGCGCGTTCGCCAACCAGCGCCGGGCGGGCTCGCTGGCCGCGGGGCAGTGGCTCGTGCTGACGGCGACGGGCAAGGTGCCCGACAAGGCGGCCTACACCGGCGTCACCGGGCTCGACTGCACCGCCCAGGACGGCCACACCGGCGGCGCGCCGTACGTGTCCGCCACCGCCAAGGTGCCCGGCAAGGTGGCCGACTCCCACGGCCAGGTCTGGCTCGACCAGAACGGCAACAACACGCCGGACGCCGGCGAGGGCATGGCGTACCGGAACCTGGTGCTGCTCGACAACGGCACCATCCGCGCGTACGCCCGGACCGACGCCAACGGCTACGCGACGTTCAAGGGCGTGCCGGTCGGCAACTACCAGCTGCGGGTGCTCGGCCCGTGGAAGGCGGCGGCCCCGGACAACGGCGAGCTGAACGTCGCCGCGCCGCCCTACAGCGGCGGTGACTGGGTCATGCAGTTCGTCGCCAGCTGAGCGCCGGGGGTGTTCCGGGCGGTGCGAGCCGCCCGGGACACCGCCGCGCGGCGGCTCGGGTTCGGTGGGAAGCTCGGAGCGCGACCACGTTCCGAGGAGAAAGCCCATGGATGACGCCGAACTGGCCATTGTGGACACGGTCCGCGACTTCGTCGACCGCGACGTCCGGCCGGTCGTGCGCGAGCTCGAACACGCCGACGCCTACCCCGAAGAGCTCATCGAGCAGATGAAGCGGCTCGGGATCTACGGGCTGGCGATCCCCGAGCCGTACGGCGATGTGCGCGTCTCCACCGAGTGCTACGCGCTGGTGACCGAGGAGCTCGCGCGCGGCTGGATGAGCCTCGCCGGGGCGATGGGCGGGCACACGGTCGTCGCGAAGCTGATCCTCACCTTCGGCACCGAAGAGCAGAAGCGGCGCTACCTGCCCCGGATGGCGACCGGCGAGCTGCGCGCGACCATGGCGCTGACCGAACCCGGCGGCGGCTCGGACCTGCAAGCCTTGCGCACGACCGCACGCAGGGAAGGCGGCGCGTACGTCGTCGACGGCACCAAGACGTGGATCAGCAACGCCCGCCGCTCCGGCCTGGTCGCGCTGCTGTGCAAGACCGACCCGCGGGCCGAACCCGCGCACCGCGGCATCAGCATCCTGCTGGTCGAGAAGGTACCCGGCTTCACCGTTTCCCAGGACCTGCCGAAGCTCGGCTACAAGGGCATCGAGAGCTGCGAGATCATCTTCGACGACTGCCGCGTGCCGGCGGACGCGCTGCTCGGCGAAACCGAGGGCAAAGGGTTCGCGCAGATGATGCGGGGCCTGGAGGTCGGCCGCATCCAGGTCGCCGCGCGCGCCACCGGGGTCGCGCGCGCCGCGTTCGACGACGCCCTGAAGTACGCCCGGGAACGCGAGTCGTTCGGCAAGCCGATCTGGCAGCACCAGGCCGTCGGCAACCACCTCGCGACGATGGCGACCAAGCTGACCGCCGCCCGCCAGCTGCTGCTGCACGCCGCCCGCCGGTACGACTCCGGCGAACGCGCCGACCTGGAAGCCGGGATGGCGAAGCTGTTCTGCTCGGAGACGGCGATGGAGGTCGCGCTCGCCGCGATCCGCGTCCACGGCGGTTACGGGTACTCCACCGAGTTCGACGTCGAGCGGTACTTCCGGGACGCGCCGCTGATGATCGTCGGGGAAGGGACCAACGAGATCCAGCAGAACGTCATCGTCGGCCAGCTCGTCGCCCGCGGCGGCCTGCAGTGAACCTCCGGGACGCGGTCGCCGGCTGGCAACCCGACGCCGTCGAGACGTCCGAGGTGATCGGCGCCTGGCCGGCGACGGCCTTCGCGGCCCTGCTCGACCAACCCGCGCCGACCGGGCCGCTACCGCCGTTGTGGCACTGGTTCCACTTCCTCGAGCCGACGCCGCAGGCCGCGCTCGGCGAAGACGGCCATCCGGCGGAAGGGCGGTTCCTGCCACCGATCCCGGACCGGCGCCGGATGATCGCCGGCGGCCGGCTGGAGGTCCGGTCGCCGATCGTCCTCGGCGACCGGATAGACCGCCGCAGCGCACTGGCCGACGTCGTGGTGAAGGAGGGCCGCAGCGGGCAGATGGCGTTCGTGACCGTCCGCCACGAATACCGGCGCGGTGGCGAACTCCTGCTCATCGAGCACCAGGACGTCGTCTACCGATCGCAGCCCGCCGGGCAGCGGCGGCAGCTCGCCGAGCCCGAACCTGCCGCCGAGCCGCCGCACGAGTGGAAGATCGGCACGCCGACCGGGCCGCGGTTGCTGTTCCGGTTCAGCGCGCTGACCTACAACACCCACCGCATCCACTACGACGAGCCGTACGCGACCGGCGTCGAGGGCTATCCGGGGCTGGTCGTGCACGGCCCGCTGCTCGCCTTGCTGCTGCTGGAGATCCCGCGCCGGCACGGCGACCGCCCGGTGACGTCGTTCGCGTACCGGTTGTCCAGCCCGGTGTTCTCCGGCGCGACGGTGCTGACCCACGGGCGTCACGAGGGCGGCGGGTTCGCGTTGTCCGCCATGGCCGAGGGCGGCGCCACCGCGATCACCGGCACCGCGGCCTAGGCTCGTTTCCGCGCCATCCACTGCCAGACGTGGGTGCCGTGGTCGCTCGGGTCGTTGCGGGCCACGTAGATCCACGACCAGTGGCCAGGGAACTGGTGGCCGTCCCAGACGACGTGGTCGTAGAGCGTCAAAGTCGAGCGCGGGATGAGGTCGTGCGCGTGGACGCTGTTGGCCTGCGGGTCCACCGTGTCGTCGTCGGCGGAGGCGACCAGCCAGGTCGGCGTGCGGATCGCGGTCAGCTCGCCGTCGGGGATCAGCGGTGGGTCGCCGGCCTTCCGGCCCGCGACGACGCCGCAGATCGGGACCGACGCCGCGAAAGTGGCCGGGTAGACCGTGGTCATCTTCAGGCTCATGTAGCCGCCGTTGCTGCAGCCGACGACGTAAACGCGCCCGGGATCGACCGCCCGCGTGCGGAGCACGTCCCGGACGACCTCCTGGATGAGCGGGGCGAAGCGGGGGCCGTCGTCCATCCAGGCCGCGGTGCACTGCGGCGTGACCACGTACGCGCCCTCGAAGATCTTCTGCGCTTCCGGTGTGGCGAAGCCCAGCGCGCCGCGGTTGGCGCGCAACGTCGTCTCGTTGTCGTAGTAGCCGTCGGGCAGGGACGCGCCTTCGCCGCCGCCGTGCAGCCAGACGATCAGAGGACGGCGGCCGCGTCGGGGCGCCGGGGAGTACAGCCGGTACTTCATGCCGGACCGTGAGACGTGGTAAGTGAAAGCGTCGACCTCGGGGTTGGCCAGCCGGCCCTGGGTGAACCGGGTGACGGTGACCGGCCGGCCGTACCGCCGGAGCGGGGCGTTCTGCGTGATGGTGTAGACCAGGTCGAGCCGGACGTTGCGGCTCTTGCTGTTGATGTACCCCAGTGTGCCGCCGCCGGTCTGGCCTTCGCCGTGGCTCAGCGCGAGCACGATGTTCCCGCGGCGGTCGAGCCGCGCGGCCGTCACCGCCCGGTCGAGGTCGTAGCCGATGTCCTGCCCGCCGGTGTCGATCGGGCTGGTGGCCTTCACGTGCACGCTGAACGTGGTGGTGGTCAGGCTCGCCGGGTCGATCGGCCCGAGCCGGGCGGTGTCGAGGGTAACGGAGGTGATCTGCTCGCCGCCGTCGAGCGTTTCGGCGTCGAGGGTGAACCCGACGCCGCTGTCCGGGGCGGCGTGGGCGACAGCGGGTAGTGCGAGGCCGGCGGTGACGCCCGCGCCGGTGAGCAGAACGGTGCGACGGCTGAACGCGGTGACCATGCGAACTCCTTTGTCCGCAGGCCAGTCTATCGCCGGAAAGCGGTTTCCGGACCGTGCGGACGCAGCGCCCGCACGGGCGGGAGCGGGCCTTCGAAACATTCGACTTCGACGGCCGCGTGCTGACCCGCGCAGCCCTGCGACAACCGCGACGACGGGATGTCGGCGGTCAGCACGTTCGGGTTGCCGTGCGCGCACAGCGGCCCGGTGGGGTGGTCGTCGACCGGGTCGAACCACGCGCCGGTCGCGAGCTGGACCACGCCGGGCCGGAGGGCGTCGTCCAGGACCGCGCCGGCCAGGCAGGCGCCGCGGGTGTTGAACACCCGGACGACGTCGCCGGCCGCGATCCCGCGGGCCGCCGCGTCGGCCGGGTTGAGCCGGATCGGCTCGCGCCCGGCCACTTTCCCCGCCTGGCTGACTTCGCCGGCGTCGAGCTGGCTGTGCAGGCGGGTGTGCGGCTGGTTCGCGATCAGCCACAGCGGCCCGGTTTCGGTGGGTGGCAGCCAGACCGGGTGGCCGGGGCAGTCCGGGTAGCCGAACCCGGCGACCGTCGCCGACGTGATCTCGATGCGGCCACTGGGTGTCTTCAGCGGGTGGGCGTCCGGGTCCGCGCGGAAGTCCTCGAACAGCGTGTGGTGCTCGCGACCGGGCGGCAGCCGCAGCTCGCCGGCGGCCCAGAACTGCTCGAACGACGGTTCGTCGCGCCAGCCGCTGTACAGGTGTTCCAGCCACTGCCTCGGGGAACGGCCTTCGGTGAACTCCTTCTCCACCCCGAGGCGGAGAGCCAGCCCGGCGAAGATGGCGTAGTCGTCGCGTGCTTCGCCCGCGGGCTCGGCGATCCGGTGCATCGCGATCAGGTGGGTGTCGCGGCGGCCCGAGCCGAGGTCTTCGCGCTCCAGCGCCGTCGTCGCGGGCAGGACGATGTCGGCGTGGCGGGCCGTCGCCGTCCAGTGCGGTTCGTGGACGACGACGGTGTCCGGGCGGGTGAAGGCGCGGCGCAGGCGGTTGAGGTCCTGGTGGTGGTGGAACGGGTTGCCGCCGGCCCAGTAGACGAGCCGGGTGTCGGGGTAGCGGCGGACTTCGCCGTCGTAGTCGTAGGTTTCGCCGGGGTGCAGCAGCAGGTCGGCGATCCGCGCGACCGGGATGAACTCGCGCACCGGGTTCACGCCCTGCGGCAGGTACGGGACGCGCAGCTCGGGGCCGGTGTCGCCGACGTCGCCCATCGAGCCGTAGCCGTGCCCGAAACCGCCGCCCGGGAGTCCGATCTGTCCGAGCATCGCGGCCAGCGCGATGCCCGCCCACACTGGCTGTTCGCCGTGTTCGGTGCGCTGCAGCGACCACGTCACCGTGACCAGCGTGCGTTTCGCGGCCATTTCCCTGGCCAGCGCGACGATGTCGGGGGCCGGGATGCAGGTGATCCCGGCGGCCCATTCCGGAGTCTTGTCGTGCAGGTAACGCTCGAACTCGGGGTAGCCGACGCAGTAGCGGTCCAGGAAACCCTGGTCGTGTAGGTCTTCTGTGACCAGGGTGTGGGCCAGCGCGAGCATCAGCGCGGTGTCGGTGGCGGGCCGGATCGGGTACCAGCGGGCGTCCACAGTGGACGGAACGTCGTCGCGCAGCGGGCTGACGAGCGCGACGCGGGCCCGCAGCCGCGCGAGGTGCCCGGGCGTGCCGTGGACGGTGACGCCGCCCGGGGTGACGAAGACGTTTTTCTCGGGCACGCCGCCGAACGCGACGATCAGTTCGGTGTGCGCGGCGATCGTCGGCCAGGTCGACGCCTGCCGCAGCACCGCGTGCGTATCGCCGACGACGTGCGGCAGCAGCACGGAGGACGTCCCGTTGCTGTAGGTGTTGCGCGACGCCGTGAAGCCGCCGATCGTGTTGAGGAACCGGTGCAGCTGGCTCTGCGCGTGGTGGAACCGGCCGGCGCTGGCCCAGCCGTAGGAGCCGCCGAAGATGGCTTGGTTGCCGTGCTCGGTGCGGACGCGGTCCAGTTCGGCGGCCAGCCGGTCGAGGACGTCGTCCCAGGGCACGTCGACGAACTCGTCGCGGCCCCGGCGATCGTCCGGACCGGGGCCGTGGTCGAGCCAGCCGCGGCGGACGGCGGGCCGTGCCACCCGGCTCGGGTGCTCCAGCGCGGCGGCGAGGTTCCCCAGCAGCGGCGACGGCGCCGGATCGGCCGGATGCGGCTCGACGCGCAGCCGGCCATCGGGACCGACCTCGGCGGTGAAGGCGCCCCAGTGCGAAGTGCTCGGCTTCATGCCCCGACGGTAACCGTGCCGGCCGGGCCCGGCCGAAGAGTGGGAACTCTCGCGCGTGGCTTGGGCTGCCCGGCATGATGTCTCGACGGTAATCGCGCCGGCTGGACCCCGGTCGACGAGTGGGAACTCCTGCGCCCGGCTTGGGCTGCCTGGCATGGTGCTCCGGCGGTAGGCGCGCCGGCCGGACCCGGCCGGCGAGTGGGGACTCCTGCGCCCGACAGTAGCCGCGCCGCCCGGGCCCGGCCGACGAGTGGGAACTTTCGCGCCCGGCTTAGGCTGCCCGGCATGACGACCTCCGGTGCCCTGGTCGTGCTCGGCGGGCTGCCGGGCACCGGCAAGTCCACGATCGCCCGGCCGCTGGCCCGGGCGCTCAAGGCCGCGTACTTGCGGATCGACACGATCGAGCAGGCCCTCGTCGACTCCGGGGAGCTGACCGCGCGGCCGCGGGTCGCGGGGTACGTCGCCGGCTACGCGCTGGCCCGCGATCAGCTCGCCAACGGCGTCGACGTCGTCGTCGAGTGCGTGAACCCGCTCCGGCTCACCCGGGACGCCTGGCGCGCGGTCGGTTCCCGGGTGCTCGAAGTGGAGCTCGTCTGTTCCGATCCGCGCGAACACCGCGCCCGCGTCGAAGGGCGGACGGCCGACATCCCCGGCCTCGCGCTGCCGACGTGGCGGGACGTCGTCGAGCGGGAATACGAGCCGTGGGACCGCGACCACCTCGTCCTCGACACCGCCGCTGCGTCCGCGGCCGAGTGCGTCGAGCTGGTCCTGCGGCACCTCGGCGGAAGCTGACCGGCGGGGGAACTCAGTCCAGGGCGGCCACCTTCCGCAGCAGCACCGAGCGTTCGCGCTGGTTGGCGCACAGCCGGGCGGCGAGTTCCAGCTCGGCGCGCGCCTCCGGGAGCCGGCCGAGGCGGGTCAGCAGCTCGCCGCGGACCGTCGGGACCAGGTGCGACCCCGGCAGCCGGTCGGTCGCCACCAGCTCGTCCACGATCGCCAGGCCCTCCGCCGGACCCGACGCCATCGCCACCGCGACGGCCCGGTTGAGCTCCACCACCGGCGACGGCGCGACCCGGCCCAAGGCCTCGTACAGCACCACGATCCGGTCCCAGTCGGTCGCCTCGACCGACGCCGCCGTCGCGTGGGTGGCCGCGATCGCCGCCTGCAGGCCGTACGGGCCGAGGCCGCGGGCCGACGCCTTGGCCAGCTCGGCCAGCCCGCGGTGGATCGCCGAGAAGTCCCAGCTCCGGCGGTCCTGGTCCTCGAGCAGGATCGGCGTTCCGTCCGCGCCCGTCCGGGCCGGGAAGCGCGCGGCCGTCAGCTCGCACAACGCGAGCAGGCCGTGCACCTCCGGCTCGTCCGGCAGCAGCGCCGCCAGCGTGCGCGCCAGGCGGATCGCCTCGTACGCGACGTCGGGCCGCAGCAGCCGGTCGCCCGAAGTGGCCGTCGAGCCCTCGGTGAAGATCACGTAGAGGACGCTGAGCACGCCGCCCAGCCGCTCCCGGCGTTCGGCCGGCGGCGGCAGCTCGAACGGCACCCCGGCCGCCGCGATCGTCTTCTTGCCCCGGGTGATGCGGGCCTGCACGGTCGGCACCGGGACGAGGAACGCGCGGGCGATCTCCTCGCTGGTCAGGCCGCCGACCACGCGCAGGGTCAGCGCCACCCGGGCCTCGGGGGAGAGCACCGGGTGGCAGCTGGTGAACATCAGCGCCAGGACGTCGTCGTCGATCCGGTCGGGGTCGACCTCGTCGTCGGGCTCCGGACCGGCCGCCAGCAGGGCGTACCGGTCCTGCAGCGCCGTCCGGCGGCGGATCGCGTCGATCGCCCGCCGCCGGGCCGTGGCCTTCAGCCAGCCGGCCGGGTTGGCCGGCGGGTCGAGCGGCCACGACACCAGCGCCTCCGCGACCGCCTCCTGGGCGGCGTCCTCGGCCAGCCCGAAGTCGCCGGTGAACCGGGTCAGCGCGGAGACGATCCGCGCCGACTCGATCCGCCAGACGGCCTCGACGTCGGCCGGTCCCATCAGTTCCGGCCGTCGGTGGCGCCGCCGGGGACCTCTTCGCTGCCGGGCACCCGCCGGACCTCGACCTTGGCGCCCGGGGCCGCCGGCACCCGCTTGGCCCATTCGACCGCCTCCTGCTTCGAGGCGACGTCGATGAGGAAGAAGCCGCCGAACAGTTCCTTGGTCTCGCCGTACGGCCCGTCGGTGACCACGGGGGTTTCGCCGCTGAAGTCGACCACGACGCCCTGGCCCGGGTCGTCCAGCCCCTCGGCCGCGACGTAGACGCCGGCCTTGAACAGGTCTTCGATGAACTGGCGGCTGCTGACCATCATCTCGTCGATGTTGGCCATCATGGCGGCGTTCGACTCGTCGGTGCCCCGCATGATCAGCATGTACTGCGACATCGTGCTCTCCTCGTCCGCGGGGCCGCCTCTCGGCCCTCGCCCCCTCTTGTCGAACGGGCGGCCCGCGGATCAACACGGCCCCGGAAAAACTTTTCGACGCCGGTGCCGGCACCCGGTCCCGGGTGCGGATCGTATAGCGAGGAGGAGCCGGTGCGGGTCACCTACCGGCTTGCGGTCCGATCATCGAGTTCACGTCGATCGGCTTCGGGATGACGCCGAGCTGCAGCAACAGGTCCGGCACCCGCTGCAGGCGCCGGGCGTCCAGGATCGAGCCGTAGCCCGGCAGGGTGAGCAGCTTGGCGGTGTCCTCGTCGATCTTGGCGAACCGCACGAGCAGCGGCTCGACCTTGGCGCGGTCGACCAGGGCCTCGTGGGTGGCCTTCTGCATCGCGCGCTGGAACGCGGCCAGGGTCTTCGGGTTCTCCCGGACCCACTTCCGCGTCGCTCCGTAACCGGTCAGGGGGAAGTCCTGGGTCGCGCCGGTGTTGATGTCGATCACCGGGATCGCGCCGGCCGTCTTGGCGGCCTGCGTGATGTACGGCTCCGGCAGGTACGCGGCGTCGGCCTGGCCCTGCTGCAGCGCGGCGGCGATGTTCGGCAGCGGGATCAGCACCCATTTCACCTTGCCGAAATCGACGTTGTGGTCTTGCATCACCGAGCGCGTGAGCAGATCCGACGCGGTGTTCTTGGCCGTGATGGCGATCTTGGCGCCCGCCAGGTCGGAGATTGTTTTCACCGGCGAATTCGGCACCGTGACGATCGCATTGCTCTTGGCGTTGACCGACGTCGCGTCGGCGACCAGCTGCATGTCCGCGGTGCCGGTGCCGGTCGCGGTGAAGAACGGCGGGTAGGTGGAAAACGCGATGTCGGCCTCGCCCGAGATCGCCTTCGTCAGCGAGGCCTGGCCGCTGGCGGCGATGACGGAGTCGACGTTGAGGCCCTCGGCCTTGAAGAAGCCCTCGTCCTGGGCCAGCCAGAACGGCCCCAGGTCGGTGGTGGGCAGGATCGACACCTTGAGCGTCGACTTCTCCAGGTCGCTGCTCGCCGCGGCGTTCGGCTCGGCCGCACCGAGGGCGCCGCAGCCGGTGACGATCGTGACCGCGGCGAGGGCGAGCGCGGCGCGGCCGGCACGAGCCCGGCCACTGCTCCTGACGATTCCAAACAAGGCCTGCTCCTCGAAGGAGGTGAGTTGATGTACCGAATCCAGTGGATTCGTGTGAAATATTCCCCGACGTCAGGCAGGCCACTGTAGGAGCCGGGACATCGCTTGACAACGCGGGATGCGCGCCGAAAACGCGAATTCACCAGAATGGCGGCACCAATTCTTGATCGACGATCTTGCTTTTGCGGACGGGCGGTCGCCGGATACTACGAATCAATGCGGCGAAATGGCGGCGGCGCCGCTGAATTCCCGGGCGGGAGGCCCTCGGGCACGGGAATCCGGCGACGCCGGGTGTCGGCTATTCGGCGGTCGCGGGCACCGGTCGCCGATTACGGAAAGTGATGTCGGAGCGAGCGGTGGGGCTAACGCGGCGATCTCCGGCGGCGACGCGAACCGGCTGCCCGGAGTTTACCGGCGAAGTGCGGAAAACGTGGTCCGAAGCCGTCCGCCGGCGCGGAAAACAACAGGTCGGCGGCGTTCGGCGACGGCGAAACCCGGAGCGTTCACTTTTTGGAAACCGGGCGCCGCAGGCCGCCGTCGGTCCGCGTGTTCGGCGGCGTCTCGCTATTCGCGAGCGCTAGCGGGGAAAGATCGTGCGACGGAGTGTGGCCGCGTCGAAATCATCGAACGCCGCGCGCGGCCAAGGGGTCTCGGGTGCGTGCGAGAAAAGCCGGAGGCGATGTCCGCCCGCGAAATACTCTCTCGATCGTCGGCGGAAACACTGTTTCCCCTTGCTTTGTCCGGATTCGCCGCGTTGTGCCGCCAAGGGCGTACACTGCGCAAGCACCCGGGACGCCCACTGTGAGAATGGTCGACAACGCAGCATTCCTCGACGGCGGCCCGGCGGTTGGTGATCCTTCGATGCCCGGCCACGGGAATCACGCTCGGATCACGAGTCGGCGAATTTCTCGAAATTGATGTTTAACCGAGGAGAAGTCCCGGCGATCGGGGTTGGCCCGGTATACCTCTTGTTGGGGAACAACTTTTACTTCTATTATTCCGGTGTGCGGCCGCTCACGGACGGTACCGAACTGCTGGTCGGCCGGGACGGTGAGCTGTCCTGGCTGGTCGGCTGGATCCGTGATGTCGCCGCGGGCCGCGGCCACGCCGTGCTGGTGGACGGCGAGCCGGGCATCGGCAAGTCCGCGCTGGTGCGGGCGGCCTGCGCCGTCGCCGCCGACGCGGGCTGCCAGGTGTACTGGGGAGCCGGGGATGAGCTCGGGCAGGCCCTGCCGCTGCTCCCGCTCCTGGACGCCCTGGGGATCACGCCGGGCACGCGGGATCCCCGGCGGGCAGCCATCTCCAAGCTGCTGCGCGGCGGCGCCGTCGCGGGCGGAGGTGCCGACCTCGCCGCCGCGGCTTCCGAGCAGCTGATCACCCTGGTGGACCAGCTTTGCCAGGACGGGCCGGCCGTGCTGGTCGTCGACGAGCTGCAGTGGGCCGACCGCACGACGGTCGCGGTGTGGAGCCGGCTCGCCCGGTCCGTCCGGCAGCTGCCGCTGCTCCTGATCGGTGTGCTGCGCCCGGTGCCGCGCCGCGACGACCTGCGGTCGCTCTTCCGGCTCGTCGGACCGGACGAGCGGCTGCGACTGGGCCGGCTGGCCGACCCGGCGGTGCTCGAGCTGGTCGCCGCGCTGGCCGGCGGCAAACCGGGCGCCGAGCTGGCGCAGCTGGCCGACGGCGCCGCCGGGAACCCGTTGTACCTCACCGAACTGGTCGACGCGCTGAGCCGCAGCTCGTGCCTGGAGGTCGACACCGCGGGCGTCGTGGAGCTGACCGGCGCGGCCACGCCGGACTCGCTGCCGGAGGCGATCGCGGACCGGCTGGGCTTCCTGCCGGAGCAGGCACAGGGCGTGCTGCGCGCGGCGGCGCTGCTCGGGGTCGGCTTCTCGGTCGCGGACCTGGTGACCGTGACCGAAACCCCGCTCGCCGACCTGCTGCCCGCCCTCGACGAGGCCCGCGCCGCCGGGGTGCTCGTGGCGGCCGGGGACGACCTGGCCTTCCGGCACCCGCTGATCCGCGAAGCGTTGTACGACGAGATGCCGACGGCGGTCCGGGTCGCCTGGCACCAGGCCGCGGCGTTCGCGCTGGCCGAGGCGAGTGCCCCGGTCGAGCGGGTCGCGCGGCAGCTGCTGCCCATGGTGTCCACAACGGACAGCCGGGTGCCGGTGCCCGCCTGGGCCGTGCGGTGGCTGCTCGACGTGGCCACGCCGTTGATCGGGCAGGCGCCCGTGGTCGCGGTCGCGCTGCTGCGCCGCGCGGTGCGGGACGCCCCGCTCGACGACGCCGTGACCGGCGCGCTGGCCTGCCGGCTGGCCGACGCGTACTACCGGACGGACAACGTGGCCCAGGCCGAGCGGATCGCTTCCCGCGCCCTGGACCGCGTCCGCGACCCGGACGTGCGCGTGGACCTGCACACGACCGTCGTCCAGTGCCGCGGGTCCACCGGCCGCGCCGCCGAGTCCCTGGCCGCGCTGAACGAAGCCCTGACGCAACCCGGCCTGGAGCCGCGGCACCGGGCGAAGCTGCTGGTGCTCATCGCGCGCACGCACCGCGACCTCGGTGACGTGGAGACGGCGGGCGAGGTCGCCACCGCGGCGCTGGTGGAGCTCGGGCCGGCCGAAGACCGCTGGGCGACCGGGTGGGCGCTGCACCTGCTCAGCCTGGCCGCGATGTCGCGGGGCGACTGGGACGGTGCGTTGCCGCTGTTCGAGCGCGCGATGGCGATCGTGCGGGGCGACCCCGGGCTGATCGACCTCACACTGCTGCTGCGCATCAACCAGTCGGTCACCCTGGGCGCGCTCGACCGCCTCACCGACGCGCTCGCCGCCGCCGGGCAGGCGCGCGAGCTGGCCGACCGCACCGGCAGCGTCGCGCGGCTGTCGCAGGCCCAGAGCGCGATCGGGCAGATCCTGCTGGGGGCCGGCCGGTGGGACGACGCGCTGGCCGAGGTGGACGTCGTCGCGGACGACCGCAAGGAGCCGGCGGTGGTGTGCGCCGACCACGGGGTCGCCGCGATCATCCACTTCCACCGCGGCGAAACGGCCGACGCCCGCCGCCACCTCGACATCGCGGCGCTGCACGCGGAACGCATCGGCGACCAGGTCGTGGATCCGCTGGCGCGGGCCCGCGGCCTCGCCTTCGAGCACGCGAGCGCGCCCGAGCGGGCGCTGGCCGTGCTGACCGCCGCGTTCTCCAGCGAAGACGTGAGCCAGGAGCTGCTGGCCGACGCGGCCCGGCTCGCCGTGGTGACCGGCTACGAGCAGACCGTCGTGGAGATCGAGGCCCGGGTGCGCGCGCTCGCCGCCGAGTCCGCCATCCCGCACCGCCGCGCCCTGGCCATGTACTGCCGGGGCTTGCTGGAGCAGGACGGGACGATGCTGCTGCGCGCCGCCGACAGCTACCGCGACGCGGGCCGGCCGCTTTCCCGGGCCAGGGCCCTGGAAGCCGCCGCGATCGCCTTCGCCACGTCCCAGGACGAAGACCGCGGTTCGGCGCGGGCCGCCTTCACCCACGCGACCGACCTGTACGCGGAGCTGGACGCGCAGTGGGACGTCGCGCGGCTGCGCGCGATCTTCCGGGCGTTCGGCATCCGCCGCGGCCCGACGGTGAAGCACCGCCAGACCACGCACGGGTGGGACAGCCTCACCCCGACCGAGGGCCGGATCGCCGCGCTCGTCGTCGAAGGCCTGTCGAACCCGCAGATCGCGGCCCGCCTCTACCTGTCCCCGCGCACGGTCGGCACGCACGTGTCGCACATCCTGACCAAGCTGGGCGTGCACTCGCGCATCGACATCGCCCGGGAAGCCGCCCGCCACCAGTCCGCGTCGGGCTGAGAGTGGGCGGCTTCCCGCGCGGTCGGCAGCCGCGCGGGAAGCCGGGCTCAGACCCCCACTTCCGGAGCGTTCCCCTGGGGCCGCACGGTGAGGGCGCGCGCCACCGGCGTCGCGGCGGTGCGGCGCGAGACGGAGATGTGCCCGCTGACCACCTGGCCGAGCAGGATCGCCAGGACCAGCACCAGCGGGGTCTGCCAGGTCCCGGTGCGCGTGTGCAGCCAGCCGCAGGCCAGCACCCCGAAGCCGGCGATGACGTACCCCACGCCTTGGACCACAGCGGACAGCGAAAGTGAGCTGCCCTTGCTGCGCAACGAGATGGTCGTCAGGACGAACGCGAGCGAACCCATGCCGGCGCCGGTGGCCACGGCCCACAGCCAAGGTGCGGCCGCCGGTGCGACGAGCAGGCCCGTCACCCCGATGACGTTGGGCGTGGCCAGGACGACGACGAGCAGGGTCTGGTTGCGCCACCGGCGGGTCCAGCCGGGGACCAGCAGCATCATGGGCAACCCCATGGCCATCGACACCGCGAGGCACGTGCCCGCGGTCGTCGGCGAGACCCCCGCGTCGCGCAGGATGCCGGGGAGCCAGCCCATGACCAGGAACGTCACCGTCGAGATGAGTCCGAAGTGGATGGTCAGCGCGGCGGCCGGCGTCATCCCGGTGGCTTTCCGGGGGGCCACGAAGGACTCGTCGGGGGTGCGCTGCCACATCTGCATGGCCAGCAGCGCGACGATCGCCCACAGGCCGAGGGCGTAGCGCCACGAGGACGACATGACGACGGCGGGCGTGACCAGCGCGCCCGCCGTGCTGCCGAGCCCGAGCCCGAAGGTGAAGGCGGCGGAACCCTTGGCCAGCAGGGGCAACATGGTGCCGAGCACGGCGATGGACAGGCACGCCAGCGCCGTCCCGACCAGCAGTTGTGCCGAGCCACCGAGAACCCGGCCGGCCAGCGACAGCACCAGCCCCGCGAGACCAACGGAGACGGTCCGGTGGGTGCCGACCCGGCTGCACAGCCACGGTGTCGCCCAGCCGCCGAGCCCGATGGCCCACAGGGGAAGCGCGACGAGTACCGCGGCGACGAGGTTTCCGGCGACGGAGATGTCCGGCAGGGCCGCACCCAGGCTGGTCACGGCCGGGCGCAGGTTGATGGCCAGCAGGAAGATCACAACGGTGGAGGCGGTGGTGTTGGCACGAGTCATCGCTCCTCCTCGGTGTCGAGGTCGGAGCGGCGGGCCCCGTGGAACAATGCTTCGCGGAACGCGTGGATCAGACATCCGTCACCTGACGGATGCCCGGAAGGTTCGTTGCGCCTCAACGTTTCTACGTCGTTTCGCCGGACCTGCGAATGGGCGTGCATCGGCACGGCCGGGCGAAGTGGGGTGACGCTGGGGAGTCGGCGCCCGGGCAAGCGAGCTGTCAACGGCCATCCGGGCGACCGTGGACCGGTTGTGTCGTCTCAGTGCGTCAGCAGGTCGAGCACCAGCGCCAGCGGCGGCCACGCGGCGCGGCCCCGGCGGGTGCACGCGAAGGCCCGCTGCCGGACGGCCGGATCGGCCAGCGGCAGCAGGGCGACGCCCTCCCGGGTGGGCCGCCCCACCGGAAGCAGGCCGACCCCGCGGCCGAACGCCGTGATGAGGTCTTCGACGAGGTCGAGGCTGTCGGCGCGGTGCGTGACCCGGGGCGTGAACCCGGCCATGGACGCGAGCGTGCGCACCACGTCCTCGTCGGCGGTGTTGCGCGAGTTGCCGATCCAGTCGTGGTCGCGGAAGGCGTCGAAGACGGCGAGGGTGCCCGCCCCGCGCACCCGGCGCGCGTCGGCCGCCGGGACGCCGAGTCCCCACGCCGTCGTCCACAGTGGACTGACAGCGACCGCGGGATCCGTCGTGGCGGGTGCGAGGTCGTAGTCGTAGACGAGCGCGAGGTCGAGGTCGTCGGCGAGCAGCGCGGCCAGTGCTTCGGCGGGTTCGTACTCGCTGACCAGCACCCGCACGCCGGGGTGGTTGCGCGCGAGGTCGGCCACGGCCGGCAGCACCGCACGCCGGACCGCGGTGGCGAACCCGGCGACGCGGACGGTGCCCGCCGGTTCGGCGTGCGGGTCGAGGTCGGCCTGCGCGGCTTCGACGGCGGCCAGGATCGTCACCGCGTGGTCGGCCAGCCGCCGCCCGGCCGGGGTCAGGCGCACGCGGCGGCCGTCCGGTTCGAGCAGCGGCGTGCCGGCCTCCCGGGCCAGCACGGCGATCTGCTGGGAGACCGTCGACGTGGTGGTGCCGAGCACATCGGCCACGGCCCGCATCGACCCGTGGCGCGACAGCTCCAGGAGGTACCGCAGCCTGCGCGTGTCCATCCTCCGATTGTCCACGAATCCTGAATGGACTGTCCAGCATCGGCAAGTGGACGCGAACGGTGTCCGGGGTATTCCCTGGAGGCGTGCCCCCAGTGACCCGATCCGGAGCGACCCTCGCGGTCGCGGCCATGCTCTGCGTCCAGCTCGGTCTCGCCGTGTCCGTCGGCCTGTTCGACCGCGTCGGCCCCGAAGGAGCCGCGTGGCTGCGGCTGGCGTGGGCCGGCGTGCTGCTCCTCGTGGTGGTGCGGCCGCGGCCGTCGTCGTTCCGGCGGACGGCGTTCGTGGCCTGCGTGGCTCTGGGGGTGGTCACGGCCGGGATGACCATGCTGTTCATGGAGGCGGTGGCGCGGCTGCCGCTGGGCACGGCGAGCGCGCTGGAGTTCCTCGGGCCGCTGACCGTGGCGATCACCCGCGGCCGCGGTGGCAAGAGGCTGTGGCCGGTCCTCGCCGCGGCCGGCGTGGTGCTGCTGACCCAGCCGTGGCGGGGTGGCGCGGACCTCGCGGGTGTGGGGTTCGCGCTGGCCGCGGCGGTGTGCTGGGCGGGCTACATCCTGCTGACGCAGCGGGTCGGCGACGAGGTGTCGGGCGTGCGCGGGCTGGCCGTGTCGATGCCGGTGGCCGGCATCGTGGCGACGCTGGTGTACGGGCCTTCGGTGGCCGGGCACCTGACGTGGCAGCTCCTGCTGACCGGCCTCGGCCTGGCGGTGCTGCTCCCGGTGGTGCCGTTCAGCCTGGAGATGCTCGCGCTGCGGCGCTTGACGACGGCGGCGTTCGGGACGCTCATGAGCCTCGAGCCGGTGATCGCGCTGGTGATCGGGCTGGTGGTGCTGCACCAGGTGCCGGACGCGGCCGCGGTGGCCGGGGTGGCGTTCGTGGTGGTGGCGGGGGTGGGTGCCGAGCGGACCGGTGCGCGGGAGCCGGTGCGGCAGCCGGTTTGAGTGCGGTGGCGGGAGCCGGTGCGGCAGCCGGCCTGACCGCGCTGCGGCCGCGGCGCTCAGAGGGCGCTGAGCCGGTCACGCAGACGGCCTAAGTACCCTTTGCCGTCCCGCCGCGCCGACCGCGCTGAGCGGACCGCTGGAAGCGTTTGCCGGGGCCCCTGAGCGCCCCCGGCTCACCGCAGGGCGTCGAGCAGCCGGCGGGCGGCCACCGTCGCTCCGTCGGTGCGCATCTCGGCACCCAAAGCCGCCGCCCGGGCCCGGGTCTCGGGCGCCAGTGCCGTGTCGAACGCGGTGCTCAGGGACTCGAGTGTCGCCGTCGCGCCGTCCAGGGCCGCGCCGACCTCGGTGGCCGCCACCCGGCTCGCCCAATACGGGTTGTCCGCCAACCGGATCGGCACCACCACCTGCGGCACGCCCGACCGCGCGGCCGTCTGCGTCGTGCCCGCGCCGCCGTGGTGGACCACCGCCGCGAGTTCGCCGAACAGGCGCTGGTGGTTGACGTCGCCGATGGTGAAGCAGCCGGCCACGGCCAGGTCCGCCCAGCCGCGCGAGAGCAGCACGCGGTACCCCCGCGCGCGGCTCAGCTCGACCGACCAGCGGGCGATGTCCGGGGCCGGGCTGATGCTGCCGAAGCCCACGTAGACCGGCGGCGGCCCCGGCGTCCAGGAACGCCACCAGCTCGGGCGGCAGCGGACGCTCGTCCACCCGCGTCCACGCTCCGGTCTGGACCACTTCGACGCCCGGGACCGCCGGCCCCAGGACCGGGTCCGCCGCCAGCCACGGCCGGTCGGAGTAGACGTGGTCGCGCACGTTGTCCACCGGGGCCAGGCCGAGCGCGGCCCGGTGGCGGTTGAGCGCGTCGCGGAACTGCTCGTTCACCTTGTCGGCGTCCAGTTCCCACAACGCCGTGTTGGCCCCCTCCGGCTCCGGCCAGCCCGGCCGCGGCGGCGGCGCGTGGTGCGGCGACGGCAGGTTCACCACCGAATAAGTCACGTACACGTACGGGATTCCCGCGGCTTCGGCCACCGACCGCGCGGCGACCTGAGCCAGGCCGGCCGCCACCAGCGCGTCGCACCCTTCGGCCGCCGAAGGGAAAACCTCGAACTGCGTTTCGACGATTTCGGTCCGGTACCGCGACAGTTCGGCCGGGGTCGTCCCGCGCATCAGCGTCCGCACCGGCGGTCCGACCGGCACCGACTCGATCCCGAGGCCGGCCAGCCGGTCGGCGAACTCCTCGTCCGGCGGGACGCACATCCGGACGTCCGCGCCGAGGGCCCGCAGCTGCGTCGCGAGGGCCAGCAGCGGTTCGACGTCACCGAGCGTTCCGTACGTGGACAGCAGTACTCGCATCCGTGCGCCCTCTTCGCTTCCTCTTCGCCGACGTGATCAGTCTACGGCGCTCAAGTGAGCGCTTTCCCCTCGCGCGGAACGGTCCCCGGTGACTACTGTCGAGGCGGACAAGGGCTCCTGACCGTCAACAGAACTTGAGGGCCATTCGATGCCTGTTTCGTCCGTCCCCACCCCCGACGTCTCGATCATCCTGCCCTGCGCGGGATTCGGGACGCGCTTCGGAGCGCCGTACGCGAAGGAGCTGCACTGCCTGGCTCCCGGCGTCACCGTCCTGGACCGCAGCCTGGAGGCCGTCGTCGAGCTGGCGGCGAGCGGCCTCGCCGTCCGCGTGGTCGTCGTGTTCGGGACGCACAAGCTGGACACGGTGAAGTACCTGGCCCGCTACGCCGGGACCTTCCAGCTCGTCTTCGTCTACCAGGACGACGCGGCCGAGCCGGGACTCGACGGCGCGATCCGCTGCGCCCTGCCGATGACGCGGGGACCGGTCGCCCTCGTATTGCCTGACATCGTTGTCAGCGGCACCGGCAGCGCCGGGAGCCTGCGCACCGCCCTGCGGCGGACGGAGGTGGCGGGCTGGACGGTGGTCGCCGCCGAGGAGTCGGATCCGGGCACGCTGCGGCAGATGGGCGCGCTGACCGTGGTCGACGCGGGGGACGCCGTGACCGTCAAGGCGGCCGCGGAAAAGCCGGTGGATCCGTCCGGGTACAACGCGCTCTGGGGCATGGTCGCGGTCGCGGAGGACGAGGCGCACCGGCTGCCCGACGTCGTGGTGCGCGAGGCGGACAGCCCGTTGGCCGGCGCGGCCGCCCTCATGGTCGAGCGGATCGTCAACTACAACACCACCGAAGGCTGACCCGTCCAGTGTGGACGCAAGCGAGGAGGAGCATGCTCGACGACGTGATGGGGGCGCTCGACGCCGTCCTGCCCCGGCTGGCCGCGGTCACCGGCACCCCCGGCGTCGCCGTCGCGGTGGCGACGAGCGACGAGCTGCGGACGGCCGCGACCGGGTTCGCGGACCTGGCCGCGGGCACGCCGATGACCGCCGGCACCCCCGCGCCGGCGGGTTCGCTCACCAAACCCGTCACCGGCTTGGCTTTCATGCAGCTGGCCGAAGCGGGCATGGTCGGATTGGACACGCCGGTCGACGACGTGCTGCCCGCGGGACTGCGGGGCCGGGACGCGCCGCCCGTCACCACCGCCATGCTGGCCTCCCACCAGGGCGGCTACTACAGCGACATCGTCACGGCCACGGCGTGCACGGCACCGGCCGAGCCGATCCTCGGCTACGTCCGGCGCCGGCACGAGATCGGGCGCGCGGTCGAGTACGGCGGGGCACTGCCGCTGCTGACGACGCCGGGGAAGTACTCCTACTCGAGCTTCGGCGTCGGCGTGCTGGGTGGCGTGGTCGCGCACCTGACCGGCGAACCGTACGGTGCCCGCGTCGGGCGGGAGGTGTTCGCCGCCACCGGGATGCCGGCGTCGAGCATCGACGACGGCACCGGCACCACCGGCGGCGCCACCGGGTACCTGGCGTTCGGCGACTGGTGCCTGCCGAGCCCGCCCCTGCGCACCTCGGCGTATCCCGGCGTCGGGATGTACACCAGCGCCGCGGACTTCGCGCGGCTGCTGCAATCCCTGCTGCGCACCGCCCGCGGCGACCGCGGCCTGGTCGGGCCGGACTCGCTCGCGGCGATGGCGACCCCGCGGGTGGCTCGCCCGAGCCCGCACGGCGTCCGCTCGTTCTCCGGCCTGACGCTCGAACTCGCCGACCCGGACCTGGGCGACGACTGGTGGTGGGGGCACACGGCGGCGTTCCCGTGGGGGTTCTGGTGGGAGGCGCGGGTCTGGCCGCACCGCGACCTGGCCGCGGTCGCCGTCGGCAACCGGTGGGACATGGCCCGGTTCCACAACCCGGCCACCCGCAGCGCGCCGGGGCTGGCCGTCGAGTGGGCCGGGCGCTGGGCGGTTTCCGGTGCCCCGCGGGAGTTCTCGGACCTGGACGCGCGGCCCCGGTGGAGCGGGCCCCGGCCCACCCCGGAAAGCTCGCGCTGGATGGGAGTCCTGGTGGGGGAGCGCACGCACGGCCTGCTCGGCGTGCCGGAAGCGGTGCCGGCCCGGGCGATGACCGACGGCGCGCGTTCCCTCGGCGGCGCCGACACGGGCGGGTGGGACCCGGAGGCGTTCGCGAGCGGGGTCGCGGAGGCGCGGGCGCTCGCGCCGGACCCGGAAGCGCTCGGGAAACTGGGACAGAGCCTGGGACTCGGCGCGGCGCTGTGGATGCTGGAGTGCGGCGCGTCGAGCGCGGACCTGACGATGCCGGTCGGCTTCTACGCCGGCACCTCGTGAAGCCTCACCTCCAGCGCGACCCGGTGCCGGCCGCGGGGCAGCGGCACCCAAGCCGGCTCGCCGACCGGCGTCACCTCCGGAAAGCGGTCGAACAGGCTCCGCAGCGCGACCTCCGCCTCCACCTTCGCCAAGGCGACGCCGAGGCAGAAGTGCGGCCCCCAGCCGAAGCCGACGCTGCCCTCGCGGCCGCCGTGCTCGGCCTGCCAGCGCACGTCGGCCGCGTGCGGGTGGGCGAACCGCGCGGGGTCCCGGTTGGCCGCGCCGAGCACCGCCTGCACCGCATCGCCCGCGCTGATCCGCACGCCACCCACCTCCAGATCGGTGGCGGCGTACCGCAACCGGGCCAGCTGGACCGGGCCGTCGGTGCGGACGAGCTCGCGCACCGCGGCCGGCCACAGCCCGGGCTCCGTGCGCAGCAGCTCCCGCTGGTCGGGGTCGCGCATCAGCGCGAGTGCCGCGTTGGACAGCATGTGTGCCATCGTCTCGTGCCCGGCGAGCACCAGGAACACCACGAGCGCCACGATGTCGACGTCGGTCAGGTCGTCCTGGGCGACGACCTCGCTGAGCAGGTCGTCGCGCGGCTCGGCCCGGCGCCGGTCGACCAAGGCGTGGCAGTAGGCGAACATCTCGCCGAGCGTCGGCGTGATCCGCGCCGGGTCGCCGTCGACCAGCACCTTGCCCCAGCGCCACCAGTCCGCCCAGTCCGTCTCGGGGACGCCGACCAGTTCGCAGACCACGGCCATGGCCAGGGGGTACGCGTACTCGTCGAGCAGGTTCGCCGTCTCGCCCAGCTCGTCGACGATCTGCTGCACCCGCGGGCGCAGCGTGGCGACCCGCGCCGCGCCGAACGCGTGGCTGATGCTGCGCCGCAGCCGCGTGTGCTCGGCGCCGTCGAGGCTGAGCAGGCTCGCCCGCAGGTACGGCAGGTGCTCCGGGGGCGTGCCCAGCGCGAGGAACGCCTCCTCCTGCGTCTGCGCGCCCTGCCCCGGCAGGCCGGTGGGGTCGTTGCGCACGGCCGGATCCGACAGCACCGCGCGGACGGCGTCGCTGCCGGTGACCAGCCAGCCTTCCCCGCCGTTCGGCAGCCGGGCCCAGCAGACCGGGGACTCGGCGAGCACGCGGTCGTACCCGCCCATCGGGTCGTCGAGGACAGCCGGATCGCGGACGTCCACCACGGGTTCGGACGACATGGGACTCCTGTCAGCCTTTGAGCGGGCCGCCGTTGATGGCGACGCGGTGACCGAAGCGGGTGTGCGGGTAGTAGTCGTAGGTCGCGTGGTGCTGGACGCAGCGGTTGTCCCAGAACACCAGCGTGTTCGGCTCCCAGCGCACCCGGCACGCGAGCATCGGCCGGTTCGGCACGACCGAGAACAGCAGGTCGAGCACCGCCTGGCTCTCGTCGGCCGACAGCTGCGGGATGCGCGAGGTGTAGGCCGGGTTGACGTACAGCAGCGGCCGGTCGGTCTCCGGGTGCCGCACGACGACCGGGTGCTCGCTCACCGGGGGTTCGTAGCCTTCGGGGATCTTGTGGCCGCGGAAGGCGTGGGCGCCGTCGTGGATCGCGGTGAGCCCGGCCAGCAGTTCCTTCAGCTTGGGCGAAAGCATGTCGTACGCGAGGTGCATGTTCGCGAAGAGCGTGTCGCCGCCGCTGCCCGGCGCCGGCATCTCCGTGATGTGCAGCATCGAACCCAGCGACGGCTCCTCGTCGGCGGTGCCGTCGGCGTGCCAGCCGTTGCCGAAGACGGTGGCCGCCTCCGGGGCGGTCGCGACCTCGAGGATGTAGGGGTTCCCGTGCTCGGGCGGCGGGTTGACCGGACGCAGCTCGCCGAAGTGCGCGGCCAGGCGCTGGTGGTCGTCCGGCGTGATGTCCTGGTCGCGGAACACCAGCACGTGGTGGTCCAGGAACGCCGTCTTCAGCTCGGTGAGCTGCTCGTCGGTCAGCTCCCGCGTCAGGTCGAGGCCGGTGACCTCGGCGCCGATCACCGGCGTCAGGCCCCGCACCGCCAGGGTCCGGTAGTCGCGCGCCGGCCGCGTCGTGATCCGCTTGACGGCGTCGAGTTCGTACTGCTCCATGGTTTCCTTTCCTCCGTGGGTCTCACAGTCCGAGGGCCGCGGCCACCGCGGTGACGTGCGGGGCGCGCACGATGCCGTAGTGGGTGGCGGGCAGTTCGTGCCAGTGGCTCGGTTCGGGCAGCAGGGTTCGCCAGCCGCCGCGGCCGGCCACCGGCAGGCCGGGTTCGGGTTCGGTGGCGAGCCAGACGTGGCTGGGCGTCGCGGTCAGGCGGGGCAGCGCGTGCCCGGCCATGCTCCGCAGGTTCGCCCGGCACGCGCGGGCGAGCTTCTGCGCGTGCTCCCCGGCGGTGCCGCCGGAGGCGCCCAGCTCGCGCTCGAAGACCGTCTCCAGCTGCGCGTCGTCGTAGTCGGCGGCGCTCGCGCCGGGCGGGGGCGGGTCGATGAGGTGCAGCGCCCGCACCGGGTGCCCGGCCGCCTCGGCTTCGGCGGCCATGCCCGCCGCGACCCAGGCGCCGAACGACCACCCGGCCAGCTGCTTTTCCTTGCCGGGGAACCGTTTTTCCAGCGCCGCGCGGTAGCGGCGGGCGCGGTCCGTTATGGACCACCCCGGTGGTTCGGGGCGGCTCAGCGCGGGGTCGGCGATCACGCAGACGCCGAGTTCGGGCGGCAGGGCTTCGACGAGCGGGCGGTAGGCGTGGACGTCCCCGCCGACGGGGTGCACGAGACAGACGACTTCCCGAGACGTCCCTTCGCGCCAGACCTGCACCTCGACGTCGCCGGTGCCGGCGGCTTCGGAAAGCTTGGCCAGCAACGCGGTCATCGTCACCTCCGGGCCGAGCCAGGCGAGGTCGAGGTCGACGCCGTAGAGGCGTTTCACCGAGCCGACGACGTCCAGCAAGGTGAGGGAGTCGGCGCCGAGGTCGTAGAGCGGCACGTCCGGGTCGAGTTCGGCGACGCCAAGGAGCGCGCGGACTTCCTCGGTCAGGTCCGCTTCGGCCGGTCTGGTCACCAGCGTGGCTTCGCGTTCGTGGAACGTCCTGACGGTGTCGAGGCCGGTCGTCGCGACCAGGAGCTGGGGGAGCCCGGTCGCCAGTGCGCGGGCGAAGGTGCGGCAGCCCTCGTCGTCACTCAGGCCGACGCTCAGGTGGGCCTGGTGGCGGGCGTCGGTTTCCAGGGCCGTGACGGCCATGCCGCTGTCGCGCCAGACGTCCCAGCCGAGCGAGAGCCGGGCGGTCGGGCCGGCGCGGTGGGCGAGGGCGTCGAGGAACCCGTTGGCGGCGGCGTAGTCGAGCTGCCCGGTGCCGCCGAACTGCGCGGACAGCGACGAGCAGTAGACGACGAACGCGGGCTGGTCGCGTTCGATGAGCCGCTCGGTGAGGAGGGCGCCGGCGAGCTTGACGGACTGGGTGCCTTCGCCGCGGGTGGCGATCAGGCCGCCGTCGGGGGTTCCGGCCGCGTGGACGATCCCGGTCAGCGGTGCGGTGACCTCGTCGGCGGTGACTTCCGCGAGGTCGGCGGCGAGCAGGTCGACGCGGTCCGCCCACGGTTCGAGGGCTTCGGGCAGGTGGGGGTGGCGCGCGAGCAGGATGACGCGGCCGGTGGTGCGGGTGAGCAGCTCTTCGGCGACGGCGGTGCCGATGCCGCCCGTGCCGCCGAGAACCAGGTACGTCCCGTCCGCCGGGGTTCCCGGCTCTTCGGTGGCGACGGGTGCCGTGCCTTGCGTCCACCAGAAACCGGCCCGCAGCGCGACGCGCTCGGGCGGCAGCGGGCCGGTGAGCAGGTCGGCCGTCGCGTCGAGATCGACGCTCTCGAGGTCGACCCAGTGGCCGGGCACGCCGGACTCCTGGGGGCCGACGGCGGTGATGCCGGCGAGGAGCCCGGCCTCGGGGCGCGTGACGGCGGTGTTCGCGGGTGCGGCACCGGCGGAGACCCACCAAGTCCGGAGTGGACGGTCGTGGGCGGCCCGCAGGAGGGCGGCGGGGGTGTCGAGGCAGGCCCACTGCGCGTGGTTCAGGGCCTCCTCGCCGAGGGGTCCGGTGATGCCGAGGGGAAGCGTGTGGAGCCAGTCGATTCCGGTGTCCGGCAGGGTGTCGAGGATCTGGCGCAAGTGCGTGGTGTCGGCGGGGTCGGCTTCGAAGGTGTCGGGGCCGAGACGGGCGAAGTGGTCTGCCGCGTGGACCCGGACGACGCGGGAGTAGGCGGCGTCGAGGGCCGGGGCGGTGAGCGGGCCTTCGCCGGAGATGACGAGGGTGCGGTCGGTCTTGGTGGCTGTGGCCGCCCGCCGCAGGCGGATCCAGGTGGGCTGGTGCAGCCAGTCGCCTTCGGGCAGCCGCGTGACGGCGGACTTCCGGGGGAAGTCGAAGTCCCGGGAGTCGAAGGCAGGGGGCGGGAAGTCCCAGGGCGCGGGAGCGGGGGACTGTCCCCAGTCGACGGAAGCGCCGGCCAGCCAGGCAACAGCCAGCTCGGCAGCGGAAAGAGCCGAGTGGTCTGCCGCGGCTGGTCGTGGGTGTTAAAACGGGGTTTAACCCGGTTGTAACCCACCACCCCCCGCCGGCGGGGGGTGTGGTGGCGGGCGGGGGGTGGGGGGCCCAACCCAAG
>NZ_JBIWPI010000003.1:784912-1082076 GCF_044768185.1 Amycolatopsis sp. NPDC101161
CCCCACCCCCCCACCCCCCCGCGCGCCCGCGAAACCCGCCGTGGGGTCCGCCGGGGGGGGTGGTTCTTAAAAAACCGGTAAAAACCCCTTTTCCCCACCCACGACCCCGGCCGGGCTGGGAGTCTCTTGCGGCTCGGCTGTGCGGAGCCACTCCACTGCCGCCGCCGCGTCCTCGCAAGGCGCCGCCAGGCGCCAGCGAGCCTCCGGCCGGCCCGACTGCAGGTGCCGGAGAACGTCCACATAGGACTCCGGGTGGGCCGACAGGTACGAAGCCACCCGGTCCGCTTCCCGCCGCAACGCGGCCGCGCTGCGGGCCGAAAGCACCAGGCACCGCACCGGCTCCGGGCGCGACGGCGGCACCGGGCGGACCGACTCCAGCACCACGTGCGCGTTCGTCCCGCCGATGCCGAAGCTGCTCACCCCGGCCACCCGTGGTCCGGCCGGCCACGGCTCCGCCCGCGTCGGCACCCGGAACGGCCCCCACTCCACCGCCGGGTTCGGGGCGCGGAAGTCCACCGTCGGCGGGAGGACGCCGTGGTGCACCGCCAGCGAAGCGCGGATCAGCCCCACCACGCCCGCCGCCGCGCCGAGGTGGCCGAGCTGGCTCTTCACCGACGACAACGCGCAGCCCGCCGACTCCGGCATCGCCTCGCGCAGCGCCGCCACCTCGATCGGGTCGCCGAGGCGGGTGCCCGTTCCGTGCGTCTCCACGTACCCGACGTCCGCACCCGTGCGTCCGGCCCGGCGCAGCGCCGCCCGGATGGCCGCGCGCTGCCCCGCCGGGGACGGGGCGCTGTAGCCCTGCTTCACCGCGCCGTCGTTGGTCAGCGCCGAGCCCGTGACCACCGCGTACACCGTGTCGCCGTCCCGGCGAGCCGCCGAAAGCGGCTTCAGCACCACCACGCCGACGCCGCTGCCGCCCACCGTGCCGCCGGCGTCGTCGCTGAACGGGCGGCAGTGCCCGTCCGCCGAAAAGATGTGCTGCGGCCGGTACCGGTACCCCTCGGCCAGGGTGACGTCGACGAGCACCCCACCCGCCAGCATCACCTCCGCCTCGCCCCCGCGCAGCATCCCGGCGGCCTGGTGGACGGCGACCAGCGAGCTCGAGCACGCCGTCTGGGTCGTCAGCGCGGGCCCGGTGAGGTCGAGGTGGTACGCCACCTTCGTCGCCAGGAAGTCCTTCTCGTGGTGCAGGGCCAGCTGGAACCCGTCCGGCAGCGCGGCCGGGTCGCCTTCGCGCAGCAGCTGCTGGAAGTACGTGTTCTCGCCGCAGCCCGCGATCAGCCCGACGCCGGCCCCCGAAGTGATCCCGGCGTGCGCCAGCGCTTCCACGCACGCCATCAGCAGCTGCCGCTGCTGCGGGTCCATCAGGCCCGCGTCGCGGTGGCTGATCCCGAAGTGCTCCGGGTCGAACGCCAGGGGGTCGTCCAGGAGGCTGCGCGCGCCGACCAGGCCCTCGGCCGCCGGGAACTCCTCGATCCCCCGACGCCCCGAGACGACCAGGTCCCAGAACGCCGCCAGGTCCCGCGCGCCGGGCAGCCGCACCGCCATGCCGACGACCGCCACCGGCTCGTCGGCGACTGCGGCGGCGGAAGCCCGAGCCGGGGCCGGGCCGCTCTCCAGGTGCCGCGTCAGGTCCCGGAGGGTGACGTGCTCGAAGAGGTCGGCCGCGGTGAACCGGTAGCCCGCTTCCGCGCAGCGCAGGTGGAACCGCATCAGCGAGAGCGAGCTGGCACCGGCGGCGAAGAACGTTTCGTCCGGACCGATCGGCGTGCCGGTCACCTCCTCGAACAGCGCCGCCAGTTCGCTCGACGGACGCGGAGCCGTCCGCTGGAGGTCCGTCCCGGCGGTGCGGGAGGCGGCGTCCCGGTCGAGCTTCCCGCTCGGCGTGCGCGGCAGGGCGTCGACGACGCGGAAGCGGTCGACGCGCGCGTGCGGCGGCAGCAGCGGCACCAGGAAATCGGCCAGTTCCGCGGCCGACGGCGTCCGGCGGCACTCCAGGAACGCGGTCAGCCGGTCGTCTTCGGCCGCGACGACCGCGTTGACGACATCGGGGTGGCGCAGCAGCGCGGCTTCGACCTGCCCGAGCTCGAGCCGGTGTCCGCTGAGCTTGACCTGCCGGTCGGCGCGGCCGTCGAAGTGCAGCACCCCGGCGCGGTCGAAGTGCGCGAGGTCGCCGCTGCGGTAGTACAGCTCCGGCAGCTCGGCGAACTTCTCCGGAGCCGCTTCGCCGAGGTAGCAGCGGTTCGCCGCGAGCCCGCCGATGAGCAGCTCCCCCACCTGTCCGGGCGGCAGCGGCGCGCCCGCGGCGTCGGCGACCCGCAGGACCGCGTTCGCCACCGGGTGGCCGATCGCGGGCCGGTCGGGCCAGCGCGCGGGATCGCCGTCGAGGGTCAACGCGCTGACGACGTGGGTCTCGGTCGGCCCGTAGTGGTTGTGCAGGCGCGCGCCGGGCAGCCCGGCGAACCAGCGGCGGATCGCCGGCGTGCACACGAGCTGCTCGCCGGCGGTGACGACGTCCCGCAGCCGCGACGGGTACCGCCCGAGCCGGACGCCGTGCTCGGCCAGCAGCTGCAAAGCCACGTACGGCAGGAAGATCCGTTCGATCCCGGCCGTTTCGAGCTGGGCCAGCAGCGCCGGGACGTCGTGGCGCCACTCCGGGCGGATCAGGTGCAGCCGGCCGCCGCCGCACAGCGTCGTGAAGATCTCCTGGAACGACACGTCGAACGACAGCATCGAGAACTGCTGGGTCGCCGCGGGCGGCGCGTCCTGCCACTGCAGCAGGTTGGCCAGGGTGCGGTCGGGGACGCGCACGCCCTTGGGCACGCCGGTCGAGCCCGAGGTGAACAGCGTGTAGAGCGGCCGTCCGGCGTGCCGGGCCGGGACGTCCGGCACCGGTCCCTCGGTAAGCGTGACGAACCGCTGCTCGACGTCGGTCTCGAACGCTTCCCCCGGGGCGAGCAGGACGCACCGCGGCCGGACCCGGTCGAGCATGCCGCGCAGCAGCTCCGGCGGGTACGCGGGGTCCAGGGCCACGGCGGTGATGTTCAGCCGGGCCAGGGCGAGGAGCGCGACGACGTGCTCGGCCGACGGCCGGAAGTACAGCGCGATGTCGGTCGCGTCGGCGGGCAGGGTGGCCGCGAGCCGGGCCGCGTGCGCGTCCAGCTCGGCGTAGGTCAGCGTCGTGTCGCCGGTCAGCGCCGGGGCGTCGGGGGTCCGTGCGACCTGCCGCGCGAAGCCTTCGGCCACGGTTTCCCACGTCAGTTCGGCGGCGGCCCCACGGCCGTGGTCGCGGCGGTCCGGAGTCCGGGCGTCGCCGTGCAAGGCGCGGTCGAAGACTTCGCCGAGGGCCGTCGCCTCGGCTTCGGTGAAGTGGCCTTCGCCGTACTCCCACAGGCAGTCGAAGCCGTCGGGGCGTTCCACGACCGACAGCGTGAGCGCGCACTTGGCCTCGGCCGCTTCGATCCACTGTGGACTGACCGTGCAGCCGGGGAGCCGCAGCGCCGCGAAGTCGGTGTTCTCCAGGACGAACAGGTAGTCGAAGGCCGCGTACCCCGGATCGAGGTCGGCGAAAGCGATGTCCTGGCCGTCCAGGGCCGCACCGGACGCTTCGCCGAGCCGGCGGAGCTGGGTGTCCAGGTCTTCGTCCGGGTCGACGGTCAGCGGCAGCCGGACGGTGTTGGCGAACATCCCGACGCTGTCTTCGAACTCCCGCACCGGCCGGTTCGCGACCGGGGCGGCGATCCGGGGCCGGGTCCGCCCGGTCACCGCGTAGAGACTCCAGGCGAACACGCCGAGCAGGAGCTGAAACCGCGTGAGACCCAGCTCGGCGGCCCATTCGTCGACGCGCTCGCGGTCGATGCGAGTCGTGTGCAGCCGGCCGGCCAGAGAGGCCTCGCCGAGGGGTTCGGCGTCGTCGGACCGCTCGGTCAGCTGGGCGCGGTAGCCGGGAGAGGCGAACCAGCGGGCCTGCCAGGCGGCGAAGTCGAGTGGCGTGTGCGCGTCCCGCGGCGCGGCGCCGGACAGCTCCCGGAACAGGATGTTGAGCGACCAGCCGTCGACCGCGATGTGGTGCAGGCACAGCAGGAACGTGCCGTCGGGACGCCAGGCCGCCCGCAGCAGCCGCCCCGAGGCGAGGTCGAAGGGCGCGGTGAAGAAGTCCTCGCCGGGCTCGGTCCACGGGTCGTACGCCGGTTTCGTCACCTGCCGCAGGCCGTCGGAGGTGGCCTCGAACGCCGTCCGCAGCGCGGGGTGCCGCTCCACGAGCGCCCGCACGTCCCGGCGCAGGGCGTCGACGTCGGGGGCGCCGGTGATCCGGAACGCGAGCGGCACGTGGTACGCCGTGGACGCGGGATTTCGTTGCTGCACCAGCCAAAGCCGCTGCTGTTCACTCGTGGCGGGTGCGGTGGCCGCGGTGGTCGGGGCGCCCGCTTCCGGGTAGGCCGCGCGCCCTGCCCCCGAGATCGCCGCGGCGAGATCGGCGAAGGTCCCGCGTTGCACGACCGACGGCGGCAGGTCCGCGCCCCAGCGTTCCCGGATCGCGAACCGCAGCCGCAGCGCCTTGAGCGAGTCGCCCCCGGACCGCAGCCACCGGTCGCCGGGACGCAGGTCCGGGACGTCGAGGGTCTCCGCCACGACGGCCAGGACTTCGCGCTCCCACGGGGTCGCGTCGCCGCCGGTGTCCGGCCGCCAGGACGAGAACCCGCCGGCCAGCAGCGCGGCTTCGTCGACCTTCCCGTTCGCGTTCCGCGGCAGCTCGTCGAGGCGGAACACGTGGTGCGGCCGCATGTACGCCGGCACGGTCTCGGCCAGGTGCGCTTCGAACGCCTCGAAGGACAGGTCGCCGGCCACGACGAAGGCGAGCAGCTCGGCGGTGGCCGCGCGGCGCACGGCGACGTGGACCTGCCGGACCTCCGGGTGCGCGAGCAGCCGCTGCTCCAGCTCGCCCGGCTCGATCCGGAACCCGCGAACCTTGACCTGCCGGTCGGTCCGCCCGACGTAGGCGTACCGGCCGCCCGGGAGCACGCGGACCAGGTCGCCGGTGCGGTAGAACCGCGCGCGGCCCTCGTCCAGCCACGGCAGCCGGACGAACCGCCGCCCGGTCTCCGCGGGCAGGCCGCGGTAGCCGAGCGCGACGCCGGCGCCCGAGATGTACAGCTCGGCGACTTCGCCTTCGGCGGCGACGCGTTCGTCCGCCGTCACCGCGACCGCGCCGGTGCCCGGCAGCGGACGGCCGATCGGCACGACGTCGCCGTCGAAGCCGCGCGGGATGGCGTAGCTGAGCGCGAACGTCGTCGTCTCGGTCGGGCCGTAGCCGTTCTGCAGCCGCGTCGGCGAATCCGGGTTGGCCCGGTACCAGCGGCGGATCAGCGGGGCGTTGAGCTGTTCGCCGCCGATGACGACCCGGCGCACGGTCGCGAAGCTGCCCGGCACGGTCTCGGCGACCGCGTTGAACAGCGTCGCGGTCACGAACATCGTGTCGATGCGTTCCCGGACCAGGGCATCGGCGAACGCCTGGGGGTCGCGGACGGTGTCGTCGTCGAGGACCACGCAGGTGCCGCCGGTGAGCAGCGGCACCCAGACCTCGAAGCTGAGCGCGTCGAAGGCGGGGTTGGCCAGGCAGGCGAACCGCGTGCCGATGTCGAGCCAGCCGGGTTCGGCCAGCCGCAGGATCCCGGCGTCGCGCACCTCGACGCCCTTGGGGCGTCCGGTCGTGCCGGAGGTGGAGAAGAGGAACGACGCCGGCGCGGGCTCGGCGGGCACCCCTGCCTCGGCCGGAGTCGAGGCGGGCAGCTCGTCGCAGACGACGACCGCGCCCGCGTCGGCGAGGATGACGTCGCGGCGCGCGGGCGGGCTTTGCCGGTCCAGCGGCACGACCTGAGCGCCCAAGCGCAGCACGCCCAGCATCACGAGGATGAGTTCCGCCGAACGCGGCAGGTCGACGGCGACCGCGTCACCGGGGCCGACTCCCTTGCGCACCAACGATTCCGCGACCGCCGCGGCACCGGAGTTCAGCTCGGCGTAGGTGAGCCGGCGGTCTCCGTCGGACACGGCGAGGGCGTCCGGGTGCCGCAGCGCGCGATCGTGGATGCGGCGCGCGATCGAGGTCATCGCGCCGCCAGCTCGGCCGCGATGAGCTTGGCGACCAGCGGCAGCGCGTCGCTTTCCAGCATGTCCCAGTGCCCGCAGTCCGCGGGGACCACCTCGAATTCGCCGCGGGCGCGGTGGCGCCAGAACTCGTCGCTGCCGGGGATCGTGTCCTCGCCGACGGCCTGCACGAACACGACTCGCGCCGCGGTCTCGCCGGGGTCGTACTCGCGCGCGGTCAGCCGGTTGTGGTTGTACGTGCGGTGGTAGCGCTCGATCTGCGCGTCCTCGATCCCGGGGTACATCCCGTTGAAGCGGACCAGTTTCTCGCGGAACTCGGCCGCCGGCACCGGTTCGATCGCGGCCTTCGCGGCCGGGTCGTCGGTGGCGTTCGTGTCGAGCAGGACGACGCTGACGCGCTCGGCGAGCCGGCGTCCCATCTCGTAGGCGACCAGCCCGCCGTAGGACAGTCCACAAAGGACCAAGGTCTCGTCCGGCCGCGGGTCGACGAGCCGCAGGTACTCCTCAGCCATCGCCTCGACGCTGGGCAGCGGCTCCTCACCGGCGTTGAGCCCGGGGGACTGGATCCCGAGCACCCCGGCCTCCTCCGGCAGGGCGGCGCTGAGCGGCAGGTAGCAGAACGCCGTGCCGCCCGCCGGGTGCACGCAGACGACGCGGGCCGCGCCGTCGCCGCGGCGGAACTCGATCAGGCTGCCGGTCTCCGGTGGGCGGTCCGCGCGCAGCAGGGCGGCCTGCGCCTCGATGGTCGGGTGCAGGATGACGTCCCGGATCGGCAGCTCGCGGCCGAACTCCGTGCCGATGGCGTGGGCCAGCTTGATCGCCGAGATCGACGTGCCGCCGACGTCGAAGAAGCCGTCCGAGACACCGATCGCGGGGTGCAGCAACAGGTCCCGCCAGATCTTCAGCAGCGCGAGCTCGACGTGGTCGCGCGGGGCGGTGGTGTTGACCGCGGCCGGCGCGCTCGTCCGAGCGCGCGCCAGCACGGCGTCGCGGTCGAGCTTGCCGCTGCGGCTCAGGGGCAGCCGCTCGAACTCGGCGAACACCGACGGGATCATGTAGTCCGGCAGCCGGTCGGCCAGCGCCGCGCGCCACTCGTGCGGGGTCCGGCCGCCGCCACCCGCGACACCGGCGACGAGCCGCGGCTCGCCTTCGCGGTCGACCAGCACGGCGGCTTCCTTCACCCCGGGAACGGCCAGCAGCGCGGCCGTCACCTCGGCGGGCTCGATCCGGAACCCGCGCAGCTTGATCTGGTCGTCGCGGCGGCCCGCGTATTCGGCTTCCCCGCCGGGCAGCCACCGAGCCAGATCTCCGGTCCGGTACATGCGTTCGCCGGGCACGAACGGGTCCGGCACGAACCGCTCGGCGGTCAGCCCCGGCCGGTGCAGGTACCCGCGGGCCAGGCAGTCGCCGGCCAGGAAGACCTCGCCCGCCACACCCGGCGGCACCGGGCGGAGCCGCTCGTCCAGGAGGTACAGCCGCGATCCGGGCAGCGGCCGCCCGATCGGCGCCGGCCGGTCCCGCGGCTGCGGGTCGAAGTGGGCGGTGGCGTAGAGCGTGGCTTCGGTCGGTCCGTAGCCGAAGCAGATCCGCAGGCCGGGCAGGGCGGCGGCGAACCGGGCGAGCGCGGCCTCCGGCAGCGGTTCGACGCCGGTCAGCAGCTGCCGCAACGCGAGCCCCTGGAGGCGCGCGGGGTCTTCGTCGACCCACCGGACGTACGCGGGCGGCAGGAACGCCTGGACGACGCGGTGCTCCCGCAGCCACGCCATCAGCGCCGCCGGATCCGGCCGGACGTCTTCGGGCACGACGTGCAGCACCGCGCCGGTGGTGAGCGGGAGCAGCAGTTCGTGCACCGACGCGTCGAAGCCGATGCTCGACCACGCCGACGTCGCCTCGCCGGGGGTCGCGCCGAAGCGGTCGAGCCACTGGTCGAACAGGGCGAGGACGCTGTGGTGGGTGACCGCGACCCCCTTCGGGCGACCGGTCGACCCCGACGTGTAGATCACGTAGGCCGTGTCCGCGCGCTCGGCCGGGACCGGTCGGCGGGTCTCGTCGCCGTCGGCTTCCAGCGCCGTGACGTCGTCGCCGAGGACCAGCACCGGGCGCGCGTCCTCGACCATCGCGGCCCGGCGCGCGGCCGGCTGGGCCGGGTCGAGCGGGAGGTAGGCGGCGCCGGTCTTCAGCACGCCGAGCACGGCGACCACCAGTTCGGCCGACCGTCCACTGAGGACCGCCACGACCTGGCCCCGGCCGGCGCCGCGGGTCCGGAGGGCGTTCGCCAGCTTCGTGCTGCGGCGGTCCAGCTCGCCGTAGGTGAGGGTCTTGCCGTCGCAGACGAGCGCGGCGGCGTCCGGCGTCGTGTCGGCGCGGGTGGTGAACCGCTCGACCAGGCCACCGGGGCGCCGGCGCGGGGCCGGGCCGGTGCTCCAGGCCGTGAGGATCTCCCGGCGTTCGGCGTCGTCCAGCAGCTCGTAGCTCGCGATTCCCGCGTCGGGCCGCGTCGCCAGCTGGTCCAGCAGCCGGACGAGGTAGCGGGCGTACCGCTCGGCGGTGGCGTGGTCGAAGAGCGCGACGGCGTAGTCGAGGTGCCCGGCGACGTCGCCGTCCTCGTCGGCGAGACCGAGCGCGAGGTCGAACTTCGCGGGCGCGTGCTCGACGTCGAGGGATTCGACGGTGACGCCCGGCAGCTCGAGGACGTCGTGCATGGTCGGCACCCAGGCGAACATCGTCTGGAACAGCGGCGTGTGCGCCGGGCTGCGCGGCGGGTTCACCAGCTCGACGACCCGCTCGAAGGGCAGCTCGACGTGGTCGATCGCGCCGCGTAAGACCGCGCGGACGTGCTTGAGCAGCGCGGCACCGGTGGGGGACCCGGTCAGGTCGGCGCGCACGGCCAGGGTGTTGACGAAGAAGCCGAGCGTGTCCGGGTACTCGCCGCCGGCGCCGCGGTTGGCGGTCGGGACGCCGACAACGATGTCAGCCTGCGCGGAAAGCCGGTGCAGGAGGATGAACCAGCAGGTCAGAATGGTGGAGTAGAGGGTGACGCCGTGCTCGCGCGCGACCGCCTTCAGCCGCGCGGTGAGGCCGGGGCCGAGGGAGATCGGTACCCGCGCGCCGCGGAAGTCCTGCCGGGCCGGCCGCGGCCGGTCGGCGGGCAGGTCGAGCACGGGCGGCACCCCGTCGAGCCGCTCGCGCCAGTACGCCTCGTGCGGCGCCGGGCCGGAGCCGGCCAGCCAGTCCTGCTGCGCGTTCGAGTGCTCCCGGTAGGGCCGCGCGGGCGGCAGCTCCGGCGCGGTACCGCTCAATTGAGCGGCGTAGAGGATGCCCAGTTCACGCAGCAGCAGGGTGCGCGACCACCCGTCGAAGACGACGTGGTGGACGGTGATCAGCAGGACGTGGAACTGTCGGTGGTCCCCGGTAGCGTGGCTGTCGGGGGGCGGCGCCCCAGCCCCGGCCAGCAGCCGGGCCCGAGCCAGCGGCGCGCGCGTCAGGTCGAACGGCGCGAAGGGGTCGCTCCGCCGCAGTCCGGCCGCCGCGTCCGGCCGCCCGGCGACGTCCGTGACGGGGCAAGGAAAGCCGTGACCGGCGGGTTCGACGATTTGCACCGGCCGGCCATCCTCGACGACGATCCGGGTCCGCAGGCTTTCGTGCCGGTCGGCGAGGGCGTCGAAGGCCCGTTGCAGAGCTTCGCGGTCCAAGGGGCCGCGCAGGGCGAAGGCCATGGTCTCGTTGTAGGCCGGCCCGGCCCCGTCGAGCTGGGAGACGGTCCAAAGGCGCTGCTGGCCGGACGACAGCGGGGCGGACACTCGCATCGAGGACGGCCTTTCCGGGCGGGGCGGGCGAACCGGTACGGCGTCGTGCCGTCGCGCCGAGGTCGGGTCGGGGAAACGCTCTCTGTCTGCCCAGACAGTTAACACCACACCATCGGGTGATGACGAGGGGTGACCGAAGTTTGCCCGGAAGTCTCTTTCGCTGCGTCCCGGCCGGGCGGGTGGCCGCTACCGGGGTCGTGGCGGGTGGCCGGTGGGGGGGGCGGGCCGAGTTGAGTCCACAGTGGACACGGCAGGTGTGGCGTGCGGGCGGCGCGCCTGACTGATGCCCGGCGCGGGGGCGGATCCGCGGTTTGACTCGACTGGCTGGCAGCCGCCCACTCGGCGGCGGCGCGGGGTCGGCGCCGCGGCTTGACTCCGCCCCGCCCCGGCGGCGGGCGAGGTGGCCGCCCCGCCCGCCGACCAGCGGCGAGCGGGGCGGCAAATCGGCCTACCGCCCCGCGATCTCACCCGCGGTCAGCACCCGGTTCCACACCACGACATCATCGACACTGCCCGGCCAGAAATCACTGTGCCCCCCACCGGACACCGCGCGGCCGATGGCGAGCGGCCCAGGCGCCGCATCCCCGACAGGCTGACTCCAGGTCTTGGCCTGTGCCACACCATCCACATACAGCACGTACGTCCCCGCGTCGGCGTCGTGCACGCCCACCAGGTGGTACCAGCGCCCGGTCTGCGGCGCCGCGTCCGACAACGCGCGCCCCGAACTCGTCGAGAACGCCAACCGGTTGTCGGCCGCCGAATACTGCAGGTAGAACCCGCTGCTCGGGGTGCCGTCCTGGCTCACCGCCGTCGCCCACGAACCCGTGCGGTCCAGCCGGACCCAGGCGCTGACCGAATAGTTGCCCGTGGTGTCCAGTACCGGTCCGCTCGTCTGCGCGGACTGGCCCGAGCCGTCGAACTGCAGCGCCGTGCCGGTCACGCCGGGGACCCACGTACCGGTCGAGGTGGCGTCGTGCGATCCGGCGGTGTCGTGGGCGATCGTGCCGCCGCCCTCGTCGAGCGGCCACGTGCCGACCGGGTCGTGCTGGCCCGCCGCGTGGGCGACTTGGACGTTTCGGCGCTGATGCGTGGATGCGGGGCCGTCGGGACCTCGGTAGGACGCCGTTGCCATCAGCGTCGCCGCGCTGCCCGGCTCGGCGTCCGCCGGGGCCGTCAGCGTGTAGGTCCACGTCCGGGACCCGCCGGGCGGGATCGCGGCGGTGGACTGCCCGGTGGCCGTGGCCGACCAGCCGGCCGGCACGGCGACAGCCACGCGTGGGGCGATGAGCGGGCTCCGCGTCGTGTTCCGCACCGTCACGGCCACCGGCGTGCTCCCCTTGACCGTGAGGACCCCGTCGGCCGGCCCGACGGCGATCCGGGCGTCCGGGCTCGACGGCGTCCAGGACTCGAATTCGGTCACCCCGACGAACGCCCCCGGCGGGTTGGTGAACACGAGCCGGACCTTGCTCGTCGTCAAGGTGGGGAAGGTGACGCGGTTGACGCCGTTGCCCACCGGCGTCACCGGTGCGCGGACCTGGCCGGGAACCTCCTGCCACGCCGAGCCGGTCCAGTACTGCAGGCTGTACGCCGCGGCCGGTCTGACTCCGCCACCGTCGTCGTACCCGTGCCAGCGGATGTCGGAAACCGGGGTGGGAGCACCGAAATCGACGCCGTAGAAGTCGTTCGCGTTCGGCGACGAATAGTTGGTCCAGCGGGTGTTCTGCGGCACCTCGTTGTACCAGACCTTGCCGTCGAGGGCGTTCCACGCGTTGTCGTAGGTCCAGGTGTAGGACGTGATCGGCCGGGGATAGCCGGTGCGCAACGGGTTCGCGGCGTCGTTCACCAGGTCGTCGGACCGGGGGAGCAGCGTCGCGCCGACGTCGATGGTGGTGTTCCGCAGCGTCGCCGAGCGCTGGACGAGCCGGCCGTCGACGTAGAGCCGCATCCCGGCGCCCTGCCCGTAGTGCTTCCCGTCGCGGTCCCACAGCACGGTCACGTCGTGCCCGTGGTACGGCACGTTCTCGGCGGCGAAGTGGTCCCATGTGGACGGTGTGAGCGGCCGGACGTCCAGCGTGGTACCGGTTTGCGGACGCAGCCCCAGCAGGCCGGACAGCACCAGGTCGGTGTAGGTCGAGTGGTTGTAGTCCTCGCTGTGGTCACGGCCGTCGTAGATCCACGCGTCGCGGTCCGGGTCGTGCGCCTCGGCGACGTACGGCTTCCCGTTCTTGGTCTGGGTGCGGGCGTACGTGGCCAGCGCCGCCGCGTAGTCCTCTTTGGACACCGCGGTCTGAGCCGGGTATTCGTCCAAGAGGTTCGCCATGCCGGTCAAGGTCTGCGAGGTGGCGAAGGGCCAGCTCGGGCCGTCCCAGCGGCAGCAGCCGCCGGCGTCCTTCATGAAGAACGGGCTGCGGCGCTCCGCCGTGGTCGGGCCATAGGCGCTCGCGAACCCGGCGGGGTCGAGCAGCTGGGACCACGCCGCGCTGTCGGCCGGCTGGGCCGCGCCGAACATCCACGGGAGGAAGCCGATCTGCTCGCGGCTGCCGGACAGCCGGTGGGCCGGGTTGTCGTCGCGGGGCATCGCGTAGTAGAAGCCGCGAGCCGGGTCCCACAGCCACTTCTGCAGCGAAGCCTTCAGCTCGGCGGCGCGCTGGGCGTACTCGGCGGCGAGCCGGTGGTCGCCGACGGAGTCCGCGATCCGGCTGATCGCGACGGCGTCGCCGTACTGGTAGGAGTTCAGCGTCGGACGGTAGCCGGCGCCGCCGTGGTACGGCTCGGGCGACTCGTAGGAGGACGCGGAGAACTCCATGGCGTCCCAGACCGGCACCGACCAGTAGAGGCCCAGCTCGGCGTTGAACTGCTTGTCCCAGCCCCGGTACTGGCGCACGAGGTCGGGCAGCAAGGTGCGCAGCGGCGCGAAGTCCCCGCTCACCTGCGCCTGCCCGTAAGCGGAGGTCGCCAGCCAGACGCTGTACTCGTGCGCCCAGTCGGTGGTGTCGGCGTTGACGTCGTCGGTGGCCGGCTTGGGACCGGCGCCGGGCCCGGTGAGCCAGAACCGGAGGTAGTCCTGGGTGTAGCCGGGGTCGCGCAGCCACCGCCCTTCGGTCAGCTGGTGCCCGGCGGCGGCGTTGATCGCCTGGTAGGGCGCCGCGTAGCCGCAGCAGTCGAGGAACTCCGTCGAGATCCAGCCGTCGGCGGGGTCGGTGTAGCGCAGGTGCTCCTTCCAGACCCGCCACCGGTAGTAGTAGACGCTCTGCATCGTCGCGTCCGGCAGGTCGACGAACGGGATGTTCGCTTCGTACCAGGCAGGATCGGCGTAGCCGGCGAGCGCGGCGGCGTGGTCGAGGAAGTGGGTCCCGCCACTGGGCGCGGGCGCGCTCGCGCCCGCCACGCCGGCGAAGCCGAGCTGGGCGGCGAGTACGGCCGTGGCCAGCCAGGCTCGAGTACGTCTCCAGGACCGCCGCATCACGCCTCCTGCACAGGTTTACAACGTTGTAAAACACAGACTCGACCACTATCGCTCAGGAGAACCCAAAAGGGAACACCCTTCGGTGGACAAGGCCGGACCGGCCGCGACGCGAGGGAATGATCACTTCCGCGCCCGGGAGCGCGCCCCGGTCACGCATGATGGGCCGACATGGTCGACGACTTCCGCCTGCGCTCGGTCGCCGCGGCGGCGTACGGGCCGGCCGCCCTCTTCGGGCTGTCGGAAGGAGCCGTGCTGCCCGTCATCGCGCTCAGCGCGATCGAACGCGGCGCGAGCACCTCGACGGCCGCGCTGATCGCCGCGATGCTCGGCGTCGGCTCGCTCGCCGCCAACATCCCGGCCGGCGTCCTCGCGACGCGGATCGGGGAACGCCGGGCGATGCTGGTCGCCGCGGCCGTCATGGTCGCGGGGATCGTGACCTGCCTGGTCGACCTGGGCCGCGGGCCGGGGTCGCTGCTGCTCTACGGCGGCGGCGTCGTGCTGATCGGGGCGGCGAGCGCGGTCTACGGCCTGGCCCGCCAGTCTTACCTGACCCAGATCGTCCCGCTGCACATGCGCGCGCGGGCGTTGTCGACGCTGGGCGGGAGCATGCGGATCGGCCTCTTCCTCGGACCGTTCGCCGGGGCCGCGGCGATGCGGTTCGCGGGCCTGCCCGGTGCGTACTACGTGAGCCTGGCCGCGATCGCCGCCGCGGCCGCCCTGGTGCTGCGCGTGCCCGACCTCGAGGTCACCGCCGACGACCGGGCCGCCGCGTCCGCCGTGACGACTCGGAAGATGCTCCGGCAGCAGTGGCGGGTGTACGCGACCCTCGGCACCGGCGTCCTGCTGCTGTCGGCGATCCGGCAGACCCGCCAGACGGTCGTTCCGTTGTGGGCGGCGCACATCGGGCTGTCGCCGACGACCAGTTCGATCATCTACGGCGTCGCCGGCGCCGTCGACGCGCTGACGTTCTACCCGGCGGGCAAGGTCATGGACCGCTACGGCCGGCGCTGGGTCGCCGTGCCGTCGACCCTCGTGCTCGGCACGGCCTTCCTCGTCATGCCGCTCGCCGGCGGCGCGGTCCTGCTGACGGTCGCGGCCATGGTGCTGGGGTTCGGCAACGGCATCGGCTCGGGCATCGTCATGACGCTCGGCGCCGACGTCTCGCCGGCGGTGGGCCGCCCGACGCACCTCGGGATCTGGAACGAGCTCGCCGACATCGGCACCGGTGTGGGCCCGCTGATCCTGTCCGCGGTGACCGCGCTGGCCGGCCTCGGCGCGGGGATCGTGGCCAGCGGCCTGGTCGGTTTCCTCGCGGCCGGGGCGTTGTGGCGGTGGATCCCGCGCCGGGCGTGACGCTCCCCGGGACCGGGGAGCGCCACGCTGTCAGGCGCCGGGCCGGTTCCCCGTCGGGATCGTGATCGGCGTGGTCGTCGGCGAGGAGGCCTTGTTGAGGAACAGCATCGCGATCGCGCGGATGAACTGGTCGAACAGGTAGAACCCGGCCGGCGCGATCGGCAGCAGCCCCTCGCGGAACGCGATGTAGGCCGGCCAGCCGGTGCGGACCAGCGCGGCCGCGGCGTAGTCGCGGGGCAGGCCGAGCCAGTCGCCGACGGCGTCGCTGAGCACGTACCGCACGAACTCGTCGAGGAACCCGCGCGTGACGCCGAGGTCGACCTGCGCGGTCAGCCCGAGCAGGTCCGCCGCCAGCTCCTTGCCTTCGGTCGTCGGGGCGAGCAGCGGGGTCAGCACCCGCGTCGACTGCGCGTCCGCCTCCGCCCACGTCTTGGGGATGAACTCGTCCCGCACGCCGAGGAGGTGGATGGCGACCTGCCACTGGTGCAGGAAGGCCTCTTCGTCGGCGGCCGACATCGGGACGCGCCATTCGAGCAGCTTCCGGTGCACGTAGGTGCCGAGGCTGTGGAACGTCACCAGGATGTCGCCGTTGCTGATCGGGACCTGCTCGTCGGCGACCGCCCGCCAGTGCGGCGACTGCGGCAGCAGGTGCCGCACGGCGGCGTGCACGAGCCGTGTCTTGTTGGCCGTGACGACGAACTGGCCCGAGGGCTCGAACGCGTCGAGATCGCTCAGGTCGTAGCCGAAGGTGAACGTCTTGGCCGCGCGGTCCTGCATGTTCGCGCCGCCCGCCGACCAGTAGACCGACTTGGCCTCCCGCGGGATGACCGTGCTCATGATGCCGCTGCCCAGGCCGTAGAGCATGAACAGGTAGGTGTCCTTGCGCCGGTTGAAGTCCGCGGCCCGGCGCAGCTTGGCGGGGTCGGCCCACGAGGGCAGCCGGTTGGCCCCCTGGAAGTAGCCGGCGAGGTCGGCGGGCAGGCCGGTGGGCAGCGGGTCGCTGTTGTTCACCCACGGCCGCAGCGCGGTGTTGACCGCGGGCACCCCGCCGGTGTCGAGGATGCCCGCCATCAGGCGGTCGACCTCGTCGTCCCACGTCCACCACGGGTCGGTGCCCGCCGTGGCGGCGCCCGTCGAGGCCCAGGCCGGGACGACGCTCGTCGCACTCGCCAAGCCCAGCGCGACGCCGAGCGAAAGGACGCTCCTCCTGCTGAGATCGCTCATTGACTTACCTAGCTTCCTTGGTAGGCAAATACCGCTTCGAGCACGTTTCGGGGAGAGATTCTTCATTAACATAGCGAGCCCGGTCGCCGGTCGGCAAGAGGCGTCCGGGGGTCATCCGGTGCCCGCCGTGGTTGACTGGCACGCATGGTCCCGTCCGCCCAGCACCCCGCCCGGTGACCGCCGAGCCGGCGGCGGCCGTCCGGCCGCGCAACCGCAAGCAGCTCATCGTCGAAGCGGGGGCCACGGTCTTCAGCGAGCGCGGCTACCACGCGGCGTCCATGGAGGAGATCGCGGCCGGCGTCGGGATCACCGCGGCCGCGCTGTACCGGCACTTCCCGAACAAGTACGCGCTGTTCGCCGAGTGCGCGAACGTCATGGTGGACCGGCTCGTCGCGGCGCTCGACGAGGTGCCCCCGGACGCGACGTCCGCGGACGTCCTCGCCGCCATCGCCCGGATCACCGTCGCCCACCGGTCCGCGGGGGGCGTGTACCGGTGGGAGGCCCGGTACCTCGACCGCGACGACCGCCGGGTGCTGAAGGGCAAGTTCGCCCACGTCGTCGGCCGGGTCGCGGAGGTGGTGCGGCGCGAGTACCCGCTGCCCGGCGAGCACCTGCGAGCGGTGGCGGCCCTGGGCGCGATCGGGTCGATCACCATGCACCACAACACGATCGGCCGCCGCCGGGTCGAAGACCTGCTGCAGGCGGCCGCGCTGCGCGTGGTCGCGACCGACCCGACGGTGGCGGTCGCGGACGTCGGTCCCGTCGAGCTGCCTGCCCGGCCCGTGCCGCGCACGCGGCGGTCGGAGATCCTCGCGGCCGCGATCCCGCTGTTCGAACGGGACGGGTTCGCCGCCGTCACCAACGGCATGCTCGCCGAGGCCGTCGGGCTGGTGCCGTCCGGGCTGTACCGCTACTTCCCGGGCAAGGCCGACATCCTGGCCGCGGCGTGCCTGCAGGCCGCCGACCTGCTCGCCCAGGCGGTCGAACCCAACCTGCGCGGGCTGACCGGCGTCGACGCGCTGACCGCCCTGGCCGCGACCTACGTCGCCTACAGCTTCGAGTACAGCGCCCTCAACAGCGTGGCCAACGCCGAAGTCGTCGGCTTGCCCGCGGGCCTGCGCCGTCCGCTGGTCGCCGCGCAGCGCGAGCACATCGCGGTCTGGGAGGAACACCTGCGCGAGGCCCGCCCGGACCTCGACGCGCGCCAGGCCCGGGTGCTGGTGCACGCCGGGTTCGGCGTGGTCGTGGAAGCCGGGCGCCACCTGCGCTGGCAGGACACCCCCGAGCACCGGGCGGCCGTCGCCGCGCTGCTCATGGGCGCCTTGGCCCGCTGACCGGGAGCCGGGCCGGGGGCGTCCGGGTCAGCGGTTGCGCCAGACGGGCCGCCGTTTCTGCGCGAAAGCCGTGATCCCTTCGATCGTGTCCTCGCTGACCAGGAGGTCGTCGAACGCCGCCGACGGGTGCTCGACCGCGTCGACGGGATCGGGGATGCCCCGCGTCTCGGCCATGATCCGCAGCGAGGCCCGGACCGACGTGGGGGAGCCGTCCAGGATCCGCGCGGCCAGCTCACGGGCGCCGGCCAGGGCCTGGCCGGCTTCGGTGACGCGGTTGACCAGGCCGTACGTCAGCGCTTCATTCGCGTCGAGACGGCGTCCGGTGAGGATCATTTCGGTGGCGATGGCCGGCGGGACCGTGCGCGGGAGGCGGACCAGGCCGCCGGCGCCGGCGACCAGGCCGACCTTGACCTCCGGCAGGGCGAACCGCGCGGTCGCGTCCGCGACGACGAGGTGGCAGGCCAGCGCGATCTCGCAGCCGCCACCCATCGCGTAGCCGTTGACCGCCGCGATCACCGGCTTGGCCATGTCCCGGCGGCTGGTGAGCCCGGCGAAGCCGTTCTTGGGCACCCACAAGGGTTTTCCGGAAGCCGAGTACACGAGGTCGTTGCCGGCCGAGAAAGACTTCCCGCCCGCACCCGTGAGGATCGCGACCCACAGATCGGGGTCGGCGAAGTAGGCGTCGAAGACTTCGTCGAGCTCCTCGTTGGCCGCCGGGTGCAGGCTGTTGCGCGACTCCGGGCGGTTGATCGTGACTTCCAGGAGGTGCCCGTCGCGGCGGACCAGGACGTGCTCGTAGCCGTCCCGCAGCACCTTCGGCCGCGGTGGGAACAGCGCGGCCATCCGGGCCGCCGTGGTGGTGACCCGGTTGCCGAACCCGAAGGAGCGCACGAACACGCGGCTGCCGATCGGCTCCCCGGTGGACAGCAGCGCGAGCGCGTCCTCGTCGCCGTCGTGGGTCAAGGCGAGGAAGCGCCGGTCGTCGGCTTCGAGCCGCCCGATGACGATGCCGGTGCGTTCGCCGCCGCGGCCGTGCTTCACGGTGTACGTCTCGATCGTGGCCCAGCCGTCGGCTTGCCGGGCCTCCGCCGGCGCCGGCCACGAGTCGATTTCCGCCTGCAGCGCGGCGCTGTCGTCCGGCCGCCACGCCACCGGCGTGGTCGAGTAGACGCCGGCGGAGTACTTGCTCATCAGGCCGCCGTTGGCACCGACGAACCCGAACGTGCCGGGCGCGGCCCGCAGGCGTTGGACGGTCTCGGCGATGGCGTGCATGGAGTAGTTGTTGCCCGCGCCGCCGAAGAACGGCAGGCCGCCGGTGAGAGTGAGACCGCGCGGGTCACCGGGATCGAGGCCGAGCCCTTCGCAGACGGTGAAGACGGGCACCGGGAAGCAGCTGTAGAGGTCCATTGTGGACAGATCGGCGACGTCGATGCCGGCGACGTCGAGGGCGTGCCGGGCGGCCAGCACCGACGCGGGGCCCCTGCTGAAGTCCGCGCGCTCCATGAGGTCGCGTTCGCGCAGGTCCGCGTGCCCGTGCAGGAAAACCCGCTTCTCCCGCGGTATCCCGAGCCGGTCCGCGGCCGCGACCGACGTGACGACGACCGCGGCGCCCTGGTTCACCTTGTCCCGCGCGACGAGGTAGCGGGTGTAGGGATCGGCGATCGGCCGGTTCGCCTCGGACGGCGTCGCCAGCTCCTCGGCGGTCCGTTCGACGGGCGCGGCGGCGTAGGGGTTCGCGGCGGCGACCCGGGTGAACGGCGCGAACAGCTCGCCCATCGCGGCGGCGTAGTCCTCGCGCGACAGCTTCAGACGCGCTCGCCGGGCGTTCTCGAACAGCGCGTACTGGCTGGGGGCGTCCGCGAGCCCGTGCGCGACCTGGTGCCGGGAGGCGAGCCCCTTCAGGCCGTAGCCGCGGTCTTCGAGGCTGCCCTCGACGTGCTCGGTGAAGTCGGGCTTGTCCGCTGCCCGCGCGAGGTGCTGCACGGTGGAGATGGCTTCCGAGCCGAACGCGAGCGCGACCTCGATCTCGCCGGCGGCGATGGCGGCGGCGAACTCGGTGACCAGGTGCTGGGGGCCTTGCCCGCCGGCGACGTCGAGGATCGCGCGGGCCGGCGTCGCACCGACGCGACTGGCCACCGAGCGCGGGTAGTTGTCCGACCGGCCCAGCGGAGCGGACGCGACCGGCGTGGAGTTCTCGAACTGGCGGATGCCGCCGACGGTGTCGGCCGCCGCGGCGACGGCCGCCGGGTCGGCGCCGGTGTCCGCCAGCGCGGCCCGGACGGCTTCGGCCGCGAGGTCCACCGCGGACAGCCGCCGGTAGCCGGGATCGTCCAGGCGTTCGGCGAACTGGCCGACGCCGACCAGGACCGGGGTGCGCGGGTCGAGGCCGGTCACCGGGCGCTCCTCGTCACGCGCGCCGGGACCGGGCCGTACCCCGGCCACGCCAGACGGCCCTGCCCGGCGAGGTGTTCGATGTGGGCGACGGTTTCGGCCACCGCGGACAGCCGCATGAAGCCGATCTCGGGCCACGGCCGCGACCACGTCAGCTGCGTGGCGATCTCCCACGGCGTCGGCTGCCCGAGCTCGGTGACGACGGCGACGATCTCCGCGCACCGCTGCTCGTGGTGCTCGCGCAGCAGCTCGCTGCGCGCGGCGAGCCCGCGGAAGCGGTACTCGTGCGCGGGCAGGGCGTCGTGGTCGTCGAAGGTCGCGGTGCGCTCCAGCGAGCGGAGGAACTGCCCGAGGGGCGGCTCGGCGGCACCCGGCCACGAGCCGATCGCCGGGGTGATCCGCGGCAGCACGTGGTCGCCGGTCAGCAGCAGCTGCGCGTCCGGCTCCTGCAGGCACAGGTGCCCGGGCGTGTGCCCGGGCGTCCACACGGCCCGCAGCCGGCGGCCGCGCACCGGGACGAGGTCGCCGTCCTCCAGCAGGACGTCGGGGTCGGGCAGCTCGGCGGCCGGTCGCGGCGCGGCTTCGAGCGCGTCGAGGAGGCCGGTGATCTCCGGTTCCGGGGCGCCGCAGCCGCGCAGCCAGGTCGTGATCTCGGTGCGGGTGTCGCCGTGCTCGTCACGGCGGCGCTGGGGGAGCGTGTCGCGTTCGGCCGGGTGCATGCCGATCCACGCGCCGGACTCGGCGCGCAGCCGGGCCGAGAGGCCGTGGTGGTCGGGGTGGACGTGCGTGGTGACGATCCCGGCGACGTCGGCGGTCGACGCGCCTGCGGTCGCGAGGCCGTCGAGCAGGGCCGTCCAGCCCGCGTCGGTGTCCCAGCCGGGGTCGACGACGACCAGGCCCTCGTCGGCGGGTACGAGGTAGGAAAGCGTGTAGCGCAGCGGGTTGTCCGGGATCGGGACCGGCACCGACCACAGCCCGCCCGGCAGCTTCTCGACCGGCGGCCGCTGCCGCGCCCGCCACGCTGCCTGCTGCTCGGTGCCGAGCACTTCGATTCCCGGCATGTGTGCACCTTCCGCGAGATACTGAACAAGGTGCGTCCAGTAATGGCCCGACTCTATAGTGGGCGGATTCCGTTCGGCAATGACCCCGATCACCGGGCGAGGTGAGGCGCATGACGGGCGAGGTCCCGGCCGGGCGGCCCCGCGACCCCGAGGTCGACCGGCGCGTGCTGAGCGCGGCCGCGGAGGTCTTCGGCGAGGACGGCTGGGGCCGGTTCACGGTCGACTCCGTGGCCCGGCGCGCGGGCGTGGGCAAGGCGTCGATCTACCTGCGCTGGCCGAACAAGAAGGAGCTGCTGGCCAGCTGCCTCGAAGCGCGGATCACCCCGGTGGCCGACATCGACACGGGCTCGGTGCGCGAAGACCTGGTCCGCCTGGCCGAGCAGATGCTGACGGCGTTCTTCGGCGAGTCGGGCCGCGCGACGACGAGGTTGCTGATGGACGCCGACCGGATCCCCGGCGTGGCGGAACGGGTGGCGCAGCTGAGGCAAGCGCAGGTGCTGGCGGCGAGGGCGATCGTCCGGCGCGGCATCGCCCGGGGGGAGCTGCACGGCGGAACGAGCGTGACGCTGCTGCTGGACGCGATCGTGGGCGGCTGCCTCAACCACGCGCTGGCGACCCCGGCGCACTTGCGGCCCCAGGTGGCGGCGGGGCTGACCGACTACGCCGGCGAGCTGGTCGACTTCGTCCTCGGCGCGGTGACCGCCGGCTAGCCGTAGACCTCGAACCGTGCGAGCTGGCCGGCCGGCCAGCCGGTGTTGCCGGTGCAGGTCACGCGCAGGAACCGCCGGGCACCACCGGGGACGGCGATCGTGACGCTGTTGCCCCGCGCCGGATCGAACACGTACCCGGTCGCCGGGACCAGCGTGTCGAACGTGGTGCCGTCGGCGGAACCGGACACGGTCAGCGTCTGCGTCCGGGTGGCCCACGCGCTCGACGGCGGGACCGCCAGCACGATCCGCGTCACCGCGACCGCCGCGCCGAGGTCGGCCTGCAGCCACTGGGGGAACGCGTTGTTCGCGCTTTCCCAATAGGTGTCCGGGTTTCCGTCGACGGCGTTGCCCCCGCCGTAGTTCTGCGTGTGGCTGCTTTCGCTCGTGGCGCGGCCGCGCGCCAGGTCGGTCGCGCCGCCGGTGGTGAGCGTGGGCCGGGTCGGGCGGACCGGCGTCAGCGGGATCTCGCCCTTGAGCATGCGGCCGCCGTCGGCGGTCAGCCGCAGGTAGTAGTCCGACGAGCAGGCCGTCCCGTCTTCGTCGAGCGCGAGCAGGCCGGAGCCGACCGGGGTCATCGAAGCGTTTTCCGCCGTCTTCGCGATCTGGTTGCCTTCGCCGTACTCGTCGAACATCGAGATGTAGATGCCCGCCACGCCGGCGCGCACCACGTTGTAGAACTGGCGCCACATGAAGTCGCCGTGGGCGCGCTGCCGCCCGGAGACGTCGCCGGGCAGGACGCACGGCTGGTAGTCGATGCCGTGGGCGGCGCAGTCGGCCTGGTCGGGCACGGTGAGGTTCTGGTACGCCCAGTCCGAGCCCGCCGCGTCGCCGATCGCGCCGACCATCCACGGCGAAATCATGTCGAACGAGCGGTAGACACCGCCGAAGCCGGGCCGCGACCCGCCGTCGCTCGTGCGCCATTCCCGCGGTACGCCGCCGATGACGTAGCAGCCTTGGGCCTTGAACCAGTTCACGACGTCGAGGCACGTACCGGCGTCCCACGGGTGGTTGCCGTCGTTGTACCCGAAGCCCCAGATGCAGACGACCGGTTTGCCGTTCTGGCGCGCGTACGCCGGCGACGCGGTGTGCGCGGACATCTTCGCCGTCCAGTCGGCCTTCAGTTCCGTCTGCATGGCCGCCCAGCCGGTGGCGTCGTACATGATGTAGAACTTCCGCCCCTGCGCCTCGGCGGCGGCGCGGACCTTGGCGGCCATCGCGTCGCGCGTCGGACCTTCGCTGCTGTTGGGGTTGAAGCGCTGCAGAGCGGCGGTGTCGCAGCCGTTCTCGCGCATCCACCGGAAGTGCGTGTCGACGGTCTGCTGGTCGTAGGACGAGAAAAGCGTTGCGGCCTGGCCGTTTCCGAGGTTGCCGTAGGCGGTGGGGTAGGTGCGGGTGTACTCGCGCAGGTCCGGCCAGGCTTTGATGACGTTGTTGCCCGGCGACGGCGTCCGGCCCCAATCCTGGCTCCAGTGCCACCAGCCGCCGATCGGCGCGCCGTCGCCGGCGCAGGCGAACCAGCCCTGGTACCCGACGGTGATCTTGCCGACGACGTCCCCGGGCGCGCTCGCCGCGGCGGCCCCTGGAGCACCGAGGGCGGACAGCGCGCCCCACGCCGCGGCCGAACCGAGGAAGACCCTGCGCGAGATCGCCATGCCAGTTCCTCTCGCCACGCCGCTCGAGTTACGAGACCGGACTGTAGGCGGCCGGACAGGAACTGGCAATAGTCGGACCGATTGCAGAAATTTTCGTACCGATGCTCGAAAAATATGACGTCAATTGACGTCCATCCGGTTCGCCAGGCCTCCTGCTGACGCTGCCACAGCGGGTCGTGTGGGCTTTGAACTTCTCCGCCGTGTCGGAGTGCCGCCGTGTCGGAGTGCCGCCGCGTCGGAGTTCTGCGCGCCGGTCGGGTCCGGCATGTTTCTTGGGCTGGGGCGGATCGAGCTCGGCCCAGTCTCGGCCGTCGGGCTCTCGTAGAAGCTGCCGTAGCGGATCCAGACCCGGCTTCGTGCTGGTGACGGCCGTCACGACGGCGAGCTGTCACAGGGTTCCCGCACCCGGTGTCTTGAGGTCGTTCACCCGCCACGACACGAGTGAGGACCAAGCCATGGAACCCCGGATCGACCTGTTCACCACCGAGATCGGCGCCCGGCTCGGCAAGCGGTTCGCGAACCTCGGGCTGGTGGTCGAGCGGTCGCCGCTGCCGAAGGCCACCCGGGAGCTGGTGAGCCTGCGGGCCAGCCAGATCAACGGGTGCGGCTGGTGCATCGACATGCACACCAAGGAAGCCGCGGCCGCCGGGGAGACGGCCGTCCGGCTGCACCTCGTCGCCGCCTGGCGGGAATCGACCGTCTTCACCGAGGCCGAGCGGGCCGCGCTCGCGCTGGCCGAGGAGGGCACCCGGCTCGCCGACCACCACGACGGCGTCTCCGACGCGACCTGGGCCCGGGTGCGCGAGCACTACGACGACGAGCAGGTCGCCGCCCTCGTCGCGCTGGTCGCCCTGATCAACGCCGCCAACCGGCTCGCCGTGATCGTCCACCAGAAGGGCGGCTCCTACGAGCCCGGGATGCTCGCCGAGTTCGCCTGAGCACCCGCGGAGGCGCCCCGGACTGGGGCGCCTCTCCCGGCCGGGCCGGGTCACATTGTCGCTTGTGGACGCTTCAGCCCGGCCGCGAGCACCGTGCCGAGCACGACCACCGGGGTGATCGCCAGGAACGCCCCGCCGATGGTGTGCGCGACGTCCTCGCCGAGCAGGGTGCCGAAGACCGCCACCCCGAACGCGGCGCCGATCGACCGGGCGAACGTGACCACCGCGCTCGCCGCGCCGATGTCGGCCGGGGCCACCGCGTTCTGCGCCGCCGTCAGCGCCACCATCGGGACCATGCCGATGCCGACGCCCGCGACCAGGAAGTACGCGACCAGCGCGAGCTGGGCCGTTCCCGGGGCCAGCGTGCTCAGCAGCAGGAGCCCGGCGACGTTCAGGGCCATGCCGGTCACCAGGACCACCCGCAGCCGCGCCGGGTCGGCGACCCACCGGCCGGCGAGCGATTGGCTGACCACCAGCCCGATCACCAGCGGCAGCAGGTGCACGCCGGACAGCGTGGCCGACACGCCGTCGGCGACCTGCAGGAACGTCGGCAGGTAGACCAGCGCGCTGAACATCGCGACGTTGGCGATGAAGCCGACGAGCGAGGCGATGACGACCGTGCGCGAGGCGAACATCGACAGCGGCAGCACCGGCGCGGCGGCCCGGCGTTCGACCGGGACCACCAGGAGGGCCAGCACGACCGCCGCGGCCGCGAGCGCCAGGGTGCCCGGCGACGTCCAGCCCCAGCGCGGCCCGAACGAGGTGATCAGGACCAGTGCCGTGGCCGCGCCGGCCAGCAGCAGCGCGCCGAGGTAGTCGATGCGCGCCGCCGGTTTGCGGACCGCGGCGGGTAAAGCGCGGGCCGCGAGGACGACCGCGACCAGCCCGACGGGCACGTTGATCAAGAAGGCCCACCGCCACGACAGGTGGTCGGTGAACAGGCCGCCGAGCAGCGGCCCGGCGATGCTGGCGACGCCGTACACCGAGCCGAACCGGCCTTGGTGGCGCCCGCGCTCGGCGGGCTCGACGATGTCGCCGACGAGCGCGAACGTGAGGACGATCATGCCGCCGCCGGCCAGGCCCTGGACGGCGCGGGCGGCGATCAGCTGGGGGAGGTCCTGGGCCAGCCCGCAGAGCGCGGAGGCGACCAGGAACGCCGTCGTGGCGACGAGGTACAGGCGCTTGCGCCCGAGCATGTCGCCGAGCTTGCCCCACAGCGGCGTGGCGGCGGTCGAAGCGAGCAGGTAGGAGGCGGTGATCCAGGCGATGTCGCGGAACCCGCCGAGGTCGGCGGCGATCTTCGGCAGCGCCGTGGAAACGATGGTCTGGTCCAGGGCGGCCAGCAGGACGGCGAGGATCAGCGCCGCCATCGCCGGGCGCACCGCGGGTCTGGCGGGGACGTCGAGGGTCATTTGTCTCGCTCTTCCGGGATCGTGATGGTCTGGTACTCGGTGTAGGTGCCGAGGCCGACGGCGCCGTACTCGCGGCCGAGGCCGCTGGCCTTGAAGCCGCCGAACGGGCCGTCGAAGCCGATCGGCGCGCCGTTGACGGTGACGGTGCCGGTCCGCACGCGGCGCGCGACGGCCAGCGCGTGCGCCGGGTCCGCCGACCACACCCCGCCGGAGAGGCCGTACTCGGAGTCGTTGGCGATGCGGACGGCGTCGTCCTCGTCGTCGTAGGCGATGACGACCAGGACCGGGCCGAAGATCTCCTCCTGGGCGATGCGCATCCCGTTGTCGACGTCGGCGAACAGCGTCGGCGTGACGTAGTTGCCCTTTTCCAGCCCCGCCGGCACTTCCGGGCCGCCGGTGACGAGCCGCGCGCCCTCGGCGACGCCGAGCCGGATGTAGTCGAGCACGCGCTGCTGCTGGTCGCGGCGGATCATCGGGCCGATGAAGGTCGCGTCGTCGGCCGGGTCACCGACGCCGAGGGACTCGATCAGCTTCTTCAGCCCGGCGACGACCTCTTCGTACCGGCTGCGCGGCGCGAGGATGCGCGTCTGGGCGATGCAGGATTCGGCGTTGTTGAGCAGGGAACCGAACTTGAGGCCCTGGACGGCCGCGTCGACATCGGCGTCGGGCAGGATGATCGCGGCGGACTTGCCGCCCAGTTCGAGGCTGACCCGCTTGAGCTGCTCCCCGGCGAGCGACGCGATGCGGCGCCCGGCGCGGGTCGACCCGGTGAAGGCGATCTTGTCGACGTCCGGGTGCTTGACGAGGTATTCGCTCGTCTCGCGGTCCGCGGGCAGGACGCTGATGACGCCGTCGGGCAGCCCGGTCTCCACGAGCAGGTCGGCGAGCAGGCTCATGCTCAGCGTGTTCTCGGGCGAGACCTTGAGGACGACGCTGTTCCCGGCGAGCAGCGCCGGGATGATCTTGGCCAGGGCCGAGGAGAACGGCGAGTTCCACGGGATGATCGCGGCGACCACGCCGATCGCCTCGCGGCGCACGACCGACCGGAACGGCAGCGCCGGGTCCGACGGCTCGAGGGTCTTCTCCCAGTCGAACTCCGCGGCCGCCTTCAGGTAGGCGTTGGCCTGCCGCCCCAGTCCGGGCTGGCCGGCCTTGGTGAACCACAGCGCCGAGCCGTTCTCCGCGGAGATGAGCGCGGCGATCTCGTCCGCCCGCTTCTCGCGGAGGGCGGCCAGCCGGCGGAGCACGGCGATCCGTTCCGCCGGTGTGGTGCGCGGCCACGGGCCTTCGTCGAACGCCTTCCGCGCGGCGGCGACGGCGCGGTCGACGTCGGCGGGCACCGCCTGCGCCGCGCGGCCGATGACCGCGTTGTCGTGTGGGGAAACGATGTCCAGCAGTTCGGCGCTGCTCGGGCTGGTCCACGCGCCGCCGATGAAGAGCTGGGTGTGGGTGATCACGGCTGCCTCCTGGTCGTTCTCGATCTGCCACATCAATGTAGCACTTAAGATGACCAACTGGCTCACGTGTGAGGCGGTGCACATTTGGAGATCAGCCCCACTCGGGTGGCGGTTACGCCGGGGAGAGCGACACCGAAGGGTAGGTTGGGACCGTGAGAGCCGACGCCGCGCGCAACCTCGAACTCCTGCTGACGACGGGCGCCCGCATGCTGGCCGAAGACCCGGCCACGAGCATCGCGGCGATCGCGGCCGAGGCCGGCGTGGACCGCCGGACGGTGTACCGCCGGTTCACCGGCCGCGAGGAGCTGCTGACGGCGGTCTACCAGGCCCGGCTCGACGCGATCGAGGCGGCGATCGAAGCCGCCCGGCTGCGCGAGGCGCCGGTGCCGGTGGCCCTGCACCGGTACGTGGAGGAGATCGTCGGGGTCAACCGCAAGTGGCCGACGGAGGTGAGCCGCATGCGCTCGGACCCGGAGATCTGGGCCCGCCGCCTGCGCGCGGTCGACGAGGTCGACGCCTTCCTCCAGCGCGCGACGGACGAAGGCTTCCTCCGGCCCGGGCTCCCGCCCCGCTGGCCGGGCAACGTGCTCGGCCAGCTGGTGCACCTGTCCACAAAGGACCTGCCCGACCTGAGCGACGCCCAGGCGGCCGACATCATCGTCGACACATTCTTAAGGGCGTTCGGCGCGAGCTGAGGTTCCCGGCCGCGGCGGCCGGCTGGTATTCGGCGCGAGCTGAGCGGTCAGGGTTCCCGCTCGGCGAAGACCGCGTCGGGGTCCGCGACCGGCTGCGGCGGCGGCTCGGATGTGCTGTGGGCCGTACCCGAGAACCGTTGCGGCCGGATCGCCTACTCGCGGCGGGCGATCGTCGCGCGGGCATTCGGTGCGAACTGAGCGGTCAGGCTTCCCACTCGGCGAAAACCGCATCACTGTCCGCGCCCGGCTGGGGTGGTGGGGACGGATGCGCCGTGGCCGTGCGGGAGAACCTCGGTGCCGGGGCCGCCTGCTCGACGCCGTCCACCTCGATGATCGTCGCGCGGGCCGCGAGGTGCGGGTGGGCCGCGACCTCCTCGGGCGCCAGCACCGGCGTCACGCACGCGTCCGTGTCGGCGAACACCGCCGCCCACTCGTCACGCGTCCGGGTCAGGAACACCTCGGCGAACCGGGCGCGCAGGCGCGGCCAGCCGGTGCGGTCGAGCTGGTCGGGCAGCTCGGCGGGGTCGAGGCCCAGCCCGGCGAGGAGCGCGCCGTAGAACTGCGGCTCGATCGCGCCTACCGCCATCCACCCGCCGTCCCGGCAGACGTACGTGTCGTAGAACGGGGCGCCGCCGTCGAGCAGGTTCGCGCCGCGCTCGCCCGACCAGGTGCCCTGCCCGCGCATCGTCCACAGCATCTGCAGGAGCACGCTGGTGCCGTCGACCATGGCCGCGTCGACCACCTGGCCCTCACCCGACCGCTCGCGCTCCCACAGCGCCGCCAGAATGCCGGTGACGAGGAACATCGAGCCCCCGCCGAAGTCGCCGACCAGGTTCAGCGGCGGAACCGGGCGCTCGCCCGCGCGGCCGATCGCGTGCAGGGCGCCGGTCAAGCCGATGTAGTTGATGTCGTGGCCGGCGCGCGCGGCCAGCGGCCCGTCCTGGCCCCAGCCGGTCATCCGCGCGTAGACGAGCCGCCGGTTCACCTCCCGGCAGGCGTCCGGGCCGACGCCGAGGCGTTCGGCGACGCCCGGCCGGAACCCTTCGAGCAGCACGTCGGCCCGCGCGACCAGCCGCAGCACCCGGTCCCGTCCTTCGGGCGACTTGAGGTCCGCCGCCACGGACCGGCGGCCGCGCAGCAGGTGGTCCGGCTTGCCGCCGGTCAGGTCGAGCGTGCCCCGGGGACGCTCGACGCGCACGACGTCGGCGCCGAGGTCGGCGAGGATCATGGCCGCGTGTGGGCCCGGCCCGATCCCGGCCAGCTCGACGACGCGCAGCCCGGCGAGGGGTCCGGTCATGGTGGGTCCTCCGTCAGCGGAACTCGGGCGGGCGCTTGCCCAGGAAGGCCGCGACTCCTTCGCGGCCGTCCGGACCGGCGGCCCGGTCCCGGATGGACACGCTCTCACGCCGCAGCGCGGCTTCGGCCGCGGGGATGGCCGTCTCGCGCAGCAGGCGTTTCGTCGCCACCTGGGCGGCTCTCGACCCGGCAGCCAGCTGACGCACGACCTCCTCGGCGGCGGCTTCGAGTTCGCCGTCCGGGTGGACCTGGGCGACCAGCCCGAGCCGGTGCGCCTCCTCCGCGGTGACCACCGGGTTCAGCAGCGCGAGGTGCAGGGCCCGGTGCAGGCCGAGGGAGGCGGTGAGCAGCGAGCTGCCGCCGTCGGGGGAGAAGCCGAGTTTCGTGTAGGCCAGCGTGAACCGCGCCGACGTCCCGGCGAGCACCAGGTCGGCCGCCGCGGCGAGCGCCAGCCCGGCCCCGGCGGCGACCCCCTGGACGACGGCGACTACGACGGCGTCCAGCCGGTGCAGGTCGCTGACGGCGCGGTGGAGGGTTTCGGCGAGGTCGTCGACCAGGGCGCCGACGTCGTCGGCCGCGGCGAAGGCCGCCACGTCGCCGCCGAAGCTGAAGGCACGGCCCTCGGCGGACAGGACGACGACGTGCGCGTCGTCGGACCGGGCCCGGCGCACGGCCAGGCGCAGATCATCCACAGTGGACTGGTCGAGCGGGTTGCCGCGCTCGCCGTCCGCCAGCCGGATCCGCGCGACGCGCCCGTCGAGGGTGTAAGTGATGCTCATTCCTGGTCCCGGTTCACGCGGCGAGGGCGGCGTGGCCGCGGTCGACGAGGGCCGGCACGAGGGCGCCGAGGCGGTCGAAGCCGTCGCCGACGGTCAAGCCCTGCCGGGCGCGGTAGTGGATGCCTTCGAAGATCGCCGCGATCTTGTAGCACGCGAACGCGAGGTACCACGGCAAGCCGGCGAGGTCCCGGCCGCTGTGCCGGGCGTACGCCTCGACGAGGAAGTCGCCTCCGGGGAAGCCGGGGACGGTCCCGGGCGTGGCGGCGACCGGGCTTTCCGGGCCGTCCCACCAGACGGCCGCGGACGCGAGGTCGGTGAGGGGATCGCCCAGCGTCGCCATTTCCCAGTCGAGGACGGCGACCACCCGCCCGCTCGCCGGGTCGACCACGAGGTTGTCCAGGCGGTAGTCCCCGTGCACGATCGCCGCCGCGCTCCGCTGCGGCACCCGCTCGGCCAGGCGTTCGCCCAGCGCGGTGAGCTCGGGCAGGTCGCGGCTATGGGAGTCGCGCAGCTGCCGGGCCCAGCGCCGCAGCTGGCGTTCGAGGTAGCCGTCCGGGCGGCCCAGCTCGCCCAGTCCGACGGCGGCGGGGTCCGTGTCGTGCAGCCGGACGAGGGTCTCGACGAGCGCGTCGGCCAGCCGCGTGGCCCCTTCGCCGCCGAAGGGTTCGAGCTGGTGCCGTTCGCGCAGCACGCTGCCTTCGGCGAACTCCATGACGTAGAAGGGAACGTCGGCCACGCCCTGGACGATCGGCTCGGGAACGGGCACCCCGCTCGGGTGCAGGGCCCGCAGGACGCGGAACTCGCGGTCCATGTCGTGCGCCGTGGCCAGGACGTGCCCCAGCGGCGGCCGGCGCAGCACCCACCGGCCGGTTCCGTCGCTCAGCAGGTAGGTCAGGTTGGACCGCCCGCCCGCCAGCAGCTCCACCCGCAGCGGGCCGGCCAGCAGCCCGTGCTCGCGCAGGAACGCCTCGAGGGCGGGGACGGACACCCCCGGTGGGCTCGCCGACATGACCGGACCCTTTCCGAAAACCGAGCGTTTGCACGGTAAAACTGAACAGGATGTCGAGTACCATCCCCGAGGCGGCCGGAAGTTGTCAAGCGCCGAGAGGACGGACCGGTGGGAGTGCGTGGGATCGCCCCGGAGGAGCTCGACGCCCGCAGGGAGGTGGGCGCCCGGTTGCGCGCGGCCCGCCGGACGGCCGGGCTGACCCTGCGGCACGTGGCCCAGGCCCTCGACGTCAGCGCCGGCACGTGGAGCGCGGTGGAGAACGGCGCGACGAAGATCGACGACGCCCGGCTCGCGCGGGCCGCCGGGATCCTGGGCATCGAGCCGGCGGCGCTGCGCGGCTCGGCGCCGGCCGCCGGCTGGCGCGACTTCGGGCCCCTGCGGCTCGAACCGCCGCTGGCCGGCGCGCTCGCGGCCTTCGTCGAGCTCGGCTACCACGGCGCCACCATCCGCGACATCGCCCAGCGCGCCCGGCTGTCGGTGCCCGGGGTCTACCACCACTGGCCGGCCAAGCAGGACCTGCTGGTGGCGCTGCTCGACCTGACGATGGACGACCTGCTGACCCGGGCCCGCGCCGCGCGCGCCGAGGCGGACGGCCCGGTCGAGCGGTTCACGCGGCTGGTCGAGTGCCTGGCGCTGTTCCACACCCACCGGCGGGAGCTGGGGTTCATCGGCGCGAGCGAGATGCGCAGCCTCGACGAGCCGAACCGGATCCGCATCGCGGCCAGCCGCCAGGAGGTGCAGCACATGGTCGACGACGAGGTCCGGGAAGGCTGCCGGCGCGGGGAAATGGCCACGCCGCTGCCGAAGGAGGCCGCGCGGGCGGTCGTCACGATGTGCACCGCGCTGCCGCAGTGGTGGTCGCCCGAGGGGCCGTCGTCGCCGGAGACCGTCGCCCGCCAGTACGTCGGGTTCGCCCTGGACGTGGTGCGGCTCGCGCGTTGACACCCCGTTGCCCCGCTCGTACGGTCGAGCCGACCATCCGATCGGCGTTGTTCAGGAGTATCCCGTGGCGGCTTACGACCTCCCTGCCCCCTCTTCGCACGCCCGCGAGCTCCACGAACGGATGCTGGCGTTCATGCGTGACCAGGTGCTCCCGGCCGAGGCCGAGTACCTGGCCCACCGCCGGGCCGCGGGCCCGGACGACCACGTCGTCCCGCCGGTGGTCGAGCGGCTGAAGACGGCGGCACGCGCCCAAGGGCTGTGGAACCTGTTCCTGCCGGCCGAGTCGGGGCTGACGCAGCTGGAGTACGCGCCGATCGCGGAGCTGTCGGGCTGGAGCCTCGACCTGGCGCCCGAAGCCATCAACGGCCAGGCGCCCGACACGGGGAACATGGAGCTGCTGCACCTGCTCGGCAGCGAAGCGCAGAAGCGGGATTGGCTCGCGCCGCTGCTGGCGGGGGAGATCCGCTCGGCGTTCGCGATGACCGAGCCGGACGTCGCCAGCAGCGACGCCACGAACATCGCCACCCGCATCGTGCGCGACGGCGACACCTACGTCATCACCGGGCGCAAGTGGTGGACCAGCGGGGCGATGGACCCGCGGTGCGCGTTCTTCATCGTGATGGGCAAGACCGACCCCGGGGCGGCGACGCACCGGCAGCAGACCATGGTGCTCGTCCCGCGCGACACGCCGGGCGTCACGATCGTGCGCGACCTGCCGGTGTTCGGCCACCACGACCAGCACGGCCACGCCGAAGTGCGCTTCGACGACGTCCGGGTGCCGGTGGAGAACGTGATCGGTGAGGAGGGCGGCGGGTTCGCGGCCGCGCAGGCCCGGCTCGGGCCGGGCCGGATCCACCACTGCATGCGTGCCCTGGGCGCGGCCGAGCGCGCCCTCGCGCTCCTGGTGGCGCGGGCGCGCGACCGGGTCGCGTTCGGCGGGCCGCTGGCCGACCAGGGGGTGGTGCGGCAGCAGATCGCCGAGTCGCGGCTGGAGATCGACCAGGCGCGGATGCTGTGCCAGCGGGCGAGTCACGTCATCGACGTGGCCGGCAACAAGGCGGCCCGCGACCTGGTGGCGATGGCGAAGGTGGCGGTGCCGCGGGCGGCGACCCGCGTGATCGACCGGGCGATCCAGGTCCACGGCGGCGCGGGCGTCACGGACGTGACCCCGCTGGCGGCGATGTACGCCTGGCACCGCGCGATGCGGCTGTTCGACGGCCCGGACGAGGTGCACCTGCGGTCCATCGCGAAGGCCGAGCTGCGGCGGGACCCGGTGCTGCCCCCGGCCTGACGGCGGCTTCGGCTACGGTCGGCGGTTGTGCCACCCATGGGAAAGCGCGGCCGGCGGCCGGCGCACGGCGAGCCGGTCGTCGACCGCGCGCTGGCGTTGCTGGCCGCGTTCGACGCCGAGCACCGCACCCTCTCGCTCGCGGAGCTGAGCCGCAGGTGCGAGATGCCGCCCAGCTCGGCGCTGCGGCTGGCGAACCGCCTGCGCGAGTGGGGCGCGCTCGAACGCGGCGACGACGGCCGCTTCTGCGTCGGCCTGCGCCTGCTGGAGGTGGCGACGCTCGCCCCGCGCGGGCACGGCTTGCGCCAGGTCGCGCTGCCGTTCATGAACGACCTCGCCGAGGTCACCCGCCAGCACGTCCAGCTCGCGGTCCGCGACGGCATGCAGGCCCTGCTGGTCGAGCGACTTTCCGGGCACCAGGCCGCACCGGTCGACTACCGCACCGGCGGGCGGCTGCCGCTGCATTCGACCGGCGTCGGCCTGGCGCTGCTGGCGTTCGCGCCCCGGGAGGTCCAGGAGGAGCTGCTCGCGAAGCCGGTGTACAGCGAGCCGGACAACCGCCTCATCCCCGCCGACAAGCTGCGCCGCACCCTGGCCGAGGTCCGGCGGGAACGGCTCGCGATCTTCCGCCGCCAGGACGAGACCGTCGCGATGGTGTCGGTGGCCGCGCCGATCTTCGGCCGGGGTGAGGTTCTCGCCGGTGTGCTGGGGGTGCTGGTGCCGAAGCGGGTGGCCCAGCCGCGGCACCTGGGGTTGGCGGTCCAGACGGCGGCGCGGGGCATTTCGCGGGAGCTGGGCTCGCGCTGACGCGCTCAGCGAGGCAGCGCGGCCAGCACGAACTCGACGGAGGTGGCCACGACGGCCGCGGGATCGGCGCCTTCCCAGCGGTGGCGGGCGCCGGGCACCAGGTGGAGTTCCACTGGCGCGCCCGCGTCTCGCAGCGCCTCGGCCATCCGAACGCTTTGCGTGGGCGGCACCAGGTCGTCGTCCGCACCGTGCATCAGCAGGACGGGAGGAGCGCCGGCGTGGGCGAACGACACCGGGCTCGCCGAACGGGCGAGGGCCGGTACCGACTCCGGCGGTGCTCCCAGCAGGGCCGCTTCGCGGGTAACGTCGCCGGTCAGGCCGAGCAGGTCGGCCGGCGGGAACCACGCGACGACACCGTCCACTGTGGACCCGGTCAGCGCCGCCAGCAGACCGAGGTGCGCACCGGCCGACTCGCCCCAGACGAACAAGGGTTTCCCGTCGCGGACGAACTCGATCGCCGCGCGGACGTCGTCAAGGGGTGCCGGGAAGATCGCCTCCCCGCTGAGCCGGTAGTCGGCGGCGGCGACGCGGAAACCTTGTGCCACCAGCTCTTCCGCCAGGCGATCGAACCCGGGCAGCGGCGTGAGCCGGGAGCCGCGCCGCCAGCCGCCGCCGTGCAGGTACACGATCGTCGCGAGCGGATCGTCCGGTTCGGACAGTTCCAGTTCCAGCGGACGGAACCCCGGCACCTCGCGGTAGATCACGCGTTCGCCTTGTGGAACCGCCCACCCTGCATGATCACCGTCAGGTTGGCCGGGTCCTGCAGCAGCGTGACGTCCGCGGTCGGGTCGCCGCGGACGACCAGGACGTCGGCGAAGTAGCCCTCGGTGAGCAGCCCGACCGGCAGGTCCATCACCTGCCCACCGTGGAAAGTCGTGGCCCGCAAGGCTTCGGCGGGGGAGTAGCCGAAGAGCCGGACGAACAGCTCCAGGTCCCGCGCGTTGCGGCCGATGGGGTTGTTCGGGAATCCGTAGTCACCGCCGGGCAGCACGCGCAGGCCGCGTTTGCGCAGCTCCGGGTACAGCTGTTCCATCGCGGCCAGGGACTTCACCGAGCCGGTCTTCTCCGCGTCGATGCCGAACTCGGCGCCCTCGTGGACGTTGGCCCACATGATGCCGACGGCGGGGGACAGGAAGATCGAGTCTTTGTGCTCCTCCAGGAGGTCGATGGCTTCGGGGTCGGCGTAGGAGCAGTGGTAGATCGAGCGGAACCCGGCCCGCACGGCCAGCTTGATCGACTCGGGTGCCTGGGCGTGGCAGTTGAGCCACACGCCGGATTCGCGGGCCTGCTCGCCGGCCGCGTTCGCCTCCTCGGCGGTGTACTGGGTGACCATCGAGCCGCCTTCGAAGAAGACGTCGTCGTTGCTCATCAACAGCTTCACGCTGTCGAAGCCGAGTTCGGCCTGTTCGCGCACGAACGCGCGCACAGCTGCCGGGCCGGTTTCCTGCGGGGCCGGGCCGATCTTGACCGGGTTGTTGTCCCGTTCGAACGACGCCGCCCGCAGCCGGGGCCCGGCGGCCAGGCCGGCGGCGATCCGGTCGCGCAGCCGGACCTCGGTGGGCACCGGCGTCAACGACCCCGCGGAGTAGGCGCTGGTGAAGCCGTGGTCGAGGAGGATCCGGGCGTTGCGCTCGGCGAGCGCGAGGTGTTCGTCCGGGCTGGGCAGGTGGTGGAAGAAGCTGACGTCGACCGGCGGGTTGAACGACGGGTCGAGGTGCCCGACCGCCGACGGGAACGTCAGGTGGCAGTGCGACTCGACCAGCCCGGGCATGACTGTGGCGCCGCGGCAGTCGACCACGCGGTCGCCGGGCCCGGGTTCCGTGCCGCCGCCGGGCCGGACGCTCTCGATCCGGTCACCCCGGACGACGACGTCGGCGGGGACCGCGGGGGAACCGCTGCCGTCGAAGACGCGGCCGCCGGTGAAGACCACCCTGGCGGCCATCACGCGCCCAGCATGGTGTAGCCGCCGTCGGCGACCAGGAAGCCGCCGGTGATGTGGCCGGCATCCTCGGTGGCGAGGAACAGCGCGGTCCCGGCCAGCTCTTCGGGCTTCGGGATGCGGCCCATCGGGGTCGCGTCCCGCAGCTTCTCCGCGCGGCCGGTGCGCCAGTCTTCGCGGCCGAGCGTGGCTTCGGTCTCGATGAAGCCGGGCGCGAAGACGTTCACCCGCACGGTGGGGGCGAAGGCGTGCGCGTACGACTTGGTGAGGCCGATGATCCCGGCCTTCGCCGCCGCGTACTGCGGGGCGCGGGCGCTGCCGCGCGCGACGACGGTCGACCCGATGTTCACGATCGCGCCGCCGCCCTGGGCGAGCATGCGGTCGCCGAACTCGTGCGTGCACAGCAGCGTGCCCTTGATGTCGACGGCGAGGACGTGGTCGACGGACTCCTCGGTGAGCTCCCGCCACGACATCTGGTCGCGGGCGACGTCGCCGACGTTGTTGATCGCCACGTCGACCCGGCCGAAGTGGTGCCACGCCTCGTCGGCCATCCGGCGGATCTGCGCGTGCTCGGAGATGTCGGCCTGGACGAGGAAAGCCTTGCGCCCCAGCTCTTCGACGCGGGCCGCGGTGCGCTCGGCACCGGCGCGCGAGCCGCGGTAGTGCACCACGACGTCGGCGCCCTCGCGGGCGGCGCGGACGGCGATCTCGGCACCGAACCCGGTGCCGGCGCCGGTGACGAGGACGGTCTTGCCGGTGAAGCGCACGAAGTTCTCCTTCAGACGAGGGTGCGGCCGCCGTCGGCGTACAGGACGTGCCCGGTGACGAAGGCGGCTTGGTCGGAGCAGAGGAACAGGATCGGGCCGGTCAGGTCGGCCGGGGTGCCGAGCCGTCCGGCCGGCACCAACGCGGTGAGGTTCGCGCGGACGCCGGGCTTTTCGAGGTGCTCGTGGGTCAGGCCGGTCTCGGTGTAGCCGGGCGCGACGGCGTTGACCGTGACCCCGGACGCGGCCCACTCGCGGGCCATCACCCGGCACAGCTGGTCGACCGCGCCCTTGCTGGCCGCGTAGGGCGCGTGGTGCGGGTGGGCGAGCAGGCCGGACACCGAGGACAGGTAGACGATCCGGCCGTACCCGCGGGCGACCATCAGCTCGCCCGCCGCCCGGCCGGTCCGAAAGGCGCTGTCGGCGTTGACCGAGAGGATCCGGCGCCAGACGTCGTCGGGGGTGTCGAGGACCGGCCGCCGGTCGTTGACGCCGACCGCGTGGACGAAGATGTCCAGCCGGCCCAGCAGTTCGTCGGCGCGGGTGACGCACGCGCGGGCGCTGTCGGCGTCGGTGAGATCGGCTTCGAGGGTCCGGAGTCCCAGTTCGCCGAGCCGCCGGCGGTCGCGGTCGGCGACGACCACGTCCGCACCCGCTCCGGCGAGCGCGCGGGCCGCCGCGGCACCGATCCCGCCCGCGCCCGCCACCAGCGCGCCCTTGCCCCGCAGACCCAGCCAGTCCACTCCCGCTCCTCGCTCCCGACCTGACGGCGACGCTAAGCGCGGGTCCGTTTCGCGGGAACGGATGTTCCAATCAATGGCAGGCCGGCGCTCGTCCCGGTGCGGGCGCTGCTGGGATCGGGGCATGACGAGACTGCCCGGGCTGACCCCGGCCGACCTGTCCGACGACCAGCGCGCCCTCCGCGAGGCCATCACCGGCGGGCCGCGCGCGGGCGGCCCGTTCCCGCTGACCGACGCCGCGGGCGTGCTGACCGGGCCGTTCAACGCGATGCTGTTCGCGCCCGGCGTCGGGCAGGCCCTGCAGGGGCTGGGCGCGGCCGTGCGGTACGGGACCGCGCTGGGCGACCGCGTGCGGGAGCTGGCGATCCTCGCGGTCGCGGCGCGGTGGGACTGCGCGTTCGAGCGGTACGCGCACGAGCCCGCCGCGCGCGCCGCCGGCGTGACGGACGCCCAGCTCGCGGCGGTCGCGGCGCGCACGGTGCCGGACGGCCTCACCGACGTCGAAGGGGCCGCGCTGCGGTTCGTGCTGGCCCTGCTGGACGGCGACGCCGACGACGTGACCTACGCCGAGACCGTGCCGACCATTGGCAACCGCGTGGCCGTCGAGCTGACCACGCTGGTGGGCTACTACGCGACGCTGGCCCTCCAGCTGCGCGTCTTCCGAGTCACCGTCCCCGTGGAGCAGCCGTGAAGCTCGTGACCTTCGACGACGGCCTGGTCGGCCGCCTCGCCGACGACCTCGTCCTGGAACTCGACACCGCGTCGGCGCGCGAGTTCTTCGAACGCGGCGGGAGCGTGCCCGAGACCGGGCGCCGCTTCCCCGCGTCCGAGGTGCGCCTGCGCGCCCCGATCGTGCCGAAGAAGTTCTTCCACACGGCGGGGAACTTCCGGGAGCACCACGAGGACCTCGCCCGCGTCAACTGGTCGCACCCGGTCAACAAGGGCATCGTGTTCTTCCAGAACGTCGACGCGATCATCGGGCCCGGCGACCCGGTCGTCTACCCGTCGCACCTGACGAACGAGCTGGACTACGAGCTCGAAATGGCCGTCGTGATCGGGAAACCCGGCAAGTTCTTCTCCGCCGAGCAGGCGGCCGAGCACATCGCCGGGTACCTCGTGTTCAACGACATCACCGCCCGCGACATCCAGCGCCGCGAGATGGAGTCCGGGGTGTTCTCGTTCTCCAAGGCGATCGACACGTTCTGCCCGATCGGCCCGTACATCGTCACCGCCGACGAGGTCGGCGACCCGCACGACCTGGACATGGAGCTGCGGGTGAACGGCCAGGTGCGGCAGAAGTCGAACACCCGCCGGATGTCGGTGACGATCCCGGAGCTGGTCGCCTACCACTCGCCGCAGGTCTACAGCGCGGGCGACCTGATCACGACGGGCACGGTGGCCGGCGTCGCCGCGAGCACCGAAAACCCGTTCGAGAACTACCTGAAGCCCGGGGACGTCGTCGAAGCCGAGATCGAGAAGCTCGGGGTGCTGCGCAACCGGGTCGTCTCGTGGGAAGACGCGTACGGCAAGCCGTGGGCGCAGTGATGCGGCTGGCGAACCTCGGCGGCCGCGCCGCCTTGGTCTTCGGGGACCGCGCGCTGGACGTGTTCGAGGCCGGCGGGTTCGGCCCGGACCCGATGGCCGTCCTGGAGAACTGGCCGGCGTTCACGGAGTGGGCGCGGTCGGTGGCCCCGGCGGGCCGCCCGTACGACCCGGCGCGGCTGGGTCCGCCGGTGCCGCGGCCCCGGCAGGTCTTCGCGGTGGCGCTGAACTACCCGCCGCACGCGGCCGAAGCGGGGTTCGAACCGCCGGCGGACCCGTTGGTGTTCACCAAGTTCCCGACGTGCGTCGCGGGGCCGCACGAGACGGTCGAGCTGCCCGGCGACCGCGTCGACTGGGAGGTCGAGCTGGTGGCGGTGATCGGCCGCGGCGGTCACCGGGTGCCGGCGGAGCACGCCCTCGACCACATCGCGGGGTACACGGTCGGCCAGGACCTGTCGGAGCGGCGGGTCCAGGCGCTGGGGAAGCCACCGCAGTTCTCGCTGGCGAAGTCGTTCCCCGGCTTCGGCCCGACCGGCCCGCACCTGGTGACCGAGCTCGCGCCGGACGCGGAGATCTCCTGCCTGCTCGGCGACGAAGTCGTGCAGAAGGCGTCGATCGCGGACCTGATCTTCGGCGTCCCGGAGCTGGTGGCCCGGCTGTCGGCGGTCTGCCCGCTCCTGCCCGGCGACCTGATCTTCACCGGCACCCCGGCAGGGGTGGGCAACCGCCGGACGCCGCCGCGCTACCTGACCGCGGACGACGTGCTGACCAGCCGCATCGACGGCCTCGGCGAGCTGCGGACCCGCTTCCGCCGGCGCCCGGCTACTTCGTGAGCTCTCCGCGGACGTAAAGCACGTCACCCATGCGCAGGTCGTCCTCCTCGAGCGGCGGCAGGCCGTGTGCCGCGAGCAGTTCGCGGACCGTCCGGCCCGTCACCGCCCAGCCGAGCCCGGCCAGGTAGGGCGCGGCCTCGTTGCGCTCGCCGAAGTAGCGCAGCTTCGCCATGTCCGAATCGAACTCCGCCGACCGGAACAGTTCCGAGATGCGGTTCAGGCTCCGCTTCGTCCGGTCCTCGTCGCCGGGACGCGGGTTGGGCCGGCTTTCGGTGGCCACCCGGCTGCCCGGCGCGCTGAGCTCGGTGATGGTGTCCAGCAACCGGTCCTGCGCTTCCGGCGGCAGGTAGCCCAGCAGGCCTTCGGCGCTCCACGCCGTCGGCCGCGCCGGGTCGAAGCCGGCCGCGCGCAGGGCCCCGGGCCAGTCGTCGCGCAGGTCGGCCGCCACCGCCCGCCGTTCCGCGGTGGGCTCCGCACCCAGCGCGGCCAGCGTGCGCGTCTTGAACTCGACGACCTCGGGCTGGTCCAGCTCGTACACCACCGTCCCGGCCGGCCAGGGCAGCCGGTACGCGCGGGAGTCCAGGCCCGAAGCCAGGATCACGGCCTGCTCGAGGCCGGCGTCGAGGAAGAACTCGTCGTAGAACCGGGTGCGCACCTTCGCGCCGTCGATCGCCGCCTGCCCGACCAGGTCGCCGGGTGGCTGCTCGCCCGTCGCCAGCCGGGTGAGCAGGTCGACGCCGACCGCGCGGACGAGCGGCTCGGCGAACGGGTCGGCGATGAGCGAGTCGTCCGCGCGGGTCGCGATCGCCCGGGTCATCGCGGCCATGGTCGCGGTCGCGCCGACACTGGACGCCAGGTCCCACGTGTCGCCGTCGCGGCGAGGGGAAGTCATGGTGCGATCATGCCCCTGATCGGCACCCGGCCCCACGGAGGACAGCGATGACCGCACCGGCCCGCGACGCGCTCGTGGCGGTGGCCACCCTGCTGGCCCCGGCCGTCCCTGAGGTAGCGGCCCGCGCGGCGGCCGCCTTCGACGACCCCGGTGCCTACGTACTCGAGCATGCCGACCGGCTCGACGACCGCGGCATCGACGAGCCCTTCCCGGGGCTGGCGTGGATTGCGCTCGTGGACGCCCTGGCCGACCACGGCCTGCTGGCCGAGTTCGACTGGAAGGAAGCGCCCGACGAGATCGCGGGTCAGCTGCGGGCGTTGCGGTCCGCGCCCGCCGCGGACGAGTTGTGGACATCGCTGGCGGAAAGCGAGCTGCCGACGTACGAGTTCCTCGTGACGGCGGGGGAGCGCTTGCTCGGCACCGGAACCGCGCTCGCGGTCCTCGACATCGAGTCCGACTGCTACCCGCTCGTGCTGCTTCCGGCCGCCCGCGCGGGCGAACTCGTGGCGTCCGCTTCGACGGCGGGTTTCACGGCCGAGGTGTTCGGGCGCTAGCCCGGTGGAGGGCGCGACCCCCAACGACGCGCCCGCCACCGGGTCGCCCCGGCATTCCCCCTCTTTCGCCGTGCCCCTAGGGTTCCCGACGCCGTCCTCGTTTCGTCCTCGCGCCGGCATCCGGGGTGCGACCTGCGCGTTTCGGAGGGGGACGCGCGGTGCCGGCGTCGGGGGAGAGGGGGATGCGATGAGGTTCCGGGTTCTCGGGACGCTGGAAGTGCGCGTGTCCGGGGACCGGGTCACCCTGGCGAGCCCGCGCCAGCAGCGCGCGCTCGCCGCCCTGCTGCTCAGCCCGAACGCCGTTGTCCCGGTGGAGCGCATGATCGACGCGCTCTGGGAGGACGAACCGCCCGCGACCGCCGTGAAGCAGGTGCGCAACTGCGTTTCCGCGTTGCGGGCCCGGCTCGGCGAAGCCGGTGCGCTGATCGTCACCGACGGCCCGGGGTACCGCCTGCGGACCGACGCCGACGACCTCGACTCGCTGCGCTTCCGCCGGCACGTCTCGGCCGCGCGGGCGCTCGCGGGGCAGGCGAAACTCGTCGACGCCGTCCAAGAAATCCAGGCCGCGCTCGCGTTGTGGCGCGGTCCGGCGCTCGACGGGCTGCGGACGACGACGCTGGCCGGCCGGGCCGCGGTGCTCGACGAGCAGCGCGCCGACGCCGTGGAGCTCTGCGCCGAATGGCGGCTGCGGCTGGGCGAAACGGGCGAGGTCGTCCGCGAGCTGACCGAGTTCTGCGGCGAGCACCCGACGCGCGAGCTGTCCCACCTGCTCCTGATGCGCGCCCTCGCGGAGGAAGGCCGCTACGCCGAAGCTTCGACTCTGTTCCACGGCCTGCGCCGGCGGCTGGCCGACGAGCTCGGCGTCGACCCGAACCCCGAGCTGCGGCGGCTGCACGACCGGATCCTCGCCGAGGCCACCCCGGGTGAACCCGACCCCGAACCCGCGCCGGAGCACCACTCCCTCGACCGCGCGGTCACCGAGCTGGCCGAAGCCGTCACGTGGCAGTGGCGGGCGGAAGCCGAGCTGCGTTCGCTGCACCGGCCGCAGCCGATCGTGCTGCGCTGGTCGGCCCTTCGAGGGAAGCCGCGCGGCGATCTCGACGACATCGCGGACACGTTCACGGCGCTGCCCGTGCCGCAGCTGGTCGTGCTCGGCGAACCGGGCTCGGGGAAGTCGGTGCTCGCCCTGATGCTGACGCTGGAGCTGCTGCGCGCCCGCGCGGCTGGCGGCCCGGTGCCGGTCCTGCTTTCGCTGGCGTCGTGGGATCCGCGGCGCGACCACCTGGACCGCTGGCTGGCGGCCCGGCTCGCCGACGACCACCCGGCCCTGCTCAACGCCGGCGAGTACGGGCGCGACGCACCCACCCGGCTCGTCCTCGGCGGCCACGTCCTGCCGGTGCTCGACGGCCTGGACGAGATGCCGGCCGACCTGCGCGTCGCGGCACTCGACGCGCTGGACCAGACCATGGGCGCGGGCCGCGCGCTGGTGCTGACGTGCCGCTCCGCCGAGTACGACCAGGTCGTGCGCGAAGCCGGCGCGGTGCTGAACGCCGCCACGGTGGTGCGGCTGGAACCGGTCGCCCGGCAGGAAGCGATCACGTACCTGTCCGCGCGGGACGGCCAGGATCGCTGGCGCCCGGTGGCCGACCGGCTGCGCCGCGATCCGGACGCGGCCCTGGCCCGGGTGCTGCGCACGCCGTTGATGGTCGACCTCGCGCGGATCGGCTACGGCCGGCCGGGCGCCGATCCCGCCGAACTGCTCGGCGCTTCGGACGCCGAAGCCCTCGAAGGGCAGCTGCTCGATTCGTTCGTCCCCAACGCCTACGCGCAGGTGCCGCAGCCGCCGGGGCGGAACCCGAAGACGAGCCCGTCCGGGCGGTATTCCGCAGCGCAGGCGACGCGCTGGCTGGGCTTCCTGGCCCGGCACCTCGACCAGGCGCGCAGCCGCGACCTGGCGTGGTGGCAGCTGTACCGGGCGGTGCCGGCGAGCACGCGGTCCGGCCTGGTCGGCGTGCTGGTCGCAGTGCTCTTCGTCATCACCGGCTGGGTCGACGACGGCCCGGTGCTGGCGGCGATCTACGGCGTCTCGTTCGGCGGCGCCGCGTACCTGACCCACCGCTTCGGGCGCGCGCCCGAGCCGTTGCGCACCGAAGTGCGGTTCGCCGGGGCCGCCCGGAAGTTCGCCGGCCGGTTCGCGATCGGGGCCGTCGTGGGCGCGCTGCTCGGCCTGGGCTGGTCGCTCGCGACCGGCCTGGTCGTGTTCCTGGCGCTGGCGTTCGGCCTGGTGTTCGCGGTGCACGTGTGGCTCGCCAAACCGGTCGACGCCAGCCGGGTGTCCAGCCCGCGGACGATCCTGCGCAACGAACGCACCGGGGCGGTCGCGTTGTCGGTGTCGTTCCTGGTGTCGCTGGGGTTGTTCGACGGGATGGCCTTCGCGTTCACCGCGCAGACGCGGTTCCTGCCGGTGCTCGGCGGCCGGTACGACCTGGCGCTGGCGATCGCCGGCGGCCTGGCGGGGGTGTCGTTCGGGTGGTTCATGGGCCGCGGCGTCGCGGCGGTGTGCTACGGCCTCGCGGGCGCGATCGTGGGCGGCCAGGTGTTCCCGGCGGCGACGAACCCGGTGCTGCCGTTCATCACCGGCATCTGCTTCGGCGGCGGAATCGGCTTGGCGGTCCTGGTGACGCGGGCGTGGGGCAACTACTTCGTCCACCACGTCTGGCTGGCGGCGACGGGCCGCCTGCCGTGGCGCCTGATGCACTTCCTCGACGACGCCCACCGCCGCGGCGTGCTCCGCCAGGCGGGCGGCGTCTACCAGTTCCGCCACGCCCGCGTCCAGGAGCGGCTGGCCGAGGCCCACCAGGAGGAGACGTCATGACCGGTGAGGAAATCGTGCTCGGCCCGCTGCCGAAGGGGATCACGCCGGCCGGGGAGGGGAAGGTGTGGAACGTGCTCGGCCACACGTACTCGCTGAAGGCGGCGAGCGAATCGAGCTTCGCGTTCGAGACCTACGACCCGCCCGGCACCGGGGTACCGCCGCACGTGCACCCGACCCAGGACGAGCACATCTACGTCCTCGAAGGCGTGTTCACCCTCTACCTCGACGGCCAGTGGGAGACGGCGGGGCCGGGCGACACCGTCCGGCTGCCGAAGGGGCTCCCACACGCCTACTACAACCGCGGCGAAGGCATCACCCGCGGGCTGTTCTGGGTGAGCCCGGCCGGGCGGCTGGCGCAGCTGTTCGACCGGCTGCACGACCTCGCGGACCCGGCCGAGGTGGTCCGGCTGTCGGCCCTGCACGACGTCGAGTTCCTGTCGCCGGGTGCGGTCGAGGGCGCTTGACCGGTCAGCCCTCGCGGGGCACGAGGCTCGCCGCCGCGTCGACGAACGCCTCGATCAGCGCCGATCGCCGGGAAGTGAGCCACGCCAGGCACACGCGGTTCGGCGCGATGTCCTCCACCGGCACGGCGACCACGTCCGGGCGGGTGTAGAACGCCGCCGTCGAGCGCGGGATGATGCTGATCCCCGTCTCGGCGGCGACCAGCTCCAGCTTCTCTTCGACGCTGTGGATCGGCGGGACCTCGGCCCGGTCGGTGCCGCGCAGTTCGACGGCGATGTCCCGCCACTCCGGGACGGCGTCGGGGTCCTGCAGCAGGTGCTCGTCGGCGAGTTCGGTGACCGACACGGATTCCTTGCCCGCCAGGCGGTGCCCGGCCGGCACCGTGACGACGCGCGGTTCCTCGAACAGCGGCCGCACCGTCAGCCCGCGCCGGTCGAACGGCAGCCGGACGACCCCGACGTCGACGCGGCCGTCGTGCAGGACCTCGACCTGGTCGTGCCAGCTGGTGCGCAGCAGCCGGACGGTGAGGTCCGGGTGGCGGTCGGCGAGCACCCGGACCGCCGGCGTGACGACGATGCCGGGCATGAACCCGACGGTGAGCGCGGGCTCGGCGGCCGCGGCGACCCGCCGCCGGACCGCGTCCGCCGCGGACAGGAGACCGCGCGCGTCGTCGAGGAGCCGTTCGCCCGCCGGGGTGAGGACGGTGCTGCGGCGGTCCCGCACGAAGAGGGCGGTCTTCAGCTCGTCCTCGAGGGCACGGATCTGCCGCGACAGCGCGGGCTGCGCGATGTGCAGCCGGGCGGCGGCCCGCCCGAAGTGCAGCTCTTCAGCCACGGCGACGAAGTACCGAAGCTTCCGCAGGTCGAGGTCCACGGCGGGTCACCACCTCCTGTTCCGCCCCCGATCATCGCAGGTCGGGGAGGGGCTCGCCGGTGAGCTCCACGCAGTAGCCGAGAGGGCGTCCTGGAGCTGCGGGCCTGGGCGCCGGCCGTGGCCGCGCGCTCGCGCTGGCGGAAGAGGTGGCGGCCGGTGACGTCGTCGCCGGTGGCGAGCCGGGCCCGGGTGACCGGGGCGAGGCCGTCGGGCGCGCCGCGGCCGCCCATCCTGGTGGCGACCCACCCGGGTTCGACGGAGTTCAGGAGCACACCCGGCCACCGCCGCGCGACGCCCAAGGCGACCAGGATGTCGAAGAGCTTGCTGTCGCTGCAGGCCTGGGCGCCCGTTCCAGCGCCGGGCCGTCCACTGCGGATCCGCCAGGAATGACGGCGCCGGCCATGAGGCCGAGGCCGTCGGACGACCCGGTGCCGCCAGGGCCCGGCACGTCCAAAGACCGCCTTCGTCGCGCGTGATGCCGCCCGGGCATCACAGAGCGCGCAACGGGTCTTGGACGCGCCACGCCTGCGCGGGACACGCTGGAAAGCGCAGGCACCGCAACGAAAGGACAGCGATGAAGGTCTTCCTCACCGGCGGATCGGGCTACATCGGCCGCGCGACGATCGCCGAACTGGTCCGGCTCGGGCACACCGTCGAAGCCCTCGCGCGCAGCGATCGCGCCGAGGCCGCGGTCGCCGGCGCCGGGGCGCGGGCCGTCCGGGGCGGCCTGGCCGACCTCGACGTGCTCAACCAGGCCGCCGCTCGCGCGCAAGCCGTGATCCACCTGGCCCAGGCCACCAGCGGCGAGGAGGACCTCGCCGCGGCCGGCGCCATGCAGGACGGCGTCGGCGGCGGCACCTACGTGCACACCGGCGGCAGCTGGGTCTACGGCGACACCGACGGCGTCCAGGACGAGACGGCCGCCTGGAACCCGCCGGCAATCGTGGCGTGGCGCAAGGCGGTCGAAGACGCCGTGCTGGCCCGCGCGAAGAACGGCGGACGGCCGGTCATCGTCCAGCCCGGACTGCTCTACGGCGGCGACAACCGACTGATCGACGTCTTCTTCGTCCGGCCGGGCCGGGAAAGCGGCGCGATTCCGTACATCGGCGACGGCGGCAACCACTGGGCGCTGATCCACCTCGACGACCTCGCCCGGCTGTACGCGGCCGCGCTCGCGGCGCCGGCCGGCTCGGTGTACCTCGGCGTCGGCGGGGTCGACCCCACGGCCAAGGAGGTCGCCGAGGCGTGCGCCCGCGCCGCGGGACTGGAGGGCAAGACCGTCTCCATCACGCTGGAAGAGGCCCGCGAGCGGATGGGCCCGGTCGCCGACGCCTTCGCGCTCGACCAGCAGCTGACGTCGGCCAAGGCGCAGCGCGAGCTGGGCTGGACACCGGTGCACGCGGATCCGCTGAGCGTCCTGGGTTCCTGAGTCTACTGTGGAGTGTTGCGCGCGTACTCCGTCAGCGCGCTGCGGTTCTCCAAATGGGACTTCGCCATCAGGCTCGCCACGTGCTTCTCCACCGTGCGCGGGGAAATGTGCAGCCGCCGGGCGATGTCCTTGTTGCCCATGTTGTCGGCCAGCAGCTGCAGCACCTCGTACTCGCGGACCGTCACGCCCGCCGAGCGCAGCTCCGCCGGGAGGCGGTCCGAGCCCGTGCGGCGCTGGCCGACCGGGGCGCCGATCTTGCGCAGCAGCCCGCGGCACGCGCTCGCCACCGCGGTCACCTCCGCCTGGTGGAAGAACTCCTCGGCCTCCTTGAGCCACGTCACCGGGTTGCCCCAGCCGTCGGCCGCCGCGGACTCGGCCACCATGCGCAGCCCCAGGTGCCGGCTCACCGGGAACGGGGCCGCCGCCTCGATCGCGGCGGCCACGGCGGCGTCGGCCTGCTCGACGTCTCCCGCGCGGCCGTGGCGGACCGCGTCGCCCAGCAGCACGAACTGGCGGTTCCAGCGCATGCCGCTCACCGCCGCCGGGGGCCGGTCCGGCGGCGGTGCGCCGTCGAGCGCCTCGATCAGCAGCCGGAGACCGTGCTGGCCCGCCAGGTGGAAGCGGCTCGGCTGGCGCTCCTCCAACGCGAGTACCTGCGCCAGCTCGCGGCGGGCGCGTTCGGCGTCCTCCTCCAGCAGGGAGCAGAACACCTGGGCCAGCCCGACGCTCAGCACGAGCTCCTGCGCCGTCGCGCCGCCCTCCGCGCGGAAGTCCTCGAGCGCGCGCTCCATCCGCGGCCGGTCCGCCTGGTGGGCGGCCACCATCGCGCGTGTCATGTGCGTGTACTGCAGCAGCGCGACCAGCCGGAGCCGGCCCAGTACCGCGAGGTTCTCGTCGAGGATGCGGTCGGCCTGCGCGAACTCGCCGCGCATCACCGCGTGCACCGCGCGGCTGGCGTCGACCGCGCAGGTCAGCGTGATCGCGCCGGTGCGCTGGGCTTCCGCGCGGGCGAGCTCGAACGTCCGGATGTCGCCCTCGGCGAGCATCCGGTGGCCGCCGAGGCGGACCAGCACCTGGGTGCGCAGGTGCGTCAGCTGGTGGCGCTCGGCCAGCCGCCGCGCCAGCTGCAGGTAGCGCTCGGCCTCGGTCAGGTCCGACTCCAGCGCCACCATGCCGAGCACCTGCAGGGCCTGGCACGACACGAACGGCACGCCGGCGCGTTCGGCGACCTCCCACGCCTGCTCGGCGAGCTTCCGGGCCCGCTCGGTGTGCGCCGGGCCGGGGATGTCGAGCCACAGCGTCGCTTCGACGGCGTCGAGACCCGCGTTCTGCTCCTCGGTCATCTCGCCGCCGAGCGGGGCGCGGGCCTGCTCGATCTGGTTGAGGCACTCGTCGTGGCGGCCGCCGATGTAGGCCGCCCACGCCAGCTGGATGTGCAGGTCGACGGCCCGCTCGAGCCGGCCGATCTCGGCGAACCGGGCGGAGAACTCGACGGCCCGGTCGAACTGCCCGGTCTGCCCGAGCGCGTGCAGGAGGACTTCGAGGGCGTCGGCGCGGTCGTCGGGGCTCGCCGTGGCCAGCAGCTCGACGGCGCGGGTCAGCATCGTCACCGCCGTGTCGGCCGCGCCGCCGTCGAGCGCGCGGCGGCCGGCTTCGGCGAACAGCCGGCCGGCGCCGGGGTGGTCCATCGCCGTCAGCCGCAGCCCCGCGGCCAGCGCGCACAGCTCGCCGGGCAGGCCGGGGTGGAGCTGCTCGACGGCGTCGGCGGCCCTACGCGCCAGGTTCGCCTTCGTCGACGGCACCAGCCGGGCCAGCAGCGCCTCGGCGGTCAGCGGGTGGCGGAACGCGTACCAGCCGGGCGTGGTCTCGTCGGTGGTGACCAGGTGCGCGGCGACGCTCGCGCTGATGTGGTTGTGCAGCATGCGGTCGTCCATGTCGGTCACCGCCTGCACGACCGACAGCGGGAACCGCCGGCCCAGCACGGCGGCCACCGACAGCAGCGTTTCGCCGTCCTCCCCGAGCGCGTCGACGCGGGTGGCGATGCTGCTGATCAGCGCCTCCGGTACGCGGGCCTGCAGCTCGCCGACGACCTGCCAGCCGCCCGGCCCGCCGACGAGCAGGCCGTCGCTGACCATGCCGTGCAGCAGCTCCTCGACGACGAACGGCACGCCTTCGCTGTTCTGCCACAACAGGTTCGCGACGGCGGCGGGCACCGCGGCCGGTTCGGTCTCCAGGCAGGCGGCCGCGAACTCGCGGGTGCGCTCGGCGTCGAGCCGGGTGAGTTCGAAGGTGTGGCTGGACGAGCGCTGCGCCGCGGCCGAGGCCAGCCGCAACGCTTCGCCCGGTTCGCCGCGCAGGGTGCCGATGAGCATCACCCGGCTGGACGCGAGGTTGTCGACGAGGTACTCGACGATGAACAGCGTCTCGGCGTCGGCGTTGTGCAGGTCCTCCAGCACGATCAGGCAGCCGCTGTCGCGGCCGGCGACCGACAGGAGCCGGAACACCGCTTCGGCCAGGACCAGCAGGTTCCCGTTGTCGTGCGGGCGGTCGCCGCGGTACCAGTCGGGCACGAGCCGGGCGAGGACCGGCACGAGCGGGTCGAGTTCGGGCGCGGCGGGCGGGAGGCCGCCGCGGAAGTGGGACAGCAGGGCTTCGGCCAATGGCCGGAACGGCACCATCGGGCCGATCGAGCTGGCGCGGCCGCGTAGCACCGGGAGCCCGGTCGCCAACGCCCGCGAGGCGATGTCGGCGGCGAGCCGGGACTTCCCGATCCCGCCTTCACCGACAAGGAAGAAGGCCCCACCGTGGTCGGTGCGGGCCTTCTCCAGAGCCTGGGACAGCGCGCCGAGCTCCCTGTCGCGCCCGATCAGGCGCGTCGATCGGATGCCCATCGCGGTCACTATAACCGGACGGGCACCCTCCGGGCGTAGGTCGAATTACCGACGCCCGGGCGTCTCACTATTCGGTGAAGCCACCGGTCACGACCGTGATGTCCATCGTGGTCAAGGAGTTCTGGCTGACCCGCGCCGCGCGGCCGGACAGAGCGTGGTTGCGGGCGCCCGTGCGGGCCGACGTCGGGAGGGTCAAGTCGCCGATCGGGTTGTCCGTGCCGGCGAAGTCGTGCTCGGTCATGCTGGAGGCTCCACTCTGAGTAGTGCTGAGGGTCGGACGGTTATTCGGCGAAACCGATGCTGACGGTGAAGACGGGCGTGATGTCGAGGGTGTCGGCGCCGTGCTGGCTCAGCCGGCCCGTCTTGCCGGACAGGGCGCGGTTGCGGGCGCCGGTCCGGCCGGCCGTCGGGAGGGTCAGGTCGCCGATCGGGTCGTCCAGGCCGGGGAAGTCGTGCTCGCTCATGCTTTCTGCTCCACTCTCGGGCGGTCTCGGGAGGTCTCGGGCGGGGAGGACGGTCAGAGGGCGAAGGTGCCGTTGGTGACGACGGTCGGGTCGCCGAGGGTCTCGAGGGTGATCCCGGACAGCCGGGGCCGGGTGCCGCCCAGCGCCTGGTTGCGGGCACCGGCGCGGTTCGCGCGGGGGAGCACCAGGGCACCGACGGTGGCTTCGACGGTCTCGGCGGTGATTTCGGGCATCGTGCGTTCTCTCCTCGTGAGGTGGGGTGGGGAAGGGGTCAGCGAGTCGGGGGCTGCAGCAGCAGCGCGGAGGGGACGCGCCGGCCGAAGCCGAGGCGCAGCAGGCCGTAGCCGATGCCGGCCAGGCCGGTGAGCAGGCCGGGGGAGGCGACGCCGTCGGGCGTGCCGCAGCGCGCGCCGTCCTGCTCGACGGCGGTGAGCAGCTGCCCGGTGCGGGTGGCGACCGCGGCGGCGGCGCCCTCGTGGCCGCCTTCGGCGAGGAAGCCGAGGACGTCGGTGATGCCGGTTTCGCCGTGGCAGAGGCTCAGGTCGCGCAGCGGGTCCTGGCCCGCGAGCGCCGCGACCTGCTCGTCGAGGCCGAGCAGCGCCGGTTCGCCCGCGTAGGCGAGGACCTGGCCGGCCAGGCCGGAGCACCAGCCGTGCCCGGTGGCGGCCTTCGCGGGCGGCAGCGTCGCGGTTTCGCGCGGGTAGCCGGCCAGCGCCCAGTCGACGCCGGCCGCGCCGTGCGCGAACCCGGGGTCGGCGAGGTCGGGGTCGATCGAACGGACGGCGAGCTCGGCGGCGTAGGCGTCGGCCAGCAGGGTGGCGGTGGCGAGCCCGGTCTGGGCGGCCACCGAGCGCAGCGCGACGAGCCCGCCGGCGAGGCCGGTGGTGTACCGCGGGGACGTCTCGGGCGTCGGCGCGGGCATCACGGCGACCGTGCGGGCGGTGAGGTCCAGCAGATCGGGCCGGTCGAGCAGCCGCGAGAGCCGGGCCGCCGCGTAGGCGACGCCGCCGAGCCCGAGCAGCCCGCCGGGACCGGCCGCGGCGGCGAGGTCCGGGTCGGCTTCGAGCGCCGAGACCAGCCCGGGCAGCCCGGAAAGCGCCTTCCCGGCCAGCTCGCGGTAGCGGTCGATGCCGGTCAGCTCGGCCAGCTGGGCCAGGAACAGCGCCACCCCGGTGTAGCCCTCGCCGAGCCCGGCGCCCATCGGCAGCACGGTCCAGTACTTCTCGTCGACGAGCTCCAGCCCGACCCAGTTGACGCGCCCGCCGCCCGAGGCCGCGCGGGCGACGATCGCGTCGGCGATGCCGCAGGCGGCCGAGAGCAGGTGCGCCGGTTCGGGGCTCTTGCTCGGCAGGACCGGGTCGGTGACGCCGGTGCCGGTGTGGGTTTCGGCGGCGGGCCGGGTGGCCAGCGCGGCCGAGATCAGCCACTCCTGGTCCCGGCGGTCGATCGTGGTCATCCCGGCGACCTTCGCGCGGACCGACGCCAGCGGCGGCTCGGCCAGCAGTTCCGGCAGCCGGGTGCCTTCGGCGTCCCAGAGGTCCGCGGTGCCGGGCCGGCCGGTGAACATCGGGACGTCGCCCGCCCACAGGTCGGTCAGCTCGGCGGCGACCAGCCCGCGGCGGACGTCGTCGGTGCTGTCGTCGTGCAGCAGCCCGAACGCCTCGTCGCGCGCGGCGGCGTCGGCCAGCAGCGACGGGTGCGTGGTCTCGTCGAGCAGCCGCGTGTAGAAGCTGGTCGGGCGGACCAGGACGCGGATGCCGGCCTCGGCGCAGCGGTCGAGCAGCGGCCCGAACTCCCCGGCGCCGGCGGCGATGGCGTCGTACCCGGCGCGGAACCCGGCCAGCAGCGCGGCCCCGTGCTCGGCCGGCTCGACGTCGACGCCGCCGAGGGTCGGCCGGTTGACGCCGGTGCCGACGCCGCCGGGCACCCGGGTCAGCCGCATCCGGTCGGTGCCGGCGTCGAGCCAGTCGACGCGGGTGAGCGCCGGGGCCGCCGCGCGGCCGCCGCCGAGGCCGGAGATGTCGACCGCGCCGTGCTCGCCGACGATCATCTGCGGCAGCAGCATGGTCCGGTGCACCGACCGGGCGAGCAGCTCGGCCGCGGGGTCGACGTCGCCGGTGTCGGCGGGCAGCACCGGCTGGAAGAGCGTCTCGATGTCGATCAGGACGGGCTGGTCGCCGGCGGCGATGATGTTCTCGAAGTGCACGTCGGTGCCGTCGAGGGCGTGCAGCAGGGCGAGGAGCACGCCCTGGCGGCGGTAGAACCGGTCGACCCCGGTCAGGTCGGCGCACGGCGTGTGCTCGACGAACCGGAGCCAGCCGTAGCCGGGGCGCACCAGGACGTCCACCGTGCTCAGCTCCAAACCGGGCACGCGCGGGTTGAGCCACTCGACCAGCTCGGTGAACGCCGCGTGCAGGTCGAGCGGGCGCGGCTTGTAGATCACCCGCGCCCCGCCGGCGAACCGCAGCTCCCGGACCGAGCGGCCGCGCTGGTGCGCGTCGCCGGTGCCGCCGCTGATCTCCACCAGCGGGCCGGGTTCGGGACCGGTGAACGCCGTGAGCGCGGCGCGGTCGGCGTCGAAGCGGTCGAGCAGCTCGGTGACGGCCGCGATCGCGTACAGCGCCGTCTGCGCGGCGAGCCGGGCGAGCACGGGGTAGCGGTGCAGCAGCTCGGTGAGCCCGGCCGGGGTGCCGGTCCGCCGCACGAAGTCGGTGAACCGCGCTTCCCCGGTGTCCCCGGCCAGGATCCCCGCGCGGCGGGCCCGGCCCAGCTCCAGCACCAGGCTGCGGGCGGCGAGCCCGGCGAGCTGGTGCCCCAGCCGCGTCGCGCACCCGTCGGCGACCGCGGTGGCGTCGACGGCGGGCGAAGCCGCTGCGGCGCCGGCGATCGCGGCGCGGGCCGCGTCGGTGAAGGGGCGGAACACCGCGGCGAACGCGGTGCGCCAGTGGGCGTCGCTCTCGCGGGAAAGCGGCACCTCGGCGCTTTCCCGGGACAGGGCCGCTTCCGCGAAGTCGACCCACGCGGGACGGGCGCCGCCGGGGCGGCGTTCCTGCGTGGTCAGCGCCGCGGCCCACCAGGTGGGCGGGAGCGTCGTGGTCGCCGGGTTCGGCTGCGGGGGAATCACGGGATCGAGCATGCCAGCGGGTGACGTGGGTTACATGGGGGTGCCGCGCCCGCATTCCCGCGCGGCATGGGGGCTTTCTAGGGGTTCATGGGGGCATCGCCGGCGAAACGCCTGGTCGTGAAGTGAGTGGTTGCGCCGTTCGGACGTGGCGGTTGCGCTGTTCGGCGGGCGGGCGCCGCAGGGGTTGACGAGGGTGCGCGTACCCCCGATCCCCCATGCGGGGCACCCCGCCCCCACCGGACTCCGCGGTCGCGCGCGCGGCCGTGACGCCCGCGCGCGAGGCGGGCTCCTGGGCCGGGTGCGGCGCCGGAATGCGGGGCCGCCGCACCCATGTGCGGCGGCCCCGCGCCGATGACGATTCGTCGTGAGAAGTTCGCGGCTCGCCCCGCGGACGTTCCCCGAACGCACAGGGAGCGACGCACGATGACCACGTTCCAGATCGAGCAGACCCCCGACGGGCCCGGCGTGGCCGCCGGGTCCCCGCTCAAGTTCGTCCTGTCCAGCGTCCAGTCCGACTCGCACATGTGGAACCTCGTCGCCCTCCAGCTGATCATGGAGGAGATGGGGCACGAGGTGGTCAACCTCGGCGCCTGCGTCCCGGTCGAGCGGCTGCTGGCCGCCTGCCGCGCAGAGCGCCCCGACTGCCTGGTGATCAGCACCGTCAACGGCCACGGGCACGTCGACGGCGCCCGGGTGATCTCCGCGCTGCGCGCCGACCCCGCGCTGGCCGGCCTGCCCGCCGTCATCGGCGGCAAGCTGGGCGTGCGCGGCGCCGCCGACGCCGAGCTGGAGACCGAGCTGCTGGCGCTGGGCTACGACGCGGTCTTCCACGTCGGCGCCGGCGACTCCGGCCAGGCGATCGAGTCGTTCCGCGAGTTCGTCGCCGCGAACGTCCGGACCTTGCGGTGACCGCTGCCCGGTCGGTGTTCAGCAGCTTCGTGGCCGAGCACCGGCGCCGCCGGACGCTGGTCGTGCAGCCGCGGATGGGGTTCTCCGACCCCGTCCTGATGCGCCGCGGGCTGCGCGCGGTGGCCGGGGCCGGCGTGCCGGCCGTGGGCACCGTGACCCTGGACAGCTACACCCGCACCGGGCAGCACGACCTCGCCGCCATGTCGATCGCCTCCGGCGTCCCGCTCAACGGCTACCCGCTGGTCGCGCTCGGCCCGGCCGCCGCCGCGGAGCTGGTGGACGGGCTGCCCGGCTTCCCCGTCCAGGTGCGGCACGGGTCGGCGCAGCCCGAGGACATCTTCGCCGCGATGCTCGAAGCCGGGCTCGACGCCTCCGAAGGCGGGCCGGTGTCCTACTGCCTGCCCTACAGCAGCGTCCCGCTGCGGACGGCGGCGAAATCGTGGACGCGGTCGGCGTTGCTGCTCGCCGAGCAGGCCGTCGACTGCCACCTCGAGAGCTTCGGCGGCTGCATGCTCGGACAGCTGTGCCCGCCGGGCCTGCTGGTCGCGCTGTCGGTGCTGGAGTGCCTGTTCTTCGCCGAACACGGCGTGCGCAGCGTCTCGGCCAGCTACGCGCAGCAGACGAGCCCGGAGCAGGACGCCGAAGCGCTGTGGGCGATGCGGCGCTTGTGCGCCGAAGAACTGTCCACTGTGGACCACCACGTGGTGCTCTACACCTACATGGGCCTGTTCCCGGAGTCCCCGGCCGGGGCGCGGGAGCTGGTCGCCGAAAGCGTCCGGCTGGCCGTGCGCACCGGCACCGAGCGGCTGATCGTCAAGACCACCGCGGAGGCGCACCGGATCCCGACCGTCGAGGAGAACGTCGAGGCGCTGCGGCTGGCGCACGCGACCGCGCTGGACCAGCCCGGCCCGGCGACGCCGCCGCCGGGGGACACCGAGGTCTACCTGCAGGCCCGGCTGCTCGTCGACGAGGTGCGCTCGCTCGCGCCGACGCTCGCCGAGGCGCTGCCGGCGGCGTTCGAGCGCGGCCTGCTCGACGTCCCGTACTGCCTGCACCCCGACAACGGCGGCGAAACCCGGTGCGTGCTCGACGACGACGGCCGCCTGCAGTGGTGGCACACCGGGCGGATGCCGCTGCCCGCCGCGCTCGGCGGCCGCCGCGGCCACGACCGGGTCACCGCGACCCGGCTGCTCGCCGACCTGTCCTACCACCGCCGACGGCTCGACCCGGTCCTGTCCTGATCCGCACCGACCAGCTGGGAGTGAGAACGCCATGTCCTACACCGATCCGCCGGACCCGCGCACGCACCTGACCGCGGAGCGCACCCGGCACGTGCTGGGCCTCCAGCACAAGCTGCTCGCCGAGGCGCGCGCGTTCCTCGGCGCCCGCGGCTTCACCGAGCTGCTCCCGCCGGTGATCGGCCCGGTCACCGACCCGGGCGGCCGCGGCGCGAAGCAGGTCGACGTCGACTTCTACGGCCACCGGTACAAGCTGATGACCAGCGCGATCCTGTACAAGCAGGCGTCGCTGCTGGGCTTCCGGAAGATCTTCTACGTCGCGCCGAACGTGCGGCTGGAGCCCTTGGAGACGGCGAACACCAGCCGGCACCTGGCCGAGTTCCACCAGCTCGACGTCGAGGTCGCCGGCGCGTCCCGCGACGACGTGCTCGACCTGCTGCAGGACCTGGTCGCCCACGTGGTGCGCCGGGTCGTCGAGGACGCGGGCGACGTGCTGGAGGCGCTCGGGCGCGACTCGGGCGCGTTCGCCGACCTGCTCGGCGGGGCGTTCGGCCGGCTGTCGCACGCGACCGCCGTCGAGACGCTGCGCGAGCTCGGGCACCCGCAGAGCGAAGACGCCGAGATCGACTGGGCGGGCGAGGCGATCCTGTCGGAGAAGCACGCGCGGCCGTTCTTCCTGGTCGACTACCCGAAGGGCTCCCGCGGGTTCTACGACCGGGAAAGCGTTTCCACGCCGGGGGTCCTGCGCAACTTCGACCTGATCGCGCCGGAGGGCTACGGCGAGCTGTGCAGCGGCAGCGAGCGCGAGCACGACTACGGCCGGATCGTCACGCGGATGCGGGAGACGGGGGAGAACCCGGCGAAGTACGCGTGGTACCTGGACCTGGTCCGCGCGGGCATCCCGGCCAGCGCCGGGTTCGGGCTGGGCGTGCAGCGGTTCACCCGGTACGTCGCCGGGCTGGACGCGGTGTGGCAGGCGACGGCGTTCCCGAAGCTGCCGGGGGTGGTCTCGCCGTGACCGCGTTGCAGGCTTCCGGTTTCCCCGCCGACCAGGTCCGGGAGCGCGCCCGGCGCGGCGCTTCGGCGGTGTTCCCCGACGCTTCTTCTTACGGGACTTCCTTGTTCGGTGCTGATCCGGTCTCGTCCGCGGATGTTCTGGAGCAGGCGCGGCTGGTGCCGCCGGTGTTCGTGCCGCGGCGGCTGGAGAAGCTGATCGAGCTGGGCCGGGAACCGTTGTACGGCGATGTTTCGCTGTCGACGTCGATCGGCGGGTTCGCGTCTTCGCTGCCGCTGTACTTGTCGGCGTTCGGCTCGACGCAGGTGGCGGGCCGCGGGCTCGGCGCGGCGGCGTCGGCGCAGGCCGCGCGGCTCGGCATCCCGATGGTGATCGGCGAGAACGTCGTCCCGATGCACGGCCACGGCCGCGTGGACGGCGCGTCGGCCGGGACGCTCCTGGAGCGCCTGCGGGCGTACGCGGACGCGGTGCCGGACGGGCTCGGCGGCGTGGTCGTCCAGCAGAGCACGGAGGACGCGGACGCCGAGGTGTGGAACCTGGTGTATTCGGACCCGTCGGCGCTGCCGCTGCTGGAGTCCGGGCGGCTGGCGTTCGAGCTGAAGGTCGGCCAGGGCGCGAAGCCGGGGCTCGGTGGCATGACGCTGGTTTCTTCTGCGGAAGCCGCCTCGCTGGCCTCGTTGTACGCGGTGGACCAGTCACTGGGTGCCGAAGTGCTGCGAAGCAGTTCGCCGGGGACGTTCACCGACGAGATCCTCCGGCAGCAGATCCGCTTGATGCGCAACAACTTCCCGCGCGCCGGGGTGTGGGTGAAGCTCCCGCCGGGGCGCGATGTCGGTGTGGCGGCTTCGGTGGCTTGGGCGGCCGGTGCTTCCGCGGTCACCGTGGACGGCGCCGAGGGCGGTTCCGGCTGGGCGCCGTTGTCGTTCGCTTCGGTCGGGCTGCCGTTGGCGGAGTGCCTGTCCCGCATCGGAAGACCGGCCGGCTGCCTGCTGGCGTCGGGCCGGATGTGGGAGGGGACGCGGGTGGCGAAGGTGCTGGCGCTGGGGGCGCGCGCGGCGGGCTTGGGCCGGGCGGCGCTGCTGGCGGTGGACACGGACCCCAGCTCCGGACTGATCCGCTTCGTGGAGGCGCTGGCGTTGGAGCTGAGGTTGCTGCTGAGCGCACTGGGCCAGTACCGAGCGGACGCGTTGACTCCGGACGACGTGTGGTTCCCGGGCCAGGCGGAGCGAGTGGCCGAAGAGGTGCTGTCATGACGACGGCCGCCGAGCCGAGCACCACAACACCGGCGAGCCCCTCCACCAAAGCCCTTCCGGCACCCTTCCTCGGCCTGGTCCTCGCCATGGGTCTGTCCTCCTTCGGCGACGCGGTCTGGCTCATCGCCCTCTCCGTCACGCTCGTCGGCACCGCGGGGCCCGCCCTCGCCGGTCTCGTCCTCGCCCTCGGCTCGCTCCCGAAAGTCCTCACCCTCCTCGTCGGCGGCGCCGTCGCCGACCGGACCGGGCCGCGGCGGGTCCTCATCACCACCGACCTCATCCGCGCCGGGGCCATGCTCGCCGGAGCGGCCGGGGTCCTCCTCGTCGGCCCCGAACTCCCGCTGCTCACCGGCCTCATCGTCGTCATGGCCGTCGCCAGTGCGTTCTTCATCCCGGCCTCCGATGCCCTCCGGCCGAACCTCCTGCCGCCCGAACACCTCGTGCGCGGCAACGCCGTCTACCTCGCCGCCGTGCGGGGCGGGCAGGCCGCCGGGGGTGCGCTCGGGTCCTGGCTGGCCGGGCTCGGCGGGCTCGTCACCGTCGCCGTCGTCAACGGCGTCAGCTTCGCCGTCTCCGCCCTCGCCGCCGGGAACACCAAGACCCTGACCCGCACCGAACCCCGGCAGCGCGTCAAGCTCAAGCAGCTCGGCACGGAGATCGCCGAAGGCTGCCGGTACGTCGCCCGCCGGCCCGCCCTGCGGACCGCCATGATCGTCACCGGCCTGCTCGAACTCAGCGGCGCCGGCCCGATCAACCTCGGTCTGGTCCTGCTGGGCGGACAAGCCGGCGCGGGCTGGCTGCTCACCGCCATGACGCTGGGCGCGTCCCTCGCCTTCGTCGTCTCGGTCAAGTGGCCACCGCGCGAAAAGGCCGGGCGGCTCGCGACGGCCGGGCTCGCCGCGCAGGTCGGCTGCCTCGCCCTGCTCGCCACCGCGAACGTCGCCGTCGGCATCGCCGCCTTCTTCACCCTCGGCCTGGTCGCCGGGCTCACCGCGCTCGTGCTCGTGAGCCTCGCCCAGCGCTGGGCCACCCCGGACATGCGCGGCCGGGTGATGTCGATCCTCGCGCTGTTCACCCTCGCCGCCACCCCGGTCGGCAACCTGCTCATCGGCGTCCTGGTCGAGACGCTCGGCGTCCCGCTCACCATGCTCGCCCACGCCGCGGTCGCGCTCGTCGCGCTCGCCCTGCTCGTCGCCACCCCGGCACTCGGCCGGGCCGCACTGACAGAGGAGAAGCAGTCATGACCAACCCCTTCGAAGACGAGAACGGCACCTTCCTGGTCCTGGTCAACGCCGAGAACCAGCACTCGCTCTGGCCGTCCACCGTGGACATCCCGGCCGGCTGGACGAAGGTCCACGGCGAGGACACCCGCGCCGCGTGCCTCGAGTACGTCGAGCAGAACTGGACCGACCTGCGCCCGGCGAGCCTCATCGCCGCGATGCGCTGACCCTTCCCCCGCCGGCAGTGAACGAACTGGAGCTGATCACCGTGAACCACGACGCCCGGCAGCTGCTGGCGGCCTGGAACGACACCACCACCGACGTCCCGGAGGCGGGCCGCACGCTCACCCGGCTGCTCGCCGAGCAGGCGGCCCGCACCCCGGAAGCGCCGGCGCTGGTGTTCGAAGGCGAGTCCCTGACCTACCGCGAACTCCACCGGCGGGCCGACGGACTCGCGAACCTCCTGGTCGAGCGGGGCGTGGGCCCCGGTGTCCTCACCGGCGTCTGCGCCGACCGCAGCCTTGAACTGGTGATCGCCCTGCTGGGGGTGCTCAAGGCCGGCGGCGCCTACGTCCCGCTCGACCCGGACTACCCGGCCGACCGGCTGGCCTACATGGTCGCCGACAGCGCCGCGCCCGTCGTCCTCACCCAGACCCACTACCGAACCCTGTTCGACGCCGAGACGATCTGCCTCGACGACGTCGACTTCGCGGCGCACCCGATCGAGCGTCCACAAGAGACGTCCACAAAGGATCTCGCGTACGCCATCTACACCTCCGGCTCCACGGGCCGCCCCAAGGGTGTCCTGGTGCCGCACGAAGGCATCGTCAACCGCCTCGCGTGGACGCAGGCCCAGTACGGCCTCACCGCCGACGACCGCGTCCTGCAGAAGACGCCGTCCAGCTTCGACGTCTCCGTCTGGGAGTTCTTCTGGCCGCTGCTGACCGGCGCGACACTCGTCGTCGCCCGTCCCGGCGGCCACCGCGATCCCGCTTACCTGGCCGAGCTCATCCGCACCGAGCGGATCACGACCGTCCACTTCGTCCCGTCGATGCTGCAGGCGTTCCTGCTCGACCCCGCCGCCGCGACCTGCACCGGCCTGCGCCGCGTCCTGTGCAGCGGCGAAGCCCTGCCCGCCGAGCTGCAGGCCCGGTTCTTCGCCACCCTCCCGGGCGTCGAGCTGCACAACCTCTACGGCCCCACCGAAGCCTCGGTCGACGTCACCTACTGGGCATGCCAGCCCGAAGAAACGACTGTCCCCATCGGACGTCCGGTGTGGAACACCCGCACGTACGTCCTCGACGCCGAGCTGAAGCCGGTCGCGCCCGGCGTCCCCGGCGAGCTGTACCTCGCCGGGATCCAGATGGCCCGCGGCTACCACGGCCGGCCCGGCCTGACCTCCGAGCGGTTCGTGGCCAGCCCGTTCACGCCGGGGGAGCGGATGTACCGCACCGGCGACCTCGCCCGCTGGTCCGACGACGGCGCCCTGCACTACCTCGGCCGCACCGACCACCAGGTCAAGATCCGCGGCCTGCGCGTCGAGCTCGGCGAGATCGAGGCCGTCCTCGACCGCCAGCCCGGCGTCGGCGGCTCGTGCGTCCTGGCCCGCGAGGACCGCGAAGGCGACCAGCGCCTGGTGGGTTACGTCGTCCCGGACGGCGCCGCCCCCGACGTCGACGCCCTGCGCGCGGCACTGGCCGGGAACCTGCCGGAGTACATGGTCCCGGCGGCGTTCGTCGTGCTCGAAGACCTGCCGCTGACGCCGAGCGGCAAGCTCGACCGCAAAGCCCTCCCCGCGCCGGACTGGTCCGCCGCCCGCACCGGCCGCGCCCCGCGCACCCCGCGTGAAGCCGCGCTGTGTGAACTGTTCTCCGAGATCCTCGGCGTCGACGGCGTCGGCATCGACGACGGCTTCCTCGCCCTCGGCGGCCACTCCCTCCTGGCCGCCAAGCTCGTCTCCCGCATCCGCGCCACCCTCGGCGTCGAAGCCGGCATCGGCGACGTCTTCCGCGCGCCGACCCCGGCCAGCCTGGCCGAACTCCTCGAGGACGCGCCCGAGGCGCGCCCGGCCCTGACCCCGCGCCGCCGTCCCGAGCCGATGCCGCTGTCGTTCGCGCAGCGCCGGCTGTGGTTCCTCGACCAGGCCGACACCCGGAACGCGAGCTACCACGTCCCGCAGGCCGTCCGCCTCGACGGGCCGGTCGACGCCGGCCTGCTGCGGCTCGCCATCGGCGACGTCGTCGCCCGCCACGAGGCACTCCGCACGGTCTTCACCCGCATCGGCGACGAGCCGGTGCAGCAGATCCTGCCGGCCGGTGAGGTCCGGTGGGCGGTCGAACAGTCCACTGAGGACACCCTGGCCGAGGATCTGACCGCGGCTACCGAGGCCGGCTTCGACCTCACCCGCGAACTGCCGATCCGCGCCACCCTGTTCACCTTGCCCGGCGACACCGCCGTGCTGCTGCTGGTCGTGCACCACATCGCGAGCGACGGCTGGTCCTTCGCCCCGCTCCTGCGCGACCTGTCGACGGCCTACACCGCCCGCGCCACCGGTAACCCTCCGAAGTGGACACCGCTGCCGGTCCAGTACGCGGACTACACGCTGTGGCAACAAGAACTCCCCGTAGAGCGCGACCTCGCGTACTGGCGCGCGACCCTGGCCGGGTTGCCCGAGGAACTGCCGCTGCCCGCCGATCGCCCGCGCCCCGCGGTCGCGAGCCACCGCGGCGGCGTCGTCCCGATGGACGTCCCCGCCGACGTCCACCGCAAGCTGGCCGACCTGGCCGCCGCGGAAGGCGCGACGCTGTTCATGGTGCTGCAGGCCGCGTTCGCCGCGCTGCTCACCCGCCTCGGCGCGGGCGAAGACGTCCCGGTCGGCTCGCCGGTCGCCGGCCGCACGGACGCCGCCCTCGACGACCTCGTCGGCTTCTTCGTCAACACCGTCGTCCTGCGCACGGACACCGGCGGCGACCCGACGTTCCGCGAACTCCTGGACCGCGCCCGCGCGACGTGCCTGGCCGCGTTCGAGCACTCCGAGGTGCCGTTCGAGCGGGTCGTCGAAGAGCTGAACCCGGCGCGCTCGCTCGGCCGCCACCCGCTGTTCCAGGTGCTCCTGGTGCTGCAGAACAACCTCGCCGCCGAGCTGAACCTGCCAGGCGTCCGCGCCACCGGCGAGCGCGTCGACATCGGCTACGCGAAGTTCGACCTGGCCGCGATCTTCGAGGAACGCGACGGCGAGCTGACCGGCCTGCTGGAGTTCTCGAGCGATCTGTTCGACCGCGCCACCGCCGCCACGCTGGCCGGCCGCCTCCGGCGCGTGCTGGCCGCCGTCGCCGCGAACCCGGACGTCCGCATCGGCGACCTCGACCTCCTCGACCCGGCCGAGCGGCGCCAGGCCGAGACGGGCGGGCTGCCCGCGCCCGCCGCCCCGGCCGTCACCCTGCACGAGGTCATCGAGGGCCACGCCCGGCGCACTCCGGACCGCACCGCGCTGCTGTTCGAGGACCAGGTCGTCACCTACGCCGAGCTGGACGCCCGCGCCAACGGCGTCGCCGCGCTGCTGACCGGCGTCGAGCCCGGCCGGATCGTGGCGATCTGCCTCGACCGCGGCCCGGAGCTGGTCACCGCCATCCTCGGCGTGCTCAAGGCCGGCTGCGGGTACACGCTCCTGGACCCGTCGTTCCCCGCCGACCGCCGCCAGCTCCTGGCCGAGCAGGTCGACGCGCCCGTCGTGCTCGACGATCTGTCCGAATTGGACACAGTGGACGCCCGCGCGGAAGCGCCGAGCCGCGCGGTCAGCCCGGCCGGCCCGGCGTGCGTCATGTTCACCTCCGGCTCGACCGGGACGCCGAAGGGTGTCGTCGCGTCACACGAAGCCGTGGCGACGACGATCCTCGGCCAGGGCTACGCGGGTGACGTCTGGCTGCAGACCGCGCCCGTTTCCTGGGACGCCTTCGCGTTCGAGCTGTTCGGCGCCCTGCTCACCGGCGCCGCCTGCGTCCTGCAGCCCGGCCCGAAGCCCGAGCCCGCGCTCATCGCCGACCTGGTCGCGCGGCACGGCGTCACGACGATGTTCGTCTCGGCCAGCCTGCTCAACTTCCTCCTCGACGAGTACCCGGCCGTCTTCGTCCACGTCAGCGACGTCTACACCGGCGGTGAGGTCGCCTCGGTCACGCACCTGGCCAAGGCCCTGGACAGCTTCCCGGACGTGACGTTCACCAACGCCTACGGCCCGGTCGAGAACATGATCTTCGTCAGCTCGCACCGCGTCACGACCGCGGACCTCGACGCGCCCATCCCGATCGGCGTGCCGCTCAACGGCAAGCGCGCGTACGTCCTGGACGAGCGGCTGCGGCCGGTCGTGCCCGGCGTCGTCGGCGAGCTGTACGCCGCGGGCGGCGGCATCGCGGACGGCTACGTCGGCCGCCCCGGCTTGACCGCCGAGCGGTTCGTGGCCAGCCCGTTCGAGGCGGGGGCGCGGATGTACCGCACCGGCGACCTGGTGCGCCGCCGCGCCGACGGCGTCCTCGAGTACGTCGGCCGCGCCGACGACCAGGTCAAGATCCGCGGGTTCCGCGTCGAGCCGGGCGAGATCCGGACCGCGCTGGGCACCCACCCGGCGGTCACCGAGTCCGCCGTCGTCGTCCGCGAGGACCGGCCCGGCCAGAAGCTCCTGGTCGCCTACGTCGTCGGCGAGCCCGCCGACTTCCGCGCATACCTCGCCGAGCGGCTGCCGGAACACCTGGTGCCGAGCGCGTTCGTCCTGCTCGACGCGTTGCCGCTGACCCCCAACGGCAAGCTCGACCGCCGGGCCCTGCCCGCGCCCGAGCGCACGACCACGACCCGCGCGCCCCGCACCCCGCGGGAAGAAGTCCTCTGTGGACTCTTCGCGGACGTCCTCAGCGTCGAAACGGTGGGCGTCGACGACGGGTTCTTCGCCCTCGGAGGCCATTCGCTGCTCGCCGCCCGGCTCGTCGCCCGCATCGGCTCGGTGCTGGGCGCCCGGATCGGCGTCGCCGACGTCTTCCGCGCCCCGACCGCCGCCGGACTGGCTGCCGTCTTGGACAGCGCCCGGGCCGCCCGGCCCGCCGTCGTGGCCCGGCCGCGCCCCGACGTCCTGCCGCTCTCGTCGGCGCAGCGCAGCCTGTGGTTCGTCGAGCAGCTCGACCAGGCCGGCGCGACCTACAACGTGCCCCGCGCCCTGCGGCTGACCGGTGCCCTCGACGTCACCGCGCTGCGTCAGGCGTTCGCCGACGTCCTGGAGCGTCACGAGGCTCTGCGGACGGTGTTCCCGGACACCGACGGCGTGCCGCGCCAGGAGATCCGGCCGCTCACCGAGCTGCCGTGGACCGAAGCCGCGGTGGACGTCGCCGAGTTCGCCGCCCGCGAGTTCGACCTGACGACCGACCTGCCGATCCGCGCGGCGCTGCTGCGTGAGGGCGACGACCACGTCCTGGTGCTCGTCACCCACCACATCGCGAGCGACGGCTGGTCCTTCGCGCCGCTGCTGCGCGACCTCTCGACGGCCTACGCCGCCCGCGTCGCCGGTGACAGTCCGGAGTGGACGCCGTTGCCGGTCCAGTACGCGGACTACGCGCTGTGGCAACAAGAGCTGACCGATGACTCCTTGGACTACTGGACCGAGGCGCTCGCCGGGCTGCCCGACGAGATCAGCCTGCCCTTCGACCACCCGCGCCCGCCGGTCGCCAGTCACCGCGGTGCCACCCTGCCGGTGCGCCTCGACGCGGACCTGCACGCCCGGCTCCTGGACCTCGCCCGCGGTGAGCACGCGACGCTGTTCATGGTGCTGCAGGCCGGGTTCGCCGCACTGCTCTCGCGGCTCGGCGCCGGGGACGACGTCGCCGTCGGCACCCCGTCGGCCGGACGTCCCGACGCCGCGCTCGACGACCTCGTCGGTTTCTTCGTCACGACGCTCGTCCTGCGCACGGACCTCAGCGGCGACCCCACCTTCACCGAGCTCGTGCGGCGGGTCCGCGAGAGCGCGCTGGCCGCGTTCGACCACGCCGACGTCCCGTTCGAGCGGGTCGTCGAACGGCTCAACCCGGCGCGCTCGACCGCGCGGCACCCGCTGTTCCAGGTCATGCTGGCGCTGCAGAACAACGTCGCGGCCAACCTCACCCTGCCCGGCCTGGCCGCGGCGGACGTGCCGGTGACCACCGAGACCGCCAAGTTCGACCTCACGCTCAACCTGGAGGAGAACACCGGCGCCGACGGGCGACCGGCCGGGATCGGCGGGTACCTGGAGTACGCGACCGACCTCCTGGACGAAGGCACCGCGGCCGACCTCGCCGACCGGTTCATCCGGTTCCTGGCCGCGGCCGTCGAGGCGCCCGGAGCGACCTTGTCCACTGTGGACCTCTTGTCGGAGGGCGAGCGCGCGGCCATCGACACGGCCAACCGCACGACGGCGCGCTCGCTCCCGGACACCTCGGTCATCGAACTGTTCGAAGCCCAGGCCGCAGCCACCCCGGACGCGCCGGCGCTGGAGTTCGGCGCGACGACGCTGACCTACGCCGAGCTGAACACCCGGGCCAACCGGCTCGCCCACCACCTGGCCGGCCGCGGCGCCGGGCCCGAGCGGTACGTCGCCCTGGCGCTGCCGCGTGACGAGCAGCTGATCGTCGCGATGCTCGCCGTGCTCAAGACCGGCGCCGGCTACCTCGCGCTCGACCTGGAGTACCCGGCCGACCGCCTGACGATGATGCTGGAGGACGCCGCCCCGGCCCTGGTCCTCGCCCGCGACGACCTCGTCTTCGCCGACGAGACCGGGAACCTCGAGCACACCGCGTCGCCGGACAGCCCGGCGTACGTGATCTTCACGTCCGGCTCGACCGGCCGCCCCAAGGGCGTCGTCGTGCCGCGGCGGCCACTGCTGAACTTCCTCCTCGACATGGTCGACCGGTTCGGGATGTCCGCCGGGGACCGGCTCCTCGCGGTCACGACCGTCGGTTTCGACATCGCCGGCCTGGAGATCTTCGCGCCGCTGCTCGCCGGGGCCACGGTCGTGCTCGCGAGCCGGGACGACGTCCGCGACACCCGTGCCCTGGCCGCGCTCGCCGAGGACGTCACGCTCCTGCAGGCCACGCCGAGCCTGTTCCACGCCCTGCTGGCCGAGCCGGTCGACCTCGCGGGCGTGCACGTCCTGGTCGGCGGCGAAGCCCTGCCCGACGACCTCGCCGTCGCGCTGCGGGCGCGGGCCGCGTCGGTGACCAACATGTACGGCCCGACCGAGACGACGATCTGGTCGACGACCGCCCGCGTCGGCGAAGGCTCGCCGACCATCGGCACGCCGATCGCGAACACGCAGGTCCACGTGCTCGACCGCGCGTTGCGGCCGGTGCCGCCGGGCGTGCCGGGTGAGCTGTACATCGCGGGCGAAGGTGTCGTGCGCGGCTACCTCGGCCGGCCCGACCTGACGGCGGACCGGTTCGTCGCCTCGCCGTTCGCGGTGGGGGAGCGGATGTACCGCACCGGCGACCTGGTCGCCCGCCGCCGTGACGGCGAGATCCGGTTCCTCGGCCGCGTCGACCACCAGGTCAAGATCCGCGGCTTCCGCATCGAGCTGGGCGAGATCGAGGCCGTGCTGGCCGCGCACCCGGCCGTCGCGCTGCGCGCGGTCGTCGTCCGCGAGGACCGGCCAGGCGACAAGCGCCTGGTCGCCTACGTCGTGCCCAGCGGACCGGTCGACGTCGAGGAGCTGCGCCGGCACCTGGCGGCCGCGCTGCCCGGGTACATGGTCCCGTCGGCGTTCGTGCTGCTCGACGAGCTGCCCCGGACCCCGAACGGCAAGCTCGACCGCAAGGCCCTGCCCGCGCCGGCCGTCGAGAGCGGCGCCGGCCGGGTCCCGCGGACCGCGCGTGAGCACGCGCTGTGCGAGCTGTTCGCCGAGGTCCTCGGCGTGCCCGAGGTCGGCATCGACGACGGCTTCTTCGACCTGGGCGGCCACTCCCTGCTGGCCACCCGGCTGGCCGGGCGGATCCGCGCGGTGCTCGGCCTCGACGTCACCGTGCGGGCGCTGTTCGCGACCCCGACGGTCGCCGGGCTCAGCGAGAGCCTCGGCGACGCCGTCGTGGCACGCCCCGCCGTCACGCGGCGCGCGCGGCCGGACCGGCTGCCGCTGGCCCCCGGTCAGGAGCGGCTGTGGTTCCTGTCCCAAATTGACAGTGGAGACACCGCGTACCACATGCCGATCGCACTGCGGCTGCGCGGCGACGTCGACGCCTCGGCGCTTTCGGCGGCACTGTCCGATGTGGCCGGTCGTCACGAAGCCCTGCGCACGTACTACGCCGAGGACGAGTCCGGTCCGTACCAGGTGATCCTGGACTCCTTCGAGGTCCCGTTCGAGCTCGGCACCGGGTCGGTCGCCGAGGCCGCGCGGACCCCGTTCGACCTGGCCGCCGCCCCGCCGGTCCGGTCGTGGCTGTTCAGCGAGGGCGACGAGCACGTCCTGCTCGTGCTGACCCACCACATCGCCGGGGACGGCTGGTCGATCCCGGTCCTGCTGCGCGACCTCGCCGACGCGTACGCGGCCCGGCTCGACGGCCGCGCTCCCGAGTGGACACCGCTGCCCGTGCAGTACGCGGATTACACGCTGTGGCAACGAGAGCTCGACAGCGACCTCGCTTACTGGGCGGACGCGCTCGCCGGCCTGCCCGAGGAGCTCGCGTTGCCGTACGACCGCGTCCGGCCCGCCACCGCGGACCACACCGGCGGGTCGGCGGCCGTCGAGATCCCGGCCGAGCTGCACGCGCGGCTCCTGGAGCTGGCGGCCGGCCAGCGCGCGACCCTGTTCATGGTTCTGCAGGCCGCCCTCGCCACGCTGCTGGCGCGGTTCGGCGCCGGGGACGACGTCCCGATCGGCACCCCGGTCGCCGGGCGCCCCGACCCGGTTCTCGACGACCTCGTCGGCTTCTTCGTCAACACCGTCGTGCTGCGCACCGACGTCAGCGGCGCTCCGACGTTCACCGAGCTGCTGGACCGCGTCCGCGAAGCCGACCTGAGCGCGTTCGAGCACGACGACGTCCCGTTCGAGCGCCTGGTCGAGGAGCTGAACCCGGCCCGCTCGGCCGCGCGGCACCCGCTGTTCCAGGTGATGCTCGTGCTGCAGCAGGACGCGCCGGCGCCCGTGCTGTCCGGAGTGGAGTGTGAGCCGTACGAGGTGGCCCGCGCGGTCGCCAAGTTCGACCTCACCGCCGCCCTGGAGGAACGCGGCAACGGCGGGGGGATCACCGGCGCCTTCGAGTACGCGACCGCGCTGTTCGACGCCGCCACCGCCGAGCGCCTGGCGACCGCGTTCGTGCGGCTGCTGGAGCAGATCGCCGACGCACCCGCGAAGCCGGTGACGGCGTACGACGTGCTCACCGGCGACGAGCGTGACCTCGTCCTGGCGGCGGGCAACGCCGTTCAGGTGAGCGACGCGCCGGAAGACTGCCTGCACACCATCGTCGAACGGCAGGACCCCGACGCCGTCGCGATCCTGTTCGAGGGCGAGTCGCTGACCTACGGCGAGCTGAACGCCCGCGCCAACCAGGTCGCCCACCACCTCCTCGACGACGGTGTCCGCCGCGGCGAGGTCGTGGGAGTCCTGATGGACCGCGGTTTCGAGTTCGCGATCGCGGTGCTCGGAGTGCTCAAGTCCGGGGCCGCCTACACCCTGCTGGACCCGAGCTACCCGGCCGAGCGGCTGGCCGCGGTCACCGAGCAGGCGCGTGTCGAGCGGGTGCTGAAGTCCCTGCCGAGCCACGCCGAGAGCACGAACCCGGACGTCGAGCTGACCCCGGCCGACCTGGCCTGCGTCATGTTCACCTCCGGCTCGACCGGCGTCCCCAAGGGCGTCGCGACGTCGCACCGCGGGGTCGTCGCCACCATGGGCCAGGACTACGCCACCTTCGACTCCGGCCAGGTGTGGCTGCAGTGCGCGCCGGTCTCGTGGGACGGCTTCGCGCTCCAGCTGTTCGGCGCGTTGCTCTACGGCGGCCGCACGGTCCTGCAGCCCGGCCAGAACCCCGAGCCGGAGCGGATCGCCGCGCTGGTCGCCGAGCACGGCGTCACCGTGCTGCACGCCTCGGCGAGCCTGTTCAACTACCTCCTCGACCAGGAACCGCAGGTCTTCACCGTGCTGCGCCGGGCGATGACCGGCGGCGAGCCGGCGTCCGTCGAGCACGTCACGAAGGCGCTGCGCGAGTACCCGGACGTCCGGCTGATCAACGGCTACGGTCCGGCCGAAAGCATGGGCTACACGACGTTCCACCCGGTCACCGCCGCGGACCTCGGTGGCACGGCCATCCCGATCGGCCGGCCCGTCGCGAGCAAGCGCGCGTACGTCCTCGACGCGCACTTGGCGCTGGTCGCCCCCGGCGTCACGGGTGAGCTGTACCTCGCGGGCCACGGTCTCGCCGACGGCTACCGCGGCCTGCCCGCCGCGACGGCCGAGCGGTTCGTGGCTTCGCCGCATCTGCCGGGGGAGCGGATGTACCGCACCGGCGACCTGGTCCGCTGGCGCGCCGACGGCGTCCTCGAGTACGTCGGCCGCGCCGACGACCAGGTCAAGGTCCGCGGCTTCCGCGTCGAACCCGGCGAAGTCCGGGCGGTGCTCGCGCGGCACGACGGCGTCGAGCAGGCCGCGGTCGTCGTCCGCGACGGCCGGCTGATCGGCTACGTCGTCGGTACGGCCGAGCCCGCCGCCTTGCGGGCGTACCTGGCCGAGCGGCTGCCGGACTACCTGGTGCCGTCGGCGATCGTGCCGCTGGCCGAGCTGCCCCGGACCGCGAACGGCAAGCTCGACCGCCGCGCGCTGCCCGCGCCCGACTTCGCGGCGGCGTCCCGGCGGCGGCCGCGGACCGTGACCGAGAACGTCCTCTGTGGACTGTTCGCCGAGGTCCTCGGGCTGCCCGAAGTCGGCCTGGACGACGGTTTCTTCGACCTGGGCGGTCATTCCCTGCTGGCCGCCCGGCTGATCGGCCGCGTCCGCGCGGTGCTCGGCGTCGAGCTGGGCATCCGGGACCTGTTCCGCACACCGGCCGTCGCCGGGCTCGCCGAGGTGCTCGGGGACGCGGCCCCGGCCCGGCCGCCGGTGACCCGCCGGGAGCGCCCGGACCGGTTGCCGCTGTCGTTCGCGCAGCAGCGGCTGTGGTTCGTCGACCAGGCCGAGGAGGCCAACGCGGGCTACGACGTCCCGCGGGCCCTCCGCCTGCGCGGTGCCCTCGACGTGCCCGCCCTGCAAGCGGCGTTGGCCGACGTCGTCGAGCGGCACGAGTCGCTGCGGACGGTGTTCCCGTCGCACGAAGGCGAGCCGTGGCAGGAGATCCTGACCACTTGCGAGGTGCCGTGGACACTCACCCGGTCCACTGAGGACGAACTGCCGGACGTCCTCGCGGAGGCCGCGGCGCACGTCTTCGACCTGCGCGCCGAGCTACCGATCCGGGCGCACCTGGTCGCGGTGTCCGCCGACGACCACGTCCTGCTGCTGGTGCTGCACCACATCGCGTCCGACGGCTGGTCCGCCGCGCCGCTGTGGCGCGACCTGGCCACCGCCTACGCGGCCCGCGTCGACGGGCGCGCGCCGGACTGGGCGCCGCTGCCGGTGCAGTACGCGGACTACACGCTGTGGCAGCGCGAAGTCCTCGACGAGCCGGAGCTCGCCGGTCAGCTGGCGTTCTGGCGCGACACCCTCGCCGGCGTCCCCGAGGAGCTGGCGCTGCCCGCCGACCGGGTCCGCCCGGCCGTGGCGAGCCACCGCGGTGGCTCCGTGGAGTTCGCGCTCGGCGCGGACGTCCACAAGGGACTGGCCGACCTGGCCCGGGGGAGCGGCGCGACGCTGTTCATGGCGCTGCAGGCCGGGTTCGCGGCCCTGCTGTCCCGGCTCGGCGCCGGGGACGACGTACCGCTGGGGACCGCCGTCGCGGGTCGTGGCGACACCGCGCTCGACGATCTCGCCGGGTTCTTCGTCAACACCCTGGTCCTGCGCACCGACGTCTCCGGGCAGCCGACGTTCCGGCAGCTCCTGACCCGCGTCCGCGACGCCGGGCTGGCCGCGCTGGCGCACGCCGACGTCCCGTTCGAGCGGGTCGTCGCGGAGCTGAACCCGGCGCGGTCGGCCTCCCGGCACCCGCTGTTCCAGGCGATGCTCGTGCTGCAGAACAACGCGACCGCGCAGGTCAGCCTGCCCGGCCTCGCCACCGAGGGGGTCACGGTCCGCCGGGACGTCGCCAAGTTCGACCTCACCGCGGGCATCGAAGAGAACCACGCCCCCGACGGCACCCCGGCCGGGCTGACCGGGCAGCTGGAGTACGCGACCGACCTCTTCGACGCGGCCACGGCCGCGGCCATCGCGGAGCGGTTCGCCCGGTTCCTCACCGCGGCCGTCGCGACGCCGGACGTGTCCGTTGTGGACCTGGACGTGCTCGGTTCCGGCGAGCGGGCCGAACTGCTGGCCTTCGGTTCCACTCAGCCGACCGCGCCGGCGATGCGGCTGCACGAACTCGTCGAGCGGCAGGCGGCCTGGGCGCCGGACGCGACCGCGCTGGTCTTCGAAGGCTCGTCACTCACCTATCGGCAGCTCGACACCGAGGCCAACCGGCTCGCCCGGCACCTCGTCGCCGAGGGAGTCCGGCCCGGCGATCTGGTCGGTGTCCACATCGGACGCTCTCCGCGACTGGCCGTCGCGCTGCTCGCCGTCCTGAAGGCGGGCGCGGCCTACACCGTGCTGGACACGGACTTCCCGGCCGAACGCTTGCTGTCCGCCTTGCGCCGGACGTCGGCCGCGGTCGTCCTGACCGACGGCGGTGAGCTGCCCTGGCGGCGGATCGACGTCGTGGCCGACGCGGCCGCGATCGCCGTCCGCGACGGCGGTGTCCTCGGCCTGCCCAGCAGCCCGGACGACCTCGCCGTCGTCATGTTCACCTCCGGCTCGACCGGCGTCCCCAAGGCGGTCGCGGCCCCGCACCGCGCGGTCGTCGGCACGTTGACGGGTCAGAACTACGCCGGGTTCGGTCCGGACGACGTCTGGCTGCAGTGCGCGCCGGTGTCGTGGGACGCGTTCGGCACGCAGCTGCTCGGGCCGCTGCTTTCGGGCGGCACGGTCGTGCTCCAGCCCGGCCAGCGACCGGAGCCGGCGCTGATCGAGGACCTGGTCGTGGCGCACGGCGTCACGGTCCTGGACGTCTCGGCGAGCCTGTTCAACTTCCTGGTGGACGAGCACCCGGCGGTGTTCGCGACGGTCCGCCGCGCGATGACCGGCGGCGAGGCGGCCTCGCCCGCGCACCTGGCGAAGGTGCTGCGGTCGTACCCGCACGTCGCGGTGATCAACGGCTACGGCCCGGCCGAGACGATGGGCTTCAGCACGTTCCACGAGGTCACGGCGGTGGATGGGCCGGTGCCGATCGGCCGCCCGCTCGCCGGCAAGCACGCGTACGTCCTCGACGCGCGGCTGCGGCCGGTGCCCGCGGGGGTCGTCGGCGAGCTGTACCTGTCCGGCGTCGGCACGGCGCTGGGGTACCTCGGCGCGCCGGGGGCGACCGCGGAACGGTTCGTCGCCTCGCCGTTCGTGGCGGGCGAGCGGATGTACCGGACGGGCGACCTCGCGCGGTGGACCGCTTCCGGCGTCCTCGAGTACGCGGGCCGGGCGGACGACCAGGTCAAGATCCGCGGCTTCCGCGTCGAGCCGGGCGAGGTGCAGGCCGCGCTGGCCGCGCACGACGGCGTCACGCAGGCCGCGGTCGTGGTCCGGGACGGGCTGCTGGTCGCCTACGTCGTCGGGACGGCTGATCCCGCGGCGCTGTCGGAGTTCGTCGCCGCGCGGTTGCCGGAGTACCTGGTGCCGTCGGTGATCGTGCCCCTGGCGGAGCTGCCGCGGACCGCGAACGGCAAGCTGGACCGGGCAGCGCTGCCCGCGCCTCGTCCGGTCAGTGCCGGGCAGGTCGCTCCGCGGACCCCGATCGAGGTCGCGCTGGCCGCGATCTGGGCGGACGTGCTCGGGATTCCGTCGCCGGGGGTGGAGGACAACTTCTTCGCGCTGGGCGGCCACTCGCTGCTGGCGGCGAAGGTGACCGGCCGGATGCGCACGGAGTTCGGCGTGCGGCTCGGGGTGCGGGCGCTGTTCGAGGCTCCGACGATCGCTTCCTTGGCCCGGCTCGTGCCCAATGCGTCCACTGTGGACTTCGAGCCGATTCCGGTGCGCGAGCACGGGGTCCGGACGCCGCTTTCGCCGGTGCAGCGCGGACTGTGGTTCGCCGAACGGCTCGCGCCGGGCTCGGCGGAGTACTTGGTGCCGCTGGCGTTGCGCATCGGCGGCGACCTCGACGTGGCGGCGTTGGACGGCGCGCTGTCGGCGGTGGTGGCGCGGCACGAGGTGCTGCGCAGCCGGTTCGTCGAGGCCGACGGTGAGCCGATCCAGGTGGTGGACCCGGTGCGCCCGGTGCCGCTGCCGGTGACCGACCTCGCCGCGCCGGCGGCCGCCGCGAGCCGGCCCGCGGTCGACCCCGCGGCCGGGACCGCCCGGGACCAGGCGGTCGAAGCCTTCGTACGCTCGCAGGTCGGGATTCCGCTCGACCTCGAACACGGTCCCGTCTTCCGCGCCGCCCTCGGGCGGATCTCGGCCACCGACCACGTGCTTGTCCTGCTCCTGCACCACATCGTCGCCGATGGGTGGTCCATGGGTGTCCTGGCGCAGGAGCTGCGCGACCACTACGCCGGCGTGAAGCCCACGGCCCTGCCGGTGCAGTTCGGTGACGTCGCCGCCTGGCAGGCGACGGCCGACGACCAAGCCGGGCTCGACTTCTGGCGCCACGCCCTCGACGGCATGCCGCACGTCGCCGAGCTGCCAGCCGACCGGCCGCGACCCCTCACCCGGGACATCGCCGGCGCCAAGACCCCCGTGCACGTCCCCACCGAGGTCGTCGACCGCCTGCAGAAACTCGGCGCGAAGCAGGGCGCGAGCCTCTTCATGACCGTCCTGGCCGCCTTCGAGGTCCTGATCAGCCGCTACACCGCCATGCGCGACTTCGCGATCGGCACCCCGGTGTCCGGCCGCGGCCACCCGCAGACCGAGCCGCTGATCGGCCACTTCGTCAACACCGTGCCGCTGCGCGCGGACCTGACCGGCGACCCGGCGTTCACGGAACTGCTGCACCGGGTCCGCACCGGCACCCTGGCCGCGTTCGACCACGACGACGTCCCCTTCGACCGGATCGTCGAACTCCTCCGCCCGCAGCGCGACCTCACCCGCACGCCCCTCGTGCAGATCGTGTTCGCCCTGCAGAACAACGAGGAAGCCGGCTGGGCACTGCCGGGCCTGACCGTCGAAAAGGTCGCCGTGGACACCCAGGTCAGCAAGTTCGACCTCGAACTCGCCCTCGCCCAGGACGCCGACGGCGCCCTCACCGGCATCTTCGAGTACCCGACCGCCCTGTTCGACGCCACCACCATCGAGCGCCTCGCCGGCCACTTCACCACCCTGCTCGAAAGGATCGCCGAGGCGCCCGAAACCCCGATCGGTGAGCTGGACCTGCTCAGCGAGACCGAGCGGGAGCACCTCGTCCACGGCGTCAACGACACCCGGGTCGCCTACAACGAGGACGTCTGCCTCCACCACCTCATCACCGAGCAGGCGAAGAGGACCCCGGACGCGATCGCCGTCGAATACCTCGACGACCACCTCGACTACGCCGAACTCGAACGCCGGGCCGGAGTCCTCGCGGCCCGTCTGGCCGAACACGGCGTCGGCCCGGACGTCCCGGTCGGCCTGCGGATGGACCGCTCGATCGACCTGATCGTCGGCCTGGTCGCGATCCTCAAGGCCGGCGGCGCGTTCGTCCCGATCGAGACCGACGCCCCCGAACCCCGCGTCCTCGGCATCCTCGGCGACGCGCACTCTCCGGTCTGCCTGGTCAACGAGGGTGCGCAAACCCCGGCGGGAAGCCAAGTCACCTTCCTCGAAGTGTCCGATCTGGACGGTGAAGCGCCGCGGCTGACCGACACCACCCACCCCGACAACCTCGTGTCGATCTACTACACCTCCGGCTCCACCGGCAAACCGAAGGGTGTCGCGAGCACCCACCGCGGCTGGGGCAACCGGCTGCGCTGGCACCAGGACACCTACCGGCTCCAGCCGGGCGAAGGCGTCCTGCAGAAGACGACCCTCGTCTTCGACGACGCCGCCGTCGAATGCCTGTGGCCGCTCATCGTCGGTGGCCGCGTCGCGCTGATCCCGCCGGGCCTGCACCGCGACCCGGCCGCCATCCTGGAAGGCGCGATCAAGCACCGGGTCGCCAACCTGCAGTTCGTGCCGAGCATGCTGACGCTGTTCCTGGAGCAGCTGACCCCGGCCGACCGCGTCGCGCTCAAGACCGTCCGCAACGTCATCACCAGCGGCGAAGCCCTGCAGCCGGAACTGCTCAAGCTGTTCTTCGACCGCTTGGGCGAGACCGCCACGCTGCACAACCAGTGGGGCGCGACCGAGGTGTCGATCGACTCGACCATGCGCACGTGCCTCCGATCGGACCTCGACGGCGCGGGCTCGGTGAGCGTCGGCTCGCCGATCGCGAACAACCAGATCCACGTCCTCGACGAGCACCTGCGGCCCGTCCCGGTCGGCGTCCCCGGCGACCTGTTCATCGGCGGTGTCGGCCTGGCCCGCGGCTACCTCGGCGACCCGGTCAAGACGGCGTCGGCGTTCCTCGCCAGCCCGTTCGACCCGGGGGAGCGGCTCTACCGCACCGGTGACCGCGGCCTGCGCACCCCCGACGGCGCACTGACCTTCCTCGGCCGCCAGGACTCGCAGGTCAAGATCCGCGGCATCCGCGTCGAACCGGGCGAGGTCGAGCAGGTCCTCCTGGAACTGCCCGGCGTTCGCGAAGCCGCGGTCACGGTGTGGCAGCCGGTGCCGGGTGACAAGCGGCTCGCCGGGTACGTCACCCCGCAGGCCGGCGTCACGCTCACCGAGGCCGGGATCCGCGAGCAGCTGCGCGAGCGGCTGCCCGTCTACCTCGTGCCGACGGCGCTGAGCGTGCTGCCCGAGTTCCCGACCACCACCAGCGGCAAGATCGACCGCAAGGCGCTGCCCGCGCCGGCCGCGGCCGGCGCCGAGTACCGGGCGCCGGAAGGCCCGGTCGCGGAACTGGTCGCCGAAGTGCTCCAGCACGTCCTCGGTGTCGAGCGGGTGGGCGCCGACGACAACTTCTTCGACCTCGGCGGGCACTCCCTGCTGGGTGTGCGGGTGGTCGCCGAGCTGCGCAAACGCCTCTCGGCCGACATCCCGATCCGGCTCATCTTCGACTCGCCCACGGTCGCGGAGCTCGCCGGGGCCGTCGCCCGCGCCACCAAGCGCGAGTTCGAGGCCATCCCGAAGCGGCCGGACGGGCCGGCGCCGCTGGCCGGGGTCCAGGTCGGCATGTGGCTGGCCGACCGGATGGCGCCGTCGAGCGCGGAGTACCTGGTGCCCAACGCGGTCCGTCTCCGCGGACCCCTCGACGTCGACGCGCTGGCGGCCGCGCTCACGAAGCTGGTCGAGCGGCACGAGATCCTGCGGACCCGGTTCGTCGAGATCGACGGCGAACCGCGGCAGGTCGTCGACCCGGCCGGGCCGGTGCCGTTGCCCGTCACCGAGATCGACGAACTCGCGCCGTTCCTGCAAGCACAGCCCATCGACCTCGCCACCGGGCCGGTGTTCGCCGCCGCCCTCGGCCGGCTCGCCGAGGACGACCACGTCCTGGCGTTGTCGGCGCACCACATCGTCCTGGACGGCTGGTCCGAAGGCATCCTCGCCGAGGAGCTGCGCGACCTCTACGCCGGCGCCGACTTGCCGCCCCTGCCGGTGCAGTACGCCGACGTCGCGGCCTGGTCCCGGCCCAGCGAGGCGGACGTCGAGTTCTGGCGGACGCAGCTGGCCGGGGTGCCGCAGGTCGTGCAGCTGCCGGCGGACCGCCCGCGGCCGCCGGTGCGTGACCCGCGGGGCGCGCGGTACGAGTTCAGCGTGCCCGCGGAGCTGGCCGCCCGCCTCGGCGAGGTGGGCACGGAAGCCCGGGCGAGCCTGTTCATGACGCTGCTCGCGGGGTTCCAGGTGCTCGTCGCGCGGCACACCGGGCTGCGGGAGTTCGCGATCGGCAGCCCGGTCGCCGGCCGCGACCACCCGGACACCGAGCGGCTGATCGGCCAGTTCGTCAACACCCTGGCGTTGCGCGCCGACCTGACCGGCTCCCCGGGCTTCACCGAACTGCTGGAGAGGGTCCGCGAGACGGCGCTGAACTCCTTCAGCCACCAGGAAGTCCCGTTCGACCGGGTCGTCGCCGAGCTGCGGCCCGACCGCGACCCGAGCCGGAACCCGTTGGTGCAGCTGATGTTCGCGCTGCAGACGGTGTCCGAGGGCGGCTGGGAGTTCGCCGGGCTGGACTGCGAACCCGTCGGCGTCGAGACGGGCGCCGCGAAGTTCGACCTGGCCGTGGTGCTGCGCGAGCAGGCCTCCGGCGCGGTCGACGGCGTTCTCGAGTACCCGGTCGCGTTGTTCGACGAGGACACGGTCGCCGCGTTCGCCGAGCGCTACCTGCGCCTGCTCGGCGGGTTCGCCGCCGACCCGCGGCGGCCGGTCGACCGCGTCCCGATGCTCGACGCGGCCGAACTCGCGCCACTCGACGACACCGCCCCCGGCGGGACGTTCGCCGGGCTGGTCGAAGCCCAGGCGCGGCGGACCCCGGACGCCCCGGCCGTCGTGGCCGGACCGGACTCGCTCACCTACGCCGAGCTGGACGCGGCGGCCAACCGCGTGGCCCGGTCGCTGCGGAGTCAGGGCGCCGGTCCGGAGAAGGTCGTCGCGCTGCTGCTGCCGCGCTCGGCCGACCTGGTCGTCGCGCAGCTCGCGGTGGTCAAGACCGGGGCGGCGTTCCTCCCGATCGACCCGAGCTACCCGGCCGAGCGCATCCGGTACATGCTCGACGACGCGAACCCGGTACTCACGCTGCGGGAATTGCCAGCGTCCACAATGGACGACGGTCCGCTGGACGTCGAAGTGCAGCCCGAGAACGCGGCCTACGTGATCTACACGTCGGGTTCGACGGGACGCCCGAAGGGGGTCGTCGTCAGCCACGCCGGCCTCGGCACCCTGGTGGCGAACACCATCGCCGCCTACCGGGTCGGCCCCGGTGACCGGGTGCTGCAGTACGTGTCGCCGAGCTTCGACGCGTCGATCCTGGAGCTGTGCGCGTCGCTGATGACGGGCGCCGCCCTGGTCGTCACGCCGCCCGGGCCGCTCCTGGGCGACCAGCTGCGGGACGTCCTCGCCGAGGGCCGCGTGACGCACGCGCTGATCCCGCCCGCGGCCCTGGCCACGGTCGAGGACCCGGACCTGCCGGACTTCCGGACGGTCGTGGTCGGCGGCGACGTCTGCCCGCCCGAGCTGGTCGCGAAGTGGGCGCCGGGCCGCCGGATGCTCAACATGTACGGCCCGACCGAGGCGACGGTCGTCTCGACGGTGTCCGAACCCCTGGTGGTGGGCGCCCCGGTGACCATCGGCTCGGCGTTGAAGCACACGCAGGCGTACGTCCTGGACGACCGGCTCCAGCCGGTGCCGCCGGGCGTGGCCGGTGAGCTGTACGTCGCGAGCCCGGGCCTCGCCCGCGGCTACCTCGGCCGGCCAGGGCTGACGGCCCAGAGGTTCGTGGCGAACCCGGCGGGCGGGCGGATGTACCGCACCGGCGACCTCGTCCGCCGGACCCGCGCCGGGGAGCTGGAGTTCCTCGGCCGGACCGACGACCAGGTCAAGATCCGCGGCTTCCGCATCGAACTCGGCGAAGTCGAGTCCGCGCTGCGGGCGCACCCGGCGCTCACCGCGGCGGTCGTGCTCGCCAAGCCCGACCCGGCCGGGCAGAAACGCCTGGTCGCCTACGTCGCCGGCGACGTGACGGCCGCCGAGCTGCGGACGTTCCTCGGGCAGCGGCTGCCGGAGCACCTGGTGCCGAGCGCGTTCGTCGTGCTCGACGCGCTGCCGGTCAACGCCAGCGGCAAGCTCGACCGGGCCGCGCTGCCCGAACCGGCCGAGGAGACGGCGGACTACGTCGCCCCGGGCAGTCCGGAGGAACAGCTGATCGCCGACATCTGGGCCGAGGTCCTGGGCGTGCCCCGCGTCGGGCTCGGCGACGACTTCTTCGCCCTCGGCGGGCATTCCGTGCTCGCCGCCAAGGTCCGCATGCGGCTGCAGGCCGCGTTCGGCGTGGACCTGCCCCTGCCCGTGCTGTTCCAGACCACCACGGTCGCCGCGCTCGCCGCCGTGGTCCACACCGAGATCGAGGCCGAGCTCGCCGGCATGTCCGAGCAGGAGCTCCTCGACTCCCTCACCGAGGAGGCCAGCGCATGACCACGTTCGACATCCGCCCGCAAGCCGAGGCGGACGCCGACCGCGCCGCCCGCTTGCGGGCCGCGGTGCTCGCGAAGCGGTTGCGCGGCCGGGCCGCCACCCCGGCCCGGGCGTTCGGCCGGGCCGAGCGCGGCGCCCCGCTGCCGCTGTCGGCCGGGCAGCAGCGCCTGTGGTTCCTCGACCGGCTCGACCCGGACAGCGCCGAGTACGCCGTGCCGCTCCTGCTCCGGCTGGAGGGCGCCCTCGACGTCGACGCCCTCCGGCGGTCGCTCGACGCCTTGGTGGCACGGCACGAGATCCTCCGCACGACGTACACCGCGGAGAACAACCGGCCGCGCCAGGTGATCGGGGCTCCGGCGCCGGTCGACCTCCCGGTGGTCGAGGGTGACCTGGACGCGATCCTCGCGGAGTACGTCGGCCGTCCGTTCGACCTGGCCACCGGCCCGGTGTTCCGGGCGCTGCTGGTGCGTGAGGCGCCGGAGCGGCACGTCCTCGCCTTGAACGTCCACCACATCGCCTGCGACGGCTGGTCCCTGCCGATCCTGATGGACGACCTCCGCCGGCTCTACACCGGTGCGGAACTGCCGCCGGTCGAACTGTCCTATGCGGACTTCGCGGTCTGGGAACAGTCCCGCGTGGACGCCCACACGGCCGACCTCGCGTACTGGAAGGACCGGCTCGCCGGGCTGGAGACCCTCGAACTGCCCGCCGACCGGCCGCGCCCGGCCCAGCGCGACCACCACGGCGCTTCGGTCCGCTTCACCATCCCCGCGGCCGCCGCCTCCGCCGTGATCGACCAGGGCAAGGCAACCGGCGCGACGCCGTTCATGACGCTGCTCGCCGCCGCGTACGTGGTGCTCGGGCGGCACACCGGACGCGAGGACATCGCCGTCGGCACCCCGGTCGCCGGCCGTGGCCGGGCCGAGCTGGAGCACATGGTCGGGTTCTTCGTGAACACCGTCGTCGCCCGCGGCGACCTCTCCGGCGACCCGGACTTCGCCACGCTCGCCGACCGCGTCCGCGTCGCCCGCCTGGCCGACCAGGCGCACGAGGACCTGCCGTTCGAGCGCCTGGTCAAGGAGCTGGCGCCGGAGCGCGACCTCGCGCACACCCCGGTCGTCCAGGTCATGTTCGCCGTCTACGACTCCTCGGCCGGCTCGCCGGACCTGGGCGACCTGCGGGTGTCACCGGTGGACCTGCCCTCGACGACGGCGAAGTTCGACCTGATGATCTCCTTCGTCCGCCAGGCCGACGGCTCCGTCGAGGGCGTGCTGGAGTACGCGACCGCGTTGTTCGACGAGGTCCGGATGGCCCGGATGGGCGAGCACTTCGTCCGGCTGTTCACCGAGCTGGCCGCCCGCCCCGGCGTCCGGCTGTCCGAAGTGGACGTCCTCGGGACGGCCGAGCGGAAGCTGCTCCTGGAGACCTGGAACGCCACCGCCGAGCCCTACCTGCGCGGCACGCTGCACGGCCGGATCGCCGCGCAGGCGGCGTCCACTCCGGACGCCATCGCCGTCCGTTGTGGACACACCGAGCTGACCTACGCCGAGCTGGAGGACCGCGCCACCCGGCTGGCCCAGCGGCTGCGGGCGCACGGAGTCGGCGTCGAAACCCCGGTCGGGGTGCTCTGCGAACGCGGTCCGCTGCTGCTGCCGGTGCTGCTGGCCGTCCTCAAGACCGGCGGCCACTACATCCCGCTCGACCCGGCCTACCCGCAGGACCGCAAGGAGTACATGCTCCGCCAGGCCGGCGCCCGCGTCCTCGTCACGACCCGCCGCTACGCCGAAGAGGACCTCGGTGACGTCGTGGTCCTCGCCGACGAGCCGGTCGCCGACGACCCGGTGCCGTGGCAGGACCCGGTCGTCGACCCGGAGAACCTCGCCTACATCATCTACACGTCCGGCTCCACCGGCCGCCCCAAGGGCGTGCTGATCAGCCACCGCGGCGTGCTGCACTACCTGGACTGGTGCCGCCAGGCCTACCGCGCCGACGAGGGCGACGGCGCCCCGGTGCACTCGTCGCTCGCCTTCGACCTGACCGTCACCGGGCTGTTCCTGCCGCTGCTGTGCGGGACGACGGTGACGCTGGTGCCGGAGGACGAGCACCCCGTGGCGGGCCTCGCGGACGTCCTGTCCAGTGGACGCAAGTTCAGCTTCGTCAAGCTCACCCCGGCCCACCTCGAACCGCTGCGCCGCTGCCTGACGCCGGAAGCCGCCGACGCCGCCGCGCACCTGGTGGTCGGCGGCGAGCAGCTGACGGCCGAGGCGCTGGAGTTCTGGCGGGAGCACGCCCCGGATGTCGTGGTGGCCAACGAATACGGCCACACCGAGACGTCGGTGGCGAACGTGATCAACCTGCTGCCGGCCGCCGAGTGCGTGACGACACCGATCTCGGTCGGGCGCCCGATCTGGAACACCGAGGTCTACCTGCTCGACGAGCACCTGCGCCCGGTCCCGGTCGGCGTCACCGGCGAGCTGTACGCGGGCGGCGCCGGAGTCGCCCGCGGCTTCGCCGGCAACCCCGGCCTGACCGCGGCGAAGTACGTGCCGAACCCGTTCGGGCCCGGCCGGCTCTACCGCAGCGGCGACCTGGCCCGGTACCTGCCGGACGGGCGGCTGGAGTTCGTCGGCCGCACCGACCACCAGGTCAAGGTCCGCGGCTACCGCATCGAGCTGGGCGAGATCGAGGCCGCGCTGGTCGGCGGCCCCGGCGTCACCGAGGCGGTCGCCGTGGTCCGCGACGGCGCGCTCGCCGGGTACGTCGCCCCGTCCACTGTGGACGCCGACGCGCTGCGGGCGCACCTGTCCGAGCGTCTCCCGGAGTACATGGTCCCGGCGACACTGACCACATTGGACACGCTGCCGCTCACGTCGAACGGCAAGATCGACCGGATCGCGCTGCCCGCCCCGGACGCCGCGCCGGTGTCGACGTCCGGTGTCCTGCCGCGCGACGAGCTGGAGATGGCGCTCGCCAAGCTGTGGGAGGACCTGCTGGGCCGCCGCGTCGGCGTCACCGACGGCTTCTTCGACGTCGGCGGTCACTCGCTCCTGGCGGTCGTGCTGGTCGACCGGATCAAGGCCGAGCTGGGCGCGACCGTCGGCCTGGCCGAGGTGTTCCGCGCCCCGACGATCCGGGCCCTGGCCGACCTCATCCGGGCCGGGGACCACGGCGGGGGACTGGTCGTGCCGCTGTCGCCGGGCCGCGCGGGCGTCGCACCGCTGTTCCTGCTGCCGCCGACCGCCGGGAGCCCGTTCCCGTACCTGCAGCTGGTGGCCGAGCTGGACCCGGCGCTGCCGGTATTCGGCCTGCAAGCGCCCGGGTTCGCGCCCGGCGAGGACCCGGTGCACACGATCGAAGAGCTGGCCGCGGCGTTCGTCGCCGACCTCCTGCCGGTCGTGGGGGAGCGGCCGATCCGCCTGGCGGGCTGGTCCCAGGGCGGGTCGGTGGCGTTCGAAATGGCCGCCCAGCTGGAAAAGGCGGGGCGGGCCGTCGAGCACCTCTGCATCATCGACGCCACCGTCCTCGGCGTCGACGACTACGGCAACCCGCTGCCGGAGGTCGACACCAGCGACCCCCTGGCGTGGTTCGGCGAAGCCGTGCTGAAGCTGGCCCCGGGAGCCGTCGACACCCTCGACGAGATGCTCGCCGAGGCCCGGGACCGCGGCATGGTCTCCGAAGTCGCGGGCAACGCGGTCGTCGAGCAGATGGCCCGGGTCTACCTGGCCGGCAAGGACGCCGTCGAGGCCTACCGCTGCCGGGCCGTCGTCGACACCGGCATCCACCTCATCACCTCCACCGGCACCCACCCGGTGAAGGGCCGCCCGGAGGTGCGCCCGGAGAGCTGGCGCGCCCGCACGCGCGGCGAGCTCACGGTGACGCCGGTGCCCGGGCACCACTGGGACATGGTCGAACCGCCGCACGTGGCGGAGCTGGCCCGGGCCGTGCTGGCCGGGCTCGCCGTGACCGCCGACGAGTGAAGGAGAACGCCATGACCGAAGACCTCGCGGTCGCCGCACCGGCCCCCGCCACCGTCACCGACCCGCGCGCGGGGAGCTTCCGCGTCGATGCCCACCACGGCGAGATCCTGCAAGGGGTCTTCGTCGCCGACGGCCGGCTGCGCCGCGGCCTCGTCACCCTGCCGTGCCCGCTCTACAGCACCCGCGCGACCTTCCTGCCCACCGACGACGCCGGCACGACCGTGCGGCCCGCGTGGCGCAGCAAGGCCCGGCGCGCCGCCGACCTCACGCTGGCCCGGCTCGGGTACCCGGTGCCGGGCGGCCTGCTCGACATCACCAGCGACATCCCGCTGTGCCGCGGCTTCGGCTCGTCGACGGCGGACGTGACGTCGGCGATCGGCGCGGTCCTCGCCGCGACCGGCCGCCGGCTTTCCCCGGCCGAGGTCGGCGCGCTGGCGGTCGAGGCCGAAACCGCGTCCGACTCCCTCATGTACGGCGGCCGGGCGGTGGTCTTCGCGCACCGCGAAGGCGAGCCGATCGAGGACCTGGGCGAGCTGATGCCGCTGTCCGTCCTGGGGTTCGGCACCAGCCCGGGCGGCCGCGGTGTCGACACCCTCGAACTCACGCCCGCGCGCTACACGTCGTGGGAGATCGAGGCCTTCCGCCCGCTGCGTGGCCTGCTTCGCCGCGCCGTGCGGGACGGCGACGCGGGCCTGCTCGGCCGCGTCGCCACCGCCAGCACCCTGCTCAACCAGCGGCACCTGCCCGTGCCGGGGCTGGACGGCATCCTCGCCGTCGCGCGCGCCGCCGGGGCCGTCGGCGTGCAGGTCGCCCACAGCGGCGACGTCGCCGGCCTGCTCTTCGACGCCACCGACGCCGAAACCCCGGCGCGGCTGGAGTTCGCCGCGACGCGGCTCGACGTGACCGAGACCTGGCAGTTCGAAACCGAGAGGTGAGTCCGATGACCCTTGCCGCACCCGTCAGCCGGTCCGTCGTGGAGGCGACCGAGCTGCCCCGGATCATCCGGATCCGGCCCAACTTCCACGTCGCCGCCTTCGGCCTGATGAAGCTGCTGCCCGCCCGGTTCATGCTCGACCGCGCCGAGGAACGCGGCGAAGTCGGACCGGGCACGACCGTGCTCGAGACGTCGTCGGGCACGTTCGGCCTCGGTCTCGCGATGGTCTGCCGGCTGCGCGGCTACCCGCTCACGATCGTCGGCGACCCGGCGATCGACGCGCCGCTCAAGCGCCGGCTCGAACACCTCGGCGCCCGCGTCGAGATCTGCCCGGAGCCCAGCCCGGTCGGCGGGTACCAGCGCGCGCGGCTCGACCGGCTCGAGGAGCTGCGCGCGGAGTACCCGAACCACTGGGTCCCGGGCCAGTACAGCAACCCCGACAACCCGCGGTCGTACGCGCTGGTGGCCGAGCAGCTCGCCGAGACCATCGGCGTCCCGGACTGCCTGGTCGGCGCGGTCGGCTCCGGCGGGTCGACGTCCGGCACGAGCTCCTTCCTGCGGATGCTCGTCCCCGACCTGACGCTGATCGGCGTCGACACCCAGCGCAGCGCCATCTTCGGCCAGCCGGACGGGCCGCGCGTCCTGCGCGGGCTCGGCAACAGCCTGGTGCCGCCGAACGTCGACCACGGCAGCTACGACCAGGTGCACTGGATCGGCGCGGCCGAGGCGTTCGCCGCGACGCGGGACCTGTACGCCCGGCACTGCCTGTTCATGGGCCCGACGAGCGGCGCCTCGTTCAAGGTCGCCGACTGGTTCTCGCGCCGCAACCCGGACGCCACGGTCGTCGCGCTGCTGCCGGACGAGGGCTACCGCTACCAGGACACGGTCTACTCCGACGAGTGGCTGCGCGCGCAGGGACTGGCGCACGCCGGCGCGGCCGAGCCGTACGAGGTCGTCGAGCCGACCGAGCCCGGCGGGTCGTGGACCTGGCTGAACTGGGGCCGGCGCTCGCTGGCCGACGCGTCATGACGCGCACGCTGCTGCTCGTCGAGAGCAACACGACCGGCACCGGGCGGCTGTTCGCCTGGCAGGCCCGCGCGCTCGGGTTCGAGCCGGTGCTGGCCGCGGCCGACCCGTCCCGCTATCCCTACGCGGCCGAAGACGGCGTCCGCGTCGTCCAGTGCGACACGGCCGACGCGTGCGCGGTCCTGGCTGCGGAGATCGGCGAACCCGCCGGGGTGACCAGCAGTTCGGAGTACTTCATCCCGGTCGCGGCCCGGATCGCGGCGAAGCTGGGGCTGCCCGGACCCGACCCGGTCGCGGTGGCAGACTGCCGGAACAAGGCGCACCAGCGGGCGGTGCTCGGGGCGCCGTGCACGGTGGCGACCTCCGTGGAAGAGGCGGTCGCCGCGGCGGCCGAGTTCCCGGTGGTGCTCAAGCCGGCCGAGGGGTCGGGCAGCGTCGGCGTGCTGCGGTGCGAGACGCCGGAGGCGGTGGCCACCCAGGCGGCGGCGCTGCTTTCGGTGACGCACAACGAACGCGGGCTGCCGGTGCCGGCGCAGGTGCTGGTCGAGCCGTACGCGAGCGGGCCGGAGTACTCGGTGGAGATGTTCGGCGACGTCGTGGTCGCGGTGGTCCGCAAGCACCTCGGGCCGGCGCCGTTCTTCGTCGAGGTCGGCCACGACGTCCCGGCCGCGTTGCCTCCGGCGGACGAGACGGCGTTGATCGACACGGCCCGCGCCGCGGTGACCGCGCTGGGCCTGGGCTTCGGCGCGGCGCACGTCGAGATCCGGCTGACGCCGTCCGGGCCGCGGTTGATGGAGGTGAACCCGCGTCCGGCCGGGGGCATGATCCCGGAGCTGGTCCGCGCGGCGACCGGCGTCGACCTGGTGGCGGCGCAGGTTTCCGCGGTGCTGGGGCTTCCCCCGGACCTCCGCGCCACTCGGCGGGCGTGCGCGTCGCTGCGGTTCCTGACGGCCACCGCCACGTCGGTGCTTTCGGCCGGGGACGCGGTGGCGAAGGCGTCGTGCGTACCGGGTGTGGCCGAGGCCCGGCTCTACCGCGCGGACGGCACGCTCGTCCGCCCGGCGCGCGACTACCGCGACCGGGCCGGGCACGTGCTGGCCGTGGCGGACCGTCCCCGCGGCGCCCGCGCGGCCGCGGTCGCGGGACTGGATCGCCTCCGCGCGGCTCTCGTGCCGGAAGGAGCACGCCGATGACCCTGCGGTTCCTCATCACCACCGTGGCCCAGACCGCCCGCGCCGATCGCGCGGACGACGAACGGGACGAAGAACGTCCCGCACCCCACCCGGAGACCCCGGAAGGAGCACCTCGATGACCATCGCCCCAGGCGGGACCGGCCGGCTCACCAGCCCCATCTCCGCCGCGGCCCGCGAAATCCTCTTCGACCGCGACACCGCCCCCGCCCCCGACCCCGTCGCCGCCGAGCTCGGGCTGATCAGCCAGGTCGACCGCGCGCACGTCGTGATGCTCGCCGAACGCGGCATCGTCGAGCCGGGGCCCGCGGCCGAGCTCCTGCGCGGCATCGAAACCCTGCGGGACCGGCGGTTCGCGCCGCTGCACGACGTCCCCGCACCGCGCGGCCGCTACCTCGCCTACGAGTCCCACCTCATCGACACCCTCGGCGCCGAGGTCGGCGGCATCCTCCACAGTGGACGCTCGCGCAACGACCTCAACGCCACCGTCGTCCGGCTGCGGCTGCGCGAACCGCACGAACGCCTGCTCGCCGAGTCCGACGCCCTCGGCCGCGCCCTGCTCGACCGCGCCCGGCGCTGGGCCGCTGTGACTATGCCCGCCTACACCCACCACCAGCCGGCCGTCCCGATCACCTACGGCCACTACCTCGCCGGGGTGGCGAGCGCGCTGGTCCGCGACGTCGAAGGCCTCTGGCAGGCCGGCGCCGAGATCGACCAGAACCCGCTCGGCGCGGGTGCGGTCGGCGGCACGTCCCTGCCAGTCGACCAGCACCGCACCACCGCGCTGCTCGGCTTCGCCACCCCGATCGCGAACTCGCTGCACGCCGTCGCATCGCGGGACCTGGTGCTGCGGCAGCTTTCCGCGGCCACCGTCCTCGGTGTCCTGCTCTGCCGCGTCGCCCACGACCTGCAGGCGTGGACCAGCGCCGAGGCCGGGCTGCTGCGGCTGGCCGACGACGTCGTCGGGTCGAGTTCGATGATGCCGCAGAAGCGCAACCCGTTCCTGCTGGAACACGTCCAGGGCCGGGCGCTCGCGCCGCTCGGCGCGTTCACGGCGTCGGCGAGCGCGATGGCCACCGCGCGGTTCACCAACGCCATCGCCGTCGGCACCGAGGCCGTCGCCCCGGCGTGGTCGGCGCTGGAAGCCGCGACCGACGCGGTCGTCCTGCTACGGCTGGTCGTCGAGGGCGCCGAACCGGTGCCGGACCGGATGTACGCGCGGGCCGTCGACGGCCAGACCGCGGCGACGCACCTGGCCGAACGGCTCGTCGACGCGGGCGTCCCGTTCCGGCAGGCCCACCACGAAGTCGGTGCCATCGCGAAGGAGGCCCTCGACGCCGGGGCGCCGTTGCACGAGATCGCCCGCGTCCGGCTGGCCGGGCAGCCCGAGCACGTCCTCGCCGCGCTCGACCCGGCCGAGGTCGCGCAGCACGCGGCGCACGGCGGCGGCCCGGCGCGGGCGTCCGTGCTCGCCGCCGTCACCGAAGCCGAGACGGCGTTCGCCCGGATCCGCGCCGCCGCGGAAGAACGCCGCTGGCGCTGGAGCCAGGCCGAAGTCGGCCTCGACGACGCCGTCCGAACCCTCATCCGCTGACCTCCGAGGAGCCTCTTGTGACCACCTTCGCCGACGACCTCGCGACCCTCCGCCCGGAGACCGCGTCCACTCAGGACACCTACGTCGAGCTGCGCAGCGACACGTTCACCCTGCCCACGCCGACCATGCTGGAAGCCGCCGCGCGCGCCCCGCTCGGCGACGACGTCTACGGCGAAGACCCGACCGTGGACCGGCTGGAGCAGCTCGCCGCCGAGCTGCTCGGCAAGCAGGCCGGCTGCCTGATGCCGAGCGGCACCATGGCCAACCTGACCGCGCTGCTGGCGCACTGCCCGCGTGGCGGCAAGGCGATCGTCGGGCACGAGTCCGATGTGTACGTCTACGAAGCGGGCGGCGCGTCGCTGTGCGGCGGCATCGTCTACGACCCGCTGCCGAACCTGCCCGACGGCACGATCGACCCGGCGGCCATCGCCGAAGCGTGCGCGGTGGACCGCAGCGACCCGCAGATCGCGCCGCCGGCCGTGCTGAGCCTGGAGACGCCGCAGAACCGGTGCGGCGGGCTGCCCCTGCAGCTGGACTACCTCAGCGAGGTGTCGCGGCTGATCCGGTCGCACGGCATCGCCCTGCACCTCGACGGCGCCCGGTTGTTCAACGCGGCGGTGGCGCTCGGCGTCAGCGCGGCCGAGGTGGCCAAGCACGCGGACACCGTGCAGATCTGCCTGTCGAAGGGCTTGTGCGCGCCGATCGGCTCGGTGCTGGTGGGCGACCGCGTGACGATCGCGGCGGCGCGTCGCATGCGCAAGATGCTCGGCGGCGGCATGCGCCAGGCGGGGATGATCGCGGCGTGCGGCATCGTGGCGCTGACGGACATGACCGAGCGCCTGGCCGACGACCACGCCCGCGCGGCGCGGCTGGCGCGTGGCCTGTCGCGCATCCCGGGCGTCCGGCTGGACCCGGGGCCGCCGTTGACGAACATGGTGTTCTTCAAGGTCCGCGACGACCGCTACACGACCCGCACGCTGATCGAGGCGGCCCGCCGTCGCGGGATCCGGGTGGAGGAGCTGGGCACGGACCGCATCCGCGCGGTGACGCACGCGGGCATCGACGACGACGCGGTCGACCGCGCGATCTCGGTGTTCGGCGACCTCCTGGGCCACGACGCGATGGTGCGCTGAGGCCCCGGCGGCCCGGGGCCGGGCGCGGGCCCCGGGCCGTCTAGGGTGGGCGGATGGGGAAGATCAGGCAGGTGCAGATCACGTTCGACTGCGCGGAACCCGAGCGCGTCGCCCGGTTCTGGTGCGAGGTGCTGGGGTACGTCGTCCCGCCGCCGCCTTCGGGGTTCGCTTCCTGGTCGGAGTTCGACGCGTCGCTGCCCGCCGACCGCCAGGGGGCGGCGTTCGCCTGCGTCGACCCGTCCGGGGTGGGACCGCGCCTGTTCTTCCAGCGGGTGCCGGAGGGCAAGGTCGTGAAGAACCGCGTCCACCTGGACGTGCGGGTGGGCACGGGGTTGGCGGGCCAGGAGCGGCTCGCGGCGCTGGAAGCCGAGCGCGACCGGTTGATCGCACTCGGGGCGAGCCACTTCCAGACGCTGTACGCCGACGGGTTCAACGAGTCGTGCATCGTCATGCAGGACGTCGAGGGCAACGAGTTCTGCCTCGACTGAGGCGCCTCAGCACAGCTTCCCGGTGTAGTAGGCCCCGCGGTAGATGAGCGCAGGCCCGAGGTGCGTTTCGCCCGGGCCGACACACCGGTTCTTGTCGGGTTCGCCCACCAGGTCCATGCGGATCTGGATGTGGGAGCCGTCCGACGTGCAGTGGCCGTAGTAGGCCTCGATGCCGCGGATGAAGTAGCCGCAGTTCGCTGTCGTGGTCGCCGCCGCCGGCGTGGCCAGCAGGGCGGCCGCGGCCGCTGCCACGCCGAGTGCCGCGGTGATGCGGGTGAACGTCATGGGTCCCTCCTCGGGGCGGCGGTCCGGCCGGTCCGGCAACCGCCGACCTGCCCACGCCCCGGACACGGGCCCGGTTGATCACGAACCACCGACGTCACCCGGATGGCCGCGCGTGCGTGCCCCGAGTCCCGGTCACCGGTTCAGACCAATTTCGGCCCGACTGGATCGAGCAAGTACCGGCGGCCCTACCCATCCCTCTCGATCACCGGTGATCCTGCCTGAGGTTCCCGCTCTCCGGGACCGCACTCGACCGAGGGGTGGGGTCATGAAACTCGCCGCCGCTTTCCTGCTCTTCCTGACGACGATCCTCACCGGCACACCAGCCGAAGCCGGGCAGACCTCGCTCAAAGCCGCCGACCCCAGCGTTCTCCGGGTCGGCTCCACCTACATCGGCGTGCAGTCCTCCGGCGGAGGGATCGTCGTGCGGCAAGCCACCTCACCGGACGGTCTCGCGAGCGCCACCGCGCGGCGGATCTGGTCGGACACCCGGGGGCTCGGGGAAGTCTGGGCGCCGGAGATCGTCACCGACGGCGGCCGCTTCTACGTCTACTTCACCGCCGGTACCGGGGCCGCGCACCGGATGTACGCCATCAGCTCGACCACCGCCGACAGCGGGTACACCGGCGAAACCCAGCTCGCCCTCCCCGACGGCAAGTGGGCCATCGACGGCACCCTCTTCACCTTCAACGGCCAGCGCTGGTTCGTCTGGTCCGGGTGGGCCGGCGACACCAACGTCGAGCAGAACCTCTACATCGCCCGGATGAGCAGCCCGACCCAGCCGACCGGCGCGCGGTACATCATTTCGCAGCCGCGTGAAAGCTGGGAGCGCGTCGTCGGCAACCCGTACATCAACGAGGCACCCGAGGCGATCAAGGACCCCAACGGCCAGTTGCACATCGTCTACTCGGCCAACGGCAGCTGGAGCGACCAGTACTGCATCGCCGAACTGCGGCTACGCGCCGGCGGCGACCCGACCTACGTGTGGGACTGGTACAAGTCGAACGGGTGCCTCTTCGGGTCGAACCGCGCCACGATGATGACCGGCTGGGATCCGACCCTGTACGTCAACGGGCCCGGCCACAACACCTTTGTCCTGCTCAACGGCGACATCGCGACCAGCCCGCCCGCCGGCCCGCGGTTCCCGCTGATGTTCCACGCCGTCCCGAAGGGAACGCCGTACTCCTGGGCGAACCGCTCCTGGTACACCGGCACGTTCTGCTGGTGGGGCTCGACGACCTACAGCCGCGCGAACGTCCCGGGCGCGAACACCGACACCGGGTTCAGCCTGAAGTTCTTCGAATGAGGGGACCGGCGGGCCGGGGCATGGCCCGCCGGCCGGTTCCTCACACCAGCGACGCCGTCAGGCCGCCGTCGAGGACGTAGTGGCTGCCCGTGATCCAGGTCGCGCGGTCGGACGCGAGGAACGCCGCCACCTCCGCGATGTCCTGCGGGGTGCCGAGCCGGCCCTGCTTCGCCGCGACGAGGTCGCCGAACGGGACCTGGGTCGCCGCCTCGAAGTCGGGGACCAGGCGCTCGACCATGGCCGTGTCCGCGAAGCCCGGGCACACCGCGTTCACCCGGATGCCGGCGGGCCGCATCTCGACCGCCGCGACGCGGGTCAGCTGGATGACCGCCGCCTTCGTCGCGCAGTAGGAGCCGAGCAGCGGGCTGCCGCCGATGCCCGCGATCGACGCGATGTTGACGATGTTCCCCTTGGACTCCACCAGGTGCGGGGTCGCCGCCTTCATCGTCACGAACGTGCCGCGCACGTTGACCGCGAAGATCTTGTCGAAGCTCTCCGTCGACTGCTGCAGCAGCGGCGACGACACCTCGATGCCGGCGTTGTTGACCAGGACGTCGAGGCCGCCGAGGAGGTCGACCGCCTGCTGGATGGCCGCCTGGACCTGGCCTTCGTCGGTGACGTCGCAGTTGGCGACGCCGGCGGCGCCGATCTCGTCGGCCGCCTGCTTGGCCGCGTCCGCGTTCACGTCACTGATCACGACCCGGGCGCCGCGTTCGGTGAACAGCGCCGCGATCGCCTTGCCGATGCCCGCGCCGGAGCCGGTGACGAAGACGCGCTTTCCCTCGAGTTCGGACATGCTGGTTCCTCTCACATCGCTTCGATCTTGGGCAGGATCTCTTCTTTGAGACGCTTCATGTCGTCGAGCGTCTTCGCAACCGGGACGTCCTGGAACGGCGGCCACAGGAACGGCATCGTCAGCCCGGCTTCCTTGTAGCGCTTGAGCTGGTCGGTGATCTGCCCTTGCGACCCGACCAGCAGGTTGGTGCCCTTGCCCAGGAACGACTGGTCCATGTCCTGGTCGGTGATGACGAACCAGATCATGCTGGAGATCTCGAGGTCGTCGACCGAGCGCGGGGTGTCGAGGGCTTCCAGTTCGCGCTGGATCTCGGTGCGCCACTTCTTGATGTCGTCGGGCGAGTCCTGGATGCCGATCCAGCCGGCGAGGTTGTACTTGGCGATGCGGCTCGCCGAGCGCTTGGCGTCCTTGAGGCCGCTGAAGAAGATCGGCGGGTGCGGCTTCTGCACCGGCTTCGCGCCGAACCCGCTGCGCTGGAAGTCGGCGAACTCGCCGTGGTACTCGAACAGGTCGTTGGTCCAGATGCCCTGCATGATCTCCAGGGTTTCGCGGACGTGCTTGTGCCGCTTCGGGTAGATGTGCGACGCGCTCGCGGCGGCGAACTCCTCGGGCATCCAGCCGGAGCCGACGGCGACGTTCAGCCGGCCGCCCGACAAGTGGTCGATGGTGGCCAGCTCCGCGGCGAGGACGCCGGGGGCGCGGTAGGGCGTGTCGATGATGCTCATCCCGATCCGCACCTTCGACGTCTTCGCCGCGAGCCAGGGGATGAGCGGCATGCCCTGCAGGAACTCGCCCCGCGAGCTCACCGGCAGGCCCTTGGGGAACCCTTCGATCATGCCGAAGGCGTGCTCCATCTCCTCGGTGTCCGACGTCTCCGGGACGATGATCCGGTCGAGCGTCCACACGGAGTCGAAGTCGAGGTCCTCGGCCAGGGCGGTCAGGTCCTCGAGCTCCCGCACGGTCACCTTGTCGCGGAAGTTCGGCAGGTAGAGGGCGAGTTTCATGGTGTTCCTTCCAGCTGGGTGGTGAGGGTCGTGCGGATCTCGGCCTTGAGGACCTTGCCGACGGTCGAGCGGGGGAGCTCCGGCCAGACTTCGATCTGCTTGGGCGCCTTGACGCTGCCGATCCGGTCCTTGACGAACGCGACCAGCTCGCCGGCGTCCAGTTCGGCGCCGGGTCTCAGCTGGACGACGGCCGTGACGCGCTCGCCCCACTTGTCGTCGGGCAGGCCGATCACGGCGCAGTCGCGGACGGCGTCGTGGGCCATCACGGCCTGCTCGACCTCGGCGGAGTAGACGTTGAACCCGCCGGTGATGACCATGTCCTTGGCCCGGTCGACGATGTGGAGGAAGCCGTCGCCGTCGAGGAAGCCGATGTCGCCGGTGTGGTGCCAGCCGTGGGCGGACGCCTCCGCCGTGGCTTCCGGGTTGCGGTAGTAGCCCGCCATCACCAGCGAGCCGCGCACGCAGATCTCGCCGCGTTCACCTTGCGGTACCGAGTTTCCATCGGCGTCCAGGATCGCCACCGTGACCAGCGGCGACGGCCGGCCCGCCGACGACAACCGTCCCGTGTGGACGGTGCCGTCCGGGTGCCGGTGCTCGGCCGGCGACATCGTCGAGATCATCATCGGGGCCTCGGACTGGCCGAAGAGCTGGGCCATCGGCCCGATCCGGTCGAGGGCTTCGGTGAGCCGGGCCGTCGACATCGGCGCCGCGCCGTACCAGAAGCACTGCAGCGACGAGAGGTCCGTCGTGTCCAGGGCGTCGTGGCCGAGCACGAGGTAGATGAGCGTCGGCGGCAGGAACGTGTGGGTGACGCGGTGGCGTTCGATGAGCTCCAGGAACTGCCCGACGTCGGGTTTGGGCATGATCACGACCTCGCCGCCGCGGGCGAGGACCGGGAAGCACAGGACGCCGGCCGCGTGGGTCAGCGGGGCGAGCGCCAGGTACACCGGGCGGCCCTCGAAGGGGTAGCTCATCAGCGTGATCGCCGACATGACCTCGAGGTTGCGGTCGGTGAGCATGACGCCCTTGGGGCGGCCGGTGGTGCCGCCGGTGCCGACGAGGGCGACGACGTCGTCGGGCTGGGCGGCCGCGGCGGAGGGGTCGTCTTCCGCCTGGCCGATCCAGTCCCGGAAGCCGGGTGCGAAGCCGTCGCCGTCGCCGAGGCGGACGAGCGTGGTCAGCTTCGGCAGGTTCGGGGCGATCTTGCCGACCAGGTCTTCGAAGGCGGGCTGGAAGATCAACGTGGTGCAGTCGAACAGGTCCAGCAGCTCGGCGTTCTCGCCGGCGGCGTTGCGCGGGTTGATCGGGCACCAGACGGCGCCCGCCCGGGAGATGCCGAAGACGCAGGTGAACGCGGTCGGGTCGTTGGCCGAGAGGATGCCGACCTTGTCGCCGGGCGCGACCCCCGACCGGCGCAGGGCGCGGGCGACGGCCTCGGCGAGTTCGACGACTTCGCCGTAGGAGCGGGAGACCCCGTCGAGGGTGAGGCAGGGCGCCCCGGGGTCCAGTGAGGCGCCTTTTTCCAGGTAGAAGAACAGAGACATCGTCGTCCCTTCCGAACTCCGCCGGCGGCTGGTGACGACCTTGGCCGCCGTTTGGACGAATGTCAAGATTTTCTTGGACGATTGGTCAGAGAAGGTTGCGATGGTATGTTCGGCCGGTGACCAGCGCAGCCGCCGTGAGGCGCCGAGTCGACAAGTTCGAGGACCGCCGCCGGGAACTGGCCGACGCGGCGCTGCTCGCCTTGGCCGACCTCGGCTACGCCCGCACGAGCCTGCGCACGATCGCCGAGCACACGAAGTTCTCGCACGGGCTGCTGCACTACTACTTCGCCGACAAGGTCGAGCTGATCACCTACTGCGTGCGGCGGTACAAGGAAGCGTGCGTGCAGCGGTACGAGGGCGGGGTCGGGCACGCCGACACCCCCGAGGACCTCGCCGCGGCGTGCGCCGGCGGTCTGGCGGCGGCGCTCGAGGAAGCCCCGCTCATGCACCGGCTCTGGTACGACCTGCGCACGCAGTCGATGTTCGAGGAAGCGTTCCGCGCCGACGTCGCCGAGATCGACACCGGGCTGCAGGACATGATCTGGCGCAACGTGTCGGCGTACGCCGAGCTCGCGGGCGCGTCGCCGAACTGCTCCTCGTCGGAGGCGTACGCGCTCTTCGACGGCCTGTTCCAGCAGGCGCTGCTGCGCCACCTGTCGGGGACGCCCGAAGCACTGGACGACTTCCGCGCCGGTGTCCGCGAGCTGTTCCCGCGGCTGGTCGGCTGAGCCTGCTCGCTACCCGGCGCCGGGTTCGGTGAGCACGCACCGCGTCCCGCGGTAGATCGTCGGCATGCAGCGGTTGCAGTGGACGCACAGGCCGCGGACGTCCGCGTCCGCCCGCATGCGGTGCACCAGATCGGGTTCGCGCAGCAGCGCCCGAGCCAGCGCGACGAACGCGAACCCCTCCGCCATCGCCCGGTTCATCGTCTCGACCGTGGTGATCCCGCCGAGCAGGATCAGCGGCATGCTCAGCGCGGCGCGGAACTGGCGGGCCCGGTCGAGCAGGTACGCCTCGCGGTACGGGTACTCGCGCAGGAAGAACCGGCCGCCCACGCGCAGGCCGAGCCGCGCCGGCTGGGGGAACGCCGCCGCGAAGTCGCGGACCGGGGCGTCGCCGGTGAACAGGTACATCGGGTTGAGCAGCGAACTGCCCGCGGTCAGTTCCAGGGCGTCCAGGCCGCCGTCGGCTTCGAGCCACCGGGCGACTTCGATGCTTTCGTCCAGCCAGAACCCGCCGGGGACGCCGTCGTCCATGTTCAGCTTGGCGGTGATCGCCAGGCGGTCGCCGACCGTGTCGCGCACCGCCCGGGCGATCGCTCGCGCGAGGCGGGCGCGGTTGGCGAGGCTGCCGCCGTAGCCGTCGGTGCGGTGGTTGAGCCGCGGGCTGAGGAACGCGCTCACGAGGTAGTTGTGTCCGAAGTGGATTTCCACGGCGTCGAAGCCGGACGCCAGCGCCGTGCGGGCCGCGTCCGCGTGCGCCTCGACGATCCGGGTCAGGTCGTCGGCCGTGGCGGCGCGCGTCGGACGCAGGCCGAGCGGGCTGAACCGGCGGGTCGGCGACAGCGCGGGCAGCCGGTTGGACGCCGCGTTCGCCACCGGCCCGGCGTGCCCGATCTGCGCGCAGGCCGCCGCGCCTTCGGCGTGGATCGCGTCGGTGAAGCGGCGCAGTCCCGGGACGGCCTCGGGCCGCATCCAGATCTGGTGGCGGTCCGTGCGGCCTTCCGGGGACACCGCGCAGTACGCCAGCGTGGTCATCCCGACGCCGCCGCGGGCCGGCCGCCGGTGGTACTCGATCAGCTCGTCCGTGACGAGCGCGTCCGGCGTCCGGCCTTCGAACGTGGCCGCCTTGATGACGCGGTTGCGCAGCTCGACCGGGCCCAGCCGGGCCGGGGCGAACACGTCGGGGGCGCTCACGGCGCGTCCAGCCCGGCGACGACGAACGACCGCACCGCGGCGAGCGGGAGCCCCGGCGGCCGGGGTGCCGGCGCGGCGGGCGTGCCGAACACCTGCAGCAGCAGCTGGAACGCGAGCGTCCAGCGGGCGGCCGCCTGCTCGGCGGTCAGATCCGGCCGGGCCGCGCGCAGCAGCCCGACCCACGGGTCGAGGCTGAACCACGGCGACTGCCAGTGCATCCGTTGCCCGGAAAGGAGAACCCGGCCGAGCAGGTGCAGCCGGAGGTGGCCGACCGGGTCCGCGGCCAGCCCGGCCAGCGGCTCCAGGACGGCGTCGGCCAGGTCCGCCGCGGCGGGCACCCAGCCCTGCTGCCGCCGGCGCTCGACGTCGTCGAGCACGTCCCGCCAGACGGGCGCCAGCCGGTCCTCCAGCATCGCCGCGACCAGCGCGTCCTTCGAGCCGAAGTGGTAGTGGACGGCGGCCGGGTTGAGCCCGGCCGCCGTGCAGATCGCCCGGACGGACACGCGCTCGTAGCCGGTGTCCAGCAGCAGCCGTTCCGCCGTGGCCAGCAGCCGGTCCCGCGTCGAGTCGATCGTTTCCGCCATCCGCCGAGTACACCACCGCGCGGCCCGGCGTTCAAGCACTGATTCAATCAGTGATTGATTTCAGCTCCGGTCTTCGCCCGGACCTCGTCGAAGTCGACGTCCGGGGCGAGTTCGACGAGCTCGAGCCCGCCCGGGGTGACGTCCAGGACGCACAGGTCGGTGATGATCCGCTGGACGACGCCGCGGCCGGTGTAGGGCAGCGTGCACTCGTCGAGGATCTTGGGCGAGCCGTCGCGGGCGACGTGCTCCATCAGGACGATGACCTTCTTCGCGCCGTGGACCAGGTCCATCGCGCCGCCCATGCCCTTGACCATCTTGCCGGGGATCATCCAGTTCGCGAGGTCGCCCGAGGCGGAGACCTGCATCGCGCCGAGGACGGCGGCGTCGATCTTGCCGCCGCGGATCATCCCGAACGACATCGCCGAGTCGAAGAAGGACGCGCCCTTCCGGACGGTGACGGTCTCCTTGCCGGCGTTGATCAGGTCCGCGTCGACCTCGTCCTCGGCCGGGTAGGGGCCGACGCCGAGGATGCCGTTCTCCGACTGCAGGACCAGTTCGACGTCGTCGGGGACGTAGTTGGGCACCAGGGTCGGCAGGCCGATCCCGAGGTTGACGTAGTCGCCGTCACGCAGCTCCGCGGCGGCGCGGGCGGCCATCCGGTTGCGGGTCCAGGCCATCTCAGGCGCCCTCCTCGGCGATGCGCACGGTGCGCTTTTCGATCGGCTTGTCCGCGGCCTGCGCGGGCGTCAGCGCCACCACGCGGTGGACGAACGCGCCGGGCAGGTGGACGTCGTTCGGGTTCAGCTCGCCGGGCTCGACCAGCTCCTCGACCTCGGCGACGGTGACCCGGCCGGCCATCGCGGCCAGGGGGTTGAAGTTGCGGGCCGCGTCCTTGAAGACGAGGTTGCCGTGCCGGTCGCCGCGCCAGGCGCGGACCAGCCCGAAGTCGGCGACGATCGCGCGTTCGAGGACGTACTCGTGGTCGTCGAACGTCTGCTTCTGCTTCGCCGGGCTGGACTTGGCGACGGTGCCGTCGGCGGCGTACTTCCACGGCAGGCCGCCGTCGGCGACCTGGGTGCCGACGCCGGTGGCGGTGAAGAACGCGGGGATGCCGGAGCCGCCGGCGCGCAGCCGCTCGGCGAGCGTGCCCTGCGGCGTCAGCTCGACCTCGAGCTCGCCGGACAGGTACTGGCGCGCGAACTCCTTGTTCTCCCCGACGTAGGAGGCGACGACGCGGCGGAGGCGGCCCGCCCCCAGCAGGACGCCGAGGCCCCAGCCGTCCACACCGGCGTTGTTCGACACGACTTCGAGGTCCGTGGTCCCGGCTTCGAAGAGCGCTTGGACGAGAACGGCGGGCACCCCGCACATCCCGAACCCGCCGACGGCGAGCGTGGCGCCGTCGGGGACGTCGGCGATGGCTTCCCCGGCTGAAGCGAACACTTTGTCCATGGCGGTCATCAGACTTCGGTGGGTCGGCTGTGGTCAACCAGTGAACGCCTTTGAGCTGGGAATCGTTCGTCTGGTGGTCGGTTTCGGTGGGGTAGTGTCCGGTGAGTGGACGCACCTGTGGATCTCGTCGGGCGGGCTCATTCGGCTTTGCGGGCCGTTGCGGCGTTTGAGCCTGGTGGGGCTACGACGACTGCCGTGGCCCGGGAAGCCGGGTTGCCGCGGCCCACCGTGCATCGGCTGCTGACTTCGCTGCAGGGGGTCGGGTTGGTGGAGCGTGACGCCGATCGCTGGGTGCTGGGGCCGGAGCTTTACTTCCTCGGGGTTGCCGCTTCTCGGCGTTACGACGTCACTGAGGCCGCGTTGCCGGTTGTGCGGCGGTTGGCTTTGGCTACCGGGGAGAGTGCTTTCTTTTCCGCGCGGCGGGGGGAGGAGACTATTTGTTTGATTCGGGAAGATGGGGCTTTTCCGATTCGGAGCCATGTTCTGTTCGAGGGGGCTCGGTTTCCGTTGGGGGTTGTTTCGGCGGGGATGGTGGTGCTGGCTCATCTGCCGGATCGGGAGGTTGATGAGTATCTGGCTCGGGTGGATCTGGTTGCCGATCATGGGCCGCAGCATCACGTTGATGAGATTCGGCGGCACATCGCTTTGACTCGTCAGCGGGGGTATTCGGTCAATCCGGGGCTTGTGGTGGAGGGTAGCTGGGGTTTGGCGGCTGCTGTTTTCGATCAGGGTGGGTCGCCTCGGTGGGCTTTGACTTTGACCGGGGTTGAGCATCGGTTTGGGGCTGATCGGATTCCGCAGTTGGGGGCTTTGTTGCTGCGGGAGGCTCATGGGCTTTCGGAGACTTTGGCCCGTGGTCGGTCGTGAGTGAGGAACAGTGTTCTAGCCCTGTTTCTCACTCACGACCGTCGGTGGGCCTTCTTCCGGGCTTGGTTTGTTCGCAACCCCGAAGCCTGATTGTGACTACGGCCGGCGGCACCGCGTCAAGGCGGGAAAGCGTGCCTTGACCCGGCACCGCCGGCCGTGTTCTGGCTTCGGATCGGGGTTGCGGGAGGGTCTGGGCTCCGGTGGGACCCTTTGCGCGTCTGGTGGCTCGCTGAGCTGGCGCTCAGCCTCGCGGCCCGGTCGCTCGCTGAGCTGGCGCTCAGCCTTGCGGAGGGCTCAGCCGAGCTGGGTGCTCAACCTCTGCGCGGCCGCCATCACCAATCTTCCCAGCTCGTCCGGGTCCGGCGCCTCGAACAGCGACAACCCGATGCTCGTCTCCGGCTGGTCTCGCCCCGTGCGTACTACCGCTGAAATGCCCGTTATGCCCGGTGCTATCTCGCCCTTCGACACCGCGTAGCCCCGCTCCCGCGCCAAAGTCACCTCCGCGCGCTCGCCCTCCAGCGGTGGCCCGGCCGCCAGCAGGGCCAGGCCCGCCGAGCCTCGGCCGATCGGGTCCAGCTGCCCTGAACGGAATGCCACGTGCATCGCCGCCCTTCTCGGCTCCACGATCATCAACATCCGGACCTGGTCCGCGTTCTCGCGCACCACCAAGTGGGCCGATGCCTGGGCCGAGTCCGTCAGCTCCTCCAGCACCGGTCTCGCCAGCGTGCGCAAGTCCTGCTCCACCGGCTCGGCCAGCCTCACCAAGCCCGTGCCCAGCGAGATGCGCTTGAAGCGGTCGCGGCGGCACAAGTAGTGCGCCTCCAGCGTCCTCACCAGGCGGTGCGCGACCGTCCGGTGCACGCCTATGCCGTCCGCTATCTCGGTCAGCGTCAGGCCTCCCGGGTGCTGGACCAGCAGCTCCAGCACCTGCAGCCCGTGGTGCAACGTCTTCGATGTCCCGGACGCGGGCAGCGTCGATTCCAACACGCGGCTCCCTTGACGACGCGAAAGTGGCGACCTACTGTCCTACACATATTCGCACACTGCGTGCGAATATAGCACGTTTAGGCAACAGGGACAACGGAGGTTCCGATGGTGGCGACCGAGGACGTCGTGGCCGTGCACCAGCTCTACGGCCGGCAAAGCCACGCCATCGACTCCGGGCGCGCCGCCGAGTGGGCCGCCACCTTCACCTCCGATGGCGAGTTCCACTCGCCGACCTATCCCGAGCCCGCCGTCGGCGCCGGTGCACTGACCGCGTTCGCCGAGCGCTTCCACGCCTCCGGGGAGACGCTCAGGCACGTGGTCAGCACGATCCACGTCCGCCCGGGCGATACCGCGGACACCCTGCGCGCCGATGCCTACCTGCAGATCGTCGCCAGTACGCACCTGGTGCGCCTGACCGTCCTCGAGGACGAGCTCGTCCGCGCCGGGGATGGCTGGCTCGTCCGGCGGCGCACCGTTCACCGCGATTCCTGATCCACCACGAAAGAAGAGAGAACGAACGATGACGACCCACGAGCCCACCGGTCCCGGGCGGGTCCTGCACCAGCCGGTCACCACGCTGTACCCCGAGTTCCCCGGCGAGGTCGCCGTGGTCACCGGCGCCGCCCGGGGCATGGGTGCCCGCTTTGCCGCCGCCCTGGCCACGCGCGGGGTCGACGTCGTCGGTGGCGACATCGACGGTGACGCCATGGCCGCCACCGCTGCCGAGCTGACCGCGGCCCTGGCCGAAAACTCCCTCGAGGCCAAGCCTGGCCGGATCGTGCCCGCCACTCTCGACGTCACGAAGGCCGGTGACCACCTCGCCCTCGCGCAGCGCGCGGTCGACGAGTTCGGGCGGATCGACTTCTGGGTCAACAACGCCGGCATCTTCCCCTTCGCCGAGGTCCCCGAGATCACGCCGGAACAGATCCGGGCGACGCTCTCGGTCAACGTCGAGGGCGTGCTGTTCGGCGCCCAGGCCGCCGCGAAGCACATGCGTCCGGGTAGTGCGATCGTCAACATGTCCTCGGTGTCGGCCGTGCGCGTGCGCAAGGGCCGCGGCGCCTACTGCAGCTCCAAGGCCGCCGTCGCGCACCTCACCGAGTCGCTCGCCGTCGAGCTCGGCGACCAGGGCATCCGCGTCAACTCGATCGCGCCCGGTTACATCGACACCGAGATGACCCGGTGGATCCAGGACGACGCCCCCGCGCTGGCCAAGGCCCTCGACGCCGTCCCGCTGCACCGGATCGGCTCGCCCGAAGAGGTCGCCGGCGTGCTGCTGTTCCTGCTCTCGGACAGCGCCCGGTACGTGACCGGGCACAGCATCGCCGTCGACGGCGGGTCCCGTCATGTCTGAGTACCCGGACGTCGTCCTCGTCACCGGTGCGGCGGGCGGCATGGGCGCGTCCCACGCCCGCGCGCTCGGTGCCCTGGGCGTCCACGTCTGCGTCGCCGACGTCGCCGATCCGTCCGATGTGGTCGGCAAGATCGTCGCCGACGGTGGTTCGGCCTCGGCGCACCACCTCGACGTCACCGACGCCGCGCAGTGGGACGCCGTGATCGCGGAAATCAAGGCGCGGCAGGGAAAACTCGGCGGGCTCGTCAACAACGCCGGGATCTCGCGGCGGCTGGAGTTCCTGGACACCACCGCCGAGGTGTGGGACCGGGTTCTCGCGGTCAACTTGAGCGGACCGTTCCACGGGATGCGCGCGGCCGCCACGCTCATGCGCGACTCCGGGGGCGGGTCGATCGTCAACATCTCGTCGATCTCCGGGCAGATCGGGTACTTCTCGCCCGCTTACTCGGCCAGCAAGTGGGGCCTGACGGGACTGTCCAAATCGGCCGCCGGGAACTTCGCGCGGTGGGGCATCCGGGTCAACTCCGTCCACCCCGGACTCGTCGGCACGGCGCTGCTGGCCGGGGCCGACAAGTTCGTGCAGTCCGCTGTGGACAGTGTCCCGGCCGGACGCATGGGCCGCCCGGAGGAGATCACGGACGCCGTGCTCTTCCTGCTGTCGGACCGGTCCACCTACATGACCGGGAGCGAGGTCACCGTCGACGGCGGCCTCGTCTCCAACGGGCTCTACCACCGCATCGTCGCGGAGTCGGGAGGTGACCTCGGATGAGCGCCGAGGAGTACGACGTCGTCGTCGTGGGCGGCGGGGGAGCGGGCCTCGCCGCGGCCGTGTCCGCCGCCGAGCGCGGCGCGTCCGTCCTGCTGTTCGAGGCCGAGAAGGAGCTCGGTGGCTCGACGCAGCTGTCGGCGGGCATGTTCACCGCCGCCGGCACCAGTGTCCAAAGGGGACTGGGCATCGAGGACACGCCGGAGAAGTTCTTCCAGCACTACATGGACCTGAACCAGTGGCAGCTCAAGCCCGGGCTGGTCCGCGCGTTCTGCGAAGAGGCCGGCCCGGCGCTCGAGTGGCTGATCGGGCTGGGCGCCGAGATCCCGGCGAAGGTGTCGCACAACGCGCACTCGCCGGGCCTCACCCGGGCCGGGGTCGAGGACGTCTGGCGCGCGCACGTCCCGAAGGACCAGGGCTACGGCCTCGTCCAGGTCCTCGACCGGGCGAGACGCAAGGCCGGCGTCGAAGCCGTGCTGAACACGCGCGTGGAACGGCTGCTCGTCGACGGCGGGCGCGTCACCGGCGTTGTCGCCGACGGCATCGAGGTCACCGCGAAGGCCGTGATCGTCACGACCGGCGGGTTCGCCCAGGACCCGGCGCTGGTCACGCGGTACTACCCAGCCGCCGACGCCGCGGGCGATGACTTGTTCGTCGTCGCGGCGGACGGCTCGCGTGGCGACCACCTGGCGTTCGGCACGCAGGTCGACGCCGCCATCGCCGGGGACGGCTGGGGCCTGCTGCTGCCCACCGTCTACTTCCAGCGGCTGCACCACTGGCAGTCCGGCTTCCCGCCGGTGTCGCGGATCATGGTCAACGCCCACGGCCGCCGGTTCATGGACGAAGACGCCTCCTACGCCGTGTCGGGCGGGATCATCGACCTCCAGGACGGTCCCGTGTGGACGGTCTTCGACGAGCAGGCCCGCCTGAGCCTGCCCGCCGGGTACGCGCACTGGGACGCCGGCCACGTCCTGGCCGAAGCCGAGGCCGGCCGGACGGTCCGCGCCGACAGCGTCGAGGAGCTGGCCGGGAAGCTGGGCGTGCCCGCCGGCGCGCTCCGGGCGACGATCGACCGCTGGAACGCGCACCTGCCCACCGGCGAGGACCCGGACTTCCTGCGCCACGAAACCCTGAAGGCCAAGGGCCGCACCGAACCGCCGGAGCCGCTCGGGAAACCGCCGTTCTACGCGGCCCGCACGCGGCCCGCCGAGCTCGTCTGCACCCACGCCGGACTCGAGATCGACGGCACCGCCGCCGTCCTCGACGCGCGCGGGGAGCGTGTGCCCGGCCTGTTCGCCGCGGGGGAGGCCGGAGCCGGCGTGCTCGGGCCGCGGTACGTCGGCGGCGGGAACGCCGTCGCCAACGCCATCACCATGGGCCGGGTCGCCGGCCGCACCGCCACCCACTCACCGTCGAGGAGCACCCCATGACCGTCCACACCGGACCCGCGAGCGTCGCGGTCGGGAGACGCACCGTCCGCAAGGTCGCCGTGCGGATCATGCCGATCGTCGGCCTGCTCTACATCTTCAACTACATGGACCGGGCCAACATCGGCTACGCCCAGCTGGGCATGGGCAAGGAACTGGCGATCAACGCGGCCACGTTCGGAGCCGCGTCGGCGATCTTCTTCCTCGCCTACGTCGTGTTCGAGGTCCCCAGCAACATGATCATGAAGCGGGTCGGCGCGCGGCTGTGGCTGAGCCGGATCGCGGTCAGCTGGGGCATCGTCACGGTCGTGACCGGGTTCGTCGCGAGCACGACGCACCTGTTCATCGCCCGGATCGTGCTCGGCATCGCCGAAGCGGGGCTGTTCCCCGGCCTGCTGCTGTACTTGACGCTGTGGTTCCGCGGCAAGGAACGCGGCCGCGCCATCGCGACGCTCGCCCTGGCCCAGCCGATCGCGCTGATCTTCGGCAGCCTCACCGGCGGCTGGATCCTCGACCACGCGCACTGGTTCGGGATGAGCAGTTGGCAGTGGGTGTTCGTGCTGCAGGGCGCGCCGGCCGTGCTCATCGGCGTCGTCACGTTCCTGTGGCTGCCGGACAAGCCCGCCGACGCGAAGTTCCTCACCACCGAGGAACGCACCTGGCTGCAGACCGAGATCGACAAGGAGTACGTGCCCGAGGAGAAGGAGACCTTCCTCGGCCAGCTGAAGGCGGTCCGCAACGGCAAGGTGCTGCACCTGGCGTTCTCCAACCTGTTCATCGCGTGCGGGCTGTACGGGCTGACGTTCTTCCTGCCGCTGATCGTGAAGCAGCTCGACCCGAAGTACTCCTCGACCAACATCGGGCTGCTCGGCGCGATCCCGTACGTCGTGGGCGCGGTCGGCATGCTGCTGCTCGCCCGCAACTCCGACCGGACCGGCGAACGCAAGGGGCACGTGATCGCGCTGGTGCTCGTCGCGGCGGTGGGCTTCTTCGGCGCCATCCAGTTCAAGTCCGTGCCGGCGTTGTCGCTGATCAGCCTGTCGCTGGCGGCGATCGGCGTGCTCGGCTACCTGGCGCCGTACTGGGCGATGGCGGCGAAGGTGCTGTCGAAGGAACACACGGCCGTCGGGCTGGCCGCGATCAACTCGATCGCGGCGCTGGGCGGGTTCTTCGGCCCGTACGCGATCGGCTTGGCGGCGACGGACACCGACGTCACGGTCGGGCTGTACTTCCCGATCGGCTGCCTGGTGCTCTCGGCGATCATGCTCGCGTTCCTGAAGGTGCCGCGCGAGCGCAACTAGTTTCGATATTGACCAGTTGGTAGGGTGCGGGCATGGAGGCGGAGCTGGACTTCTGGTCGTTCGTCGAGCTGGCCAACCGCCGGCTCGCGACGGAGTACGGCTTCCGCCACCAGCTGGCCACCGAGGTGCTGCTGACCCTCAACCGGGCGTCCGACCTGGTCACCTACGACCTGGAGGCCGCGGTGCACCGGCCGCGCGGGCGGTCGTGGTCGGCGTTCCGGCTGCTGTTCGTGGTCTGGCTGGCCGGGCCCCTGGAACCGAAGAGCGCCGCCCGGCTCACCGGGATGAGCCGGGCGGCGGTGTCGAACCTGATGAAGCCGCTCGTCGCGGACGGCCTGCTCGACCGCGCCCCGGACGAGCGCGACGGCCGCTCGGTCCGGCTGTCGCTGACCGACGCGGGCCACGAAGAGATGGTGTCGGTGTTCCGCGAGCACAACGAGCGCGAGTTCGGCTGGACCGGCGCCCTCACCGAGGAAGAGCAGCGGATCCTGGTGCTGCTGCTGGGCAAGCTGATCACCGGCCGGGCCGGGGCCGACACCCGCAGCCGCAACTAGGCCCTACCCGCGGAGCGGGCCGGGGGCTAGGCTGCCCAGAAGATAGTAAAAGCGTGAACTAAATCGGCCAGGAGGCGAACCATGGCGTACTACCGCCGAGCGGGGACCATCCCGCCGAAGCGGCACACCCAGCACCGCACCCCCGAAGGCGGGCTGTACTACGAAGAGCTGATGGGCGAGGAGGGCTTCTCCTCGGACTCCTCGCTGCTCTACCACCGCGGGGTGCCCTCGGCGATCGTCGGCGCGACGCCGTGGGACCTGCCCGACCAGACGCTCACCGAGAACCGCCCGCTGGTGCCGCGCCACCTCAAGCTGCACGAGCTGTTCGCGGGCAACGACTGGAAGAGCGCCGACGTCGTCACCGGCCGGCGGCTCGTCCTGGGCAACGGCGACGTCCGCATCTCCTACGTCGCGGCGGGGGAGACCTCGCCGCTCTACCGCAACGCCGTCGGCGACGAATGCGTGTACGTCGAGTCCGGCGAAGCGCGCGTCGAGACCGTGTTCGGCCTGCTGGAGGCCCGGCAGGGCGACTACGTGATCCTGCCGCGCGCGACCACGCACCGCTGGGTGCCGACCGGTGACGAGCCGCTGCGCGCGTACGTCGTCGAGGCGAACTCGCACATCACGCCGCCGAAGCGGTACCTGTCGAAGTTCGGGCAGCTGCTGGAGCACGCGCCCTACTGCGAGCGCGACCTGCACGGCCCGGAGGAGCCGCTGCTCGCCGAGGGCGAGGACGTCGAGGTGCTGGTCAAGCACCGCGGCTCGCGCGGCATCACCGGCACCCGGTACGTCTACCCGACGCACCCCTTCGACGTCGTCGGCTGGGACGGGTTCCTCTACCCCTACACGTTCAACATCGCCGACTTCGAGCCGATCACCGGCCGCGTGCACCAGCCGCCGCCCGTGCACCAGGTGTTCGAGGGCCAGAACTTCGTCATCTGCAACTTCGTGCCGCGCAAGGTCGACTACCACCCGCTCGCCGTGCCGGTGCCGTACTACCACTCCAATGTGGACTCCGACGAGGTCATGTTCTACTGCGGTGGCAACTACGAGGCTCGCAAGGGCTCAGGGATCGCCCAGGGCTCGATCAGCCTGCACCCGGGCGGGCACAGCCACGGCCCGCAGCCCGGCGCGGTCGAACGCTCGCTCGGCGCGGAGTTCTTCGACGAGCTGGCCGTCATGGTCGACACGTTCCGGCCGCTCGAACTCGGCGAGGGCGGGCTGGCGAGCGAGGACCCCGGCTACGCCTGGACCTGGTCCGGACGGGGGCCGGTGGCGTGATCCCCGACCTCTTCGCCGGGCTGTGCGACGACGCCGCGGTGTTCCCGCCCGGGCTGGCACCGCTGCCGGACGCCGTCGCCGCGCACGACGGGCACACGAAGGCCTGGTACCGCGACCTCGTCGGCCCGCTGGTGCTCGCGGCCCCGGCGCTCGACGCGCTGGCCGACCTGCTCGGGTCGCGCGAGAACCCGCTGCCGGTCGCGGTGACGCTGCCCGGCGGTCCCGCGCAGCTGCCCGGCGTGCTCGCCGCCGTGCCCAGCCTGCCGGTGGACCTGCGGGCGCTGGAGATCGCCGTGCCGGACGGCATGGGACCGGACGAAGTCCTCGACGCCGTGGCGGCCGCGACCGCGCCGGTGTACGTCGAGATCCCGCGGGACGACCGGCGTGGCCCACTGCTGCGGGCGCTCGCGGGGACGGGCCACCGGGCGAAGTTCCGGACCGGGGGCGTCCGCGCCGACCTGTATCCGTCCGAGGCCGAGCTGGCCGCCGCGATCTGCGACGCCGTCGACGCCGACGTCCCGTTCAAGGCGACCGCGGGGCTGCACCACGCGCTGCGCAACACCGACCCGGAGACCGGGTTCGAGCAGCACGGGTTCCTCAATCTGCTGCTCGCCGCCGGCGACCCCGACCACGCCGAGGCGCACCTGGCCGAGCGGGACGGCGCGGTCGTCGCGGGGCTGGTCCGGGACCTCGACGCCGGCGTCCGCACGCGGTTCGCGTCGTTCGGCACGTGCAGCATCACCGACCCCCTGACCGAGCTGGCCGCGCTCGGCCTGCTGCCCCGAGGAGAGGCATGACCACGATCGACATCCCCGCCGGTTCCCCGTTCGGCACCGCGAACCTGCCCTACGGCGTGTTCTCGGTGGGCGGCGACGCCCCGCGCGTCGGCGTCCGCGTCGGGGACTCGGTGCTCGACCTGGCTCGCGCGCTCGGCGACGACGTCTTCGCCGCGCCGACGCTGAACCCGTTCATGGCGCAGGGGTACGACCGCTGGGTGGCCGTCCGTTCGCTGGTGACCGAGCTCGTGGCCGGCGAGGTCCCGGACGACGCCGTGCACGCGGTCGCCGACGTCACCCTGCACCTGCCGATCGAGGTCGCGGACTACGTCGACTTCTACGCGTCCGAGCACCACGCTTCGAACGTCGGGCGGCTGTTCCGGCCGGACGCGGAACCGTTGCTGCCCAACTGGAAGCACCTGCCGGTCGGCTACCACGGGCGGGCCGGGACGGTCCTGGTGTCGGGCACGGACGTCGTCCGGCCGAGCGGCCAGCGCAAGGGCGACCCGGCGCCGGTGTTCGGCCCGAGCACCCGCCTGGACATCGAGGCGGAGCTCGGCTTCGTCGTCGGCACGGGCACGCCGCTCAACACTCCGATCGCGCCGGACGACTTCCCGCGGCACGTGTTCGGCGCGGTGCTGCTCAACGACTGGTCCGCGCGCGACATCCAGGCGTGGGAGTACGTCCCGCTGGGGCCCAACCTGGGCAAGAGCTTCGCGACGTCGATCTCGGCGTGGGTCGTGCCGATCCTCGCGCTGGAGGCCGCGCGGACCCCGCTGCCCGGCCAGGACCCGGAACCGCTGCCGTACCTGCGGGAAAGCCGGCCGTGGGGGCTGGACGTCGAGCTGGTCGTCGAGTGGAACGGCCAGGAGGTCAGCCGCCCGCCGTACCGCGAGATGTACTGGTCGCCGGCGCAGATGCTGGCCCACCTGACGGTCAACGGCGCGTCCTCGCGCACCGGCGACCTCTACGGCTCGGGCACGATCTCGGGCCCGGAGAAGCACCAGCGCGGCGCGTTCCTGGAGCTGAGCTGGGGCGGCAAGGAACCGCTGACGGTCAAGGGCGAGGAGCGCAGCTTCCTGGAGGACGGCGACGAGGTGGTGATCACCGCGACGGCCCCGGGCGCGAACGGGGAGCGCATCGCCTTCGGCGAGGTCCGCGGCCGCGTCCTCCCGGCGGGCTGAGCGGGGCCGGTGCCCGGTCCGGCAAACACCTTTCCCGGGCACCGGCAATTCGGCATCGCCGTCGTTCCCGGCTATTTCCCGGCGAATTCGGCGCGGTTCTTCGGCGCTCGTCAGGAACAAGATTGACCAACTTCGCCCGAGTTCGGTCAGTTGATCACGGACCGCCGGTGCGCGAGAGCGCCACACGGTGCGGTCGTTTTGCGTTAAGATCGGCCTCGAGGGGATCCGACGCAGGGAGTGTCCTTGCGAGTACAGGGGGTGGAGCCGCTCGAAGGCGGCCGCGGGGCCGGCGTCGGCCCCCGTGCGCGCTCATTCCGATCGGCGCTGGGCACGGGACGTGCGACCGGCGTCCGAATAGGAATTGCGCGCGAAAGCGGATTCATACCAATGTTTGACGCAGGTTATCCGCTTTGACCGGCTTCGGAGCCCGTGCTACTGTGAAATCTTGTCCGTCAACGTCGACGCGCACAATCCGAATTCTTCTGGATTCCCCGATCACCCGGGGATCATTGTGCGAGCCGGGGGGACATCGCATGCGGAACACGGTGGAGGGTGGCGTCCTCGGCCAACTGGGGGAACTGTTCGACCAGGCTCGTCAGGGCCGGGGATCCGTGGCCGTGGTGTCCGGGCACGCGGGGCTCGGCCGGAGCGCGGTCCTCGCCACGCACGCCGAGCAGGTCGCCCGCCGCGGTGGCCTGGTCCTGCGGGCGACGGCGAGCGTGGCCGAGCGGCCGCTGCGGCTCGGCGTGGTGGGACAGTTGCTGCAGAGCTGTCCCGCGGGACAGGCGGGGCTGGAACGGCTCTTCCTCGCCCTCGACGAAGGCGTGGAGACGGCGCCGGGGCTCGACCGCGGCCGCGGCGCGCAGGGCGACTCGGTCTGGGCCGAGGCGATGCGCGGCATGTGGACCGCCCTGCTGGCGCTGTCCGAATCCAGCCCCGTCACGATCCTGGTCGACGACCTCGGCTACGCGGATGTCGCCTCGACGGACTGCCTGCTGCACTTCGCCCGGCGGCTGCCGGGGAACCGCGTTTCCCTTGTGCTGAGCGAACTCGAGCACCCGCACGCCGGCCGCGGCGCCGTGCACGCCGAGCTCGCGCGGCTGCCGCACTTCCACGCGCTGCGCCTGGCGCCGTTGTCGCTGGCCGAGACCGAGCGGCTGCTGTCCCGGCGCGACGACGCGGCCACCGCGCGGGCCTGGGCCGCCGACCACCACGAGGCGACCGGGGGCAACCCGAAGCTGCTCATGAGCCTGCTGCGCGACCGCGGCGAGGCCGACCGGCCCGGCACCCCGCCGACGGCGGGCCCGGCGTTCGAGGCCGCCGTCACGGGCCTGATCGACTCCTACGGCCGGGAAGCTCGCGGGGTCGCGCGCGGGTTCGCGCTCCTCGGGGACTGCGCCTCGCCGCGGCTGCTCGGGCAGCTGCTCGGCATCGACACCGCGTCGGTCGCCCAGCTCGTCGCGGCGCTGACGGAAACGGGGCTGCTGAGCGGAAACCGCTTCCGCCACCCGGCCACCGCCGCGGCCGTCCGGCGCGGCATGTCGCCGAGCGACCGGTCCGCCCTGCACCGCTGCGCGGCCGAGCTGCTCCACGGGGACGGCGTCCCGGCGACGACGGTGGCGGGGCACCTGCTCGCGGCGCCGCCGGTGCGGGAGCCGTGGGTCGTCCCGGTGCTGGAGGAGGCCGCCGACGAGGCGCTCGCCGACGACCGGCTGCCGATCGCGACCGAGGCGCTCAAGCTCGCCCTGCGCCTCTGCGACGACGAAGATCGGCGGGCGGTGATCACCATGAAGCTCGCGCTCGCCAAGTGGCGCGCCGACCCGGTGCTGGCCGCGCGGTACTACCCGGCGCTGGTCGACGCGCTCCGCCGCGGCACGCTGCGGGGCCGCCACGCCGCGGCGCTGATCCGCTCGCTGCTCTGGTACGGCCGGTTCGACGACGCCGTGGCGGCGCTCGACCAGCTCGCCGCCGACCGGGCCGACGCCGAGACGACCGCCGAGCTGCGGCTGACGCACCTGCGGCTGAGCCACACCTACCCGGCGCTGACCGTCCACACCCGGCAGCTCGCGGAGGAGAACACCGAGCACTCGCCGACGACCACAGTCGTGAAGACCAACGCCAACACCCTGCTCGCGGCGGTGCTGCGGCAGGAGGCGCCGGACGACGACGGCCGCCGCGCCGAGCAGTTGCTGGCCGGCACGGCGATGAGCGACGCGAACCTCGACACCCTCCAGGCGGCGCTACTGGCCCTGATCTACGGCGACCACACCGACGCGGCGGCGTCGTGGTGCGAGCGGCTGCTGGCCGACGCCGGGGCCCGGCAGGTCCCGAGCTGGCGCGCTGTCTTCGCCGCGATCCGCGCCGAGGTCGACCTCCGCCGCGGCGACCTGCCCGGCGCGGAGTACCACGCACGGGCCGCGCTGACGTTCATCCGGCCCCGCGGCTGGGGGGCCGCCGTCGGGGCGCCGCTGGGCGCGCTGCTGCGGGCCCTCACCGCGTCCGGGCAATACGAAGAGGGCGCGAAACTGCTGGAGCAGGACATCCTGGACGCGACGTTCCGGACCCGCTACGGCCTGCACCTGCTCGCGGCCCGCGGCCACCACTCGCTCGCCACCGGGCACACCGCGGCCGCACTGGCGGACTTCCACCACTGCGGTGAGCTGATGCGCGAGTGGGGGATCGACCTGGCGAGCGTCGTCCCGTGGCGGACCGACGCGGCCGAAGCCCACCTGCGCCGGGGCGAACCCGGCGCGGCGCGCGAGCTCGCGACCGAACAGCTGCACCGGCACACCGTGGACGGGGCCCGGGCCCGCGGGCTCGCCCTGCGGATCCTGGCCGACACCGAACCCGACGACGACGTCCGGCGGTGCCTGCGCGCCGACGCGGTCGAGCTGTTCGACGCGTGCGGGGACCGCTACGAGCTCGCGCGGGCGCTGGTCGCCTCCGGCCGGGAGTTCCTGGACGCCGGGGACCGGGACGAGGCCGCGGCGGCGGCGGTCCGCGCGCATGCCCTCGCCCGGGAGATCAAAGCCGGGCCCGTGCTCGGCGAGCTCGGCGCCGCGGGCCTGGACGTGTTGCTGCCGCCGGAATCCGGCAGCCGGGGCGGTCCGCGCGTCGCGGAGAGCATCAGCGCCCTGAGCGACGCCGAGCGCAAGGTCGCGAGCCTCGCGGCCCAGGGGCGGACGAACCGGGACATCGCCGCCGCGCTGTTCATCACGGTCAGCACCGTGGAGCAGCACCTCACCCGCGCCTACCGGAAGCTGCGGGTGAACCGGCGGATGGACCTGCCCGCGGACCTTCAGTTCGACGTGGTCGGCAGTGAGTGATCCGGCTCCACCACGGGGTTGTGGTCCTCACGGCCGGCCAGCAGGCGCAGCAGCGGGCCGGACATCGCCGTGGTGACCACCGCCATCACGACCATCAGCGAGTAGAGACCGCGGTCGAGCACGCCGATCTGCAGGCCGACGCCGAGCGCGATCAGCTCGGTCAGCCCGCGGGTGTTCATCAGCGTGGCGAGGACGGCTGAGCGGCGCGTCGACAGGCCTTGGGTCTTCGCGCCGGTGAAGGTGCCGGCGAACTTGCCGACGACGGCAACGGCGATGATCGCGGCCAGTTCGAGCAGCCCGCTCGTGCCGACGCGGGAGAGGTCGACGTTCAGCCCGGCGACGATGAAGTAGACCGGCAGCAGCAGCGACGTGGTGGCCTGGGTGCGGTGCAGCAGGTCTTCCCGCACCTTCGCCGTCGCGCGCCGGGGCATCGCCAGCCCGAACAGGAACGCGCCGAACACGTAGTGGAGCCCGGCCAGCTGGGTCACCGCGGCGGAGACCAGCAGGCCGGCCAGGACGGCCGCGTAGTGCCCGAAGTTCGGGTGCGCACCGGGCCGCCGGGTCAGCAGCCGGCCCAGCGCGGGGCGGACGCCGAAGAACAGCAGGGCACCGAACGGGACGACCAGCAGCACCACCCAGTGGTGCGCGCCCGAGCCGCCGACGATCGCCTGGACGGCGGCCAGCATCGTCCAGGCCGCCAGGTCGCACACCGCGGCGGCCGACAGCGCGATCGTGCCGATCAGCGTCCGGTTCATCCCCCGGTCGGTCAGGATCCGCGCCAGGACGGGGAAAGCGGTGATCGACAGGGCCACGCCGACGAACAGGACGAAGCCCAGCCGGTCGGCGGGGTGGTGGCGGCCGGCGAGCACGAGCGCGAGGCCCGACCCGAGCACCAGCGGCAAGACCAGGGCACCGAGCGCGGTCGCGCCGGCGATCCGCCCCGAACCCCGCAGCCGCTCGTGGTCGAACTCGAGGCCGACCGCGAACATGAACAGCACCAGCCCGACGGAGGCGAGCCCGGTCAGGTGCGGTCGGATGTCCACCGGGAACAGCGTGTTCGCGATAGCGCCGTGGAAGAGGCTCGGCCCGGCCAGGATCCCCGCGACGATCTCGCCGATGACCGCGGGCTGCCCCAGCGCCCGCGCCACCCGTCCGGCGAGCCGCGCGAGCACCACGATCAGCGCGAGGTCGCAGAGCAGGATCGCCACCTGAACGTCGGTCATGCGCCTTCCCCCTGTGTCGCGTGCACCGCCGCCGACAGCTAAACGCCGACCACGCGCGGCAGGCACCCCTAAGGCGGCCGACCCGGACCCTTAACCCGGGCGCTACGGGTTGCCGCCGCGCCCGGTAAGGGTTGCCACCCGGGGCGCGGATCGCAAAACTCGGTGACGCGCCGGCCGCCGGGAGAGCTCCTCCGCACATCGCGCGCCGCCCGTTCCGCACCGCTACCGCTTTCCTGCCGGAAAACCGTGTGCGCACGCCGTTTCTCGCCACCGTCGAAGGGATTCCACCCAATGCAGAACGACTACGACGTCATCGTGATCGGCGGTGGGCCCGCCGGATCCACTGCCGCCGGTCTGCTGGCGAAATGGGGCCGGCGGGTCCTGGTGCTGGAGAAGGAGAAGTTCCCGCGCTACCACATCGGCGAGTCCCTGGTGCCGGGGTGCGTACCGGTGCTGGCCGAGCTGGACGCGATCGACCTGGTCGAGGCCGCCGGCGCCACCAAGAAGTTCGGGCTTTCCCTGCTGTGGGGCGACGACCCCACCCCGTGGTCGGTCGACTTCGACGAGATCTGCCCGCACCCCTACGCCTACGAGGTCAAGCGCGCCGAGTTCGACAACCTCCTGCTGAGCAACACCCGCCGCCTCGGGGCGACGGTCGTGGAAGAGGCATCGGTCCGCGAGCTGGTGTTCGAGGGCGAGCGATGCGTGGGCGCGCGCTACAGCGTGGGCCGCGCGGACGAGACCACCGAGGTCCGCGCCAAGTTCGTGATCGACGCCTCGGGGCAGACGAAGCTGCTGGCCCGCCACCTCGACGCGGTCGACTGGCACGACGACCTCAAGAACCTGGCCACGTGGACCTACTTCCAGGGCGGCACGCGCTACGAAGGCCGCCAGGCCGGGAACATCCTGGTCGAGAACCGCCCGCCGGGCTGGCTCTGGATGATCCCCTTCAGCGACGGCACCTGCAGCGTCGGCTTCGTCGCGCCGACCGACGAGTACGCGGCCACTGGCCTCACCCCGCCGGAGGTGCTGCGGCAGCGGATCGCCGAGTCCAAGGAGGTCAAGCGCCTGCTGGGCGACGCGGTCGAGGTCGCCGCGCCGCGCACGACCAAGGACTGGTCCTACACGGCGGCCCGGATGACCGCGCCCGGCGTGCTGACCACCGGGGACGCGGCCGCCTTCATCGACCCGCTGTTCTCGACCGGCGTGATGCTGGCGATGAAGGGTGCCTCCACGGCCGCCCGCACGGTCAACGCCGTGCTCGACGCGCCGGAGCGCGACGAGGAACTGCGGGGCGCCTACGAGAAGTCGTACAAGGACTTCCTCGAGGTCGTGCTCTCGTTCGTCCGGTTCTTCTACGACCCCAGCAAGAAGGTCGTGGAGTACTTCGAACGCGCCCGCGCGCTCGTCGACCCGGCCGAGGCGCTGGCCGCCCGCGAGGACTTCATCGTGCTCATCTCCGGGCTCTACGGCATGGCGCCGGTGATGGAGTCCGAAGTGGACGAACCGCGGCCGGTGCCCGCTTCGGCCTGACCTGCCCTCCCGCTACCCGCACGGCGACGACCGGGGACTTCCGATGGCGAACGAAGAAAAACTGCGTGAATACCTCAAGCGCGTCACCGCCGACCTCCGGCAGGCGCGCGGCCGGTTGGCGGAGCTCGAGAGTGCCACCGAGGACCCGGTCGTCGTCGTGGGGATGTCGTGCCGGTACCCCGGCGGGGTCGCCTCGCCGGGGGATCTGTGGGACCTGGTCGCCGCCGGCCGGGACGCGATCTCCGCGTTCCCGGCCGACCGCGGCTGGGACCTCGACGGGCTCTACGACTCCGATCCGGAGCGGACAGGGAAGTGCTATGTGCGTGCGGGTGGCTTTCTCCACGGCGCGGCCGACTTCGACGCCGAGTTCTTCGGCATCTCCCCGCGGGAAGCGCTGGCGATGGATCCCCAGCAGCGGCTCGCCCTGGAGACGACCTGGGAGGCGCTCGAGGACGCCGGGATCGACCCCGGCCTGATCCGGGGCAGCCGGACCGGGGTGTTCCTCGGCCGCAGCTACGAAAACTACGCGACCCGGCTGGCGGAGCCGCCCGCGGACCTCGAGGGGTACCTGCTGACCGGGAACACCGCGAGCGTCCTGTCCGGGCGCGTCTCCTACACCTTCGGCTTCGAAGGTCCCGCGGTCACGGTGGACACGGCGTGCTCGTCGTCGCTGGTGGCGCTGCACCTGGCCGTGCAGTCGCTGCGGCGGCGCGAGTGCGACCTCGCGGTGGCCGGCGGCGTGGTCGTGATGTCGGACCCGGCGATGTTCGTCGAGTTCTCCCGGCAGCGGGGCCTGGCGGCGGACGGCCGCTGCAAGGCCTTCGCCGCGGCGGCCGACGGCTTCGGCGCCGCCGAGGGTGCCGGGCTGGTGCTCGTGGAGCGGCTGTCGGACGCCGAGCGCAACGGTCACCCCGTGCTGGCCGTCGTGCGCGGCTCGGCGGTGAACCAGGACGGCGCGTCGAACGGCTTGACCGCGCCGAACGGGCCGTCGCAGCAGCGGGTGATCCAGGCGGCGCTGGCCGACGCCCGGCTGCTGCCGTCCGATGTGGACGTCCTGGAGGCGCACGGGACGGGGACCGCGCTGGGCGACCCGATCGAGGCCCGCGCGGCGATCGCCGCCTACGGCGAGGGCCGCGAGCACCCGCTCCTGCTCGGCTCGGTGAAGTCGAACATCGGGCACACCCAGGCCGCCGCGGGCATCGCGGGCGTCCTGAAGATGATCATGGCGATGCGGCACGGCGTGCTGCCGAAGACCTTGCACGTGGACGAGCCGACCCCGCACGTCGACTGGGCTTCGGGCGCGCTCGCGCTGCTGACCGAGCCGGTGTCCTGGCCCGGCCACGACCGTCCGCGCCGGTCGGCGGTGTCGTCGTTCGGGATCAGCGGCACCAACGCTCACGTCGTGCTGGAGCAGCCACCGGCGACGGTCGGTGCCCCGGCCGGGGCGGGTGCGGTGCCACCGGTGGTCCCGTGGGTCGTTTCGGCTGCCAGCGAAAACGCGTTGCGCGCCCAGGCCGCCCGGCTGGCGGAGGTCGCGGACGCGCACGCCGCCGAAGACATCGGCTTCTCGCTCGCGACGACGCGCGCCGCGCTGCCGTTCCGGGCGGTGGCATTGGGCGGCGACCCCGGCGCGGCGCTGGCCGCGTTCGCCGCCGGCTCGCCGTCCGGGGTGCTCACCGGCCGGGCCCGGCCGGGCCGGCGGACCGCGGTGCTGTTCAGCGGCCAGGGCAGCCAGCGGCCGGGCATGGGCCGGGAGCTGTACGCGGCCTACCCGGCGTTCGCGACCGCCCTCGACGAGGTCTGCGCGGCGTTCGGGTCCCGGCTGCCGAGGCCGCTGCGGGACGTCATGTTCGGCGAGGACGCCGCAGTGCTGCAGCAGACCGTCCACACCCAAGCCGCGCTGTTCGCCTTCGAAGTCGCGATGTACCGGCTGCTCACGACCTTCGGCGTGGCGCCGGAGCTGCTCGTAGGGCACTCGGTCGGCGAGATCGCCGCGGCCCACGTGGCCGGCGTCCTGTCGCTCGCGGACGCGTGCACGCTCGTGGCCGCGCGCGGGAACCTGATGCAGGCCCTGCCGCCGGGCGGCGCGATGGCCGCGGTCGAGGCCACTGAGGACGTCGTGCGGGAAGCGCTTTCGGCGGGGATCGAGATCGCCGCCGTCAACGGGCCGTCGGCGATCGTGGTCGCCGGCCGCCAGACCATTGTGGACGCTTTCGTCGAAGACTTCCGCGCCCGTGGCTTCCGCGCTCAGCGGCTGCGCGTCGGCCACGCCTTCCACTCGGCCCTGGTGGAGCCGGTGCTCGACGCCTTCCGGACCGTCGTGTCCGGTTTGGAGCTGCGCGAACCCGAGCTGCCCGTGGTGTCCACCGTGACCGGGGTCCTCGCGGCGGCCGGCGAGCTCACCGACCCGGAGTACTGGGTGCGCCAGGTCCGCGAGCCGGTGCGGTTCGCCGACGCGGTGCGGAGCCTGGACGCGGCCGGCGCGAACATCTTCGTCGAGGCCGGTCCCGACGCCACCCTGACAGCGATGGCGGCCGAGTGCCTCGACGCGCCGGTGCTCGCGGCGGCGTCGCGCAAGGGCAAGCCGGAACCCGAAACGTTCCTGACCGCGCTCGCGGTGCTGCACGGCGCCGGCGTGGACATCGCCTGGGACGCCGCGTTCGCCGGTTCTTCGGCGCGCCGCATCGCATTGCCCACCTACGCGTTCCAGCGCACGCGGTACTGGCTCGACGCCGGGCGCCGGACCGGCGACGTCGCGTTCGCGGGCCTCGGCGCGGCCGGGCACCCGCTGCTCGGCGCGGTCGTGGCCGTGGCGGGGTCCGGCGGGGTCGTGCTCAGCGGCCGGCTGGCCACCGCCGACCAGCCGTGGCTGGCCCAGCACGCCGTGGCAGGCACGGTGATCCTGCCCGGCACGGCCTTCGTCGAACTGGCGGTGCGGGCGGGGGAAGAGGTCGGCTGCGGGCGCGTCGAAGAGCTGACGCTCGCCGCGCCGCTGGTCGTCCCGGAGCGCGAAGGCGTGGCGATCCAGGTGGTCGTGGACCCGCCGTCGGCAGACGGCCGCCGCGCGCTGAGCGTGCACTCCCGCGACGGCGACACCTGGGTCCGGCACGCCACCGGGTTCCTCGCCGACGACGTCGTCGACGATCCGGACGCGCCGGACCTGCGCACCTGGCCCCCGCCCGGCGCGGTCGCCGAAGACGTCTCGGCGGCCTACGAGCGGCTTTCGGCGCGTGGCTACGACTACGGCCCGGTGTTCCGCGGCCTGCGGGGGCTCTGGCGCCGGGACGACCGGATCTTCGCCGAGGTGGCGCTCCCGGACGACGCGGACGCCGCCGCCTACGGCCTGCACCCCGCGCTCCTCGACGCCGCCCTGCACCCCTTGGTCCTCGACGAAGGCCACGAAGTCCTCCTGCCTTTCGCCTGGCAGGACGTCACCCTGCACGCGGTGGGGGCGACGGCGCTCCGCGTGGTGCTGACGAGGACCGCCGAAGACGCGTTCTCGGTGTCCGTCGCCGATCCGGCGGGCCGCCCGGTGGCGTCCGCGCGGTCCCTGCGGCTGCGGCCGCTCGCGCCCGGCACGCCGGCCGCGGGCAACGACCTCTTCGCCGTCGACTGGCGGCCGGTACCGGGGCCTGCCCCGCTCGACGCGGCGACGCTCGGCGACGGTGGCCTGGCCGCGCTCCCCGAAGCCGTGCCGGAGGTGGTCTTCGTCCGCGTCGAGACACCCGGCGACGACCGCCCGGCCGCGGCGCACGCGGCGGTGCGCCAGGTGCTCGAACTCGTGCGGGCGTGGCTCGCCGACGCGCGCTTCGGGCGGTCCCGGCTCGTCGTCGTCACGTCCGGGGCGACCGGGCCGGGCGACGGCCCGGTCGACCCCGCCGCGGCGGCGGTGTGGGGACTCGTGCGCTCGGCGCGGTCGGAACACCCGGGCCGGTTCGGGCTGCTGGACACCGACGGCACGCTGCCGCCGCGGGAGTCGCTGCCGCCGGGCGAACCCGAGGCCGCCGTGCGGGACCGGCGGTGTCACGTGCCGCGGCTCGTCCCGTTCACCGCCACCGGCACGTTCTCCTGGGACCCGGCCGGGACGGTGCTGCTCACCGGCGGCACCGGCGGTCTCGGCGCGGTCGTCGCGCGGCACCTGGTGACGGTCCACGGCGTGCGTCGGCTGGTCGTGGCGAGCCGCCGCGGTGCCGCGGCGGCCGGCGGGCTCGTCGAAGAGCTGACCGCGCTGGGCGCGGACGTGACGGTCGAAGCCTGTGACGTGACGGACCGGGCCGCGCTCGAAGCGCTCGTCGGGCGCGTCACGGCGGCAGGACCGTTGACCGCCGTGGTGCACCTGGCGGCGGTGCTCGACGACGCCACCGTCGGCTCGCTCACGCCCGACCGGCTGGAGCGCGTGCTCGCGCCGAAGGTCGACGCGGCGTGGCACCTGCACGAGCTGACGCGCGACCTCGACCTGGCGGCGTTCGTGCTGTTCTCTTCGGCGGCGGGCGTGCTCGGCGCGCCGGGGCAGGGCGGGTACGCCGCGGCCAACACCTTCCTCGACGCCCTCGCCCGCCTCCGGCGCGCCGAAGGCCGGCCGGCCACATCGCTGGCCTGGGGCCTGTGGGCGGCCCAGGGCATGGCGGGCGTCCTGCGGGACGGCGACGTCGAGCGGCTGGCCCGGGCCGGCGTCGCGCCGCTCGCGCCCGGGCGCGGACCCGCGCTCCTCGACGCCGCGCTCGGCGCCGATCGCGCGGACCTCGTCCCCGCCCGGTTCGCCCTGGACCGGCTGCGCGCCGACGTCCCCGCGCTGTTCCGCGCGCTGGTGCGGACGCGGCTGCCGCGGGCTGCGGCCGGGGTGGCCGGTCCGGCGCTGCCGTTCGCGGACCGCCTCGCCGGGCTGTCCAGCGACGACCGGCTCGCCGTCGTCACCGAGCTGGTCCGGACCGAGGTCGCCACCGTGCTGGGGCACGCGAGCCCGGCCGCGATCGCGCCGGACGCGGTGTTCAGCGGGCTCGGCTTCGATTCGCTGACCGCCGTAGAACTGCGCAACCGGCTCGCCGCCGGCACCGGCCTGCGGCTGCCGAGCACGCTCGTCTTCGACCACCCCACCCCCGCGGCGGTGGCCAGGTACCTGGGCGGCGAGCTCGCCGGCGAGCGCGCCCCGGTGGCTCCGGCGCGGGTGAGCGGCCCGGCCGAGGACGACCCGATCGTGGTCGTCGGCATGGCCTGCCGGTACCCCGGCGGGGTCCGCACCCCGGACGAGCTGTGGGACCTGGTGGCCGGCGGCCGGGACGCGATCGGGGAGTTCCCGGCCGACCGCGGCTGGCCGCTCGCCGAGCTGCACGACCCCGATCCCGCGCACCCGGGCACCAGCTACGTCCGGGAAGGCGGGTTCCTGCTCGACGCCGCCGAGTTCGACGCGGAGTTCTTCGGGATGAGCCCGCGCGAGGCGCTCACCACAGACCCGCAGCAGCGGCTGCTGCTGGAGGTCGCCTGGGAGACGTTCGAGCAGGCGGGCATCGACCCGGCCGCCCTGCGCGGCAGCGACACCGGCGTGTTCGCCGGGATCATGTACCAGGACTACGGCGCCCGGCTGCACCAGGCGCGGGGCGTACCCGCCGAGTACGAGGGCTACCTGGTCAACGGCAGCGCGGGCAGCATCGCCTCCGGCCGGATCGCCTACACCTTCGGCTTCGAGGGACCGGCGGTGACCGTCGACACGGCGTGCTCGTCGTCGCTGGTCGCGCTGCACCTCGCGGCCCGCTCGCTGCGGGCGGGCGAGTGCGGGCTCGCGCTGGTCGGCGGAGCAACGGTGCTGGCCAGCCCGGCGGTGTTCGTCGACTTCTCGCGCCAGCGCGGCCTGGCCACCGACGGGCGCTGCAAGGCGTTCGCGGCCGCGGCCGATGGCACGAGCTGGGCCGAAGGCGCCGGGCTGCTCCTGCTGGAGCGGCTGTCGGCCGCGGAGCGCAACGGCCACCGCGTGCTGGCGGTCGTCCGGGGCAGCGCGGTGAACCAGGACGGCGCGTCGAACGGGCTGACCGCCCCGAACGGGCCCGCGCAGCAGCGCGTGATCCGCGCGGCACTGGCGGACGCGGGACTGGCACCGTCCGATGTGGACGTCGTGGAGGCGCACGGCACCGGGACGACCCTCGGCGACCCGATCGAGGCGCAGGCCGTGCTGGCCACCTACGGCCAGGACCGGGAAACCCCGCTGTGGCTGGGTTCGCTCAAGTCGAACGTCGGGCACACCCAGGCGGCCGCGGGCGTCGGCGGCGTCATCAAGATGATCATGGCGATGCGGCACGGCGTGCTGCCGAAGACCCTGCACGTGGACGAGCCCACCCCGCACGTCGACTGGGCGGCGGGCGCGGTTTCGCTGCTCACCGAGCCGGCGGATTGGACGGACCGGGATCACCCGCGCCGGGCCGGCGTCTCGTCGTTCGGGGTCAGCGGCACCAACGCGCACGTCGTGCTGGAGCAGCCGCCGGCGCGGGTCGAGCCCGTGGCGGACGCGCCGGCCGGGTCGCTGCCGCTGCTGCTGTCGGCCAAGACCGGCGCCGCGCTGCGGGCGCAGGCGACCCGGCTGGGGGAGTGGGTGCGGCGGCGTCCGGAGCTGACCCCGGCGGAGCTCGCGCGTTCGCTCGCCACCACCCGGTCCGGGCTGGCCGAGCGGGCGGTCGTGGTCGCCACCAGTCGCGACGACGTCCTCGCCGGGCTCGCGGCCCTGGGCGAGGACCGCGCCGCGGGCACCGTCCGCCGCGGCACCGCCGTCACCGGCCGCACCGCGTTCCTCTTCACCGGCCAGGGCGCCCAGCGGCCCGGCATGGGCCGTCGCCTCCACGAGACCGTCCCCGGCTTCGCCGCGGCGTTCGACGAGGTCTGCGCGCACCTCGACGGGCCACTCGGCCGGTCGCTCGCCGACGTCGTGTTCGCCGGCACCGGCTCGCCGCTGGACCGGACGATGTTCACCCAGGCCGGGATGTTCGCACTGGAGGTCGCGCTCTTCCGGGCGCTGGAACGCGCCGGCGTCTGGCCCGACCTGCTTCTCGGCCACTCGATCGGCGAGGTCGCGGCCGCCCACGTGGCCGGCGTGCTCTCCCTGGAGGACGCGTGCGCGCTGGTCGCCGCGCGCGGCCGGCTGATGCAGGCGCTGCCGGAGGGCGGCGCGATGATCGCCGTCCAGGCGGAACCGGCCGAGGTGCGCGCGGAACTGGGCGAGCGGGTGTCGGTCGCGGCGGTCAACGGGCCGGACTCGGTCGTGCTGTCCGGGGAAACGGCCGCGGTCGAGGACGCCGCCGCCCGCTGGCTCGCCCGGGGCCGCAAGGTGAAGCGGCTCAACACTTCGCACGCGTTCCACTCGCCGCTGATGGAACCGATGCTCGCCGAGTTCGGCGAAGTCCTCGCCGGCCTCACCTTCCACGAACCGCGGATCCCGGTCGTGGCCAACCTGACCGGGCAGGTCGCCGAGCCGGGGCTGCTGACCGACCCCGGCTACTGGGTGCGGCAGGTCCGCGGCGCAGTGCGGTTCGCCGACGGCGTCACGGCGCTCGCCGCCGCGGGCGTCACGCGGTACCTGGAGCTCGGGCCCGACGGCGTGCTGACCGCGATGGTGCGCGACTGCCTCGCCGAGACCGAACCCGCCGCCGCCGTACCGCTCCTGCGCCGCGGCCGTCCCGACGACGAAGCGTTCTTCACCGCCCTCGGGGAGCTTTACGTGACAGGCGCCGAGCCGGCGTGGGCCGAGCTGCTGCCCGCCGCGCGCCGGGTCGACCTGCCGACCTACGCCTTCCAGCGCTCCCGGTTCTGGCTCGACGTGCCCCGCGCGGGCGGCGACGTGACCGGTGCCGGACTGGACTCGCCGGGGCACCCGCTGCTCGGCGCGGTCGTCGAAGTCGGGGACTCCGGCTCGGTCGTGCTGACCGGACGGCTCTCGCCGGACGCACTGCCCTGGCTCACCGAGCACGCCCTCGGGGGCGTGCCCGTCGTGCCGGGCGCGGTGTTCCTCGAACTGGCCGCGCGGGCCGCCGAGGAGACCGGTTGTGCGCTCGTCGAAGAGCTGACCGTGGAGACCCCGCTGGTGCTGCCCGCCGCCGGCGTCGCCGTCCAGCTGGTCGTCGAACGCCCGGACGACGACGGCAGGCGCGCGGTCGCCGTGTACGCGCGGGCCGGGCAGGACGACTGGACCCGGCACGCGGCCGGCGCGCTGGCCCCCGGGACCGGGCCGGCCGCGGAACCCCTTCCGTGGCCGCCGCCCGGCGCGGAACCCGTGTCACTGGAAGGCTTCTACGAGCGGCTGGCCGGCAGCGGCGTCGGATACGGGCCGGCGTTCCGCGGGCTGCGCCGGGCCTGGCGCCACGACGGCGAGGTACTGGCGGAAGCCGCGTTGCCCGCCGGGCTCGACACCGCCGGGTACGCGGTGCACCCGGCCCTGCTCGACGCCGCCCTGCACACCGTGGCGCTCACCGGCCGGCCGGAGACGGTTCTGCCGTTCTCGTGGTCCCGCGTCGCGGTGGCCGCCGCCGGGGTCGCCGCGGTGCGCGTCCGGCTGCGCCCCGGCGGCGCGGACGACGTCGCCCTCGAGCTCACCGACGAAACCGGGCGGCCGGTGGTCTCGGTGGGGGCGCTGGCCCTGCGGCCGGTCGAGCCGGCCCGGCTGCGGTCCGGCCGCGGCGACGGACTGTACACAGTGGACTGGACGACCGGGCGCGCGGCGGCCGCCGTGCCCGCCGGCGCTCCCGAGGTCGCCACCGCCGACGCGCTGGCCGCGCTCGCCGACGTGCCCGCGGTGGTCGTCCACCGGTGCCGCGCCGGCGCCGGTGACCTGCCGGCCGCGGTGCGGGCGGCCACGGGCACCGTGCTCGAGCTCCTGCGGGCGTGGCTGGCCGACGAGCGGTGCGCGACCTCGACCCTGGTGGTGGTGACCGAAAGCGCCGTCGCCGCCGGGCCCGGCGAGCCGGTGCGCGACCTGGCCGCGGCCGCGGTCTGGGGCCTGGTCCGGACGGCGCAGACGGAGAGCCCGGGCCGGTTCGCGCTGGTCGACGTCGAACCCGGGACGGGCGCCGTGCCGTTCGCGCCGGACGAGCCGCAGCTGGCCGTCCGGGCCGGAACCGTGCGGGTCCCGCGGCTCGTGCGGGCGAAGGCACCCGAAGCCGCCGTCCCGCTCGCGGACCCCGCGGGCACGGTCGTCGTCACCGGCGCCGGCGGGGGACTGGGCACCCTCGTCACCCGCCACCTCGCGACTTCGCGCGGAGTCCGGCACCTGCTGCTGGTCAGCCGGCGCGGGGCGGTCGACCCCGGGCTGCTCGCGGACCTCGCGGAGCTGGGCGTCTCGGTGCGCGTCGCGGCGTGCGACGTCGCCGACCGCGCGGCCCTCGCCGGCGTCCTCGACGCCGTGCCGGCCGAGCACCCGGTGCGCGAGGTCGTGCACCTGGCGGGCGTGCTCGACGACGGCGTCCTGCCGGCGCTCACCCCGGACCGGCTGGACCGGGTGCTCGCCCCGAAGGCCGACGGCGCGTGGCACCTGCACGAGCTGACCCGCGACCTCGGCCTGACCGCGTTCGTCCTGTTCTCCTCCGCGTCCGGGGTCCTCGGCACGGCCGGGCAGGCGAACTACGCGGCCGCCAACACGTTCCTCGACGCGCTCGCCGCCCGCCGCCGGGCCGAGGGGCTGCCCGCGACCTCCATCGCGTGGGGCCTCTGGGAAGACGGCATGGGCACCCGGCCCGGTGCGCGCCGGGCCGCCGTGACCGGGTTCTCGGCCGAGGAGGGCCTGGACCTCCTCGACGCGGCCACGCGGCTGGACCGGCCCCTCGTCGTGGCCGCCCGGCTCGACCTGACGGCTCGCGAAGACGTGCCGCCGTTGCTGCGCGGACTGGTGCGGACGCTGCCCGGCACCGGTCCGTCGCTCGCGGACACCGCGGCGCGGCGGCTGGCCGAAGCCGCCCCCGCCGAACGGCCCGGGCTGCTGGCCACGCTCGTGCGGGCGGAGGTCGCCGCGGTGCTCGGGCACGGCGGGGCGGACGCGGTCGCCATGGACCGCGCGTTCACCGACCTCGGCTTCGATTCGCTGACCGCGCTGGAGTTCCGCAACCGGCTCGGCGCCGCCACCGGCCTGCGGCTGCCGGCCGCGCTGATCTTCGACCACCCGACACCCGCCGACGTCGTGGCCTTCGTCACGACCGAGCTGGCCGGCGACGCCCCGGACGCCTCGCCCGGCCTGTTCGGCGAGCTGGACCGGCTCGGCGCGGAGCTGGCCGCGGGCGAGCTCGACGAGCTGACCCGCGAACTGCTCGCCGACCGGCTCGGCGACCTGCTCGCCCGGCTGGCGCCGGCGGGCGCACCGGACAGCGCGTCCGTGGCCGAACAGCTGGGCGCGGCCAGCGACGACGAGATCTTCAGCTTCATCGACAACGAGCTGTAGAAGGGGATACCTGTGTCCAACGAAGCCAAGCTCCGCGACTACCTCAGGCGGGTCACCGCGGACCTGCACGAGGCCCGCGAACGCTTGCGCGAGCACGAGGTCCGGGCCGCGGACCCGATTGCGGTCGTGGGCACGGCGTGCCGGTTCCCGGGCGGGATCGCGTCCCCCGGCGAGCTGTGGGACCTGGTGGCCGGGGGCCGGGACGCGATCTCCGGGTTCCCCGCCGACCGCGGCTGGGACCTGGCCGGCCTGTACGACCCCGATCCGGACCACCCCGGCACCAGCACCACCCGCGAAGGCGGCTTCCTGCACGACGCGGCGGAGTTCGACGCGGGGTTCTTCGGGGTCTCGCCGAGGGAAGCGCTCGCGATGGATCCGCAGCAGCGGTTGCTGCTGGAGACGTCGTGGGAAGCGTTCGAGGACGCCGGGATCGACCCGGGGTCGGTGCGCGGCAGCCGGGTCGGGGTGTTCACCGGGATCATGTACCACGACTACGGATCCCGGCTGCAGCACCGCGGGAGCCCCGAGTTCGAGGGGTACCTCGGCGAAGGCAGCGCGGGCAGCATCGCCTCCGGCCGCGTCGCCTACGTGCTCGGCCTGGAAGGGCCGGCGGTCACCGTCGACACGGCGTGTTCGTCCTCGCTGGTCGCGTTGCACCTGGCCGTCCAGTCGCTGCGCCGCGGCGAGTGCGAGCTCGCGCTGGCCGGCGGGGCCACGGTGATGGCGACCCCGGCGACCTTCGTCGAGTTTTCGCGCCAGCGCGGACTTTCCCCGGACGGGCGCTGCAAGGCCTTCGGCGAGGCCGCGGACGGCACCGGCTGGGGCGAAGGGGCCGGCGTGCTGCTCGTCGAGCGGCTTTCGGACGCGCGGCGCCTCGGGCACCGGGTGCTGGCGGTGGTGCGGGGCACCGCGGTGAACTCCGACGGCGCGTCGAACGGGCTCACCGCGCCGAACGGGCCCGCGCAGCAGCGGGTGATCCGGGCCGCGCTGGCCGACGCCCGGCTGGTTCCGTCCGATGTGGACGTCGTCGAAGCGCACGGGACGGGCACCGTGCTCGGCGACCCGATCGAGGCGGACGCGCTGCAGGCGACCTACGGGGCCGGGCGCCCGGCGGACGCGCCGCTGTGGCTGGGCTCGGTGAAGTCGAACCTCGGGCACACCCAGGCCGCGGCGGGTGTCGCGGGCGTACTCAAGATGATCATGGCGATGCGGCACGGCGTCGTGCCGAAGACGCTGCACGCCGACCCGCTCTCGTCCCATGTGGACTGGTCGGCGGGCGGGGTCCGGCCGGCGCTGGAACCGGTGGCGTGGACCACTTCCGGGCGGCCGCGCCGGGCCGGGATCTCGTCGTTCGGGATCAGCGGCACCAACGCCCACGTTGTCCTGGAACAGGCGCCGGCCGCCGAACCCGCGCCGGAACCGCCGGCCGTGCCCGTGGTGCCGTGGGTGCTGTCGGCCCGTTCGGAAACCGCGCTGCGCGCACAGGCGGCCCGGCTCGCCGAGGTCGACGCGCACCCGGTCGACGTCGGCTGGTCGCTGCTGACCACGCGGGCGCTGCTGCCGCACCGGGCCGTCGTGCTGGCCACCGGCCGCCCGGGCGCCGAGGCGGGGCTCGCGGCGCTTGCCGAGGGTATGTCCGCGTCGAACGTGCTGACCGGGCGGGCCACCGCGCGGCGGGAGCCGGCGTTCGTCTTCTCCGGCCAGGGCAGCCAGCGGCCGGGCATGGGACGCGAGCTGGCCGAGAGCCGGCCGGAGTTCGCCGAGGCGCTCGAGGAGGTCTGCGCCGCGTTCGCGGGCCGGCTGCCGCGTCCGCTGCGCGAAGTGATGTTCGCCCCCGAAGGGCACCCCGACGCGGCTCTGCTCGACGAGACGCGGTACGCCCAGCCGGCGTTGTTCGCCCTGGAGGTCGCGCTGTACCGCCTCGCGGTGTCGGCCGGCCTGACGCCGAAGGTGCTCGCCGGGCACTCGATCGGCGAGATCGCCGCCGCGCACGTCGCGGGCGTGCTGACCCTGGCCGACGCCTGCGCGCTCGTCGCCGCGCGCGGTGCGCTCATGCAGGACCTGCCGCCGGGCGGCGCGATGCTCGCCGTGGCGGCACCCGAGCGGGACGTCGCCGGGTTCCTCGGCGACGGCGCCGGGCTCGCCGCGGTCAACGGGCCCGAAGCCGTGGTGATCTCCGGCGAAGAGTCCGTTGTGGACGGTGTGGCCGCGGAGTTCCGGGCGCGCGGCACGCGGGTCCACCGCCTGCGGGTGAGCCACGCCTTCCACTCGCCGCTGATGGACCCGATGCTCGAGGACTTCCGCGCCGTGGTGCGGAGCCTGGAGCTGCGGGAGCCGGACCTGCCGATCGTGTCGTCGGTGACCGGGCGCGCCGTCGCGCCGGGTGAGCTCACCGACCCGGAGTACTGGGTGCGGCACGTGCGCGAGACCGTGCGGTTCGCCGACGCCGTCGACGCGCTGCGGGCCGCGGGCGCGACGGCGTTCGTCGAAGTCGGTCCCGGTTCGGTGCTCGCCGGGATGGTGCGCGGCTGCCTCGGCGAGGACGCGGCCGAGCCGGTCGTGCCGCTGCTGCGCGGCGGCCGGCCGGAACCCGAAGCCCTGCTCGCCGCGATCGGCACGGCGTTCGTCTCCGGCGTCGAGACCGACTGGCGCCCGCTCCTGCCCGCCGGGCGCCGGATCGATCTGCCCACCTACCCGTTCCAGCGCGAGCGGTTCTGGCTCGACGCGCCGGACGACGGCGTCGCCGCGGGGTTCGGCGCGGCGGGGCACCCGCTGCTGGGCGCGGTGCTCGGCGTCGCGGGGTCGGATCGGCTCGTGCTGACCGGCCGGCTGTCCGGCGCGACCTCGCCGTGGCTGACCGAGCACGCGGTGTCGGACACGGTTTTGCTACCCGGCACGGCGTTCGTCGAGCTGGCCCTGCGCGCCGGGTTGGAGGCCGGGTGCCCGCTCGTGGACGAGCTCACCCTCGAAGCGCCGCTCACGCTGTCCGGAACCGACGGGGTCGACGTCCAGGTCGTGCTCGAACCGCCGGACGACCGGGGCCGCCGGGCGGTCACCGTCCACGCCCGCGACGGCGAGACGTGGATCCGGCACGCCGCCGGAATGCTCGCGCCGGGCGGGGAACCGGCCGGCGACGCCGGTGCCTGGCCGCCCGCCGGCGCGCGTGCCGAAGACGTGTCCGGTCTCTACGACCGGCTGGCCGCGCTCGGCTTCGGCTACGGGCCGGCGTTCCGCGGGCTGCGCGGGCTCTGGCGCCGTGACGGCGAGCTTTTCGCCGAAGTGGCGCTGCCGCCCGAAGCCGGGCAGGCGGGCTACCTGCTGCACCCCGCGCTGCTCGACGCCGTGCTGCACGCACTGGCCGCCGACGGCGGTGCCCGGCCCTTGCTGCCGTTCTCCTGGCACGGAGTCGAGGTGTACGCGGCGGGCGCGGCCGTGGTCCGCGCCCGGATCACCCGCACCGGCGACGCCGTCTCGCTGCTGCTCTCCGGCGAGGACGGCCGTGCCGTCGCCTCGGTCCGGTCGCTGGTGCTGCGGCCCCTGGACCCGGCGCTGCTGCGCCCGCGCGGGATCGCCGACGCGCTGTTCGCCTTGGAGTGGGTCCCGGCCACGCCGTCCGGGACCGCGCCCGGCCGGTGCGTGCTGGTGGGGCCGGCGCACGACGGGACGCTCGAAGCGTTCCCGGACCTGGCGGCGCTCGCGCTGGACCCGGGACCGGAGCCGGCGTTCGTGCTGGCCCCGGTGCCGCGCGGCGACGGCGACCCGGCCGGCGCGGCCCGCCGGATGACCGCCGACGTGCTGCGCCTGGTGCGATCGTGGCTCGCTCTCGACCGGTTCGCCACCTCGCGGCTGGTGCTGGTCACCTCCGGGGCACTGGAGGAAGACCCCGCTTCGGCGGCCGTGTGGGGGTTGGTCCGGTCCGCGCAGGCCGAACATCCGGACCGGTTCGTGCTCGCCGACGTCGAAACGCCGGATGACCTACCGGTCCTGGTCGCCGCGTTGGGACCGGGCGAGCCGCAATTGGCCGTCCGCGCCGGCGCGGTCACCGTGGCGCGGCTGGCTCACCTCGACTTGGCACCGCGTCCGGGCGACGCGGAACCGGTGCCCGGCTGGGACGCCGACGGCACGGTCCTGATCACCGGCGGCACGGGCGGGCTCGGCGCGCTGGTCGCCCGGCACCTGGTACGGCGCCACGGCGTCCGGCACCTCGTGCTGCTCAGCCGGCGTGGTCCGGCGGCCGCCGGCGCGGCCGGGCTGGTGACCGAGCTGACCGGGCTGGGGGCCCGGGTTTCGGTGGCGGCGTGCGACGTCGCCGACCGCGCCGCCCTCGCGGACGTGCTCGCGGGGATCCCCGCTACGCACTCGCTGCGCGCGGTCGTGCACGCCGCCGGGGTGCTCGCGGACGCGACCGTCACCGGGCTCACCCCCGACCGGCTGGAGCGGGTCTTCGCGCCCAAGGCGGCCGCGGCCTGGCACCTGCACGAGCTGACCCGCGGGCTCGACTTGCACGCGTTCGTCCTGTTCTCGTCCGTGTCCGGCGTGCTGGGCGCGGGTGGGCAGGCGAACTACGCCGCGGCCAACGCGTTCCTCGACGGCCTGGCCCGGCACCGCCGCGCGGCCGGGTTGCCCGCCGTCTCCCTCGCCTGGGGGCCGTGGGAGACCGGGATGGCCGCGCGGCTCGGGGAACGGCAGGCGAGCCGGGTGGCCGGCCGCGCGATCCCGCTGTCCGATGAAGACGGGCTCGCGTTGTTCGACGCCGCGCTGGGCGGCCCGGCCGTGGTGCCGGTGCCGGTCCGGCTGGCCACCGCCGGCACCTACGACGACGTGCCCGCGGTGCTGCGCGGCCTGGTGCGCGCGCGGCCGCGCCCGGCCGCGGCCCCGGCGTTCGCCGCCCGGCTCGCCGCTGCCGGTGAGCCCAACCGCGAGCGGCTGCTCGCCGAGCTCGTCCGGGCCGAGACCGCGGCGGTGCTCGGGCACGCGGACCCGGCGGCGGTCGACCCCGCGGTCCCGTTCGGGGAGCAGGGGCTCGACTCGCTGACCGCGCTGGAGCTGCGCACCCGGCTCAACGCGGCGACCGGGCTGAAGCTGCCCGCCGCCGTCGTGTTCGACCACCCCGACCCGGGCGCGCTGGTCCGCTTCCTGCTGGCCGAGCTCACCGGGCTTGGCGAAGCGCCGCTCGTCCCGGCCGCGCGCGCGGCCGCCGAGGAGCCGATCGCGATCGTCGGCATGGCGTGCCGTTACCCGGGTGGCGTCTCGTCGCCGGAGGACCTGTGGGACCTGGTCGCCGCCGGGCGCGACGCGATCGGCGGGTTCCCCGGCGATCGCGGCTGGGACCTCGGCGCGCTGTACGACCCCGACCCGGAACACGCCGGCACGAGCTACGTGCGCGAAGGCGGTTTCCTCTACGACGCCGCGGAGTTCGACGCTGGCTTCTTCGGGATCTCGCCCCGCGAAGCGCTGGCGATGGACCCCCAGCAGCGGCTGCTGCTGGAGACGTCGTGGCTCGCGCTGGAGCACGCCGGGATCGACCCCGCCGCGGTCCGGGGGAGCGCGGCCGGGGTGTTCACCGGCCTGATGTACCACGACTACGCCAGTGGCGCCGCCGCCGTGCCGGACGAGGTCCGCGGCCTGCTCGCCACCGGCAACTCGGGCAGCGCGGCCTCGGGCCGGCTGTCCTACACGTTCGGTTTCCAGGGCCCCGCGGTCACGGTGGACACGGCGTGCTCGTCGTCGCTGGTGGCGCTGCACCTCGCGGCGCAGTCGCTGCGCCGCGGCGAGTGCGACCTGGCGCTCGCGGGCGGGGTGACGGTGATGGCGACCCCGGCGACGTTCCTCGAGTTCTCGCGCCAGCGCGGGCTCGCCCCGGACGGCCGCTGCAAGGCGTTCGCCGCGTCCGCGGACGGCACCGGCTGGGGCGAAGGCGGCGGGATGCTCGTCGTGGAACGGCTTTCCGACGCCCGGCGCAACGGGCACCCCGTGCTGGCCGTCGTGCGCGGCTCGGCGGTGAACCAGGACGGTGCGTCGAACGGCTTGACGGCGCCGAACGGGCCCGCGCAGCAGCGGGTGATCCGCGCCGCGCTGGCGGACGCGGGACTGGCACCGTCCGATGTGGACGTCGTGGAGGCGCACGGTACCGGCACCACCCTCGGCGACCCGATCGAGGCCGGCGCGCTGCTCGCGACGTACGGCCAGGAGCGGGCGGACCCGCTCTGGCTGGGCTCGGTCAAGTCGAACCTCGGGCACACGCAGGCCGCCGCCGGGGTGGCCGGCGTGATCAAGGTGATCATGGCGATGCGCCACGGCGTGCTGCCGAAGACCCTGCACGTGGACGAGCCGTCGCCGCACGTCGACTGGGCGGCGGGCGCGGTTTCGCTGCTCACCGAGCCGGTCGCGTGGCCGGCGCGCGACCGGCCGCGCCGGGCGGGCGTCTCGTCGTTCGGAGTCAGCGGCACGAACGCCCACGTCGTGCTCGAAGAGGGCACGGAGACCCCGCGTGAGGGCGCCGCCGTCATTCCGGCCGGGCCGCTGCCGTGGCTGGTTTCGGCGCACGACCCGCAGGCTTTGCGGGCGCAGGCCGGACGGCTGCACCGCCGGCTGGCGGAGGCTGACTTCGCGCCCGCCGACGTCGGGTTCTCCCTGGCCGCCCGGGCAACCCTGCCGCACCGGGCCGTGGTGCTCGGCGCCGACAGCGAGGAGCTGCTGGCCGGTCTGGCGGAACTGCGCGACGGCGGACCGGTCGCGGCCGAGGGCGAGGCGCCGAGGACGCCGCCCGAAGTCGTCTTCGTCTTCCCCGGCCAAGGCTCGCAGTGGCCGGCGATGGCGCGCGAGCTGCTGGCCGGCGCGCCGGTGTTCCGGGAGCGCCTGCACGCGTGCGCGGCGGCGCTGGCCCCGCACGTCGGCTGGTCGCTGCTCGACGTCCTGGCCGGCGCCGACGAGGACGCGCTCGACAGGGTCGACGTCGTGCAGCCCGCGTTGTTCGCGGTGATGGTGTCGCTGGCGGAGCTGTGGCGCTCCTACGGCGTGGAGCCGGCGGCGGTGGTGGGGCATTCGCAGGGGGAGATCGCGGCGGCGGTGGTGTCGGGTGCGCTGTCGCTCGAGGACGGTGCGAAGGTGGTCGCGTTGCGCAGCAAGGCGATCCGGCGGATCGCCGGCCGCGGCGCGATGGCTTCGATCCCGCTCCCGGCCGACGAAGTCCGGGCGCGGCTGACCGGGTCGGTGGAACTGGCCGTCCACAATGGACCGTCGGCTACGGTGGTCGCCGGACCCGTCGACGAGGTCGAGGACCTGATCGGCCGCTGCGAACGGGACGGCGTCCGGGCGAAGCGCGTCCCGGTCGACTACGCGTCGCACTCGTTCGCCGTGGAGGAGATCGAGGACGCGATCGTCACGGCGCTGGCGGGGATCACGCCGCGGCCCGCGCGGGTCGCGTTCCACTCCACGGTGACCGGCGGCGAGCTCGACACCACCGGGCTGGGGGCGGAGTACTGGTACGCGAACCTGCGGCGGCCGGTGCTGTTCGAGGAGGTGGTCCGCGGTCTCGCGGCCGGCGGCCACCGCGCGTTCGTCGAGGTCAGCCCGCACCCGGTGCTGACGGCGGCGGTCCAGGACACCCTCGGTACCGACGGCGTGGTGACGGGCTCCCTGCGCCGGGAAGACGGCGGCCTGCGCCGGTTCGTCACATCGCTGGCCACGGCGCACACGGGCGGGGTCCGGATCGGCTGGACGCCGCTGTGGCCGGACGCGCGCCGGGTGGAGCTGCCCGGGTACGCGTTCCAGCGGCAGCGGTACTGGCTCGAAGCAGCCCAGCCGGCGGCCGACCCGGCACAGGACCGGTTCTGGGCGGCGGTCGAGGCCGGAGACGCGGTGGGGCTGGCCGGCACGTTGGGCGTGGACGGCGAGGAAATCGAGGCGTTGCTGCCGGCATTGGCAGGGTGGCACCGCGGCCGCCGCGAGACGGCGGAGACGGACTCGTGGCGGTACCGGGTGGAATGGCGGCGGGTGCCGGTGAGCGGGGAGGAGGCCAGGGGCCGCTGGCTGGCCATCGTGCCGCCGGTGGTCGAGGCCGCCCTCCCACCTGTCCTCGATGGACTCGACCTCGTCACCGTCGTCGCCGAGCCCGGCAGCAGCCGGAGCGAGCTCGCCGCCCTTCTCGCCGGCGCCCTCGCCGACGGACCTGTCTCCGGCGTCCTCTGCTTCCCCGGCGGCCCCGCCGAAACCGCCGTCGCCACCACCCTCGCGACCCTGCAAGCCTTCGCCGACATCGGGGGCGGCCCCGCCCGCCTCTGGTGCGTCACCCACCGCGCCGTCGCCACCGGGCCCGGGGATGCTCCTCCCGATCCGGCGCAGGCCGCCGTCTGGGGGGCCGGCCGGATTGCCGCTCTCGAGCACCCCGGCCACTGGGGCGGCCTGATCGACCTGCCCGGGGCGGACGCCTTCCGCGGCCTCGCCGCGGCGCTCGCGGCCGGTCCCGAAGACCAGCTGGCCGTCCGGGACTCCGGCCTCCACGCGCGCCGGCTGGTGCGGGCCCTTCCCGGTGGCGAAGCTTGGCAACCCTCCGGCACCGCGCTGGTCACCGGCGGGACCGGCACCCTCGGGGCCGCGACCGCCCGGTGGCTCGCCCGGCGCGGCTGCGACCACGTCGTGGTCACGGCCACCGCCGCCGACCCCGGCCGGACCGCGGAGCTGGACGGCGAACTGTCCGCGCTCGGCGCCAAAGCCACCTTCCTGCACTGGGATCCCGCCACTCCGGACGCGGCCGCGGCACTGGCCGCGGCGCTGCCCGGCGTCCGGTTCTCCGTCGTGGTGCACGCCGACGCCGGGTTCGCCGCCACGCCGATCGCCGCGCTCGACGCCACCCGGGTCGCGGACGTGCTGCGGCCGATGGCCCGAGCCGCGACCACCCTCGCCGAGATCGCCCGGGCCCACGAAACGCCGAATTTCCTGCTCTACCACGGCGTTTCGGGCGTCTGGGGCAGCGCGGGCGGCGGTGTCCACGCGGCGGCCGACGCGTTCCTGGAGGCGTTCGCCGAGCGCGCCCGCGCCGAAGGCCTGCCGGCCGGCGCGGTCGCCTGGGGACCGTGGAGTGCCCCCGAGCCGGACGACCTCGCCGAGACGACCCGGCGGCATGGCCTGCCCGCCGTGGACCCGGACCGGGCGCTGTCCGCGCTGCGCCGGCCCGGCGGCGGACCGCAGATCGTCGCCGACGTCGACTGGACGCGCCTGGCACCCGCGCTCACGGCGGCCCGGCCTTCACCGCTGCTGGCCGACTTCGCCGAGGCGCCACCCGAAGCGCCCGCTCAGGATCTCGCCGCGCTGCCGCCCGAAGAGCGGCGGACCGCGATCGACCGGCTGGTCCGCGGGACCGCGGCCGCCGTGCTGGGGCACGGGCCGGCGGGCAGCGTCGGCGCCCGCCGCGCGTTCAAGGAACTGGGCTTCGACTCGGTGACCGCCGTCGAGCTGCGCAACCGGCTGACCGCGGCTACCGGACTGGCCCTGCCGGCGACGCTCATCTTCGACCACCCGACGGCCGAAGCGCTCGCCGCGTACCTCTACGCGGAGCTCGAACCGGAGCCGGAGCCGCTGCCCGAGCTCGTCGCCCGGCTGGAAGCGGCGCTGCCCCGCGCGACGGTGGCCGAGCCGGAACGCGCGGCCCTCGCCGCCCGGCTCGCCGCGGCGCTGGAGTCACTCACCGGGGACCCCGGCCGGTCCGGGGACGAGCACGGTCTGGCGACCGCCTCGGCCGACGAGGTGCTCGCCTTCATCGACAGGGAGTTCGGTAACGATGGCTGACGAGCAGAAGCTGGTCGACTACCTCAAGCGCGTCACCGCGGACCTGCACGCGACGCGCGAACGGCTGCGGGAGAGCGAACGGCGGGCGAGCGAGCCGATCGCGATCATCGGCATGGGCTGCCGGTTCCCGGGCGGCGTGACGTCTCCGGACGAGCTGGGCGACCTGGTGGCCGCCGGCGGCGACGCGATCTCGGGCTTCCCGGCGGGACGCGGCTGGGAGGGCACCTACCGCCACGGCGAGGACGCCGACCTCCCGGGGACCGTCACCACGCGCGAAGGCGGCTTCCTGCACGACGCGGCGGAGTTCGACGCGGGGTTCTTCGGGGTCTCGCCGCGGGAGGCGCTGGCGATGGATCCGCAGCAGCGGTTGCTGCTGGAGACGTCGTGGGAGGCGTTCGAGGACGCGGGGATCGACCCGGCGTCAGCCCGCGGCGGGGAGACCGGCGTCTTCGTCGGCACCAACGCGCAGGACTACGTGGTGGGCCTCGCCGGCGCGGCCGACGAAGCGCTGGAGGGCCACCTGCTCACCGGCAACGCCGCGAGCGTGCTGTCCGGCCGGATCGCCTACGTGCTCGGGCTGGAGGGGCCGGCCGCGACCGTGGACACGGCGTGTTCGTCGTCGCTGGTCGCGCTGCACCTGGCCGCGCAGGCCCTGCGCGGCGGGGAATGCGCGCTCGCCCTCGCCGGCGGCGCAACGGTGATGGCCACGCTCCTGCAGCTGCGGGGCTTCAGCCGCCAGCGCGCGCTCGCCGCGGACGGCCGGTGCAAGGCGTTCTCGGCCGCCGCGGACGGCATGGGCATGGCCGAAGGGGCCGGGGTGCTGCTGCTCGAACGGCTCTCGGACGCCCAGCGCCACGGCCGCCGGATCCTCGCGGTGGTCCGGGGCAGCGCGGTCAACCAGGACGGCGCGTCCAACGGGCTGACCGCCCCGAACGGGCCGGCGCAGCAGCGGGTGATCCGGGCGGCACTGGCGAAAGCCGGGCTGGGACCGTCCGATGTGGACGCCGTGGAGGCGCACGGCACCGGCACCGGGCTGGGCGACCCCATCGAGGCGCAGGCGCTCCTGGCGACCTACGGCAAGCACCGCGACCGGCCGCTGTGGCTCGGGTCGGTGAAGTCGAACATCGGGCACACCCAGGCGGCCGCGGGCGTCGCCGGCGTGATCAAGGTGGTGCAGGCCCTGCGGCGGGAAGAGCTGCCGCCGACGCTGCACGTGGCCGAGCCGACCCGGCAGGTCGACTGGTCGGCGGGCGCGGTCTCGCTGCTCGCCGAGCCGGTCCCGTGGCCCGCCGGCGACCGGCCGCGGCGCGCCGGCGTCTCGTCCTTCGGGATGAGCGGGACGAACGCGCACGTCATCGTCGAAGAGGCGCTCGCCGCGCCCGAGCCCGGTGGCCGGCCGACGCCGGAGTCGGTGCCGTGGGCGCTGTCCGCGCGCAGCACGCGGGCCCTGGCCGGTCAGGCGGCCCGCCTCCGGGCGCGGCTCGCCGAGCTGCCCGGGCTGGACGTCGCCGACGTCGGCCTGTCGCTGGCGACCACGAGAACCGCGTTCGAGCACCGGGTCGTGCTGACCGGCGGCCGCGAAGAGCTGCTGGCCGGCCTGGCCGAGCTCGCCCGCGGTGCGGAGGCCGGGGTCGGCGGGGTTGCCGGCGAGGACGACCGCCCGGTCGTGTTCGTCTTCCCCGGCCAGGGCACGCAGTGGGACGGCATGGCCCGGGAGCTGTTCGTCCGCTCGGACGTCTTCCGCGCGCGGCTGACCGAGTGCGCCCGCGCCCTCGAACCGCACACCGGCTGGTCGCTGCTGGACGTCGTGCAGGGCGTGGCCGGCGCACCGGGGCTCGACCGGGTCGACGTCGTGCAGCCGGTTTCGTTCGCGGTGATGGTGTCGCTGGCCGGGCTGTGGCGCTCCTACGGCGTCGAACCGGCGGCGGTGACCGGGCATTCGCAGGGCGAGATCGCGGCGGCGGTGGTGTCGGGTGCGCTGTCGCTCGAGGACGGCGCGAAGGTGGTTTCCCTGCGCAGCAAAGCGATCCGCCGGATCGCGGGCCGCGGCGGCATGCTCGCGGTCGGGCTGCCCGAAGCGCGGCTGCGTGAGCTGCTCCCGGACGGCTTGGTGGTGGCGGCGGTCAACGGGCCGTCGGCCGCCGTGGTCTCCGGGGATGTCGCGGCGGTGCGCGCCTTCGCGGACCGGCTGACCGCGGACGGCGTCCGCGCCAAGGTCGTGCCGGTCGACTACGCGTCGCACTCCCCGCACGTCGAAGAGCTGCACGCAGAGATCGGCACCGCGCTCGCGGGGATCACGCCGCGGCCCGCCGAGGTGCCGTTCTGGTCGACGGTCACCGGCAGCCCGCTAGACACGACCGCGCTCGACGGCGGCTACTGGTTCGAGAACCTGCGCCGCCCGGTGCGGTTCGCCGAGGTGGTCGCCGCGCTCGGCGCGGCCGGGCACCGCGCGTTCGTCGAAGTCAGCTCGCACCCGGTGCTGACGCCAGGCATCCAGGACATCGAGGCCGACGCCGTCGTCACCGGCACGCTCCGCCGCGACGACGGAGGTCTCGAACGGTTCTGGGCGTCGCTGGCGGAACTGCACGTCGCCGGCGTGCCGGTGGACTTCACCCCGGCGTTCCCGGGCGCCCGCCCGGTGTCGCTGCCGACCTACGCGTTCGACCGGACGCGGTACTGGCGCAGCGGTGCCCCGGCCCGGGGCCGCGCGGTCGTCGACGACTGGCGCTACCGCGTGACCTGGCGGCGGCTGGCGGGCGAGCCCGCCGAGCCGACCGGTCGCTGGTTCGCCGTCGGGTCCCTGGCGGACCTGCCCGCCACAGCCGGCTTCGATGGCGTCGACCTCCGCTGGATCGCCCCGGGCACCGACCGGGCGGACCTCGCGCGTCGGCTGCGGTCCGCCGCGGCCGACGGGCCGCCCGCCGGGGTGCTCGCCCTGCCGGCCGGAGCGGACGCAGTGCTCGCGACCGCCGTCCTGGTCCAGGCGCTCGGCGACGCCGGTGTCGAAGCGCCGCTGTGGTGCCTGACCCGCGGGGCGGTGGCCGCGGTCCCCGGTGACGTCGTCGTGCCCGGCCAGGCCGCCGTGTGGGGCCTCGGCCGGAGCCTCGCCCTGGAGCACCCCGGGCGGTGGGGCGGGCTCGTGGACCTCCCGGCCGACGCCGGCGAAGCCGTCTGGGCCCGGGTGCGCGGCGTGCTCGCGGGCGCCGCTCGGGAAGACCAGGTCGCGGTCCGCGCGGCCGGTCTCCACGCGCGCCGGCTGGTCCGCGCGCCGCTCGCCGTGTCCGGGCCGCCGTGGCGGCCGGAGGGCACGGTGCTGGTCACCGGCGGGACCGGCGCCGCCGGTGCCCAGGTCGCCCGCTGGCTCGCGCGCGCCGGAGCCGAGCACCTCGTCCTGACCGGGCGGCGCGGCGAGGCCGCGCCCGGTGCCACCGACCTCGCTGCGGAACTGACGGCGCTCGGCGCCCGCGTCACCGTGGCGGCGTGCGACGTCGGTAACCGCGCCGCGCTGGCGGCCCTCCTCGACGGCCTTTCCGGTCCCCCGCTGCGCGCCGTCTTCCACGCGGCGGGCGTGCTCGAAGACGGGGTCGCGGACTCGCTCACCGCGCGGCAGCTGGCCGCCGTCGCGCACCCGAAGTCCCGGGCCGCGGCCCACCTGCACGAGCTGACGCGCGACCGCGAACTCACCGCTTTCGTCCTGTTCTCTTCCTTCGCGGGCACCTTCGGCGGCGCGGGGCAAAGCGCTTACGCGGCCGCGAACGCCGAACTCGACGCGCTCGCCGAACTCCGCCACGCAGAGGGCTTGCCCGCCACGTCGGTGGCCTGGGGGTTCTGGGGCGGCGCCGGCCTGGCGGCCGACAACGCGGCCGCCGACGAGCGCCTGCGCCGCGGCGGCGTCCTCCCGATGGCGCCGGAGCAGGCGGTCCTCGCGCTCGGGCGGGAGCTGACGGCGGGCGACCCGGCGGTCGTGCTGGCCGACGTCGACTGGGAGCGGTTCGGTCCCGCGTTCACCGCGGCGCGCCCGAGCCCGCTGCTGGCCGATCTGCCGGACGTCCGCGCCGAAGACCCGGGCGTGGCCGACGGCGACATCACGGCGGAGCTGGCCGCGCTGCCGGCGGCCGCCCGGCGGGACCGGCTTGCCGGGATCGTCCGCGCCGCGGCCGCCCGGGTGCTCGGTCACGACGGCGCGGAGGCGGTCGAGGCGTCGCGGCCGTTCAAGGACCTCGGGTTCGACTCGCTCACCGCGCTCGAGCTGCGCAACCGGCTCGGCGCCGTGACGGGGCTGCGGCTGCCCGCGACGCTCGTCTTCGACCACCCGACCCCGGCAGCGCTCACCGCGTTCCTGGCGGCCGACTTCGGCGACAGCGCCGAGCCGGCACCGGAGGAGACCGTGGCCCGGCCCGGGGACGAGCCGATCGCGATCGTCGGCACGGCCTGCCGGCTGCCCGGCGGCGTCCGGACCGCGGCCGACCTGTGGCGGCTGGTGGCCGGCGAGGTCGACGCGATCGGGCCGTTCCCGGCCGACCGGGGCTGGGACGTCGAGCACCTCTACGACCCGGACGGCACCCGGCCCGGGACGGTCTACGTCCGCGAAGGCGGTTTCGTGGCCGACGCGGCGGACTTCGACGCCGGCTTCTTCGGGATCTCGCCGCGGGAAGCGCTGGCGATGGACCCCCAGCAGCGGATCCTGCTGGAGACCGCCTGGGAGTCCTTCGAGGACGGCGGGATCGACCCCGCCTCGCTGCGCGGCAGCCGGACCGGGGTGTTCGTCGGCTCCAACATGCAGGACTACGGCGTCGGGCTCGCGGGCGCGGACGCCGAGGACCTGGCGGGACACCTGCTGACCGGCAACGCGTCGAGCGTGCTGTCCGGCCGGGTGGCCTACACGTTCGGCTTCGAAGGGCCGGCGGTGACCGTCGACACGGCGTGCTCGTCCTCCCTGGTGGCGCTGCACCTGGCGGTGCAGTCGCTGCGGCGCGGCGAGACCGACCTGGCGCTGGCCGGCGGGGTGACGGTGATGTCGTCCCCGGTCGCCTTCGTCGAGTTCGCCCGCCAGCGCGGGCTCGCCCCGGACGCCCGCTGCAAGGCCTTCGGCGACGGCGCCGACGGCACCGGCTGGGGCGAGGGCGCCGGGCTCCTCCTGGTGGAACGGCTTTCGGACGCGCGGCGCAACGGGCACCGGGTACTGGCGGTCGTGCGGGGCAGCGCGGTGAACTCCGACGGCGCGTCGAACGGCTTGACGGCCCCGAACGGGCCTTCGCAACAGCGGGTGATCCGGGCGGCGCTGGCCGACGCCGGGCTGGCACCGTCCGATGTGGACGTCGTGGAGGCACACGGCACCGGGACCGCGCTGGGCGACCCGATCGAGGCCCAGGCGCTGCTCGCGACCTACGGCCGGGACAGGGAAACCCCATTGTGGCTGGGATCGGTGAAGTCGAACATCGGGCACACCCAGGCGGCCGCCGGGGTGGCGGGCGTGCTCAAGGTGGTCGAGGCGATGCGGCACGGCGTCGTGCCCCGGACCCTGCACGCCGGCACCCCTTCGTCCCATGTGGACTGGAGCTCCGGCGCGGTGCGGGTGGCCGCCGAAGCGGTGCCGTGGGCGGACCCCGGGCGTCCCCGGCGCGCGGCGGTCTCCTCCTTCGGCATCAGCGGCACCAACGCCCACGTCGTCCTCGAAGCCGCCGACGAGACCGGGCCGGACCCCGAACCGAGCCCGCGGGCGGTGCCGGTGGTGCCCTGGGTGCTGTCGGCGGCCGGCGAAGCCGCGTTGCGCGCCCAGGCGATCCGCCTGGCCGAGTTCGCCGGGGGCGACGACGCGCCGCCGGCGGCCGACATCGGGTTCTCGCTGGCCACCACGCGGTCGGCGTTGCCGCACCGGGCGACGGTGCTGGGCAAGGACCGGGACGAGCTGCTGGCCGGGCTGCGAGCCCTGGCCGACGGCGCGACCCCGGCGTTCGTCCTGACCGGGAAAGCGCGGGAGGGCAGGCGGATCGCCTTCCTCTACACCGGCCAGGGCAGCCAGCGCGCGCGGATGGGCAGCGAGCTGGCCGCCGCGTACCCGGTGTTCGCCGAGGCGCTGGCGGAGGTGCTCGCCGAGTTCGAAACCCGGCTGCCCCGGTCGCTGCGCGAAGTCCTCTTCGCGCCGCCAGACGACCCCGACGCCGTGCTGCTGGACGAAACCGAGTACACCCAGCCGGCGCTGTTCACCTTCGAGGTCGCGCTGACGCGGCTGCTGGCGTCCTTCGGCGTCGTGCCCGGCTACGTGGTCGGCCACTCGGTGGGCGAGATCGTCGCGGCGCACGTCGCCGGGGTGCTCGACCTGCCGGACGCCTGCGCGCTCGTCGCGGCGCGTGCCCGCCTGATGCAGGCCCTGCCGCGCGGCGGGGCGATGGCGGCGATCGGCGCCGAGGAGAGCGTGGTGCGCGCCGAACTGCCCGCCCGCACGGACATCGCCGCGGTCAACGGGCCGGCCGCCGTGGTCGTTTCCGGGGTGGAGTCCGAAGTGGACGATCTGGTTACGGCGTTCCGCGCCCGCGGCGTCCGGGCCCGCCGGCTGCGGGTCAGCCACGCGTTCCACTCTTCCTTGGTGGAGCCGGTGCTCGGCGAGTTCCGCGAAGTGGTCTCCGGGCTGGCGTTCGCCGAGCCGCGGCTGCCGGTCGTGTCGAACCTGACCGGCGCCGCCGCCGCGCCCGGCGAGCTGACCGACCCGGAGTACTGGGTGCGGCACGTGCGGGAGCCGGTGCGGTTCGCCGCGGGCCTGCGCGCGCTGGAGGCCGCCGGGGTGGACGCGTACCTCGAGGTCGGGCCGGACGCGACGCTGACCGCGATGGCGCGGGACACCCTGGCCGGCCCCGCGGTCCTGGTGTCGGCGGCCCGGAAGTCCTGGCCCGAGCCGGAAGCGCTGCTGGCCGCCCTCGGGTCGCTGCACGCGGCCGGCGTCGGTGTCGCGTGGGGCGAGCTGTTCGCGGGGTCGGGCGCGCGGACCGTCCGCCTGCCCGGGTACGCGTTCCAGCGCACGCGGTTCTGGCCGGCCCGCCTCCGGGACGCCGTCCCCGCCCCGGAGGTGCCCGCCGCACCCGCGCCGACGCTGCTCGGCGAACTGGCGGCTGCCGAGCCCGCGGAGCACGACCGGCTGATCGCGGCGTTCGTCCGGGCGCAGGTGGCCGAAGTGCTCCGGCTGCCCGAACCCGTCGACGAGACGGCGGAGTTCCTCGAGCTGGGCTTCGACTCGCTGACCGCGATCGAGCTGCGCGACCGGCTGGCCGCGGCGCTCGGCCTGGACCTGCCGCCGACGCTGGTGTTCGACCAGCCGGCCCCCGGCCTGCTCACCGACTACCTGCGTGCCGAACTGAAGTACACCCAGCCGGCCGCGGCCGGGGAAGGCAAGGTGTCCCATGAAGGCTGACCGGGAGCGCTGGCTCCGCCGGTTCCACCCCCGCGACGACGCCGGCGTGGTGCTGCTCTGCTTCCCGCACGCCGGGGGAGCGGCGAGCGCCTACTACGCCCTGTCGGCGCAGGCACCGCCCGGCATCGACGTGCGCGTTGTGCAGTACCCCGGGCGGCAGGAACGCCGGACCGAGCCGTGCGTGGAGAGCGTCACCGGCCTGGCCGCCGGGGCGGTCGGCGCGCTGGAGCCCGACGGCCGCCCGGTCGCCGTCTTCGGCCACAGCATGGGGGCACTGGTCGCGTTCGAAGCGGCGCGGGCGCTCGAAGCCGGCGGCGCCGATGTGCGCGGGGTCTTCGTCTCCGCACGCAGCGCGCCGTGCCTGCGGCGTACGGACAAGGCGCTCGACGAATGGCCCGAAGAGGTCGTGCTCGCCGAGCTGGCCGCGCTCGGCGGTGCGAAGGGCGCGCGGCTCGCGAGCGAGGAGATCGTCCGGATGATGCTTCCGTCGCTGCGGTCGGACTACCGGGCCCTGCGCGGTTACCGGCCCGCCGACGACGTCCGCACGGCGAGCCCGATCACGGCGTTCGTCGGCGACGCCGACCCGACCACGCCCGTCGCCGACGCCGAAAGCTGGGGCCGGCACACGGAATCCGCGTTCGCACTGCACGTCCTGGAAGGCGGGCACTTCTACCTCGACGACCGGCTCGGGGCGGTCCTCGCGCGCATCGGCGCGGATCTTGCCCGGCCGCCGTTGACCGGTCAGGACGCCTGGTCTAAAGTTTAGGACACGTGACCTGATTCGCGCGGATCAGCGCTGGTCACGGACTCGCCGATCCGTAAGTCTGCAGCAGGGGGTTGCTCGATGACCACAACGCCACGTTCCACCGATGCGGCGGCGGGCGTGTCGCCTCCCGGCGCGCCCGAGGAGCCGCGCAACCTCGGCCTGGCCCTGATCGTGATCGCCGCGGCGACCTTGCTGATCATGCTGGACGCCAGCATCGTGAACGTCGCGCTGCCGACGATCCAGGCCAGCCTGGGCTTCTCGACCGAAAACCTGGAATGGGTCGTCACCGCGTATTCGGTGGCCTTCGGCGGGCTGCTGCTCCTCGGCGGCCGCACCGGCGACCTGTTCGGCCGGCGCCGGATGTTCATGGTCGGCATCGCGGTGTTCACGCTGGCCTCCTTCGCCGGTGGCTTCGCGATGAACCAGCCGTGGCTGATCGCGGCCCGCGCGGTACAGGGTGTCGGCGCGGCGATCGCGGCGCCGACGGCGCTTTCCCTGATCGCCACGACGTTCCCCGAAGGCGCGCGGCGCAACAAGGCGATGGGCGTCTACGCGATCGTCTCCAGCGGGGGCGCGGTGCTCGGGTTCATCCTCGGCGGCGTGCTGACCGACATCGCCACCTGGCGGTCGGTCCTGTTCGTCGTCGTCCCGATCGGGATCCTGGTCCTGCTGGCGGCGCCGAAGGTGCTGCCGGAGTCGAGCCACCGCGGGGGCAAGCTCGACCTGCCCGGCGCGGTCACCGTCACCGCCGGCATGGCGCTGCTGGTCTACGGCCTGATCCGGGCGTCGGCGACGTCGTGGTCGAACACGTCGACCTGGGTGCCGCTGGCCGTCGCGGTGGTGCTGCTGGTGGCGTTCGTGGTGATCGAGTCCAAGGTGGCCGCACCGCTGCTGCCGTTGCGCGTGCTGGCCGGGCACAACCGGTCCGCCGCGTACGCGATCACGCTCGCCGTCGGCGTCGGGCTGTTCGGCGTGACGTTCTTCCTCACCCTGTTCCTGCAGAAGATCCTCGGGTTCGGGGCGATCGAGGCCGGTCTCGCGTTCCTGCCGATCGCTGTCGCCATCGGGTTCATGGCCTCGACCATGGGCCGGCTGGCCGCGAAGGTCGGCACCCGGATCGGCGTGATCACCGGGCCGCTGGTCGCCGGGATCGGCGCGCTGCTGCTGTGGCTGACGACTTCGGCGGACGGCAGCTACGGGTGGGTCGTCGGGCCGATGATCCTGCTCGGCTGCGGCATCGGCATCGCGATCGTCCCGCTGACGCTGACCGCGATCACGTCGGTGCAGCCGATGGAGGCGGGCATCGCGTCCGCGCTGGTGAGCGTGAGCCAGCAGGTCGGCGGCGCGATCGGGCTGGCGGTGCTCGGCACCGTAGCGATCACGACCACGCGCGGCCGGCTCGGTGGCGACACCTCCGCGGCGCACGTCGCCGAAGCCACGGTCGCGGGTTACCAGAACGCTTTCCTCGTGGCGGGATGCGTGCTCATCGCCGCGTTCCTGCTCGGGCTCGTCGCGGTCAAGGCCAAACCGAAGCCGAAGACCCCGGCCGGCGCCGCTTCCTGATCCGGGGAGGTGCGCGGGCGACCGGGGCGGCCGCCCCGCCGGTGATCCCGGCGCGGTGGCGGCCCCGGTCTTCCGCGTCGGGCCGCCCGGTCAGCCGAGCGGGCAGAGCAGGGTGATCTCGTCCTGCACGACGGCGAAGGGCCGCTCGGTGACGGCCTGCCGGGTCGCCGCACCGATCAGGTACGACGTCAGCATGCGCGCCCGCAGTTCGGCGTTTTCCACGCCGACGGCACGCAGCAGGTCGTGGAAGATCCCGGTGACGTCCCGGGTCATCGAATCAATGGCGCCGAGCCGCCCGGCGCGCACCGAATGCAGCCAGTATTCGTGCCAGAGAACAATGGTGCCGGGCGCGGCGTTGAATATCTTCAGGTATTCGTCGACAGCCGACCAGAACCGGTCCAGGACGTCGGTGTGCTGCGCGACGGCTCGCCGGATGGCGCGCACGAAAGCGGCGATGTGCGCGGCCATCGCCTGGTCGATGAGCTCGTCCATGTCGGAGAAGTAGTAGTGGATGGCGCTCTTGGTGAGTGGGCTCGCCGCGGCGACGGCACGCGCGGTGCACCCGGCGAGGCCGCTCTCGACGAGGACGATCTTGGCCGCTTCGACGATTTTCGCCCGCTTCTCCTCCTGGTTGGGGGAGAATTCCTGCTTTTCGGCGCGGCCACTCTGCATGGTGGTAAGGATACCGTATTTCCCAGGTATGACGTCTCCGCAAAATCCCGGCCGGGTGAATGCGCGGTTCCGAAGTGGATGGACCGGAAAACGCGGCGAGGCGGTCGCGAACCCGGTTCGCGACCGCCTCGCCGGTGTCGCCTGCGTCAGCCGGCCGCGTCGGCGATCCGGTCCACTTGGTCCACGTCGGTCGTCCAGCAGTAGACCACCACTTCGTCGGCGCCCAGGCGCTCGTAGGTGGCCACCGCCTCCCGCAGCCGGTCGGGAGTCGTCAGCACGTCTTCCAGCACCTTCTCCGCGTACGGGCCCAGGCTCCGGTAGTACGCCGCGATGGCAGCCAGGCCGCGGTCGACGCGCTCGGGCGGCCCCAGCACCGCGTTCACCTGGGCCACCAGCCGGGGCGTGCCGGGGCGTTCGGCCGCCTGCCAGGTCTTCTCGACCGCGCGGAACAGCTGGTCGGTCAGGTCGGCGGGGGAGACGCTGATGAACCCGTCGCCCCAGCGGGCCACCCGGCCGATCGCCTGCGGGCTGAACCCGCCGAAGAGCAGTTCGGGTCCGCCGGCCCGCGTCGGGGCCGGGCCGATCGCGCTTCCGGCCGCCCAGAGCTCGCGCAGCCGGGCCAGCTGGTCGTCGAGACGGCGGCCGCGGCGGTGGTAGTCCTGGCCGGTGGCCGTGAAGTCGTCCGGACGCGGGCCGATCCCGAGGCCGAGGGTGAAGCGGCCGCCCGAAATCCGGTCCAGCGTCGCGGCCTGCTTGGCGAGCAGCACGGTTTCCCGGGCCGGCGCGAGCAGGACGTTGGTCTGCACGCGGATCCGGGTCGTGGCCGCGGCGACAGCCGCGAGCGCGACGAGCGGCTCGGGGTTGTCGTACACGACGCGATCGCCCAGCCCGACCGACGCGAACGGGCCGGTGTCGGCCCGGCGCGCCCAGTCGAGCAGGACACCGGGATCCTGCAGGGGAAGGCCGAGCCCGATCTTCATGAAAGCCACCTCTCCGGGGAAACTGCCGCTGTCGGAGACAGATTACCTTTCCCGGCAAGGGAAGTCAGCCGGGCAGCCGGACCGATTGGGAGTGGTGGAAGAAGTCCGTCGGGTCCCAGCGCGCCTTGACGCGCTGCAGCCGCGGGTAGTTCGCCCCGAAGTACAAAGTGGACCAGGGGACGCCGGAGCGGTTCACCGCCGGGTCGATGATGTCCGGGTCGGGGTTGTTGATGTTCGTGCCGTCGACGATCTCGCCGGGCACCGGGTAGCCGCCGGTCGCGGCGAAGGTGCCGGCGTAGAGGTCGCGCAGCCAGGCGAGGTTCACCTCGTCGTCCGCCGCCTTCGTCCAGAAGGTCTCGAACTCCGCGTACAGCACGGAATCCCGATGCGGCATGGCGGTTTCGGCGCTGCCGACCGCGTTGAGCCTGCCGCCCATGCTCATCAGCTGGAACACCCCGAGCGGGTTGGGGTAGTCGTCGCGCTGGAGGGCGCGGTACACCGCGCCCAGCTGCTCGTCGGTGAACCCGCGCCGCATCCAGGCGCTCTTCACGGCGCTGCGCAGCGTCGGGTCGTAGAGCAGCGTGCCGCCGCCGACGAACTTCGTCGAGGCCAGCCACGAAACTTCCCGCGGGGGCGCGGCCATCGTGATCCCGGTGCCGGCGACGACGGCCGCGCCGAAGCCGTCGAGCAGGTCCCGCGCCCCGGGCACGGTCGCGTCGACCTGGGTCAGCGTGCCGACGCCCATCCCGGACTTCGGGCGGGCGAACAGGATGCTCGCGAGCGCGGTCCCGGGGTCGTCCGGGGCGCTGTTGTCCTCGTGCCACTTCGAGAAGTTCCGGATCAGGGTGTGGAACTTGTCTTCGTCGAGCTTCTGCCACGGCACCCCGGCCGGGCCGACGAGCACCGACGCCGGCGGCCGCGGGAGCAGGTGGGCCGGGTCGGTGCCCTCGGCGTCCGGGCTGCGGAACCAGAACCGGGTGACGACGCCGAACGTGCCGCCGCCGCCCCCGGTGACCGCCCACCACAGGTCGTGGTCCGGGTCCTCGGGGTCGCGCGACGCGATCACCGTCCGCACCCGCCGGTCGGCGTCGACGACGACCACCTCGACCGCTTCGAGGTGGTCGACGACCGAGCCGTACTTCCGCGTGAGCAGGCCGAAACCGCCGCCACTGGTGTGGCCGGCGATGCCGACGGTCAGGCAGATGCCGCCGGGGATCGTCACGCCCCAGGTGCGGTAGAGCGTCTCGTAGATGCGCCCCAGCTGGGTGCCCGCCCCGATGCAGAACGCCCGGCGCGCCGGGTCGTAGTGCACCTCGTTCAGGTTCGAGACGTCGAGCAGGATCTGGGTCTGCGGGCCGGTGACGAAGTCGGCGTAGCAGTGGCCGCCGCTGCGGACGGCGAGCCGTTTGCCGCTCGCCACGGCTTCCCGGACGACGTCGGCCACCTGGGCGGTCGAAGCGGCCAGCCGGACGGACTCGGGGGTGCCGACCCAGCGCTGGTTGTAGCCGACCACGAGTTCGGCGTACCGGGTGTCGCCGGGCCGGACGATCGCGGGAGCCGGCAGCCGGGTCTCCTCCCGCGGCTGGTCCGGCGCGAGCGTTCCCCGCCCGTCGCGGTGCGTCATGGTGCGTCCTCCCCAGGCAGTGTGCGGCCGCGCGATCACCGCGCTGTGCCGCAGAATATGGAGCCGTCGGGCCTGGCAGGTACCCCTACGCCCCCTGTCCGGCCCCTAACCGCCGGGGTAAGGGCTTGACGGGCCCGCGCGTTAAGGGTTGACCCGGCCGCGCGCCCGCTCGGAGACTCCGTCTGACACACCTGCCCGCCGCTGTTCCGCGCGGCCGGGGCGATCCGGTGATCCGCATGGGGGCGATCTGTTGTGAGGTCCGGCGATCCGATGACGGCGGCGATCCCGCCGTGGCGCTACCGCGTCGAGTGGCGGCCGCTGCCGGCGGCGGAGGCGGCGCCGTCCGGCCGCTGGCTGGTGCTCGAGCCCGGGACCGCCGGCTGGGCGGCGGACTGGTCCGCGGCGCTCGCCGCCACCGGGGCGCGCGTCGTGCGGGTTTCCGCGGGCGCCGAGCTTTCCGAACTTTTCCGTGACACTGCAAGCCTTTCGGGCATCGACGGGGTCGTGTCCCTGCTCGCCGCGGACGGCAGTGCCGACCCCCGCGAGCCCGCGGTGACGGCCGGGGTCGCGGCGACCTTGACGCTCGTGCGGGCGATGGCCGACGCCGGCATGACCGCTCCGCTCTGGTGCCTGACGCGCGGCGCGGTGTCCACCGGAGCCGCCGACCCGGTGCGCGAACCGGGACAGGCGCAGGTGTGGGGTCTGGGGTTCGTCGCCGGGCTGGAACACCCCGAGCTGTGGGGCGGCCTCGTCGACGTGCCCGCGGCCGCCGACGCCACCGCGCTCGCCCGGCTGTGGGCGGTTTTGGGTGGCGTCGAGGACCAGGTCGCGGTCCGGGCCGAGGGCGTCTTCGGACGCCGGGTGGCGCGAGCGCCCGGGATCGCGGCCGATCGCCCGTGGCGCCCGAGTGGCACCGCGCTCGTCGCCGGCGGGCAGGGCGCCCTCGGCCGGCACGTCGCGGACTGGCTGGTCCGGTCCGGATGCGAGCACGTCGTGCTGGCCTCGCGCGACGCCGTCGCCGGTGAGTTCGAAGCGGGCCTCGCCGCGCTGGGGACCAAGGTCGACGTCGAACGGTGCGACCTGGCCGACCGGGCGTCGGTAGCCGCGCTGGCCGAGCGGCTGCGGGAGGCGGGCACCCCGCCCCGGGTCGTGTTCCATTGCGCGGGCGCGGCCGAAATGACAGGACTGCGGGACCAGACGGTGCCCGCCTTCGCCGCCACCAGCGCCGCGAAGACCGCCGGGGCCGCGCACCTGGCCGAGTTCTTCGGCGCCGGCCTGGAAAACTTCGTCATGTTCGCGTGTTTCCCCGGCGTGTGGGGCAGTTACGGCCGGGCCGCGAGCGTGGCGGCCGACGCCTACCTCGACGCCTTCGCCCGGTACCTGCGGAGCACGGGTGTGCCCGCCATTACCGTGGCGTGGGGTGCGTGGGCGGCCGGGGGTACGCTGGCCGACCCGAAGGTGGTGGAGCAGTTGCGCCGCGGCGGGGTGCGCCCGCTCCCGCCACACGGGGCACTGGACACCCTGTCCGCGCAGCTCGCCGCCGGCGTCACTGCGGAGCTGGTGATCGACCTGGACTGGCCGACCTTCGCCGCGGTGTTCACGGCCCGCCGCCCCAGCCCGCTGCTCGGCGGCATCGCGCACGCGCCGGGCCGGCCGGTCGCCGAGCTGCCCGCGGCGGACCGCCGGCAGGCCCTCGCCGACCTGACCCGCATCGAGGTCGCGGCCGTGCTCGGACTCAGCCGCCCCGACCTGGTCGCCCTGGCCGAACCGCTGGCCGCGCAAGGACTCGACGCCGAGCGCGCGGAAGCGTTGCGGGAGCGGCTTTCCCGGCGCGCCGGGGCCGAGTTCCCCGCCGGGGCGGTGGTCGTGACGGACACGCCGAACGAGCTGGCCGCCCGGCTGGCGGCCGTGCTCGGCGGCTGAGTCGTTTCGTTCCGGTCCTTTTCGAGGGGGAGATCCAGTGCAGGTTTCGGGAATCGCGGCCGTGGTCACCGGCGGCGCGTCGGGGCTGGGGGCGGCGACCGCCGCGCACCTCGCCAAGCGGGGCGCCCGGGTCTTCGCGCTCGACTTGCCGGCGGCGCTCGCGCGGGCTTCGCTGCCCGCCGGCGTGGCCGGCGTCGAAGCCGACGTCACGAGCGAGGACGACGTCCGCGCGGCGCTGGCGACGGCCGCGGGCGACGGTTCGCCGCTGCGGCTCGTCGTCAACTGCGCGGGCGTCGACACGCCGGGCCGCGTGCTCGGCGCCGACGGTCCCCACGACCTCGCCGGGTTCCGCCGGGTCGTCGAGGTGAACCTGGTCGGCACGTTCAACGTCCTGCGGCTGGGCGCGGAGCTGATGGCGCGCACCGAGCCGCTCGCCGACGAGCAGCGCGGCCTCATCGTCAACACCGCGTCGCTGTTCGCCTTCGAAGGCCAGGCCGGGCACGCCGCCTACGCCGCGGCCAAGGGCGGCGTCGTGTCCATGACGCTGCCGGCCGCGCGCGACCTGGCGCGGTACGGGATCCGGGTGGTCACCATCGCGCCGGGGATCTTCGAGACGCCGCTGGTGGCCACGCTGACCGAAGAGCTCAAGGCGGCCGGCCTGGCCGAGCAGTTCGTCTCGGGACTGGCCGGCGGCCCGCCGTGGCCCCGCCGCTACGGACGCCCGGAGGAGTTCGCGGCGTTCGTCGAGGCGATCGCCGAACACGACTACCTGAACGCCGAGGTCGTCCGCTTCGACGCCGGGCTGCGGGTCGCGTTCGGCAAGCCCTGAGCCCAGCTTTCCCGTCCCACGCCCGACTTTCCCGCTCCCGGCGGTCTTCGCAGGTGACCGCCCGTTCCCGGAAGGGGTCTCCGGTGTCCGCGCAAGGAACCGCTCAGGAAGCACTTCCCGCCGTCGTCGGCCTTTCCGCGGTGCCGGAGGGCGCCGCGGGCACGGTTTGGCACCGGCTCGCGCCGTGGGCACCGCCGGCGGTGGACCGGGCCGAGCCCGGGACGTTCGACCGGGAGCTGTTCGGCCTGTCCGGCCCGCAGGTCGCGGGGCTGACGCTCGGGCAGCGGTCGCTGCTGGAGCTCGCCCGCGACGCGTGGGAAGACGCCGGAGCGCCCGCCGGCCGGGTCTCGGTCACGATCGACGCCGGCTGGGACGCGCGTGGCCGGGTGCTGGTCCGCACCGCACTGGCCGCGGTTGTGCCCAGGCTGGCCCCGGCCGCGGTCACCTTCGCACCCGGCGCCGGGATTCCGGTCCCGGCCGCCGGGGAAGTGGTGCTGTACGGCTCGGCGGCGCCGGGCGCGGGGTTCGCCGTTCTGAAGCAGCCGGCCCCCGGGGACCGGGTGCGCTGCCTGCTGCGTGCCGGTGAAGTCCTCGCCCCGCCCGCCGCCACCCACAGCACCGGGACCGTGCCGGGTCCGGTGCCCCTCGTGCTGTCGGCGGCCGTCCCGGCCGCGCTGCGGGAGAACGCCGTCCGGCTGCGGACACACGTCGAGAGCCGGCCCCTCGGTGACGTCGGCTGGACGCTGGCCACCCGGCCGAGGCTGGCGCACCGGGCGGTCCTGCTGGCCGAGGACCACGCGGACGCCGCCGGGCTGCTCGACGCCCTGGCCGGCGGAACCGCGGTCCGGAACCTGGTCACCGGCCACGCGGCCGAAGGCGGCGACGTCGTCTTCGTCTTCCCCGGGCAGGGACCGCAGTGGGTCGGGATGGCGGAAGAGCTCCTGGCCACCTCGCCGGTCTTCGCGCGGACGATCGACGACTGCGCCGAGGCGCTCGCCCCGTTCGTCGACTGGTCCTTGGCGGACTTCCTCCGCGGCGCGCCGGGCGCGCCGCCGCCGGAGCGGGTCGACGTGGTCCAGCCCGCTCTGTTCGCGGTCATGGTCGGGCTGGCCGCGCTCTGGCGCGCGCACGGCGTGCACCCGGCCGCGGTCGTCGGGCACAGCCTCGGGGAGATCGCCGCCGCCCACGTCGCCGGCGCCCTCTCGCTGGCCGACGCCGCCCGCGTGGTCGCCGTGTGGAGCCGGCTGCAGGCCGAGCTCACCGGCCGCGGGGACATGGCGTCGCTCCCACTGTCCGAAGAGGACACCGCGGCCGCGCTGGCGGGCTACGCCGGCCGGGTCACCCTCGCCGCGGTCAACGGCCCGCGCCAGGTCGTCGTGTCCGGCGACTCCGCCGCCGTCACCGAGCTGCTCGCGGACCTCGCGGGCCGCGGCGTCCGCGGCAAGCTCCTGCCCGTCGGGCTGGCGGCGCACTCCGCGCACATCGACGAGATCACGCCGCGCCTGGCCGAGGCGCTCGCGCCGCTGCGGCCGCGACCGGCGGAGATCCCGCTCTACTCGACCGTGACCGGCGAGCCGCTGGGCACACGGCTGGCGGACGCCGGGTACTGGTGCGCCAACCTGCGGCAGCCGGTCCGGTTCGCCGAGGCGGTGGCGGCGATCGCCGGGGCGGGGGCCGGCTTCTTCGTCGAGGTGAGCCCGAACCCGGTGCTGACCATGGGGATGCAGCAGACGTTCGACCAGATCGCGCCGGCCACGACGGCGGTCGGCACGCTGAAGCGGGGCAACGGTGGCCTCCGGCAGTTCTTCGCCGCGGCGGCGGAGCTGCACGTCCGGGGCGTGGACGTCGACTGGGCCGCGGTCACCCGCGACTCGGACCCCCGGCGGCTGGACCTGCCGGGGTACGCGTACCAACGCGTCGCCGTCCCGGACGTCGCGCCGCCCGAACCGCACGCCCTGACTTGGCGGCCCACACCCGGTGCGGAACCGGCGAAGCTCACCGGCCGGTGGCTGGTCGTGCACCCGGAAGGCGCGGACACCGCCGTGGCGCACCAGGTCGCGGCCGCCCTCGGCGACCGCGGCCCGGCGGCCGTCCGGGTGGTGGCGTGGCCGGGGGCCGCGCCGGAAGCCGGGGTGGCCGGGGTCGTTTCGTTGCTGCCGTCGTCCACTGTGGACGAACTTCGCACTGCCTTTCCCGGCGCGCGGCTGTGGTCGGTCACCCGGTCGGCGGACACCGCCGACGCGGTCTGGGCGACCGGTCCCGCCACCGGCCGGGGAGTTGTCGATGTCGGCCGCTTCGACGCTGACGCGGTCTGGGCGACCGGCCCAGCCGCTGGCCGCGCCGTCATCGACCTCGGCCGCTTCGACGCCGACGCCTGTGCCGCGCTCGCCGGGCTGGTCGCCGCCGGTTCGCCGGGTGCCGTGCGCGCATCCGCCGTGGTCGTCCCGGAGTGGCGCCCGGTCGCGGTGCCGCCGCGGCCGCTGTCCGGTTGGGACCCCGCCGCCCTCGCCGCCGGCCGGCCATTTGAGGTGCGCGACCCGGAGGGCGAGCCGGTCGCCCTCGTCGTGCCTGCGCCGCCGGTCACCGACGGCCAGGCGGCCGACGCCGTCATCGCGGCCACGCGGGACGCCGTGGCGGCCGTGTCCACTGACCTCCCGCTGGTGTTCCTCGCCGCACCGGGCGCGGCCGGGGAACCGGGGCTCGTCGCCGCCGCGCTCCAGGCGGAATTCCTGACCGCGGCGGCCGCGGACCTGCGGGCCCGCGGGCGAACGGCGAGCGTGCTCTCGGCGCCGGTCGACCGCCTCCCCGCGCTGCTGCCGGCCGCGCTGGGCGAGCACGCACTCGTCGTCGTCCCGCTGGATCCCGGCCGCTTCGCGCCGCCGGCGGACGCTGAGACCGCGGCGTCCCCGCTCGCCGAGCGGATGACCGGGCTGTCCGGCCTGGAACGGCGCCGCCGACTGGAAGAGCTCGTCCGCGGGGTCGCCGCGTCGGTGCTCGGGCACGACTCCGTGCGCGCGGTACCGGCCGGGAAACCCTTCCGGGACCTCGGGTTCGACTCGCTCACCGCCGTCGGGCTGCGCAACCGCCTGGTCGCCGAGACCGGCGTCGCGCTGCCGGCCACCGTCGTCTTCGACCACCCGACGCCCGCGGCGCTGGCCGAGCTCCTCGACGGTGAGCTCGACGGCGGTGCGGGGCCGGAAGCCGAACCGGACGGCCCGGCCGCGGCCGCCGACGAGCCCATCGCGATCGTCGCGATGGCCTGCCGGTTCCCCGGCGGCGTCCGGACCCCCGAGCAGCTGTGGGACCTGGTCGAAGCGGGCGGGGACGCGATCACGGCGTTCCCCGACGACCGCGGCTGGGACGTCGAAGGGCTCTACGACCCGGAACCCGGCGCACCCGGCCGGTTCTACCAGCGCGAGGGCGGGTTCCTGGCGGACGCGGGTGCCGCCGACCCGGCGTTCTTCGGGATCGGCCCGCGCGAAGCGCTGGCGATGGATCCCCAGCAGCGGGTGCTGCTGGAAGTCGCGTGGGAGACGTGGGAGCGGGCCGGGATCGTGCCGTCGTCGGTGCGGGGCAGCCGGACCGGGGTGTTCGTCGGGGCGATGACGCAGGACTACGGCCCGCGCCAGCACGAGGCGCCGGCGGAGCTGGAGGGGTACCTGCTCACCGGCACCACCGGCAGCGTCGCGTCCGGCCGGATCGCCTACACGCTCGGCCTGGAGGGCCCGGCCGTGACGGTCGACACCGCCTGCTCTTCGTCGCTGGTGGCCAGCCACCTGGCGGTCCGGGCCCTGCGCGCGGGCGACTGCGAGCTCGCGCTCGCGGGCGGTGCCACGGTGATGGCCAACCCGGGCATCTTCGTCGAGTTCAGCCGCAAGCGCGGGCTCGCGCCGGACGGCCGCTGCAAGCCCTTCTCCGCCGCCGCCGACGGGTTCGGCCTCGGCGAGGGCGCCGGCCTGCTCCTGCTGGAACGGCTGTCCGACGCGCGCCGCAACGGCCACCGCGTGCTCGCCGTGATCCGGGGCTCGGCGGTCAACCAGGACGGCGCGTCCAACGGCCTCACCGCGCCGAGCGGGCCGGCCCAGCAGCGGGTGATCCGCCGGGCGCTCGCCGACGCCGGACTGTCCACAACGGACGTCGACGTCGTCGAGGCGCACGGCACCGGCACCCCGCTCGGCGACCCCATCGAGGCCCAGGCGCTGCTGGCGACCTACGGGCGGGGCCGCGCGGCGGACGACCCCGTCCTGCTGGGCTCGGTCAAGGCCAACATCGGGCACGCGCAGGCCGCGGCCGGCGTGGCCGGCGTCATCAAGACCGTGCTGGCGATGCGGGCCGGCCGGCTGCCGGCCACGCCGCACGTCACCGAGCCGACCCCGCACGTCGACTGGTCGGCCGGCGGGCTGGCGCTGCTCACCGGCGAGCGGGCGTGGCCGGACCGGGACCGGCCGCGCCGCGCCGCGGTCTCGTCCTTCGGGGTCAGCGGGACGAACGCGCACCTGGTCCTCGAGGCCGCGGACGACGAACGCGCCGAAGACCCCGCGCCCGTGAACTCGGCGGAAACCGTGCCCTGGCTCCTGTCCGCGAAGACGGCGGACGCGCTGGCCGCGCAGGCGAGCCGGCTGCTGCCGCTGCTGGACGCCGAGCCCGCGCCGCGGCCCGCCGACGTCGCCGCCGCGCTCGCCACCGGCCGCGAGACCTTCGACCACCGGGCCGTGGTCCTCGCCGCGGACCTGCCGGACTTCCGCCGGGGCCTGGCCGCGCTCGCCGAGGGGACGGATACCGCGGGCCTGGTCCGCGGGGTCGCCGTCGAAGGGCGAACCGCCTTCGTCTTCCCCGGCCAGGGCTCGCAGTGGCTGGGCATGGCCGTCGACCTCGCCGAGCGGTCGAAGGTGTTCGCGCGCAGCATGGCCGAGTGCGCGGACGCGCTGGCGCCGCACGTCGGCTGGGCGCTGTGGGACGTCATCCGCGGCGTGCCCGGCGCGCCGTCGCTGGAGCGGGTGGACGTCGTGCAGCCCGCTCTGTTCGCCGTGATGGTTTCGCTCGCGGCCGTCTGGCGCGCCCACGGCGTGCACCCGGACGTGGTGGTCGGGCACAGCCAGGGCGAGATCGCGGCCGCGTGCGTGGCCGGCGCGCTCTCGCCGGCCGATGCCGCGCGGATCGTCGCGGTGCGAAGCGCGGCCCTGGCGGATTTGGCCGGGCTTGGCGGGATGGTCGCGGTCGAGGCTCCGGTAGACGACGTGCGCGCAAGCATCGCCGGCGTTGCCGGGCTGGACGTCGCCGCGGTCAACGGCCCCCGCTCGGCCGTCGTCTCGGGGGTCGTCGAAGCGCTCGACGCCTGGTACGCCGAGCAGGTGGCGGCCGGGATCCGCGTCCGCCGGATCGCCGTGGACTACGCGTCGCACTCCGCGCAGGTGGCGGCGATCGAGGACCGGCTCGTCGCCGAGCTGGCGGACGTCCGGCCGCGCGCGGGTGAGATCCCGATGCTCTCGACCGTAACCGGCGACCTGGTTGCTCCGGCCGAGCTGGACGCCTCCTACTGGTACCGGAACCTGCGCGAGCCGGTCGCGTTCGCGCCCGCGATCGCGTCGCTCGCCGAGGGCGGGCACCGCTTCTTCGTCGAGGTGAGCCCGCACCCGGTGCTTACCGGCGGGATCGGCGACGTGCTGGCCGACACGGCTCCCGACGCGGTCGTCTTCGGCACTCTGCGGCGCCGGCAGGACGGGCCGGCCACGCTGCTCGCCGCACTCGGCCACGCCCACGTGCACGGGCTGGCCCCGGACTGGACGAGTGTCACCGGGCTGGGCACCGGGCGCGCTGTCGACCTCCCGACCTACCCGTTCCGGCGCGAGCACTACTGGCACGTGCCGGCCGCGGCGAACCGGGCCGACGCGGCCGGGGACGCGTTCTGGGCGGCGGTCGAGGAGGGCGACGCCGAGGTGCTCGGGCAGGTGCTCGACCTGCCGGCCGACGACACCGCGTCCGCGCTGGCCGGACTGCGCCGGTGGCGGGCGCAGTGGCGGGCCGAGCCGGCCGTCGACGGCTGGTGCTACGCCGTCGACTGGCGGCCGGTCCCGGTGCCCGTCGGGTCCGCGTTGGCCGGACGCTGGCTGGTGCTCGGCGCCGAACTGGACAAGGAGCTGGTGACGGCGCTGGCCGGGCTGGGCGCGGACGTCGTCGAAACCGGGCTCGGCGACCTGGCGGCCGAGGCGGGCCGGCCCGTGGCGGGCGTGCTGTCGTTGCTGGCGCTCGACGAAGAGCCGCTGCCCGAAGAGCCGGGCGTGCCCGCCGGGTACGCCGCGACGCTCGCCGCCATCCAGCAGCTCGGCCGCGCGGGCATCGAAGCGCCGTTGTGGTGCGTGACTCGGGGCGCGGTGCGGACCGGGGACGGCGACCGGCCGCCGGTGCCCACGCAGGCGCTGACCTGGGGGCTCGGCCGGGTGGTCGCGCTGGAGCACCCCGAACGCTGGGGCGGGCTGATCGACCTGCCCGCCGAAGGCGGTGAAGCGCCGGCGAACGCGCTCACCGCCGTGCTCGGCGGCCTCGGCGGTGAAGACCAGGTCGCGTTGCGCGGCACGACGGTGCTCGCCCGGCGGCTGCGGCGCGCGCCGGCCCGCCGGACCGGGCGGTCGTGGCGGCCGGAGGGCACGGTCCTGGTCACCGGCGGCACCGGGGCGATCGGCGGCCACGTCGCCCGCTGGCTCGCCGGGAACGGCGCCGCGCACCTGGTCTTGGCGAGCCGGCGCGGGCCCGCCGCACCGGGTGCGGCGGAGCTGGAAGCGGACCTGCGGGCGCTCGGCGCCGAGGTGACGCTGGCCGCGTGCGACGTCTCCGACCGGGAACAGCTGGCCCCCCTGCTGGCCACCCATCCGGTGACCGCCGTCTTCCACACCGCCGCCGACCTCGACGACGGGCTGGTGGACTCGCTCACCCCCGCCCAGGTGGGCCGGGCCCTGCGCGCCAAGGCGGTTTCCGCGCGGCATCTCGGCGAGCTGACGCGCGACCGCGAGTTGTCCGCGTTCGTGCTGTTCTCGTCCATCTCGGCCGTGTTCGGCATCCCCGGGCAGGGCAATTACGCGCCCGGCAACGCTTTCCTCGACGCCTTCGCCGAGCAGCGCCACGCCGAGGGGCTGCCGGCGACGTCCATCGCGTGGGGCGCCTGGGCGGGCGGGGGACTGGCCGAGGGCGACGTCGGCGACCTGCTCGACCGCCACGGTGTCCCGGAGATGGCGCCCGCCGTCGCGCTCGCCGCGCTCCAGCGGGTGCTCGACGCCGGGAAGCCGGCGGTGACCGTGGCCGACATCCGGTGGGACCGCTTCAACCTCGCCTTCACCGCAGCCCGGCCCAGCCCGTTCGTCCGGGACCTGCCGGAGGTCGCGGAACTGGCCGAACGCGGCGCGACCGGAGCGGCCCCCGCCGGGCCGGCACCACTGGCGGCCCGGCTGGCCGGCCTCGACCGGGCCACGGCGGCTCGCGAGCTGATCGCTCTGGTCCGCGCGCAGGCCGCGGTGGTGCTGGGCCACCCGTCACCGGACGCCGTCGAGGAGCATCGCGCGTTCCGCGAGCTCGGCTTCGATTCGGTGTCCGGCGTCGAGCTCCGCAACCGCCTGAACGCCGCGACGGGCCTGCGCCTGCCCGCGACGGTCGTCTTCGACCACCCGACGACGACCGCGCTGGCCGAGTACCTCGGCGGCGAGCTGCTCACCGACGTCGGCGGCACGACCGGGGCGGCGGCGCTGGACCGGGTCGAAGAGCTGCTCGACGGCCTGCCCGCCGAGGACCCCGGACGCACCCGGCTGGTGGTGCGCCTCGAACGGCTCCTGGCCCGCGCGCGGGGAACGGAGGTGGTGGCCGAAGAGCCCGCGGAGGACCTCGCCGGCGCGTCGGACGACGAGCTGTTCGAGCTCATCGACCAGGAATTCGGCGCGGCGTGAGCGGCGGCCGCACGGTCGTCCCGCCGCGCGGGCGGTGGACAAGAGCCCGGTGGGCGTGTTGGGCTGGGTGGGCAGCCGGGCGGTTGTTCACCGACGTCGAGGAGCACGGCACTGAGCCTGTGGGAGTACCTCCGCGAAAACTGGATCGACGTCGTCAACGACGCGATCCTCCACGTGGACCTCACGCTCGCCGCCGTGGCGCTGGCCGTGCTGGTCGGGATGGCGCTCGGCCTGCTCACCTACCGGCGGCGGTGGCTGGGTGAGCTCGCGACCACGACGACCGCCGCGTTCCTGACCATCCCCTCCATCGCGCTGCTGGGCATCCTGATCGGCCCGTTCGGGCTCGGGCTCACCAACGTCCTGTTCGCGCTGGTGCTCTACGCGCTGCTGCCGATCACGCGCAACACGATCGTCGGGCTGCGGGGCGTCGACCCGGCCGTCGTGGACGCCGCGCGCGGGATGGGCCTCGGCCGCGCGCGGGTGCTGTGGCGGGTGCGGCTGCCGCTGGCCTGGCCGGTCGTCCTCTCCGGCATCCGCGTCTCGACGCAGATCACCATCGGGATCGCGGCCATCGGCGCCTACGTCAAGGGTCCGGGCCTCGGCAACGAGATCTTCGACGGCCTCGGCCGGTTCGGCTCGGTCAACTCCCTGAACCAGGTGCTGACCGGGACGCTCGGGATCGTGCTGCTGGCGCTGCTGTTCGACCTCGCCTTCGTGGTGCTCGGCAAGCTCACGACGTGGCGGCGGCCGCGCCCTCTTGGCGAGATCAAGCCGGAGCAGAGCAACGGCGCGGCCGGCGAGACGATCGAACTGCGGAACCTGCGCAAGCACTACCCGGGACAGGCGGCGCCCGCGGTCGAGGACCTCACCCTGCGGATCCCCGCGGGCGAGATCGTCGTGCTGACCGGCCCGTCCGGGTGCGGCAAGACGACGACCATGCGGATGATCAACCGGCTCGTCGAGCCCACCTCGGGGGTCGTCACGGTCGGCGGCACCGACGTTTCGGCCCTCGACCTCGACGAGCACCGGCGGCACACGGGGTACGTCATCCAGCAGGTCGGGCTCTTCCCGCACCTGCGGGTGGCCGCGAACATCGGTGTGGTGCCCCGGGTGCTGGGCTGGACGCGGCGGCGGATCGCCGGCCGCGTGGGCGAGCTGCTCGACGTCGTCGGCCTGACCCGCGAGCACGGCGACCGGTTCCCGCGCGAGCTTTCCGGCGGCCAGCAGCAGCGCGTCGGCGTGGCGCGGGCGATGGCCGCGGACCCGCCGGTGCTGCTGATGGACGAGCCGTTCGGCTCCACCGACCCGATCACGCGCGCCCGGCTGCAGGACGAGTTCCTGCGCCTGCAACGGGAAGTGCGCAAGACGATCGTGTTCGTCACGCACGACTTCGACGAGGCGCTCAAGCTCGGCGACCGGATCGCCGTGCTGCGCCCGCGTTCGGTGCTCGCGCAGTACGACACGCCCCAGGCGATCCTCGCCGCGCCGGCCGACGACTTCGTCGCGTCCTTCGCCGGTTCGAAGCGGAACCTGAAGCGGCTGGCGCTGATCCCGGTGGCGGACCTCGACCTCGGGCCGCCGGCGGACGGCTTGCCGCCGATCCCGCGCGAGGCCACGCTCCGGGACGCGCTGGACACGATGGTGCGCACCGGGAGTCACGCGGTCTCGGTGAACGGGCGGACACTCGACGTCCCGCGGCTGCTCTCGGCCCTCCAGCCCGTCGTCGACACCCCGCCGGCGGCCGTCGCGGAAACCCCGCGCAAGACGGACCCGGCACGGCCGCGGCGGCGCCGGCTCGGGCTGCTGGTCCGCCCGGTACTGCTCGCCCTCGCGCTGCTGGCGCTCTTCCTGGTCGTGCGCGCGTACCCGCTCGACTCGATCGAACAGCGCTACCTCAACGCCGGCGAGATCTTCGCCGAGCTCGGCGCGCACCTGCGGCTGACGCTGATCTCGACGGTCTGCACCATCGCCGTCGCCCTGCCGCTGGGTGTCCTGCTCACCCGCGCCGGCGCCCGGTGGGCCCGCCCGATCGGGCTCGGGCTCGGCAACCTCGGCCAGGCGATCCCGTCGATCGGGCTCGTCGTGCTGCTCGCGCTCTGGGTCGGCACGGGCACCGCGACGGCGGTGGCGGCGCTCGTCGTCTACGCGACCTTGCCGGTGCTGCGCAACACGATGGTCGGGCTCGACGGCGTCGACCCGACGCTCGTCGACGCCGCGCGCGGCATGGGCATGACGAAGACGGCGATCCTGTGGCGGATCGAACTGCCCCTCGCCGTCCCGGTGATCCTCGCCGGGATCCGGACGGCGCTGGTGCTCACCGTCGCGAGCGCGACGCTGGCGACGTTCATCGACGGTGGCGGGCTCGGTGGCGGGCTCGTCGCCGGGATCGGGCTGTACCGGCCGATCCTGAGCCTGACGTTCGGCATCGTCGTCGCCGCCCTGGCACTCTTCGCCGACTGGCTGGGCCTGGTCGCCGAGGAGGTCCTGCACCCGCGCGGAACGTGCCGTGCCGATCGTTGCTGATCCGACCACAGCCACGGCCGACGGCTTTCGTGGTCACGGTTACGTGCCGCTCGGGGGCCGGCCTGCTTTTGTTCGGATCAGCAACCCCAAGGAGGACAAGCCATGCGACGCACGACAGCCGTCGTTCTCGCCTTCGTCACGGCGCTCGCCGCCGGGTGCACGATCGGCAAGGACCAGACCGGCGCCGGAGTGGGCGAGGGGTCCATCAAGAAGATCGACGCGTTGAGCGGCGCGCAGATCCGGGTCAGCTCCAAGGAGTTCGACGAGCAGCTGCTGCTCGGCCAGATCGCGCTCGTCGCCCTGCAGGCGGCCGGGGCGAGCCCGCAGGACAAGACCAACATCACCGGGTCGAGCAACGTGCGCCAGGCCCTCACCAGCGGCGCGGTCGACCTGTACTGGGAGTACACCGGCACCGCGTGGATCAGCTACCTCCACGAGACCAAGCCGATCGCCGACGCGCAGGCGCAGTACGACGCGGTCAAGAAGGCCGACGCGGCCAACGGCGTCACGTGGTGGGCGCGCTCGCCGGCCAACGACACCTACGCGATCGCGGGCAACGCCGCGACGGTGGCCCGGACCGGCGTGAAGACGATCTCGGACTACGCGGCGCTGGTGAAGCGCGATCCGGCGGCGGCGTCGACCTGCATGGGCCCGGAGTTCAAGAGCCGCGACGACGGCTTCCCCGGGCTGGCCAAGGCGTACGGGTTCACGCTGCCCGAGCCACAGGTACACCTGCTCAACGACGCCGTCGTCTACCCGAGCGTCGGCAAGGGGGAGCCGTGCGGCTTCGGCTCGGTCGCGTCCACCGACGGGCGGGTGGCCGGCCAGAAGCTGACCGTGCTGGAGGACGACAAGCACTTCTTCCCGACGTACAACCCGGCCATCTCGATCGCCGCCGGGGTCGCGCAGAAGTACCCGCAGCTGGAGCAGGTGTTCACCCCGATCGCCGCGAAGCTCGACACCGCGACGCTCACCGACCTCAACAAGAAGGTCAGCGTGGACGGTCAGAAGCCGGCGACGGTGGCCCACGACTGGCTCAAGGCGGCGGGCTTCATCGGCTGAACTTCGCATTCCGGCGAAATGCCGCGGGGACGCGCCGGATCTGTCATGATCCGGCCAAGCCCAGTAGCGCGAAGGAAGTGAAGATGTCGGCCGAGATGGACCAGCTGATCGCCCAGTTCGAGACCTTCCAGGCCAAGGTGCGCCAGGCCGAGGCCCGGTTCGCCGAGGTCGGGGACATGCAGGAGCGGGTCGCGCAGGTCTCGACGTCGGTGACCTCGCCGGACGGCACCGTGACCGTCGTCGCCGGGGCCGGCGGCACCGTCACCGACCTGCGGCTGACCGCCGGGGCGATGCACCTCGAAGCGGGGCAGCTCGCCCAGCGGATCATGGCGACGCTCCGCCAGGCCGTGGCCGGGGCCGCGCAGCAGCAGGCCGGGATCGTCGACGAGGCGTTCGGCGACCAGCTCGGCTTCGACGTCGGCGCGCAGGTCCGGCAGGCGCAGGCCGAAGCGTTCGGAACCGCGGCGCCCGAACCCGCGTCGGAGCCGCAGGCGCCGCGCCCGCGGCGCCGTCCCGATCCCGGGGACGACGACGACTTCGACCAAGGCCCGATCCTCCGCCGCTCCTGAAACCGACCGAGGGAACTTCCGCGATGTCAGACGGAATCCAGACCAACATCGACGCGATCTCCGGATACGCGCGCCAGCTGCCCTTCTACGAGCAGGAAGCGGACAAGTTCGGAGCGAAGATCGACGCCGCCGACGTGACCGACACGGCCTGGGGCGTCGTCGGGATCTGGGCGAAGCAGGGCTACACCGAGCGCCTCGGCGAGCTGCGGTCGCTGCTCGGCGAGCTGAAGGACGGCGTCGACGGGCTCACCACCAAGATGACCAAGGCCGCCGAGATGTACCGCGGGACCGAAGAGGCGGGCGTGATCGCGTTCGGCCGGTACGAGGCGGAGATCGACGCGATCGGGGGACAGGGCAAGTGACCGAGCCCAAGAAGAGCATCGCGGACGCGCTCGACGTCCAGCCGTACGACGAGAGCATGAGCGCGAACCTCGACCGCGCCGCGGCGGCCGCGCCGGTCGTCGGCACCGTCTACAAGTCCGGCAAGTCGATCGCCGAGCACGCCCAGCAGGCCGCTTCGGCCGACGGCGTGGGTGAGCTGGCGTCGGCGGGCAAGGCGCTGGTCGGCGACGGCGCGGCGTTCGTCGGCGCCGCCGCGACCGACATGGTCACCTTCGCGATGGACCCGATCGGCTGGCTGGTCAGCCACGGGCTGAACATGCTGCTCGAGCTCGTCCAGCCGCTGCAGGACGCGCTGCACGCCGTCACCGGCGACGGGCCGGCCATCGGCCACGCGTCGGAGAACTTCGCTTCGATCGCGCACGGCTTCGTCGCGCTCGCCGAAGACTTCGAGCAGACCGGCGACACGGCGCTGGCCGAGTGGGTCGACGAGGCGGGCAAGGCGGCCAAGGAAGCGCTGGGCGACTTCTCCTCGGGCATCCGCGGCGTCGGTTCGGCGGCCGGGTCGGTCGCCGAGGTGCTGCAGATGTGGTCGATGGTCATGCAGGTCATCGAAGAGGTGATCAAGGCGATCATCACCGAGCTGGTGTCCTGGCTGATCACCATCTGGCTGCCCGCGCTGGCCGCGTCGGTGATCAGCTTCGGCAGCTCGGTCGCCGCCGCGATGACGGCGTCGATCGCCAAGGCCGCGAGCGTGCTGCAGAAGGTCACCCGCTACCTCGGCAAGTTCGGCAAGCTGCTCGACACGTTCATCGAGTTCCTCGCGAAGTACTCGACGAAGGTCGTGGAGATGACCCGGAAGTTCCGCCTCGGCCGGTACGCCGGCGAGTCGCGGTTCGGCCTGGACACGCTCGAGAACACCGCCGGGGTGGCCTTCACGCCCGGGAACCGGGCGCTCACCACGATGTTCGGCACGTCGGTCGGCGCCAGTCCGCTGGTGGCCGGCGCGAGCGTCAAGGCCGGGATCGCCGCGGGCAAGACTGCGTTCGCCGAAGGCAAGGAAGCCGTTACTCCCGAGGAGGACGAGCCGTGGTTCGACAAGAGCCGGATCGGTGGCGACCGGACGCCGGACGAGACCCGGCGGAACTTGGACATCTAGAGCGCAAGGCCGTCGAGTTCGCCGAGCGCATGGAGTCCACGAAGGACGCTGCCCTCGTGCGTCCCGGGTTCCGCGAGCGCGTCGAGGAGCTGATGCGCGACCGCTGGCGGGAGCCGGTGATCGTGCTGCGCCTGGGCGACGCGGACCTGCGCTTCGCCGTGCCTGGCCGCCGTCCGGACGGCACGGTCGAGGGCGAAGGCCTGGTACGTCAGGGTTTCCTGACCGTCGCGCGCGGGATCGGCGCGGCGGTGGGGTACGTCGCGTACCTGGCGAGCGCGGCGGGCAGCGGCGGCGGCGAGGGCGAACGCGAGGTCCACGTGACCGGCCCGGCCGGTGCCCAGGTCCTCGAGCCGCTCGACCTGCTCCGGCGGGCGAAGGGTCCGTGGCTGGTGTGCTCGCCGTCGTCGGTCGCGTTCGTGGACACCGGATCGACGTACCTGGACCCGGCCGACGCGCCCGAACCGGTCGTCGTGTGGGAGGCCCGGGGCAGCGCGGCCCCGGAGGTCAGCTTCCGCAAACGCACGCTGACCTGGCCGGACGATTCCCGCTTCAAGTTCCCGCTGCAGGGCCGCACGGAAGAGCGGCACCTGCGGCAGTTCCACCAGTACCCGGACGAGGTGCGCTGGCCGGAGTGACCCGGTCGCGCGCGCCGACGCACTACGCTGGGCCGAATGAGCGCGGTATCCAGCCCGGAGCAGTCGATGGTCGAGACCCGGCACCAGACCCGGTTGCTCACCCTGCTGCGCGACGAGGGCCCGATGTCGCGGGTCGAGCTGGGGGAGCGGCTGGAGCTGCCGCGGGCCCGCGTGGGCGCCGAGGTGACCCGGCTCGGGGAGGTCGGGCTCGTCGAGACGGCGGGCCCGTCGGCCAGCCGCGGCGGCCGGCGCTCCACGCTCGTCCGGCTCGCCGGCGACCTGCGGGTGCTCGGGGTGGACGTCGGCGCGACGTCGGTCGGCCTGGCCGTCACCGACGCTTCGTGCGAGGTGCTCGCACACACCGTCGAAGACTGCGACGTCCGGCAGGGGCCGCACCCGGTGCTGCGGCGGGTCGCCGAGCTCGCGGCGAAGGTCCGGGACCAGGCGCCCGGCCGACTGGTCGCGGCGGGGATCGGCCTGCCGGGGCCGGTCAGCTTCGCCGAGGGGATGGCGGTGGCGCCGCCGATCATGCCCGGCTGGGACCGGTTCAACGTGCGCGACCACCTCGGCGGCCTGTGGGGCTGCCCGGTGGCGGTCGACAACGACGTCAACGCGATGGCGCTGGGGGAGCGGCACGCGGGGGTCGCGCGGTCGACCGACGACCTGATGTTCGTCAAGATCGGCACGGGGATCGGCTGCGGCATCGTGCTGGGCGGCAAGGTCTACCGCGGGGTCGCGGGCACGGCGGGCGACATCGGGCACATCCGGCTGGACGACTACGGCCCGACGTGCGCGTGCGGCGAGGTCGGCTGCCTGGAGGCGTACTTCGGCGGCGCGGCCCTGGCCCGCGACGGGCTGGCACTGGCCCGCAGCGGCCGTTCGGCGCACTTGGCGGAAGCGGCAGCCGAACGCGGCGCGATCACGGCCCGCGACGTAGGTCTCGCCGCGGCGGCGGGCGACTTCGGAGCGGTGAACCTCATCCGCGACGGCGGCCGCCGGCTCGGCCAGGTGATCGCCTCGCTGGTGAGCTTCATCAACCCGGGGATGGTGGTGATCGGCGGCGGGGTGTCCCAGCTCGGGCACCAGCTGCTGGCGGAGGTGCGGAGCGCGGTGTACCGGAGGTCGCTCCCGCTGGCGACGGGGAATCTGCCGATCGTGCTGTCGGAGCTGGGGGAGACGGCTGGGGTGATCGGGGCTGCTTGGTCGGCTACTGATCGGGCCTTCACGCTCAGCAGCTGAGGTTTCGGGTGGCGCGCGACGGCTGAACACGGCTCACCGGAGCGGCTCGAGGATGCCAACGGGGCGCGCGCTGAGGCTGGAGCCCGCAGCCTCGCGGCCGCCGATCCTGCCGCCTCGCGCGGTGGGCGCCCGCGACGCCAGTGCCGGCCGAGCGCGGATTCGCCGGGTGCCGCTGAGCGCGCCCGGCTGCGGCAACCGGGGCTCGGCCAGCCTCGCGCCCGCTTTGCGGGGTGGGCGGCGCCCAGGGCGCGAGCGCGGATCGCCGGTACCGGCTCAGCGCGCCCGGCTGTGGCACCCGCGCGCTGCGGGGCGCGGACGCCCCGGCCGAACCCACTCGGCGCGGGTCCAATCTCGCCGGAACCCCGCCCCAAGAACCCCCGCCGAGCGTCCTCCCAGCCACCCGCGAAATGTCAGAACCGGCCAGACTTTCGCATCGACCAACCGAAAGTCTGTCCGGTTTCGCACGTCTATCCGGGTGAAAACCGGGCAAAACCCGACTTCATCACCTTGACGAGTGATGCGCGCCACCCTACTTTCGCTGCCTGAGCGACAAAGTCTGTCGACTCGCGACACAAGTGGGGGCATCGTGGCCGACACCAGGCGAGCCGACCCGGCGAGCCCGCGTACGGCCAATCTCGCCTCCGTCCTCCGCGCCCTTCGCGGCGGCCCCCTCTCTCGCACCCAGCTCGCCGCCCGGTGCGGGATCGCGAAGTCCGCCCTTCCGGGCCTGCTCGCCGATCTCGCCGGGCGGGGGCTCGTGCGGGCCGCCGGGGTGCGGGCCGGCAACGGGCGGCCGAGCCGGCTCGTCGAACTCCACGGCGAAGACGCCTACGCCCTGGCCCTCGGCATCGAAGCCGACCGCCTTTCCGCCGTCGTCACCGATCTCACCGGCCGGACCCTCGCCGAAAGAGCCGAGACCGTCGACGTCGCCGCGCTCGGACTTCCGCGCTGCATGGACGAACTCGCCCACCTCGCCCACGACGTGCTGCCCGGCACCCCCGTCGGGGTCGCCGTCTCCGTACCCGGGCTCGTCGACTCGGCCGCCGCCGTGCTGCGGCTCGCCCCCGCCCTGCGCTGGCGGGACGCCGAGATCGCCGGCCTGATGGCCGCCCGGCTGGGCGTGCCCGCCGAGGCCGTCGCCGTCGACAACGAAGCCAACCTCGGCGCCCTCGCCGAGGCCGTCGACGGCGTCGGCAGCGAACTTTTCTACCTCAGCGGTGGCACCGCCGTCGGCGGCGGGCTCGTCTCCGGGGGGACGATCCTGCGTGGCGCGCGCGGCTTCGCGGGCGAGGTCGGGCACATCGCCGTCGACCCGTCCGGCGAACGCTGCTCCTGCGGCCGGACCGGCTGCCTGGAGACGAAGGCGAACCTGGCCGCGGTCCTGCGGGCCGCGGCACCGCCCGGTGACCCGCTGCACGATCCCGCCCTCGGCGTCGGCGGCCGGGTGACGCTGCTCAAGCAGCGCGTCCGGCTCGGCGACCAGCGCGCGGCCACGGCGGTCCACGAACTCGGCGTCGCGCTCGGCGTCGCACTGTCCACTGTGGTCGACGTGCTCGACCCGGATGTCGTCGTGCTCGGCGGTTACTTCGCCGAACTCGGCGACTGGCTCGTGGAACCGATCCGCGTCGAGCTCGCCGCCCGGCCGCTCGGTCACGCCCGGATCGTGCCGTCCCGGCTCGGTCTGGGCGCTCCGCTGCGGGGCGCCGCGCACCTGGCCGCCGAGCGGCTGTTCGAGAACCCGACGCTCGTCGAGGAGGCCCTGGTATGAGCCTGCTGTCCGTCCGCGGGATCGTGAAGACCTTCCCCGGCGTTCGCGCGCTCGACGGCGTCGACCTCGACGTCGAACCGGGCGAGGTGCACTGCCTGCTCGGGCAGAACGGCGCCGGCAAGTCGACGCTCATCAAGGTCCTCGCCGGCGCGCACCAGCCCGACACCGGCGAGATCACCTGGCAGGGCGAGCCCGTGACGCTCGGCTCGCCGGTCGACGCCCTGCGCCTCGGCATCGCCACCATGTACCAGGAGCTCGACCTGGTGCCCGGCCTTTCGGTGGCGGACAACATCTTCCTCGGCCACGAACGCGCCCGCTTCGGCTTCACCCGCCTGAGCCAGGCCCGCGACGAGGCCGCCCGCCTGATGGCCCGGCTCGGCCACCCCGGCATCCGCCCGAACACCGAGGTCGGCAAGCTCTCCGCCGCCGGGCAGCAGCTCGTCTCGATGGCCCGCGCGCTCGCCCACGACGCCCGGCTGCTCGTGATGGACGAACCCACCGCCGCGCTGGCCGGCGAGGAGGTCGACAACCTCTTCCGGATCGTCGGCGAGCTGACCGCCGACGGCGTCGCGGTCGTCTACATCTCCCACCGGCTCGAAGAGCTGCGCCGGATCGGCCACCGCGTGACCGTGCTCAAGGACGGCCGGACCGTCGGCACCGGCCTCGACGCCGCCGCGACGCCGACCGCCGACCTGGTCGCGCTCATGGCCGGACGCAAGGTCGAGACGGTCTTCGGGCCGCGTCACGACGGCCACGCCCGGCCCGAGACGGCCCTCGAAGTCGAGCACCTCTCCCGGCACGGCGAGTTCGAGGACGTCAGCTTCACCGTCCACGCGGGTGAGGTCGTCGGCATCGCCGGGCTGGTCGGCTCGGGCCGCAGCGAACTGCTCGAGACGATCTTCGGCGCGCGCAAAGCCGACTCCGGCACCATCACCGTGGAGGGGAAACCCCTGAGCACCGGCAACGTCCGGGCCGCCGTCAAGGCCGGGATCGGCCTCGCGCCCGAGGAACGCAAGAGCCAGGGCCTGCTGCTGGACCTGCCGGTGGTGCACAACGTGACCCTGGCCAGCCTCGGCCGCTACGCGAAGCTCGGCTTCACCGAGCGCGCCAAGGAACTGGACGACGCCGGCGCGAGCCTGCGCCGCCTCGACCTGCGGCCCGCCGACCCGCGCCGGATCGTCCGGACGCTCTCCGGCGGCAACCAGCAGAAGGCCGTGCTCGCGCGGTGGCTGGTCCGCGGGTGCCGGGTGCTGCTGCTCGACGAGCCGACGCGCGGTGTCGACGTCGGCGCCCGCGCGGAGCTGTACCGGCTGATCGACGAGCTGGCCGCGACCGGCGTCGCGATCGTGCTGGTGTCCAGTGAAATCCCCGAGGTGCTCGGGCTGTCCGACCGGGTGCTGGTGCTGCGCGAGGGCCGCGTCCTCGCCGACCGGCGCTCCGCGGGGCTGACCGAGGCCGAGGTGCTCGACGTGATTCTCGAGGGGAGCGCGGCATGACCGAAACGCAAGCACCGCCACAGGAAGCGCTTCCCACCGAACGGAAGCGGCGGTTCGCCTTCTCCGCCGACCCGCGGCTGCTCGGCCTGGCCGGCGTGCTCGTCGTGCTGTGCCTGGTCGGCCAGTTCACCCGGCCCGAGCTGTTCTTCACCGAAAGCAACATCTCGACGATCCTGCGGCTGGCCGCGGCGATCGGGGTGGTCAGCGTCGGGATGACGTTCGTGATCATCAGCGGCGGGATCGACCTGTCCGTCGGCTCGATGGTCGGCCTGGCCGGCGTCTGGCTGACGACCCTGGCCACGCAGTCGTACGGGCCGTGGGTGATGGTCCTCTGTGGACTCGCCGTCGGCCTCGGCTGCGGGCTGGTCAACGGCGTCCTCGTCGCCTACGGCAAGGTCGTGCCGTTCATCGCGACGCTCGCGATGTACGTCTCGGCCCGCGGGCTCGCCGAGCGGATCAGCGGCCGCCGCACCCAGGTCGTCGCCGACCAGGACTTCCTCGCCTTCTTCCGGGGGAGCTTCCTCGGCATCCCGACGCTGATCTGGCTGTTCGCGCTGGTCTTCGCGGTCGGCTGGGTCGTGCTCAACCGCACCACCTTCGGCCGGCGGACGTACGCGGTCGGCGGCAACGCCGAGGCGTCGCGGCTGGCCGGCATCAACGTCAAGCGCCACCTCGCGCTCGTCTACGGCGTGGCCGGGCTGTGCTGCGGGATCGCCGCGCTCATGGTCGTCGCGCGGACGACGGCGGGCGCGTCGACCAACGGCATGTTCTACGAGCTCGACGCGATCGCGGCGGTGGTCATCGGCGGCACGCTGCTGACCGGCGGCCGCGGCTCGCTCATCGGCACCCTCATCGGCGTGCTGATCTTCACGGTGCTGTCGAACATCTTCACGCTGAACAACCTGGACACCGACATCCAGAACATCGCCAAGGGCGTGATCATCGTGCTCGCCGTGCTCTTGCAGTTCCGGGCCAGGAAAGCCAGGACCGGTCCGTAGTCACCACCGATGGAGGTTCACCATGGCCGAACAACCCTTCCTCGGCCGCCGGGGATTCCTGCTGGGCGGGGCCGCCGTCGGCGCCGGCGCGCTGCTGGCCGGCTGCACGTCGAACACGCCCGCTAACTCGGAAGCAGGCGCGCCGGTCGCCAACGCGGGCAACAACGCCCAGCCGGGCAAGCCGATCACCATCGGCTTCTCCGCGCCCGCCGCCGACCACGGCTGGATCGCGGCGATCACCAAGAACGCCAAGGCCCAGGCGCAGAAGTTCAGCGAGGTGAAGTTCAACGCCACCGAGGGCACCAACGACGTCAACCAGCAGATCTCCCAGGTGGAGACGCTGATCAACGCCAAGGTCGACGTCCTGGTGATCCTGCCGTTCGACGGCAAGGCGCTCACCGCGGTCGGCCAGCAGGCGATGGACGCCGGCATCCCGGTGATCAACCTCGACCGCGTCTTCGACACGCCGCTGGCGTATAGAACGTGGATCGGCGGCGACAACTACCGGATGGGCGTCAACGCGGGCAACTACATCGCCGCGGAGCTCAAGAAGAAGAACGTCGCCAACCCGATCATCGGCGAGGTCGCCGGGATCGACTCGCTGCCGCTGACCCAGGAACGCAGCAAGGGCTTCAAGGACGCGCTGGGCCGCGCCGGGTTCAAGGTCGGCCCGCGCGTGTCGGCGCAGTTCACGTCGGAATCGGGGGAGCAGCAGACGGCGAACCTGCTGCAGGGCGCGCCCAAGCTGGACGCGCTGTGGAACCACGACGACGACCAGGGCATCGGCGTCAACGCCGCGATCGACACCGCGGGCCGGAAGGAGTTCATCATGGTCGGCGGCGCCGGCTCGAAGAACATGATGAACCTGATCAAGGCCGACGCGTCGCCGATCAAGGCGACCGTGCTCTACAGCCCGTCGATGGCCTCGACGGCGGTCGCGCTCGCCCGGCTGCTCGGGCAGAACAAGGGGATCGGCGACCTGGCCGAGCACGACATCCCGGCCGACATCACGACGTACTCGGCGGTCGTGACCAAGGAGAACGTCGACCAGTACCTGGACGTCGGCTTCGACTCCTGACCGGTCTGTCCACAGAGAACAAAGGAGGGGTATGAGCCCGGCACGGGAAACGATCGGGATCGGGATGGTGGGCCACGCGTTCATGGGTGCGGTGCATTCGCACGCCTGGCGCAGCGTCCACCGGTTCTTCGATCCACCGCTGGTGCCGCGTCTCGCCGTCCTCGCCGGGCGCGACGAGGCCCGGGCCAAGGCCGCCGCGGAGAAGTTCGGCTGGGACGCCGTCGAGACGGACTGGCGCAAGCTCGTCGCCCGGGACGACGTCGGCCTGGTCGACGTCTGCACGCCGGGGGACAGCCACGCGGAGATCGCGATCGCCGCGCTCGAGGCCGGGAAGCACGTGCTGTGCGAGAAACCGCTGGCCAACTCGGTCGCGGAGGCCGAGGCGATGGCCGAGGCGGCGCGGCGGGCCCGGGACCGCGGGGTGCGGGCCATGGTCGCGTTCAACTACCGCCGGGTGCCCGCGCTCGCGCACGCCAGGAAGCTGGTGTCCAGCGGGGCGCTCGGCGAGATCCGGCACGTGCGGTCGGTGTACCTGCAGGACTGGTTGTCCGACCCGGAGGCGCCGATGACCTGGCGGCTGCGTCGCGAAAGCGCGGGCTCGGGGGCACTGGGCGACCTGGGCGCGCACATCGTCGACGCCGCCCAGTTCGTCACCGGCGACCTGATCACCGGCGTCTCGGCCCTGACGAACACCTTCGTGAAGCAGCGGCCGGCCGAGAACGGCGGGACCGACGACGTGACGGTCGACGACACCGCGTTGTTCCTGGCCCGGCTGGCCGGGGGCGCGGTGGCGACCTTCGAGGCGACGCGGTTCGCGCTGGGCCGCAAGAACGCGATGCGGCTGGAGATCAACGGGTCGAAGGCGAGCCTGGCGTTCGACTTCGAGTCGATGAACGAGCTCCAGTGGTACGAGGGAAGCGGGACCGAAGCCGGCTTCCGCCGCATCCTCGTCACCGAGCCGCAGCACCCGTACGTCGGCGCGTGGTGGCCGCCGGGGCACCTGCTCGGCTACGAGCACACGTTCACCCATGAGGTCGCCGACCTGCTGGACGCCATCGGCGCGGGCACCGATCCCGCCCCGAGCTTCGACGACGGCCTGCGCGTCCAGCGCGTGCTGGACGCCGTCGAGAAGAGCGCGGCCGCGCAGGCAGCCTGGACCCCGGTGGAGGAGGGGAAATGAGCCGACCCGTCACGCTGTTCACCGGCCAGTGGGCCGATCTGCCGTTCACGGCGGTCTGCAAGCTCGCTGCCGACTGGGGTTACGACGGCCTGGAAATCGCTTGCTCGGGCGACCACTTCGAGGTCGACCGGGCACTGTCCGAAGAGGACTACGTGCCGGCGCGGCTCGCGCTGCTGGCCGAGCACGGGCTCAAGGTGTGGGCGATCTCGAACCACCTCGTCGGGCAGGCCGTCTGCGACGACCCGATCGACGCCCGGCACCGCGCGATCCTGCCGTCCCGCGTCTGGGGCGACGGCGAACCGGAGGGCGTCCGGCAGCGGGCCGCGGCCGAAATGGCCGACACCGCGCGGGCGGCGGCGAAGCTCGGGGTCGACACCGTCATCGGCTTCACCGGGTCGAAGATCTGGAAGTACGTGGCGATGTTTCCCCCGGTCACGCGCGATGACATCGATGACGGTTACGCGGACTTCGCGCGTCGCTGGCACCCGATCCTCGACGTCTTCGACGAGGTGGGCGTCCGGTTCGCACACGAGGTCCACCCGTCGGAGATCGCCTACGACTACTGGACGACCAAGCGCGCGCTCGAAGCCGTGGACCACCGGCCCGCGTTCGGGCTGAACTGGGACCCGTCGCACTTCGTCTGGCAGGACCTCGATCCGGTCGGGTTCATCCTCGACTTCGCCGACCGGATCTACCACGTCGACTGCAAGGACACCCGCAAGCGCTTCGACGGCCGCAACGGCCGGCTCGGCTCGCACCTGGCCTGGGCGGATCCCCGCCGCGGCTGGGACTTCGTGTCCGTCGGCCACGGCGACGTCCCGTGGGAGGACTGCTTCCGGGCGCTGAACTCGATCGGCTACACCGGCCCGATCTCGGTGGAGTGGGAAGACGCCGGGATGGACCGGCTCCGGGGCGCGGCGGAGGCGGTGAAGTACCTGCGCGAGCACCTGTTCGACCAGCCGTCGGCGGCTTTCGACGCGGCTTTCAGCAACCAGAGATGAGGGAGTTCCATGTGCGGTGACTTGCCAGAGCAGCACTCCCGACGAACGTTCCTGAACGTGGCGACAGCGGCCCTCACCGTGGGGGCGGCGGCCATCGCGTTGCCCGGTACCGCGGACGCCACCCAGGCCCGGCAGCGCGTTCCGCTCGACAAGATCAGCATCCAGCTCTACTCGCTGCGGTCGCTGCTGCAGAACGACCCCGAAGGCACGCTGTCCGCGCTGGCCGACATCGGCTACCGGAAGGTCGAGCTGGCCGGCACCTACGGCCGCAGTGCCGCCGAGTTCCGCGCCATCCTCGACCGGTGCCACATCAAGGCTTCCTCGACGCACGTCGGCATCGACGGCGACCTGAACCAGACCATCGCCGACGCCGAGGTCCTCGGCAACCGCTCCGTCGTGGTGCCGTACGCGAACTTCGGCACCATCGACGAGTGGGAGGCCTTCGCGGGCCGCATGAACACCGCCGCGGTCGCCTTCCGGAAGGCCGGGCTGAAGCTCGGCTACCACAACCACGACCACGAGTTCGCCCCGATCGGCGGTGTCGTGCCCTACGACGTGCTCACCGCGAAGACGGACAAGCGGCTCGTGCACCTGGAAATCGACCTGTTCTGGGCGGTGAACGGCGGCGCGGACCCGGTCGAGCTGTTCCGGCGCAACTACCCGCGCGTCACGCAGTACCACGTGAAGGACCGGACCGCGGACGGGCGGATGGTCGACCCCGGCGCCGGTGTCATCAACTTCCCGCGCATCTTCGCCGCTTCCTGCCACAACATCGGCGAGTACATCGTCGAGCACGACCAGCCCGCCGACCCGCTGAACACCGCGAAGGTCGGGTTCGAGTACCTCCGCACCGTGCGCTTCTGACCCCGGGGGAATCCACATGCGAGTGTCACGTCGGTCGATGCTGGCCGGAACCGCCGCGGGCGTGCTCGCGCCCGCCGTCGGGCTGGCCGCGACGGCCGGGACGGCGTCGGCCGCGGGCCTGACCCGCCAGATCACGATCTACGCCGAAGCCCTGCCCGGCGGCCTCTACGGCTACGGCCTCGAGCCGGGCAAGGCCACGATCCCGGGGCCGCTGCTGGAGATCTACGAGGGCGACACCCTCGAGATCGAACTGGTCAACCGGACCGACCAGCGGCTGTCGATCCACCCGCACGGCGTCAACTACGACACCGGCTCCGACGGCGCCCCGCTCAACGCGTCGTTCAACAAGCCGGGCGAGACGCGGACCTACACCTGGAAGACGCGGACCCGGTACGACGCCGGCGGCGGCTTCTGGATGCCGGGCAACGCCGGCTACTGGCACTACCACGACCACGCGATGGGCACCGACCACGGCACGGCCGGTCTCGCGCGCGGGCTCTACGGCGGGTTGATCGTGCGCAAGCGCGGCGACCTGCTGCCGAGCCGGCAGTACACCGTCGTGTTCAACGAGATGATGATCAACCACGAGATGGCGCCGGACACGCCGATCCTCGAGGCACGCCTCGGCGAGCGCGTCGAGTGGGTGTGCGTCGGGTACGGCAGCCTGCCGCACACGTTCCACCTGCACGCCCACCGCTGGGCCGACACCCGCACCGGGATGCTCAGCGGCGCCGCTGACAACGCTGCCATCGTCGACAACAAGAACCTCGACCCCGGCAGCTCGTTCGGCTTCCAGGTGATCGCCGGCGAGGGCGTCGGGCCCGGGGTGTGGATGTACCACTGCCACGTCCAGACCCACTCCGACGGCGGGATGGTGGGCCTGTTCTTGGTCCGCAACGCCGACGGCAGCCTGCCGGACGGCGCGCAGGACGCGATCGACCGGTTCAAGGAGCACGGCCACGCCGGGCACGACATGAACCCCGACGGCCGGACACACGCATGAGGACGGGAGCTATGAAAAGACGATGGTTCGGAAGGCGGGGGGCGCTCGTGCTCGCCATCGGCTCGGTCCTGGCGGCCGGGGCCCCGCTGATCACGATGCCGGTGGCGCAGGCCGCGCCCGCCGTGGTGAACGTGCCCGTGAACGTGCTGGTCTTCCACGGCGCGGCGGCGGACCAGAAGGACCCGGTGCTGCGCGCGGCCGACGCGATCGCGCGGCTGGGCACGGACAACGGGATCACGGTCACGGCGTCCTCGGACCCGGCTGTGTTCAGCACCGCCAACCTCGCGAAGTACCGCGGGGTCGTGTTCCTGTCCGCGCAGGGCGTCACGCTCAGCCGTGACCAGGAAGGCGCGCTGCAGGCCTACATGAAGGGCGGTGGCGGGTTCCTCGGCGTCTCCGACGCGGCCCGCGCGCAGGACTCGTCCCAGTGGTTCACCGGGCTGATCGGCGCTCGCCCGGTCGGCGCGCGCCCGACGCCCGAAGCGGTCGCGTCGGTGACCGCGAGCGCGGAGAACCCGCCGAACGAAACCAAGGAGAAGCTGGCCGACAACAACGAGAACACCAAGTGGCTGACGTTCGCCACGACCGGCTGGGCGGCTTACAAGATGGCCGCCCCGGTCGCGGTCAGCAGCTACTCGCTGGTGTCGGCCAACGACTTCCCCGGCCGCGACCCGAAGAACTGGACCCTGCAGGGTTCGGCCGACGGGAGCACCTGGGTCGACCTGGACACGCGCACGAACGAGGTGTTCCAGGAACGGTTCCAGACCCGGACGTTCACCTTCGCCAACACGACGGTGTACCCGAACTACCGGCTGAACATCACCGCGAACTCGGGTGAGCCGCTCATCCAGCTCGCCGACCTCAAGCTGTTCAAGGACACCTCGACGACCCCGCCGCCGCCCGAGCCTGCGCCGCAGCAGGCCGTGATCGACGTCCTCGACGCGCAGCACCCGGCCACCGCCGGGCTGCCGCAGAACTGGACGCGCACCGACCGCTGGCTCAACTGGGAGACCAACCCGGTCGGGACCGTCCACACGGTCGCGCAGGTCGAGGAGAAGGGCTACAACCCGGGGGGCGGCGCGAACGGCGCGTTCCACCCGATCTCCTGGTGCCGCGACTACGACGGCGGCCGTTCCTTCTACACCGGCATGGGCCGCACCGAGGGGTCCTACGGCGAAGACCAGTTCCGCAAGCACCTGCTCGGCGCCCTGCGCTGGACGACCGGCATGGTGCGCGGCGACTGCCAGGCCGGGATCGCCGCGAACTACAAGGTCGAGCGGCTGACCGGCAAGAACGCGGCCGGGCAGCTCGACCAGATCGGCGAGCCGCACGGGCTGACCATCGCCCCCGACGGCAAGGTGTTCTACATCGGCAAGGCGGCCTGCCCGACCGGGCCGGTCGTCAGCTGGGACGACCCGAACGTCGGCCTCGGCTGCGGCACGATCCACCAGTGGGACCCGGTCACCAAGAAGCCGAAGCTGCTCACGACGTTGCGCGTGATGGGCAACCGCGGCAGCGGTGACGAGCTCGTCAAGAACGAAGAGGGCCTGCTCGGGCTGACGCTGGACCCGAAGTTCGCCGAAAACGGCTACATGTACGCCTACTGGATGCCGCACGAGTCGATCGACCGCGACAAGCGGATCGGCAAGCGCACGGTCTCGCGGTTCACCTACAACCTCACCGCGCAGACCCTCGACCAGGCCACCCGCAAGGACCTGCTGTCCTGGGACGTCCAGATCCACAGCTGCTGCCACGCCGGCGGCGGCATGGCGTTCGACAAGGACGGCAACCTCTACATCGGGTCCGGGGACAACAACTCCTCGGGCGGCTCGAACGGCTACTCCGGCAACAACTGGACGCTGGACTACAAGGGCATCTCGTTCCAGGACGCGCGCCGCACGGCGGGCAACACGAACGACCTGGACGGCAAGATCCTGCGCATCCACCCGGAGGCGAACGGGACGTACACGATCCCGCAGGGGAACCTGTTCCCGAACGGGCCGGCGGACAAGACGCGCCCGGAGATCTACGTGATGGGCGTCCGCAACATCTCGCGCCTGCAGATCGACCCGGTGCACAACTGGATGACGGCGGGCTGGGTCGGCCCCGACGCGTCCTCGCCGAGCCCGGAACTGGGCCCGGCGAAGTACGAGACGGCGACGATCATCACCGAGGCGGGCAACCACGGCTGGCCGTACTGCATGGGCAACCGGCAGCCCTACCGCGACCGCAGCAGCACCAACGCGGCGGAGCTGACCGGCTGGTACGACTGCGACAACCCGGTCAACACCTCGCCGCGCAACACCGGTCTGGTGAACCTGCCGCCGATCAAGGACAACATGATCTGGTACTCGCCGGACGGCGGCGGCCCGGTCTTCCCGAAGCGGCCGGGCTCGTCCATCCCGACGTACGTCGCGGCGGACGCCACCTACACCCAGCCGTACCTGCGCGGCGGCGGCCAGGCGGTCATGTCCGGGCCGACGTACCACCGTTCGCTGGTCAACACGAACAGCGGCGTCGCGTGGCCGGCGTACTGGGACAACAAGTGGTTCATCGGCGACGAGTCCAACGCGCAGAACCGCGTCGCGGTGACCGTCGACCCGGCGGGCGTGCCGACGCACCAGCCACCGGTGTTCGGCGAGACGTTCCGGCAGATCATCCCGGGCGGTGCGGGGGACACCCGCGTGCAGAGCTGGATGGACGCCAAGTTCGGTCCGGACGGCGCCCTGTACGTGCTCGACTACGGCAACGGGTTCTTCTCCCTGGACGCCAACCAGAAGCTGCTGAAGATCAGCTACACGGGCGGCGCGCCGACCCCGGCGCCGGCGGCGTCGTCGACGATGGTGCAGAACAAGGCGCTGACGGCGGCGTTCACCGGCTCGAAGTCCGGCGGCGTGTCCTACCGCTGGGAGTTCGGCGACGGCTCGGTGTCCACCCAGGCCGACCCGCGGCACACCTACCCGCGCACCGGCCTCTTCACCGCCAAGCTGACCGTGACCTACGCGGACGGCGAAGCGGTGACCACCCGGACGTCGGTGAACGTCGGCTGCGTGGTGGCCGACCCGAGCCCGGTGGTGACGTTGGGCGACACCCTCACGAAGGTGGTCAACCGCAACGCCGGCGGCGGCTGCACGGTGGACGACTTCATCGACGACGAAGGCGTGTGGACCACCCACGCGGCGTTCGTCAACCACGTCGAGCAGGCCACCGAGACGCTGTCCGACCTCGGGGTCCTCAACGCCGACGAGTCCGCCGAGCTGAACGCGGCGGCCGAGGCGTCGCCGATCGGGAAGGCGGGCACGACGGGCTACGAGGCGTTGTTCGACGGTACGGCGGCGTCGTTGCGCGGCTGGGAACAGGCGCCGTCCGGGCAGTTCACGTTGCAGCCCGACGGGTCGATCCGCTCGGCCGGCGGGCTGGGCATGCTCTGGTACGCCCAGCGGCAGTTCGGGAACTTCTCGGTGAAGGTGCAGTTCAAGGACATCGCCCCGGACCCGAACCGGGCCAACAGCGGCGTGTTCGTCCGGTTCCCGGACCCGCGGACACCCCTGGAGCAGCGGCCGCCGGGCAGCTGCGGGACGGTCGGCTCGGCGCGGACGTCGCAGGCCTGGGTGGCCATCTACTGCGGCCACGAGATCCAGATCTACGACGGCGACTCCGGTGAGCCGCAGAAGACCGGGTCGGTCTACAACTTCGACCCGCGCCCGCTCGACCAGGCGGGTGCCCGGCCGAAGGGCACGTGGAACGAGTACGAGATCAAGGTCGTCGGGCAGCACTACACGATGATCCGCAACGGCGTGGTGATCAACGAGTTCGACAACACTCCGGGCCAGCAGTCGTCGCGCGCGGGTGACCCGCCGACCGACCTGCGGCAGTTCGTCAGCGGGTTCATCGGGCTGCAGAACCACAGCGACAACGACCTGATCGAGTTCCGCAACATCCGGGTGCGGCAGCTGTAGCGCGAGGGGGGCCGGGCGCGCGCGTCCGGCCCCCTTCCCTCCCAGGAAGGTTTTCCCGCGATGTCCCCACGACCGATCGCCGCGCTGCTGGCCGCGTTCCTGGTGCTGCTCGGACTGGCCACACCCGCCGTGGCGGCGCCGGTCCAGACGCTGACCTGGACCGGGAGCAACAGCACCACCGAATACGCGTCCGCGCCCAGCGGCGCGCTGCCCGGCGAGACCACGATCGTCTTCGAGAACAGCGAAGCCACCGGCAACACGACGGGGATGTCGCACACCCTGACGTTCGACACGTCGACGCCGGGCTACAACCACGACGTCTCGCTGAACATCCTGGCCAACCCGTTCGACCCCCAGAACGGCCGGCACGAGGCCGTCGTGACGCTCACGCCGGGCAAGTACCGGTACTTCTGCACGATCCCCGGCCACACGGCGATGGTGGGGGAGTTCGTCGTCTCCGACGGCGGTGGCGACACGACCGCGCCGGTCGTGACCGCGTCCGTGGCGGGGGACCGCGACCCGTCGGGCAACTACATCGAGTCGGCCACGGTTTCGCTGTCGGCCACCGACGCGGGCTCCGGCGTGGCGTCGGTCGAGTACCAGCTCGACGGCGGCACGTGGACCACGTACTCGGCGCCGGTGGTGGTTTCCGCGGTGGGCATGCACATGCTGCACTACCGGGCCACCGACGTCGCCGGGAACACGTCTCCGGAGGGGATGGCGCACTTCACCGTCGTCGAAGGGCAGGGCGACACGACGCCGCCGACGGTGACCGCTTCTCTCGCGGGCGACCGCGACTCGGCGGGCAACTACCTCGACGTCGCCACGGTCACCCTGACGGCGACCGATGCCGATTCCGCGGTCGCTTCGGTGGAGTACCAGCTGGACGGTGGCGCGTGGACGCCGTACTCGGCGCCGGTCGCGGTGACCGGGGCGGGCGCGCACATGGTCCACTTCCGCGCGACCGATACCGCCGGGAACACCTCACCGGAGGGCATGTCGAGCTTCACCGTGGTCAAGCGCGACACGACCGCGCCGACCGTCTCGGCTTCGGTGGCCGGGACCCAGGACGCGGACGGCAACTACGTCGGCAAGGCCGTGGTCACGGTGACGGCTTCGGACACCGGGTCCGGCGTCGCCGCGGTGGAGTACAAAGTAGACAGTGGAGTGTGGACGGCTTACTCCGCGCCGGTGCAGGTTTCGTCGGCCGGAGCGCACACGGTGGGCTACCGCGCTCGCGATGTCGCCGGGAACGCGTCTCCCGAGGGGAGCGTGGCGTTCACCGTCGTGGCGGGCGGCGACACGACGGCGCCGGTGGTCTCGATGCAGGTGACCGGGAACCAGGACGGCAACTGGGACTTCGTCGGGCAGGCCACCGTGACGCTGTCCGCCGTCGACCCGGAGTCCGGGGTGGCCTCCATCGAGTACGAAGTGGACAGTGGATCGTGGACGCGGTACACCGCGCCGGTGGTGCTGACCGCGCTGGGCGAGCACACGGTGCGGGCGCGGGCCACGGACGTCGCCGGGAACGTCTCGGCGGAGGCGCCCGGGACGTTCACGGTGGTCGCGGCCCCGCCGCCACCGGACGCCTGCCCGGTCTCGGACACCCGGGAGACCGTGGTGATCGGCGAGATCGACAGCCAGGTCGAGAACATCGACATCGGCAACGGCTGCACGATCAACGACGTCATCGACGCGAACGCGGAGTACGCGTCGCACGACCGGTTCGTCAAGCACGTCAAGGCGGTGACCCAGGAGCTGGTCGGCACCGGGGTGCTGTCCTCGGGTGACCGCAACCGCATCGTGACGGCGGCGATCGAGTCGGACATCGGCGGCGCTCCCACCGCCGGCGCCCGGGCCAACGATGTCAGGAAGCCGCTGTAGCCGCTTGCACGTCGCGGAGAGCGTCTCGTGCGGCCTCGCCGAACTCGGTTTTCTCGGCGGGGTCGCACCAGCGTTCGTAGGCGAGCGTCATGACGAGCGCGCCGAGCTGGGCGGCCACGCGTGAGGCCGGGTCGGGGACACCGCGGTGTTCGAGGGCTTCGGCCATCGCCGCGGTGAGCCCGAGGCCCTTGAGCGCTTCGCGTTCCCGCAGTTCCGGGTTGGCGGCGATGACCGCCCGCCGCCGGGCGCTGAACTCACGGCGTTCGGGGGTGAAGGCTTGCCGGCCGACGGTGTCCAGGGCGTGGGCGACGGCTTCGAGCGGGGTGGCGCCGGCCGGGGCGTCGGCGATGCCGTCGGCGAGGAGCCCGGCCATCGCGTCCCCGCCGAAGAGCACCTCGCGCTTGTCGGGGAAGTGCCGGAAGAAGGTGCTCTTCGTCAGCCCGGCGCGTTCGGCGATCTCGATCACGGTGGTGTTCTCGTAGCCGCGTTCCTCGAACAGGTCGAGCGCGGCGACGACGAGCCGTTCCGGGGCGTGGGGCTGCCAGCGGGCCATGTCCCCGAGTGTACGGGACTTGGTCCCGTCATCTCGTGTACGGTGATGGGACCAAGTCTCATCACTCGGAGGTGGCCCGTGAGCCGTGCGGTGGTTTACGAAGAGTTCGGCGGTCCCGAAGTCCTGCAAGTGCGCGAGGTACCAGAGCCGCACGCGGGGCCGGGGGAGATCCGCGTCCGCGTGGCGGCGGCCGGCCTGAACCCGATGGACTGGGGGCTGGCGACCCACCGGGACCTGGCGGCGCAGTTCGGGGTGACGGTGCCGGCGGGGTTCGGTTACGACCTGGCGGGGGTGGTCGACGAGGTCGGCCCCGGCGCGACGGGCTTTTCGGTCGGGCAGCGGGTGTTCGGCGGCGTGATGGCCGCGGCGGCGGCCGACTTCGCGGTGGTGCGGACGCCGGCCGAGACGCTCTGGCCGACTCCGGAGGGCATCTCCGACCTCGTGGCGGCCACGCTCCCGGTGGCCGGTCTCACGGCCGCGGCGGCCTTGGCGGCGATCGACCTGCGGCCGGAGGACACGGTCCTGATCGGCGGCGCGGCGGGCGGCGTGGGGGTGTTCGCGGTCCAGCTGGCCCGCTCGATGGGCGCGCGGGTGATCGGAACGGCGTCCCCGGCGACGTTCGAGTTCCTGCGCGAGCTGGGAGCGGAGCCGGTGGCCTACGGCCCGGGCTTGGCGGACCGGGTACGCGCCTTCGAGCCCACGGCGGCGACGGACTTGTTCGGCACGGAGACGGCGTCGGCGGCCCTCTCGCTGGGAGTGCCGCCTTCGCGGATCTCGACGATCGCGGCGGGCCCGAACCCACCGGGCGGAGTCCGAGCGACGGGCGGCATCGACGCGGGCCCGGCCGAGCTGAAGCAGATCACGGACGCGATCGCGGCGGGCGAGCTGGTGGTCCCGATCGCGGCGACGTTCCCGCTCGAGCGGGTGCGGGAGGCGGTGGAACTGCAGGCGGGGCGCCACGTCCACGGCAAGGTGGTGCTGACCCTGTGACGGACCGGCCGTAACGGCCGGCCCGTCGTCGGCGACCTGCGAGGAGCAGGCGAACCGACAGGAGATCACCGCGATGGCCGAAACACTCGCGCAGCTCGGCATCATGGCCGCCCACGAGGTGCGGTCCGGCACGGAAATGGATCAGGTGGTCAGCCGGATTCTCCAGGCGGACGACGTCGACGAAGCCGACCTCCAGATGAAGTACGAGACGTTGGTGGCCATCTACAAGCTGAAGCGGCTGCTGACCTGGACCTTGGTGGTCATCCCGCTGATCGTGCTCGGCCTCGGGATCGTCCTCTACGTCGGCGCCGTGCGGTAGCTCGGCGAGCCGCAAGGTCTCACGAGTACGTCCAGTGGCCGAGCCACGACTCGCGCCAAGCCACCGTCAGCTCGCTCACCCCGTCGACCCCCGACCGGTCCACCTGCGCCTTCCAAGCCTCCTCCAGCGACGCGCACAGCTTGGCCGCCGGCACCTCCACCCCGCCCGCCGTGAACTGCTTCAGCACCGACTTCGGCACCGCCAGCTTCGCCTTCCCGCGGACCACCGACTGCTCCGTCGCCCGGCAGATCAGGTACTCGACCGTCGCCAGGTCGCCCGCCGAGGCCACCTGGGCCAACGCCCGGTACAGGCACTCCAGCGGCGCCGCCAGGCCGCGGTGCTGGCGGGCGATCTCCCACGACACCCACACCGCCATGCTCTCCGGCATCTGGTACGGGCGGTACGGCAGCGCCGGGCCCGCGAACGTCTGGTAGTCCGCCGTCGGGTCGGCGGACGACCCGCTCGCCTCCTCCGGGTCCGGGGGCAGGCCGAGGCGCTTGAACAGCTCGCGCAGCAGCTTGTGCGGGCGGGCCGGGGTCGTCGACTCGCCCAGCAGCTTCGTCAGGATGCGGTTGAGCCGGTCCGCCGCGACGCCCTGGATCGACAGCTGGAGGTGGACGAACGCCACGTCCGACAGCGTCGTGCCCGCGCAGCCGACGACCCCGACCTGCGGGTAGCGCTGCAGGAACGACACGATCGCGTGCGTCGAGCCGATCCGCGCCGGGCCGACGAACGTCACCGGCAGGCACGTCCCGATCCGCTGGCGGGACCGGAGATCGCCTTTGTACAGCGGGGAAAACTCGCCGTCGGCGTGGTAGACCTCGAACCAGTTGCCCTGCCGGTGCCCCGGCCGCGTGTCGGCGAGCCAGAAGCTGTACCCGTGCTTCTCGCACAGCTCCCGGAACCGGTCGGCCAGCTCGAACCGCGCCGCCGCGGAGACGTCCCGCAGCGCGATCGCGAACCGGACCGCCAGCGACGAGCACGGCGGCGCCACCTCCTTGCGGGTCCTCAGGTCGTGGTTGCGGGTCTTCACGATCGTCGGCAGCTGGGCCGGGCACTGCAGCGACAGCAGCGGCGCGTCGATCAGCGCCGACGCCGCGTCGGAGATCTCGCGCACCAGGTCGCGGACGGCCAGGCCGTGCCACTCGCACACCTCGCGCGCGCCCGGGTCGACCGCGATCAGGCCCTCGAACGTCTGCGCGGACTCGTAGATGAACGTCGGGTTGGGCGAGGTCGTCTGGCGGAAGACCCAGCTGCCCGCGTTCTCCTCCGGACGCTCCGCCGGCTGCCGGCCGTCGCTGTGCTCGATGGCTTCGGTGCCGTCCAAGGGTTTCCGCGTGCGGGTGCCGATCACGACGCCGGCGCCGTTCGTGGCCGAGCACAGCGTCTCGAGGAACACCGCGCTGTCGGCGTCCGCGGACACGAGGTCGCGCAGGTAGCCGTGGCGGGCCAGCGCGTGGTGCACCTCGAAGTCCACTTTGGTCACCGGCTGCCGCGCGATCTCGAAGCCGGCCCGCGCGAGGTCGGCCACGTTCCGCACGGAGACGCGCTGGCTGCGCACCTTCACCACCCCCCGGACGAGTCGAACCGGACGTCGGCTTCCAGCGGCTTGCGGCGGTCCCACGCGCCGGTGCCGGCCCACCGCGGCGCCCCGATGCGCGACAACGGGATCGCCGACTCGCGCCACGACGCCTGGCCGAACAGCACCAGCGCCGCGAGGACCGGCAGCCCCACCGCGACCGTGAGCGTGGCCTGCACGACTTCGCCGCGGCTCTGCGTCGCCACGGCCGCGGCGAACGCGGCGACGGCCGCGATGCTCAGCTGGACGAGCGCCTGCGGCAGCGTCCCGAGGTAGCCGAGCACGGTCCGGCGCGGCGGCAGCGACAGGCGGCTGTAGAGGAAACCGGGCAACAGCAGCAGCATGGTGATCACCGACTGGCCGTCGCCGATGTGGCCGAGCGCTTCGGTGGCGGCCCGGCCGTACGGCCACGGGCTGCCCACGAGCATCCAGCCGAGCACGAACGAAACCGCCGCGACGGCCAGCGCGTAGAACGTCACGTTGAGCGGGCCGGACTTCGTGGAGTCCTTGAGCACGAGCGTCGCGCGCACCCGGACGTGGTCGCCGCGCGGGTCGCGGCCGCCGGAGCGGCGCCAGTACGCGCGGGCCTCGTCTTCGGCGATGCCGGTGACCAGCACGAGGTCCTGCCCGAACTCCCGGTCGGTCAGCTCGCGTGCGGCCTCCCGCAGGTTCGCGGCGGTGAACTCGGGGTGGCGCCGCAGCGAGTTGTCCAGCTCGCCCGAGTCGGTCCGGACCGCCTCGCCGGTCGTGGCCGCGGCGGCGAGCTTGTGGCAGGCGGGCAGGCTGAGCGAGGACAGCTCCACCCCGGACTGGCCGGCCTCCCACTTGCGGCGGCGCAGCAGGTCGGCGAGCCGGCGCAGCACGGTCTGCGCCTGCAGCTCGAGGATCTTGTGCCGGGCGCCGTCGGCTTCCTGCAGCGGCGCCGCGTCCTGCCGTTCGGCCAGCGAGACCAGGTCTTCGGCCAGCCCGTCGACCTGGTGCTGGTCGGCGTCGGTGGACAGGTACATCCGCGAGATCTCGGCTTCCGGCGCGGTGCGGGCCACCAGGTGGTAGGACTTCAGCGTCGCCGGGATCGTGGTCTCGTAGCTCACGACGTAGCCGCGCCGGCTGGAGGCGAGCCGCCGCCACTGCTCCTGCGCGACGGGCCGTCGCGCGTCGACGTGCAACGGCGTTTCGTAGCTGAGCCGGTGTTCCTCGACCGAGTCGTCGAGGGCGACCACCAGCATGTAGTCGCGGACGGCGACGTTGAGCAGGTACGCGTATTCGACCAGCAGTTCCGAGTAGCCGGCGAGGATGTCCAGCGCCAGTTCCCGGCACTGGCGCCCGTACCCGGGCATGGTGCCGCTCGCCGGAGCGAGCGTGAATTCCTGTTCGGGGTGGTTCCGTTCGGTGAGCAGCGTCAGCAGCGCCTGCTGGATGAGCCAGCGGGGCTCGTGCACCTGGAACAGGAAGGTGTTCAGCTCGTGCTTGGCGGTCTGCGCGTTTTCGTCGCTGGCCAGGATCCCGCGCAGCAGCCGGTAGAGCCCGGCGGCGACGAGCCGGGACGCCTCGTGCTGCGTCAGCCGCGGCAGCTTCTGGCCGGAGCTGTCGAAGACGTCGACGGGGGAGACGTCCCGGCGCGGCAGCCGGGCGAGCGGCACCCACAGGGACCGCTGCCGCACGGGTCTGGACGCGGCGCGCTCGCCGTGTTCGCGGCCGATCAGGTCCTGCAGCTGCGCGGTGGCCTGCCGCTGGCCTTCGTCGAGCAGCTTCAGGCTGACGTCGACCTCGGTGCTGCGCCGGGCGGTGCCGTGCTCGACGACGGTCAGCCGCTCGGTGGGCCGGCGCACGTGGTTGAGCCGCAAGGACGTGTCGAGCAGGGCCAGCCCGACGGCGGCCCCTTGCCGCGACAGGCGGGGCGGGGCGCCGGGAATGGGAATTGTCTCGATCGCGTGCCGGAGACTGTCGATGCCGTCCACTCCTGTGAGAGTAGGAGGTACCGGTGCCGGATACGAGCGAACGCGAAATCCCGTCCCGCTTCACCGGTTTGCCGTGTTCAGGAGGCCGTCGGTCGCGTCCCACAGGCGGCGGGCCAGCTCCGCGTCGAGGCCGGCCTTGCCCGCGCGGCGCACCGCCGGGCCGCCGCGCAGGCCGCCCGGTCCGTCCGGCCCGACGTAGGCGTTGCCGGGTACGTCCGCCGTGGCGGCGTAGAGCACCGACAGCGCGCCCTGTTCCGGTGAGTTGGTGAGGAACTTGAAGCGGTTGACGACGTTCGACCGCGAATGCGCGGCCAGCGCGGTGCGCGCGATCCCCGGGCTGGCCAGCACCGAGCGGACCGGGCTGCCCGCCGCGTCCAGCCGGCGCTGCAGCTCCAGGGAGAACAGGACCACCGCCAGCTTCGACGCCCGGTAGGCGGCCATCCCGTGGTAGTCGCGCGTCCGCCAGTCCAGGTCGCCGAGGTCGAGCTTGCCCTGCCGGTGCAGCTGGCTGGTGACGTGCACGACCCGGTCGGTGACGTGCCCGAGCAGCAGGTTCGTCAGCAGGAACGGGCCGGTGTGGTTGGTGGTGGTCTGCCGGTCGAGCCCGTCGGCCGTCCGCGCGGCGGGGACGTCCATCACGCCGGCGTTGTTGACCAGGACGTCGAGCGGGCCGGACCACGAGCCCGCGAACGCCCGCACCGACGCCAGGTCCGCCACGTCCAGCGGCCGGACGTCGAAGGTGCCGGGCAGGCCGGCGACCGCCGCGCGGGCCTTGCCGACGTCCCGCACCCCCAGCACGACCCGGGCGCCGGCGCGGGCGAGCTCCCGCGCCGTGATCAGCCCCAGGCCGCGGCCCGCACCGGTGACCCCCACCGTCCGCCCGCCCAGGTCCGGCAGGTCGTCCGTCGTCCACTTGGTCATTTCCGCTCCTCACTCGAAGTCCGATCGATTCGGCGAGTGAACGCGGCGGCCACGACGGGCGGAAGGACGCGCTCAGCCACTGACTCGCAGACCGTGGCTAAGCCGGGTTCGTTGGTCGACGATGGTGACCATGAGCTTCGACCTCGCCTCACTGGGCGCGTTCCTGCGCGCCCGGCGCGCGGCACTGCAACCGGAGGACGTCGGGCTCGGCCGCGGGCACCGCCGCCGCGCGCCGGGCCTGCGACGCGAGGAGGTGGCGCAGCTGTGCGCCATGTCCGCCGACTACTTCGCCCGGCTGGAACGCGGCACCGGGCCGCAGCCGTCGGAGCCGATGGTCGCGGCCATCGCCCGCGGCCTGCGGCTGACGCCCGCCGAGCGCGATCACCTGTTCCTGCTCGCCGGCTACCGCGCCGCCCGGCGCGAGCTGCGGGCCCGGCACGTGAGCCCCGGCCTGATGCGGATCATGGACGGCTTGGCGGGCACCACCGCCCAGGTGCTGGGCCCGCTGGGCGAGACGCTGCTGCAGACGCCGTCCGCGGTGGCACTGCTCGGCGACGAGACCGGCTACACGGGGAACGCCCGCAGCGCGGCGTACCGCTGGTTCACCGACCCGGCCGCTCGCGCGCGGTACGACCCTTCCGAGCACGAGAAGAACAGCCGGATCACCGTCGCACAGCTGCGCGGAGCGGTCACGCGCGACGGACCCGGCTCGGCGGCGGCGGAGCTGGCCGAAGTCCTGCGACGCACCAGCGACGAGTTCGCCGGGCTGTGGGAACGCCACGAAGTGGGCCTGCGCTGGAGCGAAACCAAGCGGTTCACCCACCCGCAGGTCGGGCGGCTCGACCTCTACTGCCAGGTGCTGCTGGAGCCGGACGAAGGCCAGTCGCTGCTCGTCTTCACCGCGACGCCGGGGACTGAGAGCCACGAGAAGCTGGCGCTGCTCGCGGTGCTCGGCACGGAGAGCTTCGCCGCGGAGTAAGCGCGGCCGGACGTCCCGGGCCTCGGGGGACGAACGGCAACAGTCTCGCGCTCGTCCGCTCCCTGCTGTCGGGATCGCAGCCGAACCCCGGCGGGAAACCCGTGGCCGCACTCGTGAATCCGCCGGTCGTGGTGGCCGTGGACGGCTCGGAAGCCGCCGCCGCGGCTGCGTTGTGGGCGGCCGGGGCAGGGCGGTCGCCCGCGTCGGGAAAGCCTGGCTCAAGCCAGCCCGGTGAACCGCAAGTACGCCTGCGCCAGCGGCGCGGCCGCGAACAGCGCGACCAGCGCCCCCGCGAGCATGAACGGCCCGAACGGCAACGCCGTCTTGCGGCCGCCGCCGCGGGCCAGGACCGCCACCCCCGCCAGCGCGCCCAGCAGGAACCCGCCGAAGGCGCCGAACACCAGCGCCTCCCACGACACGTACGCCAGGACGCCGCCGATCAGTCCCGCCAGCCGGACGTCGCCGAAGCCCATGCCCCTCGGGTACGCCATCGCCAGCAGCAGGTAGAACCCGAACAGCGCCGTGCCGCCCAGGAGCGCGCGGACCAGCGACCACCAGTCACCCTGCCACCAGGCCGACGCCGTCAGCAGCAGCGCGAGCACCGGGTACGACGGCAGCACGAGCGCGTTCGGCAGCCGCCGCGTGTCGACGTCGATCAGGGCCAGCGCGATCCCGATCGCCCCGAAGTAGAGGTACGCCGGCAGGTCCGGCAGCGCGATCCGCGCCGCCAGCAGGACGAACACCGCCGCCGTCCCGAGCTCGACCAGCGGGTAGCGGACGCTGATCCGGTCGCCGCAGCCGGCGCAGCGGCCGCGCAGGACGAGCCAGCCCAGCACCGGGACGTTGTGCCGCGCCCGGATCCCCTGCCCGCAGCCCGGGCACCGCGACGGCGGGCTGACCACCGACTCGCCGCGCGGGACCCGGTGGACCACGACGTTCAGGAACGAGCCGACCAGCAGGCCGAGCACGCCCGCGACGGCGGCGATCACCGGGCACCCGACCAGCTCAGCACCGACACCTGCCGCGACCCCGGCACCGGACGCGCCGGATCACCGTCCACATAGGCCACTCGCGCCCGCGCGGCCGCCGTCCCGCCCGGCGCGCAGGAGCCCGCGCCGGGGCAGACGTAAGCGCTCAGGTAGACGCCGAAGACGAACCCGGGGGAGTCGTCCGGCACCTCGATGACCGCGCCGGTGAACGTCACGCTGCCGGTCAGCTTCACCTGCAACGACCGCGCGATGACGCCGAACCGGAAGATCGGCTCGGTGGCGTTGTTGAGCGTGACGTCCAGGACCGCCTTCGGGGCGTACGTGGTGCCCTGGACGTAGAACCGGTTGCCCGAGTTGTTCACCGACGTCACCAGCGCGCACGCGGAGCTGCTCGTGTACACCAGCTGCGTGCAGCCGCTTTCCGCGCGCAGGGCGGGCGGCGTGTAGGTGAGCTCGAGTTGCAGCGCGTCCACCGACTCGGTGCCCTTGTGCTTCACGGCCGCCGTGTAGGCCAGCTGCGCGCCGGTGAACGACCCGTCGTAGACCTGCTGCGACAGCGCACTGGTGAAGTCGGCGTAGTCGGTGTGCAGCGCCTTGTCCGTGTAGGGCTGAACGATGACCGGCCCGGTCGTGCCGCTCGCGGTGGTGAGCTGCACGCTCAGGTTGTCCTGGGTGGCCCCGTTGTCGTTGCCGTGCACCACGCGTGCGCGGGCGGAAGTGAGGATCGACCCCGCCGGGATCGCCGCGGGCGGCGCGTATCCGGTGGCGGTGACCGTCGCGCTCTGGTTGCCGTTGCCGTTGTTGGTCCAGGTCGCCGCCTGACTATCTACAGTGGACAAAAGAGCGGGCGTGGCGTTCGTGAAGGACCCGGGCGTGACCCCGGTCGGCGTGAGGGTGGTCGTGACCGGGCTTTCCGCGCCCGAGGTCAGGCCGTACAGCGCGACCGGCGGCTTGGTGCCGCTGTACGTGCCGCAGATCTCGGCCTGCCCGGCCTTCACCGCGAGCTGGCTGTCGCCGCCGAAGACGAACTGGACACCCTGCGCCTTCGCGTCGTCGATCGGGTTGTCGCACGCGCCCGGGATCGTCGCCGACGCCGGCGGTGCCGCCAGGATCCGGCCGCTCGCGTCGACCGGCGTGCCCGCGACCAGGCGGCCGCTGTCGATCGTCCACACGTCGGTGCCCGCGGGCAGGGAGGGCGGCCGGACCGCCGCGCCGTTGTGGAAGTCGAAGTAGTACGTCCCGGGCGTGAACCACCAGACGCTGTTCTTGCACGGGCTGCTGTTGGACATCAGCGTGGACAGCCCGGCGGCGTCGTCGTAGTAACCGGGCTGGAAAGTCACGACCGAGCCACCGCACGACGGCACTTTCCGGTACGGCGGGACGGAAGTGAGCGCCGGGGCGTAGCCGGGGTCGGCGCCGAGGCTCGACCCGCCGTAGCGGCACGACGCGGCGGGCGTGCTCCGGATCGTGCCGGAGCAGGCGGCGCGGGCGTAGACCGCCGTGTTCGTGTCGAGGGACCCGTTGACGACGTTGATGGTCGAGTTCGAGTACACGATCCCGTGCACCCGGAACGACGACCCGGTCGGCTGCTGGATGGTGACCCCGTCCTCGCCCCCGGTGCCGAGCGTGAGGATCGCGTTGCCCGGCCGGTTGCACGCGCTCAGCGACGGGCACTGGATCAGCACCTTCGCCGGGTCGGCGGTGCACGACACCGCCGCGGAGTCGGTGCCGTCGAACGACGGCAGCGTCAGCGTGTCGGACGCGCCGAAGCAGTGCTGGCCGGGCGCGCCGGTGAAGCCGCTGTTGCGGATCTCGTTGATCGCGGCCTGCAGCGCGCCGTCGGCCGTGTACGCCGCCGACGCCTGGTCGCGCAGGTTCACCGTGGTGCGGACGCTGGTCTCGGCGAACGACAGCACCGCGCCCAGCACCACGGCGACCACGGTGACCAGCACGAGCACCAGCGGCAGCGCCGCGCCGCGGTCGTCGTGGCGTTTCATGACTGCCTCCGCTGGCCGAAGAGGGTGACGGGGTAGGGGTCGGCGCGGTCCGACGCGGCTGTGAAGGCGAGCCGCACCCACAGCGGGACGTCGGCCGCGGTGCAGGTGCTGGCGCACGTCACGGCGAGGCTGCCGGCCTGGACGTGGTGCGCGACGACCGAGTCGCCCACCACCGCGGAAGCGAGGCAGCGCAGGCGGTGCAGCTCGGTCCCGGTGAGGTAGTAGGCGACGACCGCGGTGCGGCGGGTCGCGGCCGGGGTGCTCGTGTCCCAGTCGTCGGAAAGCAGGCGCAGCGCCGAAACCGGCGTCGCGGCCGTGCCGCACACCTGGCCGCCCGCGTCGTAGGCCGCGTCGAGCTGGACCGACGGCGAGAACGGCACGGCGCCGTTGGCGATCTGGCCCGAGTAGTCGCGCAGGCCCGTCATGGCGACGTCCTGGGCGAAGAACGCGGCGCTCTGCTGGGCGTCGTGCGAGAGCTCCAGCCGCGCGGAGGTGGCGTCGCTGGTGCGGATCGACGTGACCACCGCGGTGGCGGCGGGCGCGACGACCACGCCGAGCAGCACGACCACGATCAGCAGCTCGACCAGGGTGAACCCGGCGTCGGGGCGGCGGCTCAGCACAGCGCGTCCTTGAGCCCGCACCCGCGCCGCACGACGACGACCAGCTGCTCGCTCGCGCGCCCGTCGGTGCTGGCGACCCGGACGGTCACCTGCTGCAGGCCGCTGTCGGTACCGCAGCTGCTCGCCCAAGCGCCACTCGCCCAGTACCGCACGGACGCCACCGAGCTGGTGAAGCCCGTCGGCGCCGAGTACCCCGGCGGGGTCGCGTAGCTGGCCGGCGACGCGCACAGCACGTAGCCCCCGGCCATCACCTTGGTGACCACGGCCTCGCCGAAGTCCCGGGCGGCGGTGCCCGCGGTCGCCTGCTTGCGGTGGACGTCGGACATCGCCACCCCGACGCCGATGCCGCCGACGATCGCGACGACCGCGATCCCCATGATCGCGACCGCGATCAGCAGTTCCAGGAGGCTCTCGCCCCGGTCGTCGGCGGTCATCAGATGTGCACCTGGTTGAAGATGCCGTACATCGCCGACACCAGCGCGACCGCGACGAAGCCGACGAGCAGGCCCATCACCACGATGACGGCGGGCTCGAACAACGCCGTGAGCTTCTTCAGCCGGTAGTCGAGCTCGCCCTCGTAGTACTGGGCGGTGAGCTCCAGCTGGGTGTCGAGCGTGCCGGTGTCCTCGCCGACGCGGATCATCTGCGCGGCCGTCACCGGCAGCAGCCCGGAGCCGGCGAGCGGGCGCGCGAGGCCCTCGCCTTCGAGCACGGCCTCGCCGACCCGGCCGAGCCCGCGCATGAACACGCGGTTGCGCAACGACTCCGTCGCGACGCGCAGCGCTTCGGGCAGCGGCACGCCGGCGCTGACCATCGACGACAGGATGCGGCAGAACCGCTCGACCAGCGCGTGCCGCACGGTCGGCCCGATCGCCGGCAGGCTCAGCACGACGCGGTCGCGGGCGTACCGGCCGGACGGCGTGCGCACCGCCACGACGTACAGCAGGCCGAGGAAGAACCCGCCCGCGAGCAGCGCCCACCACCACTCGCCGAGGAAGTCGGTGACGGCCAGCAGCATCCGCGTGGGCAGCGGCAGGGTCGCGTGCAGGCTCGCGAAGAACGCCTTGAACCGCGGCAGCACGAAGGTGGCCAGCACGACGACCGTCACCACCGACATCAGCGCGATCATCGCCGGGTAGATCAGCGCGGCCTTGATCCGGCGGCGGGCTTCGAGGTCCCGTTCGAGGTAGTTCGCGAGCTGGTCGAGGACGACGTCGAGCTGCCCGCTCAGCTCGGCCGAGCGCAGGATCTCGCGGTAGAACTCGGGGAAGATCTTCGGGTGGCGGTCGACGCAGTCCGAGAGCCGTTCGCCGCCGCGCAGTCCCTGCTCGACCTGCCGCAGCATCCGCGTCACGGTCGAGTTCGACGCCTCGTCGCCGAGGATGCGCACGGCGTCGATCAGCGGCAGCCCGGCCCGGACGAAAGCCCCGAGCTGGCGCGAGAGGTGCATGACGACCTCGCGCTTGACCCGCGGCGCCGTCAGCTCCAGCTGCAGCACGCTCTTCTTCTGCGTGATCTCGATGTCCCGCAGCTCCCGCTCGTAGAGCGCGAGGACGGCGGAATCGGCGTCGGCGGCCTTCTGGACACCGCGGGTGCGCGTGCCGTCCGGGCCGGTGGCGACGTAGGCGTACCGGTTCATCGTGCCCCTCCGCTGAGGTAGATCGACCGCAGCACCTCGGCCGGGGTCGTGACGCCCTCGGCGATCAGCCGCAGCGCCTCGTCCTGCAGCGTCCGCATGCCCTCCTTGCGGGCCAGCTCGTGGACCTCGTGGTGCGGCGCGTTGCCGAGCACGAGCGAGCGGATCCCCTCGCCGACCGGCATCAGCTCGTAGACGCCGGTGCGGTCGAGGAACCCGGTGTGCGCGCAGAAGTTGCAGCCGGCGCCGCGGACGAACCCGCCGGCCGGCCCGTCCGCGCCCATCGAGTCCAGAAAGGACAGTTCTTCGGCCGAGGGCTCGTAGTACTCGCGGCAGCGCAGGCAGATCCGCCGGACCAGCCGCTGCGCGAGCACCGCGGTGATCGAGGAGGCGACCAGGAAGTTCTCGATCCCCATGTCCAGCAACCGGTGCAGCGCCGACGCGGCGTCGGTGGCGTGCAGCGACGAGAGCACGAAGTGCCCGGTCAGCGCGGACTGCACGGCGATGCGCGCGGTGTCGGCGTCGCGGACCTCGCCGACCAGGATGACGTCCGGGTCCTGCCGCAGGATCGACTTGAGGCCGTCGGCGAAGGTGACGCCGGTCTGCTCGTTGATCTGGATCTGGTTGATCGAGGACATGGTGTACTCGACCGGGTCTTCGATGGTCATGATGTTGCGCTCGGCGCTGTCGAGCTCGCCCAGCGACCCGTAGAGCGTGGTCGTCTTGCCGCTGCCGGTCGGCCCGGCGCAGATCACCATGCCGTAGGGCGAGCGCAGCACCGCCGAATACCGCGCCGCCATCTCCTCGGGCATGCCGAGCTGCGGCAGCCGGAACAGCGGACGGCTCTTGTCCAGCAGCCGCAGCACGACCTTCTCCCCGCCGACCACCGGCGTGGTCGCCACCCGCATGTCCACCGGCCGCTCTTCGACGTCCATGCTGATCTGGCCGTCCTGCGGGCGGCGGCGCTCGACGATGTTCATCCCGGCGAGGATCTTGATCCGGCTGACCACCGCGGGCCCCATCGAGCCGGGCAGGTCGAGGACGTCGTGGAGCACGCCGTCGATGCGGTAGCGCACGCGCACGCGGTCGTCCTGCGGTTCGACGTGGACGTCGGACGCGCGGTCGCGCAGCGCCTGGGCGATCATCAGCGAGACGACGTGCACGACCGGCGCGTCGTCGTTCGCGGTCGCCGGGGCGTCGGCGCGCACGGCGTCGCGGCGCACGGAGTCCCGCGCCTCGAACGCCTTGACCTGCTGGTCGATCCCGGTGAGCGCGCGGTAGGTGCGGGCGATGGTGGCGAGGATGTCGGCCCGGGCGGCCACGGCGACGGTCACCGGGCGGCCGAGGGCGTCCTGCAGCGCGGGCGCGGCGGCCGGGTCGGCGACCGCGACGAGCACGGAGTCGTCGCGGACGGCCAGGGGGATGGCGCAGAGCTCGCGGGCTTTCGCCTCGCCGAGCAGGTCGGCGGCGGCGCGGTCCGGGGTCACCGTGCGCAGGTCGACGGTGCGGGGCTGGGTGCGGAGTCTCATGCCGGCACGCTCCGCGGTCGCGGACGCGGGTCGATGTCCTGCGGGTGGAGGCTGCGGGCGGCGGCGTCGGCGGGCGTGACGAGCCCGGCGCCGACGAGCGCCGAGAGGGACTGCTCGAGCGTCACCATGCCTTCGCGCTGCCCGGTCACCAGCACGTTGCGCAGCTGGTGCGGCTTGCCCTCCTTGACGAGGTTGCGCACGGCCGTGTTCGCGACGAGCACCTCGAAGGCGGCGACGAGCCCGCCGCCGATCCGGGGCAGCAGCCGCTGGTGCACGATGCCGGTGAGCGCCGCGGCGAGCTGGACGCGCACCTGCTCCTGCTGGCCGGCCGGGAAGACGTCGACCATCCGCGCGAGGGACTGCGCGGTGTCGTTGGTGTGCAGGGTGGCGAAGACGAGGTGCCCGGTTTCGGCGATGGTGAGCGCGAACCGGATGGACTCGAGGTCGCGCATCTCGCCCACGAGCAGGACGTCGGGGTCCTCCCGCAGCGCGCTGCGCAGGGCCGCGGGGAACGACTCGGTGTCGGTGCCGACCTCGCGCTGGTTCACCGCGGAGCGGCGGTGTTCGTGGACGTACTCGATCGGGTCTTCGACGGTGAGGATGTGACAGGCGCGCTCGCGGTTGATCCGGTCGATGACGGCGGCGAGCGTCGTCGACTTGCCGGAGCCGGTCGGCCCGGTGACGAGCACGAGCCCCTGGTGCCGCCGGGCGAAGTCGGTGAGGACCGGCGGCAGGCCGAGCTCGGTCATGTCCGGGATGCGGCGCGGGATCATCCGCAGCGCGACGACGGTGTCCCCGCGCTGGGTGAAGGCGTTGCCGCGGACGCGGGCGTGGTCGCGCCAGCTGAAGGAGAAGTCGAACTCGTGCGCCGCGCGCCAGGTGCGGGCTTGGTCGTCGGAGAGCAGCTCGGCGAGGAGGCCGTCGGTGTCTTCGCCGGTGAGGACGGGGTGGCCGGGAACCGCGGAGAGGTCACCGTGCACCCGCAGCTGGGGTGGCAGTCCGGCGGTGAGCAGCAGGTCGGTGCCACGCGCCTGCCACAGCGCTTCGAGCAGGCCGTCGACGCGGCTGCCGGTCAGGGTGGGCATGGGATGCCTCCGGGTGTCCGATGTGGATGGTCGGCGCGGGGCGGGCGCGTCACCCGCCCCGCGGCCGTGCTCAGGAGCCCGAGCTCTTGCTGCAGGCACCGGTGGCGGTGACGACCCCGGCGGCGGTGGTGATGGAGTAGCCGCTCGTGGCGGCCGGGGCCAGCGGGTCGCGCAGGTAGTGCTTGGTGACCAGTTCGGTGACGTCGGCCGGGTAGGTCCCGGTCTTCGCGTACTGCGCTTCGGTGGCGGTTTCGACGGCCTTGAAGTCCGCCTGGCAGGCGGCGGCCTTGCCATCGCCGTTGAACGCCTGCACGGCGAAGACGACGACCCCGGCGAGCACGCCGAGGATCACGACGACGATGAGCAGTTCGATGAGGGTGAAGCCGTCCTGGTTGCCCCGGGCGGCGCGAAGTCTTTGCAACATGGGATTTCCTTCGGTTGTCGGGTTTTCGGTCGGGTCGAGGTCGTGCGCGCCGCCCGGCGGGCCGCGGTCGGTGTGATCGGACATGGGGACCTCGTCAGGGGCAACCGGTCGCGGCGGTCGTGGCCTGGCCGCGCCACTTGTTGTTGAGGCCGCGCACCGTGATCAAAGCGGGTTTGTACGGCAGGTCGTAGCTGGTGAGGCCGGTCGCGGTCGTGGTGGTGAGCACTTGGCCGTTGCCGCCGGCGGAGTTGGTCGCGTAGATCTCGTAGCTCAGCGCGCCCGTGACCGCGGCCCAGCTGATGTTCACCGACTTGTTGCTGCCGTTGCACTTCGCCGGGGTGACCGAGAAGGAACCCGGCGCCGCGAGCTGCAAGGCCTTGGCGCCCGCGTTCCCGGTCCCGCTCTTGAGCCAGGCGGCCTCGGCCTGGGCGTCGCCGATCGCGACCAGGCCGCCGACCGCGAGCGCGGCCGCCACGGCCGTGGCGAACAGGATGCGGCTCATTGGCTCGTCACCGTCACCACGACCGGGATCGAGAACGCCGCGCCCTGGCAACCGTCGTCCACAGTGGACGCCATGGCGACCGCGTCGGTCAGGGTGATGGTCGCGTTGCCGTTGGCGGCGATCGCCGTGCCCGGCGTCTGGTCGAAACGCCACGACACCCCGGTCGTCGTGCAGGTGCCGATACCGCCGGAACCGGTCGGCGCACCGGTTCCGGCGGCCACCCTGGAGACCACCACCGGATAGGGATTGGGGTTGGTCACCAGGAGCTTCGCTGTGCCCGTACTGCCGGGGTAGAGCAGGCCGGTGGTGATCGCCGACGCGTCCACCACGCCGGTCGTGGGGGCGCTCGCGGTGCCGGCCTTCGCCGTGGCCGAGCCCGAGCCGGAGCTCGTCCAGGCCGCGACGGCGATCCCGCCGCCCAGCGTCGCGCCGACCACCGCGGTGACGACGACCGCGCGGCGCAGGGTGGGGCTGTTCATGGCTTGACCGCCGTTCCTGTGTACGTCAGGGGAAAGGTGAGGCCGCGGCACGCGTCGGGCGCGCCGGCGAGCAGGTGGGTGGTGAGCGCGACGTCGGCGGTGCCGTCGCCGGGGACCTTGACCGGCGCGGCCAGCGCGTCGACCTTCACCGACGACGCCGGGCAGGCCGCGACGGGCCGGCCGGCGCCGTCGACGGGCTTGCCGACCGTCGTGGTGACCGTCTGGACGAGGATCGGGAAGTTCTCGGCGTTGCCCAGCCGGACCCACCGCGTCCCGGTGGCGCCGGGGACGAGTGCGGTGGCCCGGCCGGGCACGTCGGTGATGGCGAACTGCTTGATGCCGTTGCCGTTCGCGGCCGGCGCCGGTGTCGACGGGCCCATCGCGAGCCACGTGCCCACGACCAGCGCGGCCGGAAGGGCGAATCGCCACCTGGACATCGGCGCGGGATCAGGCGTTCGACGAGAGGGTCGCGGTCAGCGGCAGCGTGAACGTCGCGCCCTGGCACGCGTCGGTGGCGGTGCCGCTCATCGTGGCGGTGAGGGTGTAGACGGCGTTCCCGCCCGCGGCGATGGTGCTGCCGGGGTTGTTCACCGCGCCGCTCGTCACGGTGCCCGCCGCGCAGCCGCCGGCGGTCGCGGTGGAGGAACCGGCGCTGATGCTGTTCACGACGACCGGGTAGGCGTTCGGGTTGTTGATCGTGACGGTGAACGTCTTGGCCGCGCCCGGGTAGAGCGGCGTGCCCGTGGTGTCGGAACCGATCGTCGAGTTCACCGAGGTGGTCGAGGTGACGGAGCCGGAGCCCGCGCCGGTGCTGGTCCAGGCCGCGTAGGCGACGCCGGCCACGATGACGGCGCCGGCGGCACCCAGGACGACCGCGGACCGCTTGCTGATCTTGCGCATGGAAAGCTCCTTGGCTGTTACGGGAGGGAAGCGCCGGGGCGGGAAGCGCCGGCTGGTCCGAAGTGGACCGTCACGAAGAGTGTGCGGAATTGGAGACGTTCGTCACTCCGGGCTACTGGCCTGTGTGGACCCTGGTCGACCGGCCTGATCAAAAGGGACCGATGTCCCTTGCTTCGCCGGCGAGGCGGTGTTACGCGCGCGGGCGATCGATGGTGAACGGCGGCGCTGCGCGTCGAGGTGATCCGATGCGGTGTTGTGACCGGCGGACGGATGACTCATGATGGCCCGGACGAAATGCGGTGGGGCAGACCGCGAAGGATACGTGTGGAGCTGGAGTCGGTCCCTTGCCTCGCGGCGGGGGACGCCGATCTGTCGACGGCCCTCGAGCGGGCGCGGCGAGGCGACGAGAACGCCTTCCGGGTGCTGTACCGGTCGGTACAGCCCGGCCTGTGCCGGTACCTGCGGGTGCTGGTGGGCCAGGACGCCGAGGACGTCGCCTCGGAAGCGTGGTTGCAGATCGCCCGCGACCTGACGTCGTTCCGAGGCGACATGGACGGCTTCCGGGCCTGGACCGCCACGATCGGGCGACACCGGGCGCTGGACCACCTCCGCCACCGGCGCCGCCGCCCCGTCGCCGACGCGCCGGCCGAGTGGTTCCCCGAGCGGCCCGCGCCCGACGACACCGCCGGCGCGGCGATCGAGGCGACGACCACCGACGCGGCGCTGGCGCTGATCGCGACACTGCCGCGTGACCAGGCCGAAGCCGTCGTGCTGCGCGCCGTCGTCGGCCTCGACGCCAAGGCCGCGGCGGCGGTGCTCGGGAAGCGCCCCGGGGCCGTGCGCACCGCCGCCTACCGGGGACTTCGCACGCTCGCCGAGCGCCTCGGCGGGCCGGTGTGACACTTTCGGGCCGCCCGGCGCTGAGGCGTGTGTGATGAGTGAGCACGAAGGGCGCCGGATCGACCGGCACGCCGCGGAGCGGTTGCTGCGGGGTGCGTCGGCCGAGACCTCGGACGCGCTGGCCGGCCTGCTCGCCGCCGCGGCCGCCCCACCGCGCGACGGCGAGCTGGGTGGGGAGCAGGCGGCCGTGACGGCGTTCCTCGAGGCGGCTCGTCACGACCGTGCCCCTCGACCCCGGAGCCCTTCGATGAGCCAGCGCGGGCTGCTGAAGGTCGCCGCCGCGGCCGCGGCGGTGTTCGCCGTGGGTGGCGTGGCCGCGGCCGCCACCGGTGCGCTGCCGTTGCCGGGCGGCGGCGCGACGTCGGCCCCCGCGACGTCCGAGGCCGCCCGGCCGGCCGGTTCGGCGGCCGCGTCGGCCTCGACGCACGCGGCGGCCCGGCCGGAGAGCCCGGCGTCGCCGTCCCCGTCGCTGGCGGGGCTGTGCCACGCGTACGACGCGGGCGGCAAGGCCGAGCACGGCAAGGCGCTGGAGAGCCCGGCGTTCACGGCGCTGATCAGGGCGGCGGGGGACCGGACGAAGGTCGACGGCTACTGCGCGGCCCTGGTCGAGCAGGAGTCCCCGGGCCGGGGGCACGACACCGGTCCGGGCAACGGCAAGGGCCACCCGGCCCCCACCCACCCGAAGGGACCGCACCCGGCGGGCCGCCCCGCCCACTGACCCGGCGGGCCCACGGACCAGCGGCGATCCCACCCCCCCGTTCCGGGATCGCCGCTCCCGGACGGGCGGCGGCCGACCACCCCCAATGTTCCCGGTCGCCGCCCGTTCAAGACCCGCTGGAAGGTGGGAGGACCTCGCGTGCCTGGCTTGAGCAGTGCATCGGCCCGGCCTCCGGAGCGGCCCTGCGGCAGTGCGCCGCAGCGGCGTGGGCTCGCGGCCCGTGGGCCGGGCTTGAGTAGCGCACCTGTGCCGGCGGCCGCCGCGGTCCGGTGGGCGTGCGCCGCTGCGGCGTGGGCGCGCGGCTTGCGTGCCGGGCTCGAGCAGTGCATCGGCGCCGGCGGCCGCCGCGGTCCGGCGGGCGCGGGCTTCGCCGGGTCGGTTTCGCGGGCGTTCGGCACGAGCCCCGCCCGGACGTGCGGCCCGCGCGGTCCACTGTGGGCCGTTCAGTCCGGTTCGCCGCGGCCGACCCGCAGCACCGCCCAGACGACCTTCCCGCCCGACCAGCGGCGGCTGCTGCCCCAGGCCTGGGCGGCGTGGGCGACAATGCGCAGGCCGAGTCCCGGGTCGCGCGGGTCTGGTCGCTCGAGGACCCTTGCGGGGCTCGGGTCGTCGTCGGTGACCGAGACCGACAGCAGCCCTCGGCGCAGGTCCAGCCGGATCTGGGGTACCGACTCCGTGTGCTGGATCGCGTTGCGGACCAGTTCCGCGGCGATCAACGTGCCGTCGTAGATCAGCTGGGGGATCGCCCAGTCGAGGCACCGCTGCCGGACGAACTCGCGCGCGACGTCCTCCGCGTTGGGGGAGCGCGGGACGGTCCGGCGGGCTCCCCGGCGGACGGGACGGAGCAACGCGCTTTCGGCCGCGTCGGCGTCGGGGCTCACCGAGACGAACCGATCGGTGGCGAACCGGCGGAAGAGCCGGAGGTGGTCCGGGTGCCGGGTCACCAGCCCGAACGGGACGCCGGGCCAGTCGCTGATGCGGGAGGCGACGAGCGGGAACACCGCCGCGGGCGAGGCCGCGCCGATGGTGAGGTCGTTGACGTCGGCGATCAGGCCGCGCGGCACGTCGGCGGCGATCTTGAGCAGGCCGTCGCGCAGCACCGCGTACCCGGCCAGGTCGAGCTGCCCGCGGGCCGTGGCCAAGATGCTGGTGGCGTGGGGTTTCGCCGTCAGTTCGATGGCCACCACGTTAGTCGGCGGGCCGGTCCGCGCAACGGCCCGGAACGATCCGGGCGACTTTCACCCGGGTGGCTGAGCGTGGTGGACCTTTCACGAAAGTGTTACCCGATAAGGGAATCCGCACGTGCGGCGAGCATGTGCGGGTGCGCGCGCGCCCGGCGGGGGACGGAGCCTTGGTCCCGGAAAAGTCGGGACCGGCGATCGTCGCAGGCGGACGCAGGACCGGGGATGCCGAGGTGGTCCGCCGTCCCGGAAACCGGAGGCCGCGATGAACCGACCGGTGCCCGACGTGGTCGACCAAGCCCTCGCCTCGGCCGTGCGCGCGCCTTCGCCGCACAACACCCAGCCCTGGCGGTTCGTCGTCGAACACGACCTGATCGCGAACCGCTCGCCGGAGACGCCGTCGTTGCGGACCTGCCGCTGCACGACCTGCACCCGCTCGACACCGCCGCCCGGATCCCGCCGGTCCCGGCGCCGACGGGCGCCCACTACCTCGGGATCGACGTCGGGACCGTGCGGGTGCAGTTTCGAGGCCGCCGTCCGGGCCGCGGCTCCGGACGTCACCGGCGTCCGGGTCGTCCGGCTGTACCGGATCGGGAGGGGGCCGCCGGCGGGGCGCGCGTCATGAGTGTCCACATCGGACTGGAACAGGCGCCGAGCGGCAGCCGGTTCGCGGTGCCGGAACGGTGTGACCTGTGCGGGACGCCGGTGGCCGCGCGGCACGGTCACGTGGCCGACACCGGCCGCCGCGGGCTCTTGTGCTCGTGCCGGGCGTGCTTCCTGCTGGTCATCCGGGGCGCCGGCGGGCAGCCGCGGTACCGCGCGGTGCCGGAGCGCTACCTCCGCGCGCCCTGTCACCCGGCCGCGCACCTCGACTGGTGCGGCCTCGGGATCCCCGCGCGCTTCGCCTTCTTCCTGCGCCGGGGCACGCGCGTGACGGCGTTCCGGCCGGGCCCCGTGGGCGCGACCGAGGTGGTCCTGCCCCGGACGCCGCCGGTGGCCACCCCCTGCTGGCGGCGGCCGAACCGGACCTCGAGGCGATCGTGTTCCGCGGCACCGACTGCTTCCTGCTCCCGGTCGACGCGTGCTACCGGCTGCTCGGCGAGGTCCGCCGGTACTCGACCGGCCCCGACGGCGGCCCCGAGATGCGCCTGCGGGTCGGCGAGCTGTTCCCGGAGATCGAACGCTCTGGCCCGGCACCATCGCGTAGCCCCCGAACCACCCTGAGTACCCGCCCCGCCCACTGTCGACGGATTGTCGACGGACCGTGCGAGCGTCGCCGGATCGTCCGGGTGGTGGCGAGGGGACCTCCCTTCCGGGCTGGACGACGTGGTCGAACGCCACGGGAGCCGAGCGGGGGGTGTGCGGTGGGGAAGACGGATGCCGGGCGGGTGTGGCGGCTGAGACCGGGGGACGAGCGCCCGGTGCCCTTCGCCGGCCGGCGGTGGGAAAGCGGCCTGCTCGGCCGGGCGGTGGGCGGCCACGGCTCCGCGCGGGTCGTCGTCGGGGAGCCGGGGATCGGGAAGACCGCCCTGCTGGGGCACCTCGCCGACCGCTCGCCGCACCGCGTCGTCTGGGTGCGTGGGAGCCGGGCCGAAGCCGAGCTGCCCTACGCCGCCGCGGCGCAGCTGCTCGCCCCCTTCACCGGCTGGTTCGGCCGGGTGCCCGCGGCGCAGCGTCGCGCGCTCGAGGTCGCGCTCGCCCTCGACGACGGCCCGGCCGCCGGCGCGCTCGCCGTCTGCGCCGGTGCCCTCGGCGTGCTGGGCGCCGCGTCGGCGCGCGAGCCGGTGCTGGTGCTCGTGGACGACCTGCAGTGGATCGACCCGGAGTCCCGGCGGGTGCTCGAGTTCCTCGGGCGCCGGCTGGACCGCGAACGGATCGCGCTCGTCCTGGCCCTGCGCGACGAGCCGGGCGCGGCCGCCGGACCGCCGGACCTGCCCGCCGTGCGGCTGGCCGGGTTCGACCGCGCCGACGGCCGCCGGCTGGCCCGGGTCCACGGCTTCCTCGCCCCGGACCACGACGTCGACGCGATCGTGGACGTGGCCGGCGGAAACCCCCTGGCCGTCGTGGAAACGCTGCGCCGGCTGGCGACGACGGACCGGGCGGCCGACCTCGCGGTCGAGGTGGGCCGGTCGGCGCTGCCGGCCTGGCGGGACGTGCTCGCCCGGCTGGCCGAGCCGACGCGCCGGGCGCTGGCCGTGCTCGCCGTCGCCGGTCCCGCCGAACCGGCTGCCGTCGAGGCCGCGCTGGCCGAGCTGGGGCTGTCCGGGCGCGACGTCGTGCCCGGCGAACGGCTGGGCCTGGTGACCGCGGCCGAGGGCGGCCGGCGGCTGCTGCGGTACCCGCTGCTCGGCCCGGTGCTGCTGGCCGACGCGCCCGAGCCGGCCAGGAAAGCCGTCTACGCGGCGCTTTCCGCCCACGCTCACCGCGACCAGCGGATCTGGTACCAGTCGTTCGCGGTGACCGGACCGGCGGACGAGCTCGCCGCGCGGCTGGCCGCATTGGCCAGGGGCACCGCCGATCCCGTCGCCGCGGCGCGGTTCCTGCGGCGCGCGGCCGACCTGACCGCCGACCCGCGCCGGCGGGCGATGCGCCTGCTCGCCGCCGCGGCCGGGGCGCTGCGGGCCGGACGCGGCGAGCAGGCGGCGTCGTGGTGCCGCGAGGCCGTGTCCCTGCGCGACGACCCGGCCTTCCTGGCCGCGGCCGCCGGGCGCAGCGCGCGGGGGCTGGGTCTCGCCGGACGGCACCGCCAGGCGTTCGACGAACTGGCCGGCGCGGCCGCGTGGCTCGCCCGCCGGGACCCGGAGCGGGCGGCGGACCTGCTGTGCGCGGCGACCGGACCCGCGCTGGCGCTGGGGGAGGCGCGCCTGGCGTGCGTGGCCGTCACCGAAGCCGAGTCGCTGGCCGGCGTCCCCCTCCCGGTCCGTGCGCGGCCGGCGGCCGCGGCCGCCCGCGTGATGCACGGCCTGCCCGGCGGCGAGCTGCCGCCGCCCGAGTCGGTCGGCGACCCGGCCGCGCTGGTCTGGCTGGCGCTGGCGGAACTGTGGTCGGAACGGCCGGACCCGGCCCGGACGGCGATCAACGCCGCACTCTGCCGGCTGCGCCGCGGCCACGCGCCGGCCCTGCTCGCCGTCGCGCTGGCCGTCCGCGGGGACCTCGGTTTCCGCACCGGCGGCTGGGCGGCCGCCTCCGCCGACGCCGTGGAGTCGATCGCCGTCGCGGGCCGCACCCCGCCGAACGGCGTGATCGCGTTCGGGCTGCTGACCCTCGCCCGGCTGGAAGCGGTCCGCGGCCGGCCCGACCGGTGCGCGGAACTGCTGGCCCGCAGCCGCAAGGAGGCCGGCCCGCTCGGCGTCGACCTGCGCCTGCTGCTGGAACCGGCCGTGCGGGGGCTCGCCGCCCTGAGCGCGGGCGAACCGGGCGCGGCGCTGGAACCGCTGGAAGCGGCGTGGTCGCACGCCGAAGCCGGCGGCGTCGGCAACCCGGCCGTGGTGCCGTTCGCGGCCGACCTCGCCGAAGCCCACATCCGGGCCGGGAACCCCGGCCGCGCGCGGGAAGTCCTCGCGTGGCTGGAAGAACGGGCGGCGGGCGCGGGGCTGCGGGGTCAGCTGGCGGGCGCGTGGCGGTGCCGGGGCCTGCTGGCCGCGGACCTGGCGGAGGCGACGGCCGCCTTCGCGACGGCCCGCGACGCCGGCGACGTCCGGACGGCCCCGTTCGAATTCGCCAGAACCCTGCTGTGCGAAGGAGAAGTGCTCCGGCGGTTGCGCCGGCCCGTGGCCGCGCGGCCGGCCCTACGCCAGGCGGCGGAGGTGTTCGAGGGCCTCGGTGCCGAGGTCTGGGCCGAACGCGCGGCCGCCGAGCTGTCCGCCGCCGGCGACCACCCGGGCGCGAAACCCGGGCCGCTCGCGACGGACGTCCTGACCCCGCAGCAGCTGCGCATCGCGAGTCTCGTGGCGGCCGGGCACAACAACGCCGAGGCGGCCGAAATGCTGTTCCTGTCCCGCAAAACCGTGGAAGCCCACCTGACGCAGGTCTACCGCAAGCTCGGCGTCCACTCCCGCACGCAGCTCGCGAACGCGCTGAACGCGCGGGGTGACCACAGCGGGCTCCCGGCCGAGCGCGCGCCGCAGTCGAGGGAGTCACCCGATGCCGCCGGGGGTCCGCGGCGGGCAGAGTTCGGGTGACAGCGAGGAAAACCGCGGGGGTGAGGGCATGGACGTCGCCAGTGAGACGGTGGTACGGCTCGCCGATCCGGTGGCGCGGGCGGCGGTGCTGACCGCCGACGCGCTGCTCGCGATCGCCGTGGTGGCCTACGAGCTCGACCCGGCGGTGGTGACCGAGCCGGTGACGGCGGTGTTCGACCGCTTCGACGTCGCCGTGCCGCTCGACTCCCGGGCGACGGCGATGGCCCAGTTCCGGCGCACCGGCGAGCCGGTGCCGTGGGAGGTCGCCGCGTCCTGGGACACCGGGGGAGTCCCGCCCGTCGCGGCCGACGCGGTCTGGGCGGGCGCCGTCGTGGTGCGCACGGCCGTCCTGGACGGGACCGTCGTCGCCGTCACCGCCGATCAGTCCGGTGTGGACAGTCCGGTCGCGCTCGACGCGACCGTGCGGATGAGCCCGCCGGAAGCAGACCCCGCGCCGGTGCCGGTGCCGCTGCCCGTTCTCGTGGCATTCCTCGCCGCCGGCGAGGCCCCGTCCCCCCGGGAACTGCTGCGGGCGACGACGGCGGCCCGGCTCGGCGCGGGCCGGTACCCGGTCGCCGTCCTCCCGGCCGGCGTCCCGGTCCGCCGGTTCGAGCGCCTCGTCTGCTGGGTCGTGCCCGAATCGACGTTCGACGACCCCGGCTGGCCGGGAGCGGCGGACGACACGACGCCGCAGCAGCGGCGGGCGGACCGGCTGCGCGCCGCGCGGAGCTGGCTCGCCGGCCAGGGCGTCGCCGTCATCACCACCACGGAGCCCACATGACCACCAAGTCCCGCGCCAAGCGCGCATCGACCTCGTCGCGACCCAGTACGGAGATCGGTATGGCCACGCTCGTGCAACCGGCATTCCCCTTTGTCGACGTCATCATCGACACCAGCGCGCTGGTCCCGGCCGCGCAACGCTCGCCCGGCGTGGTCGCCGTGGTGGGCAACGCCGACGGCGCCGCCGCGCCCGTGTCGACGCCGCTGGTGATCACCGGCCACGACGACGCGCTGGCCCTCTTCGGCAAGGCCGGCGCGGCGACCCCGCTGAGCCGCAGCCTCGACCTGGTGCTCGCGCAGGACCCCCGGCCCAGCAAGATCTACGGCGTCCGCACGCCGGCCGCCGGGAACTACGCGGCCGCGCTCGCCGGCCTCGAAGCCGCGGACGACGTCACGTTCGTCTGCCTCGCGGGGGAGGTCGCGGTCGGCGCGGCCACCAGCGGCGGCACCCCGGCGACCGGGCTGCGCGCGCTGGCCGAGCACGTGGAAACCATGTCGGCGGCGGGGAACCGGCGGATGGCCGTGGCGATGATCGACCCGGCGATCGCCCGCACCGCGACCTATGTGGACACCGTGCTGGCGACGAACTCCTACGGCGCCTTGAAGAGCGCGACCGGCCGGATGATCCTCGTCGCCGCGCGGGGCGCGACCACCGACGAGGCCGCGAGCCCGAACCCGGTGGCCGACGCGGCCGCGGCCGTGATGGGCGCGATCGCCGGCCAGGCCCCGGCCACCAGCGTCGTGCTCAAGCAGGTGCGCGGCTTCACCGTGCCGATCACCCAGCAGTACGTGCCCGCCGAGGTCACCGGCCTGGCGAGCCAGGGCGTGATCCCGCTGATCGACCCGGCGCTCGTGCCCGGCACCGGGCTGTTCCTGGCCGACGGCGGCACGTTCTCCGCCGACCCGGCCCGCAACTACGTCGACATCTGCCGGGTGCTCGACGACCTCGAGTTCCGGCTGCGGGCCGGGCTGATCGGCACGGTGGGGGACGCCCGGATCACCAAGGCCGGCCTCACCGCCGTGCGGGTCCGGGTCGAGGGGATCCTCGGCCCGCTGCAGCTCGGCGCGGTGATCGACGACTTCTCCGTCACGATCCCGCTGCTGCCGATCCTCGCGCTGCCGGAAAGCGCCCGCAGCACCGCCGAGCAGGCCCAGGTGGTCAGCGCCCGCCAGACCCGGCAGGTGTCCGTCCTCATCAGCGTCACGTACGGGCCCGCGGTGCACCGGCTCAACGTGACCCTCGCCCCCCAGTTCTGAGCCCTGACCAGGAGCCACGATGTCGAGTCCCGAAACCAGCTGGAACACCCGCCTCGCCGTGCACTACACCGACGACAAGGGTGCCGACCACGAGATCTCGCCGATCCAGTCGTTCACCCCGACGTTCGCCACGACGGCCGAGCCGTTGCACAGCATCGAACGCACCCACGTCGGCGTGGTGACCCAGCCCTACGCGCTGACCTTTTCGATGACGGTCAACGCGATCGGCCCCGCCACCGCACAGCTGACCGCGCTGGCGCTGAACGCGACCGAGTTCAGCATCTCGATGCAGGAGCGCTCCGGCGACGACTGGTCGTTCTCCACGATCGTGCTCAGCCGGTGCGTCATCACGAGCGCCTCGCCTACGGCGGCCACCGTGCTCGGCGCGCCGCAGGCGACGTTCTCCGGCTTCTCCATGCAGGTCGACGCGACCGACGCCGGCGGCGCGAAGACGTCCGGCCCGCTGCAAGCCTCGCTGTAGAGGAGAGATCCGTGGCCGACGACCTGGAAGCGGCCGGCACGCTGCTGCCGCCCGCCGGGGGCTGGTGGGACGAGACGGGCGCGTACGCCACCGAACGTTCCGGCGGGCTGGTCCTCGAGTTCCCCGTCGAGGTCGAGGTCCGGCTCGTCTCGCCCGAGCGGCCGGACCTGCTGGCCGACACCACCATCCACCGGCTGACCGCGGCATTGGAGGGACTGGCATGACGACCGTGCGCATCCCGGTCCGGATCCGGCTCGACGTCGATCCGGCCCGGCCGGCGGAGACGCAGGCCGGGCTGCTGTGCGACGCGACCGAGCAGGCCACCTCCCGCGCGGCCGAACGGGCCCGCCGGGTGCCCGCGGTCCGCGACGGGAACTGGGACGGCGGCCCGCCCGCGACGACGGTCCGCTTCACCGGCGACCCGCTGCCGCCGGCGCTGGCCACCGGCCTGGCCGTCGCCACCCGGACCGGGCTCCACGCGGCCACCACCCGCCTGCGGGCCGCGACCGCGGGCGGTCCGGCCGCGAAGGCGCCGGCGCGCACGCCGAGGAAGCTGCGGCTCCGGGACTTCGCCGACGAGGCCGAGGTCTGGGGCGCGGTCGTGGCCTTCTACGGCGGTGCGCCGCCGAGCGAACTGCTCGTCATCGCCCGGCTGAACGGCCACCCCCGGCAGTGGGTCGTGGAGTTCACCACGCCGGACGGGCCGCCCCTGGTGCGGGCCGGCGGGCCCTTCACCGCGTTCACCCGGGACGGCAGCGGCGAGCGCCCGGCCGGTGGCCTCGCCGCCGACGGGTTGCGGTTCTGGCGCCGGTTCACCACCGAAGCGCAGTGGCACGCGGTACTGGCCGAACTGATCACGGAAGACCTCGCGTGGCTGCGGAAGTCGGTGCCCGCCCGGGAACTGGCCGACCGGGCGCTGGCCGCGGCCAGGAAGTTCCCGTTCACCGGCGGCGGCGCGTGGTACGAGTTCCTCGACGGGGCGACCCGCGTCGGCTGGTACCGCGGACCGGCGGGGCTCACGGCCGGGACGCTCCCGGTCGCGGTGCTCACCGAAGAGGTCCGGCCCGTCGGATACGGCAAGGACTGCGCGCCGCTCGACGTCACCTCCGACGGCGAAGCCGAACTCGGCAAGCCGTACCTCGGTGAGCCCCCTTTGGACGACTGGGCGGCCGACCGCGACCACTTCGCCGCCTTGATCCGCGACATCGCCGCCCGGCTCGAGATGCCGGAAGGCGACTACGTCGGCTCGTTCGTCCTCGTCGCCACGCAGGAGATCGGCCGCCGGAGCGAGCGGCTCGGCGTCCTCGGGGGCGGCACCCGGGCCCGGCAGGCGGAGCTGCGCCGGCTGGCCCAGGTGACCGTGCTCGCCACGAACCTCGCCGCGGCCTACGTCGACGCGATGTACTCCCGCGACCGCGCGCAGACCCTGCGGTGCCCGTTGGCCGGCCACAGCGGACAGTGGGCGTTCCACTTCCACCAGCTCTTCTTCCGCGTGCGGCGGGACACCGTCGCCCAGCTGTTCGCGTCGGCCTGCCAGGACGTCCTGCTCGAAGTGCTGGAGCAGAGCCTGCTCGAGCTGGACCGCCGGCTCGACCGCACGAACTTCCCCCAGTACATGCGGTTCACCCGCACGTTGCTGGTGATCGTCCTCTCGCGCAGCGTCGAGCTGGAGGACCTGCGACGCCGCATCGGGGCCGCGCGGGCCCGCGACCGCAACCCCGTGCTCTCCTGGCGCGCCCCGAACCTCGTCCGGTCCGGCTGGCGCGAGGCGAGCGCCGAGGTCGTGGCCGCCCTCCACGACGCCGCGTCGGCAAGCCGGCCGGCCGGCGCGGTGGTCTTCTTCGACGGCCAGTACTGGGCCAAGGACGCGCACGGCCACTGGTGGAACGACGACCAGCTGGCGCTGGCGATCGGCAGCGCCCGCCAGGAGGCGTTCCTCATCGACCCCTTCCTCGAGAAGATCAAGGACCTCTCGGACGTCGTGACCCGGCTCAAGGACGCGCAGCGCCGCGACGACGCGCGCAGCGAGCAGCAGGGCGACGCCGTCACCGAAGCGGTGGACGCCGAGTTCTCCGCCGTCCTCGCGGAAGTCCGGCGGGAGAACGTCGAGCGGACGGCGCGGGTGCGCCGGGACCGCTCGATCGCCTTCGGCCTGGCGAGCTTCACCGAGGACCGATCGGACGAGATCGGCGCCCGGCTGACCGGCATCCACCGGAAAGCCGACCTGCGCCTGCGCCCGATGTTCGACTACGAAGCCGTGTACGTCGACGCCCTGCACGCCCTCGCGGACGCCGAACTGGGGAAGGCCGAGCTGGCGGAGTTCTTCAACCTCGCGGGCCTCACGTTCCTGGCGGTGTTCTGCCCGCCGGCGGCGTTCCTGACCGGCGCCGGGCAGGCCATCGGCGCCCTGGCGACCGCCTACGAGCACCGCGGGATCCAGCGGGCGCTGCTCGGCGGAGACGAGATCATCACCCGGGCCCAGGCGGAGGCCGAGCTGTGGGCGGCCTGGATCGGTGCCGCGATCGCGTTCCTCCCGCTGGTGAAACCGGCCGCTCGCGGGCTTTCCGGGGTCGCGCGGCTGGCGTTGCCGGGTGCCGAACGGCGGGCCGCGGCCATCGCCGCGATCCGGCTGGCCAAGGCCGAGGCGGCGCAGGTGTTCGCCCTCGTCACCGCCGAAGACCTGCTGGGCGCCTTCCTGCACGAAGCGGTCAAGGGGTACGTGCTGAACCTCGTGCTGTCGTCGGCCATCGAGCGGTTCATCGACGCGGTCGTCAGCGAAGACCCGCACGGCGAGGTCTCCCGGGAGCACCTGCGCGCGGTCATGGCCGAGGCGGCCCGCGCCGCCGGCGCCGGGCAGGGCACGCCGTGACGGGGAGAACCGGGACGCACCCGGTCCACATCGCGCTGCGCGACCACCCGCGGCTGCAGGAAGGCCTGGCGGAGGTCCGGCGCCGCACGCGGTTGACCGAGGAGCGCCTGCGGGAGCTCTGGGACGAGTCGGTGGGGTCGTCGCTGGACGTCCTCGGGCTCGGGTACGTCCAGGACTTCGAGGCGGCGGTGGCGAGCGTGCGCCGGCTGCGTGAACGGGTGCACGACATCTACGAGCGGTTCTTCGAAGGGCCGGTGGCCGAGGCGGATCTGCGGGAGCTGCGGGACCTCGAGGCGGCACTGGCCGAGGAGATCCTGGCGCTGGCGGATCCGCAGAGCTGGGCGCGCGACCGGCCGAACCGGCCGGACAAGCGGCTTTCCCCGGACGCGCGGCCGGCGTCGCCCGCGGCCACCGCGCGGCAGCGGGACACCCGCGTGCGCGCATTGCCCGCGGAACGGCAAGAGGCCTTCAAACGAGCCCAGGCGCTCGCACCCGAACGGCTGGACGCCGCGCTGCGCGAGGAACCCCGGGCGGAGGCGGCATTGCGGCGCGCGTTGGCGGAGAAGGGGATGGACGAGGAGTCGATCGGGCACGTCGTCGACGCCCTCGACGACGTCCGCAACCCCGGGCTCGACTTCGCCTTCGGCGCGGGCCCCGGCCGGGCGCAGATCACGACCGCGCGGGTGCACGCCGCGTACCGCGAACTGCCGGGGCCGCAACAGGTTCTGGTGAACCGCGCCAACGTCCTCGACCCGGACTTCCTCCGCCTCGCCGTGCTGCGGGAAAGCGAAGGAGAGCTCAGCCGGCTCATCGACCGGTTCTGCGCCGGGCACGGCATCACCGGGCAGGAGCGGACCGACCTCGAAGCCGCCGTGCGCCGCCTCAACGAGGTGCACCGGGAGTCGCTGCACGACGTCGCGCCCGGCGAGACCGGCACCATCCAGGCCCGGACGCGGGCCGCGGTCCTCGACCGCGCGGCGACCGCGATCGGGCTGCCGACGCGGGACGAGATCACCCGGCGGCTGGGCCACAGCTCGGCCGTCGTCGAACTGGCCGCGCGCAGCCCCGGGCACCTGGCCGAACTCGCCGAGAAGTGGCTGCGGTACGCCTTGGAGAAACGGCAGGAGGGCAAGCCCGTCGCCACCCTGGAGCGGTACGCGCGGGCGCTGGCCCGCTCGCACGTGCGCGGCCTCTTCGGCGAGCTCACCGCGGCCTTCCAGCTCGCCGACGACGCCTGGGTGATCAAGGTCCCCGACTTGGGCGTCACGGTCGGCGGGACCGACTTCGTGGCGGTGGACACGCGGACCGGCGAGGTCTGGTTCGGCGACAACAAGGCGTTGTCCGGCCGCGGCCTGGGCGAGGTCAGCAGCCTCCTCGAGAACATCGTCGACAACATGGCCGCCGACGTCGCCGAGTTCGGGACCTGGCTCCAGCGCGACGACGTCCCGTTGCCGCCCAAGCTCGCCGACGCGATCCGCCGGGCCCAGGAGGCCTCGGCCGAGGTGAGCGCGTACACCGCGCGGCTGCCGCGACGGGAAGACATCACCACCGACGCCGTGCAGCGCCGGATCACCAAGATCCTCGCCCGCAAGGGCGTCGGCCGGGTCGTCACCAACGCCGGCGGCGAGCTGTCCTGGCTGACCGGCGCGGCGGGGAAGTACCTCGCCTTCAAGAACCTCGGAGAGCCCGGTCCCCACCCACCGGAGCGCCGCATCGAACTGCCCGAAGGGAGTGCCCCGTGAGCGGCTACGAACCCGGCCTGCACACGCCGAGCGCCATCCTGTCCGACGGGATCGTGCCGGTTCCGCTCTGGGCCGTCACCCAGCTGTCCATCGCTTCGACCTACTTCGTGCCGCAGATCGGCGGCAGCCGGCGGCGGGTCGCGGTCGTCACCCACGACGACACGCTGAGCTTCAGCGCCGTGCTGCTCGGCCCGTCGCGGTTCGCGTGGAAGGTCGCGCTGGAGAACCTGGCCGAGTCCGGGCGGCAGGGCACCGCGCTGTCGCGGCTGACCAAGAACGCCGTCGGCGGCCTGGTGCTGATCACCGCGGCCACGATCCGCACCGACCTCGCCGTCCAGTCGCTCACCTTCACCCAGGCGGCCGGCCGGCGCGACGCGATCGACGTGTCCATGCAGCTGATCCACCTGCCCCGGCCGGGCAGCCTCGCCAAGCTGCTCGAAGTCGCCTCCGTCGGGGTCGGCGCCCTGACCGACGCGCTGCCGATCTGAGGATGGCGACGATGACCTTTCCCGCACTGCCGGGCCTGCTCGCCCGGCCGCCGTTCGACGTACCACCGCTGCCGGGCCCCGACGTGCCGGCGAGCGGCCCCGCCGCGCCCCGCGTGCTCAAGCAGGAGCTCACCGCCGGCCTGCCGGTCCGGGTGGACCTCGACGGCGCGCGCGGTCTCGTGCTGGCCGTCCCGCTCGGGGTCGCCCGGAGCGTCCTGGCCGCCGACCCGCAGGCCGTCGTCTTCGACACCCGGGTCGCCGGCGACCCGGCGGCCGCCCGGGATCCCGGCGCCGCGTGGCCCCGCCTGACCCTGCTCTCCGACGGGGTGATCGGCGAGACGGTCCCCGTGGTGGCCGGCGTGCCGGTCGCGCTGCGCCTCGGCGCCGTCGCGGTCGTCGAGGTCACCGTCGACCAGCTGGTCGTCACGATCGGCACGCTGCGCAGCCCCGGGCAGTTCACCAGCCGGCTGGCGCTGCGCTGGCGGGACCTCGGGCCCGCGCCCGACACCGGCCCGCCGCGTCCGGCCGGCGACCCCGGCATCCCCGACCTGAACACCTGAGAAAGGAGGTCACCGATGACCATCGCCACCGCGAACGCGACCGCCGACGGTCCCGACGTCACGCCGGGCACGGTGCCCGCCTGGGCGGTCGTGTTCTCCGAAGAGGAGACTGCGACCCCGCTGGCCACGATCGGCAGCGAGACCTACGCCGGTTCGGTGTCCGCCGTCATGCCCGCCGACCTCACCGGCGGCGCGTACGAAGTCGTGTTCGAAGGCATGACCGACGCGGACTACGGGAAGATCCACGTCCACGGCGACCGGCACCTGACCGCGTCCTTGTACCTGTGGTGGAAGGATTCCCCGACCGGCCTCGCCGGCGACCTCGCCCGCTTCACCGGGCTCGACCACCCGCTCGGGGCGATCACTCCGGACCCACCGCCGCTGAGCCTCGTCGCCGTCCTGCGCGTGGACCGGCTCTGGCGCCGCTCGGGCGCCCGCCGCTTCGAAGTGGTGGTGAGCGGGCGCGAGCTGGTGACGGCCCAGCTGTCGGACGCCGCCGTCGTGCCCGTGCCCCAGCCGGGGCTGCGGGACGCGGTGCGGGCGATCGCGCGGCAGGCCGGGGTGCGGCTGGTCCAGGACTACGGCTTGGCGGACTTCCAGCCGCCGCCCGGGATCCTCGCCCCGGTGAAGATCCCCGTCCAGCACGGCACCTGCCTGCAGGCGCTGACGGCCGTGCTGGAGGACCAGGCGCGCAAGCTGCTGCGGCTCCACGGCCAGCCGCTCGCCCTGATCCGCAACGGCGTCCTGCACGTCGGGGTGTGGGCCGGTGCCGCGGGACCGCGGCTGCCGAACGAGCGCCACCTCGACGACGACAGCGGCCTGCTCGCGATCGAGCGCGGGTCCCCCCGCGCGCGGGAGCAGGCGGCGGGGGACCGGCCGGGCGCGCCGCTGTCCCGGCTGACGGTGTCGGTGACGACCCTCGGCCGGCCGGACCTCAAGCCCGGCGACACGCTCGTCGTCGAGCTGCCGCCGGAGGACTTCCCGCAGGTCGAGCCACCGAGCATCGGCGCGACCCTGCTCGGCTCGCTGAACACACGGCCCTTCGGCGACGTCGCCCCCGACCCGACGCCGGCGCGCTGCCGGATCACCGAGGTCACCCACCGGGTCTCGCGCGAAGAAGGCTTCATCACCGTCGCGAAGGCGTTCGTGCTGGCCGACGGCGACGACGGGTGGGACCTCGGCGGCGTCAGCCCGGCACCGGAAGCCCGGGCGGTGCCGCCGATCGGCGAGCCGGCCGCGGACCCGGCGCAGGCCTTCGCCGTCAGCCTCCGCAGCGCGACGGCCACCCTTACCGCCGAGGTCGCGCAGCGGGCGCGCTCGCACGTCGGCCTCGTCCACGACCACGTGGCCGCCGGCGCCACGGAAACCCGGCACACCAGCGACTTCTGGGTGTCCCGGGACCCGGGTGACGGCTCGGGCAGCGCCGCGCAGCGGGCCAGGGTGACCCAGGAGCTGCCCGCCGAGGCGCACCGGGTGCCCTACACGACCCCGTTCGCGTGGGGGAACTTCGGCCTCGTGCTGCCGCGTTACCCGGCGACCCGGGTGCTGCTGGTCGACGGCGCGGGCGGGCCGGGGGAGTACGTCGACGTCGGGGCGCTGTGGGCGGTGAACGCGGGTCCCGCTGCCCAGCCGGGCGACTACTGGCTGGCGCTGCCCGCGACCGCCGTGGCCACCGAGCACCTGCCGCGAGACGGCGGCCGACCGTCCGAAGTGGACCAGCAGCCGCCGGACGGCCCCGCGGCGCACGACCTGATCGACGCCGTGGGCAACCGCGTCATCGAGACGGCGCGGTTCGTGCTGCGCGTCGTCGACGACCCCGCCCACCTGACGAAGGTCCCGGACCGGCCGGACCCGGCCGCGGACAGTCCGGTCGGCAGCGTGGTGATCGAGACCAAGCCCGAGTCCGGGACGCCGGCGCGGATCCTGCTGCGGGCCGACGGGAGCGTGACGATCACCGGCTCGTCGATCACGTTCGACGCGGGCGACGGGCAGATCGACCTGAAGGCCAAGGACGTCCGGGTCGCGCTGGCCGGCGGAACGATGGACGTGAGCTGATGGCCTTCCCCGTCACGATCGCCGGCGAGCTCACGTGTCCCCACTCGGGAGTTCGCACGCTGGCGACGACCGAAGCGAAGCTCACGGTCGGCAAGAAGGCCGTGGTGCTCTTCGCCGACGCCGCCGCGACGGCGGCGCCGTATGCGGGGTGCTCGTTCCCGCAGGGCGGCCCGCCCAAGCCGTGCCAGACGACCTCGCCCGCCGCCGCACCCAACCCGGGACTGGCCGGGAAGCTCACCGTCGGCAGCGCTCCCGTGCTGCTCGACTCCTTGCGGGCCACCACCGAAAACCCTCCGTTCACCCCGCCGTCGGACCCGACGAAGACCGTCGCGGTCGCCGCCGGCCAGGACAAGCTCACCGCTTCGTGAAGGAACGCCGATGACCGCTGCACTCCCACCGCCCCCGCCGGGCGACGACTCCGCCGTCCGGCGCCGCCAGCTGCTCGGGTTCGGCCCGCGCGCCGACCTGGCCGACCCCGGCGACACCGCCCGCGACCTGGTGCTGCGCGCCACGGCGACCGGCGTCGACCTCGACCTCGTCGAGGGCGTGGCCGCGCTCTGCCAGGACCTCGCGATCGGGCTCACCACGCTGCGCGGCAGCGACCCGTTCAACGTGCGGTTCGGCTTCCTCGGGCTGACGCCGCTGGTGCGCCAGACCTCGCCGGTCCTGGCGCGGGAAGGGTTGCGCAGCGCGGTGATCGAGATGGTCGCCGCCGACCCGCGGGTGCGGCGCGTGGTCGACCTGACCACGCCGACGCCGACCCAAGGCCGCGCCTCGCGGTCGTTCGACATCACCGTCTCGTTCGAGGCGATCACCGGCGACCCGGCGACCCTGGCCACCGGCGGCCTCGCCACCGGCGCCGAGTGGGGCGCCGTCGACACCCCGGGCGTCGTCGCGTCCGGGACCACCGGGAGGACGCCATGAGCTCCGACAGCACCATCGACCTGACCGACGTCCTCGCCGTCGACGACTCCGTCACGCGGTCCACCGGCAGCGGCAGCTTCGGCGTGACACCGGCGGGGTTCCTGCCCAAGCCGTTCACCCGGCTGCTGGCCGAGAAGATCGCCCTCGCGCAGCAGCTGATCGACCCGGCCGTCGACCTGTCCAGCGGCAGCGTCCTGCGCAAGCTCCTGGAGGTCACCGCCCTCGAGGACGCGCGGACCTGGGCGGCGCTGGCGGCGGAGTACGACGACAGCTTCGTCAGCACCGCCCGCGGCCGCGCGCTGTCGGAGCTCGGCGCGGAACTCGGCATCACGCGGCCGTTCCTCACCGCGACCGGTTCGGTCACGTTGACGCTGGCCGGGGCGTTGCCCGCGGGCGTGCCGAACCTGGTGCTGCCGCGCGGTTCCCGGCTGGCGACCGCGGGCGGCCACCGGGTCGCGCTCGCCGCCGCGGTCGAGTTCACCGCCGGGTTGACGTCGGCGTCCGTGCCGGTGACGAGCTTCGACCCGGGACCCGTCGGCAACCTCGACCCGGCCGCGACCGACGCCGGCGGCGGGCACCCGCAGCGGATCGACCGGTGGGAGGTCGCCGACGCGAAGCTCACCGCGATGATCGATGCCGACGTGGCGGCGGGTTTTCCCGACACCGCCGCGTCGATCGGCCAGGGCCTGGTGCGCGTGCAGCACACGCAGCCGCTGACCGGGGGCAACGCGCAGTTCGACGACGACCGCTACCGCGCGGTGCTGCTCAACGCGCCGAGGTCGGTGTGGACGGCCGATTCCATCGCGGCCACCGTGGCGCTGGTGCCCGGCGTGCGGCAGGTCGCGGTGCGGGACGGGTGGGGCGGACTCGACCTGTCGCAGTCGATCTTCGGCCAGTTCAACTTCTTCGAACGGCTCTTCGCGGCCGACCGGGACATGTCGTCGCCGTTCTTCGTCACGGTCCTGGTCGCGCCGACCGAAGCCGCGGTCTGGGAGGGCGCGTCCGGCCTGCGCGTGGCCGTGCAGCAGGCGATCCGGGACGTCCGCCCGGTCGGCATCTTCCCGGACGTCGTGCGGGCCGAGCAGGTGTTCTTCACCGTCGACGTCGACGTGGTGACCTCCGGCCTGCCGTTGCCGTCCGGGTCGGTGGCCGGCCGCAACCTCAGTCCCGCCGCGCTCGCGCTCAAGCAGCGGCTGGCGGCCCGGATGCGCGGGGTCGTCGACGGGCTGACCCTCGCGGAGCCGGTGCGGGCCGCCGCGCTGTCCGCGGCCCTGATGGCCGAGCCCGGCATCATCGACGTCATCGGGCTCCAGCTGGTGCGCTTCCCGCCCCCGGTCGACACCATCGGGTCCGGCGGGGCGGACAGCACCAGTCCCGAGGCGCTCGAGGTGGACGAGAACCTGATCGTGGGGGCCGACCAGATCGCCGTCTTCGTCGAGTCGCCCGAACGACTGACGGTGCGGTGACCGATGACCACCACCGATACACCCCTGGACCCGGCGGGCTTCGGCGCGGGCGTGCTCGCCGCCGCGGCGGCCGAGCTGATCGGGCCGCTGTCCCCGGCGGCCACCCCGCGGCCCCTGACGTTGCGCGCCACCGCGCCGCCGGGGCCCGCGGGGCAGGCCGAGGCCGCGGTCGACACCACCACCCGGCACGCCCTGGTGCTGTGCACCGTGCTGTCCGATGTGGACACCCGAGGGCTCGTCGTCCAGCCCGCGCTGCGGGCCGGGACCGGCCCCGGGCAACCGCTTCCGGTGGTGACGTTCGCGTCGCACACCGCGGCCGGCACCGCACTGGTCGCCGCCGTGCCGCCGGCGGGCGAAGGGGGCGTCTCCGCGCCGTTTTCCGTGCTGGTGCGCGGGACCCGCGGCGGGCCGGACGGCACCGGGCTCAGCGCGGAGGAGCTGATCGCCGCCGTCCGGTTCGACCTGGTCGAGGGCGTGCTCGGGCGGCTGCTCACCGTGCTGCTCGACGAGAAGGGCCGGATCCGGCGCACCGCACGGCAGCTCCGGGCGATGCGGACCCTGGAAGTGGCGAGCGGCAACGCGCTCGACCGCCTCGGCGCCGACCTGTCCTGCCCGCGGTTCTCCGACGAGCTGTTCTGGGACGCCGACCAGCAGACCGCCGCCACCCGCCCGCTCCCGCCCGGCGCCCGCGAGGACGACGCGTCCTACCGGGCCCGGCTGCGCGTCCTGCGCGGCGTGCGGCTGCCCAGCAAGCCGTGGATCGACTCGGCGCTGGGTGGCGCCGGCGGCTTCCTCGCCGACGTCGGTGTGACGGGCACGGTGACCGCCGACGAATCGGTGGAGCCGCAGCTGATCGCCCTGCGGCTGGTCGCCCCCGGCGCACCGGGGGCGATCCCCGCGCTGCTCAACGCGATCCGGCGCGTGCACCTGATCTGGCCCGCCGACAGCGCGGAAGGCGACGACACGCACGCGGCCCGCCTCCTGCCGCCGGACGAGGTGGCCCGCGTCAACGTCCAGCGCGCGGCGCTCGCGACATGGCGGGTGGAATCCTTCCAGCCGGTGGCACCCGCCGTGGCGGAGGCGCTGACCACGCTCGACGCCCGGTGCGTCCAGCTGGGCGCCCGGCCGTGGCCGCGTGTCCTCAAAGGACAGGACAACTCCGGCGGGTCCCGGTTCGAGCTCGGGTTCGGCGCGCTGCTCGCCGCGCCCGTCGCCGCCCAGCTCGACGCCGCGGTCACGGCGGCCGGCAAGCTGAAGGACCCGAACCTGGTGCCCCAGCCGCGTTCGGCGGATCCGGCCGGGGCGTGGCTGCTGCGCGCGTGCGGCATGCGCACCGTCGAGCAGGGGGCCGACGGCACGGTGTTCGCCAGCACCGCGCCGATGGGGCCGCTCGTCGTGGACGTCGAGCCCGACTCCGACGGCGACGTTCCCATCACGTTGACCGCGCGGCTCGTGTCGGCGGCCGACCCCGATCACGACGTGCCGGTGGTCGCCGTGATCACCGCGCTCGCGGGAGCGCAGCTCACCCCGGTCGCGGACCCCGCCGCGGTGCTGGCCGGTGCGCGCCCGACCACGACCGTTCCCGGCCTGGACGCCGCGCTGAGCGCCCGTGGGGTGCCGAAGGTGGTCGACGTCGAAGCCTTCACCCGGCAGCTGAGCACGGTGTCCGCGCGCGACTACGTGCTCTTCGACCTCGGCGCGTCGCGCACGGCCGCGGTGATCGCGAACCCGGCGCTGCTGAGCCCGCTGTTCACCACCGCCGCCGCGGCCGGTGCGAGCAGCGTGGTCGCGCTGGCCACCTCCGCCGGGACGCTCGCGCTGATGTTCGGGGTGGCGGGACTCCCGCTCGCCGGCAGCAACCTGGCCGGCGAGCACACCCTGGTCCACCGGTGGCAGGTGCGCGGGCTCGGGACGCAGTCCGCCACCGTGACGCCCCGGCGCGGCGCCACCGTCACCATTCCGATCCTCAACGACGGGATCAGCGTCGTCTCGTGCGTCGTGGGTCCGCACACCGGCGCGAACGACACCTACGAATGGCGCCCGGCACTGCCCGACGGCGTGCTGCTGACCCTGCGCCAGTACGAGCACCTGCTCAACGTCGTGGAGCTGGTGACCCCGGTCGGGGTCCGGGCCGACACGTTCGCGATCCGGCGGCGGCACGTCGACGTCGACGGCTCGGGCAAGCCCACGGTCCTGACCATCGCCGCCGCCCGGGCCTACCGGCACTACCGCCTGACGCGTTCTGCGCAGGCACGACAAGGAGAGATCTCATGAGCGGAGAAGCCGAAGGGCCCGGCCGCGAACAGCTCGTCTACGGCGTGCCGGCCGGCACGATAGTCGACGCCCTGCGCGGTGCGGGCGTCGCGGAAGAGGACGTCATCGCGGTGCTGGGCCGGGCCATCGCCCGGTCCTCGGGCCTGGCCGCGGAGGTGACCCCGCCGTTCGTGTTCCAGACCCAGGTGCCGCAGCTGGCACCCCAGTGCGAGGTGCACTTCGAGCCCGGGTTCACCCACCCGGACTTCATCGACGGCGTGACGGTCGTGCAGGCGGGGGAGACGCCCAGCGAGATCGGCTTCAACCACCGGTTCCACGCGATCGAGGACGACCTGGCCGCCGTCGCCGAGGCCCTGCGCACCGTCAGCAACTGCATGAAGGAGCTGCGGCTGGAGCTGTTCGGGGTGGTCCAGGAGCTGCAGGTGAAGATCACCCAGATCGACGCGCGGCTCGACGGCATCAAGGACAAGGAAGGCAAGGAGGGCAAGGAAAAGCAGGAAGGCAAGGAGAGCAAGGAGGAGAAGGAAAAGGAGAAGGAGGGCAAGGACGACAAGGAGACCAAGGAGCAGCCCAAGGAGCACAAGGACGGCAAGGAGAGCGAGAAGCACCCGAAGGACGGGTCCAAGGAGAGCACCGAGCTCACCGGCCTCACCCCGCCGGGCGCCGCGGCGCCCGGGCTCGACCAGCCCGACGGTGACGAGCGCACGTTCATCTCGCTCGAGGACCGCCCCGAGGTCGGCGGCCGGGCCCTGGCCGACCCGGACGAGGACAGCTGAGATGCTGCTGATCCTCGCCCACGCCCACGATCTCCCCGCCCGCGCGCTGGCCGCCCGGTGGGGGAGCCGCGCGCTGCTGCTCACCGTCGCCGGCCTGCACCGGTGGCGCTGGCGCCTCGACGTCGCCGTCGACGGCCGGGTCGCCGCGGAGCTGGCGGCCCCCGACGGAACCCCGGTTCCCGTGACGGGCGTGGTGAACCGGGTGGGCTGGATCGCCCCCGCCGACCTGGCCCGGGTGCACCCGGTCGACCGGGAGTACGCCGCGGCCGAGCTGACCGCGTTCCTGCTGGCCTGGCTCGACGCGTGTCCCGCCCCCGTGCTGAACCCGCCCGGCCCGCGGAGCCTCAACGGCCCGGCGTGGTCGGCGGAGCAGTGGGCGGACGCCGCCGCTTCGGCCGGGCTGCGCGCCGGTGCGGTCCACCGCAGGCTCAGCCTCGCCGAGCCACCCGTCCCGGTGCTCGAGTGGACCAGCCCCATCCCCGCGCACGTCGTCGGGGACGTCTGCGTCGGAGCCGTGCACCCGCTGATCGGCACGCGCTTGTGCGCTCTCGCCAAGGCGGCGGGCATTTCCCTGCTCACCGCGACGGTGTCCGGCCCGGGCCCCCGCGCGGCGGTGCGGGACATCTCGGCCTGGCCCGATGTCGGGCAGCCCGAGGTGGCCGACGCCCTCGCGGCCCTGTTGCCGGCCGCCGACCTCGCCGAGGTGACCGCATGACGATCCTCTTGTGGGGGCTGATCCGGGACCACCCGATCGCCGCGGTGCTGGAGCAGCTGCGGCACCTCGGCGCCCCCGTCCGCTTCCTGGACCAGCGCCGCGTCCTCGACACGACCGTGCGCGTCGACGCCGGCCCGCGCGGGGGAACCACCGTGACCGTCGGCGACGAGGAGTTCGACCTCGACCGCGTGCGGGCCGCCTACGTCCGCCCGTACGACAGCACCCGGCTGGCCGCCCTGCGCACGCTGCCGCGGTCGTCGCCGCAGTGGGGCCACGCCGCCGGCGTGGACCTGGCGCTGAACGGGTGGGCCGATCGGACGGCCGCGTTCGTGCTGAACCGGCCGGAGGCCGCCGCGGGCAACGGGTCCAAGGCCTACCAGCTCCGGGGCATCGCCGCGGCCGGGTTCCTCGTGCCGGTCACGCTCGTCACGAACGACCCGGACCGGGTCGGGGCGTTCGTCCGCGAGCACGGCGAGGTCATCGTCAAGTCGGCCGGCGGGGTGCGCAGCCGCGTGCGCCGCGTCGGGCCGGCCGACGCCGCCCGGCTGGCGGACGTGGCGAACTGCCCGACGCTGTTCCAGAAGCACGTGCCGGGCACGGACGTGCGGGTGCACGTCGTGGGCGCCGAGCTGTTCGCCTCCGAGGTGCGCAGCGACGCCGACGACTACCGCTACGCACGCGCGCAGGGCCATCCGCCGGCGGTCCTGACCGAAACCGGCCTGCCGCCGGACGTCGCGGCCCGCTGCCTCGACCTGTCGAAGCGGCTGCGGCTCCCGGTGGCCGGCATCGACCTGCGCCGGACTCCAGACGGCGAGTGGTACTGCTTCGAGGTCAACCCGTCACCGGGCTTCACGTACTACGAAACGAACACCGGCCAGCCGATCGCGGCGGCCATCGCCGGCCTGCTCGCCGCGGCGGCCCTGTGCAAGGAGCGTGCCTCATGACCGCGACCCAGGCGGTGGAAGAGATCCGGTTCGGCGGCGCGAGCGTCCACAGCGCCGAATTGTTCACCCCGGCGGAGGTCGCCGCGATCGTCGCGGCCGTGGACGCGGTGCCGGCCGGGCTGCGCCACGAGTGCTGGGGCACGCCCGAGGCCAGGAGCATGGCCACGATCGGCGAGCCGCTCTACCGCAACCGCGCCCGCCTCGCGTACTACGAGGAGCGCGCGCGGGCGGAGAGCCGCCCGCTCTACCGGCACTTCCGCCTCGCCCACGACCGGGTCGCGACGTTCTTCGAGCACCGGTACGGCCTGCCGGTCGTGTACGCCGACGAACTCGCGGTCCCCGGCTTCCACCTGTTCGAGTTCGGGGCCCCCGGCGAGTACGACGGCGGTGGCTGGCACATCGACGCGCTGGAGCTGCAGACGCCGGCGTTGTTCGCGCGCCGGGCCGAGATCACCGCGGTGGTCAACTTCACCGTGCCGTTCGCGTTGCCGGACGGGGGCAGCGGGCTGGACCTGCAAGCCGACGCCCCCGATGCCCGGCCCGGCAGGCGGGGCGGCGGTCAGCCGATCACGGTGCCCTACCGCGCCGGGACCATGTTGTTCACCGAATCCGAGCTGCTGCACCGGATCTCCGGGTCCCGTTGTCTCACGCCGGACCAGCGGCGCGTGACCTACCAGGGCCACGGGGTGCGCCTCGACGGCCGCTGGATCTTCTTCTGGTGAAGGAAGGTGTTCCCGTGAAACGAATCCGAAGACGGGCGCTGCTGGTGACCGCGGCGATCGCCACCCTTTCGCTCGGGGCCGCGGTCGTCGTGTCGGCGGCCGCGGTGCCCCGGGCCGGCTCCGGCGCCGGTGGCTGCTTCGACCCCGCGGCCTTCGGGGCCGTGCCGGACGACGGCGTGGACGACCGGGCGCCGGTGCAGGCCGCCATCGACGCCGCGGGCGCGGCGGGCGGCGGCACGGTCTGCCTCGGCAGCGGGCGGTGGCGGGTGTCCCGCGCGCCCGTCGGGTCGTACGACCGGTTCGCCGCGTTGTCCACCCACAGCGCGCACGTGACCATCACCGGCGGCGGCCCGGGCACGGTGCTCGAACTGGTGGGGGACCAGCAGGCCGGCGCGGTCGCGGTCGTGTCGCTCGACCCGGGGGCGAGCGACGTCACCGTGCAGCGGCTGGCGATCGACACCTCGGCGGCGACGAACACCGACGAGCAGACGCACGCGATCGCCATCGGTTCCGGGGTCTGCACGACCGCGAACGGGACCTGTTCGCTGCCGGTCGCGGACGTGACGGTGCGGGACGTCGTCTTCAGCCACCCGGCGATCGCCGGGTCACGCAAGGGCGACTGCGTCCGCGTGCTCGGCAACACCCCGGCCACGGCGGTCGAGCGCGTGACGATCATCGGCGGGTCGTTCGTCAGCTGCGCGCGGTCCGGGATCGGCGTGCAGCGCAACGTGCTCTCGCTGACGGTGCTGGGCAACCACTTCGGCGAGCAGATCGGCGACACCGCGTTCGACGGGGAAGCCACCGGCGGCGACTGGGACGACGGCCTGCGCCTGGAGGGCAACTCCTTCGCCGGCTCGACGGTGAACTTCAGCGCGTCGCTGACCTCCTACCGGCACGCGACGATCACCGGGAACACCTTCAGCGGCAAGGGACTTTCGCTGTACCGCACCGAAGACGTCGTCGTCGCGGACAACACGTTCGACGTGACGGCGATCAGCGGGGCAGGTGTCGTCGACGCGCAGAACGTGGCCACCGGCGACAAGATCGCCGGCAACATCATCCGGCGCCACGGGGTCTCCGGCTCCGGCATCCGGATCACGCCGCACAGCGGCGGGATCCCGGCCCAGGTGACCGTCACCGGCAACACGATCGCCCTGGACGGCGACGCCGACGGGATCTACGGCGACTCGGTGCGCGAAATCGGCGTCCGGGACAACGACATCGCGTTCACCGGCGCCGCGCCCGACGGCTCGGGGATCGCGCTGCAGGGCATCAGCGGGCCGATCGAAGACGCGACCGTCACGGGCAACACGGTCGCCGGCCCGAGCCCGTACTTCGCGGCCGTCCGCCTCGACTCGCGGCCCGGGCCGTTCGGCGGCGTCACGGTCGCGCTCAACTCCTCGCGCGGTGCCGCCCGGTCGCTGCAGTGCTCGCAACGGGCACCGGGCGGCTTCCCGCCGTCGATCGTCTCGACCGGCAACCGGTGGAACGTCGCGCCGACCTGCCCTGTCGCCCCGCTGTCGCCGGGCCAATGACCCGGCTCGTGACCGAAGGGAGTTCCCGCCATGACCAGGGGAGCCGACGTCCATCCGTTCTACCAGCGCGGCCTGCGCTGGGACCAGGTGAGCGACCTCGCGTTCGTGTGGGTGAAGGTCTCCGACGGGGGAGCGCCCTACACCCGCGCGGAAGGGGGTGTGGTCTACCGGCCCGACACGCACGTGGCGGGGGCGAAGTCGCGCGGGATCCCGGTCGGCGGGTACCACTACGCCCAGCTGACCCTCGGCCCGGAGGCCCAGGCCGACCTGCTCCTGGCCGAGGTCCGGCGGCTCGGCGCGACCGGCGTCGCGCCGATGCTGGACCTCGAGGCGCCGTTCCGCCCGGACAGCGCGGCGCGGGCGTTCGGGACGGCGTTCTGCCGCCGCGTCGCGGCCGCGGGCCTGCGCCCGGCCGTCTACATGAGCGCGTCGTTCGCCGCCGCGTTGCGCCCGGACCAGTGGGACGTCCCGGACCTGGTGATCGTGATCGCCCGGTACGGCGCCCGGCCGGAAGCGCCGGGAGCGGGCCGGTACCCGGGCCGCTACGACGTCCACCAGTACACCAGCAGCGGCAGTCTGCCCGGTTCGGCGGGCGCCGTCGACTTCGACGAGTCCTACACCGGCAACCAGCTCGACCCGGAGGGTGACATGCCATTCAGCAACGACGACTTCGTCCGCATGATGTGGGGGAACACGTTCGACGCCGCGGGCAACCGCAACTACGCCCAGTTCATCAAGGACATGGACGCGAAGATCACGGCGCTCGGCTCGTCGCTCGACGCGGTGACGAAGCTGATCACCGACAGCCCGGCCAACCCGGTCGACTCCGAGCGGCTCGCGGCGGCGCTCGAAGGGAAGCTGGTGGCCGAGCTGGTCCCGGCGGTCACCGAGGCGGTGACGCAGGCCGCGGGCGCGGAGACCGCCGACGAGGTCCGCCGGATGCTCGTCGGACGGCTCGGTGCGCCGGCGTGATCGGTGCGATGCTGGGGTATGCCCGACCAGCCGGGACCCCGGCGTGAACTGCAGCGGATCCGCGACGGTGGCGGCCCGGGCGCGGACGACGCCCGCGCGGCGCTGACGGCGACGTCCCCGCGCGACCGGCTCCGGGCGGCGATCCTGGCCCTGGCGATGGCCCGGGGTGCGAAGAGCAGCACGTGCCCCTCGGACGCGGCGCGCGCGGTGGCCGACGACTGGCGGCCGCTGCTGGACGAGGCCCGCCAGCTGGCCCGCGAACTGGCCGAGTCCGGCGAGGTCCGCCTGACCCAGCGCGGCCGCCCGCTCGACCCCGGCGGCGACTGGTCCGGCCCGATCCGGATTTCCCGCCGGTGACGGGAAATCGGCCCGTGGTCGTGCCGGCGCCGGGGAGACCGCGGTTCGCTCGCCCTCCCCGTCAGGGGAAGTCCGGCAGCGTCAACGCCGAGTGCTCGGGCCGCGGGCTGCCGGCCGGCGACTTCGCCAGCTGCCGGAGCGCGGCGTTGCGGCGTTCGAGGTCCTCGGCCGTCGCGGGGAACAGCGTCGACTTGCCTTCCGACACCCTGACCTGGTTGCGTTCGGCGAAGTCCCGCAACCGGCTCTCGTAGGCCGCGAAAGCCGCGGTGTGGTCGGGGATCGTGGCCAGGGCATGGCCGAGCACGTACGCGCCCACCAGCGCCAGGCTGGTGCCCTGCCCGGTCAGGAACGACGGCGCGTGGGCGGCGTCGCCGACGAGCGCGACCCGGCCGTCCGTCCACCGTGGCAGGTGGATCTGGCTGACGACGTCGAAGAAGAGGTCGTCGGCCTCGCGCATCGCCGCCACCAGGCGCGCGGTCTCCCAGCCCTCGCCCGCGAACGTCTCGGCGACCAGGTCGCGCTGCGCCTCGGGGTCGCGGAACGCCTCGATCGGCGGGTCCTGCCGCGCGAACACCAGGAAGCCGTGGACTTCTTCGCTGTCGAGAACCGAGTAGAGCGCCGCGCCCTTGCCCGGCGTGCTCCACGCGACGCCTTCGCGGTGCAGGCCGAAGACGTTGGGCATGGTGAACCCGGCGAAGCTGTAGCCGAGGTAGTGGTGGAACTGCTTTTCGTCGCCGAAGACCAGCTCGCGGGTGCGCGAGTGCAGGCCGTCGGCGCCGAACACGAGGTCGTAGGTCTCCTGCCGGCCGCTCCGGAAGGTGACGTCGACGCCTCCCGCGTGCTGCGCCAGGGTGTCGACGCTGTCGCCGAACCGGATGTCGGTGTCGTCGCGGACCAGGTCGTACAGCGTGCGGGTCAGGTCGCCCCGGCGGATTTCGAGGTCTTCGCCGTCGACGCCGCCGATGATCGCGTTGGGTTCGAGCGCCGCGATCTCGCTGCCGTCGGTGTCGAGGAACGTCAGCCGGCGGGTGGAGATGTGCAGGTCCCGCAGGCGGGGGAGGATCCCCATCCGCCGGGCGGCGTCCAGGGCCGTCCCGCGGACGTCGATGGGGTAGCCGCCGTCGCGCAAGACCGTCGCCTTCTCGACGACGGTGACCGCGAAGCCGGAGCGCCGCAGCCAGTAGGCCAGCGCGGGACCGGCGATGCTCGCGCCGGAGATCAGGACCGATCGTGTGGTGTTCATGGCAACCCCCGATAGCTAAGTTAGGTATCTATGTCGCGGGTGCGACAATGCCGCGGAGGACGTTGCGGCATGACGCAACTATATACCTAACTTAGCTATCTAAGGGAGTGTGATGGCCGACACCGAAGCCGGCGACGGGCCCGACCTGCGCTCGGTGCTGCCCCGGCTCATGCAGCTGAGCACGGTGCTGAACCGCAGCGGCCTGGGGGAGCGGGCGATGAAGCGGGCCGGCGCCGACCTCGACCGGCCCGGGTTGTCGATCATCCTCGCCCTGCACACGACGGGGAAGGCGATGCGCGTCGGCGAGATCGCGGACCGGATGCAGGTCGCCGGGCCGCACGTCACGCGGCACCTGCACGTGCTCGAGCGGCGCCGCCTGGTGCGCGGCCTGGCCGATCCGGACGACCGCCGGGCCCGCTTGGTCGAGCTCACCCCGGACGGCGCCGAGCTGGCCGACCGGTACGTGACGACGTTGCTCGGCTGGTTCGGTGAGGCGTTGTCGGGGTGGTCGGCGAAGGATCGCCGGACGTTCTACGACTTGCTGCTGAGGTTCACCGACGACTTGGCGGCGTTCGCCTCGGCGATGGCCGACGAGGACTGAGCGGTTCCCTTTCGCGGCTTCTTTCGCTGTGGGCGAACCGGGGTAACGCATTCCGTGCACGGGCGAGTGATGCCTTTTTCTGATATCCTTGCCGTGTTCGAACCATCGGTTCCGGTGAATTCCCGACGTCGATTCTTCCGCCTAGAAGCCGCTGCTCCACGCGAGTGTGCGCGTGGACCGATGTGAGGGGAATGCCCATGAACGACGTTGTTCTGGCCCAGACCGCCAACATCAACCCCGGCCTCGCCGCCATCGGCTACGGACTCGGTGCGATCGGCCCGGGAATCGGCGTTGGCCTCATTTTCGCGGCCGTCATCAATGGTACCGCGCGGCAGCCGGAAATGCGAGGGAAACTGCAGGCGCTCGGGTACTCGACGTTCGTGCTGAGCGAGGTGCTCGCGTTGATCGGCATCGTCGTGTACTTCATCGCCTCCACCAAGTGAGTCCGGGTGCCGTCGCCGCGTTAGATGGGTTACAGTACTTGCGTGTAACGAAACGCCGGTCTAGCGTCGGTGGCGAACGCGCGGCGACGGCGCCTGGTTCTGGCGGCTCGCCCGGGAGGAAAGGCAAAGGTCATGACGGAAGTCATCGCGGGAGTGGAAGTCCCCGGGACGGCCGCGGTCGCCGAAGCGGCGCGGCTCGTCCGGGAAACCACCAGCCCGCTCGTCTACCACCACTCCCGCCGGGTCTACTTCTTCGCCCGGATCCACGCGGAACGGCTCGGCCTCGACCCGGACCCCGAGCTGCTCTACCTGGCCGCCCTGTTCCACGACACCGGCCTCGCGACGCCGTTCTCCGGCGTGGAACAGCGCTTCGAGGTCGACGGCGCCGACCACGCGCGCCGCTTCCTGCTGGAGCACGGCTTCACCGCCGCGGCCGCGGACACCGTGTGGACGGCGATCGCGCTGCACACCACGCCCGGCATCCCCGGCCGGATGGGCCCGGAGATCGCCGCGACGCACTTCGGCGTGCTGACCGACGTCGTCGGGTTCGGCCTCGGCGAGCTGGACGCCGGCCGGCTGGCGCAGGTCGTCGCGGCGCACCCGCGGGGCGACTTCAAGAACGAGTTCCTGACCGCCTACTTCGAGGGCCAGAAGGACCGCCCGGACACCACCAACGGCACGGTGAACGCCGACGTCCTCGCGCACTTCTTGCCTGACTTCAAGCGCCCGACGACCGTCGAGCGCGTCCTCGGCTCCGCTTGGGAGAGCTGACGTGCGCGCCATCACCGCGAGCGGCCCCGACGCGGGCGTCGACGGCCTCACCCTGACCGACCTGCCCCACCCGCACGCCGCCGAGAACGACGTCGTCGTCCGGGTCCACGCCGCCGGGTTCACCCCCGGCGAGCTGACCTGGCCGGCCACGTGGACCGACCGCGCCGGCCATGACCGCGCGCCCAGCGTGCCGGGGCACGAGCTGTCCGGCGTCGTCACCGAGCTGGGCTACGGGACGACCGGCCTGACCGTCGGCCAGCGCGTCTTCGGGATGGCCGACTGGGCGCGCGACGGCTCCCTGGCCGAGTACGTGGCCGTGGAAGCGCGCAACCTCGCGCCGCTGCCCGCCGACCTCGACCACACCGTCGCCGCGGCCCTGCCGATCTCGGGACTGACCGCGTGGCAAGGACTGTTCGACCACGCCGGGCTCGCCACGGGCCAGACGGTGCTGGTCCACGGCGCTGCCGGGGGCGTGGGATCGCTCGCCGTCCAGCTCGCGCGCGAGGCCGGCGCCCGGGTGGTCGGCACGGGCCGGGCCCGCGACCGCGACCTCGTGCTCGGCCTGGGCGCCGACGCCTTCGTGGACCTGGCCGCCGAGAAGTGGGAGCAGCCCGTCGACGTGGTCTTCGACGTCCTCGGCGGCGACGTCCTCGCGCAGTCGGCGGCGCTGGTCCGTCCCGGCGGCACCCTCGTGACGATCGCCGAGCCGCCCAAGGTGTGGCCGGAGCACGGCCGCGCGGTGTTCTTCGTGGTCGAGCCGGACCGCGTCCGGCTCGCCGAGCTGGCCCAGCAGGTGCGGGACGGCCGGTTGAAGCCCCTCGTCGGCGAGGTGCGCCCGCTCGCCGAGGCGGTGGACGCGTTCGCCCGGCGCCGGCGCGGGCCGGGCAAGACCATCATCCGCGTGGCGGACTGACGGCGGGGCGGTGCGGCGAGCCCCCGTGCCCGCCGCACCGCCTCCTCGTCAGGCGGACTCCGCCGCGCAGGCCAGATCGTGCGCCGGGCGCGACCCCGTCACCAGGAACCCCGTCACCGCGGTGTTCCCGCACCGGTTGGGCCCGAACAGGTAGGCCCCGTGCCCGCCTTGGTCGATCGTCACCATCCGCGCGCGGTCGCCGAACGCCGCGCGCAGCTTGCGGGCGCCCGCCAGCGGCGTTCCCGGGTCACGCTCGTTCTGCACCATCAGCACGTTCGACGGCCCCCGCCCGGTGATCCGCACCTTCGGCTCCACTGGCGCCGACGGCCAGAACGCGCACGCCGCGATGTTCGCCGTCGCCGCGCCGATCAGCGGGTAGCGGATCCGGTCCACGGCGACGTCCACCTGATAGCCCGCCACCGACCGCGGCCACGCCGTGTCGCCGCACAGCACCGCGAACCGGGCCGCGAAGAGGTTCTGCACCGACGTCGTCAGCGAGCCGTCTGGCGGCTTCGGCGCGCGGCCTTCGGTCAGGCCCCGCCAGTCCTCGGCCAGCTGGGTCAGGTTCGTGGCGTAGAGCCCCTGGAACGTCAAGCCGCGGAAGGCCGATCCCGTGACCCAGTCGATCGGCGCTCGGTCCAGCCGCGCGGCCAGCTCGTGGAACTTCGCCGTCACCTGCGCCGGCGTCGTGCCGAGGCCGTACTCCGGGTGCGCCGCGGCGAACTTCGCGAAGTCCGGGAAGCGGTCCTCCATGCCCCGGCCGAAGTTGCGCATCGCGTCGATGTCGTACCCGCCCGGCCCGAGGTTGCTGTCCAAGACGAACCGGTCACTGCGCTCGGGGAACATCGTCGTGTAGACCGCGCCCAGGTAGGTGCCGTAGGACGCGCCCAGGTAGGAGACCGCGGGCTCGCCGAGCGCCTGGCGGATGCGGTCCATGTCCCGCGCGGTGTTCGCGGTCGTGACGTACGGCAGCGTCGACGCCGTCGAAGCGGCCGCGCACTCCTTCGCCTCCGCCTTCGCGACCGCCGCCTGCTTGACGACGTCGGCCGGGCCGTTCGCGTACGGCAGGTTGCCGATCGCCAGCTGCTCCGGCGTCAGGTCGCACGTCACCGGCGTGCTGCGCCCGACGCCGCGCGGGTCGAAGCCGATGACGTCGTAGGCGTCGAGAACGTCCTGCGGCAGCTTGACGAGCTTCAGCAGCTGCGGGTAGTCCAGGCCTTCACCGCCCGGCCCGCCCGGGTTCGTCAGCAGCACGCCGCGCCGCTTCTCCGGGTGCTTGCTCGGCAGCCGCGACACCGCGACGTCGATCTTGCGGCCGTCCGGGTTCCGGTAGTCCAGCGGGACCTTCAGCGTCGTGCACTGCAGGTCCGGCGTCGGGAACGCCCCGGCCGGGCACGCGCCCCAGGCCAGGCTTTCGGGCGCGGCGGACGCCGCCGGCGCCACCGCCGTCGCGCCGAGCACGGCGATCGCCGTGGCCAGCAATGTCTTGCGCATCGGTGTTTCCCCTCTCTTTCAGGCCGCGCCGCCGGTCAGCGGCGCGGTTCCCAGCGGAAGAGCCGCGTGGCCAGCGCGACGGCGATGACCACCCAGGCCAGCGTCGGTCCGAACAGGACCAGCGAATCGGTCAGCGGCTTGCCGCCGTTCCAGGCGTTCAGCACCAGCTCGGTCGCCGATCCGCCGGGCAGCAGGCGCTTGAGCAGCGTCAGCTCGCCGGTGCCGGTCACCCCGACCCAGCCGGCCACGCCGATGACGCCGAGGCTGACCGGCAGCGTCGTGACCTGCGCGTGCTCGGGCGAGTTCGTCAGCCCGGCCGTCGCCAGCCCGAGCGCGAGCATCATGGCCACGGTCGCGACGACGGCCGCCACCAGCAGCACCGGGTCCGCCGGCGGCCCGGCGACCGCGGCCAGCGCGCCGAGGATGACGGCGATCTGGGCCACCGACAGCACGGTGATCGGCAGCAGCAGGCCGCCGAGGATGCCGCTGTCGCGGGCCGCGGTGGAGCGCAGGCGCTTGAGGAACAGGTTCTGGCGGCGGGACGCGAGCGTCGTCACCGACGTCGTGTAGAGCCCGATGCCGGTCACGAAGAACAAGGCGAGCGTCGCGATGTAGCCGAGGCTGCCCACTTGCGCGAACAGGTCGTGCCGGAAGACGAAGAACGCGCTGAGGCCGGCGGGCAGCACGAGAGCGGTGACCAGCACCAGCCGGTTGCGGAAGATCTGGATCAGCTCGCCGCGAGCGATCGTCCACATGGGAGTGTCCTCTCAGGAGTGTTCGATGGCGCGGAAGACGTCGTCGAGCCGGGTCGGCCCGGCGCGCAGGTCGTGCAGCTCCACGGCGTGGTCCTGCGCCCAGCCGAGCAGCGTGTGCAGGTCCTTCTGCAGGTCGAAGGTCTCGACGAGGAAGTGGCCGTCGGATTGGCGGGTGGCGTGCAGCGGGGGCGCGGGCGCGCGCGGCGGCAGGCCGAAGTGGATGGTCGCGGGCAGGGTCCGCGTCAGCTCGGCGACGGTCCCTTCCCGGTGGAACGCGCCCTGGTGCATGAGCCCGATGCGGTCGGCGCGCTGCTGGGCTTCTTCCAGGTAGTGCGTGGTGAGCACGACGGTGGCGCCGTCCTCGCGCAGCCGGTCGACCGCGTCCCAGAGCGCGTCCCGCGACTGGATGTCGAGACCGGTGGTGGGCTCGTCGAGGAAGACCAGCTCGGGCGAGCCGAACACGGCGGTGGCGAAGTCCAGCCGCCGCTTCTCGCCGCCGGAGAGCTGCCCGACCTTGGTGGCCGCCTTGGGACTGAGGCCGACGACGCCGAGCACGCGCCCGACGTCGTCGACGCGTTCGGTGAGCCGCCCGATCAGCCGGACGCTCTCCCGCACGGTCAGGTCCGGCGAGAACCCGCTTTCCTGCAGCATGATCCCCATCCGCGGGCGGACGGCGGCGCGGTCGCGGGGGTCCTTGCCGAACACCCGCACGGCGCCCGACGTCGGCGCGCGGTGGCCTTCGACGGTCTCCAAGGTCGAGGTCTTGCCGGCGCCGTTGGTGCCGAGCAGTGCGTACAGCTCCCCGCGTTCCACCTGGAACGAAAGGTCCTTCACAGCGGGGAAGCCGCCGTAGGTCAGGGTGAGGCGGTCGACGTCGATGACGGGTGTCGTGGACATGCTCCGATTCCAGCCGGATCGGCGCGCGGCCGGCAGTGCGGCCGCGTCACCCCGACACATGACGTGGTGTCACTGGTGCGGTCCGTCGTGCCCGATACGCTCGGACCCGTGGAGGTACCGGCGATCGCGCGCAGGAGCACCTGGACCGGCGGGGCGGTCCAGGAACGGCTGCGCCGGCTCAACCTGATCACCACGGTCCCGCCGCTCGCGATCATCGGCGTGCTGCTGCTCCTGCTGACCGCCCGGACCTGGTGGCACGTCGTCATCCAGGTCGTCGGGCTGGTCGCGGCGCTGGCGACCGCGGAACGCTGGACGGCGGGGGACTACCTGCGCGTCGCGGGGCCGAGCTTCGCCGTCACCGCGGTGGTCTGGCTGGCCGGGGCGCTGACCGACGACCCCTCCGCGTTCTTCGGCGTGTCCGTGGTCGGGTCGTTCCTCATCCCGCCGTTGCCGCGCCGCCGGGTCGCGGCACTGGCCGGGTTCACCGCGCTGGTCGCGGTCCTGGGCGCGGCGAACGTGCTGGTGCACGACGACCGCGTCGGGCCCCGGCTGATCCAGTTCGCCGCCATCCCCGCGGCCGCCGTGCTCGTCTCGACCGGGCTCATGTTCGTCAGCCAGCGGTTCTTCGACCTGATCGCCGAGCTGGAGCAGTCCCGCGAGCGCGAGGCGGAGCTGGCCGTGACCCGGGAGCGCGCGCGGTTCGCCGGCGACCTGCACGACATCCAGGGGCACACGCTGCACGTGGTGAAGCTGAAGGTCGCCCTGGCCGAAAAGCTGCTGGACAGCGACCTCGACCGGGCGCGCGCGGAGCTGGCGGAGGTGCGCGGCCTGGTCGGCGACACGATCGTCCAGACGAAGGAACTCGTCTACGCCCAGCGGCGGCTGAACCTCTCGGCGGAGCTGGAGAACGCGAAGAACCTGTTCGAGGCCGCGGGCATCCACGTGCGGGTCGAGCGGGAGTCCGAAGTGGACACTCGCGCCGGCGAGCTGCTCGGCCAGGTCCTGCGCGAGACCACGACCAACATCCTGCGCCACGCCCAGGCGCGGCAGGTGCGGATCACGCTGTCTCGGTCGGGGATCGAGATCGTCAACGACGGCGTAGCCGAAGACGGCGAGCCCGAGCTGAGCGGGCTTTCGGCGTTGCGCCACCGCTTGGCCGAGCACGGCGGTGAGCTGCACGTGTCGCGGACGGACGGCCGCTTCCGGACGGCGGCGGCGTTCCCGGCGTGGGAGGACGGCCGATGACCACCGTGGTGCTCGCCGACGACGAGGCCCTGCTGCGCAAGGCGCTGGCGGCGCTGCTGCCGCTCGAGGGCGAGATCACCGTGCTCGCCGAGGCCGAGGACGGCGAGCAGGCGGTGGCCGCCACGCTGCGGCACCGCCCGGACGTTCTCGTCATCGACCTCGAAATGCCCACTGTGGACGGTCTGGGCGCGGTGGCCGAGATCCGGCGCGCCCGGCCGGAGCAGGTGATCCTGATGCTGACCCGGCACGCCCGGCCGGGAGTGCTGCGCAAGGCGCTGAAGCTGGGCGTGCAGGGGTTCGTGAGCAAGGCGGCGGAACCCGCGCACATCACGGCGGTGATCCGGACGCTGCACGAGGGCAGGCGCTGGATCGACCCGGACGTCTCGGCGCTGGCGGTCGTGGACGACTGCCCGCTGACCGATCGCGAGATCGACGTCCTGCGCGCGACGCGGGAGGGGTTTTCGGTGGCGGAGATCGCCGGCCGGCTGCACCTGGCCGAGGGCACGGTCCGCAACTACCTGTCCAACGCGATGCAGAAGACCCAGACCCGCACCCGCCACGAAGCGGCCCGCTACGCCCGCGAGCACGACTGGCTCTAGCCGAGCGGGAACTTGACTCCGGTCAGCTCCTCCGAAACCGTCCACAGGCGACGGTGGATCGCCGCGTCGTACGACTGCGGCGTCGAGGCCACCACCTGCGGGCGCCCGCGGTAGCCGCCCACGCCCGCCGGGCCGTAGTACTGGCCGCCGAGGGCCGCCGGGTCCGTGGCCGCGCGCAGGATCGGCAGCGCGCCGCGCTCGGAGCTCTGCGTGAACAGCGGCGCCACCACCGGGAACAGCGCGCGGGCGATCGCGGGGGAGTTGCGCATCAGCTCCGTGCGGGCCACGCCGGGGTGGGCGGCGAGCGACGCCGTCGTGCCGTGCGGGGCGAGGCGGCGCTGCAGCTCGTAGGCGAACATCAGGTTGGCCAGCTTGGCCTGCCCGTAGGCCGCGACGCGGTCGTAGGAGTTCTCCCACTGCAGGTCGTCGAAGTGGATCGAGGCGCGGATGCGGTGCGCGATGCTCGCGACCGTCACCACCCGCGAGCCCTCGACCGGCAGCAGCAGGTCCAGCAGCAGGCCGGTGAACGCGAAGTGCCCGAGGTGGTTGGTGCCGAACTGCAGCTCGAAGCCGTCGCGGGTGGTCTGCTTCGGCGGGTACATGACGCCGGCGTTGTTGACCAGCAGGTCGATCTTCGGCAGCGAGCCGTGCAGGTCGGCCGCGGCCGCGCGGACGGACTCCAGGGAGGAAAGGTCCAGCTCCTGCACGGTGACGTCGGCGGTCGAGCCGAGCCGCGCGGCGGCCTGCTTGCCCTTCTCGACGTCGCGCACGGCCAGCACCACCGTCGCGCCCTTCTCGGCCAGCGCCTTCGCGGTGTCGAACCCGAGCCCGGTGTTGGCGCCGGTGATGACGGCGACCCGGCCCTGCTGGCTCGGCACGTCGCGTTCGGTCCAGTTCTCGGCCATGGCGGTTCCCTCCGTGGCGGCCCTTTCGGACCGGTGGTCTGTTATGCCTCCGACGCTAAGGAACCGTCGGTCTGTTGTCAAGAGACTGCCGGTCTCCAATTTCGCCCGATGGGCGTTACGCTGGGTGGCATGACGTTCCAGCGAGCCCGCAGTGCCGAGCAGCGGGAGGCGCGGCGCCGCACGATCCTCGACACGGCGCTGGCGATGCTCGACGAGATGCCGGTGGCCGAGGTGAGCCTCAACGAGCTCAGCCGGCGCGTCGGGCTGGCGAAGTCGAACGTGCTGCGCTACTTCGAATCCCGCGAAGCCGTCCTGCTCGAACTGCTCGACCGGGCACTGCGGGACTGGCTCGCCGAGGTGGCGGACGAACTCGCCGACGGCGTCGACCGGGAGCTGCCGGCGGGGGAGCGGGGCGAGCGGTTCTCCACCGTCGTCGCCCACTCGCTGGCCCGGCGCACGGTGCTGTGCGACCTCATCGGCGCGCAGGCCGGTGTCCTGGAACACAACGTGTCCACCGACGCGGTCGTGCGCTTCAAGCGGTCCGCGCTCTCCGGGCTGGACGCGATGGCCGAGCTGATGCGCCGGTACGTACCCGAGGTCGGCGGCCAGGCGGCGTCGATCTGCCTGCTGGCGATGATCCTGACCGGCGGCCTGTGGACGCACTGCCGCCCGTCGCCGAGTGCCCTCGCCGCCTACAAGGTGGATCCGGCGCTGGCCACGCTCCACCTCGAGCTGGCGCCCGCGCTCGCGCACGGGCTGACGCTGCTGATCTCGGGTGCGATGGCCACGGCCGGCTGAGGAGTCCGGCCGGGACCGGCGATCGGGCATGCTCATTTGCTAGCATGTGGGCATGCCCGCAGACGCCAAACGGCAGTTCAGCGTCTACCTGCCGGTCGAGCTCATCCGGCGGGTGAAGCACGCCTCCGTCGACGCCGACGAGTCCCTCTCGGCCTACGTCGAACGCGTTCTCGAAGACCACCTGCGCCGCACCGAGGAGTGCCCATGATGCGAGTGCTGCCCATCCGCTACACCTCGGACGTCGAAGCCGTGACGCGCTTCTACACCACCCTCGGCCTGGAAACCGGGCCCGTCTCCCGGCCCGGCGGCTGGGTCGAGCTCCCCGCCGGCGGCGGCACCCTGGCCGTCCACAAAGGACAAGACGTGGGCCGGTGCGAGCTCGCCTTCGAGACCGACGAACCACTCGAAGACGTGCGGGACCGCCTGCGGGCGGCCGGGTACGAACCCGGACCCGTGCTCGACGAAGGCTTCGGCCGGTCGCTGCGCGTCCGCGACCCCGACGGCGTCCCCGTGCAGATCAACGCCTACGAGCGAGACCTCTACACGTGACCCGGACCGGGTCCCTGCCCCTCGCGGCGGGGATCGTCGCGCTCGAGTTCGCCGCGGCGGTCACCAGCTTCGTCGCCTCCACGCTGCTGCCCGTCGTCACCGGGGACCTGAACGCCGGGAACCGGCTCGGGCTGCTCATCGCCGGCTCCACCCTCGGGCTGTTCGTCGCGCTGCCGCTGGCGAGCCGCGTGCTGGGCCGGCTCGGGACGCGGGGCACCCTCGCCGCCGGGATGCTCGCCTACCTCGGCGGGCTCGTCGTGGCGGCCACGTCCCGGAACGCGTGGACGTTCGCGCTCGGCCAGCTGTCCACCGGTCTCGCCAGTGGCCTGCTCGCGGTGTTCGGTATCAGCTCCGCGATCCGCCACCTCGACGACCGGTTGCGCCTCAAGGTCGTCGCGGCGTCGTCGGCGATGTGGATCCTGCCCGCCCTCGTCGGCCCGGCCGCGACACTCGGTCTAGCGCACCTCGTCGGCTGGCGCTGGACCCTGCTCTTGCCCGTGCCGTTCGTCCTCTTCGGACGGTTGCTCGTCGTGCGGGCCGCCGGCGACGAGCCGGAGGCGTCGCCGCGGCCGCTCGGCCGGACGCTGCTGGTGCCCCTCGGCGCGGCGGGTGTCGTGCTGAGCGAGGGGTGGTGGCCGCTCGCGCTCGCCGGCGCGGTCGTCGCCGCGGCCGGGATGGTCGCGATCCTCCCGGCGGGCACCGCACGCCTGCGCCACGGGACGCCCGCCGCGCTCGCCGCGATGACGCTGTTCGCCGTCGGCTACTTCGGCGCCGACAGCCTGATCACCGTGCTCCTCACGACGGGCTTCCACGTCGGCCTCGGCCGGGCGGCGATCGTGCTGAGCGCCGCCCCGCTCGCCTGGGCGGTGACGAGCCTCCTGGCCCGTCGGCACTTTCCCGCGACCGGCTTGGGCCTGACCGCGCTCGGCACGGCCGTCCTGGCGATCGGAGGCCCGTTTCCCGTGGCGCTCGCCGCGTGGACGGTGGCCGGGATCGGCGTCGGGCTCGCCTATCCGGCGTTGTACGTCCGGGCGAGCACCGCCGGAACGAGCGGCTTCACCGCGACCGAGCTGGCCACCGCCGTGATCACCGCGGAGTGCGTCGGACAGCTGCTCGGCCGCGCGGTCGGCGGCGCCTTGAGTTCGGCCGGCGGGTTGACAGCCTCCTACGCGGTGTTCGCGGTCGCACTGGCCGCGGCGGCCGTCGTCAGCCGAAGGTGACGTGAAGTCGTCCAGGATCTGGAACCCGGCGCCGGCTCGTTGACCGTCCCGGGTCGGGCTTCCTAGAGTCGACGACGTCAGCGGAAAGCGCCCGCGCTTTTCTTCCCTTCCTTTTCCGGAGCAGGTACCCCCATGCCCGAATCCGTCTGGGTCACCCGGTCTGATCCGCGGTTCCGGCCATTGTCCGCCGACTTGGCGCGCGATGACCAGTGACCTCGGGACCCGGCCCGCGCCCGCCGCCGCGCCGGAGGAGTCGCTGAAGATCGTGCCCGCGCGGCGCCCGCTGACCTGGGTCGCCGCCGCCGTGGTGGCCGTCCTCGTCGCGATGGCGGGCCACGCGCTGGTCACCAACAAGGCGTTCGACTGGCCCACGTTCGCGAAGTTCGTCTTCCAGAAATCGATCTTGGAAGCCGTCGCGCTGACGCTGGAACTGACGGTGTTCGGCGTCGTCGCGGGATTCCTGCTGGGGACCGTGCTCGCGTTGATGCGCATTTCCCGGAATCCGCTGCTGCGCGCGGTCAGCTGGACCTACACGTGGATCTTCCGGTCGGTCCCGCTCATTCTCCAGCTGCTGTTCTGGTACAACCTCGCGATCCTGTACAACGAGATTTCCTTCGGTGTCCCGTTCGGGCCGTCGTTCGTCTCGGTCGGCACGATGAGCCTGATCCCGCCGTTCTTCGCCGCCGGTCTCGGGCTCGCCCTGCACCAGGGCGCGTATGCCGCGGAGATCGTGCGCGCCGGGTTCCTTTCGGTCGACGCGGGGCAGCGCGAAGCCGCCGCCGCGCTGGGGCTCCCGACCGGTCGGCAGTTCCGCCGGATCGTGCTGCCGCAGGCGCTGCGCACGATCGTGCCGACCGCGGCCAACGAGATCATCGGCCTGCTGAAAGCGACGTCGCAGGTGTACGTGATGGCGTTGCCGGAGCTCTTCTACCAGGTCCAGGTGATCTATACGCGCAGCGGCCGGGTAATCCCGCTGTTGCTGGTCGCCACCGCCTGGTACCTCGCGCTGACCACCGTGCTGTCGGTCGCGCAGTACTACGTCGAGCGTCGGCTGGGGCGGGGCGCATGAGCATCGAGTACACAGTGGACGTCCGCGGCGTCCACAAGAGCTTCGGCGCGCTGAAGGTCCTCGACGGCGTCGACCTCCAGGTGCGCCAGGGGGAAGTGACCGTCCTCCTGGGACCGTCCGGCTCCGGGAAGTCGACGCTGCTGCGGCTGATCAACCACCTCGAGCGCGCCGACCGCGGGTTCATCAGCGTCGGCGGCGAGCTGATGGGCTACCGCCGCGCCGGCGACCGGCTGCACGAGCTCAAGGAACGCGAGATCCTCAAGCAGCGCACGAAGATCGGGTTCGTCTTCCAGAACTTCAACCTCTTCGGCCACCTGACCGTGCTGGAGAACGTCGTCGAAGCACCGATCTCCGCGCAACGCCGGCCGCGCGCCGAAGCCGAGGCCAAGGCCCGCGAGCTGCTGGACCGGGTCGGGCTCGCGGACAAGGCGGACCAGTACCCGCGGCGGCTGTCCGGCGGCCAGCAGCAGCGGGTCGCGATCGCCCGGGCGCTGGCCCTCGAACCCGGCGTCCTGCTCTTCGACGAACCCACGTCGGCCCTCGACCCCGAACTGGTCGGCGAAGTCCTGGAAGTCATGCGGGACTTGGCGAAGGCGGGCACGACCATGGTCGTCGTCACCCACGAGCTCGGCTTCGCCCGCGAGGTCGCCGACACCGTCGTCTTCCTCGACGGAGGCCGCGTCGTCGAACAAGGCCCGCCCGCCGAAGTGCTCGACCACCCCCGGCACCCCCGCACCCGCGCGTTCGTGGAGAAAGTCCTTTGAGGAGAACGATGAAACTGAGAACCCTGCTGCTCGCCTCGGTGTTCGCGCTCGCCGCGTGCGGCAGCCCGGAAGCCGCGACCACCGCGCCCGCGGACCAGCCGGGCGGGGTCAACACCACCGCGAACCAGAACCGGATCCGGGCGCAGCGGGTCGACGCCATCGCCGCGCTCGTCCCGGCGGAGATCCGGGCCCGCGGCACGCTCGTCGTCGGGACCACCGGCAACGGCACGCCGCCGCTGTCGTTCCGCGCCGACGACGACAAGACGGTCATCGGCGTCGAGCCCGACGTCGCGCAGCTCGTCGCCGACGTGCTCGGGCTGAAGCTCGACCTGCGGGCGTCGTCGTGGGAGAACCTGTTCCTCTCGGTGGAGAACCGGCAGTTCGACGCCGGGTTCTCGAACATCACGGTGACCGAGGAGCGCAAGGACAAGTACGACTTCGCGACCTACCGCAAGGACACGATCGCGTTCGAGGTCAAGACCGAGAAGAACATCGCGGTCAAGGAGGCGAAGGACATCGCCGGGCTGACGGTCGGCGTCGGCGCGGGAACCAACCAGGAGCAGATCCTGCTGCGCTGGGACCAGCAGAACAAGGCGGCCGGCCTGGCCCCGGTGAAGTTCCAGTACTACCAGGCGACTTCCGACTACTACCTGGCGCTGCAGTCCGGCCGCATCGACGCCTACGTCGGCCCGAACCCGACGTCGGCCTACCACGTGGCGGTCGACGGCAAGACGAAGATCGTCGGCACGGTCTCCGGCGGCGGCACGATCCCGGCGGACATCGCGGCGATGACCAAGAAGGACGACGGCCTGGTCAAGGCGCTGCAGCAGGCGCTGGACACGGTGATCAAGAACGGTCAGTACGCCGAAGTCCTCAAGCGCTGGAACCTGGCGTCCGAGGCGCTGCCCGCGTCGGAGGTCAACCCGCGGGGCCTGCCCCGCAAGTGATTCGTGCTCGGGTGGCCGGGGAACGCCGCTTTCCCAGGCCACCCGGGCACGTGCGGACGGGGGCCGGGACCGAGCGCCGCTACGGCGTCCGGAACGCCCGCCGGTAGGCGCCGGGTGTCGTGCCGACCTGGGCGCGGAAGCGGCGGCGCAGGTTGACCGCCGACGTCAGGCCGACCCGGGCGGCGATGGCCTCGACCGGGAGGTCCGTGTCCTCCAGCAGGGTGCGGGCCTCGCTCACCCGGCGGGCCAGCAGCCACGCGCCCGGGCTGGTGCCCAGCTGGGCGGCGAAGCGCCGGGCGAGCGTGCGCGGGGAGACCCCGGCGTGCGCGGCCAGGCCGGCCACGGACAGCGTCCCGAGCCGGTCGCCCGCCCAGCCGAGGAGCCCGTCGAGGGCGTCCGGCGGCGGGGGAGGCGGGGCGAACTGCGCCTGGCCGCCCTCGCGGTGCGGCGGCATCACCATGTGCCGGGCGACCAGGGCGGCGTGCGCGGCGCCGTGGTCCTCGCGGACGAGGTGCAGGCACAGGTCGATCCCCGCACCGGCCCCGGCGCTCGTCGCGACGTCGCCGTGGTCGACGTACAGCACGTTGGGCTCGACGCGCACGCGCGGGAACTCCCGCCGCAGCTGCTCGGCGCGGCCCCAGTGGGTCGTGGCCGACCGGCCGTCCAGCAGGCCGGTGCGGGCGAGGGCGAACACCCCGGAGCAGATGGTGACCAGCCGCGCGCCCCGGGCGTGGGCCCGCAGCAGCGCGCGGCGGACGCGCGGGGGCAGCGGCGCCTCCACCGGCGCCCAGCCCGGGATGATCACGGTGTCCGCGGAGTCGAGCGCCGACAGGCCGCGCGGGACGGCCATCGCGTACCCGGCCGTCGTCGGCACCGGGCCGGGCGTCTCCGCGCAGACCTCGAACTCGTAGTGCTGGGGCACGCCGTCGCGCGGCGTGCCGAACACCTCGGCGGCACACCCGAGCTCGAACGTCGACTGCACCGGCCGCACCAGGGCCACCACGCGATGCATGGCAGGAAAGTACCCCAAGGTGTCTTCCCGGACACTGGCCGAGCCCCGTCGACGGCGGGCATCGTGGCGGTCATGCACCCCGAGATCCTCGACCAGCCGGGCTACACCTCCGCCACCGTCCGGGAAGCGCCGGTGCGCGACCTGTTCCCCGGCGTCCGCTTCCGTCCACTGTGGACCGGACCGGGTGGCGCGCACGCGGGCGTCCTGGAAATGGACGCCGGCACGTCGTGGCCGCGCCGCGACGTCCACGAACCGGGACCGGAGGAGGTGTTCGTCGTCGAGGGCACGTTCAGCGACGGCGCGCGCGACTACCCGGCGGGAACATTCATCCACGCGCCGGCCGGTTCGTGGCACGTGCCCGCGAGCGCCACCGGCTGCACGTTGTTCCTGTTCTACCCGGAGGGCTGAACGCCCCACCGCCAGTCGGTCTGCCGGCGGTGGCCGGGCAGGTCGCCGCGGCCGGTCGCCCAGAGCAGCGTCGCCCACGGGTCGGTGTCCACGGGCGCGCCGGGGAAGAAGCGGGCGAGCAGCCGGGCGCAGAGGTCGGCCGGCGGTGCCCAGGGGAGTCCGAGGCCGGTGGTGACGTCGTGCATGTGCACCAGCGTTTCGCCGATGGCCATCGCGGCGAAGCCTTCGGTGTCCAGGACGCCGTCGTCGTGGTGCGCGCGGACGTCCGGCGGCGTCGTCCGCACCACGGCCACGAGGAGGGCGCCGCACGCGTCGACGCAGCGCAGCAGACCGGCCGGCCCCGCGTCGCGGTCGGCGTAGAGAACCAGGCCGGGGCCGCCTTTTCGGCGCTGGGCCCACGCGAACGGCACCGACCGCTCGGTGTCGGCGACCCGCGGGCCGAGCTGGGCGGCGTAGAAGAAGAAGTTGTCGGCGATGTGCTCGACGGTCTCCCAGCAGGACCAGTCCATCGCGCCGGCGGGGGCGTCCCAGCCGGTGTCCCGCGCTCCGGCGAGGGTCGCGGTGGTCGTGCGCACGGTGTCTTCGACGTCGGCCGCGGTGATCGGCATCAGCCGAGCCTATCGGGTAGCGACCCTGGTGCCGAACGGTTTGCTGAGGTACACCTTCAGGTGTGGCCGGGCATACCGCGGTGGAGCGGGACGTGCTGGTGCGGTACCTCGACGCGTGGACGGCGAAGGCACTGCGGACCCAGCGCGGCGGCACGTACGTCGAGTGCGGCGGGTTCGCGGCCGACGCGCTCCGGGTGTTCGGCGAGTTCGCCGACCGGCTCGACGGGCACCACCTGGAATTGGTGGTCGTCGGTTCCTCTGCGCCATCCGGGGCTCCTCCGGGACTGTCCGTGCGGGTGATTTCCTCGCTCGCCGAGCTGACCCCGGGGGGACCGGTGCTGACCCATTTGGACGGTCCCGGCGCGTGGCCGCTGTACGCCTCGATGGCCCGCGGCAAGGGGCACGAGGTGGTGGTCACGGCACCGCTGCCGCCCGAGGCCCCCCGCGCGGAGCCGGGGTGCGCGGTCGAACTGGTCGCCGACGACGGAGAGGTGCGCCTGCTGCTGTTCGCGACGGCGGACACCAAGCACCTCGCGACGTTCAAGAGCGAGCTGTGGGCGGTGGACGAGTTCGCGGGCATCCGCTACCGCGACCCCCGCGACGGCGAGCGCACGCTGGTGGACATTTCGCTGACACCGCAGCTGTTGCCGTTGCGCCGGGCCCTGTCGGCGGAATTGGCGCGGCGGGGGAGGTGCCCGGTGGCGGACTTGCAGCGGTTCACGTTGCTGGAGACGATCTACCGCCCGGAGGACGCGATCGGAGCGTTGACGTCGGCGATCACGGCGGGCGAGGTCGTGAGGGACCCGGAGAAGGGGCGGTTGACGCCGCGGGTAGTGGTGGGACTGCCGTAGGGGGCCGTTTCGGGCGCCGCCCGCAGCGCGGCGACCGTCGCCGGGGCTGGTAGTGGGCTCGCCGGTTCGGTGGGCCGCGGTTTTGCGGTCAGGCGGTCTCGGCGACCGTCGTCGGGGTTGGTGGTGGGCTCGCTGGTTCGGCGGCTCGCGGTTTTGCGGTCGGGCGGTCTCGGCGACTGTCGTCGGGGTTGGTGGTGGGCTCGCCGGTTCCGTGGCCCGCAGTTCCGCGGTCAGGCGGCCGCGGCCGCCTGCGCCGTTCCCCCGACCGCCGGGCGGGTGGCCGCCAGGCACGTGCGGCCCCGGCCGCGTCACTCGCTGACCGCCGCGTCGCGCAGGGCCGTGGCGACACAGCTCGCCGCGTCGGACAGGGGCCGCGGCAGGTGCGCCAGCAGGATGCGGCGCTGCTCCCCGGGGCCGCCGCGCACGGCCAGCACCCGGACCTCCGGCGGCACCACCGCGCCGAGCGAACCCGGCACCGTCGTGATCCCGCAACCCGCCGCGACCAGCCGCAGCTTCGCCAGCCAGTCGCGGGCCGTGTGGGCGATCTCGGGCCGTTCGTCCAGGCCCGGCCACACGCCCAGCAGCCGGTCGTCGCCCGAGCCGGCGATCCAGCGCTGCCCCCGCAGGTCGGCGACGTCGATGTAGTCCCGGCGCGCGAGCGGGTGCGTCGCCGGGACGGCCACGCGCAGGCTGCGCTCGGTGAGCACCCGCAGGGCCAGCGCCGGGGTTTCGGTGTCCGGCGGGCGGAACGGCGGCGCCGAGGCGACCAGCGCGAGATCGAGGGTGCCGGCCCGCAGCGCCCGGACGAGCGCCGGCGTCCCACCCTCCCGGCTGAGCACGGTGATGGCCGGGTGGGTGCGCCGCAGCGCGGCCAGCGCGCGGGGGAGCAGGTCGGCGCCGGCGGTCGGGAACCAGCCCAGCCGGACCGTGCCCTGCTCGCCCGGCAGCCCGGCCAGCTCGCGCGCGGTGGCGTCGAGCGCGTCGATCACCCCGGCGGCCCGGCGCACGACGATCTGCCCGGCCGAGGTGAGCCGCACGCCGTCGTGGCGCCGTTCCAGCAACGGCGTCCCCGCGGCGCGTTCCAGCGACGCGATCTGCCGCGAGACCGCGGACTGGGTGTAGCCGAGCGCGGCGGCCGCGGCGGTGAGCGTGCCCCGCTCGGCCACCTCGCGGAAGACCCGCAGGGCGGTGAGGGACGCGTCGGAGAAGGCCATGACATCTACGCATACCAGGTCTGCGGATCTTTCGCTTTCCGCATGGGCGCGGCCGTCCTAGCTTGGAGTCATGAACTTGATCCACACCCCCTTCGGATTCGGCAGCACCGCGGCCGAGGTCGCCGCGGGCGCCGACCTGTCCGGCCGCCGGGCCGTGGTGACCGGCGCGTCCTCCGGCCTCGGCGTCGAGACCGCGCGCGCCCTGGCCGGCACCGGCGCCGAGGTCACCCTGGCCGTCCGCGACGTCGCGGCGGGCGAACGCGTGGCCGCGGGCATCGCCGGTTCGGTGCGCGTCGTGCCGCTAGACCTGACCGACCCCGCCTCGATCGACGCCTTCGTCGCGGCCTGGGACGGCCCACTGCACGTCCTGGTCGCCAACGCGGGTGTCATGGCCACGCCCGAGCAGCGCACGCCGCAGGGCCGCGAACTGCAGTTCGCCACCAACCACCTCGGCCACTTCGCCCTTGCCACCGGCCTGCACGACGCGCTCGCCGCCGACGGCGCCGCCCGGATCGTGGTGGTCAGCTCCAGTGGCCACCAGCTGTCCCCGGTGGTCTTCGACGACGTCGACTTCGCGTTCCGGCCGTACGACCCGTGGCTCGCGTACGGCCAGTCCAAGACCGCAAACGTGCTCTTCGCTGTCGAGGCGACGCGCCGCTGGGCCGGCGACGGCATCACCGCCAACGCTCTGATGCCGGGCGCGATCTACACGAACCTCCAGCGTCACACCGGCGGCCGCGGCAGCGGCCAGGTGCCGCCCGAGCTGATCAAGACGCCGGAACAGGGCGCGGCGACGTCGGTCCTGCTCGCGACGTCGCCGCTGCTCGACGGGATCGGCGGCCGCTACTTCGTGAACTGCAACGAGACCATGACCATCGACCGCCGCGGCGAGGCACCGCGGCTGGAAGGCGTGGCCCGCTACGCGCTCGACCCCGAAGGCGCCGAGCGCCTCTGGACCCTCTCGGAAACCCTGCTCGCCAAAGGAATCGCATGACCCCGAAAGTCGCTCTCGTCACCGGTGCCACCCAAGGCCTGGGCCTCGCGCTCGTCGAGGGGCTCGCCCAGCGGCTGTCCACTGAGGACACCGTCTACCTGACCGGCCGCGACGCCCGGCGCGTCGCCCAGGCCGTCGAAGCCATGCCCGCCGGCGGCGCCGAGGTCCGCGGTGAGGTCCTCGACGTCGCCGAGCCCGCGGCGCCCGGCCGGCTCGCCGCGCGGCTGGCCGAGGAGCACGGCGGCGTGGACGCCGTCATCGGGAACGCCGTCATGCGCGTCGGCCCCGACGACGACCCGCGCGCGGTCGTCCACGACTACGCCGAGGTGAACAACTTCGGCACCACCCGCCTGCTCCGCGCCTTCGCGCCGCTGCTGCGGGACGGCGGCCGGTTCCTCGTCGTCGCCAGTTCGTTCGGCACCCTGCGGCACCTGGCGCCCGCACTGCACGACCGGTTCGACGGTCTGTCCTCATTGGACGAAGTGGACAAGCAGGTGGCCGCCTGGCGCGATGCGGTCGAGGACGGCAGCGCCCGCGCGGGCGACTGGCCGGGCTTCGTCAACATCCCGTCCAAGATCGGCCAGGTCGCGGCCGTCCGCACGCTCGCCGCCCAGCGCCGCGACGACGACCTGGCCCGCGGGATCCTGCTCGCCGCCGTCTGCCCCGGGATGATGAACACGCCGACGTCCGCGCTGTGGTGGGACGTCAGCACCGCGCCGAGCCCCGCTGAAGCGGCGGATACCTTGCTGGAGCTCGTGTTCCGGCCCCTCGACCCGGCGCAGTACGGCGAGCTGGTCCGCGATGGAGCCGTCCTGCCCTGGCGGTGACAGCGTCAGCCGAGCGAGGCGTCCAGCGACCGCGTCGGGACGGCGTCCAAGGCAGCCAAGGTGTCCGCGTCCAGCTCGAGGTCGCCGGCGGCGATGTTGGCCTCCAGGTGGTCCGTGCTCGCGGTGCCGGGGATGAGGTGGACGTTCGGCGCGTGGTGCAGCAGCCACGCGAGGCCGATCTGGGCGGGCGTGCGGCCGAGGTCGCGTGCGGCCGCCTGGACCGCCGGCTCGTCGGTCACCTTCGGCAGGCCGGGGAAGGCGCCGCCGAGGGGGAAATACGGCACCCACGCGATGTCCTCGGCGACGCAGAGCCCGACCATGTCCTCGTCGTCGCGCCCGACCAGGCTGTAGGCGTTCTGGACGCAGGCGATGCCGGACGGGAGCGCCCGGCGCAGGGTGTCGAGGGTGACGCTGCTGAGCCCGATCGCGCCGATCTTTCCTTCGTCGCGCAGGTCCGTCATGACCGCGAGCTGGTCGTCGAGGTCGACCAGCTGGTCTCCTTCGGCGAGCACGCCCGGCCGCCGGTCGGCGCGGCGCAGGTTCACCAGCGGGATCCGGTCGAGGCCCAGCGTCCGGAGGTTGTCCTCGACGCTCGCCCGCAGCTCCTCGGGGCGTTGCGCGAGGCGCAGCGGGATCGGGCCGCCGGGGTCGGGGTCGGCGCCGACCTTGCTGGCGACCAGGACGTCGTCCCCGGGCCGGAGGGCCTCGCGGATGACCTCGTTGACGAAGCCGTTGCCGTAGAACTGGGCGGTGTCGACGTGGTCGACGCCCAGGTCGAACGCGCGGCGCAGCAGCGCGACGGCCTGGTCGCGGTCGGTGTGGAGGCGTTCGAGCTGCATCGCCCCGTAGCCGACGCGGGCGACGGTGCGGCCGGCGAGCGGGGCGCTTTTCGTGGAGGGCATGCGTGGTCCCGTCTTCGTGCGATGATGGTGAAGCGGAGGAGCCTCCGCTAAACCGACCGTAGCACAACCGGAGGTGCCTCCGCTTTGCCTTCGCCGGAACCTGACCGGCCGGTGCGCTCCGACGCGCGCCGCAACCGGGAGAAACTCGTCGCCGTCGCGCGCGCCGCCTTCGGCGCCGCCGACAGGACCGTCGCGCTGGAAGCGATCGCCCGCGAGGCCGGCGTCGGGATCGGCACGCTCTACCGCCACTTCCCGACCCGCGAGGCGCTCGTCGAAGCCGTCTACGCGGCCGAGCTCGACGACGTCACCGCGAGCGCCCCGGCGTTGCTTTCGGAGCTGCCACCCGAGCCCGCACTGCGCGCGTGGATGGACCGGTACGCGGCGTTCATCGAGACCAAACGCGGGATGGGCGACGTCCTGCGCGCAAGCGTGGCGTCGGGCCGCATCACAACCCCGGTGACGCGACGCCGCATCACCGAGGCGATCGGCGCGATCCTCGCCGCAGGGGCGCGCGACGGCACGTTCCGCGCGGGTGTCGACCCCGAAGACGTCACGCTGATGCTGCTCGGCGTGTTCCTGTCGACATCGGCCGACCAGGACGCGAAGCGGATAGCGCGGCTACTCGACCTGATCGTCGACGCACTGCGGCCGATGTGACACGTGCTGGCGTGACGAACTCTCGTTGGTCGGTGCTCGTGGTGCGGGTACCCGCCGGCAACGGGAGCGCTGGTCCAGCCGTAGGCGGGCCGAGCCCACGAGCGCGGCAACGGGCGTGGCGGCGGGACTTTCGGCCGCTACGGCGGGCCTGCCGGGGGCAACGGTCCTGCCAGAGATAGCGGGGCTGCTGGTGGCCGCGGTGGCGATCGGCGCCGGAACGGGCTTGGCAACGCCGATCGCGTTCGCCCACCTGGCGGCATCGACGCCGAAGGCGCGACTGGGCCGGACAATGGAAGCGGCGGAGGTGGGCCGCGAACTGGGCGACTCGGGAGGCCCCCTGCTCGTCGGAGCCCTGGCGGCGGCCGGGTCGCTCACCGTCCGGGCCGGGTGGGCTGGCGGCTTCGTGGTGGCGGTCGGAATCACCGCCCGCCGCCAAGCACACCGCAGTCCCACTCGAAGCTGACGGACAAGTGGAACCGGCCGCCTTCCGGAAACGCACAGTATCCGGACCGGCGGCATTGATCCGCCAAGCGGACGGTCACAAAACCGTTTTGTTGTTGCATGATGATTACTCCCCCTGATCGCGGGGCTCGTCGTGAGGGAGGACCTGACATGGGACAGGCGCGGGGCGAAGTCACCACCAGGATGGTCGATCTGTCCACCGTTTCCTTGGCCGATTTGCGCCTGAGCGACGACCCGGCGCTCCACCACTCGCTCCGGCTGGTCGCCGGGCGGGCCGAGTGCAGCCGCACCGGCGTTCTCCAGAACCAGGCGCCGGACGCGCGTTGAGCCGGGGTTAGGGAACTCACGACCCGATGCTGGACACCCACCGGGTGTCACTGACCAACCTCGACGCGATGGCCGCGGGCCGGAGTGACGCGGCCGTCGTGGCGCAGCTCAGGCAGGCCGACCGCAGCCGTCGGTTGACGTTGCTGCGGGCCGTTCTCGACGCCGCCGCCGAACTGAACCCCGCGATGTCCCCGTTGCCGCCGCTCGACGAGGCGTGGACGTTGCTGATCGAGGCGCAGCAGCGCGATCCGGCCGCGACTGATCGCGTCCTCGCGCACCCGCACACGGGCCTCTGGGCGGCGAACCTCCTGCAGCGACTGGCAAAAGGCGGATCCGGTGACTCGCCGCTGTGGGCCGATCTCGGCGGTCTCCACCGGCTGGCCACGGCCGCGGCCATCCGCGCTGGGCACGACTTCCGGTCCAGGGTCCCGGTGTGGCGTGGCCGGCTGATGCTGCCCACGCTCGGCCTCGCCGACGTCCGCAGCCGCCGGGACTGGGATTTCGCGCAAGTGCACGCCGAAGGCGGGCACGTCCTCGTGCGGGGCCCGTCCGGCAGCGTTCAGCTGCCCGACGACAGCGCGGCCGACGGCCCGGGCTGGCTTCCCCTGCGTTCACTGCCTATCGGCGACGGCGAGCTCTTCCTCGACGACATCGATCCGTACCGCGTGTTCGACGGACCTCTTCCGCCGCAGCGGCTCGAGGCCGGCGAAGTGGCGCGGTGGGCGGAAGTCCTGAACGCCACCTGGCGGCTGCTGACCGAGCACCACCCCGCGATCGCGGCGGAGCTCGCCGCGGGGCTCACGACGCTGGTCCCGCGGGCGGCGATCGACCGCTTCACCCCCTACAGCGCCTCGCACAACGACGTCTTCGGCTCCTTGGTGCTGTCCCGGCCGCCGGACCCGACGACGTTCGCCGCCACCCTCGTGCACGAGTTCCAGCACAGCAAGCTCGGGGTGCTGCTGGTGCTGGTCGATCTGCTCGATCCCGCCGGGGACAACGACTCCGCCCGGCTGTACGCCCCGTGGCGCGACGATCCACGCCCGCCCGTCGGGCTCCTGCACGGCGCCTATTCCTTTCTCGGCGTGACGGCGTTCTATCGCGGGCACTACCCGGTGGCGCAGGGATTGGCGGCCCGCGCCGCGCAGTTCGAGTTCGCTTACCGGCGCGAGCAGGCGGCGCACGCCGTCAGCACGTTGCTCACCGACGCGGTGCCGTCGGCGCTGGGGCGGCGGTTCCTCTCCACGGCCCAGGACCGGCTGCGCGAATGGGGGACCGAGCCACTGCCGGCCGACATCACGCAAGCGGCCGCACGCGCGAACCTCGACCACCGCCTGTCCTGGCGGCTGCGACACCTGCGGGTCGCGGACGGGGTGGTGGCGGAACTGGCCGGGGCCTGGCTGCGGAACCGGCCCTGCCCGTTCGTCCCGGCCGCGCCGCCGAGCCTGGTGCCGGCGACGGGTTCCGCCGGCCACGCGCGGCTTACCCTCACCCGGACGTGGCTGACCGATCCGGACCTGTACGACGTCTACCGCGCCGAGCCGGAACTGGCGATGGCCGAGATCGCCGGCATGTCCGCCGCGGACCTGGCGCTGGTGGACGGTGACACGGCGACCGCGGCCGAACTCTACCGGCGTCAGCTCACGATCACGCCCGATTCGCCGGCCGCCTGGGCCGGCTTCGCGCTGGCCACCCGGCATCCGCTGCTGCTGAGCCGTCCGGAGCTGGTATCGGCGGTGCACCGCGAAGTCCGGCGGCAGCGCGGGGTGGCACCGAACCCGGATCGGCTGGCGCGCTGGCTCGACTGACGGCGAACGCACGAAGCCTCCGGCGGGTTTCCCCGGCCGGAGGCTTCGTGCGGTGACCCGACCGGTCAGATCTGCATCGGGTCGATGTCGCAGTTGGCGCGGTGGTTGAACTGAGCGTCCGCGGTCGCCGGGTGCTCCGAACCGAGGACTTGGCGCAGCCGCCGGACGGCGTTCAGCTGGAGGCTGTCCGCTTCTTCGGCGCGGCCGAGCCCTCGCAGGTCGAGCGCCTGGTTGACCAGGAGTGCCAGCGTCGACGGGTGGTCGGCGCCGAGCACGCGCTGGGAGCGTTCGAGCGTCGCCACATCGAGCGCGTACGCGGCTTCGTAGTCACCCGATTCGGCGAGGTCGCTCGCGTGGTTCGTCGCGCAGACCAGCGTGAACGGGTGATCGTCGCCCAGCGCCTCGGTCATGTCGGCCAAGGCGCGCTCGCCCAGTTCCCGCGCCTGCTCGACCGAACCGAGCAGGCGCAGCGTGACCGCGAGATTGGTCGCGGCGGCCACGCTGAACGGGTGCTTCGGGCCCCAGCTCGCCTCGTAGAGGCCCTTGACGTGCTCGCCGAGCCGCCGGGCTTCGGCGAGGTTGCCGTCCTGGCGGTGCTCGATCGACAGGTCCATGGTCGCGGACATCGCGTCGGGGTGGGATTCCCCGTACTTGGTGACCAGGCCGTCAGTGGCCTCCATGGCCAGCGTGAGCGCCTTCTTGTCGCGGTGCAGACCCGCTTTGCGGTACGCGATCGCGAGGTTCTTGATGGCCGACAGCGTCATCGGGTGCCGGCCGCCGAGCTGCGCCCGCATGCGGCGGACGGTGTCTTCCTGTTCGGTCCGCGCCTGCAGGTAGTCACCTGTTTCGCGCAGGTCGACCGACCAGTTGTCCAGCGTCAGCAGCGTGTGCCGGTGGTCCGCGCCCAGGACGGTCTGCTTGCGCTGCGCCGTCCGCTCGTCCAGGTCGCGCGCCCCGGCGAAGTCGCCGACCAACCGCAGGCTGAGCGCGTAGTTGTTGGCCGCGGCGAGGGTGTCCGGGTCTTCGTCGCCGAACCGGTCGAGTGCGCTCAAGTAGGCGAATTCGTTCATCTGGCGAGCCCGCTCGAAGTCACCCTTGGCCCGGAGGTCCGAGGCGACGCCGTGCATCGTGAGCAGCGTTTCTTCGTGCGTTTCGCCGAGCGTTTCCTGCATCAGCGCGAGCGTCCGCTCCGCGACGACGCGGCCTTCCTCGAACCGGCCGAGGGCCCGGAGCATGCGGCCCCACCAGCGCGAAACGACGAGGGTGTCGGCGTGTTTTTCCCCGAGCTTCTCGTTCCAGAACTTCGCGTAGTCCTCGGCCATTTCGAGAGCGCCGGCGGGGTCGCCGAAGGCGAAGAGGTAGTTGACCGCGTTGATCGCCATCCGGCGCACCCAGCGGTCGGTGCAGTTGCGGGCGTCGACGGCGCGGATGTGCGGCAGCATTTCCGCGTAGCGCGACCAGTAGTCGACCGAGTCGGGTTGCTTGGGGTCGCGGTTGGCGAGCAGCAGGTGCGCGGTGTGGCGGACGCGCTCCTGGTCCTCCGGCCCGAGTTTGTTGCGCAGCACCAGCTGCACGAGCCGGTGCAGCTGGAGGGTGTCGCTGCGGTGGTCGATCTTGGCGAGGCTGTAGCGGTTGATCTCACGGATCGCGCGGCTCAGCTGGATGGGGTCGCCGAGGGTCTGCTCGAGCGCTTCCGACGTCGGGACGTTGCGGACGCCGCTGAACATCGCCCGCGGGATCGGCTCCGGGGAGAAGAACGCGCACACTTCGAGCAGTTCCAGCGCGCCCGGGTTCTCGTCGCGCAGCCTGTCCAACGAAACGTTCCACGCCGCTTCGACCGCTACGTCGTAATCCGCGGGCGGGCGTGACTGGAGCAGTTCGGTGCGCTTGTTCTCGAACAGTTCCAGGTACTCGTCGGTCGCCATGCCGGTTTCGGCGCGCCACGCCGCGGCCTGCTCGACCGCCAGCGGCAGGTCGCCCAGCACAGTGGCCAGCCGGTCGGCGTCTTCGTCGGCGAGGTCGTGGTTGCGGCGCTGGAGCAGTTCGCGGCTTTCCGATCGCCGGAAGACGTCGACCTCGACCGCCTGGGAAACCTCGGACCACTGCGGATTCCGCGAGGTCACGAGGATGTGGCCCTCACCGCGCCGCGGCCAGAACTTGCGGACGTCCTCGGGCCGGTCGGCGTTGTCGAACACCAGCAGCCAGCGGCGGTACGGCTCGCCACTGCCCAGCGCTTCGAGGACGGCGGGTACCGCGGTGTCGACGGACTGCTCCACCGGAAGATCGAGGCGCTTCGCCAGTTTCACCAGCGACGCCTGGATTTCCGACTGGTTCTCCGAGGGAATCCACCAGATCAGATCGTATTCTTCGGCGTGGCGGTAGACGTACTCGACCGCGATCTGCGATTTGCCGATGCCGCCCATCCCGTGCAGCGCGCCGGGCAGTACGGCCGTACGGGTCGATTTGGAAAGTTCACCGTGCAATGCCCGCAGGATGTCCCCGCGCCCGATGAAGTTGACATTGCGCAGCGGAACGCCGCCCCAGACGGCGGGCTGCTGGCCGGAGTGGCGGACCTCGGTGCCCGGCTCCGATCTCGTGGTAGTCACTGAGATCCCTCGAGGGTGGTTGATCGGTTCAGCTTGCGGGTCGGACCCTACCGGATGTTGGCCTGGAGGTGCCCCTAGGCCTTCCGACGTCCTAGTCGCGCGTGCGCCGCCATCGTTACGGGACCCCCTAAACCGTTCCAAGGCATCACCCAATCGGTTAGCTCGGCGTGTGTAAGGCCCCGACAGCGCTCTTAGAACGTCACGTTGGACAGTCAACAACGGTTCAGAGCGTGACGTAACCACCGGTAGAGTGGCGTCATCGGGAGCCGCCAGCGCATTGCGCAGATTCGCGACCGCGGGCTCCTGGGGACCCAGGACGTCCTGGACCACCCGCTGGACTCGCGCGGTGTCCGCGCGCGAAACCAGGGCCAGCAACCGACGGCGCAGTCCCGGCGCGAAATCGTACTCGACCGGGCTTTCCCCGTCCGCCGGTACGCGGTGCAGCAATCGGCCCAGCTGGATTTCGGCCAGGTGCGCCGGCCGTGCCTGCGGCATCAGGGTGCCGTGCACCGCTTGCATGACGCGCAGGGTGAGCGGTGCCGCCGCGAGCAACCCGGCCAGGCGGATCGCTGGCGAGGTGCCGGTGGCGAGGAACTGGTCGAGTCTTTCCGTGGGCGACGGCGGTTCTCCGGTCTGTCCCACTTCGTCCGCGAGATCTTCGTCCGTCGGGGGGACCAGTACCGGGAGCCGCACGGCGGGAGTGCCGGCGATCAGTTCGGCCCAGCGGTGTACGTGCCGCGGTTCCAGTTCCAGCACCGGAATCGGGTTCGCGGTGCCAGGACGGACCCCTCGCAACGTCCGTGACACCACGCGGATGCCGGTCCAGCTCCAGCGTTCGGCGGGCAGGAGGTGGAACAGGCTGACTTGACAAGTCTTGGCCCACAACGACAGGAGCCCGAACATCGACCCGCTGCGCCACGCGGGACCGACGCCGTCGCTGAGCACGACGATGACGCGTCGCCCGGTCGGGTCGGCCAGCTGCGCCGGTTCGCAACCGGTGCCCGGTGCGGTTTCCACGAATCGGACGACCGGTTCGTCGGTGTCCACCGAAACCGTCTTGACGTCGGAAAACGCGCCCTGCCTTTCCAGCAGGGCGCGAAAGGCGCGGGAAGTGCGTTCCCAGAACACCATCGAAGAACCGCGGTCGACGACCAGCACGACCTCGAACGGGTGACCTCGCGAGGCCCGGTGCACCGGCAGCCACACCTTGGTCTCCGCCGCGGCGACCGCCGTTTCTTCCTCGTCCAGTTCGCTCTTGTGCTTCAGCCGGACGAGGCGGTTCAACGGCCGCAGCGCCTTCGCCAGGCCTTGGGGCAGGCTCGGCGGCACCGTGCGGACCGGCCGTGCCGCCGCGGGCCGGTGCGTTCGCGGCCGCACGGGGACCGGTTCGAGGGAAACGGGCGTCGGTTCCGGGTGATCGCCCGGGCGGCCCGGGTCCGGGCGACCGGGTGGCAGGTGGTCGACGCGGGGTTCCGTCGGCGACGCCGGTTCGGGCTCCCGGTCAGGCGGGGGCGGGGGCGGGGGTGGCGGCGGCGGGGGCTCGGGCCGCGGAGCCGCTCGCGGCGATTCGCTCGCCGCGATGCGGGCGGCGAGCCAGACCGCGTCGGCGATCTCGTCCGCGCTGAGCGCCTCGGTGGCGAGGCGGTCGACCGGGTCGGCCATCGGCTCAGTCCGTTCCCAGGACGTTGAGCCGCCGCCACAAAGTGCCGCGCAGCACCTCCCAGTTCGCGTCGTGCTGGTGGGCGCCCGACGTCGTCAAGTGCAGGGCGTTGAGCAGCTGGTCGTTGGCGAGACCGCCTTCCTGCCCGCTGTTGGCGAGGAATTCGTGGATCAGGTCGTCACTGCGGGGCGGCACGTCGCGGAAGTGCGCCGCGACCATGCTCACGAGCTGTTCGAAACCGGGCTGCGGCATGTCGAGCCGCAGGCAGCGGCGCAGGAACGCGGGCGGGAAGTCCCGTTCGCCGTTGCTCGTCACCACGACGATGGGGAACGCACGGCACTGCACGTGCCCGTCGCGCACGACCGCCCGGCCGCCGCGGTCGTGCGTGAAGACGGTGACCTCGGGCCGGGCGGCGGCGATCCGGGCCAGCGGCTGGATTTCGAAGTCGCCGTCCTCGAACACCGCCAGCAGGTCGTTGGGCAGGTCGATGTCCGACTTGTCCAGCTCGTCGATCAGGAGCACCCGCGGCCGGTCGTAGGGCAGCAGTGCGGTGCCGAGCGGGCCGAGGCGGACGAACCCGCCGATGTCGGCACCCTCCTCGGTCGCGGCGGCCTGGACCCGGCCGATGGCGTCGTAGGTGTACATCCCGTCCCGGGAGATCGTGCGGCTGCTGATCGGCCAGCGCAGCACGGGGCCCAGCCCCAGTTCCCGCGCGATCTTGTAGGCCAGGCTGGACTTGCCGGTGCCGGGGTTGCCGGTGATCAGCAGGGGCCGCCGCAAGTAGAGCGCCGCGTTGACGGTCAGCACCTCTTCGAGCGTCGCGTCCCGCGCGGACGCCACGGCCGGCACGCCGAGCCGGCGGACGAACTCGGCGTCGGACGCCGTCGGGACCGGCAGCGCCGGCCCGCCGTCGAACGTGCGCCAGCTGGGCGGTGCGGGAAGTTCGGGGGCGTCCTCGCCGGTGGGCGGCGGCAGCCCGTGACCGCGGTAGACGCACCAGGGCGGTATCTCGGCACCGCTCATCGCGCGGGCACCTCCTCGATCGGAGCCGCGGGCGGATCCTGCGGCTCGACGGGCCTGTCCGGGTCGTCCCACAGCAGCGAAACCCGGCTCCCGACGTGGGAGTCGGGCCGGGCGGCCTGGCGGGCCCGGCTGCGCAGGAGGCGAAGGTGCTCGACGAGCTCGGGCAGGAAGTCGCGCAGGGACTTGATCTCTGCCTCGAACGCCGAGCGGGCGGCCTCCGTGCGGTGCCAGATCATCACCGGGATGCCGGTCCGGACCCCGACGAGCACCTCGCCGGGGTCCGTGCTGTCCGGCACCGAACGCAGGACCAGCGACAGGACCTTCTTCTGCGCGGCCAGTTTCGCGTCGAGCGCGGTCAGGTGCCGCCGTTTCGAGCCGTCGCTCCAGAGCCAGTGCTCTTCCGGCGTGGTCAGCCCGGCGGGCACCTTCTTGAGCAGGTCCCAGCGCCGCCGCCATTCCCGGTGCCAGCGCGGCGACCGCGCGCGGTCGAGGCTGCGCACGACCACCTGGTAGTGCAGGCCGAGCGGGCGCGGCAGCGAGCTGCCCGCCTCCAGGTCCCACTGGTCGACGGGCAGGTTCAGCAGCGAATAGGGGAGCAGGAATTCGAGGCGGATCGCCGTGGCGTTCTGCGCCCAGCCGGTTTCGGCCTCGACGACCAGCGCGGCCACGTGCGCGCGGACGGCGTCGAGGTCGCCGGTGAACGGCTCGCTCCGCCGCGGCCGCCACCCGGTCGGATCGTTGTGCCGCCAGTGCACGACGACGAACAGCCCGGTGTCGAGCAGGTCCGGTTCGATGCGGACGACGAGGTAGGCGACGACCTCTTCGGGCGTGGCGGGCTCGGTGGCCCGCGCGAGGCGGACGGCGTTGATCTGCTCGGTCACCCCCAGCCGCGCGGCCTGGCGGTCGTTCCAGCCGCGCAACCCTTCGGCGCGCTCGTCGTCGGCGGCGGCGGCGAGGTACTCGACGAACAGCAGCAAGGGCGGGACCCCGTCGGGCTGCGCGTTCATCCGTTCCAGCGTGGCGAGCGCGTCCGCCGGCCGGTGGTCGGCCGAGGTCAGCTCGGCCGCGGGCCCGGCGGCCGCCCGCACGAGCTCGGCCAGCCGGCTGCTCGGGTTTTCGCCCAGCAGGTTCAGCAGTTCCCGGCGGTCGTATTCGGTGACGAGGTCGAGAGCGGCCATGTCCTCGACGGCGGACCGGGCCCGCTGCACGGGAATCGACCCGGGCTCCATCTGTTCGACGGCGTCGACGAAGGCGGCGAGGGCCCGCGGGTGCTGCCGCCGGCAGGCCTGCACGATGCCGATCAGGCTGGCCCGCGTGGTCGGCAGGTCCTCGACGACCAGTGGCATGCCGAGGTGGTCGGCCAGCAGTTCGAGGCAGAGTCGCCGGCTACCGGGGTCGCGCAGGGACGGGATCTGCTCCAGGCAGTCGATGAGGAACCCCAGGGAGCTCGGGTAGTCAGAGCCGTTCCACGACGTCACCCCGCCCCTCCCTCGCCCTCCGGAGTTAAGGGGATATCCCAGCATGACCCATTTGGACAACCGCTGAGGTGCTATCTCAACCGGACGGCCTATCACGGCGGTTTGAACAACGCTTTCGGGTCGCTCACGTTCGGGTGGTGTCGGAGCGCATTTTGTAACGGTGTGATGTCGGCCGTATCGCCCGACACGTCCGAAACGATGAGCACGATGGTCTGTTCGGCGGTGAAGAAATGGGGGACGGCGGTGGCGAACGATGGCGCTGCTTCAGAACAGCGGAGTGCTGCGGTCGATCGAGCGGTGCGGTTGTTCCGGTTCCTGGCGCGGAGCCAGCAGCTCAAGTCCCACCCGCCGCGCACCACCGACAGCTACGAGTCCGTGCTGTGGTTCGGGCGCTTGCCCGAGCATCCCGCCATCCTTTCGGCCGGCGGAGAGGACTCCACCGCTCTGCTGCGGATCGAACGGGTCGCTCACCACGAACCTCCGGCACCCGGCGCGCACCTGGAGCCTTGGCTGGACGGTGAATGGGACGACCCGGTCACTCCGCCGACGCTGCGTGAATCATTGACCGAAGGCGAGCACCGGACCGCCCTCGAGGACGCGCCGGGAATCCGTGACGCCCATGCCGAGTGGGAAGCCGGCTGGTCCGTCTGGGCCGAACGCGAGCGCACCGACCGACCGGCGCGAAACATCTACAACGACCTGTTCTCCGCGTACGTCAGCGCGACCGGGCACGCCGAAGAACTCGAACTGGTCGTCGGAGTCGGCTGCCTGTCGTGGGCGCCGCCCGGTGACTACGTCGTGCGGCGGCACCTGCTCACGGTGCCCGCCACGATCCACTTCGACGACGGCACCGGACAGCTGACCGTCCACCAGACGGAGGTCGCGGCCGGCCTGACCGTCGAGCTGGAGATGCTCGATCCCGGCCGGGTGGCCAATCCGCCGCACGTTGTCCGGATCAGGAACGAAGCTCGCGAATTCGACGCCTCCGTCGGGGACCGCGAAGCCGTGGGCGGCGTCTTGCGCCGGCTGGTGAACGCCCTCGACAGTGACGCCGCCTACCTCGATGAGGACGAGCCACCGAAGCCGGGCGCGCACGCCGTCGCTGCGTTCGCGCCCGCGCTGATCCTGCGCAGGCGTTCGACGCAGGGGATCGTCGACATCCTCGACTCGGTCGCCGACCAGCTCGAGGAGTCGGGCGTCGTTCCGGACGGCCTGCTCCCGCTCGTCGATCCCGACCACCGGCCGGCTTCGGAACGTTCGCCCCAGCCGGGAGCGCTGGTGGAGGTCGACGCGGACCCGTTCCTGCCGTTGCCGGTCAACGAGCGGCAGTTGCGCGTTCTCACGCAAGTCGACGCGAAGGCGCAGACCCTCGTCCAAGGCCCGCCGGGAACCGGCAAGACCCACACCGTCGCGGCCCTGCTGTCCCACCTGCTCGCGCAGGGCAAGCGCGTCCTGGTGACCGCGCACACGGATCGCGCCCTCAAGGAGGTGCGGACGAAGCTTCCTCGAGCGATCGCGCCGCTGGCGGTCTCGGTCGTCGGTTCCTCGCGGTCCGACCTGGCGGATCTCAAGGTCGCGGTGGAACGGATCAGCCACGTGGCCGGTGAGTACGACGCAGGCGCCGCGCGCCGGGTCGTCGATGACCAGCTGACGGCGATCGAGGAACTCCGTCTGCGACGTGCCGCGTTGTACCGGCGCATGCTCGACGCACGCGGGGAGGAGGTCGTCGATTTCGAAGTCGGCGGCTACCGCGGCACGCTCGCCGCCATCGCGCGGCGCGTCGAATCGGAGCAGGACCGGTTCGGCTGGCTCGCCGACCTGGTTTCCCCGAGCGGTGCCGGTCCTTCCCCGATTCCCGCCGGCCACCTCGTCGAGTGGCACCGGAGTGTCCTGGACGACGAGCTGGCCGCCGACGAGCCCGAGTCCCGGCTCCGGCTGATTCCCCTGGCCGACGTCCCGACGGCTGAGGCGTTCTCGTCGTTGGTGACGGCGGAACGGCAAGCCATCTCCGTCGAGGAAAGCCACCGCACGCTCGCCGGGCACACCGCGTTCGACGGCGTGCGCCGGCTGGACCCGTCGACGCGGACCGTGCTGCGTCAGCGGCTCAACGGGTTCGCGCGCGAGGCGGAAGAACTGTCGCGCCGGCGTGAAGCGTGGATCAACGACTCGCTGGCCGACGTGCTGGCCGGGCGCGCCAATCACTGGCGGTCGCGAGCGGACCAGGTCGCTCAGCTCATCGGCTACGCGGGCCCTCTGGTGACCCGCCTCGGCCCGCTCACCGACGTGCGGGTCGGCCCCGCCGACCTCGGTGCGCTCGTCAGCTTGGCCACAGCGCTGCGCGCGCACGTGGGAGGCGGCAACACCCTCAAGACGAACCCGGACGGGTCACCCAAGACGGGAGCGTTCGCAGCCAAGGCCGTCAAACAGGCACAGCCCCTGTTCCAGGCCGTGCGGGTCAACGGTGTGCCACCGACCGGAGCGGAGCAGCTCGACCTCTTCCTGACCTGGGCCGAGGCGTCTCGAACACTCGACGCGCTGGACCGGGCGTGGCCGGACTCGGTGCACATCCCCGTCGAAGACACCCCGAGCGAACGACTGCAGTGGCACGTGACCGAACTGGCGCAGCTGCGCCGCGTCCTGGCGTTGGGGGAGACCCTCGAGACCGAGGAGCGCGGCCTGGCGGGCCTGGGGCTCCCGCGGCCGAACTGGACCGACCTCGACGCCGTCCGGACCTACGCGCGGCTCGTCGACGCCGCGGCCGTGTCCGACGCCCGGACGGCCGCCACCTCGCCGTTGCTGGAACTCGCCCGGACCGTCGGCGACGTGGCGCGGTGGGCGGACGCCGCTCCGTGCGTCAAGGATCTGGCAGCCGCTGTGGAGGAGCGGAGCCACGAGCAGTACGCGGTCGCTCGGCACCGGCTGGCCCGGCTGACCGAAGTCGCCGGGCTGGCGCGCCGTCGCGACGAGATCGCGGCCGCCTTGGCGAGCTCGCTACCCGGTGTGTACGAGGCTGTGTCGGCGGATCCCCGCGACCCCGCGTGGGTGAACAGGCTGGCGGAGTGGACCGCGGCCTGGGCCTGGGCCGAGGTCCGGGCCTGGGTTCTCGGTCGCGGTGGCGAGGACGTTAACGCCCTGCAGGCCGAGGTGCTGGAAGTCGAGGCGCAGCTGCGTGGGCGAGTCGAGAAACTGGCCGCCGAGCGCGCTTGGGGACACGCCGTTTCGCCTGAGCGGCTGTCCGGCAAGGCCCGCGCCGATCTCCTGCAGTACGCCCAGCTGGTCAAGCTGCTCGGCAAGGGCACCGGCATGTACGCCGACAAGCGCCGGGCCGACATCAAAGCGGCCATGGACCGCTGCCGCCCCGCGGTGCCCGTGTGGATCATGCCGGTCTACCGGATCGCCGAGCAGTTCCGCGTCCAACCGGACATGTTCGACGTCGTGATCGTCGACGAGGCGTCGCAAGCGGGTCTGGAAGCGACGTTCCTCCAGTACCTCGCGCCCAAGATCGTGGTGATCGGTGACGACAAGCAGGTCTCGCCCTCGGCGGTGGGTACCGACCAGCAGCAGCTGCGCGATCTCGCCGGGCAGTACTTGTGGGACGACCCGTACCGCGCGTCCTGGCAGGACCCGAAGCGCAGCCTGTTCGACGAGGCGAAGATGCGCTTCGAGGGCATGACCACGTTGGTCGAGCACCGGCGCTGCGTGCCCGAGATCATCGGCTTCTCGAATCGGATCGCCTATGAGCCCGACGGCATCCGGCTGGTGCCGGTACGCCAGTACGGGGCGGATCGCCTGGAGCCGATCAAGGCGGTGTTCCTCGAAGACGGCTATGAGCGCGGCGTGACCGACAAGGTGAACCCGGTGGAAGCGGACGCCATCGTCGAGCAGATCGAAAAGTGCGTCACCGATCCGCGGTACGACGGGCTCACCTTCGGCGTCGTGTCGCTGCTCGGCCGTGCCCAGGCGAAGAGGATCGAGAAACGTCTGCTGGAACGCATTCCGCCCGAGGAGTGGAAGGCGCGCGAGCTGCGGTGCGGCGACTCGGCGGACTTCCAGGGCTCGGAGCGCGACGTGATGTTCCTGTCGATGGTGAAGGCGCCTGAGCCGGGAAAGCGGATCGGCTCGCTGACCCAGGACATGTACGTCCAGCGGTTCAACGTCGCTGCTTCGCGTGCCAAGGACCAGATGTGGGTGTTCCACTCCGTGCGGCTGTCCGACCTCGGCAACCCGGAGGACATGCGCTTCCAGTTGCTGGACTACTGCTACGCGTGGTCCGGGCGCGGTGAAGGCCTCGACGACGCGAGGCACACCGCCGTACCCGAAGACCGGAAGGTGGAACCCTTCGATTCGTTGTTCGAACAGCGCGTGTTCAACCGCCTCGTGGACCGCGGGTACAGCGTCGTTCCCCAGTTCCCGGCCGAGGGCTACCGGATCGACCTGGTGGTCGTCGGCCGCAAGGCGCGGCTGGCGGTCGAATGCGACGGCGACGCGTGGCACGGACCGGACGCGTACGAGCGCGACCTCGCGCGGCAACGTGACCTCGAGCGATGTGGCTGGCGGTTCTTCCGCATCCGCGAGTCGGAGTTCTACGCCGACCGGCCGGCGGTCCTGGCGCGGTTGTGGGAGACGTTGCAGGAACTCGACATCCATCCCTCCGGCTGGGCTTCGGACGCCGAGGACCCCTCGGCCGCCGAGCCACGCCTGCCGGTGGTCGAGCCCGTGCTGACTCCGCGACTGGAGGTTGTGCCGGAACCGGTCGAGCCCGAACCGGGCGCGGTCGAGTCCGTCGCTCTCCAGCAGGTCGTGGCCGCACCGGTGGCGGAGCCGCCGGCCGTGGCGTCGGAACCCGGGGTGTTCACCGTAGGATCGCCGGTGCTGGAAGTCCTTGTACAGGAGGACGACTCGAGGTCCGCGGCGGTCGAGGAGCCGGTATCGGCGCCCGCGGGCTCGCCGCTCGCGGCTTACGGTCACTTCGACGGCACGGTCATCCAGGTCGGCTCCGCGTCCCGGAGGGAGCTGGTGGAGGGCCTCGTGCACATCGTCGAGGCGGAGGGGCCGGTACTGGGCGGTCGGCTGCAGACCGCCTACGTCCGGGCGTCCGGCGCCGTCCGGGTCACCAAGCTGGTCGCGAGCGAGGTGAACAAGGCGATCTCGCAGGCAGTCCGTGATGGCCGGCTGGTCGAGGACAATCCTCTCGACGAGCGCGGGATCAAGCCGCGCACCTACCGGCTGCCCGACCAGCCGGAGGTGCGCCTGCGCCTCTTGGGACCCCGTTCCTTCGACGAGGTTCCCCCGGGCGAGCTGGCGGCACTGCTCGGCCACGTCACGGAACGGGACGGGAACATCGGCGAGGAGGCTCTGCAGCGGGCGGTGCTGGAACTGCTGGGCTTGAAGCGCCTCACCGACAACGTCAAGAACCGTTTCGCCGCGGTGCGGACTATCCGGTCCTGACGAAAACGGGCCCGGCCGAAGATCGGCCGGGCCCGTCACAAGCCGAGGATCAGACCAGGTCGAACCGGTCCAGCTCCATGACCTTCGTCCACGCCGCCACGAAGTCCGACACGAACTTCTCGCGCGCGTCGTCGCTTGCGTACACCTCGGACAGGGCACGCAGCTGGGAGTTGGCGCCGAAGACCAGGTCGACCGCCGTGGCCGTCCACTTCAGCTTGTCCGTGCTCACGTCGAGGATCTCGTACACGTTCTCCTCGGACTTCGACGCCTGCCACTTCGTGCCCGGGGCGAGCAGGTTGGCGAAGAAGTCGTTCGTCAGCACGCCCGGCTGGTCGGTCAGGACACCGTGCTGGGTGCCGCCCGTGTTGGTGCCCAGCGCGCGCAGGCCGCCCACCAGGACCGTCATCTCCGGGGCCGTCAGGTTGAGCATGTACGCGCGCTCGACCAGGAGCGTCTCCGGCTGGAGCTTCTCGCCGGCCCGCAGGTAGTTGCGGAACCCGTCGGCGCGCGGCTCGAGCACCTTGAACGAGTCGACGTCCGTCTGCTCCTGGGTGGCGTCCGTGCGGCCCGGGTGGAACGGCACGGTGGTCTCGACGCCGGCGTCGCGCGCCGCCTTCTCGACCGCCGCCGAGCCCGCCAGCACGATCAGGTCGGCCAGCGAGATCTGCGCGCCGCCCGCCTCGTTGAACTCGCGCTGGATGGCCTCGAGCTGGTCGAGCACCGGCCCGACCTGCCCGTTGACCTCCCAGTTGCGCTGCGGCTCCAGGCGGATCCGGGCGCCGTTCGCGCCACCGCGCTTGTCGGTGGAGCGGAAGCTCGCGGCCGATGCCCACGCGGTCGAAACCAGCTGGGACACCGAAAGGCCGGACTCCAGCACCTTCGCCTTGAGGGCGGTGATGTCGGCGTCGCCGACGAGCTCGCCCTCGACGGCCGGCACCGGGTCCTGCCACAGCTGCGGCTCGGCCACCCACGGGCCCAGGAAGCGGCTGACCGGGCCCATGTCGCGGTGCAGCAGCTTGTACCAGGCCTTGGCGAACGCCAGCGCGAACTCGTCCGGGTTCTCCAGGAACCGGCGCGAGATCGGGCCGTACACCGGGTCGAAACGCAGCGACAGGTCCGTCGTGAGCATCGTCGGCTTGTGCTTCTTGTCCGGGTCGAACGGATCCGGGATGATCTCCGGCGCGTCCTTGGCGACGTACTGCTTGCCGCCGCCCGGGCTCGTCGTGAGCTCCCACTCGTAGCCGAACAGGATCTCGAAGAAGCGGTTGCTCCACTGGGTCGGCTTGTCGGTCCACGTCACCTCGAGGCCACTGGTGATCGCGTCCGCGCCCTTGCCGCTGCCGTGGGTGCTCAGCCAGCCGAGGCCCTGCGCCTCCAGCGGCGCGCCCTCGGGCTCCGGGCCGACGTGGTCGTCGGCGACACCGGCGCCGTGGGTCTTGCCGAAGGTGTGGCCGCCGGCGATGAGGGCGACGGTCTCCTCGTCGTTCATCGCCATCCGGGCGAAGGTCTCGCGGATGAAGTGGGCCGCCGCCTCGAAGTCCGCGCTGCCGCGGGGGCCCTCGGGGTTGACGTAGATGAGGCCCATCTCGGTCGCCCCGACCTCGGGCGCCATCTCCGAGTCGCTGATGTAGCGCTCGTCACCCAGCCAGTCGTCCTCGGGGCCCCAGAAGATCTCTTCGGGCTCCCAGGTGTCGACGCGGCCGAAGCCGAAGCCGAAGGTCTTGAAGCCCATCGACTCCAGGGCCACGTTGCCGGCCAGCACGAGCAGGTCGGCCCACGAGATCTTCTGGCCGTACTTCTGCTTGACCGGCCACAGCAGGCGGCGCGCCTTGTCGAGGTTGGCGTTGTCCGGCCAGCTGTTCAGCGGCGCGAAGCGCTGGCCGCCGTCACCGGCGCCGCCGCGGCCGTCGTGGATGCGGTAGGTGCCCGCGGCGTGCCAGCTCATCCGGATCATCAGGCCGCCGTAGTGGCCGAAGTCCGCCGGCCACCAGTCCTGCGAGGTGGTGAGCACCTCGGTGATGTCCTGCTTGAGGGCCTCGACGTCGAGCTTCGCGAACTCCTTGGCGTAGGCGAAGTTCTCGCCGAGCGGGTTGCTCTTCGACGAGTGGGCGTGCAGCACCGTCAGGTCGAGCTGGTTGGGCCACCAGTCCTTGTTGGTGCGCGGACGGCCACCCGTCTTCGGCTGCGGCGAATCGATCGCCGGGTTCTCGCTCTCGCTGCCGTGCGAGGTCACCGAGTCGTGCGCGACCGGGCAGCCGGCCGCCGCCTTCTGGTCCACACCCTGTGCGCTCGAGGGGGTGTTGTCCTGGGTGTTGCTCATCTACTTCCTTCCGGAGCCGGCGATCATTCGGGAGTTCGGGTGGCCGCGCAGTCGGGGCAGGTGCCCCAGTACACGACCTCCGCCTGGTCGATCACGAAACCGTGGTCGTCCGAGGCGGTCAGGCACGGGGTGTGGCCGACGGCGCAGTCGACGTCCGCGATCGCGCCGCAGGTGCGGCACACGACGTGGTGGTGGTTGTCCCCGACCCGGGACTCGTACCGGGCGGTCGCGCCCGCGGGTTGGATGCGCCGCACCAGGCCGGTGTCGGTGAGCGCCCGCAGGACGTCGTAGATCGTCTGGTGCGACACCGTCGGGTGCTCGGCCCGCACCAGCTCGATCACCGTCTCGGTGTCCACGTGCGGGTGGTCCCGCAACGCGGTGAGCACGGCCAGCCTCGGCCGCGTCACCCGCAACGAGACCGCCCGCAGCTGCGCCTCGAAGTCGGTCATCACGTCGGCCACCCTAGGGGCCTTCTCTGGAATGAGTCAAGTTATGACCGGATGAATTTTCATGATCGAGTCACCGAGGGTGACGTGATCGACGTCGGCTGTCACCGGGACGGCGTACTGTACCGCGGCCCCGAGTGGTCCGCACGGCGGCTCCGGGCCCCGCGAGGGAATGGGGCAGACCCCGATGCCCCGACGGGCAACACCCGCGCGTATCCGCCGGGACCGTCGTACTTTCGGAAGGGAAGATCTTTTCGATTCCCTGGAAAGGGGAAACAATGGCGCGCAATTGGACCAGAACAGCCATGGCGACGGCGGCCGCGGCGGCGAGTGTGAGCCTTCTCGGCGCGGTTCCGGCGGTGGCTGCGACGACGACCCGGCACTGCGTGCTGAACTCCGAAACCGGGGTGCAGAAATGCAGCACGGGCACCGGGCGTTCGGCGCTCGTCGCGCAGGAAGCCGGCCAGGTCGTCCAGGGCACGTTCTTCGACGGTCCCGACTACACGGGGAACTCGCTGACCATCACCGGACCCGAACTGTGCAAGAAGGACGGCTGGGTCAACTGGCAGTTCGACCTGGGCGACGACTGGAAGAACAAGATCTCGTCCGTGCAGCCGTGGGGCGACTGCTGGATCTGGCTCTACCCCGAGCCGAACCTCGGCGGCGACCGGGACGGCCCGTTCAAGGAGAACACCGGCAACGTCGGGTCCTTCATGGACGACCGCACGCAGTCCATCGGGTTCAGCTGAGCGAAGGAGAGACCATGACCAGCAAGCGAAACGCGTGGACGGCGGCGGGCCTCGGCCTGCTGACCGCCGCCGGTCTCGTGCTGACCGCGCCCGGCGCGTCGGCCGACGGCGGCCCGACCGCCCGCGAACTGCTCGACAAGTGCGACAACGGCACCGATTCCTGCGTGTTCCACCCGGCCGGCCCGCCGGAGGAGCACACCGGGGCCGGTCATCAGGTCGGTGAAGCGGCCTACAACTGCACCGGTGATCTGCAGCGCAGCACGGTGAACTGGTCCGACACGACGGGGGAGTCGAACAGTTTCGGCGTATCGCTGTCCGCCGAATACGGTTTCTCGGAAGTGTTCAAGGTGTCGATCGAAACGTCCTACCAGCACACGTGGGAGTCTTCGCACACCGAAGGGCAGGCGACCAACGTCGACGTCCGGCCCGGGGAAAAGGGCTGGGTGGAACGCGCGCCGAAGATGCAGAAGGTGCACGGCACCTACGAAATGCATTTCCCGGACCGGTTCTACGACCACTACATCTGGTACCAGGACTTCGACGCGGACGGCCCGGTGCCCGGCTCGACCGGGGACATCACGCAGCACACCGCGCCGATGACCGACCAGGAGAAGGCCGAGCACTGCGGCTGAGCGCCCCGGCCGCCGCCGCGCGCGGGGTGCGGCGGCGGTCGGCCCGCTCACACCGGGGAATCAAACCCGGCTCCCGGACGCTGAACCGGACGTGAAAAAGATCGGCTTCCTCTCGTTCGGCCACTGGTCGCCGAGCCCGCACTCCGAGACGCGCTCCGCCGCCGACTTCCTGCACCAGTCGATCGACCTGGCGGTCGCGGCCGAGGAGCTCGGCGTCGACGGCGCGTACTTCCGCGTGCACCACTTCGCGCGGCAGGCGGCGAGCCCGTTCCCGCTGCTCTCGGCGATCGGCGCGCGCACGTCGAAGATCGAGATCGGCACCGGCGTGATCGACATGCGCTACGAGAACCCGCTGTACATGGTCGAGGACGCGGGGGCGGCCGACCTGATCTCCGGGGGCCGGCTCCAGCTCGGCATCAGCCGGGGATCCCCCGAGCAGGTCATCGAGGGCTGGCGCTACTTCGGGTACGCCCCGGCCGACGGCGAGACCGACGCCGACATGGCCCGGCAGCACACCGAGGTCTTCCTGAAGCTGCTCGAGGGCGAGGGCTTCGCGCAGCCGAACCCGCGGCCGATGTTCGCCAACCCGCCCGGGCTGCTGCGCCTCGAGCCGCACTCCGAGGGACTGCGCGACCGCATCTGGTGGGGGTCGGGCTCGAACGCGACGAGCGTCTGGGCCGCCAAGCTCGGCATGAATCTGCAGAGTTCCACGCTCAAGGACGACGAGACGGGTGAGCCGCTGCACGTCCAGCAGCGCAAGCAGATCGAGGCCTACCGCGAGGCGTGGAAGGAGGCCGGCCACGAGCGCGAGCCGCGCGTGTCGGTCAGCCGCAGCATCTTCGCGCTGACCAACGACACCGACCGCGCGTACTTCGGCCGCGACCGCAACTCGCGCGACCAGGTCGGCATGATCGACGAGAACACCCGGGCGATCTTCGGCCGGTCGTACGCCGCCGAGCCGGACGAGCTGGTGCGGGAGCTCAAGGAGGACGAGGCGGTCCAGGCCGCCGACACCCTGCTGCTGACGATCCCGAACCAGCTGGGCGTCGACTACAACGTGCACGTGCTGGAGAGCATCCTCACCCATGTGGCCCCGGAGCTCGGCTGGCGCTGAGCCACTGGTCCTCGATCGCGGCGGTGACCAGCTTCTCGGCCACGTGGTCGAGGGCTCGCGTGTCCCGCTGAGCCGGGCACTCGGCGGCCAGTCCCCCTTCGCGCAGGGGACGTAGTGGCACGTCGAGCCCAGCGGGGTCCCGGCGTGCTTGGCGGCCTCGCGGATGCTCGTCGCGTCGAGGCCGCGCCGCCGGATTATGTCAGCCGTGCCCGCGACGAGCTGCTGACGACGGCGGGTCTGTCTCGGCCCGCGCGCTCGCCGAGAGCTTCGGAGCCCCCACGGCCGACGGCGATCGAGGCGATCCACCACGGGTTCGACGTCTTCAAACCGGTCTTCGTCAAGCGCTGAACGGAGAGCCGGTCCGGTGGTGGCGGCCACCGGGCCGGACAGCGTCAGCCGTGTGAGACGGTCAACCCGTAGAACGCGACCCGCGCGCCCTTGGTCGTGCTGTCCGAAGAGGACTGGTTGTACGAGCCCGCCTTGAAGTACTGCTTGTACGCCTTGAACGACGACGGGATCGAGTAGTGCGTCGTGCTGCCGTTGACCGTCAGGTCGATGGTGTTACCGCCGGAGATGCCGATCGTGTAGGTCCAGGTCTTGCCGATCGACACGTGCCCGACCGTGTGCGGCGTCTGGCCGCCGTCGGGGGAGTTCTCGGTGCCGAGGACGATGTCGCCGCTCGAGCGGTAGTACAGCTCCAGCAACGGCTTCGTCGACGAGCCGCCCGTGCCGAGGTGGACCTGGCCCACGCACACGTTGGACGTCACCGACACCACGCGCAGCGTCGCGCTCAGCTTGTGCGAGCCGCTCAGCGACCAGTTCGCCGCCGACCCGTCGCGGTTCATCTCGCGCAGCTCGGACCGCGCGTAGTTCGAGTTCGGCGTGGTGACGCCCTTTTCCGGCGCCCAGAACGTCATCGCGCCGTCGCGGGTGTCGGTGTAGAAGTAGCTGTCCTGGAAGCCGTTCGGGCCCTGCAGCCGGGACGAGGAGATCGTGGTCGGCGAGCCGGGGGAGCCGACCGGCTCCTGCAGCTGCCAGATCCCGAGGTCGAAGTTGCCGCCCGGGGCCACGGCCGGGTTGGCCGCCGACGCGGGCGAAGCGGTGGCGACCAGGGCAGGCACCGCCAGCAGGACGAGCAGGGAACGCAAGCGCATCGAGGTGTCCTTTCACGATGTAAATGGTCTGGACAACCCGGCGGCGTGGGAAAACGGTAAGTCCCTGTTGGCGTCATGTCAAGGATTGACCCGGGAGCTACCGCTTCTCGTGATTCCCCGCCACTCAGGTCGGACAAAAACCAACCATCGTCGTCAAGACGTCAGAAAGCGACTTTCGTAGCTAACCGTGGCCGCGGCCCGTCTGGTCTGCTCCCGGGTACCACCTTCCAGGTCCCCGAAGGGAGATGTTCATGCAGGTAGACGGACGTTCCGTGGGCCGGTGGGCCGCGACGGCCCTCGCCGTGGCCGCCGCTGTCGTCGTGGTCGCCGCCCCCGGTGCGTCGGCCGGTGACCCGCGGATCGTGGGCGGTACGCCGACCACGATCGAGGAGTTCCCGGCCACCGTGATCTTCAACGTCAACGGCGCGCAGCACTGCGCCGGCACCCTGGTCGCGAAGAACAAGGTGCTGACCGCCGCGCACTGCACCGACGGCGTCGAAGCGGCGCAGATGGAGATCATCGGCGGCCAGACGAAGTTCAGCGACACCTCCGGCACGAAGGCGGGCGTGAGCGACGTCTGGCAGAACCCGGCCTTCGACATGAGCGGGATGCAGCACGACAACGCCGTGCTGACGCTCGACAAGGACCTGCCGTACGAGCCGGCGACGCTGGTGCAGTCGGCCGACGACGCGGCCTACCAAGCCGGCAAGGACGTCACGGTGGTCGGCTGGGGCACGACGTCCGAGGGAGGCGCCGTCTCCGACACGCTGCTCAAGGTGTCGGTGCCGGTCGTGGACAACGCCACCTGCGCCGAGAAGTACAGCACCGGCGGGACGAAGTACGACAAGGCCTCGATGTTCTGCGCGGGTGTGCCCGAAGGCGGCAAGGACTCCTGCCAGGGCGACTCGGGCGGCCCGGCCTACGTCGACGGCAAGCTCGCCGGGATCGTCTCGTGGGGCGAAGGCTGCGCCCGCAAGGACTTCCCCGGCGTGTACACCAACGTCGGCAACGACTACTCGGTGATCAGCTCGCACCTGGGCTGAGCCGGACCGGGTGGCGGTGGCTCAGGCCGGGCAGCTGAAGTCGCGGTGGGGTGTCTTCAGCGTCAGCAGGTACTGGTCCACCGCTTCCCGGGTGCACGCGGTGCGCCGATATGCCCCGTGGCCCGAGCCTTCGTAGGTCAGCAGCGTCGTGTTCGCCGGCGCCTGGCGGTGGACGTTCACCGCCCACGCGTACGGCGTAGCCGGGTCGTAGCGGCTGCTGAGCAGCAGGATCCGCGGCGCTCGCGGGACGTCCAGCCGGTGCGGCGGGTTCGCGGGCGGGCCGGCGACGCCGAGGCAGGCGGTCGCTTCGTCGTGGCCGATCGTGCTGCCGCGCATGATCGGCGACCGGCGCAGCTCCTCGGCGTGCATCGCCGAATACCGCGCGAAGTCCGGCATCCGCAGGTCGAAGTCCTGGCAGACGACGGCCAGCCGGATCGACTCGTAGTTGGGCGTGAACTCGGCCCGCACCGGCGGGCTGCCGGCCGCGGTCCCGGCGATCACCCGGGCCACGTCGTCCCAGTCCGGGATGCGCATGTCCCCGTACACCTGGTCCCGCAACCAGTTGTGCGGGAACGGCATCCCGTCGGCGGCGGTCTGCGCCCGGCGCCAGGTCGCGAGGACGTCCTGGCCGTGCAGCGCGCAGGTCGCCGTCCGCTCGCACCAGGCGGTGAACTGCCCGAACAGCTCGTCCACGGCGGCGGCCCGGTCACCCACGAAGTGCGCGAGGTCGGCACTGTGGTCGATGACGCCGTCCAGCGCCATCGCGCGGACGTGCTCGCCGTACCGCTCGGCGTACTGCTGGCCCAGCAGCGTGCCGTAGGACGCGCCGTGGAAGCTGATCCGGTCCTCGCCCAGCGCGCGGCGGACGGCGTCCAGGTCGCGGGCGTTGGTCGCGGTGTCGGCGTGGTCGAACACCGGCAGGTTCCGGGCCCGGCAGTCGGCCACCACCTGGCGGTTGTACGCGCGCAGCACGGCGAACCGCGTTTGGTCGGCGGGCTCGTTGTCGGGCGCGCCCGCCGGGAAGCCGCAGTCGATGTGCTCGCTGCTGCCGGTGCCGCGCAGGTCGAAGCCCACGACGTCGAACCGGGCCTCGACCTCCGCGCCGAAGTAGCCGGGGGACAGCGCGATCTCCGCGCCGGACGAGCCGGGGCCGCCGGCGTCGGCCAGCAAGACTCCGACGCGGTGGGCGGCATCGGTCGCGCGGTGCCGGGCCACGGCGAGGCCGATCGACGGCCCGTGCGGCCGGTCCCAGTCGAGCGGCACCCGGAGCGTGCCGCACTCCCCGTCGGGAACGCCGGGGTTGTCCGGGTCGTCCGGGCAGGTCGTCCAGGCGATCGGGGACGGCGACCAGGCCGCGTCCGCGAGGGCGGGCGTCGCGCCGGTCAGCAAGACGGTGCTTGTCACAAGAGTGCTTGCCAGGACAGCTCCGAACGCCCGCACGGCGCCCCCTCCACGTGTCGGTCCGCAGTCGACCGTAGGACGCCCGGGTGCGGACCACAAGCCTTCGCGGCAAGGAAAAACCAACCGGTCGGCGGCGTCGGACGTGCTTATGCTGACGGCCTTCGTCCTCTCGCGAAAGGGTCCCCGCCATGGAACAGCCCGAGAGTCACGCGGCCGCTTCGACCGCCGACGGCGTCAACCGGCGCAGCCTGCTCGCCGGCGTCGGCGGCCTCCTCGCCGCCGGGGGCGCCGCCGCGGTGCTCGCCCCGCCCGCCGCCGCGGACCCCGCCGCCCGGCCCGAACGGAACCCGCGGGTCGAGGACCTGCTCGGGAAGATGACCCTCGCCGAGAAGCTCGGGCAGCTGCAGCTGGTCGGCACCGAAGACCTCGCGCGGACGGCCCTCGCGACCGGTCAGCTGGGCGGGGTCTTCTCCGTCGTGGGCGCCGCGAAGCTCAACGCGCTGCAGAAGATCGCCGTCGAGCGGACCCGGCTGCGCATCCCGCTGATCTTCGGCCTCGACGTGATCCACGGCTACACCACGAACTTCCCGATCCCGCTGGCCCAGGGCGCGAGCTTCGACCCCGGCGTGCCGGCCGCCGACGCGACGGTCGCGGCGAAGGAGGCCCGCCGCAGCGGCGTCCACTGGACGTACGCGCCGATGATGGACGTCACGCACGAGCCGCGCTGGGGGCGCATCGCCGAAGGATCGGGCGAAGATCCTTACCTGGCTTCGCAGATGGCCGTGGCGAAGGTGCGCGGCTACCAGGGCGGCGACTACTCGTCACCGGACCGCCTCGCGGCCTGTGCCAAGCACTTCGTCGCCTACGGCGGCGCGGAGGGTGGCCGCGACTACAACACCGTCGACGTCTCGCTCCAGCGGCTGCACAACCTCTACCTGCCGCCGTTCAAGGCGAGCGTCGAGGCCGGCGTGGCGACCGTGATGGCCAGCTTCAACACCATCAGCGGCGTCCCCGCGCACGGCAACGGGTACGTCCTGCACGACGTCCTCAAGGGCGCCTACGGGTTCCGCGGGTTCGTCGTCAGCGACTACACCGGCATCGAAGAGCTGATCAACCACGGCCTCGCGGGCGACGGCGCGGACGCCGCGGCGGCGGCGCTGCCCGCCGGCGTCGACATGGAAATGGTCAGCACCAACTACGTCACCTACGGCCAGCAGCTGCTGGCCCAGCGCCGGATCACCCTCGACCAGCTCGACGACGCCGTCCGCCGGATCCTGCTGGTCAAGGTCAAGCTGGGGCTATTCGAACGGCCGTACGTCGACGAAGCCGGCGAGACAAAGGCGCCTTCGCCGGCCGCGCTCGCAGCGTCGCGCCAGGCCGCCGGGCGGTGCATGGTGCTGCTCAAGAACGACGGGCCGGTGCTGCCGCTGGCGAAGTCCGTGGGTTCGGTGGCCGTCGTCGGCCCGCTCGGCGCGGCGACCTACGACCTCAACGGCACCTGGGCGGGCCTGGGCACCGGCGCGGGCACGACCCCGCCGGTGACCGTCGTGGACGGGATCAAGGCCGCGGCCCCCGGCGCGAGCGTCACCTACACCGCCGGCTGCACGGTCGACGGGACCGACACCAGCGGGTTCGCCGCCGCGCAGCAGGCCGCCCGTGCGGCCGACGTCACCGTCGTCGTGGTCGGCGAAACCGCCGCGATGAGCGGAGAAGCGGCCGCGCGCAGCAACATCGACCTGCCCGGCGTGCAGCAGCAGCTGGTGGCGGCGATCAAGGAGACGGGCAAGCCGTTCGTCGTGGTGCTGGTCAACGGCCGCCCGCTGACGATCCCTTACCTGCACGACAACGCGCCGGCGATCCTCGAGGCGTGGGCGCCGGGCGTGCAGGGCGGAAACGCGGTCGCGGATGTCCTGTTCGGCACGGTCAACCCGGGCGGCAAGCTGCCGGTGAGCTTCCCGCGCGCGGTCGGGCAGATCCCGATCTACTACAACCACGAGAACACCGGCCGCCCCGCCGATCCGAACAACAAGTACACGTCGAAGTACCTGGATCTGGAGACCGGCCCGCTCTACGAGTTCGGCTTCGGCCTGTCGTACACGACGTTCCGCGTCGACGGCCTGCGCCTGTCGAGCACCAGGCTGCCGATCCGCGGTGGCCGTATCCAGGTGACGGCGACGGTGACCAACACCGGTTCCCGCGCGGGCGACGAGGTCGTCCAGCTCTACCTGCGCGATCCGGTCGCGAGCATCGTCCAGCCGGTCCGGCGGCTGCGCGGGTTCGAGCGGGTGACCCTCGCGGCGGGCGCGTCGAGGCAGGTCTCGTTCACGCTCACCCCGGACGACGTCGGCTTCTACGACAACGCGGCCAAGTTCCGGGTCGAGCCGGGCAAGATCGAGGTGTACGTCGGCACGAGTTCGGCGGCCACGCTCACGGCGAGCTTCACCGTGGGTTGACGACCACTCCGGCGCGCTTCACCGTCTCGGTGGTCGGCGCCGTCTCCACCGCGGCCTGCGGGGTTTGTCGTGCCGGCGGTGGCCGCCGCCAACGACACGTCCGGTGCCCGGCAGGCGCCCGGCCGGCCTCGGTCGACGAGCGTGGAAGCGATCCTCGCGCCGCGACGGCGCGGCCGCGCTGGGCTCAGACCGGCGACCTCGTCCCGGCCCGGCCGGCCGACGTCGTGCTGCTGCGGGCCGACGGCGTCGGCGGCGCGCACCTCGCCGCCCCGGACCGCCTGTGGCAGCACCCGTTCACTGTGGGTTGACGCCGAGGACGCACGCCACCGGCGGATCGAGGTCGAGCGTCTCCACCCGCAGTTCGACGAACCCCGCCTCGGTGAGCAGGTCCTGCAGTTCCCGCGCGGCCCGGGCCGTGGTGCCCCGGTCGGCGCCGGGACACCGCGGCTGGGACGCGAGCGCGACGCGACCGCCCGGGCGCAACAGGCCCCGCAGCTCGCGAAGCCGCGCGGGCGGATCGGGCCAGAAGCCCGCGTTGTTGACGGCCAGGACGGCGTCGAGCGGTTCGCCGAACGGCGGCAGCCGGTCCACCGACGTGTGCACCAGCTCGATCCGGTCGGCCACCGCCCGGTTGCGCCGGCCTGCCCGCTCGACCATCACCGCGGAGTGGTCGACGCCGTAGACGCGGCCCCGGGTCGCGCGGGCGGCCAGCTCGCCGAGCGCGATCCCGGGGCCGAACCCGACTTCGAGCACCCGGTCCTCGGGCCGGACGTCCAGGAGGGCGACCACCCAGACGTTGCGCCGCCGGTTGGAGCCGCGGTGGGCCATCACCCACCCGGCCACCCGGCCGCCGAGCCCGCGGGGGTGGTGGAACTGCCCGATCATCCGCTGCCTGAGACCTGTCTTCGCCATGCCGCGAGTGAACGGCTTCAAGTACGCTCGAAGTCAAATGCCCGAGGAGCAGCTGACGATCGGCGAGCTGGCCCGCCGCACCGGCGTGGCCACTTCGGCGCTGCGCTACTGGGAAGACCAAGGCCTGCTCACCGCGCCCGAGCGCGTCGCCGGCCAGCGGCGCTACCCGCCTTCGGCCGTCACGCAGGTGGGCGAGATCCTGATCCTGCGCGACGTCGGGTTCACCGTCCGCGAGCTCAAGACGCTGATCGCCCTGCGCACGTCCGCCGCGCCGGCCTGGCGCGAGCTGCAGCAGCGCAAGCTCGCCGAACTCGACGCCCGGATCGCCCGCGCCCAGGCCGCCCGCACCGCGATCGCGCACGGCCTGGACTGCCCGCACGAGGACGTCCACGACTGCCCGAACTTCCGCCGCGGCGTCGCCGCGCGCCTGGCCGGGGCGACGCTGGAAGAAGCCCACTCACACTGAGCTCGTGGTCCCGAGGGCACGGGCGAACGTCTCCGGGATCCGGACGTCGTCGCGGCTCAGGTCGTGGACGCTGCGGTGGCCGAGCGCCAGCAGCGTCGAGTCGATGCCGCCCCGCAAGACGTCCAGGACGTTTTCGACGCCGGCCTGGCCGTTCGCCGCCAGGCCCCACAGGTACGCGCGGCCGATGAGGACCGCCGTGGCGCCGAGGGCGAGCGCCTTCACGACGTCGCTGCCGCGCCGGATCCCGCCGTCCAGCAGGACTTCCACCTGGTGGCCGACGGCGTCGGCGATCGCCGGGAGCGCCCGGATCGTCGCCGGGGTGCCGTCGAGGTTGTTGCCGCCGTGGTTCGACACGGAGATCGCGCTGACGCCGGCGTCGACCGCGCGCCGGGCCTCGTCGACCCGGATGACGCCTTTGAGCAGGAACGGCCCGTCCCACTGCGACCGCAGCCAAGCCACGTCGTCCCACGACGGCGGCGGCGTCTGCATCCACTGGCCGTACGCGCCGAAGAACGTGGGGACCGGCGCGCCGGGTTCGGCCATGTTCGGGACGCTGAGGTCGGGCAGCCGGCGGGTTTTCGCGTAGTCCAGCAGCCAGCGCGGCCGGGTCAGGCCTTCGGGCGCGAAGCGCAGCAGCTCGCGGAAGGTGAGTTTTTCGGGGATGTGCGGGCTGCCCCAGTCGCGGCTGTGGGAAAACGACCAGTCCAGAGTCAGGATGAGCCCGGCGGCCCCGGCGCGGCGGGCGCGGTCGAGCCGGGCGAGGATGTCGTCGCGGCTGCCGGTCCAGTAGACCTGGAAGAAGGTGTTCGGGTTGGCGGCGACGACGTCTTCGATCGGCTTGCTGGCGAAGGAGCTCAAGCCGATCGCGGTGCCGCGGGCGGCGGCCGCGCGGGCGACGGCGACCTCGCCGTCCGGGTGCACCGCCTGGACGCCGGTGGGGGAGATGACCACCGGCAGCGCGATCTCGCGGCCGAGGACGGTGGTGGCGAGCGCGCGTTCGCCGGACTGCCCGGCGGTGCGCGGGGCGAACGTCAGCTCGTCGAACGCGTCGAGGTTGTCCTTGAGCGTCAGGCCCTTTTCGGAGCCGGCGATCAGGGCCGAGTAGACGGACGGAGGCAGGCGTTTCTTCGCGCGCCGCTGGGCTTCGGCGATCGATTCGAACCAGGCGTTGCTCATGCGGGGCCTCGCTTTTCCTTGCTGTCGACGCGCACCGGGCGCCAAGCGATCTCGGGCCGCACCGGCGCGGCGGTCCGGTGGGTCAGGCAGCCGGCCCAGACGCCGGCGCCGTAGGCGATGTCGTCGGCGAGGGCGCCGGCGGTGTAGCGGACGGGGTCGAGGTCGGGACGGCGCTTCGCCCATGCGGTGAGCGGCGGGCCGAGCAGCAGCGACGCGACGGCGGCGCGCCGTCCCCACCCGCGGGGAACCAGCAGCGCGGCGAGGACCGGCGCGGCGAACTGCGTCCCGTAGCGGCCGGCGCCGAGCCAGGTTTGGTGGACGGCGGTCCCCATCGCGCGGACGACGCCTTCGGTGGGGATGTCGTTGCCCCGCAACGTCTTGAGCATGCTGAAGACGGCGCCGCCGAAGCCGCCGGCAGCGAGCAGGGGCCGCCGGGCTAGCAGCGCGGCGACGGTCAAGGCCGGCCACGGGTGCAGCACGAGCGGCGCGAGGTTCCCGGGGTGACGCCGCGCGAGCGGGGCGGCGGAGGTGCCGTACCGCGCGCGCCGGCCGAGGAGCGCGCGCCAGGTCTCGGGTTCGTGGTGGCCGACGTGGACATCGGGGGCGTACCGGATCCTGTGGCCGGCGGCGTGCAGCCGCCAGACCAGGTCGACATCCTCGCCGACGCGGAGTCCGGGATCGAACCCGCCGATCTCCTGGAGAGCGGCCCGCCGGGCGACCAGAGCGGCGGTGGGGACATATGAGGTCCGAGTCCGGGGAGCAACGCGCGCGGGCCGGTCCCCGAGATCGAGACTGCCGGCGGCTTTCGTGTACCGGCCGGCGGTGGTGTCGTTGGCCAGAGCGCGGACGCGCGGAGCGATCGCGGCGAGCAGAGGGTCGGCGAAGTGGGCGGCGAGCTGGTCGGCCCAGTCCCCGGGCGCGACGCAGTCACTGTCCACAAAGGCCACCAGTTCGGTGGTGACGTGGTCGAGTGCGGTGTTCCGGGCGGCACCGGGACCACCGTTTTGGTCCCGTCGGATGAGTTTCGCGCCGTGTTCGGCGGCTGTTTTGGCGATCGCTTGGGGGTCGTTCGAGCCGTCATCGACGACGAGGACGGGGTGGCGGCCGAGCGAGGCCAGGCAGCGTGCGAGAGGGCCGGGCCGGTCGAGGACGGGGACGACGAAGGTGAGGTCAGGGGGTGCGGAGGGGGCGGGCGGGACGGGGTGGGCGAAGCCGGCATCGGTCAGCCGCCGAGCGAGCGCGCCGGCGGCGGGGGAGGTGACGGGGCCGTGGGCGAGTTCTTGCCAGGCTTTCCGGCCGGCGGCGGTCAGGCGGAGGACGCGGGCGGGTGAGCCGCCGAACCAGAGGTCGTCGCGGAGGTGCTTGGTGTCGGGGTCGAGGACGATCCGGAAGCCGGTGGGCAGGGGAGTGGTCATTGGGGCAGACCTCCGTCGACCGCGCCGGTGGTCGCGTTGCTGTCAGGCTCCCGCAGCGGTCCGGCGGAGTTCCGCGCGGAGGACAAGTGAGCCGTCACAGGGCCAGGCCTCCGTCCACCGGCACCACCGCGCCGGTCGTCGCGCCGCTCTCCGGGGCAGCCAGGAATGCCAATACCCGGGCTATCTCGGCCGGCTCCAGCAACCTCCCGACCGGCTGCTGCCCAGCGAAATCCCCCGCTCCGGCCAAGCCGTACAGCCGGGCGCTCTCGGCGAGGATCGGCGTGTCGGTCGAACCGGGGTTGACCGCGTTGGCCGTCACGCCCGTCCCGCCCAGCTCGGCACCCAGCGCGCGCACCAAGCCCGCCACCCCCGCCTTCGCCGCGCAATAAGCCGCCAGCATCGGCAACCCCCGCGTCGCCGCCGCGGAAGCGACCGCCAGGAACCGGCCCGACCTCGGCTCCGCCCGCCGCAGCAACGCCGGGATCGCCACCCGCGCCAGGTTCAGCACCCCGCGCAGGTCGACATCGAGCACCGCGTCCTCCTGCTCCGGCGGCACCTCCCACTGCGGCACGCCCCCGGCGATCACCCCCGCGGCCGCGATCGCGACGTCGAGGCCACCCCAGCGTCGCTCGACGACCGCCACCGCCGCAGCCAGTGCCGCGGGGTCCCGCACGTCGGCCACGAACGCCTCCGCGCCCGCCCGAGAGGCAACGGCCGCCAGCTCGGCGGAACTCCCCAGCCCATACGGCAACGCCGGATCATCGGCAGCCACATCGACCGCGAGCACGGCGTAACCCTGCTCCGCCAACTGAACAACGGTCGCGGCCCCGATTCCCCGGGCCGCCCCGGTGACGAGCGCGGTCCTCATGTCCAACCGTCCACATGGGACAGCAACCGCGCGGTCAGCTCGTCCAGCAACGCCCGGCCGTACGCCGGCGTCGCGGTGGTCGGGTCGCCGAGCACGCCGGTCGGGGTCACCGCGCGCACCCCGCCGTCCCGCAACAGCGGCAAAATCTCGCCGAGGGGACGCCGATCGCCCGCCACCGCCCGGTCCATCCGGACGCCACCGGGCCGCAAAGCCAGCTGCAGTGCGGTTTCCGGACGCCCGGCGTGCGGGTCGCCGGCCCAGTGCGGCTGGAACACCTCGACGTTCCGCGACTCCGCCCGCAGCCGCGCGACGGCCCGGGCGACCGGTGCCGCGTTGCCGCCGTGGGCGGAGACGAACAGCAACCGCGGGAACGTCTCCGTCGCCGACCGCCCCAGTTCCAGCAGGAGCAGCTCGGTCGCCTCCTGGCCGATCGACAGCGTCCCGGCGAACCCCGCGTGCTCGCCACTGGAGCCGTAGGCCACCGGCGGCGCCACGAGCACGTCGGTGCGCGCGGCCGCCAGCCGGTCGCACAGCGCGAGCGCGATGTCCGTGTCGGTCGACAGCGGCAGGTGCGGTCCGTGCTGCTCGGTCGCGCCCACCGGCACGGCCAGGATCGCCGCCCGCGCGGCGACGTCCGGCCAGGAGAGGTCCGCGAGCCGCACCGTCAGCGCCTGAAGCCGGCGAGGGGGTTCTCGTCGCACGCGCGCTCCGGCGGCCGGCGCATCCCGATGGTGACCGGGACCGGCCGCCGCCGGTGCGAGTGGTCCAGCGACGGCTTCGGGACGCTCGTGACGCCTGCGAGGGCCAGTTCCCCGTGGCCGCGCACGCATTCCGGGTCCGGGCCGTCCAGCGGCAGGCCGGTGAAGAACTTCGCGGCCATGCACCCGCCGCGGCAGGCGTCGAACGCCGAACACGCCGTGCAGGCGCCACCGCTCTGCGGCGAACGCAACGACGTGAACAGCTCGGATTCGCGCCAAACCGAGGTGAACCCGCCGTCGCCGCGGACGTTGCCCGCCAGGAACGTGTCATGGATGGCGAACGGGCACGCGTAGACGTCGCCGACCGGGTCGACCAGGCACACCACCCGCCCGGCGCCGCACAGGTTCAGCCCCGGCAGGCCGCCGTCGCCGTAGCCGGCGAGGTGGAAGAACGAGTCGCCGGTCAGGACGTTCTCGCCGTGCGCCACGAGCCAGTCGTACAGCGAACGCTGCTGGGCAGCGGTCGGGTGCAGCTCGTCCCAGGTGTCGGCGCCGCGGCCGGACGGGCGCAGCCGGGTGATCCGCAGCTGGGCGCCGTGGCGGTCGGCGATCGCCTTGAACTCGTCGAGCTGGCCGACGTTGTGCCGCGTCATCACGACCGAGATCTTGAAGTTCTCGAAGCCGGCGTCGTAGAGGTTCTGCATGGCGCGGATCGCGGTGGCATACGAGCCGGGGCCGCGGACGTGGTCGTTGACCTCGGCAGTGGCGCCGTCGAGGGAGATCTGGACGTCGACGTAGTCACTCTCGGCCAAGCGCCGCGCCACTTCGGGCGTGATCTTGACGCCGTTGGTGGAGAACTTGACGCCGACGTGGTGCTCGGTGGCGTAGTCGACGAGCTCCCAGAAGTCCGGCCGGACGGTGGGCTCGCCGCCGCCGATGTTGACGTAGAAGACCTGCATGCGCTCGAACTCGTCGATCAGCGCCTTGCACTCCACTGTGGACAGTTCGCGCGGGTCCCGGCGTCCGGACGAGGAAAGGCAGTGCACGCAAGACAAGTTGCAGGCGTAGGTCAGTTCCCAGGTGAGGCAGATCGGGGCGTCGAGCCCGCACTGGAATTCGTCCACAAGGGACATCAGAGACTCCTCGGCTGGATCATGCGAGAGTCGGCGAGGGCGGCCAGCGCCGCGCGGTACCGCGGCAGCTCGCCGGGTCCGACACCGGCGTCGGCGCACGCGGCCCGGGCGTCGGGGTGCGTGGCGAGGCCGCGGACGACGGCCAGGAGCGTCGGGTTCTTCAGGAAGGAGAGCCGGCGGGTGCCGAAGTGGTACAGCAGGGCGCCGAACCGCTCGGGCCGGATCGACACCCGGTCGTCCAGGCGCCACGCGGCGTCGAGGTCGAACCCCGCCGGCGAGTCGTCAGTAGACACCGCACATGCCGTCGATGGAGACCTCTTCGACCAGCAGTTCCTCGGTGACGGGTTCGTCGGTCTCGGGCGTGGTCTGGTTCTCGCTCATCCTGGCTCCTTCGGCAGTGATGATTTTCGGCACGCGGTGACGAATAGAGGGAGAGTAATGTCACCGCGTGTCGATAATCAAGGCTCACGACGGAACGGCACCCGGATGACCGATGACGTGCTCGCCCGCCCCGCCAGCCGCCGGGGCCGTCCGCCGGGCACGAGCGCCCGCGAACTCGAGGTCGCCGCGCTGCGGCTGTTCGGTGAACAGGGCTTCCACGAGACGACGGTCGACCAGATCGCCGCGGCGGCCGGCGTCAGCAGGCGGACGTTCTTCCGCTACTACGACGCGAAGGCCGACGTCCTCTGGAACGAGTTCGACACCGAGGTCGAGACGATCCGGTCGCTGCTCGCCGGGGCGCCGGCGGACCTGCCGGTGCTGGAGGGGGTGCGCCGGGCGGTGCTCGAGGCGAACCACTACCGCGCGGCCGACGTGCCGGAGCTGCGCCGGCGGATGACGCTGCTGAGCACGGTCCCGGAGCTGGCGGCGAGCGCGGCGGTCCACTACGACGCGTGGGAGCGGGCGATCAGCGCGTTCGTCGCCCGCCGGTCGGGCCAGCCGGAGGACTCGCTGTACCCGCTGGTGGTGGGCCGGGCGGTGCTGGCGGCCTGCCGGGCGGCGTACGACCGCTGGTCGGCCCGGGCGGACGCGGACTTGACGGTGTACCTGGACGCGGCGCTGCGAGCGCTGGCGGCGGGGCTCACCGACGACGTGCTGGGCGAGGAGCCGGACCCGGTCGCGCGGTGAGGGACCCGGTCAGCAGCGCTGGCCGACCGACGGCGTTTCCGCGACGACGACACTTCCCGCCGGGAGGCTTTCCCGCCGGGAGTCGGGGTAGTCACCGGTGTGGTAACGGTCGGATTCGTAGTTGGCGCGCAGTTCGGCGTCCGCCGAGGTATCGGCGGCCACGAGCAAGAATCGGCTGTTCCGCGCGCCGGAGTCTGTGTTGGCTCCGATGGTGGCGGAGAAGGAATCGCCTACCGGTGCCTTGGCGTAGAAATGGTCTTTGTTCCCGTTCGCATCGTCCGCCAGCAGCAGGGTCACCAGCCAGAGGGCTTTCCCCGTGGTCGCCGGATCGCCGTCCGTCCCGCCGGACACCACGTACTGCGTGTTGCACCCGCCGGGACGATCGCCGGCGGCGGAGACGTGCGCGTGACCGGTCGGCGCCGGCGGGGTCGGCCTCGGCTGGGTCGTGGGCGACGGTCCGGCGGCCGTGGTCGGCGGTGTCCTGGGCTGTGAAGGGAATGTAGTGGGAACCGGCGCTGCCGTCGAGGACGACGGGGAAGGTGAAGAGCCCAGTGCCGCCGGGGTTGCGGAGGGCGCTGGCGGTGCCGGTCTGCTCCCGGCGTCGTAGGCCGGCTGGAAGAGGAACCGGCCGCCCGTGAACCCGGTACCGAGGCAGATCGCGACCGTGACAGCGAAAAGCGCGACGCGCTTGGCACTGATCGGTCGTCCTTGCCGCTTCCGGCGTGCGAGACCTCGCACGGCCGAGACGCCCAAGGTCAGCAGGAGAGTCGTGGCGCAAGCCGGCCACAGGCTCACGTAATTGCCGGTGGCCGGGTGCTGGAACAACTGGTCGAGTGCGGAAACGACGCCCAGGAGTGTCGCGGCGGCGCTCGGGGGCGCCAGTGCGGCGATCAACCGTTTCTTCGACTCGCCGGGCAATGGCTTTTCCGCGGTTTCCGCTTCGGTCATGAACACATCCTCGGTGGCGCCGTCCGGACCGCACTTCTATCGCGGCGGGAATCCGAGATGTGACAAATCGACCGAAGTTCGCCGATTCTCCGCGGCGGACGTTAATCACCCCACCGCGCCGGCGGACGGATTCGGAAAACCCGCCGCCCGCCGGTGACGCCGAGCCTGCTCGGTGGCCCGGCACTGGCGCGGAGTGCTGGCTTGTTCTAGTATCTGTAGAACAATGCTGCTACGACTCGACGACCGGGACACCGCGCCGCTGCACGAGAAGATCGCCGCGGGGGTGCGGCGCGCTCTGGCGGCCGGGGAGCTTGACGTCGGTGAGCGGCTGCCCGCCGCCCGGGAGCTCGCCTCCTCGCTCGGCGTCAACATGCACACCGTGCTGCGCGCCTACGGCCAGCTCGCCGACGAAGGTCTCGTCGCCGTGCGGCGGGGGCGTGGGGTGACCGTGCTGGCCGCGGGACCGGACCGGGCCGAACTGCACCACCGGATCCGCGCGCTGGTCGACGAGGCGCGGCGGCTCGGGATCGAACACGAGGAGCTGGTCGCCATGATCGAGGAGGCCCGATGAGGTCCGCCGTCTTGCGGTACGGGGTTCCGGCCGTCGTCCTGCTCGGCATCGTCGTGCCGGCGCTCGTGCTCGCGCCGCGGCTGCCCGATCCCATCGCCGTGCACTGGTCGTGGACCGGCGTCCCCAACGGCCACGCCCCCTGGTGGCTCGTGACCGCGGGCGCGGCCGGCTTCTGGTGCGTGGCGTGGGTGGCCGTCGCCCGGATGATCTCGGCGGCGCCCGGCGTCTACGGCCTCGGCGGGATCCTCCTGGCCGCGCATTCGGCGGGGCTGTGGGCGAACGCCGGCGTGTCGTCGTGGACGCACGCCCGGCCGGTGAACTGGGCCGTCGCGTTCGGCATCCTCGGCGTGGGCCTGGTGGCGATCGCCGCGGGCTGGTGGCTGGCGCCCGCGAAACCGGCCGAGGCGACGGCGTCGGGTCCGGCGCCGTCGGCCGGTCTCGGGGCGAGCGAACAAGTGGTCTGGTCCGGGACCGCGCACAACCTCGCCCTGATCGCCGTCGCGCCGCTCGTGGCCGCGCTCGCGGCGGTGCTGGGAAGTGTGCACGCGTGGCTCGGCGGGCTGGTGGTCGCATTGGTGGCGCTGGTGTTTTCGTCGGTGCGGGTGCTCGTCGGGCCGGCCGGGGTGCGCGTGCGGATCGGGCTGCTCGGCTGGCCCCGCCGGACCCTGGCCTACGAGGAGATCGCCGAAGCGCGCGCCGACCGGATCGTGCCGCTGGCCTACGGCGGCTGGGGCTGGCGGCGGCGCCCCGGCCGGTCCGCGGTCGTGATCCGGGCCGGCGACGGCCTCGTGCTGCGCCTGCGTTCCGGAGGCACGATCGTCGTCACCGTCGACGGCGCGCACACGGCCGCCGGGCTCGTCAACGACTACGTCGCCCGGCACCGTTCGCCCGCCGGCTGAGGCGGGTGCCGCCGGGGCTTGTCGCTCGATGGGGTGACTGCTTAGAGTTTTTCCTCCGGTTTCCCCGTGGAGGAAGCATGCACGCCAGACGGCGGTCCATCCGGTTCAGCGGCACGGAAGTCACGATCAGCGCGGCCGTCAAGGACGGTCTCTTCGGCAACGACCGCAAGCACACCTTCAGCGTCACGAAGATCAAGAAGATCAGCAACGACCCACCCGGCTTCTCGCGCCCCGGACGGTTGACGTTCACCGTCGAAGGCGCGTCCACCGACGTCGTGGAAAACCCGGCCAGTGGCGGCGACCGGGTGGACATGAACACGTTCTGCTACGGCAGCCTGGACGCCGGCCGCGTCCGGAAGCTGGTCACGGAGATCGAGAAGGCCATGGACGCCACGTAGGAGTACCCGTTGCGCTCCGAGGCGGCCACGCTATACCGTGAGCAAACTAGAACAGGTTACAGTTTGTGGCGGGCGGGACCGAGGAGCGGACATGGCGAACAGGGCGCCGCGCGGCGACGAGGCCGACTACGTCGTCGTCGGGTCGGGGAGCTCGGGGGCGGCGATCGCGGGGCGGCTGGCGCAGTCCGGGGCCAGCGTGATCGTGCTCGAGGCCGGGAAGAGCGACGAGCGGCTGCTGATCAAGAAGCCGGGCCTGGTCGGCCCGATGCACGCCGTGCCGCAGCTCAAGAAGCCGTTCGACTGGGGCTTCTACGGCGTTCCGCAGAAACACGTTCTCGATCGCCGGATGCCGGTGCCGCGCGGCAAGGTCGTCGGCGGCTCCAGCTCCATCAACGGCATGGTCTACGTCCGCGGCAACCGGGCCAACTTCGACTCCTGGGCGGCCGAGGGCAACACCGGCTGGGACGCCGACCGCGTCAACGCCGCCTACAAGCGGATGGAGGACTTCGAGGACGGCGAGAACGCGTTCCGCGGCGCGGGCGGCCCGATCCGGGTCACCCGCGCCAAGAACCCCCAGGAGGGCTCGCTGCAGTTCGTCGACGCCACCGCCGACGCGCTCGGCTGCAAGATCCTCGACGACTACAACGCCGAGTCCCAGGAGGGCGTCAGCCGGATGCAGCAGAACGCTGCCGACGGCCTCCGCTACAGCGCCTCGCGCGGCTACCTCCACCACTTGGCCCCGCCGACGCTGCAGCTCCAGTCCGGGGTGCTCGTCAAGAAGGTCCTCTTCGACAACGGCCGCGCGACCGGCGTCGAGGTCGCCGACGGCCGGGGGACCCGCGTCGTCCGCGCCGGTAAGGAAGTCATCCTCTCGGCCGGGTTCGCCGGCTCCGCGCAGCTGCTCATGCTCTCCGGCATCGGCCACGCCGAACACCTCAAGGAGCACGGCATCGACGTGCTCGCCGACATGCCGGTCGGGGACAACATGCACGACCACATGTTCCACGCGCTGACGTTCCACGTGTCCTCCAGCAAGAACAAGGGTTCGGCGCCGTACTTCGCCCGCGGCCTGGCCCGTGAGCTGCTGAAGCCCGGCACGACGTTCCTGGCCAACTCGGTCTTCGAGGCGGTCGCGTTCCTCAGGACGTCCCAGGCCGGCGTGGTGCCCGACCTCCAGCTGCACCTCCTGCCGTGGGCGTACGTCTCGCCCAACCAGGACGCGCCGATCCGCCACGACGTCGACAAGCGCCCGGCGCTCACGGTCCTGTCGACGCTCATCTACCCGAAGAGCCGCGGCACGCTGCGGCTCGCGTCGGCCGATCCCACGGCCGCACCGCTGATCGACTTCCAGTACCTCTCCGACCCCGCCGACCTCGAAGTGCTCGCCGAAGGCTCGGAGATGGTCCGCGAAATCTTCGCGTCGAAGGCGTTCAAGGGCGCGGTCAAGGAAGAGATCCACCCGGGCAAGGACCTGCGCGGCCAAGAGCTGCGTGATGCCATCCTCAACCGCGCGACGTCGGTCTACCACGGCGTCGGCACCTGCCGGATGGGCGTCGACGAGCTCGCCGTCGTCGGCCCCGACCTGAAGGTGCGCGGCGTCGAGGGCCTGCGGGTCTGCGACGCCTCGATCATGCCGTCCATCACCGGCGGCAACACCAACGCGCCCGCCATCATGATCGGCGAGATGGGCGCGCAGCTCGTCCTCGGGAGCGCATCGTGACCGTGACGCCGCTGCAGCTCACCCGTCCGGCGTCGGTGACCGACGAGTTCCTGCGCGAGCTGGTCGCCCGGGTCCCGGGTTCGGCCGGCGAGACCTGGAAGCTGACCGAGGTCTACACCGGCGAGGCGCTCGTCGACCTGCCGCAGTCGACGCCGGCCGACATCGAGCAGGCGTTCGCCACCGCCCGCGCGGCGCAACGGAAGTGGGCCACCACCCCGCTCAAGCAGCGGCTCGCGGTGTTCAAGCGGGCGCACGCGCTCTTCGTCGACCGCGCGAGGGCCGTCGCCGACCTGATCCAGGTCGAGAGCGGCAAGAACCGGCGCATGGCGATCGAAGAGACCTGCGACCCCGCCATGGTGATGAGCCACTACCTGCGGCGGGCGGCCAAGCTGCTGGCGCCGGTGAAGCGCGGCGGCCCGGTGCCGCTGCTGACGACCTCGACCGAGGTCCGGCAGCCCAAGGGGGTCGTCGGGATCATCGCGCCGTGGAACTTCCCGTTCGCCACCGGCATTTCCGACGCGATCCCGGCGCTGATGGCCGGCAACGCGGTGGTGCTGAAGCCGGACAACAAGACCGCGCTCTCGCCGCTGTACGGGATCCGGATGCTGGAGGAAGCGGGCCTGCCCGAAGGGCTGTTCCAGGTCGTCTGCGGCGAAGGCCCGGACGTCGGCCCGACGCTCATCGACCAGGCCGACTACGTGATGTTCACCGGCTCGACGGCGACCGGCCGGGTGATCGGCGAACGCGCCGGGCGCAACCTCATCGGCTGCTGCCTGGAGCTCGGCGGCAAGAACCCGATGATCGTCCTCGGCGACGCCGACATCGCCGAAGCCGTGCGGGGCGCGATCTTCGGCGCGTTCGGCAACACCGGCCAGATCTGCATGCACATCGAGCGGATCTACCTGCCGGAGTCCCGCTACGCCGAGTTCAAGGACGCGTTCGTGAAGGCCACGAGCGCGCTGGACGTCCGCGCGGCCTACGACTTCGGGCCCGACATGGGCTCGCTCGTCTCGCCCGATCACCTGCGCCGGGTCAAGGAGCACGTCGACGACGCCGTCGCGAAGGGCGCGACCGTGCTCTGCGGCGGCAAGCCGCGCCCCGACCTCGGCCCGGCGTTCTTCGAGCCGACGATCCTCGAGGGCGTCACCAAGGACATGCTCTGCGGCGTCACCGAAACCTTCGGCCCGGTGATCGCGCTGCACAAGTACCGCACGGTCGACGAGGCCGTCGAACTGGCCAACGACACCGACTACGGCTTGAACGCCTCGGTGTGGAGCCGGGACATCGATGCCGCGCGGGCCGTGGCCGCCCGCCTGGAGTCCGGCAACGTCAACATCAACGACATCCTCGCGACGGCGTTCGCCGCCAAGGGGACGCCGTCCGGCGGCGTGAAGAGCTCCGGGGTCGGCGCCCGCCACGGCGACCAGGGCCTGCTCAAGTACACCGACGGGCAGAACCTGGCCGTGCTGAAGAAGCAGGTCATGGGCCCGCGGCCCGGACAGGGCTACGAGAAGTACGTCGAAAGCATGCTGTCCGGGCTCAAGCTCATGCGGAAGCTGCGGATCCGGTAGGTCAGTTGAGCTTGCGGGTGTCGGCGGGCAGGCCGCCGCCGGCGTAGACGTCTTCGGCGAGCTTGGCCAGCGCGGTCAGGGCGACGTTCTGGCTCCACGGCCCGTAGGACACGCGCGAGACGCCGAGCTCCTGCGCGCGCTTCAGCGGGATCGAGCCGGGGATGCCGATGAGGTTGACCTTGCGCTCGCCCAGCTCTTCGACGAGCCGCGAGACCTGGTTCTCGTCGAGCTTGCCGGGCACGAAGAAGTTGGACGCGCCCGCGTCGAGGTACGCGCGGCCGCGGGTGATCGCTTCGGTCAGCGCGGTTTCCGGGTCGGTCTTGAGGAACGCGTCGGTGCGGGCGTTGAGCACGAAGTCGACGCCGGCCTTCTGCGCGGCCGCGACGGCGGCTTCGACCGCCTTCACGGCGTCGCCCAGCGGCTTCATCCGGTCTTCGAGGTTGGCACCGACCGCGCCGACGTCGATCGCGCGGGCGATGGTGCCGCCGGGGTCGCCGTAGCCGGCTTCGAGGTCGGCGGTGACCGGCAGGTCGCCCGCGGTCCGCACGATCAGCGCGACCTCGGCGATCATCTCGTCGCGCGGGATCTTCTCGCCGTCCGGGTAGCCGCGCGAGGCGGCGATGCCGTGGCTCGGGGTCGCGAGAGCCTGCGTGCCGGGCGTCTCGGCCACGACCTTGGCGGTGATGGCGTCCCAGACGTTGACGACGAGCAGCAGCTCGGGCGCGGCGTGCAGCTCCTGCAGCCGGGTGGCCTTGTCGGCGGTGGATGTCATGCCGCCCAATCTAGAGCGGGCGGGCGATCTCCGCTTCAGCCGTCGACGAGGAGTCCACGCAGTGGGCCCTGCAGCCGGCCCGCCCGCCGCGAGATGCCGGGGAGCAGCACCAGCCGGTGGGTCCGGTGCTCGCCCCGCCGCTCCCGCTCCCGCTGCTCCTCGGCCAGCGGCCGCCAGAGGTGGTCGACGACGTCCGCCGGGTCGCCGTCGACCTCGGCCACCTCACGGCCGAGGTGCTCGGCCCACAGGCGCAGCCGCGTCGTGCGGGCCAGCTCGTGGTCGTCGGTCGCGATGTTGACCTCGGTGTCGTTGAACAGTGAGTGCTCGTTGAGGTTCGCGGACCCGACGGTCAGCCACTCGTCGTCGACGATGCCGAGCTTCGCGTGCACGTAGACCGGCGCGGCCGATTCCCCGTCGTGCGCGCTGATCGTCGTCGCGAGCAGGCGCCCGTTCCCGTCGTCGGCGTCGAGCAGCCGGCCCAGCTGGCCGCGGGTGGTGTCGGCGCCGTTGCTCGGCTTGCGGGGGAGCAGCAGGACCATGCGGAAGCGGTCCTCGGGCGGGTTGCGCAGCTTGTCGAGCAGCACCTCGGCGATCTCCGGCGACCACAGGAACTGGTTCTCCAGGTAGACCAGCCGCCGCGCGGACCGCAAAGCGCGCAGGTAGCCGTCGAGGATCGTGAACTCGCCCTTCGGCGCGAAGTCGTAGGTGCTGTTCGGGACCGTGCGCAGCAGCTGGACGCGGCTGCCGCCCGCCGGTCCCGGCACGTGCGGCGCCGGGAGGTTCTCGTCGGCGACCTCCGACCACCGCCGCCGGAAGTGGTCCGCGACGTCGGCGACGACCGGGCCCTTGAGCCGGGACGCCAGGTCGTGCCAGCCGATCGGCCGCGGCGGGTGGTCCGGGCTGTCGTGGCGGTCGCCCTCCAGCGCGGTGAAGTCGACGCCGCCGACGAACGCGACCTCGTCGTCGACCACCACGAGCTTTTCGTGGTGGCAGTGCATGGTCCGTTCGCGGGAGTCGAGCACGCACCGCACGGCCGAGCCGTCGGTGAACTTGCGCTGCTCGCTGCGCGCGAGGCCCCGCGTGGGCTGGAACGCCGGGACGGGCGGCCCGGCCCACAGCAGCACGCGCACCTCGACGCCGCGTTCGGCGGTCTCGGCGAGCAGTTCCCGCAGGGTGAGGGCGCCGGGCTCGCGCGTCAGCCGGAAGTCGGCGCTCGCGTGCCAGTTGGCGATGTGCACGTGAGACTTCGCGCCCCTGATGGCCTTCTCGATCGCCGGCAGCACCTCTTCGCCGTCGATCAGGACTTCGACGCGGTTGCCGTCGCGGACCGCGGCCCGCTCGCCGAACCGGTCGCCGCCGGGCTCGAGCACGTCACCCCACCCCAGCGCGCGCAGTCTTCGCCGGTGGTGGGCGCACAGGACGTGCTCGAGCCCGTCACCCAGTCGTTCATCTGCCTTGTCCAGGAAAGAGTGAAAAGACTTCACCCGTCCTATGTGACTACAGATCGGCCCGGTCCGCCGATCAGCGGCTGCCGCGCAGGGTCGCGCGCCCGGCGTAGCGCGCTTCGGCGCCCAGCTCCTCTTCGATGCGGATGAGCTGGTTGTACTTGGCCGTGCGGTCGGACCGGGACAGCGAGCCCGTCTTGATCTGGCCGCAGCCGGTGGCGACGGCGAGGTCGGCGATCGTGGTGTCCTCGGTTTCGCCGGAGCGGTGGGACATCACGGCCGAGTAGCCGGCCTTGTGCGCGGTGTCGACGGTCAGCAGCGTCTCGGTGAGGGTGCCGATCTGGTTGACCTTGATCAGGATCGAGTTCCCGATGCCGCGGTCGATGCCGTCCTGCAGCAGCTTGACGTTGGTGCAGAAGACGTCGTCGCCGACGAGCTGCACGCGGTCGCCGATGCCGTCGGTGAGCTGCTTCCAGCCGTCGTAGTCGTCTTGGGCGAGGCCGTCCTCGATGGAGACGATCGGGAAGCGCGTGGTCAGGTCGGCGAGGTAGGCGACGTGTTCTTCGACGCTGCGCTTGATGCCTTCGCCGCGGTAGTCGTAGACGCCGTTGTCGTAGAACTCCGACGCGGCCGGGTCGAGCAGCAGGGCGATGTCCTCGCCCGGGGTGTAGCCGCTTTCCTCGATCGCGCGGACGACGAACTCGAGCGCTTCGTCGGCCGACGCGAGGTTGGGCGCGAAGCCGCCTTCGTCGCCGACGTTGGTGCCGTGCCCGGCCTTCTTCAGCGACGCGCGCAGCGTGTGGAAGACCTCCGAGCCCATCCGCACGGCTTCGGCGAAGGTCTTCGCGCCGACCGGGCCGATCATGAACTCCTGGAAGTCGATCGGGTTGTCGGCGTGCGCGCCGCCGTTGACGATGTTCATCATCGGCATCGGCAGCTGGTGGGCGAAGACCCCGCCGACGTACCGGTACAGCGGCAGCGTGTTCGCCGCCGCGGCCGCCTTCGCGACGGCCAGGGAGATCCCGAGCGTCGCGTTCGCGCCGACGCGGGCCTTGTTCGGCGTCCCGTCCGCGGCGATCAGCGCGGCGTCGACCTCGGCCTGGGCTTCGGCGTTCAGCCCGACGACCGCTTCGGCCAGTTCGGTGTTGACCGCGGTGACGGCCTTGCGGACGCCCTTGCCGTGGTAGCGCGCCTGGTCGCCGTCGCGGAGCTCGACGGCCTCCCGCGTGCCGGTCGAGGCACCCGAGGGGACCGCGGCGCGGCCCAGCGAGCCGTCCTCCAGCACGACGTCGACCTCGACGGTCGGGTTGCCCCGGCTGTCGAGCACCTCACGACCACGGACACGGGCGATTGCCGTCATTCCATCTCCTCGGAGTCGGTCCCCAGGGTGCCGGCCGGAGCCGTCCCGCGACGCAGGCTAGCAGAGGATCTCTGAATCGATAAGGGGCTCTTCACCAGGGTGAGCACGAGGGCGAGCAACAGGACGGCGGCACCGGCCCACATCGACTGCCGCCAGCCGTCCACAAAGGACTCCCGGGCCGCGCCGGCCACCGCCGGACCGGCCGCGACGGCGTTCGCGACGCCCCGGAGCGCGACGTCGGCCGGCGCCCCGGTCAGCCGGGACTCCACGGCCCCGCGGTAGCCGGCGGTCAGGATCGTGCCGAGCAGCGCGACGCCGAGGGCCGTACCCAGCTCCCGCGTGACGTCGTTGAGCGCGGACGCCACGCCCTGCTGTTCGCGCGGAAGCGAGCCGGTGATGGCCTCGGTGGCCGGGGTCATCGTCAGGCCCATCCCCAGCCCCATCAGCAGCATCCCGGGCAGGATCGAGAGGTAGCCGCCGTCGACGGACACGAACGCCGCCATCAGCCCCAGGCCCGTCACGCTCACGACGAGGCCCGCCGCCATAGTCGGGCGGCCGCCGATCCGGGCGGCCACCTTCGGGGCGAGGCCGGACGCGGCCATCATCAGCAGCGCCGTCGGCATCAGGGCCGCGGTGGCGCGGAACCCGGACCAGCCGAGCACCGCCTGCAGGTAGGGGAAGAGGACCACGAAGATCCCCGCCTGCACGCCGAAGACGGCCAGCAGCGTCCCGGAACCGCCGGCCAGGCCGCGCTCGCGGATTAGCCGGACGTCGAGCAGCGGGGCCGGGTGGCGCAGTTCCCAGGCGGCGAACCCGGCGAGGCCGAGGACCCCGGCGGCCAGGCTCAGCAGCGTCACCGGCGCGGTCCACCCGCGGTCGGGTCCTTCGTGGAGGACGAAGACCCAGCCGACGACGGCGACCGACGACAGTGCCGCGCCGACGACGTCGAAGCCGTGCCGGTTTCCGGCGCGGGAGTCGGGGACCGACCGCAGGGTCACGACGGCGGCCGCTGCGGCCAGCGCGATCGGCAGCACGAACAGCCACCGCCAGCTCGCCAGGTCGACCAGCACCGCCGACAGGAACATCCCGAGGATCCCGCCCCCGCCCGCGACGCCGGTCCAGACGCCGATCGCGCGGGACCGCTCCGCGTCCGGGAACGTCGACGTGATGACGGCGAGGGTGACCGGCATGATCATCGCCGCGCTCGCCCCGGCCAGCAGCCGGGCCGCCAGCAGGGTCCCGGCCGACGGCGCCGGGCCCGCCGCGAGGTTCGCGATCCCGAAGAGCGCCAACCCGGTGAGCAGCACGGGTTTCCGGCCGAGCCGGTCGCCGGCCGCGCCGAGCGGCAGGAGCAGCGCGGCCAGGGTGACGGCGTAGCCGTTGACGATCCACAGGACGGTGGCCTGAGACGCGCCGAGCTCCACCGCGAGCTGTGGCTGGGCGACGTTCAGGCCGGAGACGGACGCGACCACCGCCATCAGGGCGAGGCAGACGCCGAGCAGGATCGCGCGGCGCCGGCGCGGGTCGTCGACGATCGCGCTCACGCCGTCCTCCTCGCCCGCACGACGACGTCGTGGCCGTGGTCGCCGGCGGTGCCGATCTCCCAGCCGTCGAGGAGCGCGGTGATGTCCGCCGCCGTGGCCGATGCCTCGGCGACGTGGTGCCCGCGCGCGTGGCCCACGACGAGCAGCGTGCCGCCCGGGGCGACCCAATCGGAGATGCGTTGGTAGAAGGCGAGCTGCGGCATCGCCGGGTGGGCGTAGTGGGTCGTGACCAGGTCGAACCGCGCGGCGGGTGCCCAGGTCGTCAGGTCCGCCCGGACCCAGGCCACGGTGTTCGCGCTCGCTTGGCCGAGGGCTTCGATGGAGATGTCCACCGCCGTGACGGCCCAGCCGCGGGCGGCGAGCCACCCGGCTTCGGCGCCCCGGCCGCAGCCGGCGTCCAGTGCGGTGCCCGGCGTGAGGCCGGCGGTCTCGCGGACGAGGTGGGGGTTCGGTGCGGTGCCGTGGTGGCGGGCCTGCCGCCAGTGCTGGTCCCAATAGGGCCGGTCGAAGTCGTTCACGCCGCCACCGTGCCGGGGCGGCCAGCGAATTGGCAAAGTTTCTTGCCGATCGGCAAAATGGGGGCATGGACGACTCGATCGACCGGGCCCTCGACGCCGTCGGGCCGCGGCTCAAGCACCTCCGGCAGCAACGGGAAATCACCCTCACCGCGTTGGCCGAGCAGACGGGGATTTCGGCCAGCACGCTCTCCCGGCTGGAAGCGGGCCTGCGCCGTCCGACGCTGGAGCAGCTCCTGCCGCTCGCGCGGGCCTACGGCGTGACGCTCGACGAGCTGGTCGACGCGCCGCCGACGGGCGACCCGCGCGTCACCCTGCGGCCGCTCGCCGGCGCGGACGGCTCGACGGTCATCCCGCTGACCCGCCGGCCGGGCGGGATCCAGGCGTACAAGTTCGTCCTGCCCGCCGGGGACCGCGAGCCCGAGCTGCGCACCCACGAGGGCCACGACTGGGCTTACGTGCTGAACGGGACGCTCCGGCTGGTGCTCGGCGAGCACGACCTGGTTCTCGGGCCGGGGGAGGCGGCGGAGTTCGACACGCGCACGCCGCACTGGTTCGGGGCCACGAGCGCGGGCCCGGTCGAGTTCCTCAGTCTCATCGGGCGGCAGGGCGAACGGGCGCACGTCCGCGTGACAACCAGTCCAAAAACATGATAGTCATGAATATGGACCAAATGGAGGGGACGACATGGCCGTCATCGAGCTGACCACGTTCACCGTCCGGCCCGAGCGGACCTCGGCCATGCTCGCCGCGCGGCCCGGGATGCTGGCCGCGTTCCGCGAGGGGCGGCGCGGGTTCGTCTCCGCGAAGCTGGTGCGCCTGGACGCCGAGACGTGGCTGGACGTCGTCGAGTGGGTCGACGACACGGCGTGGGACGAGTCGAAGGCCAAGGGCGGCGACGACCCGCGGATCGCGGAGTTCTTCGCCACGATCGACGCACTGGTGAGCTCGCGCCGCGGTGCCCGTTACGACGACCCGCCGGGCCCGGTGCGCACCGTCGCCTACGGCCCGCACCCGGCGCAGGTGGGGGAGCTGTACCGGCCAGCGGGCGAGGGGCCGTTCCCGGTGGTGGTGCTGCTGCACGGCGGGTACTGGACGGCGATGTTCGACCGCCGCACGGCGACCCCGCTGGCCGACGACCTGGTCGCCCGCGGCTACGCGGCGTGGAACGTGGACTACCGCCGCCTCGGCGACGGCGGCGGCTGGCCGTCGACGTTCGAGGACGTCGCGACGGCGGTCGACGCGGTCGCGGACCTGGACCCCGCCCTGGATCTCGCGCGGGTGGCGGTGATCGGCCACTCGGCCGGCGGCCACCTCGCGGCGTGATCGGCGCACCGGCCGGCGTTGGCCGCGGGCGCGGTGGGCGCGAACCCAAAGGTGGTGCCGGTCGCGGCGGTTTCGCTGGCGGGGGTGCTGGACCTGGTGGAGGCCGACCGGACTGCGTTCGGCACGGTGCTGGCCGACGGGCCGGCCGCGCGGCCGGCCGGAGCGCCGGAAGCCGCGTACCCGGAGTTCTGGCCGACGGTCTCGGCGGGTGTCGGCGAGGGCGTGGTGAACCTGCTGCTGGGCGGTCATGTCGCCGACGTGCCGGACCGGTACGCGACGACCTCGCCGAGCGAACTGCCCGGGGCGGGGGTGCCGGTGCTGGCGCTGCACGGCGACGCCGACGACGTGGTGCCGCCGGCGTTCAGCCGGACGTACGCCGCGCGGGTGGCGGAGGCGGAGTACCTGGAAGTGCCGGGCACGGACCACTTCCACGTGCTGGACCCGGCGCACGAGAGCTGGCGCCAGGTGGTCGAGTGGCTGGCCCCGCGGGTCGGGGGTGGGGGAAGGGGGTTGTAAAAAAGTTTAAACCAACCCACCCCCCCCCGCCGAGCCGGGCCCCCGGTGGCTGCGGGTTGGACCAGGAGT
>NZ_JBIWPI010000003.1:1082086-1231466 GCF_044768185.1 Amycolatopsis sp. NPDC101161
CCCACCCATCTCCCGGTGTGCGGGGCCCCGCCCGACTCGGGGGCGCGGGTGGGGTGGGGGGGGCGGCGCGTGCGTTTTCTTTTTGCTCCCTTGTACTACCACCCCCCCCCCCCCCCCCCCCCGGCCGCGGCAGATCCGGGAACCGGTGATCAGTCGTTGGCCAGCTGCTTGCGCTGGTGTTCCGTGATGTCCGCCAGCGTGCGCTTGAACCGGTCGTAGTCCTCGCGCCCCAGGCGGTCCGCGTGGCGGCGCTGGATCGCCGCCATGATCGCGTCCGCCGCGCGCATCTGGGCCAGGCCCCGCTCGGTCGGGCAGATCAGCTTCGCCCGGCGGTCACTCGGGTCCGGCCGCCGCTCGACGTACCCCAGCGCCGCCAGCTCGTCGATCAGCGTGCCGATGATCTGCTTGTACTGCCCTGAAAGCCGGGACAGCTCCGTTGCCCGCACGCCGTCCGGGTCGAGGTAGGCCAGCACCGCGCCGTGCCGGTGCTTCAGGTCGTCGAACCCCCGCGCCGCCAGCGTCGCGAAGAGCTCGCGCTGCACCGCGAACAGGAGCCGTCCCGAAAGGACACCCAAGTCGGGGTCCGTCGCGTTCCGCTCCGCGCGGGTGACCATCGGCTGCTCTCCTCACCGTCGGTCTCCCACCTTAACCAGCGGTGGGGAGGAACGCCGGAGCCCGGCGCGCCGGGGCGGCGCGTTCGAACGCCGCGGCGAACGCGAGCACGCGGGCGTCGGCCCAGCGGCCGGCGAAGAACGACACCCCGATCGGCAGCGGGCCGGCGAACCCGGCCGGGACCGACACGTTCGGGTAGCCCGCGACGGCCGCCGGGGTCGACGAGCCGAGGACGAACGCGTCGCCCGCCGCGTAGTCCGTCTTCCACGCCGGGCTGTTGGTCGGCGCCACGATCGCGTCCAGCTGCAGCCGCGACAGCGTCTCGTCGATCGACCGCTGCGCCAGCGACGTGGCCGTCGCCCGCTGCTGCCGGTACGCCGGGTCGCTCGGCGCCGGCGCGGCCGCGGCCTGCTCGAACAGCTCCTGCCCGAACTTCGACAGCTCGATCGGGTCCCGCCGGTTGAAGGCGATCAGCTCGTCGAGCGTGGCGGGGTGCCCGGGCCGGTGCTTCAGGTAGGCGTTCAGGTCGCGCTTGAACTCGGTCAGCAGCGCCGGGGTCTCGGCTGCTCCGATCTGGTCCTGGTAAGGCAGATCGACGTCGACGACCGTCGCGCCGCGGGCGGTCAGCGTCCGCACGGCGTCGCCGGTGACCCGGTCGACGTCGGAGTCCAGGCCGGCCAGCCGCCAGACGCCGATCCGCGCCCCGCGCAGGGCGTCCGGGCGCAGGAGCGCGGCGTAGTCCCGCGGCTGACCCGCGGGGATCGCGCCCGTCGCGGGGTCGGCCGGGTCGCGGCCCTGCAGCACCGACAGCGTCACGGCCGCGTCGACGACGTGCCGCGCCATCGGCCCGGCGGTGTCCTGCTGCGCGGAGATCGGCACGACGCCGGTCCGGCTGACCAGCCCGAGCGTCGGTTTCTCGCCGACGACGTCGTTGGCGCCGGCCGGGCAGACGATCGAGCCGTCGGTCTCGGTGCCGATCGCGACCTGGGCCAGCGTCGCCGCGACCGCCGCGCCGGAGCCCGACGACGAGCCGCACGGGTTGCGGTCGAGGACGTACGGGTTGTTCGTCTGGCCGCCGACCCCGGACCAGCCGGACGTCGAGTGCGTCGACCGGAAGTTGGCCCACTCCGACAGGTTCGTCTTGCCGAGGATCACCGCGCCACCGCGCCGCAGCCGGTCCACCAGCGCCGCGTCGGCGGCCGGCCGGCTGCGCGGCAACGCCCGCGATCCCGCGGTCGCCGGCTGCGCGCGGGTGTCGATGTTGTCCTTGAGCAGCACCGGGATCCCGTCCAGCTGCCCGAGGGGGTGCCCCGCGCGGCGGCGGGCGTCGCTGGCGGCGGCCGCCCGGAGCGCGCCCGGGTCGACGGCGACCACCGAGTGGACCTTGCCGTCGAGGGCGTCGATGCGGCGGAGGTAGGCGGTGGTCAGCCGCACGGCGGTGAGACCGCCGTGGTCCATCCGCTGCTGCAGTTCGGGGATGGTGGCCGCGTCGAGGTCGAACCCCAGCGCGGGCGCGGCGGTGGCGGTGGCCGGGACCAGGAGGGAACCGGCGAGGGCGGCGAGCACGGCGGCCGAGCGCAGACGATTCACGGCGTCCATGCCACTCCTGAACGCGCCGGCGGTCAACCCCCCGTTGGTCGGGCCTGTCTGTCCACAAGGGACTCGATGCCGGGCGGGAGGCTCGCCCGGTCGGCCACGAACCCGACGAGCGCGGTGCGCAGCGCGCGGACGGCCCGGGTCGGCTCCACTTCCTTGCGGTACGCCAGCTGCACGATCCGCGTCATGCCCGCTTCGGGCACGAACCGCGTGCGCCGGAACCGGTCGCCCGCCACGGTGCTCGGCACCACCGCGGACCCGACGCCGGCGCGCACCAGCTCCAGCACGGCGTCCATCTCGCCACCCTCGATGGCGAACGACGGCTCGAACCCGGCCGCGCGGCAGGCGTTGACCGTCGCCTCCCTGACGTCGTAGCCGCGGCGGAACATCACCAGCGGGACGTCGGCCAGCTCGCGGACGTCGAGCCGGGTCTTCCGCACCGGCGCGTCGGCGGGGGAGATGACGACCAGCTCTTCCAGCAGCAACGGGGTCGCCGCCAGGTGCGGGTCCGCCGGGGCGCCGGCCAGCAGCGCCAGGTCCAGCGCGCCTTCGGACAGCCGTTGGCGCAGGTCGCGCGAACCGCTTTCCTGCAGTTCCAGCTGGATGCCCGGGTACCGGCGGCGGAACGCCGACAGCATCGCGGGCAGCAGGCCCGTGCACAGGCTGGGCGGCGCGCCGAGCCGCACGCGGCCGCGGTCGAGCTCGTCCAGCTCCCGGATCGCGAGCCGCGCGCTTTCCGTCTCGGCCAGGATCCGCCGCGCGATCGGCAGCAGCACCTCGCCGGCCTCGGTGAGGGAGACGTTGCCGCGGATCCGGTGGAACAGCGGCGCGCCGAGGTCGTGTTCGAGCGTGCGGATCTGCTGGGACAGCGAGGGCTGCGCGACCCGCATCTCCTCGGCCGCGCGGGTGAAGTGCCGGTGCTCGGCGACGGCGACGAAGTAGGCGAGCTGGTGCAGCTGCATGGCCCGAGCATAGCCGTTGCCTATCAAGAGCAGAGTTATCATGTCTTTGACCTCTGGTGGCCGCGCTCCTAACGTCGATCGGGTGGTGAACGACCTCGCGAGCCGGCGCTCCGTCCGGCAGTTCTGGGCCTCGACGATCGGCAAGAAGATCGTCATGGCGGTGACCGGCGCGCTGCTGCTCGCGTTCGTCTTCGCGCACATGGTCGGCAACCTTAAGACGTTCCTCGGTGCCGACGACCTCAACCACTACGCCCACTGGCTGCGGACGATCGGCGAGCCGGTCCTGCACTACGCCTGGTTCCTCTGGATCCAGCGCGTGGTCCTGCTCGTCGCGCTCGTCCTGCACGTCACCGCGGCCGTCCAGCTGGTGAAGCGGGACCGCCGGGCCCGGCCGGTCCCGTACGTCCACCGGCGGCCGGTGCGCGCCACCTTCGCCGTGCGCACGATGCGCTGGGGCGGGGCGACGCTGGCGCTGTTCGTCGTCTGGCACATCCTCGACTTCACCGTCGGTGCGGTGAACCGCGACTTCGTGCCGGGCGACCCGTACCACAACCTCGTGGCGGACTTCCAGGTCTGGTGGGTGAACCTGATCTACCTCGCCGCGCTGGTGATGCTCGGCCTGCACATCCAGCACGGCTTCGCCAGCGCCGCGCGCACGCTGGGCGTCACCAGCGCGCGGCGGGAACGGGCGATCAAGATCTTCGGCAACGCGACGGCGGTCGTGGTCGCGGGCGGCTACGCGCTCGTCCCGGTCGCGATCATGACGGGACTGGTGGACTGATGGGCGACTACCTGACCGGCGACCCGATCGCCGACACGAAGACACCGGCCGTCCCGCTGGAAAACCGCTGGGACGAACGGAAGTTCGCGGCGAAGCTGGTGAACCCGGCCAACCGGCGCAAGCACCGCGTGATCGTCGTGGGCACCGGCCTGGCCGGTGGCTCGGCCGGGGCGACCCTGGCCGAACAGGGCTACCACGTCGTCCAGTTCTGCTTCCAGGACTCGCCCCGGCGGGCGCACTCGGTCGCCGCGCAGGGCGGGATCAACGCGGCGAAGAACTACCGCAACGACGGCGACTCGGTGTACCGCCTGTTCTACGACACGGTGAAGGGCGGCGACTTCCGGTCCCGGGAGTCCAATGTGTACCGGTTGGCCCAGGTGTCGGCGCAGATCATCGACCAGGCCGTCGCGCAGGGCGTGCCGTTCGCCCGGGAGTACGGCGGCCTGCTCGACACGCGCTCCTTCGGCGGCGTGCAGGTGCAGCGGACGTTCTACGCGCGCGGCCAGACCGGCCAGCAGCTGCTGATCGGCGCCTACCAGGCGCTGTCCCGGCAGATCGACGCGGGCAACGTCGAGCTGCACCCGCGCACGGAGATGCTCGACCTGGTCGTCGTGGACGGCCGGGCACGCGGCATCGTCGCCCGCGACCTGGTCACCGGCGAGATCGAGACGCACCTGGCCGACGCCGTCGTCCTCGCCACCGGCGGCTACGGCAACGTCTTCTACCTCTCCACCAACGCGAAGGGCTCCAACGCGACCGCGATCTGGCGGGCGCACAAGCGCGGCGCCTACTTCGCGAACCCGTGCTTCACGCAGATCCACCCGACGTGCATCCCGCGGTCGGGGGAGCACCAGTCGAAGCTGACGCTGATGAGCGAGTCGCTGCGCAACGACGGCCGGATCTGGGTGCCGAAGCGCCAGGGCGACACTCGGCCGCCGGCGGAGATCCCCGAGGCCGACCGCGACTACTACCTCGAACGGCTGTACCCGAGCTTCGGCAACCTGGTGCCCCGCGACATCGCGTCGCGGGCGGCGAAGAACGTCTGCGACGCCGGGCTCGGCGTCGGGCCCGGCGGCCTGGGCGTCTACCTGGACTTCGCCGACGCGATCGAGCGCATGGGCCGCCCGGCGATCGAAGCCCGCTACGGCAACCTCTTCGACATGTACCAACGCATCACGGCGGAGGACCCCTACCGCGTGCCGATGCGGATCTACCCGGCCATCCACTACACGATGGGCGGGCTGTGGGTCGACTACGACCTGCAGAGCACGATCCCCGGGCTGTTCGTCATCGGCGAGGCCAACTTCTCCGACCACGGCGCCAATCGGCTCGGCGCGTCGGCGTTGATGCAGGGCCTCGCCGACGGCTACTTCGTGCTCCCGGCGACGTTGAACGACTACCTCGGCGGAAACCGCTTCGGCGACGTCCCGCCGGACGCGGTCGCGCGGACGGAATCCGAGGTGCGCGACCGGATCACGCGGCTGCTCTCGGTGCGGGGGACGCGGTCCGTCGACTCGTTCCACCGCGAGCTGGGCCTGCTGATGTGGGACCACTGCGGCATGTCCCGCAGCCGCGAAGGCCTGCGCAAGGCCCTGGACCGCGTGCCGGAGCTGCGCGCGGAGTTCTGGCGGGACGTCCGGATCCCCGGCGGCGCGGCGGAGCTGAACCAGGAGCTGGAGAAGGCCAACCGCGTCGCGGACTTCCTCGAGCTGGCCGAGCTGCTGCTGGTCGACGCGCTCGCGCGGGAGGAGTCCTGCGGCGGCCACTTCCGCGAAGAACACCAAACCCCCGAAGGCGAGGCCCGGCGCGACGACGAGCGGTTCTCCTACGTCGCGGCGTGGGAGTACGGCGGGCCGGACGGCCTGCCGGTGCTCCACCGCGAGGACCTCACCTTCGAGCACGTCCACCCCACCCAGCGGAGCTACACGTGAACCTCACCGTCCGCATCTGGCGGCAGGCCGGCCCGGCGACCGAGGGCAGGCTGCTGTCCTACCCGGTCGCCGGCGTCAGCCCCGACATGTCCTTCCTCGAACTGCTCGACGTCCTCAACCAGGAGCTCATCGCGAACGGCGAGGAGCCCGTCGCGTTCGACCACGACTGCCGCGAAGGCATCTGCGGCTCCTGCGGCGTCGTGATCAACGGCCAGGCGCACGGGCCGGAGCGCACGACGGCGTGCCAGCTGCACCTGCGCTCGTTCCGCGACGGCGAGGTCATCGACGTCGAACCCTGGCGCGCCAAGGGTTTCCCGGTGATCAAGGACCTGGTCGTCGACCGCTCGGCGCTGGACCGGATCGTCCAGGCCGGCGGCTACGTCAGCGCCCCGACCGGCAGCGCCCCGGACGCCCACGCGACCCCGGTCCCGAAGCCGGACGCGGACCTGGCCTTCGACAACGCGACGTGCATCGGCTGCGGCGCCTGCGTGGCGGCGTGCCCCAACGGCTCGGCGACGCTGTTCACCGCCGCGAAGGTGACGCACCTTTCGCTGCTCCCGCAAGGGCAACCGGAACGGGCGCGGCGCGTGCTGGACATGGTGGACGCGATGGACGCCGAGGGGTTCGGCGGCTGCACCAACACCGGCGAGTGCGTCGCGGCCTGCCCGAAGGGGATCCCCTTCGCGAGCATCGCCGCTCTCAACCGGGAGTTCCGGAAGGCGAGCCGGGCTTGAGCTTGGCGTACACGATGACGTTGTCGAGGTAGTTGCGGTTCGCCGCGTCGTACTTGCCGCCGCAGGTGATCAGCCGCAGCTCGGCGTCGTTCGTGTTGCCGTACACGGCCTCCGTGGGGAACTCCTTCTTGGCGATCTGGTCGACCTTCGTCACCTCGAAGGTCAGCTTGCCGCCGTCGGCGCGCTCGATGTGCACCGGGTCACCGGGCTTCAGCTCGTGCAGCCGCCAGAAGATGCCCTTGCGGTGGTCGCCGTCGATGTGGCCGAGGATCACCGCCGGCCCGACCTCGCCCGGCGTCGGGCCGTATTCGTACCAGCCGGCCTGCAGCGGCCGGTCGACCGGCGGGACCTCGACCGTGCGGTCGGCGTTCAGGCCGAGGGACACCAGCGTCGACTTCGCGTCGATCGCGGGGACGTCGAGCGCGGTCGGCAGGGACCGCGTCAGGCCCGCGGCGGCCGGCGCCGACGCCGGCGCCGGTGTGCCGGCCGGAGTCGCCGTCGCGCCGCAGCCGGCGAGCAGCAGCGCGGAGACGGCGACGAGGAGTGCGCGACGCAGCATCGGCTCAGCCCTCGGCCAGGCTGCCGTCGCCGGTCTGCGGCGCCCCGGCGGGGATGACGACGACCTGCCCCGGCCCGCGCGGCGGCGCTTCGGGCGCGCGTTCCTTCGACGGGCCGCAGGTGACGGACGCGAGCCTGATGTCGCCGCTGCCGAGCGCGGAGGTGGCCTTGCCGCCGAGCAGCTTGATGTGCAGGGCCGTCACTTCGAGCGCGCCGTCGTAGCGCTGGAGCTGCTCGTTCACGGTCACTTCGGCGACCCCGGGGATGCCCAGCTTCTGGTTGGGCGACGTCGCGGCGGGGAGCGTGCCCAGCCGGCCGAGGTTGACGCCGGCGAGGTCGCTGCTGCCGGTGACGTGCCCGTCGGCGGACCCGCAGCGGGCGCTGACCAGCCGGATCGACGGCACGCGCCCGGCGGCCGCGGCGAGCAGCGGCAGGGTCACCTCGGCGACGCTCGCCTTGGCGGCCACGGAACCGGCGCCGCCGACGACGGAGCTGCTGATGGCCTTGGCGGTGACGAGCCCCTTGAGCGGGATGTCGGCGACGCTCGCCTCGGCGGGGCCGGCGCTGCCCGACTCGGCCAGCCGGCCGGTGTCGACGGTGATCCCCTTGCTGTTCGTGAGGACACCCGGCAGCAGGGAGACACTGGCCGCGGCGCCGTAGGCGGACCCGGTGACGGTGTCGTCCGCGGTGGCGACACCGGTGGAGCCGGCGAGCACGGCGACGGTCACCCCGGCCAGGCTCCCGGCTCGGAGCAGGGTCGTGCGCATGGGGAAAGTCCTTTCGCCGGAACGGAAAACGGGGAGAAGCCGCAGCGGGGTCGTGCCCCGGCGGCGACCGAACGCTACCAAAATCGCTACCGGGGGCAAGGATTCGTTGCGGCGCCGACGTTTCCGGCGGAACGCGAAAAGTGATCACCGACGGTGTAGGCAACTCGAAGCGGTCACGCCGATGCGGAGAATTCCGCGATCGGCGGACGGGGAGTAGTGCGCGTTGCGGCATTCGAGGCGGTTCAGCGCCCGCCCAGACACGGAAGAGTGATTACCTGGACGGGCGGCGGCGAACACGCAGCGTCATGTGACCGCCACGGCGTTTCGGTGCCGCTCAAGCGCGGTACGGACCGTGGTTCCCGATGTCCGGGCTCACGTGCGGGGCCGTCCCGTTCTGCCCCGGGACCGGCGTGACGGTCGTCTGGTCGAGCGCCGGCTCCGCCGCCGGCTGGACGTACACCTCGGCCGGCCGGTCGCTCTCCTGGAAGTGCGTCTCCACGATCGTGTCCTGCCGGCGTCGGCCCAGCACCGCCACCGTCAGCGCGTGGGCCACCGCGAGCAGCAGGAGGAACACGCCCAGCCGGCCCACCAGCGCCGCCGTCGTGCCCGACCAGCCGGGCCCCACCACCGACAGCAGTGCCAGCACGCCGAACGCGACCAGGTGGAAGACCGTCACCACCATCCAGGCCATCGATCCGGTGCCTTCGCCGCCGTCCGGGCCGCTCAGGTAGCGGCGGCCGCCGCGGTAGAGGATCTGGCCGTCGGCCACCACGAAGATCAGGCCGATGATCAGGAACCCCGGGAGCTCGTTGTCGGGCATCGTCTCCTCCTCCTTTCCGAAGGGGTACCCGGGAACGGCGGCGCGACGGGGTGCTTCACCGGATCGAGCGACCGGCGCGTGGGCTCCCACCTGGAGGAACTCCAGGCTTACGATCACGATCATGCGATTCGCCATCAAGACCTCGCCCCAGGACACCGCCTGGGCGGACATGCTCGCCGTGTGGCAGGCCGCCGACGAGATCGAGCTGTTCGAGTCCGCCTGGACGTTCGACCACTTCTACCCGATCTTCTCCGACCCGACCGGCCCGTGCCTCGAAGGCTGGGTCACGCTCACCGCGCTCGCGCAGGCCACGAAGCGGCTCCGGGTGGGCACGCTGGTCAGCGGGATCCACTACCGCCACCCGGCGCTGCTCGCGAACATGGCCGCGACCCTCGACATCGTCTCCGGCGGCCGGCTGGAGATCGGCATCGGCGCGGGCTGGAACGAAGAGGAGTCCGGCGCGTACGGCATGCGGCTCGGCTCGGTCAAGGAGCGCAGCGACCGCTTCGAGGAAGCGTGCGAGGTGCTCGTCGGCCTGCTGACGCAGGAGACGACGACGTTCCGGGGCGAGCACTACCAGCTCACCGACGCCCGCTGCGAGCCGAAGGCCGTGCAGACGCCGCACCCGCCGATCTGCATCGGCGGCAGCGGCGAGAAGCGCACCCTGCGCACAGCCGCGAAGTACGCCCAGCACTGGAACTTCGTCGGCGGCTCGCCGGAGGAGTTCGCGCACAAGCGCGACGTCCTGCACCGCCACTGCGCCGACATCGGCCGCGACCCGAGCGAGATCCTGCTGTCCTCGCACGTCCGGCTGAGCCCGGACGGCGACTACGCCAAGGTCGCCGCCGAAGCGGAAGCCCTCGGCGAAGCCGGTCTCGACCTCGCGATCGTCTACCTGCCGCCGCCGCACACCCCGGCCGTGCTGGAGCCGCTGGCGAAGGCGCTCGAGCCGTTGCGCTGACGCGGCCGGGGCGGCTTCACCCTGGCGTGCGGAGCCGATCACCCGGCCGGTTACCGCGAATTGCGCGACCCCGGACCCGGTGGGAGCGTCGGGACTCCGAACTGTTTCCCACCACGGATCCAGGAGCCGCGCATGACCACCACCGAAATGCCCGCCGTGCACGAATGCACCGTCAGCGGTTGTTCCTACAACCACGACGGCTGCCACGCCTTCGCGATCACCGTCGGCGGCGACAACGGGTCCGCCGACTGCGGCACGTTCGTCCCGCTGAACACGAAGGGCGGCCTCGACCGCGTCGTGGCCCAGGTCGGCGCCTGCTCGCGGGCCGACTGCCGGCACAACTCCGCGCTGGAGTGCACGGCGTCGAGCGTGCGCGTCGGCCCGGGCGAGGGCGGTCACTCCGCCAACTGCCTCACCTTCACGAAGTAGCCGGCGCCGCCGCGGCGCGCCGCCGGGCGAACTGCAGCCCGGCGGCCGCGGCGGCACCGGCCGCGGCGACGACGCCGGTCGCCACCGGACTCAAGGACTTCGACAGACTCGGTGCCGTGCCGGGCCCGAGCAGCCAGACCGCCAGCGGGACGACGTAGGCCGTCGTCATCAGCGCGCCCCACCCGCGCGCCGCCGGCGAACGCAGGGTGCGTACCAGCACGATCGCGGCCGGGATGCCGGCCAGCAACGCGAACTGGCCCAGCACCATCACGGGGAACGCCCAGGCGGCGACGAGAACGCCGCGAGTGGTCGCAGTCATCGTCTTCTCCTTTTCAGCGCGCGTCAGCACGCGGCTTCGGCGGCGGTTTTGAGGTCGGCCAGCCAGCGGTCGAGGCCCGGGGCGAGGAACCGGATGGCCGTCGCGGGGTCGGCGTCGACCTGGCTGCCCGTCCAGCTCTCCTCGGTGCGGACGGCGACGCCGCCCCGGACCGGCGTGAACGTCCAGACGTGGACGCCCCGGTCGATGCGCAGGCCGTCGCCGATCGCGGGGCCGCTCCAGCGGACGCAGTGCTCGCGCTGGACCTGGTGGACCGTGGACGTGATGACGAGCGTGGTGGCGGGGGTGGACGGCGTCGCCGGGACGGGCGTCGTCCAGCGGAACCGCGAGCCGGGGTGCAGGGGACCCGGATCCAGCCGCTTCGCGCTGGTCACCGCGGACTGCCAGGCCGGCCACCCTTCGACGCCCGTCTGCACCTTCCAGACGGTGCTGAGCGGCGCCTTGACGAACGTTTCGGCGCCGTAGTGCAGCTGCGCGGCCGGGTCGATGCCCTGACCGCGGCAGGTCAGCGGGGTCGTGGTGGCCGCGTCCGCCGGAGCGGCGGCGAACAGGGCCGCGGCGGCCAGCGGGACGGCGAACAAAGCCTTGATCATGGCGTTTCTCCTCGGTGAGTTAGTGGCTCTTGCTGTAGTTAGAAGCTATAACCAGCAGCGGCTTAGTGTCAATAAGAAAAGTGATAGCCTCTAACTCGCCAGGAAGGAGCCGCCATGACGGACGCAGGACCGACTTCGCGCGAGCGGTACCGGGCGCAGGTGCGCGCGGAGATCAAGCAGCACGCGTGGGAGCAGATCGCGACGGCGGGCGTGCCGGCGTTGTCGCTGAACGCGATCGCCAAGCAGCTGGGCATGAGCGGCCCGGCGCTCTACCGGTACTTCGCGAGCCGCGACGAGCTGATCACCGCGCTCATCCGCGACGCGTACCGGAGCATCGCCGACACGGTCCGCGCGGCGTACGACGACGGCGCCGACCTGGCCGGGCTGGCGCACGTCATCCGGGACTGGGCCCGCGGCGACCCGCAGCGGTACTTCCTGATCTACGGCACGCCCGTCCCCGGCTACCACGCCCCCGACGACACGACCGCGATCTCGTTCGAGGTCATGGCGGTGCTCATCGAAGCGTGCGGCGCGCTGGGGGAGGGTGGGCCGGAGACGCCGTTCGACGCCCACCTCGACCGCCACCGGACGTGGGCGGGCGGCCATCCCGCGCCGCCCGCGGTGCTGCACCGGGCGCTGTCGTTCTGGACGCGCCTGCACGGCGTGCTCTCGCTGGAGCTGGCCGGCCACTTCGCGGGGATGCGGTTCGACCCGGATCCGCTACTCGACGAGGAGATCGCCGGTTTGGCGCCGGGCGGGCGGGGGTAGCCGAGCCGGCATGCCCGGACGCGAAGACCTGCCCAGCACGCTTTTGCGATCGCCGCGCAAGGCGCAGGACACGTGGGTGGCGGCGCACGACTCGGCGCTGCGGACCTACGGCCCAGGCCGCCGCGCCCAGCAGACGGCGTACTCGGCGTTGAAGCATTCGTTCGAGAAGGTCGGCGACCACTGGGAGCCGAAGCCCGAGCGCGGCCCGTCGGACGAGCAGGCGGCCCGCGGCGCGGGGCAACCGGCCAAGCCGACGCGTGGCGGCGTCAACGCGACGGCCAGCCGGCAGCACCTGTACGAGCGGGCCAAGCAGCTCGGCATCCCCGGCCGGTCGCGAATGTCCAAAGAGGACTTGGTGGCCGCGCTGGAGAAGGAGAACCGGCGGCGGACCGACCGGGCCCGCCGCGGGAAGTGAAAGTCGCTCGGCGGCGGGCGGACAGTCTCGCCACGAGGGCGGCCTCAGGCGCGGGACTCCGTCGACGGCGCGACGAGCCCGCTCAAGCCCAGCCGGGCGAGCTTCCCCTCCACCGCGGCCGATGCCGTCACGATCAGCCGGCTGCCGGGCCGCCGCAGGTGCGGGATGATCGCCGCGACGGCTTCGGTGGTGAAGTGGTCGACCCCCGTCAGGTCGAGCAGCACCGTCGCCGCGCCGCGGGTGGCGCCGGCCAGTGCCGCGGCGAGGTCCCCCGCGTCCGGGGCGCCGTGCGCGCGCACGGTCACCGTCCCGTCTACCGGGTCGCCGACCTCGATCGCGCCGTCTCCGGCCGGGTTCATCGGGCGAAACAGCTCAGCGGGGGCAAGGTCGCCGCCTCGCTGCCGGACAGTTCCACGAGCCACACGAGCAGGTGGATCACGACGCCGACGACGTCGTCCGGCCGCCCGCGGGCCGCCAGCTCCAGGTGGATGTCGCGGCTTTCGTGGTCTTCGCCGAGATCCGCCAGCAGGGCGCGCAGGGCGGCCAGCGGCCCGGGCGGCAGCCGGTCGACCTCGACCGGCCGGGCCCGCTCGTCGGTCACGGCCACGGTGAACACCGCTCCGGGATCGGCCGGCTGCCGGGCGCGGACCACCGACGCGCAGCGGCCGACCAGCTCCGCGACGATCGCGCCGGGGATCCGGTTCGAGCCGACGCGGGCGAGCACGCCCAGCGCGTCGGCCACGTCGTCGTACGCGCCCGCCATCGCCGCGTCGGCCAGCTCGGCGGTGAACTGCCGGACCGACGCGCCGGGGTCTCGGTTCTCCGTCATCCCCGGCAGGTACCCGGCCGGTGCGGGGCTAACCGGTCAGTGCGGTTCCGGCAGCGCGAACAGGGGGTGCTGGGCGGGATCGTCCGGTTCGCCGCCGAGGCGCAGGCACTTGCGGCAGGTCACCGGCCCGTCGGCGGGGGTGATCTCGCCCGCCGCGCCGAGGCCGGACCACCCCTGGTGGCAGGCGGGCGCGGGCAGGGTCAGCTCGTCGAGCCAGGGCACCCACGCGACGCGGTGCGCGATGCCGGACCGGCCGATCCGCAGCCGCATCCCGGTGAAGCGGCGGTGCTGCGCGTCGGCGAACCGCGCGGGGTCGACGCGCGTGCCGGGGAACAGCGGGATCGGTTCGCTCACCGGTCCAGTATGCGGGGCCCGGCGACGTGTGCGCGGTGGCCGGCCGGTCGGGGGGCGTGCCGCCCGGCCACCGCGACGAACAACGAGAGGGGCCGCCCGGCCCGGCTATGACGGCCGGGCCGGGGGTTCACCGGTTCGGGTGACGGGTCAGCCGGCGGCCAGCCAGTCGAGGTTGATCGAGCCCGTGTCACCGGGCGCGTAGGACAGCGTGACCACCGGGTCCCGGCCGCTGAGCGGGACGTCGCCGAAGGTCACCGTGCCCCAGTCGTCCCAGCTGTCGGAGACCTTCGGGAAGCTCACCTGCCGCAGCCGCTGCCCGTCGACCGACAGCGTCATCGTGCGGGTGTCGCTGTTGGCGTTGGCGTAGCGGACGGTCAGCGCGGTCGTCGCCGGGTCGCTCGACGCGCGGTGCAGCGTGAACGACGAAGCCGCGCCCTGCGCCCACAGCCCGTCGAGGAACGCCCGGCCGGAGTAGCCGGTGTGGTTGACGTTCGTCTTCACGCCGCCGGTGTTGAGCGCGTCCTCCGCTTCGAGGTGGGCCGGCGCCGGGCAGCCGCCGACGGTGCCCGCGGTGTCGGCGCAGCGGTCGGCCGCGTCGGGCACGCCGTCGCCGTCGCGGTCGCCGGCGGCCGCGCCGGTGAGCGTGATCGAGACGGTGTGGTCGCCGGTCAGCGTGGCCGGGACGGCGTTGCCCGGCGCGGGCCGGCCGTCGATCGTGAACGAGCCGACCTTGGTGCCCGCGCCGTGCAGCGCGATCGTGAGGGTGGCGTTGCGGTAGCGGAGGTTCCGGAGGGTCACGTCACCCCAGCCCGCCGGGAGATCGGGCGTGAAGACCAGGCCGCGGTCGGTGAACGTCAGCCCGAACAGGCCGGTGTGGATCATGTCGAGGAACGCCGTCGCCGACCAGGTCTGGTCGGGTTCGGAGCCCCAGTGGAACTTCACGGTGTCTCCGAGCCGCTGGTAGCCGCCGTCCACGACGCCGTTGTTGCCGTTGTAGATCTCCCAGAACCCGCTGTTGCCGTCGGCCAGCTTGGCCAGGCGCGCCACCTCCGACGCGAACGCGCTCTGGTTCCCTTGCCCGGCCAGGGCTTTCGCCCAGAGCCCTTGGACCAGCGGCCAGACGATGGCGTTGTGCCGTCCGGGCTGCGCGTCCGAATAGCGCGCCCAGTTCGGGAACGTGTCGGGCATGCCCCACGTCATTTCCCGGGCGTTCGCGACGATCGACCGGGCCTGCGCCGGGTTCGCGACGCCGAAGAACAGCGCGAAGGCGAGCCCGGTGCCTTCCTGGTAGGCGCCGCGGGTGCCGTCGGCGAGGAGCTGGTAGTTGTACAGGCCGGTCTTCGCGTTCCAGAAGTGGTCGTTGATCGCGGCTTTCAGCGCGTTCGCCTTGGTCCGGTAGCCGGCGACCTCCGCGCCCGGCCGGCCCAGTTTCTCCGCCATGTTGGCGGCGTTGACGTACGCGGCGTAGTAGACCTCGTTGGTGCTCAGGTACATCCCGCTCGCGACGCCCGGCCACGGCATGCTGCCGGTGCTGACCGACTCGGTGGCGTCGGCGGGCGGCGCCGGGTAGCCGGCGATGCCGTCGTTGAAGAACGACGCGCCGGTGAACAGCCCGTACTTCGCGTTGAAGCCGGCCGTGGTGGCGTGTTCGCGAATGGTCAGCGTGTTCGCCGTCGCGCGGTAGGCGTCGCCGAGGAACGCCGTGTCGCCGGTGACGAGGTAGTGGTGCCACGCGGCGGTCGCCCAGACGACCTGGTCCCACTGCTGGTCGTCCTGCTGGACGCGCAGCGCGCCGCCGGCGTCCTTGTCGACGACCGCCCACAACGTGTTCCGGGCCAGCGCGGGGGAGAGCAGGCTCGTGGCGTTCCAGCTGTTGATCGACGCGTCGCGCGTCCACGGCTGGTTGTAGCCACCGCCCGCGCGGACGATGCCGGTGTCCGGGTCGAGCAGGCCGCTCTTGTCGTACTTCGCGTCGTAGCCGATGGTGTTGGTGCGCAGCAGGTTGTCCAGCGCTTCCTGGTAAGCGGTGCCGAACAATGCCTGGCTGGCGGGGTTCGCGAACTCGATGCCCGGCGCCGCCGCGGCGGCGGCCGCCGGGGTGGCGATCAAGCCGCACGCGAGCACCGTCGCGAAGAGTGCCGAACGGACCCGTTTCCTCATGCGCGTACCTCTTCCGGCGCCGGGGGACCGGTGACAGTGCACCACGGAACGCCGGTTTTTCCCCGCCGAGCACGGGAATTTGTCCATTCTTGTCGCGGCGGTTCGCGCTGATGGCGCCGGCCGAGTGGCCGACGACAACGAGGCGCCGGCGGTCGCGGGACGGTCGACCACGCCGGCCCGGCGGCGCACGTGGTCGTCACCCTGCGGGACCTCGAGCGGCCCGAGCTGCTGCGTCGGTGACGCTCCCGGAGTCGTTGGGCCGGCCCTGGGCGCGCGTATGGAGCAACGGTCCTGGCGGCGCGGACGGGCGAAGGGCTGGTGGTGAACCCGTCGTGGGACGCGGAGCCGGCGGCCTGGGCGGTGCTGTACTACGTCGGCCCCCGCCGGTTGACGGGCCCGGAGGTCGAGATCGCCCAGCGGGATCCTGCGTAGTTGGTCGCTTTGTCCGGTTTTTTGTGGTCGGAAGGTGGCCGCGAGGGGCTGGGGGTTGCATACTGCGACCATGGCGCGAGGGAAAGCGGAGGTCGCGCGGTGAGTCCCCGGGAGGGGCCGTCCCGCCCGAAGTTCGGCAGGATCGACCCGTACTGCCTGATGGCGGTGCTGCCGGTGCTGCTGGTGGCCGGCATCATCGGATCACTGGTCAACGTGGCCCTGGGGCTGGGGTGCGCGGTGTTCGCGGGCTTGATCGTGCTGTTCGACTCGTGGGCGAACCGCCCATCCCGGGCGCGCGAGGAGCCGGAGCAGGAGCCCCGCCCGGCGACGGCCCGTCCCCCGGTGAGGCGGGCGGGCCCACCCCCGCCGGCGCGGACGCAGGTGGCTCGCGGGCAGGCACCGCGGGCGCAGGTGCCACGTGGGCAGGCGCCACGGGGACAGGTGCCTCGGACGCAAGTGCCGCGGGCTCAGGTGCCGCGGGCGCAGGCGCCGCGGGCGCAGGCGCCGCGGGCACGGCAGGCGCCGGGCGGAGCGCCTTACCGGTGAGCCCGGTGCGGTGACGCACTGGTGATCGGGCCTCGCTGAGGCTGGAAGGGTCGCTTCCTCGCCACTGCCGCCGTCCCGTCCCGGATCAGTCCGATGTGGACATCACACCGCCCCCATGTCCAGCGACAGCCAATGCTCCGGCCGCAAGAACACCACAACGTGCTCCCCGACCCGAGTCCGCTCGAACTCCAGGTACTCCTCGACCTTCTCCTCCGGCAAATACCGCCCCGCCATCTCCCGGGCCCGCGCCGGACTGTCGGGCTCGGTCCGCAGCACCGGCCCCTCCACCGACACGTACCGAACCGTCGGTGTCGCCCGCTGGGCCAGCAAACTGAACCGCCCCGCCGCGTCGATCGCCTTCATCTTGCGGGACTCCGGCAGCGTCCGGATCCACAGCTCGCCGCCCGGGGTGTACTGGTACCACAGCGGCATCGTCAGCGGGGCCCGGTCCGGGCGCTCCGTCACCGACAGCGCCCCGATGTGGGGTTCGGCCAAAAACTTCTCGCGTTCCTCCGTCGAAAGAGCCATGCGCCCGACGCTACCGGCCCCCACCGACAAAAGATCACGTCTCCGGGAGCGCGAAGACCTCCTCGATCGCCCACTGCCGCGCGGAAAGTCCCTGCTCATGGTGGTAGCGCAAATAAGTCTCCAAAGTCGCTCGATTGGCTGAAATCCCGTAGGGCCACCAATCCGATCCGAACTCGGCTTCGGTGCGCTCGACGAGCGCGTTCATCCACGGCACCATCGTCGGCACCTGGTACAGGCGGCGGTCGCGCCGGTAGCGGTCCGCGGCCGACTCCGCCGCCGACGAGAACAGGCGGTAGACCTCGGCCGCCGAGTCCAGCAGCTCGCGGCGGATCACCACCGCGTGCATGATCGGGAAGATCCCCGTGCGCCGGTGGTAGTCGCGCTCGACCGGCTCGAAGTCCGGGAACAGGCGGACCACGTCCGGGGCGCCGTCCAGCACGCACTGCGGCACGTTCGCCGTGAACAGCGCGTCGATCTCGCCCGCGGCCAGCAGGTCGCCGAGCGCCCGGTCGGACGTCGTCACCGCGACGTCCTCGGGGTGCGGGTGCGGGGTGAAGCCGAACGGCTCCGCCGGCCGGTCCAGCCCGCCGATCACCCACCGGTTGCGTGCGGGCTCGAAACCGTACTCGTCCATCAGGATTCCCTTGGCCCACACGCCGGAGTCCTGCCCGTACGTGCCGAACTCGCCGATCGTCCGGTCCACGAGATCACCCGGTCCGGTGATCCCGGACCGCCTGTTCACGAAGACGCACGAGTGCCGGAACACCCGGTTGGGGAAGATCGGCAATGCGACGTACGGCAGGCCGGATTCCAGCAGCCGCAAGTAGAACGTCAACCCGAGCTCGGCGACGTCGAACTCGTGGTCGCGGATCGTCCGCTCGAAGATCTCCGGCAGCGTGTCCGCCGTTTTCACCGTGACGTCGGTGCGGTCGAACAGCGGCCGCGTCGTGTCGTATGTGTAGCACCCGATCGTGAGAGTCATACCCACGATCGTTCGCCACCGGCCCCGCACGCGTCCAAGTCCGGCTCGGTCCGCTCGATACCGCGAAGGTATCGTGTCGTGGTGGACCTGCGTGCGCTCAAGTACTTCGTCGCGGTCGCCGACGAACGGCACGTCGGCCGGGCCGCGAGCCGCCTGCACATGACGCAGCCGCCGCTCAGCCGGGCGATCCGGCAGCTGGAGGACGAGCTCGGCGCCGCCCTGTTCGAGCGCACGCCCAAGGGCGTCACGCTCACCCCCGCCGGCACGGTGCTCTACACCGAGGCGGACGCGCTCCTCAAGCAGGCCGACCGGATCCGCGGCCGGGTCACCGCCGCGGCCGGTGCGGCGAGCCTGACCGTCGGCACCCTCGCCGACGCGGCCGAGCACGTCGGTACCCGGCTGGTCCCGCTGTTCCGGGAACGCCACCCGCACGTCGACGTCCGCGTCCACGAAGCCGGCCTCGGCGACCCGACGGCGGGCCTGCGCACCGGTCTCGTCGACGTCGCCCTGACGCGAACCCCCTTCGACACCACCGGAATCGGCACGCACGTGCTGCGCTCGGTGCCGGTCGGCGTCGTGGTGCGCGACGACGACCCGCTCGCCCGCCACTCCTCGATCCCGGCCGCCGAGCTGAAGGGCCGACGGTGGGTCCGGCTGCCCGACGGGACCGATCCACTGTGGACCGCCTACTGGACCGGCGGCGCGCCGGACGAGGCGTCGCCGGTGCTGCGGACGGTCCAGGAGTGCCTGCAGGCGGTGCTGTGGAACGGAACCGCGGCGCTCGCCCCGGTCGACCAGCCGCTGCCGGCCGGCCTCGTCGTCGTGCCGCTGGCGGACCGGCCGCCGAGCGACCTCGTGGTGGCGTGGCCGAAGAGCGGCCGCAGCCCGCTGGTGCGCAGCTTCGTCCAGGTGGCCGCGACCGGCCACCCGAAATGACGGCGGTAAAGGCCGTCCCCGGTGCGGGAAGAGCCGCACCGGGGACGTCGGCTCACTGGCAGGCTTCGCAGTCCGGGTCGTCGATGCGGCAGGCCGCGCCGTCGGTCAGGTCGAAGTCGAAGTCGTCGAGCACCGGGACCACCGGGGTGGTCGCGGCCTCGGCCGGCGTGGTGGTGGCGGACATGGCCCTCCTTGGGGGTGCGATCGGTTCCTACTCCTGTGTAGCGCCCAAGATCGACGCGCATTCCGTGACCCGGGCCACATCCGGTGTGCTAGCTTCCCCGCATGCGCCTCGCCTTCGCCCGGACGCTCGCGGTCATCGCATCCCTCCTCCTGTTTTCCCTGGTCACCCCGGCCGCGGACGCGTCGCCGGCGGCGCCGTGCGAGTGCGCGACGCCGTCGATCGACCGGTTGCAGCAGTGGCTCGCCAGCGGTGAGGGCACCACCGTCCCGGCCACCGGGAACCTTCTCGTCCGCGACGGAAACCGGTACACGGCGAAGATCGACTTCGTGAACGCCGAGTGGCACGTGGCCGTCGTGTGGCTGGGGAACCGGTTCGAGGCGCAGGCCGACCTCTCCCGTTCCGCGGGCTTCTGGCTGACCTACCGCGCCACCGACGACCTCTACGTCCAGCTGCGGCCGGCGTCGCACTGGAGTGGCGGCGACAAGTGGCTCACTCTGGTGCCGTCGACGCGGGGGAAGCTGGTCACGAAGTTCTTCAGCTTCCGGCCCCGCGCGTGGACGTCACTGCCGGAGCTGGGGACGCCGTCGTACTCGTTCGCGTCGGCGCTCGCCGAAGCCCGCGGCCTGGTCTTCGTGGGCAAGACGCCGAACCGGCTCGAGTTCCGCGGCCTGCGGATCGACGGCTACCGGCCGCCCTGCCTCTGACGGATGGCCTCCTCGGCCGTCGCGTAGGTGGGGAAGTAGTCCGACAACCCCGTCAGCGCGAACGTCCTCGTGAGCCGGGCCGGCACGGCGGCCAGGGCGATCGACGCCTCGGCCGACTCGGCGGCGTTGCGCGCCGCGATCAACGCCGAGATCCCGCTGGAGTCGCAGAACGTCACCCCGGCCAGGTCGACCACGAGCAGCTGCCCGGCCGCCAGCGCCAGCTCCCCGATCCGGGTGCGCAGGCGGGACGCGGTGGCGACGTCGAGTTCGCCGCGGACGGTCAGGATCGGCCCCGTGTCCGCGGTTTCGGTCGAGGTCGAGAACGGGCTCGTCATGGCTGATCGCCTCCGGGCAGGGGAATGCCGAACGCCAGCAGCGCGGTGTCGTCGTCGACGCCGTCGCCGAAGCCGGCCAGCAGGTCGGTGACCGCCTCGACCACCGCCGGGGCGGTCGTCGGGGCCAGGCCGGTCAGGTCTTCGCGAAGCTGTTCTTCGCTGTAGCGGGTGCGGCCGTCCGCGCGGGCTTCGGTCAGCCCGTCGGTGTAGAGCAGCAGCGTGTCGCCGGGCGCCAGGTGCACGTCGAGCGAGACGAACCGCGCGCCGGGCAGGGCACCGACGAGCTGGCCGCCGCGCAGCGGCAGGAACCGCGCGGCGCCGTCGGCCGGGATCAGCAGCGCGGGCGGGTGGCCGCCGCCGGCCAGGGTGATCGTCGCGCGGTCGCCGTCCGGCCGGATGCGGCCGTTGACCACCGTGCAGTAGCGCGGGTCGTCGCTCTGGAACTGCTGGTTGAGCGCCGTGTTGAGGATGCCGAGCGCGACGGTCGGGTCCGGGTCGTGGACGGCGGCCGCCCGCAGCGTGTAGCGCGCCAGCGACGTCACCACCGCGGCCTGCGCGCCCTTGCCCGAGACGTCGCCGAGGAAGAACCCCCACGTGTCGCCGGTGACCGGGAACAGGTCGTAGAAGTCGCCGCCGACCTCGTCGGCCGACGCCGGGTGGTAGTACGCCGCGACCTGCATGCCCGGCACTTCCGCCGGTGCCGGCGGCAGCAGCGTCTGCTGCAGGGTCCGCGCCAGCCGCTGCACGCGGTCGCGTTCCCGCTCGGCTTCGTCGCGCGCCCGCAGCAGTTCCTGCTCGTAGGCGCGGCGGTCGCGCGCGTCGAACACGGTGGTGCGGATGAGCTGGGCCTCGCCGTCGGAGCCGGTCTTGACCGTCGAGGTCACCAGCACCGGCAGCCGGCCGCCGCTCGCCGTCTTCAGCTCGAAGGCGACGCCGCCGAGCTCGCCCTGCATGCGCAGCAGCGGCGCGAAGTGCGTCTCGTGGTAGAGCCGGCCGCCGACGGTCAGCAGGTCGGAGAACCGCCGTCGCCCGACGATCTCCTCGCGCTCGTGGCCGAGCCAGTCCAGCAGGGTGGCGTTGATCCTCGCGATCGTGCCGTCCAGCAGCGTCGAGAGGTACCCGCAGGGGGCGTTCTCGTAGAGGTCCTCCGCGCTGTCCTCCAGCAGCGCGGAAAACGCCGGGTCCGCGCCCTTGCGGCCGCCCGCGTCGGCTTCGCACATCATGGGCCGCTCACGAACGCCGTGATCGCGGCGGTGGTGGCCTCGGGCGCGCTGAGCTGCGGGCAGTGCCCGATCGCGTCGAGCGTCACCAGCCGGCTGCCGGCGATCCGCTCGTGGGTGAACTGCCCGACCTCGGGCGGCGCGATGGCGTCCTGCGCGCACTGGACGACCAGCGTCGGCACGGAGACCGCCGGCAGGTCGTCGCGGTTGTCGGAAAGGAAAGTGGCGCGCGCGAAGACCCGCGCGATCGCGGGATCGGTGCGGCAGAAGCTGTTCGTCAGCTCCTCGCCCAGCTCCGGGCGGTCCGGGTTGCCCATGATCACCGGCGCCATCGTCGCCGACCAGCCGAGGTAGTTCGACTCCAGCGCTTCGAGCAGCTCGTCGATGTCCTCGCGGCTGAAGCCGCCGCGGTAGCCGTCGTCGTCGATGTAGCACGGCGACGGCGTGAGCAGCACCAGTTTCGCGAACCGCTCCGGCTCCCGGTTGGCGGCCAGCACGGCGATCATCGCGCTGACCGAGTGCCCGACGAGCACGACGTCGGTCAGGTCGAGCTCGCGGCACAGGGCCAGGATGTCGTCGGCGTAGCCGTCGAGGGTGCCGTAGCGCTCCGGCGTCCACGCGGACAGGTCCGAGCGCCCGGCGCCGGTGTGGTCGAACAGCACGACCCGGTACCGCTCGGCGAGCGTGGGAACGACGAGGCGCCACAGGTTCTGGTCGCAGCCGAACCCGTGGGCGAGCAGGACCACCGGGCCGTCTTCGGGCCCGGCCTCGACGACGTTGTTCCTGGTCCGCATGCTCACCGGCCACATCCTGCCACCCGCGCCGCGGCGGCGTGGGCCGAGCCGGACTTGTTTGATTTCCGGCCGAAGTGGGTACGACTATCGGTCCCCGCCGTTCCGTGACCCGGTGAACGCCAGCAGCGCCTCGGCCGTCCGCCCCGGGTCTTCGAGGATCGGGGAGTGGCCGACGCCGGGCAACGCGACGACCCGCGCGCCCGGCACGGACCGGTAAGCCGCGAGCGCCGTCGACGGCCGCCATCGCCGGTCGTCCTCGCCGAAGAGCACCAGCACCGGCGTGCCCAGCGCCGCCAGCCGGTCCGGGATCGACTGCCGCACAAGGTATTCGACGGCTCCTCGCTGCGCCGCGGCGAAGGCGGCGAAGGTCATTCCCCGCACGTCCTCGACGAGCGACGCCGGAGCTTCGAAGCCGGGCCGGAACGCGGAACTCATCGCCTCGCGGATCTGCGCGTCGGTCAGCCGCGCCCACTGCTCGGGGTCGAAAGCGGTCTGCGGCCCGATGTAGGTGTCCATGCTCGGTCCCGTGTCGACCAGCACGACCGCGGCCACCAGGCCGGGCCGCTCCTCGGCGAGCGCGGTCGCGACGAGCCCGCCGGTCGAATGGCCGGCGACGACGGCGTGCCCGATGCCCAGCCGGTCCAGCTCGGCTCCGGCCCGGCGGGCCTGCTCGGCGATGCCGTAGTCGGCGTCCGCCGGCTTGGCCGACCGGCCGTGCCCGAGCAGGTCGACGCGGACCACGCGGTGGTTCTCGAGCAGCAGCGGGAGCAGGGCGTCCCAGGACCGGACCGAGGACGCGGATCCGTGGACGAGGAGGAGGACCGGGGCGTCGCGGGGGCCGTCGTCGGTCACGTGCAGGTTCGTCATGCGCCGAGCCTGGCCGCACGGCCACCCGCGTGGCTTGGACGAATGTTCCGCGTAGCTTGGAACCGTGGCCGAGGCGCTGTGGGACGTCGCTCGTCCGGTGCGGCCCGGGCGGGTCGCCGGGGCGACGATGGCCGGCTTCCGCGACCGCGGCCGCACCCCGGCCGGCCTGATGCTGGTCCCTCCTCCGGCCGTGACGCTGGCGGTGATCTTCGGGTCCGGCACGGTCGCCGTGGCCGACGCCGCCGGGCGCCGGCAGCGGGGGAGCGTCGTCGCCGGGCTCGGCTTCGGCACGACGCGCATCACGCGGGCGACGGACTTCGCCTGCGTGCAGGTCCGCCTGCCCCCGGTCGTCGCGGGCGCGGTCCTCGGCGTCCGCCCGGGCGAACTCGACGGCTTCGTGACCCTGGACGACCTATGGGGCCGGGAAGCGGCGCGGCTCGGCGAGCGGCTGAGCGAAACTTCGTCGTGGGACGAGCGGTTCGCGCTGACCGACGCGCTGCTCGCCCGCCGCGGCGAGACGGGACCGGCAGTGGACCCGGAGGTCGCGTGGGCCTGGCACCGGATGGTCCGCACCCGCGGCCGGGTCCGCGTCGACGAGCTGGCCGTCGAGGTCGGCTGGAGCCGCAAGCGGCTGTGGTCCCGGTTCCAGGCGCAGGCCGGACTGCCGCCCAAGCGGGCGGCGCGACTCGTCCGCTTCGACCACGCCGTCCACCGCCTGGTCGCGGGTGACGACGCGGCCCGCGTCGCCGCGGACGCCGGCTACGCCGACCAGTCCCACCTGCACCGGGAGGTCCGGGCGTTCACCGGCAGCACGCCGGCAGTGGTGGCGGGCGAGCCGTTCTTGACGATCGACGACGTCGCTTGGCCTTCGCCGCCAAGGGGTTGAGCCGCCGGATCGGTCGCAAGTGGACAGTCGGCGGACCACGAGCGGGATTGGTCCGCTTCGCTGCCCGGTTACTGTGCGGGCTCGGCCGGAAGTCCGAAATGCCCGGTACCTATCTTTTGTCCTGTACGACGAAAGTCGGTACCGCGGGCTTCCCCGCCGGATCACCCTCGGGCGCACCGGATCACCGGACACCCATCGCGACCGGCGCGGCCATCCCTCGCGCCGGTTCCCCGTGAAAGCGAGTACCGGCATGCGCACAAGACACCTGCTCGCCCGCACCGCCACCGCGCTGGTGGCCACCGCCGCAGTCGCCGGCTTCCTGACGAGCCCGGCCGGCGCGGTCACCATCGACGGCTACGCACCCGACGTCCAGCGCGACGCCGTCGCGTCCCTCGCCGCGGAAACCGGCATCAGCGAGTCCGCCGCGGTCGCGCTGCTGCGGACGCAGGCCGCGAGCGTCGAGACCCTGCACCAGGTCACCGCGGCGCTCGGCGCCCGCGCGGTCGACGGCTACCTCGACGCCGCCGCGAAGCCCGTTGTGAACGTGCTCGACCAAGCGGCCGCCGACCGGGTGACCGCGGCCGGCGCGCAGGCTCGGCTCGTCAAGCACTCGGGCGCGGCCCTCGCGGGCGCGCAGAACGCCCTGCAGGCGCTGCCCGCGGTCGCGCACACTTCGGTCGGCCTGGACCCGAAGACCAACCAGGTCGTGCTGACGGTCGCGGACGCGGCCAAGGGCACCGACGCCCTGCTGGCGGCCGCGGCGTCGCTCGGCGACCGCGTCCGGGTCGAACGGGTCGCCGGCGAGATGCACACCGCGATCTACAACGGCGAGGCCATCACCGGCGGCGGCACGCGCTGCTCGGTCGGCTTCAACACCAACCGCGGCGGCCAGAACTACATCCTCGACGCCGGGCACTGCACGCGGGCGGTGTCGCAGTGGAACGTCGGCCCGTCGCAGGGGTCGAGCTTCCCCGGCAACGACTACGGCCTGATCCGCAACACCACCGGCAGCGCGCCGGGCGCGGTCACCCTGTGGAACGGCTCCACGCAGCGGATCAGCTCCGCCGGCACCGCGACGGTCGGCCAGCGGATCAGCAAGAGCGGCAGCACCACGCACCTGACATCGGGCTCGGTCACGCGCACGAACGTGACCGTGAACTACGCCGAGGGCTCGGTTTCCCAGCTGATCCAGACCAACGCGCTGGTCAACCCGGGCGACTCGGGCGGCTGCCTGTTCGCGGGCAGCGTCGGCCTCGGCATCACGTCCGGCAAGGGCTCCGGGACGTCGTTCTTCCAGCCGGTCGGTGAGGCGATGAGCGCCTACGGCGTCAGCCTCAACTAGTCGCGGCGGCTGCGTCCGAAGGCCATCCGGTAGATGACCAGGATGATCAGCGCGCCGAGGACCGCGAGGCCCCACGTGCGGAGATCGAAGAACGTGCCGAGATCCGTGTGGAACAGGGTCTTGCCGACCCAGCCGCCGACGAACGCGCCGCCGATGCCGAGCAGGATCGTGATGATGCAGCCGCCGGGGTCCTTGCCCGGCATGAGGGCCTTCGCGATCAAGCCCGCGATGAGCCCGAGCACGATCCAGCTGATGACGCCCACGGGTGCCTCCGTCCGCCTGTCTTCCTGACCGCAAGAGGATGGCAGGCGGACGGCGTCCCGGCGCGTTGAGCCACGCCGACGTGAGCGGATTCTCAGCCGGCGAGCGCCCGGTAACCGGAGCAGAGGACGCGCAGCCACCCGATTTCGCCGTTTTGCACCGTGTAGTACGCCTGCTGCTCGACGAGGTGGTCGACGCCGTCGCGCTCGACCCGCAGCCGGTAGGTGACGTGCTCGCAGTCCGCGACCCGGCCGGTGGTCACCGAGCACAGCTCGTGGATCGTCCGGCCGGGACCGAACCAGCGGCCGAGGATCACGTCGTCGACGATCTCCGCGGGATCGGTGGCGCTCCAGTGGCGGCCCGGGGTCAACGCGGCGAAGTCGACTTCGCCGGCCAGTACCGCGCGCAGCCCGGCGGAGTCACGGGCCGCGAGCGCGTGGGCGAACTGCTCGCCTGCGGTGGTCATGGCGTCAGTAGCTGAACGTCGTGACGGGCTCGTCGCCGATCCACTCCCACATCGGCACCGTGCCGCCGAGGGACGCGTTGGCGACCAGGCCGTCGTCGGCGAGGTGGCGGGCGGTGAAGCAGATCGGGCAGACCAGGAACCGGCCGCCGGCGGCTTCGTAGCGCTTGACGAGGTCGGCCAGCGGCGGGCAGCCCTCGCACGCCGTCGCCTGGGCGAACCCGTCGAGGGCGAGGCGGACCGCCTCCTTGGTGAGGAACATCAGCGTCGCGCGGTGCTGTTCGGCGGCGCCGACCGCGACGAGGAACGCGACGGTGACCTTCTCGGGGTCTTCGAGTCCGGTGGTGAGGCTGATGACGGCACGGGTGGGCATGGCGGGCTCCTTACGGTTCGCCCCAGCCTCGTGCTCGCCCGGCCGCCCGCGCATGGGGCGGATGCCTCATCTTCCGGGCAGGCCGGCGATGCCGTGTTCGAGCGCGAACAGCCCGGCGCCGGTCCGGTTGGACACCCCGGCCTTGGCGTAGATGTGCTCGACGTGGTTGCGGACGGTCTTCTCGCTGATCGACAGCGCCCGCGCGATCTCCCGGTTCGAGCCGCCGCCGGCGAGCAGCCGCAGCACCTCGACCTCGCGGCCGGTCAGCCCCGCGGGGTAGGACGTCCGGCGGCGCGCGTGCCCGGCCGCGAGCAGCACGGCGTCGACGGCTTCGGCGTCCAACCGGGACTCCCGCGCCTGCTGCCGCAGGATCTCGGCCGCGTCCACGGCGTCGCGCGCCGGGCGGTGCGGGCGCGGTTCGCGCAGCGCGTGGTAGACGTCGGCGGCGGCGAGCAGCCGCGCGTGCGGGGTCAGGGCCGCGCCGGCCGCGCCGAGCGGGTAGCCGGAGCCGTCGAGCCGTTCGTGGTGCGCCGCCGCGATGGCGGCGACCTGCGCCAGACCCGTGACCCGGCGCAGGATCCGGCCGGTCAGGTAGGGGTGCAGCCGGACGCGTTCCCGCTCGGCTTCCGACAGCGGCCCGGGTTTCTCCCAGATGCTGTTGGGCACGCCCATCCGGCCGAGGTCGTGCACCAGCCCGGCCCGCCGGACGAGCCGGATGTCCGGTTCGGACAGTCCGCTGCGCCGGGCGGCTTCGGCGGCGAGGTCGGCGACCCCGCGCGAGTGCCCGAGGGCGAAGGGGCACTTGAGGTCGGCGAAGTCGCCGATCGCGGTGAGCAGGTCGTCGAGCTCGTCGTCGGTCAGCGTCCGATCGCGGTCGGGAGCCTGCTCGAGGGCGGCCGTCCAGACGTCGTCGTCGAGCAGGCCGTCGAGGATTTCGCTTGCGGCGCCGGTGAAAGCGGCGACGACGGCGGGGTCGAACTGGCGCCCGCTGCGCGCTTCGGCCATGGCGCGCGCGGCGGTGACGCCCCCGCGGCGCAGGTGGACTTCGGCAACTTCGGCGAGGTGCACGACACGTACTTCGATCGGCAGCCGGTCGCCGCGGGCGCCGGTGGGCAGGCCGCTGCCGTCCCAGCGTTCGAAGGTGCCGGCCAGCGCCCGGGCGACGGTCTCGTTCAGCCCCAGCCGGTCGGCGAGCCGCCCGGCGGAGGAGCAGTGGGAGTGGATCAGCTCGGCGAGCCGGCCGCGGGCGTTGACGAGGAAGGCGGCGGCGACGACCCCGCGCGCGACGGGCGCCCGGTCCCGCCCGGCGTGCGTCGCGAGCAGACGCAGGAACGGCAGGCCGGCCCAGTCGACGCGGTAGGTGGCGGAGCGGAAGGCGATGTCGTCCCCGAACCACGCGGCGAGCTCGTGCGAGTCGGCGTGGCACCCGATCCAGGCGACGAGGGTGGCGTAGAAGGTGGTGCCGCGCTGTTCGCCGTCGAGCCCGAGCCGGTCGGCGAGCCGGGTGGCGATGAGCGCGGAGCGCAGCATGTGCTCCATGGGCTGCCCGAGCCCGAGATCGATGGCGAGCGAAAGAGCGGCGAGCACCTCGGCCCGCCGCGGCCCAGCCGGCTGCAAAGCCATGGGCACCGCCTTTCGTCCGGAAGAAGCGTGCCACCGGGGCGGCCCGGTGACCAAGCGCAGCGGAGTGGGGCCCGCCTCTTGTAACGCTCTGTGGCCGGAAGCCGACTCGTAAACATCGATGGCGGCGGGACTTCGCCGGCCGCCCCTCGGGAGAGGGATGCCCGATGTCGTCGCCGGAACCGCCGTCACAGTACGAAGAACTCGCCAGGGCTTTGGTCGGCCGGGGAGCTGCCGAGACCACGGAGTTCTACCGCGCCGGCCTCATCACGGACGTCGCCGTCGACGCCGAGCGGTTTGCACGGCAGTACCGCTACCTCGAAGAAAACGACCTCCCGATGATGGTCGTCTACGGGAGAGCCGGGGGAATTCTCCCCGTGAACCTCCACGCCGCGATCTTCCCCGCCGAGGGGGTGGAAAACGATCCGCGGACGGTTTTCACCATCCTGCGCCGGGCTACCCGTGGAGATCGAGGGCGCCGCCGGGAATTCCGTGATCTCGTCGATCCGGGCGAAGCGCGCTCGGGATTCATCGCCCGGATGGGGCGGTTCCTCTCCGTGCGGTTATCAGGGGAGGGGCGCCGGTCCGCGGAGCCCTCGGCCCCCGGTCTCGACTTCGAGGTACACACGGATTCGCCGGACCTGCGCGTGCACTACCACCCGGCGTACTGGCGTGATGAGGCGTTGGTCTTCGGGGCGCCCAGTACTCCGGTCCGAGGGTGTCTCCGGCCCGGCAGGTACTGCTTCGGCGCTTCGGGGCAGTTCCTTCCCCTGACTTTCGAAGACGCCGAGTACGACGTGCCTTCGGCGACCAGCGCGAAACTGTACTTGTGAGGCGGAGATGCAGCCCGACTACGGTTCCTTCGCCGGATTGGTCAACGTCGCCGGCACGATCATCGCGATGGGTTCGGCCCTCGCGCTGACCTTCCGAGGGCGGTCGCGGTGGGAGCCGAGCGAAGAAGACGTCCCGCGCGGAGCTCAGAAGGTCAGCGGCCTGCTGGCCGCGCTCGCCGTGGCGTTGCTGTGGGTGACCTACCGGGAACAACCCCAGGACATCGGCTGGCGCCTCCCCATCGTGCTCGGCGGCCTCACCTTCGGGTTCTTGCTGCTCTACGGCTTCCTGATCAGCAATCAGACCTACGAAGTGGAGAGAATGGCCGGTGCCACGACCAAGCAGGTCAAGATCATCGGCGGGTTCTGGCTGACCGCGAAGGCCCGTTCGCTCGTCGCCAAGGGGAAGACGTGCCAAGACGTTCTCGCCGGCGCCGCCTACCAGCTGGACCGCGTGTGGCCCAGGCCCTCGCGGTCGCTCGCGAAGCTCTCCTTCGTCGTGGGGTACACCGGCCTCGTCGTGTGCGGCACGGTCGCGCTGGGCGCCGTGGCGATCCGGGTGGGTGGTGTCTGAGGCGGTGCTGCTCCGTCCGGGTGACCATCCGTAACGATCCAGTCGCTCTCGGAGACTGACTCTGCGGTGACCCCGATGAAGCGGAGGCCGTGGATGAAGATCGACCTGTTCAACGAGATCCAGAACCCGCGGCCCTGGCCAGAAGGGCACGAACAGCTGCGGTTCCGGCAAGCCATCGAACAGGCCGTCCTCGCCGACGAACTGGGCTACGGGTGCTGGTGGCAGGTCGAACACCACGGCGCCGGGGAGTTCAGCCTTTCCTCCGCGCCCGAACTCATGCTGGCCGCGCTTTCGCAGCGGACCAGCCGGATCCGGCTCGGGCACTCCGCGGTGCTCGCGCCCGGGCGGTTCAACCACCCCATCCGCGTCGCCGAGCGGGCGGCGACGCTCGACCACCTCAGCGGCGGGCGCGTCGAACTGGGCCTGACCCGGTCGACCATCCCCGAGTGGCGCCTCTTCGGCATCGAGCCGGACGACGCCCGCGCGCAGACGCAGCAGGCCTTCGAGATGGTGCCGAAGATGTGGACCTCCGAACGGTTCTCCTACGAGAGCGACGCCTACCGCGTCGACGGCGTGGGGATCGGGCCGAAGCCGCTGCAGCAGCCGCACCCGCCGTTGTGGCAGGCCGCGGCGAGCCCGGCGTCGTTCGAGGAAGCCGGGCGCCGCGGGGTGGGCGTGCTCGGGACGACCATGTGGGAGTCCCTCGAGCGCGCGGGCCGCCTGATCGGCCTGTACCGGGCGGCGGCCGCGCAGTGCACCGAGCCGGTCGGGGCGTTCGTCAACGACCAGGTCGGCTTCTTCACGTTCGTCCACTGCGCGGACACGGACGAGGAGGCCATGCGCAACGGCGCGGCGGCGGCCGCGGCGTGGTACACGGTGACGGCGCTGACGTTCTTCGAGGCGGCGACGGAGTTCGTGCGCGCCAACGCCCGCAACGAAGAGCTGGTGAAGTCCCCGGGCCTGACGGGCGACTTCCTGCGTGGCGAGGCTTCGAACGCGCCATCGGAGGCGAACCTCCTGATCGCCCGGATCCTGCAGGGCGAGCAGGTGCCGGACGAGGAGGTCTTCGAGGTGCTGAGCGCGCAGGACTCGCTGATCGTGGGCAGCCCGGAGACGTGCCGCAAGAAGCTGCGCGCGTACGCGGAGCTGGGCATCGACCGGATGATGTGCCTCCAGCAGATCGGCGGCATCCCGCACGAGAAGGTGCTGAAGAGCATCCGGCTGATCGGCGAGCTGATCCCCGACCTGGCCTGAAGGGGCGGCGGACTGGCTGGTTGCCGCCCTCCGGAATCGTCGGGCATCCTCCGTGCATGGCTGTCGTCGTGTCGTTCATCGCGGTGCTGCTCAGCACGCTCGTGTTCGTCTACAACCGGCGGACCTCTCGCCGGGACCTGCTGCTGAACGCCCACGAGAAGCAGCTGGTCCCCGAGAATCAGCACGGCCGGCGAGTGGTCTTCGAGCTGCGCGAGACGGGGGAGTCTCCCGAAACGTTGTCCGCCGACGATTTCCGATCGGCGAACCACGCGCTCTCGTCCCTCAACATGCTGGGCTTCCTGTGCTGCCGCCGGTACGTCTCGATGTCCGATGCGATCGCGTTGTGGGGACTGACGGTCGTGCGAGTCGTCGACGCCGCCGAAAAGTCGGGCTTCTTGGCCTTGCGTGACTCCCAGCAGGAGGGAACGCCGGTCTGGCCTTACCTTCGCGAGTTCGCGCTGATCGCGCGCGCTCGGTCGCGCTTGTACTTGAACCCGTTGCGGGTAGCCGGTTTCCGGCGGAGGCCGCGGTTCAAGGTGGCGGTCCCGCCGGTTGCCGACGAGGCGTAGCCGGGTGGCGAGCCTTGGCCCGCCACCCGGCCGGCTCACGCCGTGAAGCCGCCGTCGACCGGGACTACCACTCCGCTCAAGTGGCTTGCCCGGTCGCTCAGCAAGAACGCCGCCGTCGAGCCGACTTCCGTGCCCGTGCCCGCCTTCCGCAACGGTGTTGCCGCGATGCGGGCCTCCACGCCGCCCGGGATCGTGCGGCGCAGCTCGTCCAGCATCGGGGTCTCCGTCGGGCCCGGGGCGAGCACGTTCACCCGGATCCCCAACGGCCCGAAGTCGTGGGCGGCCGTGCGGGTCAGGCCGATCACCGCGTGCTTCGTCGCCTGGTACGCGCCCATGCCCGGGCTGCCGCGCAGGCCGCCGATGCTGCTCACGTTCACGATCGAGCCCGCTCCCTGGCGCTCCATCACCGCGACCTCCGCCCGCAGGCACAGCCACGTCCCCTTGACGTTCACCGCCATGATCCGGTCGAAGTCCGCTTCGGACACCTGGTCGAGCCGGCCGCCGCCGCCCATCGCCGCGTTGTTGAACGCGCCGTCCAGCCGGCCGAAGCGGGACACCGTCGCCGAGACGAACGCGTCCACATCGGACGCCGACGACACATCGCCCGTCGTGTACGCGACGTCGTAGTCCGACAGCTCCGCGGCCAACTTGGCCAGGGGCTCCTCGTTCCGGGCCACCAGCATCACCGACGCACCGTCCGCGGCGAACACCCGCGCGGCATCCGCGCCGATGCCCGAACTGGCCCCGACGACCAGGACCACCTTGCCCGTCAGCAAACTCATGCCGCTCCTCCTCGCAGTGCCAGCATCGCGCGTGCGTCGGCCGGGGTGGCGATCGGTTTCCCGAGGTCCTCCACCACCGCCCGGATCTTCCGGACCTGCTGGGCGTTGCTCTCCGCGAGCCGCCCCTTGCCAATCCACAGGCTGTCCTCCAGGCCGACCCGCACGTGCCCGCCGAGCCACGCGCTGTGCGTGCCGAAGCCGATCTGGTCACGCCCGGCGGCGAACGCCGAAAAGCAGTAGTCGTCGCCGAAGAGCTTGTCCGCGATCCGCACCATGTGCTCCAGGTTCGCGTGGTCGGCGCCGATCCCGCCCAGGACGCCGAACACGCCCTGGATCAGCAACGGCGGTTTCGCCAGGCCCAGCTCGGCGAAGTACGCCAGCGAGTACAGGTGCCCGATGTCGTAGCACTCGTACTCGAACCGCGTTCCGGACTCGCCGAGCGTCCGCAGCGTGTGCTCGATCTTGTCGAACGTGTTCACGAACGGCTTCGAGTACGTGTTGAGCACGTACGGCTTCTCCCAGCCGTGCTTCCACTCGGTCACCTTGTCGGCGATGCCCGAGTAGACGAAGTTCATCGACCCCATGTTCATCGACGCGAGCTCGGGCCGCAGCCGGTAGGCGGCCGCGAGCCGTTCGTCCATCGTCATCGAGGACGCGCCGCCCGTCGTGATGTTGATGACCGCATCGGATTCCGCGGTGATCCGCCCGACGATCTTCTCGAAGACGTCGGGATCGGGCGTCGGCCGGCCGTCCGGCTCGCGGGCGTGCAGGTGGACGATGGCCGACCCCGCCTCGATCGCCTCCAGCGCGGCGTCGGCGACCTCGTCGGCGGACAGGGGCAGGTACGGGCTCTGCGACGGGATGTTCACCGAGCCCGTGATGGCGGTCGTGATGATGACTTTTTCGGCCGGGCGCATCAGTTCTCCTCCAAGGCGAGTGCGCGGTAGGCGTCGAGCTTGACGTCGTCGAGCGGGCCGACCAGCGTCACCGCGACCTGCGTGGCGCCCGCGTCGTACTGCGCTCGCACCGCCTCGCGCACCTGGGAAGGCGTGCCGCAGGCGACGAGCGCGTCGACGAGCCGGTCGGATCCCGGCGGCGCGAGGTCGGCGTCGGTGAAGCCGAGCCGCTTCAGCTTGGCGAGCTGGTGGGGGAGCGTCAGGTAGTAGGCGAGCCGATCGCGCGCGACCTCGCGGGCGGCGGCGCGCGACCGGCCCACCACCGCCCACTGGACCACCGACAGGAAGAGGTCGCCGACCGTTTCGCGCGCCCAGCGGGTGTGCTCCGGCGTGACGAGGAACGTGATCAGCCCGTCGGCACGCTCGGCGGCCAGCCGCGTGATCCCCGCCGAATACGCCCCGAGCACCTTCGGCACCCCGTGCGCCACCTTGTCGACGCCGTCGAGGTACTCGCGCAGGAAGGGGAGCGGTCCGACCCCGCGTTCGCGGACCGCTCCGCTCACCCCGAGCCCCAGCACGTACCGCCCGGGGTAGCCGGCGGCGAGGTCCCGCGCCGCCGAGCCCGCCGACTTCGGCACGCGCTCGAGGGCCCGGGCGACGCCGTTGCCGACGATCAGCCGGGACGTCGACGCCAGCACCAGCGCCGCCGTCGTGAACGCCTCGCGCCCGTTGACCTCGGGGATCCAGACCATCCGGTGGCCGGCGTCCTCGAGCGCCCGCACGAACCGGACGACCCCGTCGTGGTCGAGGTCGTCCAGCTCGGCGATCGACAACGCGGTGCGCGGCAGCGAGAGCGTCATGCCGTCGCGTCCCGGAACGCCCGGACCAGGCCGCGGGCGGCTTCGGCCAGCATCGTCGTGTCGTTGCTGACCAGCACGAAGTCACAGCCGTCGCGCACGGCCCGCGCCGCCTTCTCCGGGACCCCGCCGAAGGCGAGCCCGCACTTCTTCCCGGCGTCGTGCGCGGCCGCGATCGCCGAGGCGATGAGGTCGAGCACGTCGGGGGACGCGGGCGTCGACCCCATCGACATCGAGAGGTCCGCCGCGCCCACGAACACGGCGTCCACTGTGTCCAGTGCGAGCATCTCCGGCGCGGCCTTGATCGCCTCGACGCTCTCCAGCTGCGGAATGCACAGGACGTCGTCGTTGCCGGCGGCCAGGTACTCGGCGTTGGGCCGCAGCCCCCAGGCGCCGGCTCGGCTGGTCCCGCCGGCGCCGCGGACGCCGTGCGGCGGGAACCGGCACGCCCGCCCGACGGCCGCCGCCTCTTCGACGGTGTCGACGTGCGGCACGAGGATGCCCATCGCGCCGGCGTCGAGGATCTTCTGGATCGTCGACGGCGTCTTGTCCGGCACCCGCACCAGCGGAGTCATGCCCAGCGCCGCGGCGGTGTTGATCAGCCGGTACGCCGTCACCAGGTCCAGCGGCGCGTGTTCCAGGTCGATGACGACGAAGTCGAACCCGGCGAACGCCATGATCTCGGCGGGCTCGGTCGAGGCGATCTTCAGCCACGTCCCGACGGGCGTGGCCTCGCGGGTGAACAGACCGCCTCCGGTCCGCCCGCTCACGGCATCGGGTAGTCGTCGGCGTTCAGGACCCACCCCGGCTTCTCCGAAAAGTCCACCCGCGGCGGGCTGAAGATGTCGATCAGCTGGTTGACGCCCGGGTCGCTCGCCGCGGAGGTGTGCACGGTCGGCGGCGGGATGATCGTCACCGACGGGCTGCCGATCCGCACGTGCTCGTCCTCGCGCCACGTCGTGCTGTCGGGCAGCCACGGCGTCCGGATGTGGTGTACGTATTCCCCTTGCACGGCCAGGGAAAGCTGCTCGAAGTCGTCGTGGTGGTGCGGTGAGAGCTTGCGCGGGTCGCGCGGACCGTCTTGCAAGGGCAGGAAGTTCACCATGAACGACCGCGTCCGGAAGATCCGCCCGAACCGCTTCGGGTCGTCCGGTACCTCGGACAGCGGGTAGAAGCGGACCCGCTCTTCGGCGGGCGCCGGCCAGCGCTCCAGCAGCGTGACCCGCGGGTGGTTCTCGGCGTAGGCGCCGGCGTTCGCGACGCGGTCCCGCCACGCGGGTTCGGTCGCCTCGACCAGCCGGACCAGCGGGCCGTCGCCGTGGACGCCGATCCGCGACGCGCCGGGCGGGACCACCACGAGCCCGGGGGAGTCCACCTTGGTCGCGCCGTCGTCGGTCAACACCGTGAACGCGGGGGAGGCGTCGGTGACGATGATCGCCAGCTCGCCCTCGAGGGTCCCGTTGTCGAGGTCGTCGCCGTCGCGGGCGTCGGTGTGGACGAGGATGACGTTCTGCGCCCGCACGACCGGCGTTTCCCGCAGGTCGAGGTACTGCGCGGCGGTGATCGCGGCGCCGCTGTCGGGGCGGGCCGCGGTGGCCAGGGCCGAGCGGGGATCGTCCTTTTCGTACACGAGCGGGTCCTTTCAGGCGTCGAGGTTCAGCAGGTACGTCGGGTTGTCGCGGACCATCCGCCGCAGGTCCTTCTCCGGCAGGCCGAGGTCGAGCAGCGCCTCGCCGACGCGCAGCCACGCGTCGACCGGCTTCGGGTTGGCCTTCTGGCCGAAGTCCGACGCGAGCACGGTGTGCTCCGGGCCGAGGGCCTCGATCCAGGTCAGCAGGTTCTTCGGGTCCCACTTCTGCGTGCCCTCGGGGTCGTACATGCCGACCTCGTGCTCGATGAACGCGCCGAGGTCGATCAGCTCGCGGCACAGCGCCGGGTCGGCGCCGATCACGAAGTCGGGGTGGCTGACCACCATCCGCTTCATCCCGCGCTCGTGCGCCTCCTGGAACAGCGTCTTGATGTACTCGGGGTACATGTGGCCGCCGTTGAGGACGGCCTGCTGCTCCTTGATCTCGTCGAGGATCTCGAGCGCCTCGGGCTTGAGCGCGCCGTCGCCGTCGACGATGTCGATGCGCTCCAGCGTCAGCGGGACGGTCGTGGTCGGGAAGGCGCCGTCCTCGGGGTGGCAGTCGATGTGCCGGCCGGAGGAGATGGTCGGGAACCAGACGACCTTGCCGCCCATCCGCAGGGTCATCCGCACGGCGTGCACGTTGAGGCCGCCGACCGTGCTGTTCAGCGCGATCCCGCCGAACACCTGTGCTTGGACGTCGGCGAGGCGGCCCTTCATCGAGAGGACGTCCATCTGGGTGTTGTGGTGGTGGGACTTCGCGACCATGGCGCGCATCCCGATCCGGGCGCCGTCCTGCGCGGCCTCCACGTGGTCGAAGCGCCGGGGGAACGGGCTCGGCCCGGAGTGGACGTGCATGTCGACCAGGCCGTCCAGGACGGCGGCGATGGCGGGGCTCATCAGCGTGCCTCTCGTTCGCATTATGAAGTCAAAGTTCACTATAAGACCGGCTGTCAACCCTGTGACCGCTCTTGTGTTCACGGTTGGCGGTATTTAGAGTGTCTGACGTTCGCTTCGTGAACACTAGGTTCGAAAACGGAGGACACCGATGTCCACACCGCCCGACGCCGCGGAGGCGGCCGTCCGCCCCGGCACCCCGCACGGCCCGGACCCCGCGAAGGTGCGCGCCGCGGTCCGCGGCGGAACGCTCGCCTACTTCGTCGACCAGTTCGACATCTACCTGCCGATCGTCGTGCTGGCGCCGGCGACCGCGTACTTCCAGGCCGCGAACCTCAGCGCGAGCACGACGGCCCTGCTGGCGTCCCTGGTGTTCGCCTCGACGCTGATCGGCCGCCCGCTCGGCGCGGTCATCTTCGGCCACTTCGCCGACACGGTCGGGCGCAAGCGCACGACGCTGGTCGCGGTCGGCGGGTTCGGCGTCATCACGCTGGTCACCGCCTGCCTGCCCGGGCACGAGACGATCGGGATGTGGTCGGTCGGCCTGCTGATCGCGCTGCGGTTCGTCGACGGGATCTTCCTCGGCGGCGAGTACACGACGGCGGTGCCGCTGGCGATGGAGTGGAGCCCGAAGCACAAGCGCGGCCTCTACGCCTCGATCATCACGTCGACCTCGCCCGCCGCGTACGCGGTGATCGCCGCGATCACGCTGCTGATGCTGCAGCTGCTGCCCGCCGCCGGCCTGCACAGCGCGTACGTGCAGTGGGGCTGGCGGGTCCCGTTCCTCGTCGGCGCGCTGCTGGCCGCCGTGCTGTTCCGCTACTACCTCAAGCAGGTCCACGAGCCCCCGGTCGAGCTGACCGGTGAGAAGCACAAGCTCCCGCTCGTGCGGCTGGTGAAGAAGTACCCGCGGGCGCTGGGCCAGGTGTTCATCCTGATGACCGGCACGTGGCTGGCGACCAACATGGAAGCCGCCGTGACGCCCGCGCAGCTGAAGGCGCACCTCCTGCTGTCCAGCAAGGAGGTCACGCTGACGATGCTGGTGATCAACGCGTCCGCCGCGCTGTCCTACCCGCTGTTCGGCCTGCTGTCCCAGCGGATCGGGCGACGGCGGTTCTACATCGGCTACGGCCTGGCGATGGTCGTGCTCGGCGCGGGGTCGTACACGCTCTTGATGACCTCGAACGGCGGGTTCGGCGCGGCGCTCGGCTTCGGCGTGCTGATCGGCGTGTTCACCGTCGGCACGTTCGGCCCGATCGCGGCCTACCTGACCGAGCGCTTCCCGGCGAGCATCCGGTCCACCGGCTACGGCGTCGGGTACAGCCTCGCGCTCATCGCCCCGGCGTTCTACCAGTTCTACCTGCAGCGGTTCGACGGCTTCATGCCGGCGCACCTCGCCCCCGCCGTCCTGATCGTGCTCGCCGGTCTGCTGATCAGTCTGGGCGGGTTCCTCGGCCCGGAGACGAAGGACGTCGACATGGCCGACGACAGCACGATCCCGAAACTGTCCTGAATGGACGTCGCCGGGCTCGCCACCGCCAATCCGGTGTGGGTCGGCTCCTCGGAGCTGACCATGACCCTGGACGGGATCACCGCGTGCGTCGACGCGGGCGCCGGGGCGGTGGTGGCGAAGTCGGTGAACGAGAGCGCGGCGGCCCGAACGCAGCTGGGCATCGCCGACTACGCCTTCGTTTCCGCCGGCGGCGAGGTGCGGCCGCCGGGCACGGCCCGGGCCGGTGACGGGCTGCTCAACCGGTCCGGGCTCGCGGCCGTGGACCTCGACGACTGGCTGGCGATGCTGGCCGCCGCCGTTTCCCACGGCGCGGCACGCGGTTGCCCGGTGGTCGGCAGCATCACCCTGGGCGACCCGGCCGCGGCCGCGCGGATCGGCCGTGCGCTGGCGTCGGTGGTACCGGCGGTCGAGCTGAACATCGGCGCGCCGCACGGCCGCGAGGCGCGCGCGGTGCGGCAACTGACCGAAGTGGACGGTGTGGCCGACGCGGTGCGGACCGTGCGGGCCGCCGTCGACGTCCCGTTGTTCGTGAAGCTGCCGGGCCAGGCGTCGGACGTCGTCGCGCTGGCTCGCGCGGCCCGTTCGGCCGGTGCGGACGCCGTAGGGCTGGTCGGCCGCTACCCGGGCTTCCTGCCGGACCTCGACGGCGGCTCGGTGCTCGGCTCGTGGGGCGCGTGGAGCTCACCGGGGTGCCTGCCGATGAGCCTTTACTGGGTGGGCAAGGCTTTCCAGCGGCTCGACGTGCCCTTGATCGGGACGAACGGCGCCCGCACGCCTGAAGACGTGCTGCGGTTCCTCGCCGCCGGCGCGCGGGCCGTCGAAGTCGTGACGGCGTTGTGGACCGGCGGACCCGCCGTGCTCCGAGAGCTGGTCGACGGAGTTTCCCGCGTCACCGAGGACTTCATCGGCAGCGCGCTGGCCGGGACGCGCGAGTACGCGGACGTCCCGCCGCTGCCGTCACCGGCGTGGCTGCCCTACACCGCGCGCTGGAGGTCGTCGGGCCGGTAGTGCCCGCCCAGCTCCAGGGTGAGCTCGCGCGCGGTGTCGACCACGACCCGCAGCTCGGGCGTGTCGTCGCCCATCGACAGCGTGTTGTCCGGGCCCACGATCGCGATCGTCGCGCAGATGCCGTACTCGTCGAAGACCGGCGCCGCCACGGCCACGATCCCCGGCGTGCTCATCGCCGAGCAGTGCCCGACCGCGCGGACCCGGTCGACGTCGGCGCGCAGCTCGTCGCGTGCGGTGCCGGAGAGGTTGCCGATCAGCCGTTCCATCGACAGCTGGTCGGCGTGGTAGGCGAGGAAGACCTTGCTCTGCGCCGTGTCCAGCGGCAGGTGGCTGCCCACCCGCACCGACACGATGACGATCGTCGACGCGTTCTCCTCGACCCGCGAGACCACCGGGCCGGTGAGGCCCCACAGGCTGAGCACGACGCTCGTCTGCGTGGCGCGCGAGAGCGCCTGCATGTGCCGCGGCGCGAGGTTGACCACGCGGCGGTGGCCGATGGCGAACGCGCCGAGCTGCAGCAGCAGGCCGCCGGGGACGTACCCGCCTTCGTTGCTGCGCTCCAGAAGCCCCGCCGCGACCAGGGACGTGCAGTAGCGGTACGCCGTGGTGCGGTTGAGGCCGAGCCGCTCGGCGACCTCGCCGGCGGTGACCTCGGGCGTGGCCGGGTCGAACAGGGACAGGATCTGGCTGACCCGGCTCACGGCCTGGATGTCCGCCTGGTCGGCGCGGGAGTCCGGGGACCGCGTCGGTTTGGTCACGAGGGCCTCCGCCCGGAGTTGGTACGGCTGTTCACTTCGTGAACACAGGCTACCGGACCGGACGGAGGCCGACCCGGGTCAGCCGGCGAACCCCACGTACAGGAACGCCAGCGCCGAACCCGGTCCGACGAGCAGGCAGATGCCCAGCCCGCCGAGCAGCGGCTCGTCGTCCCGGTACATCTTCACCATCAACCCGGCGGAAACCGCGATCGCGGCGAGGAGCAGAGCCAATACGACAACGGACACCATCGAAAATCCTTCGCGCAGCAGGGAACACGACGCCGGGCGCGGCGTCGTGGAACGGGTTCAGCTCGCGAAGGCAGGCGGAGCGCGGGTGGACCGCGAAGTGGGGAGGGCGACGGCCCGCAGCGCCGCGCCGGGGAGTTCGGCGCGCCACCACTTCGGGGCGGGCGCGACGGTGGCCGAGGACGGCGTGAGCGCCCACGGGACCGGGGTGGTGGCCGGGCCGCGGGGGACGGCGGGCCGGACCGTGACGAGGTCGTGCGCCGGCGCGGTGGCCACCGCCGGGCCCTCGGGTGCCGGCGACCACGCGGGAGCCGCCGGCGTCCCGCCGAAGAACAGCAGGACGGCAAGCAGCAACCCGAGGCGGCGGTACCGCCTCGGGTTGCTCAGCTGTCCGAATCGTCCGATGTGGTCAGGCTACCTCAGCCGCCGCCGTAGGTGGCCTGGGTGACCGCGAAGACGTTGCGGTTGCCCGCGCCCTCCTGCAGCGACCACAGCAGGTCGGCGGCGGTGTCGTCCTCCCAGTAGGACAGGCTTTCGCCGCTGCCCACCCACGCGAACGTCGACGGCCCGGCGGTCGGCGTCCAGTAGTAGAGCTGCTTCGAGCCGGACGAGTTGAACCACCAGCGCCCGTTGTGCGACGCCACGCCGTTGAGCTTGTACCAGGGCAGCTGCAGCGCCTGGCTCGCCGTCGTCGTGGCGGCGAACGTGCCGGACGAGGCGAACGGGTAGCGGATCGCCCGCGGCGCGCGGTTCGGGTAGTCCGTGCAGCCGGACGGGCAGGTGTACTCCGTCATCACGATCGACTTGCTCACCCGGTCGAGGGAGATCGACGACCACGCGAGGTTCGTGCCGGACGTCGTCTTCGACGTGACCGTGCCCACCTGCGGCAGGACGTACCCGTAGTTGTGGGCGTAGTACGTGCTGCCGGACTGGTGCCCGATCTGGTCGGCCGTGCCGCCGGGGTCGGTCTTGAGGATCTTCCGCATGTCGAAGACCCGCATGCCCTTCCCGGTGTCGGCGACGTAGAGGTAGTCGCCGTACCAGGAGACGCCGCCGGCGTGGATCGGGATGTCCTTGAAGTCCGGGGCCGCCGCCGTGCCGGTCGGCTCGACCAGCAGCACCTTGCGGTACTTGTTCGGGTAGGTGGCGTCCCAGTCGGCGAGGGTGATCCGGCTGCGCGTCTGGCCGCCGTCGCAGCCGTCCTTGGTGTACCAGCTGACCAGGACGAGCTGGTGCCCGTCGTAGTTGCCGCTGTTGGCCGTGCCGACGGCGTCGCGGCTGGTCGTGATGCCCTGCGGGTAGTTCGTGCAGTCGGAGTTGTCGCCGCTGTCGAACCGGAACCCGGTCGACAGCCCGGCGACGGAGAACGACGACGGCAGCGCCGCCCGGTCGTGGTTCGCGTTGTCCATGACCGTGTGGACGGCCGCCGTGCCCAGCGTCGAGACGAGCGCCGAGTTGACGGTGGCGAACTGGTCGTAGCTCGCGGCCAGGGTGTACTGCGAGGCGGGCAGGGTGGTCGGCCCGGCCGCGGCGAGGGCCGCCGAGGGCGCGGCGACCAGGCTCGCGAGGACGCCCGCCCCGACGGCGGCGTTCACCACTCTGTGGCGCAATGACATGAGACCCCCAGTAGTCCGATCAATGCCCGGGACAAGGTAGAACCGGGCGGGGTGAATGGGCAACAGCTTCCCGGTGAAAAAGGGAAGATCTTTTCGCGACGTCTCACATTGAGACCTGCGCGGTCCGGGTGACGTGCTGTGATCGCGGGCATGGAGTCCGAACCGGAACCCGGCGAGCACCGGGTGTGCTTCGAGCGGGCGCTGGTGCCCGCCGGGTGGCAGATCGATTTCGAGGACGCCGGCGCGGTGCGCGGGGCTACCAGCTCGACGGCACGTAGGCCCAGCCGAGGTAGTCGGAGCGCTGCGCGTACGTGCTCGTCTGGTACACCGACGGACCGGTGCTGATCGCGACGCCGCCGCCGAGCGCGAGCATGATGTGCCCGTTGCTGGTCGTGCTGGTGAAGAACACGGCCGCGCCGGCCGGGGCGACCGAACCGGTGTGGATGCGGCCATTGGCCTTCTGCCACTGGTAGTGCGTGGTGGCCGAAGCGAACCGGGCGCTGGTGCCGAAGGAGCGTTCGACGAACAGCTCGCACTGGTTGTTCCAGTCGGTGTGGCCCAGGCGCGCCTTGGCGAACGCGATCGCGCTGTCGGCGCGCGGGTCCGCCGGGAACGCCGTGCCGCCCGCCTTGAGGCCGTCGGTGTCGCAGTGCGGGACGCCGTCGACGAACCCGTCGGTCCCGGTCTTGACCACGGCGTCCGGCACCCACAGGTTGTCGCTGGTGAAGTCCCAGATCTCGTCCGACGCCGTGGCCTGGCAGACCACCGGCACCGACGCGCCGGCCGGGTACTTGTCCGCCACGCTGCCGGCCGCGTCCGCCGCGTCGCCCTTGTGCGCGCGGCCGTTGAGGTCGGCCTTGGCCGGGAACGCGTGCGGCGTGGTGCACCGCGGCGCGACCATCGACGTCGAGCCGGTCTTGACGTAGGCGTCGGGCACCCAGAGGCCGTCCGTGGTCAGGTCCCAGATGCTGCTGCCGCCGTACGCCGGGCCGGTGTCCTGGCACGCCAGCGTCACCGAAGTGCCCGACGGGTACATGTCGGCGATCCGCTGCCGGCCGACGGCCACGTCGGGGTCCTTGACGGTCCGACCGTCCACTGTGGTCGTCACGGGGTAGGCCGACGCGGCCTCGGCCGCGGGTGCGGCCAGCCCGGTCAGCGCGACGCCCAGGCCGATCGTGGCCACGGCCGCCTTGAGTGTGGTGTTCACGTTTCCTCCATCGGGATGTCCGGCGAATCGTCGGCGGACGCCGTACAAGAGCCGTACAAGCCCGCCGGGCGGCCTAGTACTTTCCGCCTAGCCCGGACTCCCCGAAGATCGGATGTGCGGGCGCGCGCGATCGGCGATCTTGGCTGTGGGACACCGACGTGAGGAGAACGCCCATGCAGCCGGCCGCCCTGATCCGAGGCCACGAGGAAACCTGGTCGTGGCTCTTGCTCGGCCTGACGGGGGCCGTGTTGCTGGCCTTCGTGGTGCTGTTCCTGGCCGCGCTGGTCAGCATCCTCGGCTCGCGGCTCACCGGCGGCATGAAGCTCGTCTGGGTGATCTTCGCCTTCTGCGCGCCGTTCCTGGGCAGCCTGCTGTGGTTCGCGGTCGGCCGTCGCGACGCCTACCTCCCGGTCCGCCGGTGATCGTCGCGGACGGGCTCGCGAAGACCTACCGCGGCGGCGCCGGTGTCGAGGACCTGTCCTTCACCGTCCGGCCCGGCGTGGTGACCGGTTTCCTGGGGCCCGGCGGCGCCGGCAAGTCGACGACCATCCGGCTGATGCTCGGCCTGACCCGCGGCCGCGGCCGCACCACCTTCGGCGGCCGGGTGTACGCGGACGTCCCGGGTCCACTGCGGACGGTCGGCGCGCTCACCGACGCCGCCGCCGTGCACCCCGCCCGGCCGGCCGCCGCGCACCTGCGGATGGTCGCCGCGGGCGGCGGCTTGCCGGCGCGGCGCGTGCGGGAGGTCCTCGCGACCGTCGGCCTCGAGTCCGTCGCGAACAGGCCCGCCGGCCGGCTCAGCCTCGGCATGAAGCAGCGGCTCGGCCTGGCCACGGCGCTGCTCGGCGACCCGGAGTACCTGGTCCTCGACGAGCCGGCCAACGGGCTCGACCCCGGAGGCGTGCGGTGGATCCGCGACCTCCTGCGGCGGCTGGCGGGGGAGGGGCGCACGATCCTCGCGTCGTCGCACCTGCTGGCGGAGATGTCGCTGCTGGCCGACGACCTGATCGTCATCGGCGCCGGCCGGCTCGTTTCGGCCGGGCCCCTGGACGAGTTCGTCCGGCGGCACGCGCACGCGGACGTCGTGGTGCGCGCCGAGCAGCCCAGCGTGCTCATGGTCGCGCTGGCCCGCGCCGGGCTGCGCGTGCGGCAGGAAACCGGCGAACTGGTCGTCGAGACCGCCGACCCCGAGCGGGTGGCGGCGGTCGCCGGCCGCGCGGGCGTCGCGGTGCGGGAGCTGTTCGTGCGGCGCAGCGGGCTGGAGGACGCCTTCCTCGCCGCGACCGCGGCCGCCGGCCGGTACCGGACGGAGCTGCCGTGAAGCACGCGCTGGCCTACGAGTGGGTGCGGGCCCGCTCGCTGCGGTCGACGTGGCTGCTGCTGGCGGGAGCGGGGGTGCTCCAGTTCGCGTCCGGCCTGTTCTGGGGTTTCAAACGTGACTTCGGCGCGTTCACCTCGGCGTTCGGACCGGCCGCCCGCCTGGGGGCGCTGCTGGTCGCGGCGATCGGGATCGCCGCGTTCGGGCTCGACCGTCGGCACGGCACCCTCGCGACCACGCGGCTGGTGCTGCGCTCGCCGGTCCGGATCGTCGCCGCGCGGGCCCTGGTCACCGCCGGGCTCGCGCTGCTGGGCGGGGTGCTGATGGTGGTGCTGACCGCCGCCGGGGTGCTGACCGGCGGGGGCGCCCTGCCCGCCGGCGCGGGGGCGGCGGGCAGGGCGGCGGCCGGGGTGCTCGCGCTGACCGTCCTTTCCGGACTCGCCGGGGTCGCGCTCGGCGGGCTGCTGCGCCACACCGGGCTCGCCGTCGGGTTGTTCGCGGGGTGGACCTTCGTCGCCGAGACGGCGCTGGCGACGCTCACGCGCGTGCCGGTGGCCGTGCTGCCCTTCGGCGGCACGGCCCGGTCCGCGCTGCCGGGGACGGCGGTGTTCGCCGCCCTGGTGGTCCTCGCCCTGGGCGCGGCGACGTTCACCCTGGCTCGCCGTGACGGCTGACCGGGCGCGCCCTAACCTGGGCACGGTGAAGCGCTGGCTGAGCTGGTCGGACGGCCGCGTCGTCCTGCTGGCGCTCGACGTCGCGGTGGCGGCGGCCACGATCGCGGTCAGCCTGCTCGGCGGCGACCCGCGCGACCAGCACCCGGCGCTCTACGTGCCCGCGGTGGTCGTCTCCGGGCTCGCGCTGCTCGCGCGGCGCCGGTGGCCGCTCCTCGTGCTGGCGGTCGCCGCGCTGTGCTTGCTGGCCGGCGTGACGCTGCTGCCGGTGACCATCGCGACGTACTCGGTCGCGGCCCGGCACGGTGTCAGCTGGCAGACCGGGGCCGCGGTCGTCGTCGCCGGCGCGACCGGCAACGCGTTCGGCGTGCTGCGGCAGCCGGGGGGCTTCATGATGGTCGCGCTCGTGCTGGGGTTCTTCGTGCTCGGCCCGGTGCTGGGCGGGCTGTGGATGCACCAGCGCGCGACGTTGCTGGCCGTGCTGCGGGACCGCGCCGAGGAGGCCGAGCGGGCCCGGACGCTGCTGGCCGACCAAGCCGTCTTCGCCGAACGGCGGCGGATCGCGCGCGAGATGCACGACGTCGTCGCCCACCGCGTGACCGCCGTCGCGCTGCAGGCGGGCGCGCTGTCGCTGCGGGCGCCGGACGAGAAGACCGAGCAGGCCGCCGAGACGATCCGGGCCACCAGCGCGACGGCGCTCGACGAGCTGCGCGGCATCCTGCGCGTGCTGCGCGACGACGCCCCGGCCTCGGACGCGGGTCCGGGCGTGCTGGCGTCGCTGGAGGACCTCGTGGCGGAGGTCGCGGCGACCGGGGCGCGGGTCGAGCTGACGCTGCCGGATCCGCTGCCCGCGGTGCCCGACCAGGTCGGCCGGGCCGTCTACCGGGTGGTGCAGGAGTCGCTGACCAACGCGGGGAAGCACGCGCCGCACGCGGCCGTCGACGTCCGGCTCGCCTTCACCGGGGAGCGGCTGGCGGTCGAGGTCACCAACCGGCTGACCCCGCACGGCAGCGCCGTCCCGGGGTCCGGCTACGGGCTGGTGGGCATGCGCGAACGCGTCGAGCTGGCCGGGGGCGACCTGCGCACCGGCCCGACGGGGGACGGCCGATTTCAAGTGTCCGCGGGGTTCCCGGTCGGGAGGGGCGAGTGACGGTCAAGGTCGTGCTGCTGGAGGACGAGGAGCTGGTCCGCAGCGGCATCCGGATGATCCTCGAGTCGGCCGAAGACGTCGAGGTGGTCGCCGAGGACTCGAACGGCGCGCGGGCGGTCGAGCTGACCGACCGGTTCCGGCCGGACGTCGTGCTGACCGACGTCCAGATGCCGAAGGTGGACGGCATCGAGGTGGTCAAGCTGCTCGCGGCGCACCCCGCGGCGCCGGCGGTGGTGGTGCTGACGACGTTCGACGTCGACGAGTACGTCTACGCGGCCCTGCGCCACGGCGCGGCGGGCTTCCTGCTGAAGGACACTCCGCCCCGCGAGCTGGTCAACGCGGTCCGCGTCGCGGCCCGCGGCGAGGCGATGCTGTCGCCGAAGATCACCAAGCGGTTGCTGACGGACTTCGCTTCCGGGGGCGGGAGTTCGCGGGCCCGCGCGCGGCTGGCCGAGCTGACGCCCCGGGAGCACGACGTCGCCGTCCACATCGGACGCGGGCTGAGCAACGCGGAGATCGCGAAGGCCCTGGTGGTGAGCGAGTCGACCGTGAAGGTCCACATCGGACACATCATGGCCAAGCTGGAGGCGGCCAACCGCACCCAGGTCGCGCTGCTGGTCCACGATGCCGGCCTGGGCTAGCGCGGCACCCGGCGTTCGAGGATTTTCAGCGACTGCTCGCACCAGCGGAGGTTCTCCCGCTCGAACGCCAGCCCGCGCATCAGCGTCAGGTACGGGCCCACCCGCTCGGCCTCCGCGAGGTACTCGTCCTCGAACCGGCCGTCGAGCAGACCCGCCCGCAGGCGCTCGTAACGGGCGATCTTCGTCTCCGCGCGGCTCATCCGCTCCGCCAGCGCCCGGCGGACGGCTGCCTCGTCACCGGAGTCGAGCGCCTGGACCTGGATCAGCAGCTCGTCGCGGATCACGCCCGGGCGCGGCGGGTGCGCCGTGAACTCGTGGAGGGCCCGCGTGCCCGCGGCCGTCAGGGAGAACAGCCTCTTGTCCGGCCGCTTCTCCTGGCGGACCAGCCGGGCGCGGACCAGGCCCTCCGCTTCCATCCGGTCCAGTTCGCGGTAGAGCTGCTGGGGTGTCGCCGGCCAGAAGTTCGCCACCGACGCGTCGAACCCCTTCGCCAGGTCGTAGCCCGAGGCCTCGCCCTCGAGCAGCGCCGCCATCAGCGCGTGACGGAGAGCCATGGTGAACTAGTTGAGTGCTTCGCGCTGGATCTGGTCGAACTGGGCCGCCATCGCTTCCGAAAGCGCCTGCGCGGCCGACAGCGGCCGGACCATGACCGTGAACTCGTCGATCAGCCCGTCGTCGTCGAAGTGCAGGAAGTCGCAGCCCTCGACGCGCGCGTCACCGATCCGGGCTTCGAAGACGAGCGCGTGGTCCCGGCCTTCGCCGCCGCTCAGCTCGCGCACGTACCGGAAGTCTTCGAAGACCCGCAGCACGCCGCGCAGGATCGCGGCCGTGATCGCCTTGCCCGGGTAGGGCTTGAACGCCACCGGGCTGCGGAACACCACGTTCTCCGCGAGCGTCGCGGCCATGGCCTCGGGGTCACGGGCCTCGACGGCCTTCCGGAAGCTGGTCATGCCTCACCTCACCTAGTCAATTAGTTGAGTAGGAGTGTACCGCTCGGCGACCCACCGGCCCACCACAGCACTGCGACGCGGGCGGCCCGCACTCCGGCGCGGAAGCGGCGTCCGGCGGCGGGACCCCGCCCACCGGAACGCCGCCGACCTCGGGCCCACCGACGACCAGCGCTGCCTGCGCGGTGCCCAGGTCACGCCGATCCGGACCACGACAGCAGTCAGCCCAGCTTCGCGTACGGGCACAGGGTTTTCGCCCGCTCGACCAGCCGCTGCACGTCGTCGGTCCCCGGCCACGTCACCGCGACTTCGGTGCGCAGCAGGGAACCGGCGCCGGCCGGGTCGCGGCCGACGGCCACCGTCACCGCGACGGTCAGCGCGGCCGGGTCGGCGCCGGTCTCCCGTGCGAGCACGCTCAGCGTCGCGTGGAAGGAGGCGGCGTACCCGGCCGCGAACAGCTGCTCCGGGTTCGTGCCGGCGCCGTCGCCGCCGAGTTCGGCGGGGAGCCGCAGGTCGAGCCGGAGCGTGCCGTCGGCGGACCGCGCGCGGCCGGACGCCCGGCCGTGCGCGAGCGAACCGCCGTCCACCGTCACGGTGGTCGTGTAGAACGCCGTGCCCGCACGGGTGGCGCCGGGCCACCCGTGCGGCGCCGTCACGACCGGGCCAGCCAGTCGGCGAGCTTGGTCTCGGCCAGCTTCGCGTCCGGGCCGGGCAGGAGGTCCCGCGGTCCCGGCACCGCGCCGAAGTACGGCGCCTCCGGGTCGGTGACGACCTCGCGCGGGTCTTCGCGCGCGGTCAGCACGGTGCGCACCCACTCGTCGAGGCCGAAGACCTCCGGGCCGGCGATCTCGGTGACCCCGCCGACCGGCTGCCCGGCCGCAGTCCGGGCGACGGCCGCGGACACCTCGGCCGCCGCCATCGGCTGCACGCCCGCGCCCGGCAGCCGCACGACGCCGTCCGTCGTCGACGTGTCCGCGATCCCGCCGGCGAACTCGAAGAACTGCGTCGCCCGCACGATCGAGAACGGCAGGCCCGACTCGGTGATCAGCTTCTCCTGCGCGACCTTGGCGCGGAAGTACCCGACGTCCGGCTGCCGGTCGGTGCCCACCACCGACAGCGCGACGTAGTGCGTGACGCCCGCTTCCTTCGCCGCCGCGACGAGGTTCCCGGTCGAGGTGCGGAAGAAGTTCATGACGTCGTCGTCGGCGAACGACGGCGAGTTCGACACGTCGATCAGGACGTCCGCGCCCAGCAGCACCTCCTTCAGCCCTTCGCCGGTCAGGGTGTTCACCCCGGTGCTGGGGGCGGCGGCGACCGCCTCGTGGCCGTGCTCGGCCAGCCGCGCGACCACGTTCGTGCCGATCAGGCCGGTTCCGCCGATGACGACGACCTTCATGTCCGTTCCTTCCGCTCGGGCGCCGTCCCGGATGTCCCGCAACGGCTGCGCACCCACTAGGACAAGACGGCGCGTTCGTTCGTGACAACGGGCCAGCCTCGCAGCTTCGCGGGGTTGAGGACGAGCCAGAGGTCGGTGATCACCCGGTCGCGGGCCCGCCAGAGGACGACCGCCGCAACGCGGTCGTCCACCCGCACGACAAGGCCGGTGCTCCCGTTGACCGAGCGCTCGGCCACCCGCGTGCCGGGCCGCGGCGCGAGCAGGGTCAGGACGGCCCTGGTCACTTCGGTGCGGCCCCGCAGCGGCCGGTCCGCCGTGCGCAGCTTCCCGCCGCCGTCGAACCAGGCGGTGACGTCGTCGGCCAGCAGCGCACCCAGTGCCTCGACCGACTCCGCGGAGCAGGCGGCGCGGAGTCGCCCACCGAGCTCGTCGGGTGTGGTGCGAGGGGCCGCGAGCCGGTGCAGGCACGCGCGGCCGACCGCCCGGGTCAGCCAGTCCGCCGGCGACGCGACGGCTGCCCGGTCGGCGGGACCGAGCGCGTACCAGGCCCGGTAGGCCTCGTCGGCGACCTCGCCGGACCCGGTGAGCCAGGTGGCGACGTCCTCGAGGTGACGGCGTTCGGCCAGCAGCTCGGCCAGCGCGGGATCGACCATGCCCGTTCGACAAGACAGCGGCCCGGAACGTGACGTGTCACAACGGCCGGGGCTGTCTTGTCCTCACTGGCATGACCACCCACATCCCGGGGCCGCCCCCGCAGCTGGACGTCGTCGCGACCGTGCCGGGCGCGCCGCAGATCCACGAAAACGCCGAAGCCATGACGATCCTCGTCACGCTGCCGCCGGGCAGCCCGGGCGCGCCGCCGCACCGGCATTCCGGCCCGGCCTACGGTTATGTGCTCAAGGGCGAGATCGTCTTCGAGCTGGAGGGCGAGCCCGAGCGCGTCGTCAAGGCGGGCGAGGCGTTCTGGGAGCCCGGCGGCGACGTCATCCACTACCAGGACGGCAACCACCTGTCCGACGCCGAATCGGCGTTCGTGGTCACGATGTTCTGCGTGCCCGGCCGGCCGATGCTGGAGCCGGTGAGTGCGGAAGAGCTGGAGCAGCGCCGGGACCGGCGGGCGCCGCGGCCGTGATTCGCCGGATCGGATGATCAACGCAGGTCTTCCGCGGCCGGTACGCTGCCGCTGTCAGAAGGGATCCGCACGCATGGAGGACACCGGCCTCGAGGACGCGACCGCCGTCTTCGCGGAGGTGCGGCCGCGGCTCTTCGGCATCGCGTACCGCATGCTGGGCAGCGCCGCCGACGCGGAGGACCTGCTCCAGGAGGTGTGGCTGCGCTGGCAGGCCAGTGACCGGGCCGCCGTCCGCACCCCGGCGGCCTACCTCGCCACGACGACCACCCGGCTGGCGATCAACGCGACGAAGACGGCGTACGCGCGCCACGAGACCTACATCGGTCCGTGGCTGCCCGAGCCCGTGGACACCTCGGCCGATCCCCAGCTGGGGGCCGAGCGGGGTGCGGCGCTGGAGCTCGCGGTGCTGCTCCTGCTGGAGAAGCTGACGCCGACCGAGCGCGCGGCTTACGTGCTGCGCGAGGCGTTCGACTACCCGTACGTCCAGATCGCCGAGATCGTGCAGACGACGGAGGTGGCGGCCCGGCAGCTCGTCAGCCGCGCGCGCAAGCACCTGGCCGCGGAACGGCGGACGCCGGCCGCGCTGCCCGAGCAGCGCCGGCTTCTGACCGCGTTCGTCACCGCGGCCCAGGAAGGCGACTTGTCGACACTGGAGGAGCTGTTCGCCGCCGACGTGATCAGCTACTCCGACGGCGGCGGCGTGGCCCGCGCTTCGCGCATCCCGGTGCGCGGCGCGACGACGGTGGCCAAGTACGTCCGCGCGTTCAAGGACCGCTTCTGGGTGGGCGTGACCGTGACCCCGGCGCTCGTCAACGGCGCGCACGCGATGCTGCTTTCCCGTGACGGCGAGGTGTTCACGGTGCTGACGGTGACCGCCTCGGCCGCGGGCATCGACCAGGTGCTGTGGATGATGAACCCGGGCAAGCTCAAGGCGGTCGTCGCCGTATAACGCCCTACACGCTCGCGCGGCGGGGCTCGTACTTCGCCCGCAGCGCCTTCTTGTCCGGCTTCCCCAGCCCGGTCATCGGCAGCGACTCGGCGATGATCACCTGCTTCGGCACGTGCACCGGGCCCTTGCGCTCCCGCACCGACGCCTGGAGCTCGCCGGTCAGCTTCTCGATCGCGGCGTCGTCGGTGGCCGCGTCGGAGCGCAGCACGACCACCGCCGTCACCGCTTCGCCCCACTTCTCGTCCGGGGTGCCGATCACGCCCACCTGCGCGATCGCCGGGTGCTCGGCCACCACGTCCTCGACCTCGCGGGGGAACACGTTGAACCCGCCCGTGACGATCATGTCCTTGACGCGGTCGACGATGAACCAGAAGCCGTCCTCGTCTTCGCGGGCGACGTCGCCGGTGTGCAGCCAGCCGTCGCGGAACGTCTCCGCCGTCACCTCCGGCAGGTTCCAGTACCCGGCGGCCAGCAGTGGGCCCGCCACGCAGATCTCGCCCGGTTCGCCGGGCGCGACCGGGTTGCCGTCGGCGTCGAGCAACGCCGTGCGCAGGAACGCCGACGGCCGCCCGCACGAGGCCAGCCGCGCGTCGTCGTGGTCGCCCTTGGCGAGGTAGCTGATCGCCATCGGCGCCTCGGACTGGCCGTAGTACTGCGCGAAGATCGGCCCGAACCGGTCGATCGCCTCGCGCAGCCGCACCGGGTTGATCGACGCGGCGCCGTAGTACACCGTCTGCAGCGACGACAGGTCGCGCGTGTGCGAGTCGGGGTGGTCCATCAGGGCGTAGAGCATGGTCGGCACCAGCATGGTGGCCGTGATCCGCTCCTCTTCGATGATCCGCAGGACGTCGGCGGGGTCGAACTTCGGCACGACGACCAGCGAGCCGCCCTTCAGCAGCGTCGGCGCGAAGAACGCCGCGCCGGCGTGGGAAAGCGGGGTGCAGATGAGGAACTTCGGGGCCTCCGGCCACTCCCACTCGGCGAGCTGGATCTGCGTCATCGTCGCCATCGCCTGCGCGGTGCCCATGACGCCCTTGGGCTTGCCGGTCGTCCCGCCGGTGTAGGTGATCGAGACGACCTGGTCCGGCGGCAGGGCGGCGGGCTCCAGCGGCCCGGGCGCGAACTTCGCGGCGGTCGCGGTGAGGTCGTGCCCGACGTGGGCCAGCGGCTCGGGCACCGGCCCGATGGTGAGCACCTGCGTGAGGCCGGGGACCTTCTCGAGCAGGCCGAGCGCCCGCTCGACGAACATCGGCACCGGGTCGATGATGAGCGTGGTGATGCCGGCGTCGCCCAGGATGTAGGCGTGGTCGTCGAGCGAGCCGAGCGGGTGCAGCGCCGTCCGCCGCGAACCCTGCAGCTGGCCGGCCGCGATGATCAGCAGGACCTCGGGGCGGTTCAGCGAGAGCAGCGCCACCGCCGCGCCCGTGCCGGCTCCTAGCTCCTCGAAGGCTTGGGCGTACTGGCTGACCTGCTCGGCGGTCCCGGCTCCGGTCATCGTGGTCTCGCCCAGCACCATCACCGGCGCGTCCCGGTGGCGTTTCAGGGCGGAGACGACCAGGTGGCCGAGGTGGTTCGGATACCGCATCGCCGGTTCGCCCATCGGAGTCCCTTCCCCGCCGTCAGACTAGAACACGTTATAGTTCTATGCCCTGGACCGTCCTGGCGCAAGTGCTTGCGGCTGACGGCGGGGAAGGGAACAGGTTTCATCGCGACTGTGGTTCATCAGGCCCTCGTGGATCCCGCGCACCGGTTGAACAGCGTTCGCTCAAGTGGTCGACCGCACGGCGGACCGCCTGCGAAAGCACGCCGTAGGAAAGGGATGCGTGCACGGGACGACGATTGTCCATTTAGGACAGTGAGGCGGTGGCTGCCGCCCTTCGTTTCCGCCGCCTCCGGTAACGTCGCGGCAGCGACACTTCGCCGGACCGGGAGGAAACCCGGCGGGAACGCTCGGTCACCTGACAACACGGGGGTCGGGGACGCCCGCCGCGGAAGAAAAAGGGCTTTCCGTGCCGAGACCTTGCGCCCGGCCGCTCGGTGGACGACTATCGCGGGACGTTCTGCACGTGCAAGCGCACGAGCAAGGGGGAGTGGTGACCGAGGTGGCACCGGCGGTGGCCGGGACGGCGGACGTCCCGAGCGACGCGGTCTTGATCCGGGCGGTGCGCGACGGGGATCTCGCCGCGTACGGCCAGCTCTACGACCGGCACCTGGTCGCCGCCCGCCGGGTGGCGGCCGCGATCGCGTCGGGTGAAGCGGAGCGGGACGACCTCATCGCCGAAGGGTTCACCCGCGTACTGCGGATCCTGCGCGCCGGCGAGGGCCCGGACGAAGAGTTCCGGCCCTACTTGCTGACGACGATCCGGAACACGATGATCAGCTGGCGCCGGCGCGACTCCGCGCTGTCGCTGGTCGCCGAGGTGCCGGACGTCCTGCCCAGCGAGGGCAGCGACGAGCCGGTCGGCAGCCGGATGCACGCCACCGTCGCCGCGGACGCGTTCGCGAGCCTGCCCGAGCGGTGGCGGTCCGTGCTGTGGCGCACCGAGATCGAAGGCGAGTCGCCGGCCCGGATCGCCCAGGACCTCGGCATGACGCCGAACAGCGTCGCCGCGCTGGCCTACCGCGCCCGGGAAGGGCTGCGGCAGGCCTACCTGGACCAGCACGTCCCCGAGGCCCGGCGGCGCAACTGCCGGATCATCTCCGGCCAGCTCGCCCGCTGGGTGCGCGACGGCGTCGGGGACCACAAGAGCCACCGCATCACCACGCACCTGGACCGCTGCGCGGACTGCCGGAAGCTCGCCGTCGGGCTCAAGGAGCTCAACGCGGAGCTGCCGGCCACCGTCGCCCCGCTCATCCTCGGCATCCCGGTCGTGACGCACTGGCTGACCACCGGCGGAACCGTCGCCTCGTCCGGCGCCGCCGGCACGGGTGCGTCCGCGCTGTCGTGGGCCACCGCGGCGAAGGTGGCCGCCGCGAGCGCGGCGCTGGTGACGACGGTGACCATCGGGGCGAGCAGTTCCGACATCGCGCCCCCGCCCCCGGCGACCGGCGCGGACGGCTCGACCACGCAACCGGTGGGCACGCGACCCGCGCGGCCCGGGGCGACCGGGGGCGCCGGCCCTCAGCTCACCTCGGTTCCGGCGGCCGCCCCCGGCGAACCGGCCACCGGGGACGAAGCCGCCGGGGAGTCCGGGGCCACGCAGGGGAACGGACCCGCCTCGCAGGCGAACGAAAACGCCACGAAAGACAAGGCAGCGGCCCAGGAGTCGAGGCAGGCCGCCAAGGAGTCGAAGCAAGCGGCGAAGGAATCCACGAAGGCCGCGAAGGAGTCCGCGAAAGAGTCGAAGAAGGCGGAGAAGACGAAGCAGCCTCAGGGCTGATCCGGCCCCCGCGCGGGGGCCGGATCACCCGCTCAGCAGGGCTGCAGCAGCCAGCAGAGCCGGTACTTCGCCTGGTAGGTGGCGGAAGTCGCCGGAGCGACGATGTTCTGCGTCCGCGCCCCGCCGTGCGCCCAGCTCGTGAAGGCGTACTTGAGGTTGAGCGGCGGCAGGTTCTGCGGGCTGTCCGCGCTGATCGAGTTGGTCGAGCCGGCGATCACCGTCCGGGAGAACGGCGTGCGCTGCTGCGTCCCGCCGACGGTCAGCAGTGCCTGGTCGGGACTCGACGTGAAGCTCAGCGTCACCGTCTTCGGCTGCAGGTCGACCGTCTTGGACCCGGTGCGGCCCGTCGAATCCGTCGCCGTCAAGGTGAGCTGCAGGTACGACGGGTACTCGTGGTCCGGCGCGACGAACGTGCCCGCCGCGACGCCCGGGAAGTCCTGGACGTTGTGCGTGTGGCAGGTGCCGTTGGCCGCGCAGTGCCGGATCGCGAGCCGCCACGACAGCGCCGAGGGCGGCAGGTCGCCGTCCTGGGCGTCGATCGCCCGGCCGGAGAACACGACGGTCTGGCCGACCGACCAGGTCAGCGCCGCGTCGGGCGCGTCGATGACCGGGACGGGGTCGAGCCCGGCCGGCGTCCCGACGGTCACCCGGACCGTCGTGGTCGCCGTCGCGCCGTGGGAGTCGGTCACCCGCAGCCCGGCGTCGACCGCGGCCGACGTCGTGTAGGTCCAGGTGGGCCGGGCGGCGGACGAGTCGTCGTACGCGCCGTCGGCGTCGAGGTCCCAGGCGTAGGACAGCACGTCCCCGGAGTCCGGATCGGTGGACCCGGTGCCGTCGAACTGCACGGTCAGCGGCGCCGGGCCGCTCGACGGCGTCGCCGTCGCGGCGGCGACCGGCGGCCGGTTGGTGCCGCCCGGGTAGCTCACGCGGCGCAGCTCGCCACTGCCCAGCGCGACGTAGAAGATGTCACCGCCGGGTCCGGTCAGCACCTGCACGGGTGTGCTGGCGCCGGTCACGAACGGCACCAGGCGGCTCGGGCTGGGCTGCCCGTTCGCCGTCTGCATGGCCCAGATGCAGCCGCGCGAGGAGTCGGCGAAGAACAGCGCGCCGGCGTACGCGGCGGGATAGTTGCTGCCCGACTCGAAGGCGATCCCGCTGATCGACGAGCCGCCGGTCGGGCACGGGTCGCCCGCGACGACCTTGGCGTTGTGGTTGTAGGCGTAGTACGGCGCGGTCTGCCCGCCGGCGGCGTACAGCGATTCGCAGCGGTCGAGGTTGGCGCCGTCGTAGCCGGCTTGGCGGGCATTGCCTTCGAAGCACGGCCAGCCGAAGTTCTCGGCCACCGCGTCCCCGGCGTTCGCGACGCGGTTGATCTCCTCCCACGTGTTCCAGCCGACGTCACCGGCCCACAGCTCGGCGGTCCCGGGCCGGAACCCGAACCGGAACTGGTTGCGTGCGCCGTAGGCGATCACCCGCCGTGCGTTGGCGTCGGTGCTGCTCGCGAAGGGGTTGCCGGGCAGGCCGTCGCCGGTGTCGGGGTCGATGCGCAGCAGCGTGCCGTTGAGCAGCACGGGCTGCCCGGCCGCGCGGCGGGGGGACTGCGACCGCAGCGCGCCGCCTTCGGCGTTCGGCGGGGCGAGGTTGGTCCCGGCGGGGGAGGGCGGGTCGGCGCACGGGTTGCCGGTCTGGCCGTAGTCGGCGTAGTTGAAGCTGGCGCCGTCGCCGCCGCCTGCGTACAGGGCGCCGTCCGGGCCGAAGGCCAGCGCGCCCACCGAGTGGCTGGGGAACTGCTGGCACCACCCGGTGACGAGGGGTTTCTCGCTGACGGCGGTGCCGTCCGGGCCCATGGTGAGCCGGGAGACCCGGCCGGTGACCACGCAGCCCTGGTCGGTCGCGCCCGGCGGGGTCGGGCAGGCGTCGCCCCACTGCGGCGCGGTGCCGCCGGGCAGGGCGTCGAGCGTGTAGGAGACGTAGACGTACGGCCGGGCGGGGAACGCGGGGTCGACGGCGAGGCCGAGCAGGCCGCGGTCCCAGAAGTCCTGGGTCGGCGTCCGCAGGTCGGCGAACACCGTCGCCGTCGGGTCGGCGAGGGAGTCGAAGACCTTGACCAGGCCGCTCTTCTCGGCGACGAACACCCGGCCGTCGGGCGCGAACGCCGCGGCGGTCGGCGAGGTCAGCCCGCCGATCGCGACGGTGTCGGTGAACCCGGTGGGCACGGCGGCCGCGGGTGCGGCGAGGGCCACCGCGAGCGCGGCGGCGACCGGCACGACGACCGCCGCGGCGAGGGCGCGGCGCGATCTTCGGGGGAACGGGAAAGGCATCACGAGGACTCCTGGTGCGCGGGGACCGGACCGTCCCCTATGGCGCCGGAAGTCCGATAGTTGTTACATCAAGACGGAAAATGCACACGAACCGCTCAGTCGCGGCCGAGCCACTCCGCGAGCAGGGCGCGCTCGGCGCCGGTGAGCATCGGCAAGTCGGGTGGGACGGCGGGCGGGGCCGGCGCGTCGGTCAGGATCCGGGCGGCCACGGCTTCGTACATGGCGTCGGCGAGGCCTTCGGTGGGCCGGCTCAGCAGGGCGAGCACCGCGCCGGTGCCGGCGGCGTGGATCAGTTCGACGGCGAGGGCTTCGGGGACGCGGAGCCGGCCGGCTTCCGCGACGCGGTGCACCCGGGCGCGCAGGACGGCGAGGCCCGCCTCGGCCGCCGGGGACGTCCGGCCCGGCGTCACGAGCAGGCCGAACAGGGCCGGGTTGGCCAGGCCGAAGCCGAGGTGCGCGGTCCAGCCGGCGCGGAGGTCGTCGACCGGGTCGCGGTCGTCGTCGGCCGCCTTCTCGCTGACGTAGGCGGCGGAGACGTGCTCGGCGACGGCGTCGAGCAGGGCGTCCTTGTCCTCGAAGAACCGGTAGAGCGCGGGGGCCTGCAGGCCCGCGGCCTGGGCGACCGCGCGGATGGTGAGCGCGGCCGCGCCTTCGTCGTGCAGGAGCCGCGCGGCGGTCTCGAGGATGTGCGCCCGCGTCTCGCTCCGGTCCTTCGCCATGATTTCGATGGTAACGCATACTTGCTATCAGTGGTGCTAACGTGGTTAGTATCAGCGGTAACCAATCGAAGGGGTCGACCATGATCGTGATCACCGGGGGAACCGGCAAGCTGGGCTCGCTGATCGTCGAGGAGCTGCTCCGGCGCGTGCCGGCGGAGCAGATCGGCGTCAGCGTGCGAGAGCCCGGCCGGGCCGCGGGCCTTGCCGGACGCGGAGTGCGGGTCCGGCGCGGCGACTTCGCCGATCCGGAGTCGCTTGCGCACGCGTTCGAGGGTGCTTCCCAGGTTCTCGTCGTCTCGACGGACGAAACGGGGGAGACGGCCGTGAGCCGTCATGCCGCGGCGATCGATGCCGCGCGGGACGCGGGCGCCAAGCGTGTTCTCTACACGAGCCACCAGGCTGCGGCCGAGGACTCGCTGTTCGCGCCGATGCCCGACCACGCCGCGACCGAGCGGCACCTGGCGGCCGGGGTGTTCACCGCGCTGCGCAACGGTTTCTACGCGAGCACCGTTCCGCTGCTGGTCGGCCAGGCGCGGGAGACCGGGGAGCTGGTCGCGCCCGCGGACGGGCCCGTGTCGTGGACCGCGCACGCCGATCTCGCCGAAGCCGCGGCGGTCGTCCTGGCCGGCGAAGGCCGGTTCGACGGGGCGACGCCGCCGTTGACCGCGCCGGTCGCGCACGACCTGTCCGATGTCGCGGACATGCTGAGCGACCTGGGGGGACGCCCGATCCGCCGGGTGGTCGCCGAGGACGACGAGTGGGTGGCCGGCCTCGTCGGGCACGGCGTCCCGGAGGACCGGGCCACGTTGCTGCTCGGCATGTTCCGCGCGGCCCGCCGGGGCGAGTTCGCGGCGACCGGTCCCGAGCTGGAAGACCTGATCGGACGGCCGGCCACCCCGCTGCGGGCCCTGTTCGAGTGATCACTATGCACTCCGGCTATACACCTCGTGTAGAGTCGCATGCATGTCGATCGGACACACCCTGCTCGGGTTGCTGGAGAACGGGCCGCGCCACGGCTACGACCTGAAGCGCGCCTACGACGACCGGTTCGGGCACGACCGGCGCGTCCACTACGGCCAGGTCTATTCGACGCTGGCCCGGCTGCTGAAGCAGGGCCTCGTCGAGGCCGACGGCGTCGAGGCGGGCGGCGGCCCGGAGCGGAAGCGGTACGCGATCACCGAGGCCGGGGTCGCCGACGTCGGCACGTGGCTGGCGACCCCGGAGAAACCCGAGGCGTACCTGCAGAACACGCTGTACACGAAGGTGGTGCTGGCGCTGCTGTCCGGCCGCCCGGCCGCCGACGTCCTCGACGTCCAGCGCACGGCCCACCTCGACGCGATGCGCGAGCTGACCCGCCGCAAGACCGGGGGCGACCTCGTCGACCAGCTGGTCTGCGACCACGCGCTGTTCCACCTGGAAGCCGACCTCCGCTGGCTGGAGCTGACCACGGCCCGGCTCGACCAGCTGGCGAAGGAGATCGCGTGAGCACCGTGCTGCTGGAGGCGGCCGACGTCCGCAAGGCGTACGGGCCCACGGAGGCGCTGACGGCGGCGAGCCTGCGGGTGCGCGCGGGGGAGGTGGTGGCGTTGATGGGCCCGTCCGGGGCGGGCAAGTCGACGCTCCTGCACTGCCTGGCCGGGATCGTCCGGCCGGACGACGGCGCGGTCCGCTACCAGGGTCAGGACCTGGCGGCGCTGACGGACCGCGCGCGGTCGGCGTTGCGCCGTACCGACTTCGGGTTCGTGTTCCAGTTCGGCCAGCTCGTCCCCGAGCTGACGTGCCTGGAGAACGTGGCCCTGCCGCTGCGCCTGAACGGCGAGCGCGGCCGGGCCTCGGCCGGGCGGGCGCTGGAGATGCTGGGCGAGCTGGGCCTGGCCGACATCGCCGGCCGCCGCCCGGGCGAGGTGTCGGGCGGGCAGGGCCAGCGCGTGGCGGTGGCCCGGGCGTTGGTGACGGGCCCGCGGGTGGTGTTCGCCGACGAGCCGACGGGGGCGCTGGACTCCCTGAACGGCGAGCAGGTGATGCAGCTGCTGACGACGGCGGCCCGCGACCGCGAGGCGGCGGTGGTGCTGGTGACGCACGAACCCCGCGTGGCGGCGTATTCGGACCGCGAGGTCGTGGTCCGCGACGGCCGGACCCGGGAGCTGGAGGTGATCCGGTGACGGGGTCGTGGAGAGGGCGGTTGCAGGATCGCGGAGTGGGGGAGTCCGGGGTCGGGGCCTTTGCCGGCCGATCCCGGCGGCGAGGCGCGGCGACGGTCGTGGCTTCGCTCGTGGCCTGGGCTGACCACCTCCGTCCCTCCGAGGTGGTCCGGTGATCCGCCGCTGGACCGCAGACCTCCTCCTCGGCATGCGTCTCGCCCTGGGTGGCGGGGGCGCGCGCACCGCGTTGGTACGGCTTGCACTGACCGCCGCCGGGGTCGGGTTCGGGGTGGTCGTCCTGCTCACCGCCACCTCCGTTCCCCACCTCATCGGCGCCCGGGACGACCGGGCCGGCGCGCGCGTGCTCGACTTCGCCGCCACCGCCCCCGGTGTCGATCCCGTCTACGCCCTCGCCCGGGCCGACGAATACCGCGGCCGCGGCCTCGGCGGCTACCTCGTGCAGCCCACCGGCCCGCACCCGCCCGCCGCTCCCGGCGTCGATCGGCTGCCCGGCCCCGGGGAGGCCGTGCTGTCCCCGGCGCTCGTGGATCTGCTGCAGTCGCCGGAAGGCGAACTCCTGCGCCCGCGGTTCCCCGGACGCGTCGTCGGCACCATCGGCGAAGCCGGGCTGACCGGACCGCACGAGCTCTACTTCTACGTCGGCTCCGCCACCGTCGCGCAGCTGCGCGACGCCGCGCCGGTGAGCCGGTTCGGCGCTGAGACGCACCGGCGTCCCCTCGGCTCGCTCGAGCTGCTGCTCGTCGTGGTCGGCGCGACGACCTGCCTCGTCCCCGTGTTCGTCTTCGTCGTCACCAGCACCCGGCTCGCCGCCGCCGCGCGGGACCGGCGGCTCGCCGCGCTGCGGCTGATCGGCGCCGACCGCGGGCAGGTGCGCCGGATCGCGGCCGGCGAGGCCCTGCTCGGCTCGTTCGCGGGCCTGCTCGCCGGGCTCGGGCTGTTCCAGCTCGTCCGGGTGCTCGTCCCGCGGATCACCGTGACCGCCTTCCGCGGCGGCCTCTTCGGCACCGACCTCGTCCCCGACTGGCGGCTGGGCGTCCCCGCCCTGCTGGTGCTGCCAGTGCTCGCCTGCGCGGCGGCGGTGTTCGCGCTGCGGACGGTCGTCATCGAGCCGCTCGGCGTCGTGCGGCGCGGGACGCGGGTCCGGCGCCGGCTCGGCTGGCGCCTCCTGCCCGCGGCCGCCGGCGGGGCCCTGCTGTTCACCGGCACCGACGACGCCGAAAGCCCCGGCGTGATCGCCGGTATCGTGCTCGTCCTCGCGGCCGTGCCGCTCGTGCTGCCGTGGCTCGTCGAGCGGGTCGCGGGCCTGCTGCACGGCGGCTCGCCCGCCTGGCTGCTGGCCGTCCGCCGGCTCCAGCTGGACAGCGCGACCGCCGCGCGCCTGGTCAGCGGCGTCGCCGTCGTACTAGCCGGATCCATTGCGCTGCAAGGTGTCTACGCCCGCACCGAGAGCGACCGGCCCGCGCCGCGGGAGGTCAAGGTGCTCGCGAGCTACTTCGCCACCAGCTACGCCGACGCCGAGGCGTTCGCCGCCGCCTTCCGCGCGCTGCCGGGCCAACGCGACGCGCAGCTGCGGTCCCGCGGCCTGATCGAGAACGCCGCGGGGGAGCGGGCCTCGATCGCCGTCGGGTCGTGCGCGGAGCTGCTTGCCCGCGCCGGGCTCGTGGACTGCCGCGACGGCGACGTCTACGCCACCGGGTCCGTGGGCTACCTGCCCGAGGCCGGCGACCACGTGTGGTTCGACGAAGCTCGCCGCGCCGGCCCGCACGCCGTTCCACAGTGGACGGTCCCGGCGGTCCACCTCGTCGCCGGCGCCCGCGGCGAATCGGCGTCATTGCTCGTCACCCCGGCCGCGCTGGCGACGGCGACCGGCGTCGGGCTGTCGGTGTCCGCGGACGTCCCCACCGCCGACCCGGACCTGGTGGAGCGCGTCCGGAACACGGTGGGGTGGAACGGAACCGTGTACTCGCTAGGGACCGAGACCGACGGCACGTACGCGCTCATCACCCGGGCGCTGTCGGTCGGCTCGGTGCTCGTGCTGCTGTTCGTCGCGGGCAGCCTGCTCGTCGCCGCGTGGGAGCAGCTGCGGGAACGGCGGCGCAGCCTCGCCGCGCTGATGGCGAACGGCGTCGGACGCGGGGTGCTCGCGCGGTCGCTGGTGTGGCAGCTCGCGATCCCGGTCGCGGTCGCGGTGGCCGTCGCCGTACCGGCAGGGCTCGCCCTCGACTGGCTCGTGCTGACCCTCGTCGTGCACCGGCCGATGGTGGTCGACGGGCCGGCCATCGCGGTCCTGACGGCGACGGCGATCGCCGCGGTACTGTTCGTCACCGCGCTGACACTGCCCGCGTTGTGGCGGACGACGAGCCTGGAGAATCTGCGGGAGGAATGAGCGGGAAAGACGGCGGGTCCGGTTGTTTCCGAATTCACGGGAGCCTCGGAAAGCCTTTTCGGGCAACCGGATCCTGCCCGAAAAGGCGCCCCATCCGCCCTGGCGGCGGTTTCCGTTTCCGGGCATCCTGAATACGCCGATATTCGCCGATCCACGATTTCGAGGCGAGCCGATGCGTATCATGTACGACGCCGTCACCGCGGGCAACATCCTGAAGAAGGACCGACAGCCCGCCCTCGTGGCCGGGTACGTCGACCGGATCAGGCTCGCGCCGTGGAGCGCCGCGGACTGGGGCCTCTTCCCGGACGCGCTGCAGGTGCGGATCGTCAAGAAGGCCTCGACCAACGACGGGCACGTCCTCGACGTCGAGCCGGGGGACGCCACCCCCGACGAGGCGCCGGGCTGGGCCCGGATGCGGCGTGAGTCGGGGTTCGCGCACCCCGTCATCTACTGCAACCGGTCGACCTGGCCGAAGGTGAAGGCCGCGTTCGCGGACCAGGGCGTCGAACCGCCGCTGTACTGGATCGCCACGGCCACCGGCAAACCCGAGATCCCCGCCGGCGCGATCGCCGCGCAGTACCTGCTCGACGTCGCGCCCGGCATCGACGTCTCCGTCGTCGCGGACTACTGGCCGGGCGTGGATTCGCCGGCGTCGCTGACCACCGAACCGGAAGTGGAGCTCATGGAACGCATCACCGTCACCCCGCCCAACGACGGGCAGAACACCGTGCGGCTGAACCTGTCCGGCAGCGCCGGCGCCGCCATCGTCGTCCGCCCCCGGATCAACCGGGACGGCGTGTCGAAGCCGATGTGGGTCGGCAACATCTTCGCGTGGGGCTCCGACAAGGTGGGCGTCGGGCACAACCCGAAGTCCGACCCGAACTACGACGACCGGCTGACGTCCCACCGCCGCTTCGTCCTGCCGGGCGCGGTGTGGGCCGACCTCGAATACAGCGCCGCGGAGGCGTTCGACATCGACATCGTCGGCTGAGCGCCGCTCAGCCCGTCAGCCGGTTGCGGAGGAACGCGATCCCGGCGTCGGTGACCTGCTCGAGTTTCCGCTCGCCGTAGAAGTGGCCCGCGCCGTCCAGCCGGATCAGGTCCGCGTCGGCACCGGCGCGCCAGTACGCGGCGACCAGGGCTTCGCTGTGGGCGATCGGGATGCCGGCGTCGTCGGTGCCGTGGGCCAGCAGCAGCGGCGCCGAGGTCGCCGACGCGTGCAGCAGCGGGCTCGCCGTCGGGCCGGGGAGCCAGTCGTGCGGGTCGTGGCCGCTGCTGTGCAGCACCGAATCCGCCGGGGGCGGCGGGATGCGCGTGAAGTCCGTCGGCGGGCTCCACGCGATCGCCGCGCCGAGGCGGCTCGACGGGCCCGTGATCCCGAGGTCGCCTTCGAAGGCCGGGTCGTCCGCGGTCACCGCGAGCATGGCGGCGAGGTAGCCACCCGCCGAATGTCCCCACGCCCCGACGCGGCCGGCGTCGAGCTCCAGCTCGGCCGCGTGGTGGCGGACCCACCGGACGGCGGCCTTGACGTCGTGCACCTGCGCGGGGAACGGGGCCTCGCGCCCGTGCCGGTACTGCGCCCGCGCGACGGCGAACCCGGCGGCCACCAACCGGTCCGTGACGCGGTCGCCGAGCCGGCTGTGCTTGTGCGACCCGGCCGCCGGCGCGCCGCCGTAGAGGTAGACGACCACCGGGTGGCTCCCGGCGCCCGCGGGGACGACGAGGTCCAGCAGCAGCGGCCGGTAACCGGGCAGGGGTGCCACGAGTGCGTCCCGATAGGACACTCGCGTCTCGGTCCGGTCGGCCCGGGGGAGGGTGAGCGGGGCACGGGAAGTGAGCACCCCGCTACTATCGGGGCATACCGGTCACCGCGGCCAGCCGTATCAGGATGCGGGACCCGAGCCGACCCACTCGGCGGTGCCCTCGCCGCGGTCGGGCTCGGCGAGGCCTACCTCCGCTCGGACCCGGCGCGGGCGCCCGGCTCGCGCCGCGACGATGTCCGTCTACGCGAACGTCCGGGACCTCGATCCACCGGTCCAGCTCGCTACGATCCCGGCAGCGCTGGTACAAGAGCCGTACAAGCGGGTGTACGGATTTTGGATCCCCGTCTGGCGCACTGTCACCCATGCGAATCCGTGAAGTCCTCCTGCTCGCGCTGGCCGTGGCGGCCGGTGCGCTGGCGCTGCCCGGGACGGCGAGCGCCGCCTACAGCGACCCGCTGACCACGACGACCAAGCAGAACCTCGTCTGGCACGCCACCCCCGCCGCGGCGCTGACCGCGCTGGACAACGCGCTGCCGAACGTCAGCCTCAACACCGTCGTCAACGACACCAGCTACGCGATGACCAGCTGCACGACGGCCGAGAAAGCCGCGCTGCCCAAGGCGCCGGTGGCCGCGAAGTCGCTGTGCTGGGACTCCGAACGCGCGGGCAGCACCACCTGGGTGCCGCAGGGCATCACGACCTCCGGCGACGCCGACGACGACGGTCTGTGGGGCGCCGACAAGATCATCCTGTCCGGCTGGCACGGCACCGACGCGCTCGGCCGGTACAACGACGCGCGGATCCAGGCGATCAACTACAACGCCCCCGCCTCCGCCGCGCACCGGATGATGTACCTGGCCGTGCCGAACAGCACCGGCAGCAGCTTCTCCGCGGCGCAGGCGCACATGGGCGGGATGGCCTGGTACGGCGACAAGATCTACGTGACCGCCGAAGGCAACACGTCCACCGCGATCCGGGTGTTCAGCACCAAGCACATCCTGCAGCTGACCGACACGACGTCCAACGCGATCGGCAAGACGTCCGGTGGGTATGCGGCGTACACGTACAAGTACGCGATGATGCAGGTCGGTTACTACACCTACGCCGGTGGCACGTGCAGCATGGCGTCGGACACGGGGGTGCCCTGCTTCTCGTCGATTTCACTGGACCGCAGCACGAGCCCGGCGTCGATCGTGACGACGGAGTACTTCTCCGACCAGAGCCTCCACGGCCGCCTCTACCGCTTCCCGATGGGCACGGACTACCTGCTGACCGGCACCGCGTCCGAGGCGTTCCGCAGCTACGTGGGCAACATGCAGGGCGTCCTGTCCCACGACGGCAAGTGGTACGTGGCCCACAGCTCGGCGACGATCAACGGCCAGCTCTGGGCCCAGACGACGGCGGCGAGCACGTCCGCGACCTGCGGCTCCACGGCCGCGTGCTGGGCGGTCCACCCGGAGGCGCTGACGTACGACTGGTCGACGGGGCTCGTGTGGTCGCAGTCGGAGTGGTCGACGGCGGACTGCCAGGCGCAGAACCAGGTCTGCGGCCGGTCGGTGTTCGCGGTGCCGCTGACGTCGCTGGGCTAGCCGCCGAGCAGGGACGTTCCGAGCGCCGAGATCAGGTACAGGACCTGGCGCCCGGAACGTTCCCGGTCCACCAGGCCGTTTTCGCGCAGCACGGCCAAGTGCTGCGACACCGCGCTGGGCGTGACGCCGAGGGCGCGGGCCAGCTCGGTCGTGGTGGCGGGGGAGCGGAGGGCTTCGAGGAGCCCGGCCCGTGCCCGGCCGAGCAGCCGGACCGTGCCGGCCGCCGGGGGCCGGGTGGCCGCCGTCCACAGGGCGCCGCGGCCGCGGGCCGGGTAGCGGACCGTCGTCTGCGTGGACGTGCTCCGCTTGACCAGGACGTGGGGGCAGCCGAGCACGACGGGGATGAGGACGAGCCCGCCGGGGCCGCGGTGCACCGGGCGGCAGTCGCCGTTCAGCAGCAGCCGCCCGTCGCGCCACCCCAGTTCCGGGTGCAGGCCGGCGAACAGCTTTTCGACGCCGCCCGTGGCGAGCGTCCGGGCGCGGTGGGCGACGTCGGCGTCGAGGACGGCGCGGATCCGCGGCCAGTGCGGGGCGATCAGGCGGTCGTGCGCCTCCCGCAGCTCGCCGGCGATCACCTTCAGCCCCTCCGCCGGCCGCTCGGCGAGCTCGGCGGTCGTCCCGCGCAGGTCCGCGCCGAAGACCCGGCCGAGACTGCGCCGGACCTGCCGCGCGGTGGTCCGCCGGAACGCGGCCAGATCGTCCTCTATGGACGGACCGGCGCCGCGGGGAGCGGGCACCAGGAACTCCGGCCAGTTGGGCCGGTCGCTGACGATCAGCGGCCACGTCCACGGCAGGTCCAGCGGTGCGCGGGCGAGTTCGTCCTCCGCCCAGCGCAGCCACGGCAGCGCGCTCGCCTGCCGTTCGCGGCCGCCCAGCTGCCGCAGGCACGCGACCGTCTCCGACAGCGGGGAGATCGCGACGCGGGTCGCGGCCAGCTCCGCGACGTCGAGTTCGATCGTCAGGACCATGGTCCCGAGTATGTAGCACCGCGCTAAATGGTGTCCCGCTCCGGCGCGGGCCAGCAGGCTCCGGATCATGACCCTGCCGACGGCGTATCGGCGGCTCTGGTGGGCCACCGGCATCGACAACCTCGGCACCGGCGCGTTCACCGCGGCGGTGCCGCTCCTGACCGTCACGGTCACCCACGACCCGCGGCTCGTCTCGCTCGTGTCGGCCGCGGCGTACCTGCCGTGGCTGCTGCTGTCCCTGCCCGCCGGGGCGCTGGCCGACCGCCACGACCGGGCCGCCCTGATGTGGCGCGCCCAAGCGGTGCAGGCCGTGCTGGTCGCCGTGACCGCGATCTTGGCCGCGTGCGGCGCGGCCGGGGTGCCGGTCCTCGTCGTCACGGCGTTCGGGATCGGCGCGGGCGACGTCGTGTTCGGCACCGCGGCCCAGGCCATCCTGCCGGACCTGGTCGCGCAGCCCCTGCTGCCGCGCGCCAACGGTCGTCAGCAGGCCGTCACGACGGTCACCGAGCAGTTCGCCGGCCCGCCGCTGGGCAGCCTGCTGTTCGGCGTCGCGGCGGCCCTGCCGTTCGCCCTCGACGCCGTTTCGTTCGCGCTTTCCGCGGTGCTGGTGGCGACGTTGCCCCGGCGAACCCACGTCGTCCGGACGCGCTCCGCCGTCCGGGAAGGGCTGTCGTGGCTGTTCAGGCATCGATTGCTGCGCACGCTGGCGATCCTGGTGGGCGTCAACACCTTCTGCGGCCAGCTCGCCTTCGCGACGCTGGTGCTGCTCGCCACCGAGGTGGTGCACCTCGACGCGCGCGGCTACGGCCTGCTGCTCGCCGGGGCGGCGCTCGGCAGCGTGCTCGGTGGCCTGGTCAACGCGCGGATCGTGGCCCGGATCGGCGCCCGGGCGGCGTTGCTGGCCGCGCTCGCGGCCAACGTCGGCGCGTTCGCGGGTGTCGGCCTGAGCCGCGATCCCGTCGTGCTCGGCGGGTTCCTCGCGGTGACCGGCTTCGTGACGACGCTGTGGAACATCGTCACCATCGGCCTTCGGCAGCAGCTCGTCCCGGCCGCGCTGCTGGGCCGCGTCACGAGCGCGTACCGCCTGCTCGGCTGGGGCCTGATCCCGGTGGGCACCCTGGCCGGCGGGCTGGTCGCCCATCAGCTGGGGCTGCGGGCGCCCTACCTGGTGGCGGCCGCCGTGCGCGGGATCGCCCTGCTGGCGGTCCTGCCCGTACTGGTCCGGTCGCTGCGTAGTCCTAAGTGGACATATGCTGGTCAGCGGCGGGTGTAGATGAGACCCAGCTGGTCGACCTCGTCGCCCGCCCGGCCGTGGAAGCCCGCGATCTGCCACCCGTCGGGAGCGGTCGCCGTGGTGCAGTCCGCCGTCGTCGTGCCGCCCGCCAGTACGCCGCCCCGGTTCGTCGTGAGGCGGGCGGAGAAGATCCGCGTGTGCCCGTTGTAGCTGCCGCGGCACAGCTCGGCGGACACCGCGTACTCGCCGTCGGCCAGCTGGTAAGTCCGTGCCGTGCCGCCGGTTCCACCGTGGCCGAGGATCGTGCCGTCGGCCAGCGTCAAGCCGATCCGGTCGACGCGGCTGCCCGCGCTCAAGGTCAGCGTCGTGGCGCGCGCGGCCGGCGGGACGCGGTCCAGGTCGGTGAACGGCGTCCCGTGCGGGCCGCCGAAGCGGTCGCTCAGCCGGAACGCGGGGTCGGCCGACCAGCTGAACCGCACGGTCACCGGATCGTGGTCGGACAGCATCGCGCCCGAAGAGTCGAGGAACGCGTTGTGCTCGTTGTTGTAGTACGTCGCGTCCAGGGAGATCTGCTTGTTGCCGCGGTAGAGCACCTTGTCGACGACCTCGCAGGCGTTGGTGACCGCGTTTTCGTCGCACAGAAGGGGATCGCTGCCCGCCGCGGGCGGGACACCGCCGCGTTCAAGCCGGACCCACGCGTCGGTCAGGCCGTTGTCCGCGGCGAACGCCTGGATCGTGTCGGCGGCCCGCGTGTAGCGGGTATTGGTGTCGCCCATGACGACGACCGCGTTGCCCGCCGAATGCGTGGCGATGTACGCCGTGAGCTGGCGCAGGTTCGCCGCGCGCGACGCGAGGTCGCCGTCGTTCGTGCCCGCGTTCGTGTGGATGTTGTACGCGTCGACGTACACGCCTTCGGCGAGCCGCAGCCGGGTGAACGTGAAGCCCTTCGGCGTCAGGCAGTCGCCGGAGTCGAACTGGCACGAGTCCCAGCGGACGCGTTCCAGCTCGTCGGACGGCACGGACGACAGGCTGTTCAGCCCGCTCCCGATCCCGGCGCCGCCGCTGGTCGGCGTCCGGTACGGGTGGGTGTCGGCCGCGTACAGGTTGGCGTGGTAGTTGAAGTCTTCCTGGACGTGCACCACGTCGTACGGGCCGAGGCGCTGCCCGATCGCCGTCGTGCTCGACGCGCGCGGGGTCGGCGCGCTGGAAATGCCCTCGGGCAGCCCGGCGACGTTGTAGCTCAGCACGCTGAACGTGCCGCCGGCGGCGGGGAGGGTGGCGGCGGCGAGCCCGGACGCGGCCAGCAGGGCCGTCGCGAAGGCGGTGAACACTCTGCGCAAGGCGGTGTTCCTTCCGTGGCGGGGGAGCGGGAACAGCCGGCAGGATCGTGAATGAGTTTCACGTTAGCCCGTTGTTCGCGCTCACACAACCGCCCCTCAGCCCCCGGGGTGACCGCACGCGTAGACCGACGCCGAGGCCAGCCGGACGCACGCGGGGCAGGTGTTCACCGGCCGGTCGCGGCGCCCGTGGAACGGGTGCCGGGCGCCGCACAGCGCGATGAGCACGTCGCCCGGCTGCGGATCGGGGTGGCACCGCGGGCAGAAGGCGTGCGCGGCGCGTTCGACGTCGGTGCTCATGCTCCCCCGAGTACCCGGGGCTCCGGCGCGTCAACCCGCCGGGACCGGCGCCACACCGACCGGCCGCCGGTGAAGCACCAGATCGCGATCACCGGGTCGCAGAACGCGCAGCCGAACGACGAGTCGTGCGCGAACGGCAGGATCGGCTGCCCCTTGAGGTGGTGGACGACGTCCCAGCCGGTGTGCAGGAGCCAGCCGATGCCGATGAACGTCCACGAGTCGAGCCCGCGGAAGGCGAGGTACGTCATGACCGCGCTGAACACGAGCTCCCACGGCCCGAGCGCGCCGCCGGAGAGGTAGGCCGCGCCCGCGCCGCCGACCATGAGGGCGTTGAACTTCTGCCGGTGCGGCTCGGCGATGAGGGAGTTGAGCCCGACGTAGAGGAGGCCGATCAGGATCGGCGCGAGCACTGCGATCATGATCGACACGCTAGGAACGGCCGCCCGGGGCGGCCAGTGGCTGTTCTGCCACGTTCCGCCGGTTTCTCGCCAGCCGGGGCGGCTCCGTAAGGTAGGGGGCCGGTGGATGATCAGGTGGTTTCGAAATGAACGTGAAGGCGGCCCGCGCGAGTGCGACGCGGGAAAGCATCCTCGTGACGGCGGAGCGGCTCTTCGCCGAGCACGGGGTGCAGGTGGTGTCCAACCGGCACATCAGCGAGGCCGCCGGGCAGGGCAACAACGCCGCCGTCAACTACCACTTCGGCACGAAGGTCGACCTGGTCCGGGCGATCGTCCGCCGGCACGCCGAGCGCATGGAGCGGCTGCGCGCGGACCTCGTCGAGGCGATCGACGGCGACGGCGACCTGCGCGCCTGGGTGGCCTGCCTGGTCCTCCCGAGCACGACGTACCTGCGCGAGCTCGGCGCCCCGACGTGGTTCGCCCGGTTCAGCGCCCAGGTGATGACCGACCCGGCGCTGCGCGAGATCATCGCCGAGGAGTCGCTGTCGTCCCCGGCGCTGGCCCGCGCGGTCGAGGGGCTGAACCGCTGCCTCGACGGCCTGCCCGCCGACGTCCGCGCGGAGCGCGGCGACATGGCCCGCCAGCTGATGATCCACATGGTGGCCGAGCGCGAGCGGGCGCTGGCCGAGGGCACCCCGACCCCGCGCGCGACGTGGGACGACGCCGGGACGGGCCTGATCGACGCGATCACCGGCATGCTGCTGGCCCCGGTGACCCCGGTTCGTCCGCGCGGCTGAACCCCGCCGCGGCGGCCGGTGCTCCGGTTGCGTCGGGCGGCCGCCCCCTCGCCGCGGGCGGTCTCCGGACAGCCCACTTCTGGGCGGTCACCAGGCCGGTCCACGCGACCCGGTTCGTCCGCGCGGCTGAACGCCGTCGTCCCGGTTCGTCGCCGCGGACGAACGGCCCCGCCGCAAATCCTCCTAACGTCGCCGGGAAGCGACGACGAGGAGGCGGACGGGTGCACACACTTCTGCGGGGCGGCCGGGTCGTGGACCCCGGGAGCGGGTTCGACGGCGTCGCCGACGTCCTGCTGGACGGCGACCGGGTCCAAGCCGTCGGCCCGGATCTCGACGCGCCGGACGCGGTCGTCGTCGACGTCACCGGGCTGGTCGTCGGGCCCGGGTTCGTCGACCTGCACAGCCACGTGCACTCCGTCGCCGGGCAGCGGCTGCAGGCCGTGGACGGCGTCACGACCGCTCTCGACCTCGAAGCCGGGCTGATGCCGATCGAGCGGGCCTACGCCGAAGCCGCGAAAGCCGGCCGGCCGCTGAACTACGGCTTCTCGGCCTCCTGGGGCGCCGCCCGGGCCCAGGTGCTCGCGAACATCGCGCCCGACGCGAGCATCGACAGCGGCCTCGCGATCCTCGGAAACCCGCAGTGGCAACGGAGTTCGTCGAAGAAGGAGCTGGCCGCGTGGCTCGCGCTGCTCGAAGGCGAGCTCGCCGGGGGCGCCCTCGGCATCGGCATCCTGATGGGCTACGCGCCCGCCACCGACCCCGGCGAGTTCCTGGCCGTCGCGCACCTCGCCGCGAAGGCCGGCGTGCCGACCTACACCCACGTCCGCGAGCTGGTCGAAGTCGACCCGGCGATCCCGGTCGACGGCTCCGTGGAGATCGTCGCCGCCGCGGGCGAGACCGGCGCCGCGATGCACCACTGCCACGTCAACAGCACCTCCGGCCACCACATCGACCGCGTGCTCGCCACGCTCGAAACCGCCCGGAGCGAAGGCTCCCGCGTCACCGTCGAGGCCTACCCGTACGGCGCGGGCAGCACGGCGGTCGGCGCCGCCTTCATCGAGCCGGACCGCTTGCGGCTCAAGGGGTTGAAGCCGTCGAGCGTCGTCATCCTCGAGACGGGGGAGCGGGTGCGCGACGAAGCCCGGCTGCGGCAGCTGCGGGCGGACGACCCGGGTGCGCCCTGCCTGCTGGAGTTCCTCGACGAGACCGACCCCCGCGAACGCGGATTGCTGCACCAGGCGCTCGCCTTCCCCGACGCCGTCGTCGCCAGCGACGCGATGCCGGTGTACTGGAAGGACGGCCGCACCGAGAGCACCGAGTGGCCATTGCCGCCGGGTGGCACGACGCACCCGCGGACCGCGGGCACCTTCGCGAAGACCCTGCGCCTGATGGTCCGCGAAACGGGCGCGTGGAGCTGGCTCGAAGCGTTCCGCCGCTGCTCGTACTTGCCCTCGCGGCTCCTCGACGACGTCGCGCCCGCCGCTCGCGGCAAGGGCCACCTCGGCGCCGGAGCCGACGCCGACCTCGTGGTCCTCGACCCCGCCGCGATCACCGACACCGCGACCTACACCGACCCGACCCGCCCCTCAGCGGGCGTCCGGCACCTCTACGTCGGCGGGGTTCCCGTAGTGGGCGACGGAAACTTGAACACCGACGCGCTGCCCGGCAAGCCGCTGCGGGGTGAGCCGCGGTGATCGACGACATCGAGACGCTCGTCCGCTGCGAGTCGCCCTCGGCCGACCACGAGGCCGTCGCGCGCAGCGCCGAGGTCGTCGCCGGGCTCGGCCGGCGCCTCCTCGGCGTCGAGCCCGAACGGATCGTCACCGACGGCTGCACGCACCTGCGCTGGCGGTTCGGCGAAGGCGAGCCGCGGGTCCTGCTGCTCGGCCACCACGACACCGTGTGGCCGCTGGGATCCCTGCGGACGCACCCCTTCGAAGTCCGCGACGGCATTCTGCGCGGCCCCGGCTGCTTCGACATGAAGGCCGGCGTCGTGATGGCCCTGCACGCGGCCGCCGCGCTGCCCGGCCGCGACGGCCTCTCGATCCTCATCACCGGCGACGAGGAGATCGGCTCGCCGCTGTCCCGCTCGCTCATCGAGGAGGAAGCCAAGAGCTGCGACGCGGTCTTCGTGCTCGAAGCTTCGGCCGACGGCGGTGCCCTGAAGACCCGCCGCAAAGGCGTTTCCCTGTACCGCGTCGAGGTCGAAGGCCGTGCCGCGCACGCCGGGCTCGAGCCGGAGAAGGGCGTCAACGCGGGAATCGAGGTCGCGCACCAGATCCTCGCGATCGCCGCGCTCGCCGACCCTGACCGGGGCACCACCGTCGTCCCGACCGCGTTGACGGCCGGGACCACGACGAACACCGTGCCCGCCAAGGCAAGTGTTGCCGTCGACGTGCGGGTGTGGGACGCGGCCGAACAAGAACGCGTCGACCGCGCCATCAGAAGCCTGGCACCGGTGCACGAAGAGGCCCGGATCCACATCGCCGGGGGCATCAACCGCGCGCCGCTGGACGCGCGGGCGTCGGCGGAGCTGTTCGTGCTCGCGAACGAACTCGCGGGCGGAACGCTCACCGAAGCCGCGGTGGGCGGCGCGTCCGACGGCAATTTCACCGCGGGACTGGGCATTCCGACGCTCGACGGCCTCGGCGCGGTCGGCGGCGGTGCCCACGCCGACGACGAGCACGTCGTCGTCAGCGAGCTGCCCCGCCGCGCCGCGCTGCTCGCCGCGCTCACCGAAACCGTGCTGGCGCAACGGAGTTCGTCCGCGCCGACGAACACGCGGGGCGAAACCGGTGCGGGACAACGGTGACCCGCGGGGCTTCTCCGGCCAGGATCGGAGTGTGACAGAAGTCGTGACGAACACAGCCCCGCCGCTGCGGGACGAGGCGGCCGCCGCGGCGACCGCCGCCGCCACGGCCTCGGGGGTCGAAGTCCGGACCCTGGCCGAGGTCGCCGACCTGACCGCCGTGACGCGGCTCTTCGAGTCGATCTGGCGCCCCGCGCCGGGAAACCAGCCGGTGACGTCGGAACTGCTGCGGGCCATGGTCTCGGCGGGCAACTACGTCGCCGGCGCCTTCGACGGGCCCGAACTGCTCGGCGCCTGCTTCGGGTTCTTCGGCGGTCCCGCGAAGGGAGGACTGCACAGCCACATCGCCGGCGTCGCCACCGCCGGACACGGCCGCGGCATCGGCTTCGCGCTCAAGCTGCACCAGCGCGCGTGGGCGCTGCGCCAGGACGTCCCGGTGATCTCGTGGACGTTCGACCCGCTGGTGCGCCGCAACGCCCACTTCAACCTGACCAAGCTCGCCGCGCTCCCGGAGCAGTACCTGCCCGACTTCTACGGCCCCATGAACGACGGCATCAACGGTGCCGGCGACACCGACCGGATCATGGCCGTGTGGCACCTGGCGAGCCCGGCCGTGCGCTCGGCCGCCGAAGGCTCGCCCGCTCCCTTCGACGCGGCGGCGCTCAGGGCCCAGGGTGCCGCGGTCGCGCTGGCGGCGGACTCCGGCGGCGGCCCGGTCACCGGAGCCGCCGACGCGCCGCTCGTGCTCGTCGCCGTGCCGCCGGACATCGAGACGCTCCGGCGCGCCGACCCCGACCGGGGCCGCGCGTGGCGGGTCGCTTTGCGGGAGGTGCTCGGCGGCCTGCTCGCCGACGGCGCCTCGGTCATCGGATTCGATCGGGCCGGCTGGTACGTGGTCGCGAAGGAGCGAACGTCGTGAAACTCACCGGAGTGGAACTGCTGCGCGTCCGGATGCCCCTGGTGGCACCGTTCCGGACGTCGTTCGGCACGCAGGCCGAACGCGAACTCCTGCTCCTGCGCGCGGTGACCTCCGAGGGGGAGGGCTGGGGCGAGTGCGGGGCGATGGTCGACCCGCTCTACTCGTCGGAGTACGTCGACGGCGTCGAGCACGTCCTGCGGACCTTCCTCGTGCCCGCGTTGCTGGCCGCCGACGACCTCACCGCGAACAAGGTCGCGCCGCTGCTGGCGAAGTTCAAGGGCCACCGGATGGCCAAGGCCGCCCTGGAGATGGCGGTGCTCGACGCCGAGCTCCGTGCGCACGGCATGTCGTTCGCGACGGCACTCGGGTCCACAAAGGACTCGGTGCCGTGCGGGGTGTCGGTCGGCATCATGGAGACGATCCCGCACCTGCTCGACGTCGTCGGCGGCTACCTGGACGCCGGGTACGTGCGGATCAAGCTGAAGATCGAGCCGGGCTGGGACGTCGAGCCGGTGCGCGCCGTCCGCGAACGCTTCGGCGACGACATCCTGCTGCAGGTCGACGCGAACACCGCGTACACGCTCTCGGACGTGCCGCAGCTGCAGCGGCTCGACCCCTTCGAGCTGCTGCTGATCGAGCAGCCCCTCGAAGAGGAGGACGTGCTCGGCCACGCCGAGCTCGCCAAGCACATCCGGACGCCGATCTGCCTGGACGAGTCCGTCGTCTCCGCGCGCTCGGCCGCCGACGCGATCAAGCTCGGTGCCTGCCGGATCGTCAACATCAAGCCGAGCCGCGTCGGCGGGTACCTGGAGGCGCGGCGGGTGCACGACGTCTGCGCCGCGCACGGCGTCCCGGTGTGGTGCGGCGGCATGATCGAAACCGGGCTCGGCCGGGCGGCCAACGTCGCGTTGGCGTCGCTGCCCGGGTTCACCCTGCCCGGCGACACCTCGGCGTCGGACCGGTTCTACACCAGCGACATCACCGAACCGTTCGTGCTCGAAGGCGGCCGGCTGCCGGTGCCGTCCGGACCGGGCCTCGGCGTCACGCCGATCCCGGAGCGGCTCGCCGAGGTCACCACCGCCAAGTCCTGGCTGACGTCATGACCACAGTGGACGCGGTGGCCGCGCGGGTCCGGGAGTACGCGCTCAAGGCGGCGGTCGCCACGTCGAAGGCGCGGGTCCGGGTCGCGGTGGCGTACGCGGCGGTGCGGGCCGCGCCGTCCCGGCGGTTCCGGCCGCGCGACCCGCGGTGATTCGTCCCCCGCGATGAAAGTTCCGCCGGGTCTCGTCGGTTTCGACGAATCGGCCGCCCCGGTTCCCGTCCTAGCATCCCCGCAACGCCGGTCCCCAGAGAGGCAACCATGTCGAAACTCACCGAACTCGCCGCCTGGCTCGAGACCCGGCTCCCCGCCGTGCTGGCCGAACACGACGTGCCCGGCGCGGCCGTGGCCGTGTACGCCGGCGGCGAGATCGTCGACCACGCGGCCGGGGTGCTCAACAAGGGCACCGGCGTCGAGGCCGACGCCGACTCGCTGTTCCAGATCGGGTCGATCACCAAGATCTGGACGACCACGCTGGCCCTGCAGCTCGCCGACGAGGGCCTGCTCGACCTCGACCAGCCGGTGCGGAAGTACCTGCCGGAGTTCACGATCGCCGACGAGGAGGCGGCCGCGCGGATCACGGTCCGGCAGCTGATGTGCCACACCTCCGGCTTCGAAGGCGACATCTTCACCGACACCGGCCGCGGCGCCGACTGCGTCGAGAAGTACGTCGCCACCCTCGGCGACGTCCCGCAGCTGTTCCCGCCCGGCGAGATGTTCTCCTACAACAACGCCGCCTTCTGCGTGCTCGGCCGGGTCGTGGAAGTGCTGCGCGGCAAGTCCTACAACGACTGCCTGGCCGACCACCTGTTCGTCCCCTTGGGACTGACGCACGCCGCGGCCAGCCCGTACGAGGCGATCCGCTTCCGGGCCGCGCTCGGCCACCTCACGCCCGAGCCCGGTGCCGACCCGCAGCCCGCGGGCGTCTGGGCGCTGGCGGCGTCCAACGCCCCGGCCGGCTCGATGCTCGCCATGCGCCCGCGCGACCTCGTGACGTTCGCCGGCATGCACCTGCGTGACGGCGAAGGCCCGGACGGCACCCGCGTGCTCGGCGCGGAAAGCGCCCGCGCCATGCGGGAACGCGTGGTGGAGCTGCCCGACCTCGGCATGATGGGCGACGCGTGGGGCCTCGGCTGGTCGCTGTCGGAGGGCGGCGCGGTCGTCGGTCACGACGGCGGCACGATCGGCCAGTCGGCCTTCCTGCGCCTCGCGCCGGAGCACGGCGTCGCCGTCGCGCTGCTGACCAACGGCGGCAACCCGATCGCCGTCTACCACGAAGTCGTCGGCCACCTCCTGAAGGAGCTGACCGGCATCGAGCTCAAGGCGCCGCCGGTGCCCGACCCGGCCGCGCCGCGGATCGACGCCACCCGGTACGTCGGCGAGTACTCGTCGTCGGTCGCGGACATCACGGTCAGCCAGGACGACGACGGCCGCGTCTGGGTCGAGCGCGTCCCCAAGGGGATCTTCGCCGAGCTGGCCAAGCCGGAGAAGACCGAGCTGGTCGCGATGAACGGCGACACGCTCATCCTGCGCGAGCCGATGCAGGGGATGTACCTGCCGCACGCCTTCGTCGGCGACGACGGCACCGGCCGCGCGCTGTACCTGCACACCGGCCGCGCCGACCGGCGGGTGAGCGCGTGAGCAAGGTCGAACAACGGATCGCGGACGCCTTCCTGGCGGCCGGCGCGCGGGGTTTCCTGCACGCGCGGGAGATCGGCGGCGAGGGGGAGGTGGCCGTCGGCGCGGACGACCCGGTGGTGCTCGCGTCGGTGTTCAAGATCCCGGTCGCCGTCGCCTACGCCCGCGAGGTCGTCGCCGGCCGGCTGGACGAAACCGAGCGCACCCGTGTCAGCCAGCGCTACCGCATCGGCGGGATCGGCACCGCGGGCTGCGCTGACGACGTCGAAATGACCTGGCGCGACCTCGCGCTGTTCATGCTGACCATGAGCGACAACGCGGCCACCGACGTCATCTACCACCGCGTGGGCCAGGCCGCCGTCGACCGCGTCCTCACCGATCTGGGCCTGCACCGCACCCGGCTGATCGGCTGCTGCGAAGACCTCTTCGCCTCCGTCTTGGCGGACCTCGGCGCGACCGAGGACGCCGACCTCGAGGCCGTGTTCGCCGGGGCGACGCCCGAACGGACGTGGAAGCTCGCGGTGCTCGACCCGGAGCGGACGACGTCGTCCACGCCCCGGGAAGTCACCACCCTGCTCGAAGCGATCTGGACCGACCGCGCCGGCGAGCCCGCCGCGTGCGAGCGGGTCCGCACGATCATGGCGCAGCAGATCTGGCCGCACCGGATCTCCTCCGGCTTCGGCTCCGACGTCGCCGTCGCGGCCAAGACCGGGACGCTCCCGGCCGTCCGCAACGAAGCCGGCGTCGTGTCCTACCCGGACGGCCGCCGGTTCGCCGTCGCCGTCTTCACCCGCGCGGACTCCCTGGCCGAGCGGCAACCCGCCGTCGACGCCGCGATCGGCAAGGCCGCCCGCCTCGCCGTGGACCACCTCCGGAAGGAAACGCCATGACCAGGACTCGGACGGCGGGGGTCGTGCTCGGGGTGCTCGCCCTCACCGCGACCGCCTGCGGGGGATCGGGCAGTGCCGGCAGCGGGGACGGCACGCCGGTCGACGGCAAGACCTTCAGCCTCGGCGTCGGCTCCGACCCCGGCAGCCTCGACCCGCACATGACCGTGCTGTCGGTGGCCATCCAGGTCGACCGGTTCCTCTACGACACGCTGCTGAACCTCGACGACAGCGGCAAGCCGATCGCCGGGCTGGCCGCGAAGTGGGAGGCGTCGACCACGACGGCGTCCTTCACGCTGCGCCAAGGCCTCACCTGCGCGGACGGCACCCCGCTGACCGCCGCCGACGTCGCGGCCAACATCAACTTCATCGGCGACCCGGCGAACAAGTCGCCCATCGCCGGGCTGTACATCGCGCCGGGCACCAAGGCGACCGCGGACGCGGCCGGCACGATCAGCGTCACCAGCGGGAAGCCGGACGCGTTCCTCGCCCGCAACGTCGGCGGCGTGCCGATCGCCTGCGCCAAGGGGCTCGCCGACCGGAAGCTGCTCGCCAAGGGCGAGGCCGGCACCGGGATGTTCACCGTCAGCGAGGCCGTGCCCAACGACCACTACACGTTCACCCGCCGCAAGGACTACACGTGGGGGCCCGGCGACTGGAAGGCCGAACCGGGCCTGCCGGACAAGGTCGTCGTCCGGGTCATCCCGAACACGACGACCGCCACCAACCTGCTGCTGTCCGGCGAGCTGAACGCGGCGCAGATCAACGGGCCGGACCGGCAGCGGCTGGAGGCGCGCAAGCTCTTCCACGCCGACTTCACGGCCCCGATGGGCGAGGTGTTCTACAACGAGGTGGCCGGGCGGCCGGGGCAGGACGAAGCCGTCCGCCGCGCGCTCACCCAGGCCCTCGACCTGCCCCAGCTCGGCAAGGTGCTGACCAGCGGCGCGGGCAAGCCGTCGAAGGGCATGATCACGAACGAGCCGGAGGTGTGCCCGGGCGACACCGTCACCGGGAACCTGCCGGCCCACGACCCGGCCGCGGCGGCGTCCGCTTTGGACGCCGCGGGCTGGACGAAGGGCGCGGACGGCGTGCGCGCCAAGAACGGCAAGAAGCTTTCGCTCACCGTCCTCTACGGCACCCAGCTCGGCCCGACGATGGCGCCGACCGCGGAGCTGGTCCAGCAGCAGTGGAAGTCGCTCGGCGCCGACGTGGCGCTCAAGGCCGTCGACAGCCCCGGCCTCAGCCAGGTCCTGTTCGGCACCGGCGAGTGGGAGGTCTCCCTCGCCCCGGTCGGGTTCTCGCTGCCGAGCCAGCTGGTGCCGTTCGTGTCCGGCCCGGCCGCGCCCGACGGGACGAACTTCGCCCACGTCGCCAACCCCGGGTACGACCAGGCTGCTCAGCAGGCGGCGGCGAAGCCCGGCGACGCCAGCTGCGCGGACTGGAACACGGCGGAGACCGCGCTGATCAAGCGGGTGGACGCGGTGCCGTACTTCGACTCCGTCGTGCCGACCTACGCCAGCGGCGCGAAGTTCGCCCTCAGCCAGGGCAGCCTGACGCCGGCCTCGATCCGGATGTACGCGAAATGACCACGGCGGCGGCGCCCGCCGGCCTGCGGGGCAACCCGTGGCCGGCGTTCGCCGCGCGGCGGCTGGCCCGGTTCGCCGTCTCGCTGTGGGCGCTGCTCACCGCGGCGTTCCTGATGATCCACCTGGTTCCGGGCGACCCGGTGCGCGCGTCGCTCGGGATGACCGCTCCCGCCGCGCTGGTGGCGGCGAAGCGGGCCGAGCTCGGCCTGGACGACCCGCTTTGGGTGCAGTACGGGCACTACGTGCGCGGCCTGCTCACCGGCGACTTCGGGACGTCGATGGCGAGCGGGCAGCCGGTGGCGCAGGTGATCGGCGACCGGCTGCCTTCGACGTTGCAGCTGGCCGTGCTGGCCTTCGCGGTCGTGGTCGTCGTCGCGGTCCCGGCCGGCGTCGGCTTCGCGGTGCTCACCCGCGGCGGCCGCCGCCGGGGCGCGGAGCTGGGCTTCACGTCGGTGAGCGTGTTCATCGCCGCCGTCCCCGAGTTCCTGATCGGGGTCGGGCTGGTCGCGCTGCTCGCCGTCGGCCTCGGCTGGTTCCCGGTGGCGGGCACCGACGACGCGACCTCGTACGTCCTGCCCGTGGCGGCGCTGGCGATCGGGCCGGCGGCGGTGCTGGCCCGGATCATCCGCGTCGAGCTGCTTTCCGTGCTGGGCGCCGACTTCGTCCGCACCGCGCGGGCGAAGCGGCTGCCCGCGCGGCTGGTCTACATCCGGCACGCGCTGCCGAACGCGCTGACCGCGACGCTCACCCTGGGCGGCCTGATGCTGACCGCGATGGTGGCGGGCACGGTCCTGGTGGAGAACGTGTTCGCCTGGCCCGGCCTCGGCTCGACGATCGTGCAGTCGATCGTGACGAAGGACTACCCGCTGGTGCAGGGGATCGTGCTCGTCTACGGCGTCGGCGTGCTGCTGGTCAACCTGCTGGTCGACGTCGTGCTCGGGTTGCTCGACCCCCGCTCGGCGATTCGGGAGGCCTGAGATGGCGCGACGACGTGGATCGGCGTGGACGGCCGCCGTGCGCACCCCGGTGGGCGCGTGCTCGGCCGTGCTGCTGGCCGTGGTGGTCCTGCTGGCGGTGGTCGCCCCGCTGGTGTGGGGCGACGCCGCCGGGGCCATCGACACCGACGCGATCGGCCAGGGCCCGTCGGGTGCGCACTGGTTCGGCACCGACTCCCTCGGCCGCGACCTGTTCTTCCGCACCCTGGTCGCGACCCGGCTCTCGATCGGGCTCGCCCTCCTGGCGACCGCGATCGGCGTCGGGGTCGGAGTCCTGCTCGGGACGCTGCCGTCGGTGCTGCCGCGGTGGGCCGGCCGGCTGCTCGTCGCGGCCGTCGACATCGCGGTCGCGTTCCCCGGGCTGCTGCTGGCGCTGTTCTTCGCGGTGATCTTCGGCGTCGGCACGCAGGGCGCGGTGCTGGCGATCGCGTTCGCGATGGCGCCGGGGTTCGCCCGGCTCGTGCAGACGCTGTCGGCGTCGGTGAGCGGGCGCGACTACATCGCCGCGGCCCGGATCGCCGGTGTCGGCCGGATCCGGCTGCTGGCCCGGCACGTGCTGCCCAACATCGGGGAGCCCCTCGTCGTCAACGCGACGATCGGGGCCGGCTCGTCGCTGCTCGCGTTCGCGGGGCTGTCGTTCCTCGGGATCGGCGTGCAGGCCCCGGACTACGACTGGGGCCGGCTGCTGCGCGAAGGCCTGGACGGCATCTACGTCAGCCCGGTGGCCGCGCTCGCGCCCGCCGCGGCGGTGGTGCTCGCCGGGCTGGCGTTCAACCTGGTCGGGGAGACGGTGGCCGCGGTGGTCGGCGTCCGCACCCGCGCCTCGCGGCGCGCCGCGGGACCGCTGCCGGCCGCGTCGGGGGACACCGTCGGGGCCGACCCCGCCGCCGACGCGGTGCTGGTCGTCGAAAACCTCCGGGTCGCGTTCCCGGGCCCGGCCGGGTGGACCGTGCCGGTGCGCGGGGTGAGCTTCAGCGTCCGTCGCGGCGAGGCGATCGGCGTCGTCGGCGAATCGGGCTCCGGCAAGAGCCTGACCGCGCTGGCGGTGTCGCGGCTGATCGAAGCGCCCGGCGTGGTCACCGCGGACCGGCTGGAGTTCGACGGCAAGCCCGTGGACAAGGCGCCGGACCGGGAGCTCGGCACGTCGCTGGCGATGGTCTTCCAGGACCCGATGACGTCGTTCAACCCGGCCCGCCGGGTCGGGCGGCAGCTCGCCGAGGTGTCCGAACAGCACCACGGCCTGTCCCGGCGTGCGGCGTTCGCCCGCGCGGTCGACCGGCTGGCCGCGGTGCGCGTCCCGGCCGCGGCCCGGCGGGCCCGGCAGTACCCGCACGAGTTCTCCGGCGGCATGCGGCAGCGGGCGATGATCGGCATGGGCCTGATGGGACAGCCGAAGCTCGTCATCGCCGACGAGCCGACGACCGCGCTCGACGTCACCGTGCAGCGGCAGGTCCTGCGCCTGCTCGCCCGCACGCGCGAAGCGGAAGGCGCGGCGATCATGCTCATCAGCCACGACATCGCCGTCGTTTCCCAGACGTGCGAACGGATGCTGGTGATGTACGCCGGGCGCGTGGTGGAGGACCTGCCGACCGGGAGCCCGGCCCAGCACCCGTACACGCGGGCGCTGCTGGCCACGACGGTGGACCTCGACACCGACCGCGACGAGCCCCTGGCCGTGATCCCCGGCCGCCCGCCGGAGCCGGACCAGGTGCCCGGCGGCTGCGCGTTCGCCGCCCGCTGCCCGCTGGCGTCGGAGGAGTGCCGGACCGAGGACCCGGTACTGGCCCCGACCGCGGAAGGTCACCGGGTCGCCTGCTGGCACCCGCAGGTGAGTGTCCTTTCCGGACAGTCGCACGAGGAGGGAGCGGCATGAGCGCGCTGGAGTTCGACGCCGTGAGCGTCCGCTACGGCCGGCTGACCGCCGTCGACGGCGTCAGCCTGACCGTCCCTTCCGGACAGGTCGTCGGCCTGGTCGGCGAGTCCGGCTCGGGCAAGTCGACGCTCGCCAGGGCCGCGGTCGGGCTGGCGCCGGTGCACGCCGGCCGGGTGCTGCTCGACGGCGTGGACGTGCGCCGGCTGCCCCGGCGCCGCGGGGTGCAGATGGTGTTCCAGGACCCGTACTCGTCGCTGGACCCGCGGATGGCGATCGGCGAGTCGATCACCGAGGCCATGCCCCGCGGCACGGCCCGGGCGGCCCGCCGTGCCGAGGTGGCCCGGCTGCTCGAGCTCGTCCAGCTCGACCCGGAACGCGCCGCGATGCGGCCCGGGCAGCTCTCGGGCGGGCAACGCCAGCGCGTCGCGCTCGCCCGGGCGCTGGCCGGGCAGCCGAAGGTGCTGATCGCCGACGAGATCACCTCGGCGCTCGACGTCTCGGTGCAGGGCGCGGTGCTCAACCTGGTCCGCGACGTCCAACGGCGGCTGGCGCTGTCGATGCTGTTCATCTCGCACAACCTCGCCGTGGTGCGGTACGTCAGCGACCTCGTCGCCGTGATGTACCTCGGCCGGATCGTCGAGGCCGGGCCGGCCGAGCAGGTGCTCACCGACCCTCAGCACCCGTACACGCGGGATCTGCTGGCTTCCGCGCCGTCCGCGCACCGCAGCCTGCTCGCCGACACCGACGACCCGCTCGCCGACACCGAACCCGCCGACCCGCACCACCCGCCGGCCGGCTGCCGCTACCACCCGCGCTGCCCGATCGGCCCGCTCGTGCACACCGACCGCACGCTCTGCACCCAAGCCGACCCGGCCGACGACGCCGCCCACCGGCCGCACCGCGCGGCCTGCCACTTCGCCGCGTGAAACCGTTTCCCACAAGGAGATCCCGCATGACCCGACGTCTGGGCACCGACGACCTGTACGCCCTGGAGTTCCCCGAACAGCCGGCGATCTCGCCCGACGGCACCCGGATCGTCTACGCGGTGCGCACCGCGGACCGCGAAAAGGACACCGACACCCGCTCGCTCTGGCAGGTCGCCACCGGCGGCGGCGAGGCCCGCCGGCTGACCCGCGGCCGGGCCGACGGCGCCCCGGTGTGGTCGCCGGACGGCACGCGGATCGCGTTCCTGCGCGCCCAGGACGGCCCGGCGCAGCTGTGGCTGCTGCCCGCCGACGGCGGCGAGCCCGAGCAGGTCACCACCCTGCCGCTCGGCGCGGGCACCCCGGTATGGCGGCCCGACGGCGCCGAGATCGCCTTCAGCGCCCCGATCGACCTCGCGGCCGAGGAAGGCGAAGACGACGGCGCGCAGGGCCGCCGCGGGAGCGCCCCGGTGGTCGCCGACCGGCTCGACTTCAAGGCCGACGGCGCCGGCCTGCTGCGCACGCTGCGCCAGCACGTCCACGTCCTCGACGTCGCTTCCGGCGAGGTCCGGCGGGTCACGACGGGGGACTGGCACGCCGGCGACCCGGCCTGGTCGCCCGACGGCGGCCGGCTGGCCTTCCCCGCGGCGCGCGACGCCGACTCCGACCTCACTTTCCGGTCCGGCGTCTACGTTCTCGACCCCGGCGACCGCACCGCCGAACCGCGACCGGCGGGCTCGGCCGAGGGCATGGCCGGGACGGTCACCTGGACCGCGGACGGCGAAGCCCTGCTCGTCATCGGCCGCCTCGACACCGCGCCGGGCCACGCCGGGCTGCTGCGCGTGCCGCTGGACGGCGGCGAGACCGTCGACCTCGCCGCGCCGCTCGACCGCAACGTCATGCCGGGCGGCCCGGGCTACCCCGGCGCGGTCCCGCGGCTCGCCGGCGACGGCTCGACGGTCCTGTTCTGCGTCCGGGACCGCGGCTGCACGCACCTGTACGCCGTCGACGTCACCGGAGGGGAGCCGCGGCGCGTCCTCGGCGAGGCCGGCACCGCCGTCGACGGGCTGAGCGTCGCCGGGACCACCGCGGCGGTCGTGCTGACCACGCGGACGTCGTTCGGCGAGGTCGCGACGGTCGACGTCACCGGCGGAGAAGCGCGGGTGCACACCGCGCACGGCCCGGACGAAATCGAGCTGTTCACCCGCGAGGAGCGGGAGTTCACCGTCTCCGACGGCACGGTCGTGCACGGCTGGCTGCTGCGCGACCCCGCCCGCACCGGCCCGCTCCCGCTGCTGCTCGACATCCACGGCGGCCCGCACAACGCGTGGAACGGCACGGCCGACGCCGTGCACGTCCACCACCAGGAGCTCGCCGCCCGCGGCTGGGCGGTGCTGCTGCTCAACCCGCGCGGCAGCGACGGCTACGGCGAAGCGTTCCTGACCGCCGCGGTCGGTGCCTGGGGCGTGGCCGACGCCAAGGACTTCCTCGAGCCCCTGGACGACCTCGTCGCCGAAGGGGTCGCGGACCCGCGGCGGCTCGCGGTGACCGGCTACAGCTACGGCGGCTTCATGACCTGCTACCTCACCAGCCGCGACGACCGGTTCGCCGCCGCGATCGCGGGCGGGGTGGTCAGCGACCCGGTGAGCATGGCGGGCACGTCCGACAGCGGGCACTACCTCGGGGTCGCCGAGCTCGGCGCCGTCCCGTCGGAGAACCGCGCGCACTACGCGGCGCTTTCCCCGCTGGCGCAGGTGGAAAAGGTGCGCACGCCGACGCTGGTGGTGCACGGCGCCGACGACGACCGGTGCCCGGTGGGACAGGCCGAGCAGTGGTTCACCGCGCTGCGCGAGCAGGGCGTGCCCAGCCGGCTGGTGCTCTACCCGGGCGCGTCGCACCTCTTCATCCTGGAGGGCCGGCCGTCGCACCGCGTGGACTTCAACCGCCGCGTCGTCGACTGGGTCGAGCAGTACGCGGGGGAGCCGGGCAAGCCGGCGCGGGTGCCGCTCGACGCCGCGCACTGGCGCCGGCGCTTGGCCGAGCTCGCGCGCAAGCACCGCGTCCCCGGGGCGGCGCTCGGCATCCTGCGCCTCGACGGCGACGAGGTCGTCCAGGTGAGCCACGGCGTGCTGAACAAGGCGACCGGCGTCGAGGTCACCGACGACTCGGTGTTCCAGATCGGCTCGATCACCAAGGTGTGGACGGCGACCGTCGCGATGCAGCTGGTCGACGAAGGGCTGCTGAAGCTCGACGCGCCGATCGTCGACGTCCTGCCCGAGCTGCGGCTCGCCGACCCCGACGTCACGAAGAAGGTGACGCTGCGGCACCTGCTGACCCACACCAGCGGCATCGACGGCGACGTCTTCACCGACACCGGCCGCGGCGACGACTGCCTCGAGAAGTACGTCGCGATCCTCGACCAGGCCGCGCAGACCCACCCCCTCGGCGCGACGCTGTCCTACTGCAACTCGGGGTTCGTCCTGATCGGCCGGGTGATCGAGAAGCTGACCGGCAAGACCTGGGACGCGGCCCTGCGCGAGCGGCTGTTCACCCCGCTCGGCCTCAAGCGGACGAGCACCCTGCCGGAGGAGGCCCTCCTGCAGCGCGCGGCGATGGGGCACGTCGCGGCGGGCGACGCCGAGCCGGAACCGGCGCCGGTGTGGGGCCTGCAGCGTTCGGCGGGCCCGGCCGGGCTCATCACGGCGTCGACCGACGACGTGCTGGCGTTCGCCCGCCTGCACCTGACCGGCGGCCTCGGCCCGGACGGCTCGCGCGTGCTCTCGGCGGAGTCCGCCCAGGCGATGACCGAAGAGCAGTTCGAGATGCCGGACAAGGACACCCTCGGCGACTCGTGGGGCCTCGGCTGGATCCGCTTCGGCTGGGACGGCCGGCGCGTCTACGGCCACGACGGCAACACGATCGGGCAGGCGGCGTTCCTGCGGATCCTGCCGTCGCACGGGCTGGCGGTCACGCTGCTCACCAACGGCGGCAGCACCCACGACCTCTACGAAGAGCTCTACCGCGAGATCTTCGCCGAGCTGGCCGGGGTCGCGATGCCGCAGCCGCTCGAACCGCCCGTGCCGGCTCCCGAGGTCGACGCCTCGGAGTTCCTCGGCGTCTACGAGCGGGAGTCGGTCCGCACCGAGGTCCTCGACCGGGACGGGAAGCTGTGGATCCGCCAGACGGTCACCGGCCCGCTCGCCGAGCTGGTGCCGGAGCCGACGACCGAGGACGAGCTGGTGCCGGTCGGCCCGGCGCACTTCGCCTACAGCCCGGCGGGCATGCGCGGCTGGGTGTCGGTGACGTTCTACGAGCTGCCGACGGGGGAGCGGTACCTGCACTCCGGCGTGCGGGCGACGCCGAAGGTCAAGGAGTGACGACGACGCGCTGAGCCGTCCCGGTGTCCCGCCAGGCCGTTTCGACGTCCTGGAGGGGCACCGGGCGCGCGTCGATCCGGAAGCGCCCGATCTCGGTGACGAGGGTTTGCAGCTCGGCGACGATGTCCCGGGTGGGCACCGAGCCCTGCCCGCTGCCGACGAGCTGCAGGCGCGCGGCCCGGAGCGCGGCCGAGGGGAGCTCGATCGCCGGTCCCGCCACCGAGCCGATCTCGACCCACGTCAGCGGCCGGCCCCGGTCCGCGCGTTCGGTGACGATCGTGCGCAGGGCGTCGGTGGTCGGCGGTCCCCAGACGTAGTCGAGGACGACGTCGACGTCGGCGGCCTTGCCGAGTTCGTCGAAGGTGAGGGTGTCGTCGGCGTGCACGTCGGCGAGTTTTTCCGGGTCGCGGCCGGCGGCGATCACCCGGCCCGCACCGAGGTGCTTCGCGACCTGGACGGCGAGCCGTCCCGCGTTCCCGGTGGCGCCGAGAACCAGGACGTCCCGCCCGGCGGTGAACTCGATCCGCCGGCGCAGGGCGATCCACGCGGACATCGCGGGGTTCATGCCCGCGGCCACGGCGATGGGGTCGGCGTCCGCGGGCAGCATGACGCTGCGTCCGGTGTCGACGACGGTCCGTTCGGCCATCGAGCCCAGCGACGTGTCGGGCAGGACGAAGTACCGGAGCGTGCCGTCGGGGCCCCTTCCGACGCCGTCGATGCCGGGGACGAGCGGAAGTTCACCCCTTCCGGTGTAGTGCTCGCCCTTGGCCTGGGAGCGGACCCGGGGGTGCAGCCCGGCGGCGACGACGTCGACGACAATCTCGTCTTCGGTGCGTGGCCGGGGATCGGCGAAGTCCCGGCAGACGGGCGGAGTACCGAACTCGGTGACGACGGCTGCGCGCATGACTGCTCCTGTTAGTTGGGAATGCCCACTACTTTAGATGGCATTACCAACTAGTTCAAGGTAGTCTCGGCGGCATGACCGAACCCGACGAGGTGCTGGACAACCTCGCCCAGGTGTCCTTCGCGGTGATGGCGCGGCTGAGCGAGGTCGCGGCGGCGCACGAGCTTTCCCTGACGCAGCTGCGGGTCCTGGGCATCCTGCGCGACCGCACGCCGAAGATGGCGGAGCTGGCGACGCACCTGGGGCTGGACCGGTCGTCGGTGAGCGGCCTGATCGACCGGGCGGTCCGCCGGGGTCTGGTTCTCCGGGAGGCCAGCCGCGACGACGGGCGTTCGGTGCGCGTCAGCCTGACCCCGGCCGGCGTCGCGCTGGCTCGTGAACTGACGGCGGAGGCGGGGCGGGCGATGGCCCCGCTGACGTCGGGGCTGGGAACGGCGGACCGCACCCGGCTGGGCGTCCTGCTGGGACGGATGCTGGCATGAGCCCGGTCACGTCGGGAACACCTGCGCGGCCAGGGCGTTGTAAGGGGTGTCGGTACGGAGGAGTCCCCGGGCCTCACCCAATGCCTTCACGGAGTGCCAGTCCGGCTGGAGCCGTGTAGCGCCACTCGCCGCGAGGCGACCCCCGTACCGGCCTCGAACTCCCGTTTCCGCTCGCAGGTTCCCCCCAGCCTTCGCCGAGCGGAAGCGGGACTTTTTCGTCCTCAGTGGACGCTGCGGGGCTGCGGGGCTGCGGTCTGCCGCGGTGGGTCGTGAGTGAGAAACAGTGTTCTAACACTGTTTCTCGCTCACGACCGTCAGTGCTTCGGTGCGGCCGCCGCCCCCGGAGTCGACTTCCGGATGAACCAAGTCCCCGCGAAGGCCAGCAACCCGATCACCCCGGCCACCACGAACGCCGCCCGGAGGCCCGAAGCGTCCGGCCCCGCGGCCGCCCCGTCCGCGCTCCACAGCGTCGCCACGCTCACGAACACCGCCGTCCCCAGCGCGCCCGCCACCTGCTGCAGCGTCGAGAGGATCGCGCTCCCGTGCGAGTACAGGTGGTCCGGCAGCACGCCCAGCGACTCCGTGAACAGCGGCGTCATCATCAGCCCCAGCCCGGCCATCAGCAGCACGTGGATCCCGATCACCGCGATCAGCGGCGACCCCGCCCCCAGCGTCGTGAACAGCCACAACGACACCGCCATCGCCGCCGCGCCCGGGATCACCAGCGGGCGCGCGCCGACCTTGTCGAACAGCGCCCCCACCGGACGGCCCAGCAGCCCCAGCACCAGCCCGCCCGGCAGCACCGCCAGCCCGCTCACGAACGTGCTCGTGTGCAGCACCGTCTGCAGGTACAGCGGCAGCAGGATCGCCGCCGCGCCGATCAGGCACACGAACAGCAACGCCGTCAGCACCAGCGCCACCACGAAACTCCGGTGCGTGAACGGCCGCAGGTCCAGCAACGCCCGGTCACGCCGCTGCAGCCGCAGCTGCCGCCACGTGAACACCGCCAGCGCGACCACACCCACGACGATCGGCACCCACGCCGGCACCAGTGGTGCCGCCCCGGCCTGCTCGCCGGTCGACGACAGCCCGTACAGCACCCCGCCGAACCCGATCGCCGACAGCAGCACCGACGGCACGTCCAGCGGCACCCGCCGCGTCTCGCTCTCCAGCCGCAGCTGCAGCGCCCCGGTCACCAGCGCCGCCACCGCCAGCGGCAGCACGATCCAGAACATCCACCGCCAGCCCAGCGACGACAGCACCGCGCCACCGATCGTCGGCCCGATCGCCGGTGCCACCGCGATGACGATCGTGATCGTCCCCATCGTCGCGCCCCGCCGCTCCGGCGGCACCAGCCGCATCACGGTCGTCATCAGCAACGGCAGCATCACCGCCGTCCCGCACGCCTGCACCACCCGCCCCGCCATCAACATCCCGAACCCCGGCGCGAGCGCGCACAGCAACGTCCCCAAGCTGAACGCCGACAGCGAGAACAAGAACACCTGCCGCGGCGAGAACCGCTCCAGCAGGAACCCCGTCGTCGGGATGACCACCGCCATCGTCAGCAGGAACCCGCTGGTCAGCCACTGCACGGTCGTCGTCGGCACCCCCAGGTCGACGGTCAGGTCACGCAGCGCGACACTCAGGATCGTCTCGTTGAGGATCATCACGAACGCGGACAGCACCAAGACCCCGATGAGGAGCCCCGGGCGCACCGGAGCGCGATCCAGGTCGGCGGGCGGGGTGGACACGGTGTCGGTCATCGGGGCGAGAGCTCTCCTGATCGGGCGCGGCCGCCGGCGACAGCAGGCGGTCTCCTTGCAGTCTGCCCGTTCCGTCGCCTTCGTGTCACGGCGGTTTCCGCCGTGCCCGCGGTCACAGGGGACCCCCCGCTGACGCTCCGAAACCGTCCGATATGCTTCAGCGAGTACGGAGTTCCGCAGCGCGCGATTAGCTCAGCGGGAGAGCGCTTCCCTGACACGGAAGAGGTCACTGGTTCAATCCCAGTATCGCGCACCACGAGCCCACCCCCGGGAACTCGTGGAAGTCCGTACCGCGGGCGATTAGCTCAGGGGGAGAGCGCTTCGTTCACACCGAAGAGGTCACTGGTTCGATCCCAGTATCGCCCACGAGATGGTTGAGAGGGTCATGTTCGCGGAAAGCGCGAACATGACCCTCTCTTTGTGTCTTGTGGGGGCCGAGCCCCCACGCCCCCGCCGGGGGCAAGCCCCCGGACCCCCGCGTGTGGCTGGGTTTTCTCTTCGGCTGGCGGTTTTGTCCTTAGTGGACTTCTACAGCAGGCGGCGCTGTACTACGTCGGCTGTCACTGTGTTCACCAGCTTTTCCAGCTCTGTCGGGTCGGGGAGGGTGTGCCTCTGGCGGCCTGCGAAGAGCAGGTGGCTTGCTCCGATCAGCGACAGGGCCAGGGAGTCCACGTTCGCGTCCGCCGCTATGCGGCCCTGTGCTCGCTCTGCTGTCAGGTAGGTCGACAGCATCTCCTTTGCCTCTGCCAGGAACGGCAGGCCGTCGCCCGGGCGGCGTAGGCGCTCCCTGAGCTCGTCGCGGAAGAAGACCAAGCTTGTCAGGGCTATCGATACCGGGTCGAACAGCTCTGTCAGGGCGTCTACCAGGTTCGATGGGACTGTGCGGGTTCCTGCTGAGGCCTCCAGGATTGCCGACTGGTCCGTCAGGCGGGCGATGCGGTCCTGCACCAGCTCCGCCAGGAACGCGTCGAAGTCGGTGAAGTGGCGGTGGAGCACGCCCTTTGCCACGTCTGCCTCGGCTGTCACTGCGCGGCTCGTCAGGGCGTTCGGGCCGTCGCGGAGCAAGACTCGCTCCGCCGCCTCGAACAGCTGCTTGCGGACGTCGCGCAAGTGGACACCGGTCGGCATGGCCCCATTCTCCGTTACGCCCCCGGCGAACGCGCGGGCGGTTGTTCGAGTGGGCGCGTGCCCATTAGAGTGGGCACATGCCCACTAAGCCTCATGAAGCCCGGTCCTTCGCCGAATCCTTCGGGGTCGACGCCGAACGCTACGACCGCGCCCGTCCGGAGTATCCCGCCGAACTGGTTGCCCGGGTCGTCGCCGCGAGTCCCGGTCCCGACTTCCTCGACGTCGGCTGCGGCACCGGGATCGCGGCGCGGCAGTTCCGCGCCGCGGGCCGCCGGGTGCTCGGGGTCGATCCCGATCCGCGGATGGCCGGCTTCGCCCGTAGTTCCGGCGTGGAGGTCGAGGTCGCGAAGTTCGAGGACTGGGACAGCGCGGGACGGACCTTCGACGCGATCGTCGCCGGGCAGTCCTGGCACTGGGTCGACCCCGTCGCCGGTGCGGCCAAGGCGGCCGGCCTCTTGCGTCCCGGCGGGCTGCTCGCCTTGTTCGCGCACGTGTTCCAGCCGCCGCCGGCGGTGGCGGACGCCCTCGCCGCGGGCATCCGGCGCGTCCGGCCCGATTCGCCGTTCGCGGGGGAGTCGCGAACGGCCGCCGAGCTCTACGACGTCATGTTCGCCAAGTTCGCCGACGGGATCCGGGAGTCGGGTGCCTTCGCCGCGCCCGAGCGGTGGTCGTTCGCGTGGGAGCGGACGTACACCCGCGACGAATGGCTGGATCTCTTGCCGACGACCGGCGGCCTGACGCGCCTCGAGCCCGACGCGCTGGCGGACGTCCTCGCCGACGTCGGCGCCGCGATCGATGCGCTCGGTGGTGGCTTCACCATCGAGTACACGACCTTGGCGGTGGCTGCACTCAGGTCTTGACAAGAAAAGTTGTCGGTGACATCTTGGTGGCAAGCATGAGATGCCGATGAACCTTCGGTCCGAACTGGGGAGTTACCGATGTCTTTTCAGGCCTACCTCGACAAGGCGGAGCAGCAGACCGGCCTCACCCCGCGCGCGTTCCTCGAACTGGCCGCGGAGAAGAAGCTGACCAAGCACGCCGAGATCATCACGTGGCTGAAGACCGAGCACGCCCTCGGCCACGGCCACGCAACGGCGATCGCGCGGCTGGTGACGAAGGGCCCGGAGTTCGTCGCGGAGCACCACACGGACGGCGTACTCCACCTCGACGGAGTAGCCGCCCGATCCTGACCGGGCGGCCGCGCCCGCGCATCCGGTCACGCGACTGGCTGCGGTCCATCCCGGCACCCCGATAGCGTGGCCGCCCGGCCCTGACCCGCGGCCGGGCCCGGTCGTGCGATCGCGCGGTTCGCTGCCGCCCAACGCAAAGCCGCCGGCCGGCCGCCCGGTCCACCCCGGGCGGCCACCCCGCCTCACCCGATCGGCCCGAGATACGTCCCACCCGAAACGTCAAGGGTCCGGCCCGTGATCCATCGCCCGTCGGGCCCGGCCAGGAACCCGACCACCCCGGCCACATCCTCCGGCTCGCCGATCCGCCCCAGCGCCGTCATCGCGGTGAGGCCCGGCCGCCGCCTCCGGGATCGCCAGCAGCGGCTCTGTCAAATCCGTGCGGATCGGCCCGGGCGCGACCGTGTTGACCGTGATGCCGCGGTGGCCGAGCTCGTTGGCCAGCGTCGGCGCGAGCGCCTCGACCGCGGCTTTGCTCACCGTGTAAGCGATCTGGCTCTGCACCGCGATCCGCGAAGCCATCGAACCGACGGTGATCACCCGGCCGCCGTCGTTCAACACCGGCAGCAGCCGCTGGACCAGCAGCATCGGGGTCTTCACGTTGATCGCCAGCAGCCGGTCGAGCTCCTCCTCGGTCACCTGGCCGATCCGGCTGTGCGAGCCGATGCCCGCGTTGTTGACCAGGACGTCCAGCCCGTCGAACGCCTCGGTCACCGCGTCCGCCAGCCGGTCGACGGCCCCGGCTTCGCCGAACCGGGCGCACACGGGGAAGGCGTGCCCGCCGGCGGCCTCGATCAGCGCGACCGTCTCCTTGGCCGCGACCTCGTTGCCGCCGTGGTGCACGGCGACCACGGCGCCGTCGGCCGCCAGCCGCAGCGCGATCGCGCGGCCGATCCCGCGCGAAGCCCCCGTCACCAAAGCGTTCTTCGTCATTTCCGGCTCCTCCGGGTCGGTGCCGGACCGTCCTGGCCCGGCGCTGACCCGAAGGTTTCCGCGCGGCGCTTACCGGACGCGCACCGCGCGCGAACCGCCCCTCCAGGCGACGGTCAGCGGCCCACCGCGACGGGTTCCGGGCTCGCGGGCGCCGGAGAGCGCCGGGGCAGGAAGGCGGCGACGCCCAGCGCGATGAGCGCGGCGGCCGATCCCATGCCCAGCACGAGCCGGAACCCGTTCTGCGACGGCAGTTCCACCGGTCCGAACCGGATGGTCAGCCGCGCGAGGATCAAACCGGCCGTCGCGCTGGACACCGACGTCCCGATCGAGCGCATCAGCGTGTTCAGGCTGTTCGCGGCCGCGGTCTCCGACACCGGCACGGCGCCCATCACCAGCGACGGCATCGCGCCGTAGGCGAGCCCGATGCCGGCGCCGATGACGCTCGACACCAGCACCAGGTGCCAGGTCGCGCTCATCAGCACGATGCCGAGCGCGTACCCGGCGGCGACGACCACCGCGCCGAGCATCAGCGTCGTCTTCGGGCCGCGGGTGGCCGTGATGCGCGCGGACACCGGCGCCAGCGCCATCATGACCAGCCCCGACGGCGCCATCACCAGGCCCACCACCAGCATCGACTTCCCGAGGCCGTACCCGGTGGCGGCCGGCAGCTGCAGCAGCTGCGGGAGCACCAGCGACATCGCGAACATCGCGAAGCCGAAGACCGCCGACGCGATGTTCGTCAGCAGCACCTGGCGCCGCGCGCTCGTCCGCAGGTCGACCAGCGGCCGCGGCCTGCGCAGTTCCCACCGGCCCCACAGCAGCAGGACGACGACCGCCGCGGCGATCAGGCCGAGCGTCGCTGCGCTGCCCCAGCCCCAGTCCGCGCCCTTCGAGATGGCGAGCAGAAGGCAAACCAGCGCGACGGACAGCCCGGCCGCGCCGAGGACGTCGAACCGCCCGCCGGTGCGCACCGGCGACTCCGGCACGAGCGCGACGACCAGCGCCGTGACGACCACGCCGAGACCCGCCGCGGTCCAGAAGAGCACGTGCCAGTCGGCGTTTTCGGCCAGCAGCGCCGCCGCGGGCAGGCCCAGCGCGCCGCCGACACCGAGCGACGCGCTCATCAGCGCCGTCGCCGAGCCGAGCCGTTCGGCGGGCAGCTCGTCACGCATGATGCTGATCCCGAGCGGGATGACGCCGGCGGCGAGCCCCTGCAGCGTCCGGCCCACGACCATCGGCACGAGGGTGTCCGAGAGCCCGCCGATCGCCGAGCCCACGACGAGCGCGCCGAGGCTGACGAGCAGCATCCGCCGCTTGCCGTACATGTCGCCGAGCCGGCCCATCGTCGGCGTCGCGACCGCGCCCGCGAGCAGGGTGGCGGTGATGGCCCAGGTGGCGTCGCCCGCGGAGGCGTGCAACAGCCCGGGCAGGGCGGGGATCAGCGGGATGACCAGCGTCTGCATCAAGGAGACGGTGATGCCCGCGAGAGCGAGGACCCCAACGACGAGGTTCGCGCGCGGCGAAGCCTCTCCGGTGGGCGTGGATGGGTCGGGCACGAGGGGTCCTCCGTGGGGATGTCCGAATTAAATCAGTCGCTTGACTTAGCGTAGCAGTCTTCGGTTGACTGATCACGAACTGACGGCCACCGCGGAGGAACGATGACGAGCACCGCCGAGATCCCCGAGTTCCCGATGACGCGCGCCGCCGGCTGCCCGTTCGACCCGCCGCCCGCGGCCCGCGCGCTGCAGGCGGAGGCACCGCTCGCACGCGTCCGGCTGTGGGACGGCAGCACGCCGTGGCTGGTGACGCGCTACGCCGAGCAGCGGTCGCTGCTGGCCGATCCCCGCGTCAGCGCCGACATCACCCGGCCCGGCTACCCGAGCCCGGCGCCGCTGCCGAAGGGCGGCACCGGGATCAGCTTCATCCTGATGGACAACCCGGAACACGCGCGGCTGCGGAAGATGGTCACCGCGCCGTTCACGATCCGGCGCACGGCCGCGATGCGCCCGGCGGTGCAGCAGATCGTCGGCGAGCAGATCGACCGGCTGCTGGCCGGTCCGAAGCCGGTGGACCTCGTCGAGGCGTTCGCGCTGCCGGTGCCGTCGCTGGTGATCTGCGAGCTGCTCGGCGTCCCGTACGCCGACCACGACTTCTTCCAGGAGAACAGCAAGGTCATCATCCGGCGGGACGCGAAGCCCGAGGAACGCGCGGCCGGGCACCAGGCGCTCGTCGGCTACCTCGACGGGCTGATGGGGGAGAAGCTGGCGGCGCCCGCCGACGACCTGCTGTCCGGCCTCGCCGCCCGCGTCCACGCGGGGGAGCTGACCCGGACCGAGGCGGCGCAGATGGGCGTGCTGCTGCTGATCGCCGGCCACGAGACGACGGCGAACATGATCGCGCTCGGCACCCTGGCCCTGCTGGAGCACCCGGACCAGCTGGCGCTGCTGCGCGAGTCCGACGACCCGGCGCTGGTCGCGTCGGCGGTCGAGGAACTGTTGCGGTACTTGAACATCACGCACAACGGCCGCCGCCGCGTCGCGCTGGAGGACATCGAAGTCGCGGGCGAGACCATCCGCGCGGGCGAGGGCGTGATCATGGCGAACGACGTCGCCAACCGCGACCCCTCGGTCTTCCCGGACGGCGACCGGCTCGACGTCACCCGCGACTCCCACCGGCACGTGGCGTTCGGCTTCGGCGTGCACCAGTGCCTCGGGCAGCCGCTGGCCCGGCTCGAGCTGCAGGTCGTCTACAGCACGCTGTACCGGCGGATTCCGACCCTGGCGCTGGCCACGGACGTCGAGCGGATCCCGTTCAAGCACGACGGGTCGGTGTACGGCGTCTACGAGCTGCCGGTGACCTGGTGAAGCGGGTCAGACGCTCCGCAGCACCGAAACGACCACGCCCAGGATCGCCGCCCGGTCGCCGTCGATGACGGCGTACGCCGGGTTGCGGGGCTCGAGGTAGACGTGGCCGTCGCGGCGGCGGTACACCTTGACCGTCGCCTCCTCGTCGATCATCGCCGCGACGATCTGGCCGGAGTGGGCCTCGGTCTGCTGCTTCACCACGACGATGTCGCCGTCGCAGATGGCCGCGTCGATCATCGAGTCGCCGCGCACGCGCAGGCCGAAGACGTTCCCGCGGCCGGTGAGGTCGCGCGGCAGCTTGAGGACGTCGTCGACGTGCTCCACGGCCGAGATCGGCGTGCCGGCGGCGATGTCGCCGACGACGGGCACGGGCACCGAGTCGGAGTCTTCGCTCGGCGCACTGCCGTGCAGGAACGCGCGCACGTCCATCGGGCGCGACACCGTGGCCCCGCGGCGCAGGAAACCCTTGTCCTCCAGGCTCGCCAGGTGCTTCGACACCGACGACGTCGACTGCAGGCCGACGGCCTCGCCGATCTCGCGGGTGCTGGGGGAGTAGCCGTGGCGGACCACCCAGTCGCGGATCACGACCAGGATCTTCTGCTGCCGCTCCGGCAGGGCCGCGGCGTCGAGGTGCTCGAACGTGTCGTCGTAGGTGGTCACCGGCGGAATCCTAGAGGCAGGCGCGGCGCGGGGTGCGGCCTGGTCGGTCCGGCGAGTCCCGCTGACCGGAACATCGGGTGACGGTTGGCGCCTTACCAACATGAACGAGGACTTCGCCATCTGTTGACCTGATGTCCGATTCGACGTATGGTCTAGACCACAATTTTCCTTCGCTCGAACCCCTTCCCGGAAGCGGTGGGCCTTCCCGCCGCGGCTTCGTCGTACCCGGGAAGCGAGCCTGTCCCCGAAGGAGCTTCCATGAACCGCAAACTGGTCGCGGCCGCGACGGGTGCCCTCCTGGCCCCGGTCCTGGTGGTGGTGAACCCAGCCGGCATCGCCAGCGCGCACGGTTACGTGAATTCCCCGGCCAGCCGCCAGGCCCAGTGCGCGCAGGGCACGGTGTCCTGCGGCGACATCAAGTACGAGCCCCAGAGCGTCGAGGGCCCGAAGGGCCTGAAGTCCTGCAACGGCGGCAATGCCCAGTTCGCCGAGCTGAACGACAACGGCAAGGGCTGGCACGCGTCCCCGGTGGGCACGACGGCGACGTTCACGTGGACCTTCACGGCCCGCCACCGCACGTCGAACTACGAGTACTGGATCGGCGGCGCCAAGGTCGCGGACATCAGCGGCAACAACCAGCAGCCGCCGGCCACGGTGTCGCACCAGGTGAACCTGAGCGGCCACACGGGACGCCAGACGGTGCTGGCGGTGTGGAACATCGCGGACACGGCGAACGCGTTCTACAGCTGCATAGACCTGCAGGTGGGGTGAGAGCTCCGTCCACCCGGGAGCGCGCGGCTCCCGGGTGGACGGTTACCGCGCTAGCGTGAGTGCGTGGACTTATTCCTGCTCGGAGCCGAGCTGAGCAGTCGCGCGCGGCGCTTCGTGGCCATGCACGGGGTGCGGCTCGACGCGGGTTCGCTGGAGCCGCTGCGGGAATCCTGGCTGCGCGCGGGCATCCCCGCTGCGCAGATCGACCGGGCGGCGGCGTTCCACGATCGCTGGGGCGGTGTCACCCTCCCGCCGGCACCCTGCTACGACGGCGGTCCGCGGTCGTTCGGCGCCGACTTCCCCTACCGGCGAAAGGAAACCGGCTGGCTCTTCGACGCGGGAACCGCCCGCTCGGCGGTGCCCTACGGGTTCGTCATCGGACCGGCGGGCGAGTTCGGGTTGGACGGTGACCACTGGACCCCGCTGCACGCGAGCATCGAGGGCTGGGTGGAGTCGCTGGCCCTGGCCGGCCACGCGGCGGCGAGCGCGACGCGGACGACCCGCCTGACGGGCGACGCAGCGGCCGGGTTCGACCTCACCGGGTACACCGAGGTTCGGGAGGTCGCGGGCATGGCCGACACGTGGTGGCGCGGCGACGGCGAGCTCGTGGCGGTGTACCGGGGCGAGGCGGCGGCATACGCCTTCCCCGCCGGCCGGACAACGCTCGTCCACGCCGGCCTCACGGACATTCACCTGAACGGCGTCGGCTAAAGCGCCGGCGCCTGCCGCCCCTTGACCTTGACACTGTGACAAGGTCTTCACTGGCGGCAGGAGGTGATCCCCATGAACCGGGAACAACACACGCGCCTGCTCGCCGCGCTGGCGGCCGGGACCTCGTCCACGCGCCTGGAAGCGGCGCTCGCCGCCGGCACGGACGCCGACGCCGGGCTCGTCGACGCGCTCGTCGGCCGGTGCGCCGTCGAGCCGGACTTCTTCGTGCGCGACATGCTCACCTGGGCCCTGACGCGGCTGCCCGCCGACGTCACCGTCCCCCGGCTCCTGGCCGAGCTCCGCTCGGAGCACGCCCAGGCCAGGAGCCAGGCGCTGCACACGCTGTCGAAGATCGGCGACCGGACCGCGTGGCCCGCGATCACGCCGTCGCTGCTCGGCGACGCCGACGACGACGTCAAACGCAGCGCGTGGCGGGCCGCCGTCGTGCTCGTGCCGCACGAGGATCGCGCGGAGCTGGCCGCGACGCTGGCCACCCAGCTCGGCCGCGGCGACCGGGACACCCGGCTGAGCCTCAGCCGGGCCCTCGTCGCCCTCGGGGACGTGATCGAGCCGGCGCTGCGGACGGCGCTGGCCGGCGCCGACCCGGCCGTGCGCGCGCACGCCCGGGCCACGCAGCGGCTGCTGCACGACCCGGACGCCGGGTTCGACCTGGCCGTCGAAGAGGCGAAGCGGGTCGTCGCGCTCGGCCCGGAGCGCGCCGGGGGAGCGGCGTGCTGATCGGTGAGGTGGCCCGCCGGTCCGGGGTGAGCACGCGGATGCTGCGGCACTACGACTCCCTCGGGCTGGTGCAGCCGACCGGCCGCACCGTGGGCGGCTACCGCGAATACTCCGAAGAGGACATCCGCCGGATCTTCCACGTGGAAGGCCTGCGGTCGCTGGGGTTGTCGCTGCGGCAGATCGGCACCGCCCTGGCGGACGCGGACTTCCCGCCGGCCGTGCTGGTCGGTGACCTCATCCGGCGGACGGAGGACCGGATCGAGCGGGAACAGGAGCTGCTCGACCGGCTGCGGGCGATCGACGCGTCGGCGCCCGGCGGCTGGCAGGACGTCCTGCGCGTCGTCGAACTGCTGCACGGGCTCGACTCGCCCCACGCCGCCCGCCGGCAGCAGGCCGTCCTCGCCCCGGCCGAGGACGGCCCGGTGCCCGCCGACGTGCTGGCCAAGGCGGTCCTCGCCGAGTCCGACCCGAACGTCGCCGGCGCGCTGCGGTGGGCGCTCGCGCGGGCCGGCGGCGACGGCGTGGCGACCGTGGCCGCCGGTCTGCGCTCGGCCGACGCGGGCGTCCGGCATCGCGCGGTCCGGGCGATGGCCGAGCTGCCCGGCGACGAGGCGGCCGCGGCGCTCGTGGGCGCGCTCGGCGACCCGGACCCGGCTGTCCGCCGGCCCGCCGCGCTGGCCGTCGGCAGCCGCGGCGGGCGCGCGGCGGTGCCGGTCCTCGTCGGCATGGTGGTCGAGGGAGCGAGCGACGTCGAGGCGGCCGAGGTCCTGAGCGTGCTGGCCACCGGACACGGGTGCGCGGACCAGGTCATGAGCGCGCTCGCCGGCGAACTGGCCGCACCGACAGCGGACTCCGCGGTGCGCGTCCGCCTGACCCAGGCTCTCGCCGAGCTGCCGGCGACGCTCACGAAAGACGTTCTGCGGCACCTGGCTCACGACGACGACCAGGCGGTCGCCCGTCTCGCCGCCACCCTTCAGCGGGCGCCGTAGCGGAGGCCGTCGACGAGGACGGCGACTAGGCGCTTGCCGTGCCCGGGGTCGCGGCCGGGTACGGGCTGGCACAACAACGCGATCGCGTACAGGAGGTCTTCGGCGCCGAGATCGCCGCGGATCGCGCCGTCGGCCGCCGCCGCGTCGAGCAGGGCCGTGAGCGTGGGACCCAGCCGCTCCATGAAGTAGCTGGGCAGCCCCTCGAACGCCGGATCGCCCGAGTGCAGGGCCGAGGCGAGCCCGCGTTTGGTCCCCAGGAGCTCGACGAACCGGTCGATCCAGAGCGAAAGCGCCCGCTCCGGCGGGTGGGCGGCGCTCAGCTCGGGGCCGGCGTCGGCGACGGCGTCGATCCCGGTCCGCACCACGGCTTTGACCAGGTCCGAGCGCTGGGGGAAGTGGCGGTACAGCGTGCCGACGCCGACGCCGGCGAGGTCGGTGATCTCCTTGGCCGGGGCGTCGACGCCGGACGTGTCGAAGACCGTCCGCGCCGCCTCGACGAGGGCGTCGACGTTGCGCTGGGCGTCGGCGCGCCGACGCCGGGTCTCCTGGGTCACTTCGCCCCTCTCGGTTGCGTAACCGGAAAGTTTTTCCGTATAGTTCCGGAATAGCTTTCCACTTACGGCCAGCGTACGCCATCGGCGCCGGCCGGCACCTCGGCGGGAGAGAACCCATGCACTACCGCACCCTCGGCCGGACCGGGATCAAGGTCAGCCCGTACGCGCTCGGCGCGATGATGTTCGCGACGTCCTTCGGCAACCCCGACCCGGACGACTCCGCCCGCATGATCCACAAGGCACTGGACGCGGGCATCAACTTCATCGACACCGCCGACGCCTACGGCGACTCCGAAGAGGTCGTCGGCAAAGCGTTGCGGGGCCGCCGCGACGACGTCGTGCTCGCGACCAAGTTCGGCCGCCAGGTCGGCGACGACCCGCACCACCAAGGCGCGTCCCGGCGCTGGATCGTCACCGCCGTCGAGAACTCGTTGCGGCGCCTGGGGGTCGACCACATCGACCTCTACCAGCTGCACCGCACCGATCCCGCGACGGACGTCGAGGAAACGCTTTCCGCGCTGACCGACCTGCTCCGCACCGGCAAGGTCCGCGCGATCGGCACGTCCCAGAGCCTCGCGTCCGACCTCGTCGAGGCCCAGTGGGTCGCCGAACGGCGCGGCCTGGCGCGGTTCCGCACCGAGCAGGCGGCCTACTCCCTCCTCAACCGCGGCGTCGAACGCGAAGTGCTGCCGCTGGCCCAGCGCTTCGGCATGGGCACGCTGATCTGGGGCCCGCTCGGCCAGGGCCTGCTCACCGGGCGCGTCCGCAAGGGCGAGCGGAACGACCTGCGCCGGGCCCACCTGCTCAAGCACCTCACCGACGAACGCCGGCTCGACGTCGTCGAGCAGCTCGTTCCGCTGGCCGCCGAAGCGGGCCTGCCGATGACCCACCTGGCGATGGCCTTCGTCATCGCGCACCCCGGCGTCACCAGCGCACTGCTCGGCCCGCGGACCATGCCGCAGCTCGACGACCTGCTGGCCGGCCTCGAGGTCCGGCTCACCGACGACGTCCTGGACCGCATCGACGAGATCGTGCCGCCCGGCACGAACGTGGGCGCGCTCGACCAGAACTACCAGCCGCCGGCGGTGTACGACCCGGACCTGCGCCGCCGCCCGCTCGCCGAACGCGCCGCGGCCTAGGCTCCCGTGCGGGCCGACGCGGCGAGGACTACGGCGAATCGGGAAGCCGTCCCACCACCGCGGCAACAGCGGCTTCGACGACGGCGAGATCCTGCTCCCCGCTGCCGCCACTCGCACCGATACCCCCGACGACCACCCCGTCCTCGACGATCGGCACCCCGCCCTTGCCGAGCATCACCCGGCCGCCGGTGGCCACGCTGATCGACGTCGTGAACTGGACACGGCCGTCGAACACCGCCGCGACCTCGGCCGACGGCCGCCCGAACGCCGCGGCCGTGTACGCCTTCCCGATCGCCACCTCCGTGAGCGGGAACGGCGTGCCGTCCGCGCGGGCGAAGGCCACCAGCGCCCCGCCGCCGTCGACCACCGCGATCGCCATCGGCACGCCGGAAGCAGCCGCTTCGGCGCGAGCTGCCCGCACCAGCGCGAGGGCGACCTCGCACCGCACTCCCGTCATGACGCACTCCTCGTCAGTCCACCGTCCACATAGGTCGTCGTGCCCGTCAGATAGGCGGCTCGCGGCGAGGCCAGGAACGCGGCGACGTCGGCGAACTCCCGGACGGTTCCCCACCGCCGCAACGGGATCTCTTCGGCGAGCCGGGGCGGCACGCCGTCCGGGAACACGACGTCCCGGCGCTCGGTCGCGATCCGCCCCGGCGCCAACGCGTTGACGGTGATCCCGTCCGGACCCAGCTCGGTCGCCAGTGTCTTCAGGTACCCGTGGATCCCGGGACGGACGGCGTTGGACGCCGCCATCCCCGGAGTGGGCTCGCGGACGCCGTTCGTCGTGATCGCCAGGATCCGCCCGCTCGAACTCCGGCGCAGGTGCGGGACGGCGGCCTGAACGAGCCGGACGAGCGGCAGCAACACCAGCGACGCCGCCTCCGCCACCTGCTCGGCCGTCAGGTCGAGCGCGCTGACCGGAGGCGGCCCGCCGCTGTTCCACAGCACGATGTCCAGCCCGCCGAACCGTTCCACCGTCTCCGCGACGACTCGCGCGGGCTCGGCGGGCAAGGTCAGGTCCGCGGCCACCGCGTGGGCGCCGATCCTGGTGGCGTGCGCGGCCAGCACGTCACCGCGCCGGGCGGTCATGACGACGTCGGCGCCCTCGCCGGCCAGGACTTCCGCGATCCCCAGCCCCATCCCGGACGACGAGCCGCTGACGAGGGCGACCTTGCCCTTCAGCTCCAGATCCACCGTGACGCTCCTTCAGCCCTGGTCATGCGGGCGAAGGTATCTTCGGGAGATCGGTATCTTCAACGAAACCGGGAGGAGCCAGGCGATGGGCGCCGCGCACGACTCGCTGGCCGCCCGGTGCCCGAGCTGGGCCGTGCTCAACCTGATCGGCGCGCGCTGGGTGCCGACCGTGCTCAACGCGCTGGACCCGGGTCCGATGCGGTTCACCGAGCTGAAGAAGGTCGTCGAAGGCGTGACGGCCAAGGCGTTGACCGAGACCCTGCGCACCCTGGAGTCCGACGGGCTCGTCGACCGCGTCGAGACGCCGTCGGTGACGCCTCCGAAGGTGGAGTACTCGCTCACCCCGCTGGGCCGCTCGCTGTTCGAGGTGCTGATCCCCGTGCGGGACTGGGCCGAGCAGCACGCCGGTGACATCGCCGAGGCCCGCGGGCGGACGGGTGATCCAGATTCGTGATAGTCATGAATCATGACTGAATCGGCGGTGCGGTTCGGCGTGTCCCTGATCCCGGACGTCGACATCGCGGCCGTGCGCGCTCGCGCGGTGGCCGCCGAAGAAGGCGGCTTGGACCTGGTCGGCGTCCAGGATCACCCGTACGTGCCCACCTACCTGGACACGTTTGTGGTGCTGGGCCACCTGCTCGCGGCCACGCGGACGATCCGCGTCTTCCCGGACGTCGCCAACCTGCCGCTGCGCCCGCCCGCGCTGCTGGCCAAGACCGCGGCCGCGCTCGACGTCGTGTCCGGCGGGCGGTTCGAGCTGGCGCTCGGCGCCGGCGGGTACTGGGACGCCATCACCCGGCTGGGCGTGCCCCGCCGCACCTCGGCCGAGGCGAACGCCGCGCTGCGGGAGGCGATCGCGGTCCTGCGCGCGTTGTGGGCGGACGACGGGGAGCCGGTCGAGCTGGCGGGGGAGTACTACCCGCTCGCCGGCGCGCCCGCGGGACCGGCGCCCGCGCATCCGATCGAGATCTGGACCGGCGCCCAGGGGCCGAAAGCGCTCGCTCTCACCGGCGAGATCGCCGACGGCTGGGCCGCCCCGATCGCCGCCTACCTCCCGTACGAGAAGTGGGCCGACGCCAACCGGCTGATCGACGAAGCGGCCGTCACCGCGGGCCGCGACCCGGCTTCGGTCCGCCGGATCGCCCAGGTCGTCGGCACCATCACCACCGAGCGCGGCCGGCCGCGCCTCGACACGGGCGCCGCGCCCGTGCGCGGAACGGCGGCGGAGTGGGCGGACCTGCTGGCGCGGCTGGGCACCGGGCAGCCGTTCACCTCGTTCGTGTTCTGGCCCGAACAGGAGACGACCGGCCAGATCGCCGCGTTCGCCGGCGAGGTGGTCCCCGAGACCCGCCGGCTGCTGGGCGCATAAAAGGTTGCCCACGTCGATTTCCTGATGTCCGCACCGGGCAAGGGTGGCTCTCGCAGTACCTGTATCGCCAGGATCTCCCGGAAGTCCAGGGCGCCTGTCAGTCTCTTCGAGACGGCACCTGCCTCCACGACAAAAGGAACGAAAACCAATGGCGGACACCCAGTTCACCAGCCACGCAGATCTTTTCGATCTGAGTGGGAAGCACGCACTCGTCACCGGCGGCACCAGGGGAATCGGCCTGATGATCGCGCGCGGCCTGCTGCAGGCGGGCGCCCGCGTCATCATCAGCTCGCGCAAGGCGGACGCGTGCGAAGAGGCACAGAAACTGCTTTCCGAATTCGGTGACGTCCGAGCATTCCCCGCCGACCTGTCCCATCACGACGAGTGTCAGCGCCTCGCTGAGCTTGTCACGGCCGACTCGGACCGCCTGGACATCCTCGTCAACAACGCGGGAGCGATGTGGCGCGAGCCGCTGGAGACGTTCCCGGACGAGGGCTGGGACTCGGTGCTCGACCTCAACCTCAAGTCGCCGTTCTGGCTGGTGCAGGCGCTGCTCCCGGCACTTCGCCGGGCGGGCACCGCCGATGATCCCGCGCGGATCATCAACATCGGCAGTATCGCCGCCATCCACGTCGCCGAGGCGCCCAACTACTCGTACGCGAGCAGCAAAGCGGCACTCCACCAGCTCACCCGAGTGCTTGGCCGGGAACTGGGCCCCCAGCACATCACGGTGAACGCGGTCGCCCCAGGACCGTTCCCGTCGCAGATGATGGCGGCCACGCTCGACGCCATCGGCGACAAGATCGCGGCGAAGGCGCCTTTGCGCCGGCTCGGCCGCGACGACGACATGGCGGGCATCGCGGTGTTCCTCGCCAGCCGCGCCGGGTCCTACCTCACGGGCACCATCATCCCGAGCGATGGCGGTATCGCCACGACCGCGACGGGTACCTAGGGCGCGTGCGCCATCGGGGTACCAGCAGAACCTCCCTCCGCCCGCGGACAGGGCCTACGGTGATGGGGTGGCCATGATCGATCTACGCACCGAGATCAAGGAGTTCCTGACCTCGCGTCGCGCGCGGATCACGCCCGAGCAGGCCGGACTGCCCGCCTACGGCGGCAACCGCCGGGTCGAAGGTCTGCGTCGCGAAGAGGTGGCTCTGCTGGCGGGGGTCTCGGTCGACTACTACGTGCGGATGGAGCGCGGGAGCCTCACCGGCGCCTCCGACGGGGTGCTCGACGCGTTGGCCTCCGCTCTGCAACTCGACGAGGCCGAGCGTGATCACCTGTTCCACCTCGCTCGGCAGTCGAGGGCGCCCGGCGGTCCACGCCGCCGGCGACCCGCCGGGACGGTGCGTCCGGCGCTCCAGCAGGTGCTCGACGCCGTCACCGACGCGCCGGCTTGGATTTGCAACGGCCGTTACGACGTCCTGGCCACGAACCACCTCGCCCGCGCGCTGTATTCACCGGTGCTGGCCGACCCGCGACGGCCGGCCAACACCGCGCGGTTCGTGTACCTGGATCCCGCGGCGGCGGAAACGTTCTTCGTCGACTATGACCGAATCGCCGGCGATGTGGCCGCGAAGCTGAGAATGGAAGCCGGCCGCAATCCGCACGACGAGGAACTGATCGCCCTGGTCGGTGAATTGTCGACCCGCAGTGAGCTGTTTCGGCAGCGGTGGGCCTCCCAGGACGTTCGGCTCCACCGGTCCGGACGCAAGCGGCTGCACCATCCGGTGGTGGGCCGGCTCGACCTGGACGTCGAGTCGATGGAGCTGCCTGCCGAACCCGGCCTGCTCCTGAACGTCTACACGGCGCCTGCCGGTACGGCGACCGCGGACGGTCTGGCCCTGTTGGCGTCGTGGGCGGCCGGTCAGGAGGGGCTGGCGAGCGAGATTCGAGCACTCGGCTGATCTTCCTTCGGCAGCCCGGCGTGGGCACCTCCCGAACGAGCAGGCCGCGTTCAAGTGCGCTCGTATGCTGGGGTGATGGAGCGGGATGACGGGCCGCGGAGTGATCCTGGGGCTTCCTGGGGGTTGGGGCGGGCGGAGTTGGCTCGCGAACTGGCGCGCGTGGGGGCCATCGCACTGCGGACGACGGCGTGCTGTCTGGTCTGGATCCCGCCTCTTGTGTTCTTGCTTGTTCTATACAGCAATGGTGACGGTGATGCTCCCCGGAATACTGCGCCGGGTTTCTTGGAATACCTTCCCATTGTGATGATCGCGGCGTCGTTGTGTTTCACGCCGGGGGCGGTGTTGTGGTGGATGCGCTACGAGTCGGTCCGGCGCACCGGCTGGCGAGCTGCGACGGTCACGGCGGAGTTCGTGGTGGAACCGGCGGGTTGCCTCGCGGCGGCTTTCGCTCCCCCGGGCATGGAGCCTGGGAGAAAGCTCGACTACGTCGTCCAATACCGCGACGGCGGTGGTGCTCGGCTCCGAGGTGGTGCCAGCTTGTGGCATCACCCGCCGCTGTTGGCCTTCGACCGCGGGCAACCCGCGTGGGTCGGTGGCTCGGGCCGCTGCACCGTTGTCCTGTTCGCCAGCAGTCGCTGGGGCCCCCGCCGTCCGCGTGCCGTACCCGCAACGTTCATCGCCGTCCTTCCCGCGCGCTCGCAGTAGCCGAAGGTCTCAGCGGATCGCGCCGCGCGGGAGGACTGCGTGCACGCCCCACGTCTCGTTGGCGACCTGGGTGATCCGCAGGTCGACGACCGGCGAGGCGAGCGCCAGGGCGGTCGGCCGGTCCAGGCCGTGCAGCCGCTGCAGCCAGGTCACCATGGCGTCCAGCGCGTCGGCCATGGCCTCGTTGAGGTCGGTACCGAAGCCGAAGGTGACCCGGCCTTCCGGGGTTTCGGCGTGGATGCCCGGGACCGCCGCGTCCGCGGCCAGGGTGAGGGTCACCTCGGTGGTCATCGGGCACTCGATCGCCGTTCCGCCGACCTCGCCGTGGCCCTGCGCCGCGTGGCCGTCGCCCAGGTGCAGCAGCGCGCCCGGGACGGTCAGCGGCAGGAACAGCGTCGACCCGGCGACGAGGTCGCGGCAGTCGAGGTTGCCGCCGCCGGCCGGCCGCGGCGGGATGGTCGGGTGCGGCCCCGGTTCGGCGGGCGGCACGCCGATGACGCCGAGGAAGGGCGCGACGGCGACGGTGTGCCCGAGGTTGCTGGTGGCGGTCTCGGGTCCGATGTCCCACGTCAACCACGCGCCGGGGCCGCCGGCCACCCCGAGCCGGCGGTTGAGCGCGTTGTCCTTCGTCCCCGCGGCGGTCCAGCCCCAGTCCCCGGGCGTGATCGACGTGAAGTGGACGCCCAGGACCATGCCGGGCTCGGCGCCGCGCACCGCGATCGGCCCGGTCAGGCAGTGCCCGCGCCGGTCCGGGAACATCGTGGGGCCCTGCACCCGCCGGTCCAGGTAGCCGGCGGCGTCGAGCGAGCCGACCACGACGGAGTCCCCGGGGTCGACCGTGAGCACGGGCGGGGTGGCCCGGTCGAAGACCTCCACTGTGGACTCGCGCGTCGCGGGAAGCTGGTGCTCGGCCAAGGGTTTCCTTTCCGACGTCGGGCTCAGCGGAGCGCCGACCCGGCGGTCGGCAGCAGGCGGATCGTGGCCGCCGGGTCGCCCGTCAGCGCCGAAACGGTGGCGGCCAGCGCGGCGCACCGGGGATCTTGGTGGACGGCGTCCAGGATACGTTCGCGATCGGCGTCGTCTTCGAAGCGCCGGATCCAGACGACGGTGTCGGCGGCCCCCGTGAACGAGCCCACCACCTGCATCCCGTGTTCCCGGTGCAGCGGGATGACGGTCTCGTCCAGGTAGCGGGCCAGTTCGGCGCCGCGGCCCGGCTGGGCGTGCTCGGTGCGGATCTCGTAGAACATCGGCGGTGCTCCTCAGGTTCGGGGTGCGACGCGGGCGGCGGCGAGGGCGTAGACGTCCGGGGAGCCTTCCCACGGCGCGGTGCGCACCACGGTCCAGTGCTCGATGAGCCACCGCCCGTCGAGCTTGCGCAGCTTCAGGTCCCAGCGGCCGCGCATCGTGCAGTGGTCGACGACGCCGGGCTCGGCGGGAACGTGGTGGTAGGCGACCATGTGCGCGCGGCAGGTGGCCTCGTCGCCGGCCTGCCGCACGAGGAGGTCGGTGGCGGCGTGGTGGGTGCAGTCGAACCCCGCCAGGGTCGTGCGGGCCAGCTCGACCAGGTCGTCGGCGGTCACGGTGGCCGGCGGCCTGCCGTGGTAGTGGGTCGACAGGTCCAGCGTCACCCGCTCGGCGAACAGCCGCCGGAAGGCGACCCAGTCCTGGTCGTCCTGGGCGTGGGCCAATCCGGCGACGACGTCGGCGATGGCCAACCGGTCGGACAGCTCCGGCAGCGCGGTCATGCTCGGTCCTCCTCGGACGTGGGGCGTTCGATCACCGGCAGGATCAGCCGGCTGGGGTGCGCGGTCCGTGGTGGACGGCGACCACCACGGCGTCCGACGACCCCGCCACCGATCACCGCAGCTCGCATCACGATCCTCCTTCCGCCGTCGACGCTAAGGACGTCACCCGGTTAACTCCAGTGCAAGGTTGGTACGGACTGATTCCAGCTGCGATAATCGGCGGGTGGATTACGACCTGAGCCTCATCGAGGCGCTGGACGCACTGCTCACCGAGAGCAGCGTGACGAAGGCGGCGGCGCGCCTGCACACCTCGGCGCCGGCGATGAGCCGCACCCTCGCCCGGCTGCGGCGCGCGTTCGACGATCCGCTGCTCGTGCGGGCCGGGCGTGATCTCGTGCCGACCCCTCGGGCGCTGGAGCTGCGCAGCGAGGTGCACGCGGTCGCGACCCGGGCCCGCGCGCTGTTCACCGCGTCGACCGCGGCCGACCCGCGGACCGTGGTGCGCATGTTCGACCTGAAGGTCACCGACATGCTGTCCACGACGTTCATCCCGTCCCTCATCGACGACCTGCGGAGCCAGGCGCCGGGGATCTCCCTGCGGCTGCGGCCGGAGAACCTCGAGGACACCCCGGCGCTGCGCGAAGGACTCGTGGACCTGGAGATCGGGACGCTCCGCCCGGGCGACCCCGAGATCCACTCGGAAACGCTCGTCACCGAAACGCTGGTCGGCGCGATCCGGCCGGAGCACCCGCTGGCGAAGGTGAAGACCGTCACCCCGAAGAGGTTCGCCGCGGCCGACCACATCGTCGTCTCGCGCCGGGGCCGCGCCCACGGCCCGATCGACGAGCGGCTCGCCGAACTGGGCCTGAGCCGCCGGGTGGTCGCGGTGCTGCCGAGCTTCGCGGGGGCGCTGCACCTGGCCCGGGCCACCGACGTCGTCTGCGTCACGCCCGCCAGGCTGGGTCGCTCGATGCTGGAGATGCTGGGGCTGCGGACGTTCCCGATCCCCGTGGCGTTACCGGAGGTGGTGCTCGGCATGGCGTGGCATCCCCGCAACCACCACGACCGGACGCACGCGCTGCTGCGGGAGCGCACTCGCCGGATCATGGCCCTGGCCGCCGGCTCGGCGTGATCGCGTTCGTGACGGGTCACGCCTCCGGCGTTCGCAGCACCGCCCACACGACCTTCATCCGGACACGGCGATCACGTGCTTGCCCAGCACACCGCCGCGTTCGAAGGCCTCGTGCGCGGCGGCGATGTCGGCCAGCGGGTACACGCGGTGCACCACCGGGCGCAGCGCGCCGGCCGTGACGTGGTCCGCCAGCTCGTCCAGCACCGCGGAACCGGGGTTGGCGCTGAGCGTGCGGATGCGCCGGGAGCCGTGGACGCTCGACGCCGCGATCGCGGCCAGGGCGGGAGCCGAGAGCCCGACGGTGACCATCCGGCCGCCCTTGGCCAGCCTGCCGCGGTAGCAGTGCAGCTCGGAGCCGACCGTGTCGACGATGACGTCGAACGGCCCGATCTCCTCCGCGGTGGTGGTGCCGTAGTCGAGGACCTCGTCGGCTCCGAGGTCACGCAGGATCGCGGCGTGGCGGTCGCGGGCCAAAGCGGTGACGCGGCCGCCCATCGCGTGGGCCAGTTGCACCGCCGCGGTGCCGACGCCGCCGGCCGCGCCCCGGACCAGGACCCGCTCGCCCTCGGTCAGCCGGACGCTGTCGCGCAGCGCGATCAGCGCGGTGCTGCCCGCGACGACCAGGGACGCTGCCTCGACCGCCGAAACACCCACCGGCGCGGGACTGATGCGGTCGGCGGGAACCACGACGTACTCGGCTGCTCCGGCGACGGTGTGCCGTTTCCGGGGGTGCACCATGCCCCACACCCGGTCCCCGGCCTGGTAGCCCGCGACGCCGGCGCCGGTCGTGACGACCACACCGGCGAAGTCCAGGCCGACCCCGATCGGGAACTTCCGGCCCGACACCATCTTCACCCCGCCGGCGCGGACGATCGCGTCGTGTCCGTTCACGCTGGACGCCTCGACCGCCACCAAGACCTCGCCGGCGCCGGGGGAGGGCCGGTCGGTTTCGGTGACCCGCAGGACGTCCGGTGTTCCGAAGCTGGTGATCTGTGCGGCTTTCATGTCGGGTTTCCTCCCGTGGTCGGCTGGTGTGCCGCCGATCCTGGGGCCTGCCCGCGGAAACCCGGTCGTTCGCGTTGTCCTGGGTCTGCCGGACCCACCTTCGCCGGGCGCGTCCCGGGCATACTGGGCCGGTGACCGACGACCCCCGCCGCGCGCTGGCCGAGTTCCTGCGGACCCGGCGAACGCGGGTGCGGCCCCAGGACGTCGGCTTGGAGCCGGGCCCGCGGCGACGCGTCGCCGGGCTGCGCCGCGAAGAACTGGCCATGCTGGCCGGGGTGAGCTCGGACTACTACCAGCGCATGGAGCAGGGCCGCGACGTGCGGCCCTCCGGCCAGGTCCTCGACGCGATCGCCGGCGCGCTGAACTTCTCCGCCGAGGAGACCCGGCACCTGCACGGCCTCGCGGCCGCCGCGCGCACCCCGGCCCGCCCCGCACGCGCGTACCCGCCGGAGGAAGTACCGGAGACCACGCTGCGGCTGCTGGCCGGGACGACCTCGCCCGCGCTGGTCGTCGGGCGCTTCTTGGACGTGCTGGCCTGGAACCCGCTGGCCGGTGCGTTGCTGGGCGCGTTCACCGACCTGCCGCGGGCCGAGCGGAACCTGCTGGCGATGTTGCTGCACCCGGACGCCGACCAGGCCTGCCCGGAACGGTCGGCGACCGTCGCCGAGCTGACCGCCATGTTGCGGACGCAGGTCGCCACCGAACCGGGGCACCCGCGCGCGGTGGAGCTGGTGGGGGAGCTGGCGGCGCGCAGTGCGGAGTTCGCGACGCTGTGGGCCCGCCACGACGTCGAGGACACGACCCGCGGCCGGATGCGCGTCGAGCACCCGCTGGTCGGGGAACTGAATCTGGACTGGGACGCCTACCCGATGCCGGGCGCGCCGGGGCCCGTGCTCATCGTCTACACCGCCGAGCCGGGCAGCGCGGACGACGAACGACTTCAGCTCCTGCGCGGTGCTCAGCTCAGCGCTTGAGGAACAGCTCCCGCGTCAGTGGTTCCAGTTCGTCCTGATGCGAGAACTCGCCGATGCCGACCAGGTTCATGGAGGCTCCTCGTTCGCGGCTGTGGGATCACCGGGCCAGGGCGAGGAGTTCGTCGATTGCTTGCTCCGGACCGTCGTAGGTGAGATGGGCGATGGCGAACATGGGAGCGATCACCCGGCTCCAGGCGTAGAGCCGGTCACCATCGAGTCCGCAGGCGTCCGCGACTCGTTGACAACGCACCTCGACGCCTTCGTGTCCGGCGCCGGCCACCACGTAGTCGACGGCGTCGAAGCAGGGATCGCCGATGCAGGCCTTGGGGTCGATCGCGACCAGACCGCGCGACGGGCCGCCGTCCAGGACGTTGCCGAGGTGCAGATCGCCGTGCAGCAACACGACCCGGGCCTGGGTGTCCAGCAACGCCTCACAGCGTTCGATCGTCCGTCGCCAGGTGGCCTGGTCGATCCGGGCGGCGATGGCGGGATCGGCGAGCCGTCGGCCGATCCGGGCGAAGGCTTCCTCACACCGGCCACGCAGATCCCACGGCCAGCGCGCGGGCGGGGCCACCGCGTGCAGCGCGGCGAGCAGCTCTCCCCACCGCGGCGGCAACGACGTCTGCGGAAGGTCTCCGGCCTCGGTGCCGGGCCGGATCTCTTCCAGGACCATCGCGCCCGCCTCGGCGTCCGCGGACAACACCGCTGGCACGCGGCCCGAGGACGCGAACACGCGCAGCATCTCCACTTGCCTGGTCAGCAGTGCCCGATCCGGACTGAGCTTGAGCACCGCCGGCGTTCCGTCCGGCCAGTGACATCGCAGGACGACCGAGGACGCTCCACTCTGGAACAGTTCACCGAGCACGAGGCCCCACCGGGAGGCCAGCCACGCGGCGAGGGCCGGAACCTCGTCGAGCCATCCCGCGGCGTCGGGACCGAACCGGCTCACCAACCGGGCGCCGGCTTCTTCGATGTCCACACCAGCAGTGTTGCAGCCGGTCGGCCACGGGCTTGCGTGCTTTTCCTGCACGACCGCACCGGTTGGGTCAGCGGCGCCCGGACAACGTCCGCGTGACCCCGCGCGCCGCGGCCAGCAGGGCGGGGATGCCGGCGTGGGCGTGGTCGTCGTTGGGGACGATGATCGAGAGCGCGGCGACGACGTCGTTGAGCGCGTCTCGGACGGGGACCGCGATGCCGGTCGCGTCCTCGTGGACGTGTCCGGGCAGCAGCGCGTAGCCCTGCTTCCGGACGGCGGCCCAGGCGTGCTCCAGCTGGTCCGGGGTCGTGATCGTCGCCGCGGTGCGACGCCGCATCGGGCGTCGCAGGACGCGCTCGCGGATCTCGGCGGGCGCGTAGGCCAGCAGCACGTGCCCGCTCGAGGAGAGGTGCACCGGCAGCCGCCCGGCGATCTGCGAGTAGTTGATCACCGCGTCGCGAGCCGAGAGCCGTTCCACGAACAGCACGTCGTCGCCGTCGAGGACGGCGAGCTGGGCGTGGTGGCCGACGACCGCGTGCAGATCCTCCAGGTACGGCATCGCCGCGTCCCGCAGTGACGACGTGGGGGAGGCCCGGGCGGCGAGCTCCCACAGCCGGACGCCGACCCGGACCTCGCGGCCGGGACCACGGGCCAGCAGCCCGTGTGCGCTCAGTTCGGCGATCAGCCGGGAGGCGGTGGCGATGTGCAGGCCGGTGCGTCGCGCGATTTCGGAGACGGTCAAGGACGTCTCGTCGGCGGTGAACGCGGCGATGATCCGCGCCGCCCGGGCGATCGACGACTCGCCGGTGGGTGCCCGTGCCATGTCCCGAGTATCGCCGCCGCCGGTTCTCTCGTCCATTGAGAGTTCGTTTCGCGGCCCGCGCGGATGTCGGCGATGGTCGTCAAGCACGTCGAGGAGGGTCAACGATGAATGCTTCCTTGCAGGTTCTGAGCAAGCACGTGGTGGCAGACGGGGTGGTGACCCTCGAGCTGGCCGCGGCCGGCGGTGGCCGGCTGAAGGACTGGACGCCCGGCGCGCACGTGGATCTGGTGCTGCCGAACGGGCTGACCCGGCAGTACTCCCTGTGCGGCGACCGCTGGGACCCCGGGCGGTACCGGATCGGGGTCCTGCGCGAGCCCGGCGGACGGGGCGGCTCGGCGTACGTGCACGACGAGCTGGACGTCGGCGACGAGGTCGGCGTGGGCGGGCCGCGGAACAACTTTCCCCTGGTGCCGTCGCCCGAGTACCTGTTCGTCGCCGGCGGCATCGGGATCACGCCGCTGCTGCCGATGGTGCACCAGGCCGAGCTGCTCGGCGCCCGGTGGCGGCTGCTCTGCGGCGGCCGGAGCCGCGTGGCGATGGCGTTCCTCGGCGACCTGGATGCTTACGGCGACCGCGTCCTGGTCCGTCCCCAGGACGAGCACGGCCTGCTCGACCTGGCCGGCTTCCTCGGTGATCCGCGGCCGGACGTGAAGGTCTACGCCTGTGGCCCGGCGCCGATGCTGGCCGCGATCGAGCGGGTCTGCGCGGTGTGGCCACCGCACGCGCTGCGCACCGAGCGGTTCGCCGCCGGCCCGGGAGAAGCGGCCCGCAGCACGCCGTTCGACGTCGAGCTGGCCCGCAGCGGGGTCAGCGTCACCGTGCCGGCCGGGACCAGCGTGCTCGACGCCGTCGCCGAAGCGGGTGTCGAGATCCTTTCGTCCTGCCGCCAGGGCACGTGCGGCACCTGCGAGACCACGGTGCTCGCGGGACGCCCCGAACACCGCGACGCGATCCTCGAGGATCACGAACGCGCCGCGGACGACTGCATGTTCGTCTGCGTGTCCCGCTCGCTGTCCGACCGCCTCGTCCTCGACCTGTGACCCTCCGGAGGCCTCGCATGACCACGCTCGAAACCCGTTGCCCGGTCCACGAAGGCGACCCGTTCAGCCACGCCGTGCTGGAGGACCCCCTTCCGCTGCACGCCCAGCTCCGCGACGCCGGTCCGGTCGTCTACCTGTCCCGCTACGAGGTTTACGCCCTCGCCCGCCACGAGCAGGTGCACGCCGCCCTCACTGACTGGCAACGACTCCAGTCCGCCGCCGGCGTCGGGTTGGCGAACTTCCGGACCGAGAAGCCCTGGCGGCCGCCGAGCCTGCTGCTGGAGGCCGACCCACCCCGCCACGACGCGCCTCGCCGCGTCTTGAGCAAGGTCCTCGGCCCGCGCGCGCTGCGGCGGCTGCGCGAGCGGTGGACCGCCGACGCGGGAGTGCTGGTCGACCAGGTTCTGGCCGGGGGCTCGCGGTTCGACGCCGCCCAGGCGCTGGCCCACGCGTTCCCGCTGCGCGTGTTCCCCGACGCGGTCGGTCTTCCGCCGGACGGACGGGAAAACCTGCTGCCCTACGGTGACCACGCCTTCAACGCCTTCGGCCCGGACAACGACCTCGTGGCCAAGGGCACGCCACGAGTGGCGGAGCTGTCGGACTGGGTGAGCCGCCGATGCCGGCGGGAAGTCCTTGCGCCTCAAGGATTCGGTGCCGACATCTGGGCCGCCGCCGACCGCGGGGACATCACCCCCGAGCAGGCGCCGCTGATCGTGCGGTCCCTGCTGACCGCCGGCGTCGACACCACCGTCCACGCGCTTTCCGCCGTGCTGCACGCCTTCGCCACGCACCCCGGGCAGTGGCAGCGCCTGCGGGAGGACCCGGGCTTGGCCCGGGTGGCCTTCGACGAGGCCGTCCGCTGGGAGTCGCCGGTGCAGACGTTCTTCCGCACGACGACCACGGACGTGCGGATCGCGGATGTGCTCATACCCGAAGGGAACAAGGTGCTGATGTTCCTGGCCGCGGCGAACCGGGACCCCCGTCGCTGGAACGACCCGGACGCGTTCGATCTCGCGCGCGATCCCTCCGGCCACGTCGGCTTCGGCATGGGCCTTCACCAGTGCGTCGGTCAGCACGTCGCCCGCCTCGAAGCCGAGGCGCTGCTCACCGCGCTCGTCGGACGGGTTCGGCTGATCGAGCTGGACGGTCCGCCGCGACGCCACCACAACAACACCCTCAGAGCGTGGGCCTCATTGCCCGTCAGGGTCGTGCGGTGACCCGATTTCGGGCGAGCCGGGGGAACAGGGCTTCGGCGGCCGTGCGGTCGACGTCGGGGAAGCGGTCGGCGCCCGGGCCCTCGTAGGTGGTGAGGTTCCGGTCGAACCCCTCGCGCCATTCCGCGGGCGCGAACGGGAAGTCGCTGCCGTAGAGGACGTGGCCGGGTTCGGCGAAGGCGTAGAGGGACGGCAGCGCGGTCGGGGTGGCGGACAGCGCCGTGTCGAAGTAGAACTTCCGCAGCCCGGCCAGGATGCCGTCCGGGGTGGTGCCGGGGTTGAACATCGCCGCGCCGGTGAAGCGGTGCGCGGCGAAGGGCAGGAAGCCGCCGGCGTGCGAGAGGATGATCCGCAGGTCGGGGTGGCGGTCGAACACACCGTGGGCCACCAGGTCGAGCGCGGCGCGCGTGGTGTCGAAGGGGAAGTCGAGCAATGGGCTCGGCAGGCCGTCGAGCCGCGCGATCGGCGGCTCGGCCGGGTGCACGAACACCACGGCGCGGCGGGCGGCCAGCTCCGTCCACAGTGGCTCGTAGGCCGGGTCGCCGAGGTAGTGGCCGCGGGCGTTGGACAGCAGGACGACGCCGTCGGCGTGCAGGTCGTCCAGCGCGCGTACGGCTTCGGCGACGGCGCCGTCGAAGTCCGGCAGCGGCAGCACGGCGAAGTGCCCGAACCGATCCGGCGTGTCCTTGACCAGTTCCGCCTGGAAGTCGTTGATTTCGCGGGCCAGGTCGCGGGCCGCGGCGTCGTCGCCGAAGTGGACGCCGGGGGCGCTGATCGACAGCACCCCGGTGGCGATCCCCGCGCCGTCCATCATCGCGGTCGCGGCGGCCGGGCTCCACGAGGGCATCGGCCAGCCGCCGGCGGTCTCGCCGCTGTCCTCGAGCGCCTTCAGGTAGCGGGAGGGGAGCAGGTGCTGGTGCACGTCGATTCGACTGCTCACGGTGTCTAGCCTCCTAATAACTAGGTTGCTAACTATTGTTCTGCTAGCCTAGCTCCCATGAGGACGACCGGCAACCACCCGCCCACTGCCGCGGAGGTCGACGAGCTCGTGCAGGCGGCCGACGCGGTGTTCTTCGCGATGCGGAAGGCCCGGTCGGCGGGGGCGGACCGGGACGGCGGGCTGTCCCTGCCGCAGGTCACGATGCTCGAGCCGCTGCTCGCGGAGCCGGAGCTGCCGGTCGGCCGGCTCGCCGCGGCCGCGGACGTGTCGATTCCGACGGCGACCCGGATGCTCCAGCAGTTGGAGTCCGCCGGAGTGGTGGTGCGCCGCCGCTCGGCCGAGGACGAGCGCAAGGTACTGGTCGCGTTGACGGCGGACGGCGGTGAGCGGCTGACCCGGTTGCTCACCCGTCGCCGGGAACGCCAGGCGGAGGCGTTCGCCGTGTTCACGCCCGAGGAGCGCGCGCAGCTCGTGGCTCTGCTCCGGAAGCTCGCACCGGTCATCGACATCGACCTCGGCGCCCGGAACTACTGAGCGATTTCCTAGCGCAATGCCTGGGAAAGCGCGCCCAGGCTGACGTCGACAATCGTGCGGAGCTGCTCCGGTCTCGCCCCGGCCCGGCTCATCACGGCCAGCGACTGGTTGACCGCCGCAAGGTGGACAGCGAAGGCGTCAGCCCGCTTCGCGGCCTTCAACGCCCTCCGCAGCCGCGCGCGCTGAAAGCCGAGAGCTTCGGTCGCGCGCGCGGCGATGGCGGGGCTCAGCACCGGTGTCGCCATGGCGGTCTGGGCGATCAGGCATCCGTCCGGCAGGTCGGGGTCGGCGATCCGCTTGAGGGTGACGTCGAAGAACTCCCGTATCGCCCGCAGCGGCTCGTCGGACGCGCCCGAAAGCGCCTGGTCGTACCGTTCCCCGTAGCGCGTGGCGTAGCGGTCCAGGCAGCGCAGGTAGAGCGACTCCTTGTCGCCGAGCGACGAGTAGATGGAACTGCGGTTCAACCCGGTCGCCCTGGAGAGGTCGTCGAGCGACGTGTCGGCGTACCCGGCTCGCCAGAACTGGACCATCGCCGCGTCGAGCACGACGTCCACATCGAACTGCTTCTTCCCGGTCATGCCGCCAGCCTAACTCATCTTGAACCGAACAGTTCAAGATGAGCTAAGCTAGTGACATGACCGAAAATCCGATCTCCGGGTTGCCGCTGCACGACCTCGCGGGGTTCACCCACCGCTGGGTCGACGCGGAAGGCGTCCGGCTCCACGCCGTGGAAGGTGGTCAGCCGACCGGTCCGGCCGTCGTCCTGCTCGCCGGCTTCCCGCAGACCTGGTGGGCCTGGCGCAAAGCGATGCCGGGCCTCGCCGGGCGATTCCGCGTGATCGCGATCGACCTGCCGGGCCAAGGCCATTCCGCCCGCCCGCACGACAGCTACGACACGCACACCGTCGCGTCGCGCGTCCAGGCCGCGGTGACCGCGCTCGACGTGCCGAAGTACTGGCTCGCCGCCCACGACGTCGGCGCCTGGGTCGCGTTCTCGCTGGCCCTGAAGTACGAAGAGCGCCTGCACGGCCTGGCCCTGCTCGACGCGGGCATCCCCGGCATCACCCTGCCGGACGCGATCCCCACGGATCCCGGCCGGGCGTGGAAGACGTGGCACTTCGCGTTCCACGTCGTGCCCGACCTGCCCGAGACGCTGCTCACCGGTCGCGAGCGCGATTACGTCGACTGGTTCCTGAGGGTCAAGACCTTGTCCCCGAACACTTTCGACAGCGCTGAGATCGACCACTACGCCGCCGCCATCGCGGCGGAGGGAGGTCTCCGAGCGTCTCTCGCGTATTACCGCGACGCCGCGGAATCCGCGCGCAAGAACCTGGACGCTCTCGACCGGCAGCACTTGAGCGTCCCGGTCCTGGGCGTCTCCAGCTCCCATGGGTCAATCCCCGACATGGCCGCTTCCCTTGGCCCCTGGGCGGACAACGCGACGGGCGTCGTCATCCCGCAGGCCGGGCACTTCATTCCCGACGAACAACCCGACGCGGTCGTGGACGCGTTGACCGCGTTCATCGATCACGCAGGCGGGAGGGCTTGAGCAGCAGCGCCAAGGCGGCGGTGATCAGGCTGACGACGGCGAGGACATCAAAGGCGACTCGGTAACCGTCCACAACGGACGCGTCCCCGCCGCCGCGATCGGTGACGGTGGCGGCGATGGTGACCAGCGCAGCCAGGCCGAGCGCGGCGCCGAGCTGCCGGCACATGTTGAGCAGCCCCGAGGCAATACCTGCGTCGCGCGGGTCGACGCCGCTGGTGGCCGCGACGATCGCCGGCATCATCGTGAGGCTGGTTCCTGCGCCGACCACCACCGTGGGCAGCAGGACGTGGGTGACGTAGCCGTCGTGCACGGGCAGCCGCCCCAGCCAGGCCAGCCCCACGGCGGCGGCGACGGCGCCGACGACCAGCAGGCGCCGCGCGCCGATGGCGGGGATCAGCCGCTGGGAGACGAGCACTCCTACGCTGATGACGGCGACCATGGGCAGCAGGGACAGTCCGGTGCGCAGAGCGCTTTGTCCCTCGACCTGCTGCAGGTAGAGCGACAGGAAGAACAGCGGAGCGGTGAGCACGACACCCAGGCACAAGGTGAGGATGTTGCCCATGCGCACGGTGGCGCTGGAGAAGATCGCCCAGGGGATGAGCGGTTCGGCACTGCGACGCTCGATGGCTACGAACGCCGCGAGCAGCACGACGCCGGCGATCAGCGCGACGACCACGCGCGGTGCTCCCCAGCCGCCGTCCGGTGCGGCCGAGACCCCGTAGACGATCGCCGCGGCCGACAGCGTCACGGCGATCGCGCCGGGCACGTCGACGCTCGAGCGACGGTGACCGGTCACCGTCGGCGCCAGGTAGGTCAGGCCCGCGATCAGCAGGCCGACGCCGAGGGGGACGTTGACCAGCATCACCCAGCGCCAGCTCACCGACGCCAGCAGACCACCGGCGACGATGCCGGCGGCTCCGGCGCTGGAAGCGGCCACGCCCCACCAGGTCATCGCCCGCCTGCGCCGGGACGGGTCGGAGTGGCTGGCGGTGATCAGGCTCAGGCTGGACGGCGCCAACGCCGCCGCGCCCGCGCCCTGCACGACTCGCGCGGCCAGCAGCATCCAGCCGTCCTGGGCCAGCCCGCCGGCCAGCGACGCCACCGAGAAGACGGCCAAGCCCGTCAGGAAGACGCGCCGGCGTCCGAACAGGTCACCGGCGCGCGAGGCGCACAGCAGCAGGCCGCCGAAAGTGACCAGGTAGCCGTTGACCACCCACTGCTGGGCGCTGGTCGACAAGCCCAGGCCCGACTTCATGGACGGCAGGGCCACGTTCACGATGCTGGAATCCAGGACCACCATGAACTGCGCCACGCAGGCCAACGCCGCGACGGCCGCGAGAGCGACGCCGTGCTTGGCCACCCCGTTCGAGGAGTCCGCCGGCGCGGACGGCGAGAGTGTTCGGTCGGGCACGGCTGTCTCCCTCGGTTGCCGGATAGGCTATCCACCAACCGTAGACCAATAACGGATAGGCTGTCCACCACACAGTGCGGCGAGCGGAGACAGTGATGGCGACGGGCAAGACGGCGTTCCCCAACCGGCGGGCGGCCGCGCAGCGCAACCGCGCCAAGATCCTCGACGCGGCACGGGCGGCGTTCGCCGACCCCGCGGCCGAAATCTCCATGGCCGAGATCGCCCGCCGCGCCGAGGTGGGCATGGCCACGCTCTACCGCAACTTCCCCGGCCGGCAGGAACTGCTGGAGGCGCTCTACGCCGACGAAGTCGACCAGATCTGCGACGCCGCCAGGATCGAGCCCGGACAGGCTCCCGAGGCCGCGCTCACCGCGTGGCTGCGCCTGCAGATCGACTTCATCCCGCACAAACGGCTGATCATCTCCGAACTCTTGGAGCACACCGACCGCGGCAGCATCACCAGCCACCGGGCCCGCGCGATCGAGGCGGGCCGCCCCCTGCTGACGGCGGCCCAGAAAGCCGGGCAGGTCCGCGGCGACGTCACCCTCGAGCAGATCTTCGACCTGATCGTCGCCATCGCGAAGATCAACGGCTCACCCGACTATGTGCGACCGCTCTTCGAGACGGTGCTCGACGGCCTGCGTCACCGTGCTTCGATGACTTCGCCCACATAACCAAAGGCCACCAGGTTACGTCGGTGCCGCCACGACACCGAGCGCCGCCGGCCCTATTAGAGTCGTTGCCATCCACGATGAGAGGGAGGGGAAGATGACGCGGCGACGTGAGGCCGAGGTCGGCCGGTTCGGACTGGAACCGGCACCCGGAGGTCTCCGGCTCGTGCAGAGCCTCATCAACACCTCGCTGAGTGGTCACCAAGGCGAGCTCGAGGAAGACCTGCTCGCCAAACCCGGCACGGCCAACGAATGGCTGTCCCGGGCACTCGCGGAGTGGTCCGCGGTCACCGGCCAGCAAGTCGCCGGCAGAACCGTGCGGGGAGCCGAGCTGGGAGCGCTGCGGGTTTTTCGGGAGCAGCTCCGGAACACGCTGCGCGCCCAGGCGGCACACATCGAGGCGCCCGCACTCCGGGAGCCGGGCGCCGCCGCGTCGGCCTTCGACATCGTGGTCACCTTGCGCGCGGACGGACACCTCGGCTACGGCACCTCCGCGCCGGGATGGCAGCAGGTCGCGGGACTGGCGACGGCGGAACTGCTGCTGGCTCGCGCGGCAGGGACACTGCCGCGGCTCAAGACGTGCGCCGCTCCGGACTGCGGCGCCTGCTTCTACGACGGGTCGCCCAATCGGATCCGGGTCTGGCACAACACGCAGATGTGCGGGAACCTGCCCAACCTGCGGGCCTCCCGGGCCCGGCGAAGCGCGAGCTGAACGGCCGGGCCCTTTGCCGGACAGGGCAGCGGCCCGTCGGCCTAGTTCGCGATCCGGCGGAGCGCCGAGAGCCACACCGTGGTCGGGTTCACCCGGGCGGGGAAGCGCGCGAGCACCTCGTCGTAGAACTCGACCCGGGAAGGTGTGCCGTCGAGGATCGACCGCACCACCTCGAGGTACTCGCGCGTCTCGGCGGTGATCGACGGATCGTCCCCGCGCGTCGCATCCTTGTGGCCGGCCACCACGGCCGACGGCGACAGCGACTCGACGATGTCGATCGCCGCGAGCCAGGAGTCGAGACCGCCGTCCGCCGACTCGCCGACGAACTGGTGCACGTTGTTGTAGATGACGTCACCCGCGATCACCAGGCCGATGGACGGCACGTGCAGGACGGTGGTGTCGTCCGTGTCGGTGTGCCCGACCTCGATCGGGTTCAGCGCGTACCCGTCGACGCTCAAACCGCCGTCCGGCACCGGTCGGGCCACCACCGGGGTGTCCGAGAGCTTTCCCGGGAAGATGCCCGCGAACAGGGCGGTCGGCTGACCGTCGGGACTCCCCCGGCGCATCCCGGCGATGACTCCCTCGGTCGAGTACACCGGTGTGTCCGGGAAGTGCTCGAGCAGCGTGGTCGTGGCGTACCAGTGGTCGCCGTGGTCGTGCGTGAGGTACACGGCGGACAACCGCCGGCCGAACCCCTTCACCCACTCCGCGACGTGTTCGCCCTGGGCGATGGTCATCCCGGGATCGACCAGGACCGCCTCGGTGTCGCCGTAGACGAGCGTGCTCGACACCGCGGACCAGTGCGGCGCCTCGCCCCTCGGCGACTGCAGCGGCGACGGCGTCGCCAGCGGTTCCATCTCCGAGACGTGCACCTCGTACCGCAGTTCGTGCTGTGCCATCGCCACTCCATCGCTGTTCGCCGACACGCGGACGACGTGTCCCTGACGACAAACATAGCCAAAGGCTCTTTGGTTATGTCAAGGTCTGTGCTACAACGATGATGCTGGAGCAACGGAACGCCAGCGGATGCGGGGGATGCCGGATGGCACGAGTACTGGTGGTCGGCGCGGGCGCGACCGGCGCCTTCTTCGGCACCCGCCTGGCGGCGGCCGGGAACGAGGTCACCTTCCTGGTCCGCCCGCGGCGACGGGACTTCCTGCGCACCAGGGGCCTGCGGATCATCGGACCGGAGCGCGAGGAGGTGCTGCACCCCCGGCTGATCACCGCGGACGAGGTCGGCGGCGGCTACGACGCGGTGCTGCTGTCGGTCAAGGCGGCCGGTCTGGCGGCCGCGCTGGACGACCTGGCACCGGCCGTCGGCGAGCGGACCGCCGTCATCCCGTTCCTCAACGGCATCGCGCACCTGGACACGCTCAACCAGCGGTTCGGCCCCGATCGCGTGCTCGGCGGTGTGGTGAAGGTGGCGACCCTGGTCGACGGCAACGGCGACATCCGCCGGCTCGCGTCGCCGGCGTCGATGGTGATCGGTGAGCAGAGTGGCCGGGACAGCGAGCGGTTGCGGCTGCTGGCCGACGCCTTCGAACCGGCCGCGTTCGACTTCGCCACGTCCGGGCACATCGTGGACGAGATGTGGCACAAGTGGGCCTTCATCGCCGCTGTCACCGCGGTCACCGTCCTCATGCGAGGCTCGGTGGGTGAGATCGCCGCGGTGCCGGGCGGTCCGGAGTTCGCCACCGCCGTCGTGGCCGAGGCCGCCGCGGTCTCGGCGGCAGCCGGGCACCCGCTGGCCGAGGACGCGCTCGCCGAGCTGCGCGCCGTCGTGACCCAGCCGGGATCGCCGTACGTCCCGTCGATGTACCGGGACCTGTCCGCCGGCCGGCCCACCGAGGTCGAGCACGTGTTCGGCGACCTGGTGGCGCGCGCGGACGCGCTGGGGGTCGACGTCCCGCTGCTCGGGCTGGCCACGGTCGGCCTTCGGGTGCACCAGAACCGGGCGCGGAACACCGGCGTGTGATTCGAGGAGGAAGTTGTGATGACGACGTACCTGGGCAGTGGAGACGAGCGGACGCACGACCGGGAGTACTTCCCGGAGTGGCTGCGCGACCTGGCCGACGACGTGACGATGGAGGCGTCGGTGATGAACGGGATCGCGCGCGGCCCGCGGGCGGTGCGCGACATCCTGGGGTTCGCCCGCACGCTGTACGACTACCAGGAGTTCATCTTCAAGGGCGAGTACGGCGAGAACGGGTTCGCCGAGGACTACGCGGCGCGGTTCGCCGACGACCGGCCGATCGGCAACGTCGTGGTGGTCCGGCGCAACCCGGCCGGACAGACCAGCGGGATCGTGATCAGCCACCGGCCGCTGGCGTCGGTGATCCTGTGGTCGCGGCTGATGCACGAGCACTTCAAGGACACCGAATACGGCCGGTACTTCCTGTCCGCGGACGATGCCGAGGCCGCCGCCGAGCTGCCCTGACCGCCCGCGCCGGTGGGCAGACGCGGACCAACTCCCTACGGCCCCATTTGGACCCGTCGACCGCGAGGAGCGCGCGGCCCGCGACGGCGAGGAGCTGCTGTTTCGCTTCCGCGTCGGCAAGGTCGGGCGTGGTGATCCCGATCCCGGCGCTGAACGCCCTCGCGCCGAGCACCGCCACGTCGAACCGGAGGGAACGCAACGAGGCCAAGGCGAGCGGCCCGGCCAGCGCCAGCTCCGGGAGGGACGGCTGACCGCCGGGCAGGAGCACCCGGGCCCGGGTGCCGTCCAGGAGCGCGAGAGCCGCGATCAGCGAAGCCGTCGTCGCGCCGATGGCCTGCTTGGCTTCGGCCGCCAGGGTCAGCCTGGCGTCGAACGAGGCCGCCTCGGCGTGCCGCAGCAGGACCGCGCCACCGCCGTTGGAGGATGGCCCGCCGCCCGTCACCTCCGCGGGCCCGAAGTGCGGCGACGCACGAGTTCGGTGGGCAGGGAGACGTCGTCCGGCCGCGGATCGCCGCGCAGCAGGGTGAAGAGGAGCTCGGCCGCCAGCTGTCCCTTGTGGACCATGGGCTGGCGGATGGTGGTCAGGCCGTGGGGTTCGGCTTCGGGGGCGTCGTCGAACCCGACGACCGACAGGTCTTCCGGTACGCGCAAGTCCAGCTCCCGAGCGGCTGCCAGCACCGCGATCGCCATCGTGTCCGAAGTGGCCACGACCGCGGTCACCTCGTTGTCCGTCAGGAGATCGCGCGCCGCCGGGACGCCCGCGGCGAGGTCGAACCCGCCGGCTTCCACCAGCGGAACGCGGTCGAAGTCCAGGCCCGCGGCTTCGCACGCCTCCTGGTAGCCGGTGATCCGCTCGCGCACGACGCGTTCGGCGCACCTCGCGCGCCGGCCCGCGTCGACCGGTCCGCGGTAGCCGTCCGGGACCAGGCGTTCCGCGATGATCCCGACCCGGCGGTGGCCCAGGCCGAGCAGGTGCTCGACCTGCTCCCGGGCAGCCGCCCGGTCGGGGATGCCGACGAGCGGGACGCCGGGCAGGTGGGGAGCGTCGACGACGACGATCGGGATGCCGCGTGAGCGCAGGGTCAGCAGCGCGGGGTGGTCGTCGGGCAGGCTGTGCACGATCACGCCGTCCACCAGCCCGCGCAGCGCGGCCTGCTCGCCGCCTCGGGGGAGCGGCAGCAGGGTGAGGGCCAGGTCGTCGAAGCGCCGCGTCCGCACGATGCCCTCCAGGAGACACCGGGTGGACGGGTCGGTGAACGCGTATTCGAGGGTGTCCATCAGCATCACGCCGATCGCCCCGCTGCGGCCGGAGCGGAGGCTCGCGCCGACGGCGTTGGGACCGGCATACCCGAGCCGCGTAGCGGTTTCCATGATGGCCTGACGCTGCCCCGCCGAGAGCTTCTCCGGCCGGTTGTAGGCGTAGGAGACCGCGGCCTGCGACACCCCGGCAGCCTGGGCGACGTCCTTCATCGTGACCATCGGCGAAGTCTCCTCGAGTGGCTCTCGCAGGAACGCGACGGCTTGACAGCGATGCCTGAACGCGTACCCTCCGTGTGAAGTTAATCGTATCACTAACTACTCAGCGGAGTCGAGGAGAGGTCGAACGTGACCGAATTCGAGCGTGACGCGCATGCCGTCCTGCTGCCCGTCGCCGGTGAGCTGACGGCCGAACCGTGGCTTCGCGACCTGGTGGGACGGGGTACGCGAGCGGTCCTGATCGGCGAGACCCGCGCCGAGTACGTCGCTCGCGCGATGACTCCCGAGCGCCGGGCCGCCGAGTCGGCCGCGGACTTCGGGGCTTTCACCGCCGAACTGGCCGATGCCGCCGCGGAACCGCTCCTGTTCGCCGTCGACCAGGAGCCGTGGGGCATCGCGCGGCTGCACGACCTGGTGTCGGCCTTCCCGTCCGCCGACGTCCTGCGCGGGCTGCCCGACGAGGAGATCGCCGCCGCCGCGGCCGCCGTCGCGAGCGCCGCCCGCGCGCTGGGTGTCACCGTGTTCCTCTCGCCCGTGCTCGACGTCCTCTCCGGCGAGAACCCGTGGCTGACCGGCCGGACTCTGCCTTTCGATCACGCCGAGGTCGGGCGCATCGCGGCCGCGTTCGTGACCGGCGTCCAGCGCGCCGGGGTGCTCGCGGTCGCGAAGCACTTCCCCGGCCACCCGGAACTCGCCCTCGATCCCGCGCTGCACGACACGACGCTGGACGCGTCCGTCCCGGCCGACCTGGAACCCTTCCGGCGGGTGGTGGCGGCCGGCGTGGGCGCCGTCATGACCGGACCGGTGGTGGTGCCCGCGATCGACCCGGCCGAACCCGCCTCGACGTCGGCGGCGACCGTTGGGCTGCTGCGGCGCGAACTCGGCTTCGACGGCCTCGTCGTCAGTGACGACCTCGACACACCCGCCACGACCAGGGGACGGTCCGTGCCCGAGACCGTCATGGCGGCCCTCGACGCGGGCGCGGACCTGCTCCTGCTGCCCGGCGGCCCGGAACTCGCCGGGCTCGCCGGCCGCATCGCCGCCCGGGCGAGCACCGACCACCAGTTCGCGGCCCGGCTGGCCGAGGCCGCGGCGCGCGTCCGGAGGACGGCGGAAACCTTCGAGCGAGGACGTGCGGGATGGGCGATGTCCTGACCGTCCGGGAGGCGCTCGGCCTCGAGGTCTTCCGCCGGACCGAGGTGGCGGTCCTCGCCGGCGAGGACCGGCTCGACCGGCCCGTCCGCTGGGTCCACACCGGCGAGATCCCGGACATCCACCGCTTCCTCTCCGGCCAGGAGATGCTGCTGACGGCCGGGCTCGGCATGGGCGCGACGGCCGAGCTCCAGCGGGCGTTCGTCCGGCGGATCGCCGACGCGCGCGCGGCCGTCCTCGTCGTCGAGCTGGCCGGGCGGATGTTCTCGGCGATGCCGGCGGCGGTCGTCGACGAGGCGCGGGCGGCCGGGCTGCCGCTCGTCGGGCTGCGCGACGAGATCCCGTTCGCCGAAGCCTCGGCACAGGTCCACGAAGTCCTGGTGGAACTGCGGGTGAGCCGCCTGATCGCCGAGGAGGCGACCGGCCAGGCGTTCATGGACCTGCTGCTGGCCGGCGAAGACTACGTCGGGATGGTCAAGGAGGTCGCGCGCCGCACCGGCCACCCGGTCGTGCTCGAAGACGTCGCCCACCGGATGCTCGCCTACGCCGGCGCCACCGCCGAAGCGGACGATGTCGTCGCCGACTGGGGCGTCCATTCGCGGGCGATCCACGAGCGGCACCAACCGGTCCTGCGCGAGGGACGCGCGGCTCCGACGGCCCGGGCCGGGTCGTTCCGCGACGTCGCGGCCTGCGCCCGGCGCCCGGTCGTCCTGCGCGGGGAGGCGTGGGGGTGGCTGCACCTGCTGCACGGTCCCGTCCCGCCCAGCCCGGTCGAACTGGGGACGCTCGAACGCGCCGTCGCGGCCGTCGCGATCACCCTGCTGGGCGAACGGGAAAGCGGCGCCCGCGCGGCCCAGCGGCAGGGTGCGCTGCTCAACCGGCTCCAGCTCGGCGACATCCCGGGGGAGAAGTTCCTCGAGCGGGCGCTGGCGCTGGGCCAGGACCTGCGCCGGCGCGACCTGATCGCCGTGGTCACCCGGCGCGCGGCCGACGCCGACCTCGCGCTCGTCCTGCGCGAAGCCGGTCACCCCGCGGTCGTCGGCGACCTCGGCGACCTCGACCTCGCGGTGGTCGGGCTGCCGCCCGGCGCGGGGGACACCGACCTGCTCGCGCGGCTGGCGAAGCACGGCTTGTGCGGTGGGGTCAGCCGGATCGTCGCACCCGCCGCACTGCCCGCCGCGATCCGCCAGAGCCGCAGCGCCGCGTCGGCGGCCGACGGACCGTCCGGGCCGCTCCTGCGGTTCGACGAGCTCGGGGCCCTGCGCCTCCTGGTCGCGCTCGCGGAAGGCCCGGAGCTGTCGCGGTACGTCGAGGACGAGCTGGGCCCGCTGCTGGAGCACGACGCGACCGCCTCGAACCCGTTGCTGCCCACGCTGCGCGTCTTCCTCCGGTGCGGCGGCAACAAAGCCCGTGCCGCGGAAGAGCTGTTCGTGCAACGGCGGACGCTCTACCACCGGCTCGACCGGCTCACCGCCGTCCTCGGCTTCGACCTCGCGGACGTCGAAGTCCAGCAACGGCTGCAGCTCGCCGTCCGCGGGCACGACCTGCTCGACCGGCGTGCGCGCCGCCGCTGACCGGCGGTCCAATGTGTGCAACCGCGGACCCCGGGGTGACACGGCTTGTGTCTGTCGCGGGGAGCACGCCTTCCCCAGAATTCACGGTCGAGCCCACCGGGATTCTCGTAACGGCAAGGAGTGCGGAGTGTCCACATCGTCCATGATCGTGAAGAAGCCCGTGGTGGCCGCGGCGCCGCGCGCCGGCCGCCCGGAAATCGCCGACACGGTCGCCGAGATCATCGCGGACGTCCGGGCCAACGGCGACGTCGCGGTCCGGCGCTGGTCGGAGAAGTTCGACTCGTGGAGCCCGGACTCCTTCCGGCTCGGGCCGGACGAGATCGCCGCCGTCCTGGCTTCGGTCCCGGAAACCGTGCTGGACGACCTGCGGTTCGTGCAGCGCCAGGTGCGCGGGTTCGCCCAGGCCCAGCGGGACTCGCTCACCGACTTCGAGGTCGAGACGCTGCCCGGTGTCTACTTGGGACAGCGCAACATCCCGATCGGCGCGGTCGGCGCGTACGTCCCGGGTGGCCGGTACCCGCTGACCGCGTCGGCGCACATGACCGTGGTGACCGCCAAGGTCGCCGGGGTCGGGCGGGTCGCCGCCACCACCCCGCCGGACCGCGGCGCGCCGCCGCCGGTCAGCGTCGCGGCCATGCACCTCGCCGGCGCGGACGAGATCCACGTGCTGGGCGGCGTCCAGGCCGTCGCCGCGCTGGCCCTGGGCACCGAGACGGTCGCCGCGGTCGAAATGCTCGCCGGACCGGGCAACGCCTACGTCGCCGAGGCCAAGCGGCAGCTCTTCGGCGAGGTCGGCATCGACCTGTTCGCCGGCCCCACCGAGGTCCTCATCGTCGCCGACGACACCGCCGACCCGTTCACCGTGGCCACCGACCTGCTCTCGCAGGCCGAGCACGGACCGGATTCCCCGGCGGTGCTGATCACGACGTCGGCGGAGGTGGCCCGGCGCACGATCGAATACGTCGAGGAGCTGCTACCCGGCCTGCCGACCGGCGAAGTGGCCGGGCGGGCCTGGCGCGACCACGGCGAGGTCGTCGTCGTCCCGGACCTCACCGCGGCGTACGAGCTCGCCGACGGCTACGCGAGCGAGCACGTCCAGATCCTCACCGACCGGCCGCGGCTCGCACTGGACCGCATGCGCAACTACGGCGCGCTCTTCCTCGGCGACAAGACCTGCGTCGCCTACGGGGACAAGGTGATCGGGACCAACCACGTCCTGCCCACACTCGGCGCGGCCCGCTACACCGGCGGGCTCTGGGTCGGCAAGTACCTCAAGACCGTTACCTACCAGGAAATCCAGGACGCCCGCTCCAGCGCGGAGCTGGGCGAGATCTGCGGCCGCGCGTCGCGCCTGGAGAACTTCGAAGGGCACGCGCGCTCGGGCGACGTCCGCACCGCCCGCTTCGGCTCGGCCCGGCTCGACTGGACCGAGCACTCCTTCGGCCGCGCCTGACCGGCGCCCCGGAACTCCCCCCTTCCCGCCTCGACCGACGGAGGTCGTCATGGCAGCACCGGAAAAAGCCCCCGCACCCACCACGGACGCGCCCGCCTCGTCGGCGGAGGACGCGGAACTGCTGGCCGCGCTGGGTTACGAGCAGCGCTTCGACCGCAAAGTCAGCCTGTGGGGCAACTTCGCCCTCGGCTTCGTCTACCTTTCGCCGCTCGTCGGCGTCGTGTCTCTGTTCGCGATCGGTCTCTCGACCGCCGGCCCGCCGTCGATCTTCTGGATCGTGGTCATCGGCCTCGGCCAGCTGCTGGTCGCCTTGGTCTTCGGCGAGGTCGTCTCGCAGTTCCCGCTGGCCGGCGGTCTCTACCAGTGGTCGCGCCGGCTGTGGAACGGCCGGTACGCCTGGTTCACCGCCTGGACCTACATCAGCTGCATCACCATCGGCATCACGAGCACCGCGCTGTTCAGCTCGGACTTCGTGGCCAGCCTCTTCGGGGGCACCGCGGCGCAGCCGGGCGTCAGCTCGACCCCCGGGCAGCGGCTGGTGATCGCGCTCGCCGTGACCGCGTTCTGCCTGGTGTGCAACGCCTTCGGCACCCGGGTGCTGGCACTGATCTCCAAGATCGGCCTGGCCGCCGAGCTCATCGGCATCGTCCTGGTCGGCCTCTACCTGCTGGTGTTCCAGCGCCACAACCCGGTGTCCGTCTTCTTCGACGGGATGGGCACCGGCGGCGCCGGCGGCTACTTCGGGGCGTTCATGGCCGCCTCGCTCGTCGGCCTCTTCCTCTACTACGGGTTCGAGGCGTGCGGCGAGGTCGCCGAAGAGGTCCCGAACCCCGCGCGCAGCATCCCGCGGGCCATGCAGCTGACGGTCGTCGTCGGCGGGCTCGCCGCGATCCTGGCCTTCGCGGGGTACGCGCTCGCCGCGCCCGACCTGACCGCGATCGTGTCCGGTGCGGACACCAACCCGATCCCGGCCATCCTGCAGAACTCGATCGGCACCGTGGGCACGAAGCTCGTCCTGGTGGTCACCCTGACGTCGTTCATCGCCGGGGTGCTGAGCCAGCAGGCCGCCGCGAGCCGGATCGTCTTCTCCTTCGCCCGCGACGACATGTTCCCCGGCTCACGCGTGTTCTCCCAGGTCTCGCGGCGGCACCGGGTGCCGGTCAACGCGCTGCTCGCGGTGAACGTGGTGCCGGTGCTGATCTTCGTGTTCGTCTACTTCTCGCCGGACTCGCTGGTGCGGATCGCGGCGTTCCAGGTGCTCGCGGGGTACGCGGCCTTCCAGCTGGTCGTGCTGGCCGCGTTGCGCATGCGCCTGCGGGGCTGGCGCCCGGCCGGCGCCTGGTCGCTGGGCCGCTACGGGCTGGTCGTCAACATCGCCGCGCTGGTCTACGGCGTGCTGGCGATGGTGCTGCTCGCCGCGCCCACCGGAGACGCCGACACCCCGTTCGTGGACCGGTGGATCGCCCTGATCGGGTTCCTCGTCGTGTCCGCGGTCGGGCTGGCCTACCTCCTGACGGCCAAGCCGGAACGCAAGTCCACCGCGCCCGAAGGCGACGCGCTCGAAGTCGCCGCCCGGCTGCGGGCCCGGGCCACCGCGAAGGAAGGAATCCGCTCATGACCCGCGTGCTCTACCTCTACGGCGGGTGGCCCGGCCACAAGCCCTACCAAGTCGCCGAAGAATGGGCCCGGCCGCTGTTCGCCGGGCTCGGGTTCGACGTCGAGGAGACCAACGACGTCTTCGCCCTCGACGCCGACCTCACCGGCTACGACCTGATCGCGCTCAACTGGAACAACGCCCTGCTGTCGGAAGGGCTCTCGGCGGCTCAGGAGGACAGCCTGCTCGGCGCGGTCGCGGCCGGCACCGGGATCGCCGCGTGGCACGGCGCGGCCGCCGCGTTCCGCACGAGCATCAAGTACCACTGGCTGCTCGGCGGCAGCTTCCTCGAACACCCGGCGGGGGAGGGTGTCAAGCACCCGTACGAAGTGTCCATAGTGGACAAGTCGCACGAGATCACTCGTGGCGTCGGCGACTTCCGCGTCGCCTCCGAGCAGTACTACATGTCCGTCGACCCGAACAACCAAGTGCTGGCCGAGACCACCTTCACCGGCGAGCACGTGCCCTGGATCGACGGGTACCGGATCCCGCAGGCGTGGACCAGGACGTGGGGGCGGGGCCGGGTGTTCTACAGCGCCGTCGGCCACGACCTCGACGACCTGCGGAACCCGGATGTCACCCGGCTGTGCGCCCAGGGCTTCGCCTGGGCCGCCCGGGACGCGAAGTAGCCACCACGCGAGAGCGGAGAAAACCATGCCTGTCCTCACCGGCGGCCAGATCGTCGCGCGCACCCTGCGCAACTACGGCGTCGACTACGTGGCCGGCATCCCCGGCCACGGCATCTGGTCCCTGACCGACGCCTTCCTCGACGCCGAATCCGACATCCCGTTCATCCAGACGTTCCACGAGCAGAGCGCCGTCCACCTCGCCGACGGCTTCTACCGCGCCACCGGCCGGCCGATCGCCGCGATCACCTCGATCGGCGCCGGGGCGAGCAACACCGTGATCGGGATGGGCACCGCGTTCACGGACTCGACCAGCGTGCTGGTCATCACCGGCGGGCCGCCGACCCACATGCGCGGACACGGGCTGCTCCAGGAGCTGGACCGCTACACGGCCAACGACTTCCCGAAGGTCGCCGAAGCGGTCAGCAAGCGGCACTGGGTCGTCACCCGGGTCGAGGAGCTGCCGTTCGTGATGCACCGGTGCTTCAACTCGATGCTGACCGGCCGGCCCGGCCCGGTCCACCTCGAAGTGCCGATGGACGTGCAGGCCGAGGCCGCCGACGTCGACCTGCACGACCTCGCCCGCCGGCTGCCGGTCGGCCGCCAGCACCCGGACCCCGAGGCGGTCGAGCGCGCCGTGGAGGTGCTGCGCGCGGCCCGCCGCCCGGTGCTCGTCGTCGGCGGCGGCGCGATCACCTCCGGCGCGTCCGACGACGTGGTCGCGCTCGCCGAGCACTGGAAGATCCCGGTCGTGACGACCTGGAACGGCAAGGGCGCCTTCCCCGAGGACCACGAGCTGTTCGCCGGGAGCGTCGGGCAGACCGGGACGATGACCGGCAACGCGATCGCGAGCTCGGCCGACGTCGTCGTGTCGGTCGGCTGCCGGTTCACCGACTGGTCGGCGTCCAGCTACGCCAAGGGGGTCAGCTTCTCGATCCCGCCCGCGAAGCTGATCCACATCGACATCGACCCGCACGAGATCGGCAAGAACTACCCCGCCGAGGTCGGGATCGTCGCCGACGCGCAGCGCGCGGTCGGCGCGATCGCGGCGTCCCTGCCCACCGCGGCCGCCGACCGGCCGGAGTACCTCGCGGAGCTGGCCTCGCTCAAGGCGGACTGGGAGGAAAAACTCGCGGGCCGCCGTGACAGCGACCGCTTCCCGTTCACGTCCCAGCGGCCGCTGGGCGCGCTGCGCTCGGTGCTGCCGCGCGACGCGATCATCGTCGCGGGCTCGGGCAACACCCAGGGCGCGGTCAAGCAGACGTTCCCGGTCTACGGCCCCCGCACGCACCTGACGTCCGGCGGGTTTTCGTCGATGGGCTGGGCGATCCCGGCAGCGATCGGCGCCAAGCTGGGGCAGCCGGACCGTCCGGTGGTGTGCGTCGTCGGCGACGGCGACTTCCTCATGACGGCGCAGGAGATCGCGCTCAGCGTCACCACGGGCGCGCCGGTGGTGTTCGTGGTGCAGAACAACGCGGGCTACATGTCGATCCGCGGCGGTCAGCGCAAGCAGACGTCCCGCCACATCGGCACGGAGTTCTCCCGCCCCGACGGCACCCCGTACAGCCCCGACTTCGTCGCGCTCGGCGCGTCGTTCGGCATCGAGTCGTGGAAGGTCTCCGACGCGGATTCGCTGGAGCCGACGCTGCGCAAGGCCGTCCAGTCCGGGGCTCCGGCGCTGGTCGAGGTTCCGACGGACCGCGACGCGGCCGGGCCGTGGGTCCCGGGCTGGTGGGACTTCCCCGTGCCGGCCTACGTCACCGACGAACGCCAGGACGAGTACCGGCGCACCCGCGCCACCGAACAACACCTCTGAGGACGGTCGTGGACTACGGAATCAAGCTGGACGGGCTGCCCGCCGAGGACGTGCGCGGGCTGGCCCGGCCGATCGACGGCTCGGGCCTCGACGAGCTGTGGGTCGTGGAGGACCTGGGGCTGGCCGGCGGGTTCGCCCAGGCGGCCACGCTCCTTGCGGACACCTCGGCGGTGCGGGTCGGGCTCGGCATCAGCCCCGCGGCCGTGCGCAACCCGGCCTACCTGGCGATGGAGATCGCCGCGCTGGCCCGGATGCACCCGGGCCGGTTCCGGTCCGGGATCGGGCACGGCATGCCGGGCTGGCTCCGGCAGGTCGGCGCCCACCCGGCGAGCCTGATGACCGCACTCGAGGAGGTGACGGACGCCGTCCGGCGCCTGCTGGCCGGGGAGACCGTGACGCTGCACGGTGGCCACGTCCGCCTCGACGAGGTCGCGTTGACCCACCCGCCGCGGATCCCGCCCACGCTGCACCTCGGCGTGCGGGGCCCGAAGGGCATGGCGCTCGCGGCCCGGGCGGCCGACGGCGTCATCCTGGCCGAGGGCTCCGGCCCGGCCTACGTCCGCTCGGTGCGGGACGCGGTCGGTCCCGGGCGGCGGATCACGGTGTTCGCCTGGCTGTGCCTGCGGCCGGATCGCGACGCCGCCCGGGCCGCCCTCCGACCCGTCGTCGAGCGGGCACTCGAACAGGACTTCATGCGGTTCCAGCTGGGGACCGCTCGCAATGCCGAGGAAGCACTGGCCGAGGTGACGGTCTCGGGCGACTTCGCCGACTGTGTGCGGCAGCTCGAGATCCTGGAGGAGGCAGGAGCGGACGCCGTCGTCTTCGCGCCGCTCCCGGGCGACGAGCGGGACCAGGTCGACGCCCTGCGCGACACGCTCCTGCCGGCGGTCCGGCGCTGAACCGCGAAAAGGCCGCCCCTCCCGAACCCGGGAGGGGCGGCCTTTTCGCGTTCGTCAAGCAGTCAAGCAGTCAGCCCGGCGACGACCGACGGCGCGATGCGCAGGGCGTTGGCCGCGATCGTCAACGCGGGGTTGAGCGCCGCCGACGACGGGAAGAACGACGCGTCCGCCAGCCACAGGTTCTCGACGTCGTGGCTGCGGCAGGACGCGTCGAGCATGCTGTCCGCCGGGTCGTGGCCCGCCACCGCGGTGCCGCACATGTGCGAGTTCGTCTCGATGCCCATGCGCTGGGTGAAGATCAGCGGGTAGCCGGCCTTGCGGACCAGCTTCGTCACCCGGCGGACCAGCTCCCGGTGCGGCGCGACGTTGGTGGGCGTCCAGTCGATCAGGATCCGCTCGCCGTCGACACGCACCCGGTTGTCCCGGGACGGCAGGTCCTCGGTCGTCAGGTAGATGTCCAGGCTGCGCGCGGACATGAAGTCCAGCGCCCACATCGGCGCCCGCGCCCGCGCGGGCTTGAGCATCGGGGCGCGGAGCTTGCCGAGCATCTGCAGGTTGCCCAGCGGGAACGGCGTACCCGGACCCGCTTCGTAGAAGTCGTTGACCCCGAGCGTCTTCTGCCACTGCGTCGGGTTCGTGCGCAGCGGGTTCACCCCGACGAAGAACGTGCTGTTGTGGACCATGTAGTTGCGGCCCAGCAGGCCCGAGGAGTTGGCGAGCCCCTCCGGGTGCTGCGGAGTCGCCGAACGCAACAGCAGGGCCGCGGAGTTCACCGCGCCCGCCGCCAGCGCCACCCGCTTCGCGGTGATCCGGACCTTGCGGCCGTCGCTGAGCGCTTCGGCCGCCACGATCCGGCGTCCGTCATCGGAGGTGACCAGCCGGGTGACCTCGGTGCGCACCATGATCTTCACCCCGGCCGCCAGCGCGGGCCGCACGACCCGGTTCTCGGCTTCGGCCTTGCGGCCGGTGCCGTCCGGGCAGCCGTCCGCGGTGGTGACGGCGGCGCGGTCCGCCTGGGTTTCGACGTCGAGCGCGTTCGGGGTGTGGAACGGGTGCAGGCCCTGGGCGGTCAGCGAGTCCGCGAACCGCTGGATCGCGGGCTCGTGCTCGAGCGGCGGGAAGGGGTACGGCGTCGAGTGCGGTGGTTCGGTCGGGTCTTCGCCGACCTGGCCGTGGACGTCGAACAGCCGTTCCGCCCGGCTGTAGAACGGTTCCAGGTCGTCGTAGGAGAACGGCCACGCGCGCGAGCGGCCTTCCTGGTGCTCGACCTCGGCGAAGTCGCTGCGCCGGAACCGGGGGAGCGAGGCGCCGTAGAACTTCGTGTTCCCGCCCACCCAGTAGTAGACGCCCGGGGCGAACGGCTCGCCCGTGCGGCCGTCGAACCAGAGCCCGGCGTTCTTGTAGCGCCCCTTGAGGTACATCTGCTCGGGCTGGGAGTTCTCCGGCTCGCGGGGGAGGAAGTCCCCGCGTTCGGCGATCAGCACGCGTGCGCCGGAGTCGCGCAGGGCCCAGGCGAGGGTGCCGCCGCCCATGCCCGAGCCGATGATGAGGACGTCGGTGTCGATTTCGCCGGTGGCGTCGGGGGTGACGACGGACGGGCCGGTCATGAGGCGCGGTCTTCCCGGTCGGGTTCGGTGCCCCGGATGAACGCGGCGGCGCGTTCGCCGATCATGATGGCCGGGGCGTTGGTGTTGCCGGTGACGAGCGTCGGCATGATCGAGGTGTCCGCGACCCGGACGTTGGCCAGGCCGTGCACGCGCAGTTCGGCGTCGACGACCTTGCCCATCATGCAGGTGCCGGACGGGTGGTAGAACGAGAACGACTGCGTGCGGATGTAGTCGTCGATGTCTTCGTCCACATCGGACCGCGGAGCGAGCCCGGCGTCGGCCGCCGTCCGCAGGTCGCCGTCGAGCAGCGAGGTGAGCCGCCCTTGCCGGGCGATCCTCATGCACATCCGGACGCCTTCGCGCAGCCGGGCGCGGTCGTCGGCGTCGTCGAGGTAGTTGTGGACGATCCGCGGTTTGGCGTAGGGATGCGAATGCCGCAGCCGGACGCTGCCCCGGCTCGCCGGCCGGGCGACGTACGGGCCGAACGACATCCCGGGCTCGAGCGGTGCCGCCAGCCCCTGGTCGCGGACGATGCCCAAAGCGGCGTGCACCTGGATGTCGGGCGCCGGGACGTCGTCGGACGACCGGAGGAACCCGCCGACCTCGGTCCAGGCCATCGGCCCGGTTCCCTTGTCGCGCAACAAGTTCTCCTCGGTCGAGGTGTCGGGCCCGACGATCGGCGGGGTGCTGCTGAAGAAGCTGAGGAAGCAACCCGCGTGGTCCTGCATGTTCCGGCCGACGTCGGGCAGGTCGTGCACCGGCGTGACGCCGGCGGCGGTCAGCTCGTCGGCCGGGCCGACGCCGGACTGCAGGAGCAGGTGGGGCGAGTTGTACGCGCCCAGCGACAGGATGATCTCCTGCCCCACGCCGATCGTGCGGACCTCGCCCAGGTGGTCGACCTCCAGGCCGGTGGCCCGGTCGCCGTCGAAGCGCAGCCGGAGGGCGAGCGTCGAGGGCAGGACGGTCAGGTTCGGCCGGCCGGCGGCCGGGCCGAGGAACGCGACCGCGCTGCTGCACCGCAGGCCCTTGCGCTGGGTCACCTGGTAGTAGCCGACTCCGTCCTGCTCGGCGCCGTTGAAGTCGGGGTTCGGCCGGTGCCCGGCGTCCTGCGCCGCCTCGACCCAGCCGCGCAGCAGCGGGTGCACGGACACCGGGTCGCTCACCGTGAGCGGGCCGCCGACGCCGTGGAAGTCGTCGGCGCCGCGCTGGTTGTCTTCGGAGCGCTTGAAGAACGGCAGGACGTCGTCGTAGCCCCAGTTCTTGTTGCCCAGCTCCGCCCAGGTGTCGTAGTCGTGCCGGTGGCCGCGGACGTAGAGCATCGTGTTCATCGAGCTGGTGCCACCGATCGCCCGGCCGCGCGGCAGGTAGGCGCGCCGCCCGCCGAGGTGCGGCTCGGGTTCGGTTTCGAAGTCCCAGTCGTAGGCCGTCTTGAGCTGCTGCGAGAACAAGGCGGGGATCTCGAAGAGCCGGCCTCGGGCGGGCGGGCCGGCTTCGACGAGCGCGACGGTGACGTCCGGGTCTTCGGACAGCCGGGCGGCGAGCGCGCACCCCGCCGATCCGGCGCCCACGACGACGTAGTCGTAGTGCTCCTGGGCCATTTGTCCTCCTGGGCGGCTGTCCTCTGTGGTCAAAGGTTTCCGGCCACGCTAGCCAGCCCGGCCCCGGGGACGGGATGCACGAAGTGAGCAACGAGAAGAGCCGGCACTGCACACCGTGCTACCGCCAGCCGGTGCCGGGGCTCACGTCCACGACGACCGGCTTGCGTCCGCCAGGTACCGGGTTACCGGGCCCAGGGTCAGCATGCCGCTGGCGGCGCCGGCGTCTTCGCCCTGAGCGTCACGCAGGGCGGCGGCGGCCCGCGCGGCGGCTTCGCGTTCGCCGAGGCGTACCGCGGTGTGGGCGGTCAGGCACCACATCGCCTCCTGCATGTGGTCGTGGGGTGGCTCCGGCGCCGCGGCCAGCGCGGTGCGGGCGTCCTCGTCACGGCCTTGGGCGAGCAGCACGTGGGGACGTGTCCACGGCAGATACGGTCCCCAGTCCAGGTGCCGGTCGGTGGGTGCGGGCCGGTCGTGCAGCAGCCTCAGTCCCAGCAGCGCGAGCGCGAACAGGCCGCGGTGCAGTCCGGGCATTCCGGCGGAACGCAGGGCCTCTTCGGCGGCGCGGTACTGCGCCGCGGCCGTGGCGGGGGCCGGTCCGTCGGGCTCGGTGCTGCGGGCGGCGGTGACCCGGGCCCGGAACCAGGCGGTGAGGACCTCGACGAGAGGAGCCTCGGTGGTGGCAGCGAGCTGTTCGGCCGCCGTCGCGTGTGCGGCCGCGGCGTCCAGGTCTCCGAGGGCCGAGGCGGATTGCAGGCGGACGAGCCGGCCGAGGACCGCGAAGTTCGGCAGGTCGTGCCGGGTCGCCAGGTCGAGGATCTCGGTGCCGATCCCGTCGCGCGTCACCGCGAGCCCGGGGCGGGTGAAGGACTGCAGGAACACGCCGTTGAGCGCGAACACCAGCAGTGCGGGGTCGCCCAGTTCTCGGGCCAGCGCCTCGGCTTGGTGCGCGGCCTGCCGGGCGCGGCTCAGCTCGCCCGCGGTCAGGTCGGCGGTGCGGCTTTCGACGGCGATCGTGGCCAGCAGCCGCGCCCGGAGGTCGGCGGGCTCGTCCGGGCCGAGCCGGCTGAGCGTGCGTTCGGCGGCGGTGACGACCGCCCGGGACTGCTCGGGGTCGTCGGCCCGGCTCCAGATGGCGGGTACGTCGTAGGCGCCGATGGTCCGGGCGGTCAGGCGCAGGTCCCCGGTGCGTTCGGCGGCGTGGATCGCGGCCAGGCGGTCACGCCGGGAGTGGACGAGCGCGTCGCCGCCGGCCAGCGCGAGCGTGCGGGCGAGGTCCACGGTCGTGCGCGGGCCGAGCCGGACACCCGGGCCGGTCCACGCGTCCGGCGTGCCGGGCGCGGGCCCGGTCAGGATGTCGGTCTCCAGGCGTTGCAGGTCGGGTCCGGGATCGAGGCCGAGCTGGCCGACGAGCATCGTGCGCGCGCGGCGGAGGGTCGACAGGGCGTCGGCCTGGCGGCCCGCGCGGTGCAAGGCGCGGGCCAGCAGTCCCCAGGCCGGCTCGCGCCACGGGTGTTCGGTGACGTGAGCGCCGAGTTCGGCGACGAGGTCGGCCCCTTCTCCGGCGTCGAGGAGGATGCGCGCGCGTAGTTCCAGGGCCGCCAGCCGAAGTTCCTCCAGCCGGGTCCGTTCGCGGTGCGCCCACGAGGAATCCGGTACGTCGGCGTAGGCGGGGCCGCGCCAGGCGGCGAGCGCCGCGCTGAGTTCGGTCACCGCGCCGGGGGAGTGGCGGGTGCGGGCGAGCGCGTCCTCGAACCGGTGGGCGTCGACGTCTTCGCGGGGCAGCCGCAGTGCGTAGCCGGGGCCTTCGGTGACGATCACCCGCGGCGGGGTGCGGGGTGACCGGTCGGGTTCCAGGGCGCGGCGCAGCGCGGCGACGAACGTCCGCAGCGCGCCGACCGCGCGTGCCGGTGGCTCGGTCCAGAGGCCGGCGACGAGGGTGTCGGTCGTGACCAGCCGCCCTTCGGCGGCGACGAGGCGGGCGAGCACCTCACGGTGGCGCGGACCGCCGAGGCCGACCGGGCTCCCGTCGTCGTCCAGGGCCCGCACGGCACCGAGCACGTCGATTCGCATGCCCCCATCATCGGTGCCGGTGGCCGGGTGCGCCCGGGCGCACTGATCGGTTGCTGATCGCCGTCGCCCAGGCTCGGCGGGGTCAGGTTCCCGATCCGAAAGACGGCTTTCGATGACACTCTCCATTCCCGGTTTCGACCACGTCCGCTTGCCCGGTGCCGGCGGCGTCGAGCTGGCTGCCGCGGTCGGCGGCAGCGGCAGCCCGGTGGTGCTGCTGCACGGGTTCCCCCAGACGCACCTGATGTGGCGGCACGTCGCCGAGCGGCTCGCCGGCGAGCACACGGTGATCTGCCCGGATCTGCGCGGTTACGGCGCCAGCGACAAGCCGGCGGCCACCGGCGAGGACGTCTACGCCAAGCGCACGATGGCCGCCGACGTGGTGGCTCTGGCGGCCGCGCTCGGCCACGAGCGCTTCGCCCTCGTCGGGCACGACCGGGGTGCCCTGGTCGCCTTCCGGGCGGGCTTGGACCACCCGGAAACCGTTTCGCACCTGGGCATCCTCGACGTCGTCCCGACGCTGGACATGTGGAACGTGCTGCACGGCGTCCCGGCGGCGGTCGGCTACCACCTGTTCCTCATGGCGCAGCCGCCGGGTTTGCCCGAGACGATGATCGCGGCCAGCGCGGACGCGTTCTTCGGTTCGTTCCTCGACGCCTGGGCGAACGACCCGGCGGCGATCCCGGCGGAGGTGCGCGCGGAGTACCTGCGGGCGAGCGCGGCGGCGGTGCCGTCGATCGTCGCGGACTACCGCGCCTCGGCCGGCATCGACGTCACCCACGACCAGGCCGACCTGGACGCCGGGTCGCAGCTGGCCATGCCGGTGACGGTCGTCCAGCAGGACTGGGGCGCGCAGTTGGGCTACGACGCCGCCGCGGTGTGGAAGGCGTGGGCGCCGGACCTGGACCACCGGCTGACCAAGGCGGGGCACTTCATGGCCGAGGAAGCACCGGACGAGATCACGGGCGCGATCCGGGACCTGCTGGCCCGCTGATCACGCCTTGATCAGCCGGGTCGCCGCCGTGACGACGGCCTCGCGGTGCGCGGCGATCCGCCGGGGATCCCGCGCGCCGGAGCCGTCGGCTTCGAGCAGGCCGACCGGGGTCAGCTGCCAGGCCTGGCTGATGGCGTAGATGAAGACGAGGAGGTCCACCGCGGTGAGCGGTGCCGCGGTCGTGGTGCCGGCCAGCGCGGTGGTCTTCGCGAGGTAGGTCTCCAGCGGCTCGGACGCGGCTTCGGGGCGTTCCAGCTGGGCCCAGACGTTGATCCGCAGGGGCGCCGGCTCGCGGCCGTGGAAGTCGAACAGGTCGCCGGCCCAGCCGGCCAGGTCGTCCGGCCGGAGCGGGACCTTCGTGGCCATCGACTGGATCGCGCTGGTCAGGGCGGCGTCGAAGAGCCCGTCCTTGTTGCCGTAGTAGGCGTAGATCATCCGGACGTTGGTCCCGGCTTCCCGGGCGATCCGTTCGACGCGGCCCCCGGCGAGGCCGTGCCGGGCGAATTCGGCGACGGCGGCCTCGAGGATGCGGGCCTTCGTCGCCTGGCCGTCGCGCGCGGGCATGTGGTCTCCGTCTCCGTGGCATCGGGGCGATCCCAGTGTATAAGTAAATAAGCACTTACTTACAGGAGGGTCATGAAACCCGAGATCGAACGGGCGCTGGCGATCACACCGGCGTCTTCGGCGCGCGAGCGCACCATCGACATCACCACCACCGGCGCGCGGACCGGCCTGCCGCGCCGGATCGAAGTGTGGTTCTACCGGGCCGGCGGGCGCGTCTACCTCAGCACCACGCCCGCGAAGCGCAGCTGGTACGCCAACATCGTCAAGAACCCGGCCTTCACGTTCCACCTCAAGCACGGCGTGCGCGCCGACCTCGCCGCGATCGGCACCCCGGTCCACGACCCCGCCGAGCGCGAGTCGGTGTTCACCTCGATCATCGCCGACCTGAACCAGCCGTCGAACCCGGCGGGCCTCCGGCAGCCCGTCGAACCGCTGAACGCGTGGCTGGCCGGCAGCCCGCTGGTCCGCGTCGACTTCCCGGAAGGACTCGAGTGAGGGGAACCGCTCTCGTGACCGGCGCGAACCGGGGCCTCGGCCGCAGTACCGCGCTGGCCTTGGCCCGGCGTGGCCTGAACGTAGTCGTGGCCTGCCGTGGCGGCGCCGATGCCGGTGCGGAGACAGTGAAGCTGATCCAGGAAGAAGGCGGCGACGCCCTCGCACTGCGCCTGGACATCGGGGACATCGCCACGTTCGGCGCGTTCACGACCGGCCTGCTCGACGCGCTGCGCGGCCGATGGGGCACCGACAGGCTCGACGTCTTGGTCAACAACGCCGGCATCGGGCGCTTCGGCGCACTCGCCGACGTCACGCCCGAAGACTTCGACACCCTGGTGAACACGAACTTCCGCGGTACCTTCTTCCTCATCCAGGCACTCGCGCCCCACCTCGCCGACGGCGGGCGCATCGTCAACGTGTCGACGTCGCTGACCCGGCACGTCAGTCCGGGAACCGCGGTCTACTCGGCGTCGAAGGCCGCAGTCGAAGCGTTGTCGCGCAGCCTGGCCGCCGAACTGGGGCCGCGCGGCATCCGCGTCAACGCGGTCGCCCCCGGCCCCACCGCGACCGACTTCAACGGCGGCGCCATGCGCGACGATCCCGGCCTCCGCGAAACGCTCTCCGGCTGGACGGCGCTCGGCCGGGTCGGGCACCCGGAGGAGATCGGGGACGCCATCGCGGCCCTGACATCGGATGAGATGCGTTGGATCACGGCGGAACGCATCGAAGTCTCCGGCGGAGCCCTGCTTTGAGCAGCCCGACGTGGGTCGCGGCGAACGAACATCGGTGAGTCGCTGTCGGCGTGTCGTACCGCGGTACTACTCGCCGCGCTGGATTTCCTCCCGCGGTACCGCCTCGCGGCCCGGTTCCCTTCCTACCTTTGAGGCAGAACGGGCTGGGGCGACCGGTCCGCGGATCCAGGGGATGAACGATGATCGAGGCACATCAGCTGACCAAGCGGTACGGGGAGAAGACGGCGGTCGACCACCTGGACTTCACCGTCCGGCCGGGCGCCGTCACCGGGTTCCTGGGGCCCAACGGGGCGGGCAAGTCCACCACGATGCGGATGATCGTCGGGCTGGACGCGCCGACCAGTGGCTCGGTCAAGGTCAACGGCCGCCGCTACGCCGAGCACACCTCGCCGCTGCAGGAAGTCGGGGTCCTGCTCGAAGCGAAGTCCGTCCACGGTGGACGGTCGGCGTTCGACCACCTGCTGGCACAGGCCCAGACCCACGGCATCCCGCGCCGGCGGGTCGACGAGGTGATCGAGCTGACCGGGCTGCAGTCGGTGGCGAAGAAGCGCGCGGGGAGCTTCTCCCTCGGCATGGGCCAGCGGCTGGGGATCGCCGCGGCCCTGCTCGGTGACCCGGCCACGATCATGCTCGACGAGCCGGTCAACGGACTGGACCCCGAGGGCGTCCTCTGGATCCGCAACCTGCTCAGCGGGCTCGCGGCCGACGGCCGCACCGTCTTCGTCTCGTCGCACCTGATGAGCGAGGTGGCGCTGGTCGCGGAGCACCTCATCGTCGTCGGCCGGGGCCGCCTGCTCGCCGACACCACCGTGCACGAGCTCGTCCGGGACGCCGGCGGCGACACCGTCCAGGTGGCCACCGCGGACCCGGCGCGCCTGCGCGAGGTCCTGGCCGGTCCCGGCGTCGAGATCGCGGGCCGCACCGGTTCCGAGGAGCTGCAGGTGAAAGGCCTCTCGGCTCGCGCCATCGGCACCAAGGCCGCCGAACACGGCATCGCCCTGTTCGAGCTGACCGCCCGGACCGTCTCGCTCGAAGAAGCCTTCATGGACCTGACCCGCGACGCCGTCGAGTACCACGGCGTCACCACCGGCATCGACGCGCTCGGGAGGGCGGCATGAGCACCTTGACCCCGGAAGCCCCCGCCCGCACCGTCCGCCCGGTCTACCGGGTGACCGGGCGCCACGTCCTGCGTTCCGAGTGGACCAAGCTCTGGTCCCTGCGCTCCACCTGGATCACCCTGGTCCTCGGCCTGGTGTTCCTGGTCGGCTTCGGGCTGATCTCCGCCGCCCGGTACAAGTCGAACATCAGCTCCGGCCAGCCGCTCGACCCCGACTTCGCCCACGCGACCGCCCTGAGCCTGTCGCTGTTCGGCACGAACTTCGCGCAGCTGGCGCTGGGTGTGCTCGGCGTGCTCGTGACCGCCGGCGAGTACTCCACCGGCATGATCCGCTCGACCTTGACCGGGGTCCCGCGCCGGCTGCCGGTGCTGTGGTCCAAGTCGGCCGTGTTCGGCGTCGTCGCCCTGCTCGTCGGCACGGTCGGCGCGTTCCTCGCCTTCGTCTTCGGCAGCGCCATCGTGGCCGGGACGCCCGCGGCGATGTCGCTGTCGGACCCGGGCGTGCTGCGCAGCCTGCTGGGCACCGGGCTCTACCTGGGCCTGGTCGGCGTGATCGGGGTCGCGCTCGGCGCGCTCCTGCGCTCGGTCGCCGGGGGCATCTCGGTGCTCGTCGGCGCGCTGATGCTGATCCCGGGCCTGGTCTCGCTGCTGCCGACGTCGTGGCAGGCCGACATCAGCCCGTACCTGCCCAGCAACGCGGGACAAGCGATGTTCGCCCTGACCCACGACGCCACCACCCTGGCGCCGGCCGCCGGGATGCTGGTCTTCGCCGGCTGGACGGTCCTCGTGCTGGGCGGCGCCGCCTACCGGCTCGCCCGGTCCGACGCCTGACCCCCCACCGCCGGCGCGGCCCCTGGTGCCGCGCCGGCGGTTTTCCGCGACGATGAACAGGTGACGCCCGTGCCCGACGACCAAGCCGCGGCGCCGTCGTGGACCGGCTCCCCGCTGGTCGCGCGCCTCACGGCGTACGGCCAGCGGCTGCGGCAGGCCGACCGGCGCCACCCGTGGGTCCTGGACCTGGCGGTGGTCGCCGCGCTGTTCCTGCTGTTCTGCCTGCCGGACCTGGTCCCGCACGACGACGGGCCCGGGCCCGACGAGCTGCGGCTCGCGTTCACCCACCTGCCGGCGGCCGGCACCCTCGCGCTGCAAGCCGGCCTGCTGCTGCCGCTGTTCTGGCGGCGCCGGGCCCCCTCGGTGGCGCTGGCGCTGACCGCGGTGGTGTTCGCCGTCCAGTGGTCACTCGGTGTCTTCCTGCGCGCCGACGTCGCCGTGCTCGTCGCGCTCTACAGCGTCACCCTGCACGCCCGGCCGCGGCACCTGCCGTGGGCCGGGGCCGGGGTGGTCGCGCTCGTGCTCCCCGTGGCGGCCCGGGTCTCCCGCGCGGTGTCCGCGGTGTCGTTCTGGGAGGCGCTGTTCTTCCTGCTCACCGCCGTAACCGCGGCGGTCGCGCTCGGGCTGGCCGTCCGGATCCGCCGGGCCCAGCTGGCGAGCCTGCGCGACCGCGCGCGGCAGCTGGAGATCGAGCGGGACCAGCGCAGCAGGCTGGCCGCCGTCACCGAACGCACCCGGATGGCCCGCGAGATGCACGACATCATCGGCCACAACCTGTCGGTCATCATCACGCTCGCCGACGGCGGCGCCTACGCGGCCGACGTCACCCCCGAACGCAGCAAGCAGGCGCTCGAGCTGGTCGGCGACGCCGGGCGGCAGGCGCTGGGGGAGCTGAGGCGCATGCTGGGTGTCCTGCGGGAGAAAGCGGACGCGCCGGAGCTGAACCCGCAACCGGGCATCGGCGACCTCGACGCGTTGTGCACGCGGATCCGCGCCGCCGGACCGGAGATCGTCCTCCGGTCCGCCGGGGAGCTGGACACCCTCGATCGCGGAGTGCAACTGATGACCTACCGGATCGTCCAGGAGGCACTCACCAACACGCTCAAGCACGCCGGCCCGCGCACCCGGGCCGAAGTCCTGATCGCCGTCGAGGGGCCGGCGCTGCGCATCCGCGTCCAGGACACCGGACCGCCCGATGCCGCCACGCCGCTCGAGCCACCCGCCGAGGAAGGGCACGGGATCGCCGGGATGCGGGAACGCGCGGCCCTGTACGGCGGCACGGTCACCGTCGGCCCCACCGCCGGCGGTGGATGGGTCGTGCAGGCGGTCCTGGATCTGACCCCGATCTCCGTCCCGCCCGGCGGTGCGCTGTGACGACCGTGCTCATCGTCGACGACCAGCCCCTGCAACGGTTCGGCTTCCGGATGCTGCTCGACGCGACGCCGGACACCGAAGTCGTCGGCGAAGCCGCGCATGGAGCCGAAGCGGTGCGCCGGACCGCGGAACTGCGGCCCGACGTCGTCCTCATGGACATCCGCATGCCCGGCATGGACGGCATCGAAGCCACCCGGCAGATCCTCGCCACCGGCGGCCGGTCCCGCGTTCTCGTCCTGACCACGTTCGACCTGGACGAGTACGCCTACGCCGCGTTGCGCGCCGGAGCGAGCGGGTTCCTCCTCAAGGACGCCCATCCCGAAGAACTGCTCGCCGGCATCAGGGCGGTCGCGGGCGGCGACGCCGTCATCGCCCCGGCGCTGACCCGGCGGCTCCTCGACACCTACGCCGAGCGGCTCCCGGACAGCAGCGCCGAACCGCCGTCCCGGACCGATCCCCGTTGGCTGAGCTTGACCGAACGCGAGCAGGAGATCCTGGTCGCCATCGGCAGCGGGTGGACCAACGGCGAGATCGCCGAACGCCTGGTGCTGTCGGAATCCACGGTCAAGACCCACGTCGGCCGGGTGCTGGCGAAGGTGGGGGCCCGAGACCGCGTCCAGGCGGTGATCTTCGCCTACGACCTCGGCCTGACCCGGCCGAACCCGCCGAGCTGACCCGCCCGGCCGGTGACCTCCGGTCCTCATTCGTGCAAAGCGCGGAATACCAGGCATTGCGTCGCCACTTTCCCGCATCGGACGAATTGCCGACGATGGCCCGGAGATGAACTCCGGATGTCGTGAATTTCTCGTCAGCTAGAGGGTTTTCGGACGGTTAACGGACAGCTAAAAAATGGACAGCCGGGAGAAATTGGCGACTGACGTTGCTTGTGGGAAACCTGTTCGGTCCGGACCATCCCATGACGGTGGCCGACGGCCACCTTTTCCGCCGAGGACTCTGCTGGGGAGCACCCATGATCAGGTGGAAGTCACGGATGGCAGCGGCGGCGGGCATCGTCCTGCTGCTGAGCACGGCCGGGTTGAGCCCGGCCGGCGCGAGCGCCCGGCCCGCGACGGGGGTCGGCTCGTGCACGATCAAGAACTGGAATCCGGACGCCGACCCCGACGACGCGAAAGACCGCCCGGAAGGAAATCGGCCACAGTCGTACAAAGGGGATGACTACGACTGCACCGGTGCGAGTTTCGCCGCACCGGGCGTCGAATTCACCCATTTCCCGCAGCCGAAGAACTTCAAGAGCCGGACGAGCCTCGGGACGTCGAGCCCGATGACGGCCGCCGCGTCGAATCCGCTCGCGCCCTACTTCCCGCCGTTCACCCACTTCGTGGTGCTGGTGCGGGAGAACCACACCTTCGACGACTACCTCGGCGACTGCGCCACGACGATCCAGGCGGGCTGCAACGGCGCCGTGCAGAGCACGAACCACGTGAGCTCGGTGCCGAACCTGCACACGCTCGCCAAGAACTACTCGCTGATGGACGCCTACAGCACCGGCACGCAGCCGCCGAGCGGCCCGAACCACTGGTGGCTCTTCTCCGCCCAGTCGCAGTCCAGCTCGCAGCAGCAGCCCTACCCGGCTGCCACCGGAACGCAGTTCGACCGCTTCCTGAAGGGCGTGTCGAGCCCGGGCGGTCTGGGGACCGACCCGTGCGCGACGCAGACCGGGACCACGACCGGCACCAGCCCGTACTCGATGGTGACCAGCGGCGATTTCTACTGGATGCTCAGCAGCGGCAGCGGGGAGTGGAAGAACCCGGGCACCGGCAAGCCGGAGGTGCTGCCGGTCAACCGCCCCGGCACGTCGACCCCGGAACTGCTGAACTACAACAACTACACCTGCCGGGCCCAGAACGACGACGACCAGGTGATCGGCAACGGCTTCCTGAACTACGTCTCCGCCAACGGCCTGCCGGCCTACTCCTACGTCGAGCTGTTCAACGACCACCCGGGCACCTACCAGGACATCCCGAAGAACGACGCCGTCACGAAGCAGATCGTCGACTCGATCATGAACAACGCGTCGTACAAGGACAACACCGTCGTCGTGGTCACCGAGGACGACACGCAGAACGGCTCCAACGGCCCCGACCACGTCAGCAACACCTATCGCGTGCCGACCGTCGTCGCGGCGTCGCCGAAGTACATGAAACAGGGCTACGTAACGCATGTCGCGTACAACACGAACAACGTGCTCGCCGCGATGGAGCGGACGTTGCAGAACGTCTCGCCGGGCGTCATCGACCCCGCCGGCAACCTCGGCCTGACCACGTTCCCGATGACCACCGCGGACCAGGCCGCGCTCGGCGACCCGCTGGAGGACCTCTGGGTCCAAGGCGCCACCCCGCTTTCGGCCTCGGCAACGGCCGCGCCGACGACGGGCAACGCGCCGCTGACCGTGTCGTTCGGCGGCTCGGCGACCGGCGGCCTGGCACCGTACTCCTACAGCTGGAACTTCGGTGACGGGTCGGCCGCGAGCACGGCCCAGAATCCGAGCCACACCTATACGAGCGCGGGGACGTTCACCGCGACGCTGACCGTGACCGACAGCGCTTCCCCGGCGCACACGGCGACGTCGAGCGTGAACGTCACGGTCGGTTCGGTCGGCCAGCCACTGGCCGCCTCGGCGTCGGCCGCGCCGACGTCCGGCCAGGTTCCGCTGAACGTCGCGTTCTCCGGCACCGCGACCGGCGGCACCCCGGCGTACTCGTACAGCTGGAACTTCGGTGACGGGTCCGCGGTGAGCACGGCGCAGAACCCCAGTCACAGCTACACGAGCGCGGGGACGTTCACCGCGACGCTGACGGTGACCGACAGCGCTTCGCCGGCGCACACCGCCACGTCGACGGTCCAGGTCACGGCGTCACCGATCGCCGGGGCGCCGCCGGGCGCCCCGACCGGCCTGACCGCGACCGGCGGGAACGGCCAGGTGACGCTGAACTGGACGGCCCCGGCCGACAACGGTGGCGTCAACATCACGAACTACCGCGTGTACCGCGGCACGGCGAGCGGCGGGGAAACCCTGCTCACTACGGGCGGGTGCGGTGGCCTCGGCGCCGTCCTGAGCTGCACCGACACCGGTCTCGCCAACGGCCAGGCGTACTACTACCGGGTCAGCGCGGTGAACTCGATCGGGGAGGGCGCGCAGAGCGGCGAGGCGACCGCGACGCCCACGGGCTGCCCGCAGACCCAGCTGCTCGGCAACCCCGGCTTCGAAACCGGAAGCGCCACACCGTGGACGGCGACCGCGGGCGTGATCGCCAACAAGGCCGCCGAACCCGCCCACACCGGCAGCTGGGACGCCTGGCTCGACGGCTACGGCTCGACGCGCACCGACACGCTCTCGCAGCCGGTCACGCTGCCGACCGGGTGCTCGAGCTACCAGCTGAGCTTCTGGCTGCACGTCGACACGGCCGAAACCTCGACCACGGCCAAGTACGACACGCTGAAGGTGCAGGTGCTCAGCAGTTCGGGCGCGGTGCTCGGCACGCTCGCGACGTACTCCAACCTCGACCACAACACGGGGTACGCGCAACGGACGTTCAACCTCGGCCCGTACGCCGGGCAGAACATCACGCTGAAGTTCACCGGGGCGGAGGACTACACGAAGCAGACGTCCTTCGTCCTGGACGACACCGCGATCACGGTGAGCTGATCATCAACCGGGGTCGGGGGCGGGGGGCAGGGGGGTTCGGGACCGACCCGCGGGCGCACGGGCCCGGGAGGGTGGGCGGCCAGCCCAGTTGGCCCCCGTTAAACCTCCGTTTTGCCGAC
>NZ_JBIWPI010000003.1:1231476-1254881 GCF_044768185.1 Amycolatopsis sp. NPDC101161
TTATTTCCCGGGGGGGTTTGACAACCCCACCCCTGCGGGCTTTGTGCGGTCCCCCCCCGGGTAGCGGGGTGTGTTAAAAAACCCCGGGGGGGGGGGGGGGGGGGGGGGGGCGGGGGCCCCCCCCCCGCGGCCGAACGGCACCGGAAGGGTGGACGGCAAGACGAGTGCGCCCCCTTTAACCGTCCTTTTGCCCTCCTGCGGCTGATCACCAATGCGGTTGTCCCTGGCGTGGCAAGCCGTGACGGGACTTCGCACCCCTTTGCCGGGGACCCCCCTCGCCCGGCGATGGTGCTTCCCGGGGTCCCGTCACACCTCGTCCATGACCTCACAACGCGTTCTGCAACCGCATCGCCGGCTGCTCGACAAAGTTCCGGAAATCACGGTCTATTTCTGGATCGTCAAGGTGTTGTGCACGACGGTCGGTGAATCGGCGGCCGACTTCCTCAACGTCAACCTTCCTGGCGTGGTACGGCACCGAGAAAACCTTGTCCATCCATTCCATCGTCACCCGGCGCCGGGAAGCGTTCTACTGGCTGGCGATCCTGTTCACCTTCGCGCTCGGCACGGCGACCGGCGACCTCATGGCCGAGGTGCTGGGCCTGGACTACCTCGCGACGGGTGCCATCGTGGCCGCTTCGGTCACCCTGCTCGCGATCGGGTGGCGGCTCGGGCTCCACCCGGTGCTCGCCTTCTGGTGCATCTACGTCCTGACCCGCCCGCTCGGCGCGTCACTCGGCGACTACCTCGCACAGCCGCCGGACGCGGGCGGCCTCGGTCTGGGGACGACCGTGACCAGCCTGATCTTCGCGGCGGGCATCCTCGGCACCGTTCTCCACCTGTCGGTCAAGAAGCCGGACATCACGCCGGCCGCGCCGGCCGATGGTTCGCGGGAGCGAGGTGGCCTGTGGCAGACCGTCGTCGTGCTCGCGCTGGTCCTCATCGCCGCGGCGACCGGCTACAGCGTGCGGAAGTCCGCGCTGCAGGACTCCGCGGGCCCGGCTCCGGTCGCGGCACCGAACGCGAGTGGCGGCGGCCCGGTCGCCCACGTCACGCCGCTGGGTGACCTCTCGGCCTTCCGGAAGATCACGCGAGACACGCTCGACCTGCTCGACGCCGGCGACCAGTCCGGCGCGACGAACCGGGTCGACGACCTCGAGAGCCAGTGGGACCAGGCCGAGGCCCGGTTGAAGCCGAAGGACCGGGCCACGTGGACCGAGGTCGACAGCAAGATCGACAAGGTGCTGCGCGAGCTCCGGGCCACCAGTCCCCGGCCGGCGGACGAGAAGGCGGCTCTCACGGCGCTGCTCGGCTCACTCGGATGAGTCCCGGTCACGCGGCTCTTCTACAATCGTGTAGAAGAGCCGCCCGGGTGCCGGAGCGGCGCGGAAGTCACCGTCGGAAGGTGGTCGCGGCGTGAACCCCCTGAGTGCGACGTCCTGGTTGGCCAGTCTGGGCACGGCCGGGGTGTTCCTGGTCCTGTTCGCCGAGACCGGCCTGCTGGTCGGTTTCTTCCTGCCGGGTGACTCCCTGCTGTTCACCGCCGGGCTGTTCTGCACCACCAGTGCCTCGGCTCCGGTGCACCTGTCCTTGCCGCTGGTGCTCGTGGCTTCGGTAGCCGGCGCCGTCTCGGGCGCCCAGGTCGGGTTCGTGCTCGGCCGGCGGGGCGGCCGGGCGTTGCTGGGGAAGATCGGCAACCCCCACCTGCACCGGGGTGTCGAGCGCGCCGAGGAGCTCTTCTCCCGGTACGGCCACGCGAAGGCCATCGTGCTCGCCCGGTTCGTGCCGGTCGTGCGGACGGTGCTGAACCCGCTCGCGGGCATCCTCGACGTGCCGGCGCGGACCTTCCTGGTGTGGCAGGTGCTCGGCGGCCTGCTCTGGTCCGTCGGGGTCACGCTCGCCGGCTACGTGCTCGGCGCCAGCATTCCGGGAATCGACCAGTACCTCCTGCCGATCATCGCCGTCGTGGTGGTGGTCTCCCTGATTCCGCTGGCGCTGGAACTCCGGCGCGGCCGCAAGCGCCCGTCCGACGGCCCGGACCGCAGGCTTTGAAACGGTCGTTCGGGGCTGCCCGCGTTCGGGGCTCCGTGAGTCGCATTCGGCCGGACGCGAGCCGGCCTCCGTCCTGGCGGGCAGGGCGGAGGCCGGCTCGGCCGCTGGTCACTTGATGGTCTGGTTGGCCTGCTGCGCGAACTCGGTGGTGTAGGTCTTGGTCAGGTCGACGTTGTGGCCCTTGACGTTGGGGTCGAAGGACGACAGGACGTTCAGGACGGTCTGCGGCCCGTCTTGGGGCATGATCCCGTCCGGGGTGTAGATGCCCTTCTCGTCGGCCAGTGCCTTGACGTAGGCGGCGCGGCCGACGCCGGTGTAGTACTCGGCGGGCATCTGGTCGGTGATCTGGTCCGGGCTGCTCTTCGCGATGAACTTCATCGTCTTGACGAAGGCGTTGACCAGCTTCTGCACGACGTCCTTGTGAGCATCCACATAGGACTTCTGCATGTACACCGCCGACGCGGGGTAGACGCCGCCGAGGGCCTGGGTGGCGCCCTGGGCGGTGCGCATGTCGACGAGCACCTTGGCCTGGCCGGTGTTGAGCAGCGCGGAGATCGTCGGTTCGGTGGTCATGCCGCAGTCGATGGACTTGTGCTGCATGGCGGCGATGAACGTGTTGCCGGCCTCGACCGCGACCGAGTGGACGTCGGCGGCCTGCAGGCCGTTGCGCACGGCGAGGTACTTGGTGAGGAAGTTCGTCGACGAGCCGAGCCCGGTGACGCCGAGGTTGCGGCCCTTCCAGTCGGCGGGGGAGTGGATCTGGCCGGCGACGTCGCTGCGGCACAGCTCGACCTCGCCGGGCACCTGCAGCAGCTGCACCACCGATTCGGTGGCCTTGTTCTTGCCCTGCAGGTCGATGGTGTGGTCGTAGAACCCCACCACCCCGTCGACCTGGCCGGCCAGCATCGCGGTCTCGGCGTCCACGCCGGCGGGCTCGTCGGAGAGCTGGACGTCCAGCCCTTGTTCCTTGAAGTAGCCGAGGCGTTCGGCGAGCTTGGCGGGCAGGTAGATCTGCTTGTTGGCGCCGCCGACCATCAGCTTGACCGTGGTCTGCCCCTGTGCGTTGGTGGACGCGGCGGGTGCGGTCGGGGACGAGCCGCAGGCGGAGAGCACGAGAACCGCTCCCAGCGCGCCGGTGAGCAGGAGTTTGCGGGACATGGTGGAGCTCCTTTGCTTGCGGGGGTTCACAGTTCGGCGCCGGCGGAGGTGGTGGGCGGGCGCCAGGCGAGCAGCTTCTTCTCGAGCAGCCCGATGAAGCCCTCGGTGATCAGGGCGACCGCGGCGATGATGACCATCGCGGCGAACACGCCGTTGGGGTTGAAGCTGCCCTGTGCTTGCTGGATGAGCAGGCCGAGGCCGCGTTGCGCGCCGAGGAACTCCCCGACGATGGCGCCGATCAGCGCGAAGCCGAAGCTCACGTGCATGCTGGCGATGATCCAGGTGAACGCCGAGGGCAGCACGACCTGCCGGGTGACCTGGCTGCGGGACGCCCCCAGGATCCGGGCGTTGGCCATGTAGTTGCGGTCGACCTCGCGGGTTCCCTGGTAGGCGTTGAAGAACACGGCGAAGAACACCAGGACGACGGCGAGGGCGACCTTCGACGGGATGCCCAGGCCGAGCCAGACCAGGAAGATCGATCCCAGGACGATCCGCGGGATCGAGTTCATGATCTTGATGTAGGGCCCGAAGATCTCCGACAGCAGCCGCACCCGGCCGAACGCGACCCCGCACGTCACCCCGAGCACCAGCCCGATGCCGAAGCCGAGGAACGCCTCTTCGAGGGTGATGCCGATCTGCTCCCACAGCGATCCGGCGTCGGTGCCGTACTGGACCCATTGCCCCAGCTGGTCCACGATCGCGCTGGGCTGGCCGAAGAAGAACGGGTCCAGGAGGCCGACGGCGGTCGTCAGCTGCCAGGCGCCGAGGAAGACGACCGCCACCGAGACGCGGGCGATGTTCACCAGGATCCGGCGGCGCCGGGCCCGGGTCTTGACCGCGCGGGCGTCCCGGGTCGCGGACGTGCTCGCCGGGGAAACCGCCGGGGCGGGGCTGGGGGCCGTCACGACGCCGCCTTGGTCGTGCGGGCGTAGGCGAGTTGGACTTCGTCGCGCAGGGACGACCAGATCTGCTGGTACAGCTCGACGAACCGGGGGTCGAAGCGGATCTCCTGGGCCGTGCGGGGACGCGGGAGATCGATGTCGTACACCGCCTTGACCGTGGCCGGACCTGCGGTCAGGACGACGACCTTGTCGGCCAGGGCGATGGCTTCCTCGAGGTCGTGGGTGACGAACACGACCGTCGGGCGGGTCAGCTGCCACAACGCGAGCAGCTCGTCGGACATGATCGAGCGCGTCTGGACGTCCAGCGCGCTGAACGGTTCGTCCATCAGCAGGATTCCCGGTTCGTTGATCAGCGACTGGGCCAGCGCGACGCGTTTGCGCATGCCGCCGGAGAGCTGGTGCGGGTAGTGGTTCTCGAAGCCGGACAGCCCGACCCGGCGCAGCCAGTCACGGGCGCGTTCGCGGACTTCGTGCTTTTCCCCGCCACGCCACCGAGGGCCGGCGCACACGTTGCCCAGCACGGACTTCCACGGCAGCACGGCGTCGTTCTGGAAGACGAACCCGACCTTCGGGTCGATTCCGGTCACCGGAGTGCCGTCGACCAGCACCTGGCCTTCGGTGGGCCGGTCGAGCCCGGAGATCAGGGTGAGCGTGGTCGACTTCCCGCACCCGGTCGGGCCGACCACCGCGCAGAACTCGCCGGCACCGATCTCCAGGTCGAGGTCGCGCAACGCGGTGTACATCTGTCCGGACGGCGTCGCGAACCGCTGGGTGACGGTCGCCAGCCGGATCGCCGTCGGCGTTGAGGTGTCCATGGCCCGAGGACAGTAGGAACCGGCGCGGCAGTGCGGAAGCGTTGTGCCGCTTTGCCGGGTTAGCCGCGTAACCGCAGGTTCTGCGCGTTTTGCCAGCCCGGCTTTCCCGTCCGTTAACGTCGGGTGGGGGACACTCCGGCCACTCCGTCACCGCGGACGGAAGGAGTAGCCGTGCGTCGTCCTCATACGCTGTCCTCGCTGGTCCTCGGGTACGTCCTCGCGATCCTGGTCGTGACGATGGTGCTGGGGTTCGCGCTGTACACGCAGGTGACCCGGGACCAGTTCGACCGGACCACGGAACGGGAAGCGCTGGCGGTGGCCCAAGCCGTCGCGGCGGACCCGGCAGTGCGCGCGGAAATGGCCACCGGCGACCGGAACGGGGAAGTGCAGCGGGTGGCCGAGCGGATGCGGCTCGCCACCGGAACGGCCTACGTCGTGGTCATCGACCGCGCCGGTGTCCGGCATTCCCACCCGAACCCCGCCCTGGTCGGCCGCCGCATCGAAGAGCCGGTGGTCGCCCTCGACGGGAAGACCCACGTCGGCATCGATCCGGGCAGCCTGACCGATTCGGCCAACGGCAAGGCGCCGCTGACGGCGCCCGACGGCACGGTGATCGGTGAGGTTTCGGCGGGAATCCTGGAACGGAACGTCTCCCAGAGCTTCTGGACCGAGATCCCGAGCCTGCTGGCCTACACGGGCGCGGCGCTGCTGGCCGGCGTCGTCGTCTCCCTGGTTCTGGCCCGGCGGCTCAAACGGATGACGTTCGGGCTCGAACTGGACGAACTCGCGTCGCTCCTGCAGGAGCGGGAAGCCACACTGCACGGCATCCGGGAGGGCGTGGTGGCTTTCGACGAGCACGGGCGGCTCAGCATGGTCAACGACGAAGCGCGGCGGCTGCTGGGCTGGCGGCACGCGGCCATCGGCGAATCGCTCGAGGAGGTCCTGCCCGAGGGCCGGTTGCGGGACGTGCTGGGCGGCGTGGCGCCCGGGATCGACCAGGTCGTCCTGACCGACGAGCACCTCCTGGTGGCCAACCGGATGCCGGTGCGGGTGCGGGGCCGGAACATCGGTTCGGTGGTGACGCTGCGGGACCGCACCGAGCTGGAAGCGCTGCTGCGGGAGCTCGACAGCGTCACCGGCTTGACCGACGCCCTGCGCGCTCAGCAGCACGAGTTCTCCAACCGCCTGCACGTGCTCTCGGTTCTCGTCGGCATGGGGGAAACCGAGGAGGCGATGGCCTACCTCGACGAGATCTCGGCCGGCAGCACCGCACAGGCGGAGGAACTCCGGTCGCGGATCGCGCCCGCGTCGCTCGCCGCGTTGCTGCTGGCCAAGATCACCATTGCGGCCGAGCGCGACGTCCACCTGACCGTGTCGGACGATTCCCGGCTCGACGAGCCGGGGCCGGACGCCTTGCTGACCATCGTGGGCAACCTCGTCGACAACGCCCTCGACGCCGTCGCCGAGAGCCCGGCGCCGCGTTCGGTCACCGTGCGGCTGGTCCAGGACAGCGGGCACCTCACCGTGTCCGTCACCGACAGCGGGCCCGGGGTCGGCGCCGAACTCGCCCACCGGGTGTTCCAGGACGGCTACACGACCAAGCCGCCCCGCAACGGCCTCCCGCGCGGCCTCGGCCTCGCGCTCGTGCACCGCCTGGTCACCCGGCTCGGCGGGCGGATCACGGCCCGGCCCGGGCCGGGCGGCGCGTTCGTCGCCGAACTGCCCCTTCCGGCCACGAAAACCCTGGTGGAGCACCGATGATCCGAACCCTGGTGGTGGACGACGACTACCGGATCGCCCACGTGCACGCCGCCGGCGTCGGCCGGGTGGGTGGGTTCGCCGCGGTGGGGGAGGCCCACTCGGCGGCCGAGACCCGCTCGCTCGTCCCCACCCTGCGACCCGACCTGCTGCTGCTCGACCTCTACCTGCCCGACGGAAACGGGCTCGAGCTCATGCAGTCGCTGCGCGACCGCGCACCGTGCCCCGACTTCATCGTGATCACCGCCGCGCAGGACATCGGCAGCGTGCGGCGGGCGATGCAGCTCGGCGCGGTCTACTACCTCGTGAAGCCGTTCGGTTTCGCTCAGCTGCGGGAACAGCTGGCGGCGTACCGGCAGCTGCGAGACAGCATCGACGGCGTGGCCGTCGCCAGCCAGGAGACCGTCGACGCCCTCTACGGCATCCTGCGCGGACCGGTCGCCCGCACGGTCGACCGGCGCCGCCTGCCCGCCACGATGGCGCAGGTGCTCGATGAACTCCGGAGCTCGGCAAGCGAGCTGTCCGCCACCGACGTGGCCGACCGGCTCGGCGTCAGCCGGGCCACGGCGCAGCGTTACCTGGCCGACCTCGTCCGGCGCGGGCTGGTCGATCTCGCCCTGAGCCGCGGCAACGCCGGACGTCCCGAGCACCGGTACCGGGCGACCGGAAGCCCGCGGCCGCCGCTTGCGGGCGGATCGTGAGCTCCCGGCCGGTCATGCTCCGGCGGCGGTGACGATCGCGTCGGTGACGAAGCCCAGGACGAGCCCGAGGAACACACCCCACGTCGTGACGGTCTTGAGGTTCGCTTTGCGGGCGACGGCGAGCAGCTCGATGACCACGTACAGGATCGACCCGGCGGCGAGGCCGAGGAACGCGATCGAGAGGGTCTCGTTGACGAACGCCTGTCCGGCCAGCGTGCCCACGAACGTCGGCCCGCCGCCGATCAGGCCGAGCAGGGCGAGGTACCCCCAGGACGGGCGGGTTCCGGTCAGGGGCGCCACGATGCCGAACCCCTCGGTGGCGTTGTGCAGCCCGAACCCGATCACCAGCAGCACGGCGAGGCTGAGCTCCCCGGCGGCGGCCGAGTTGCCGATGGCGAGCCCTTCGGCGAAGTTGTGCAGGCCGATCCCGATCGCGATCGTCATGGCCAGACGGGAAGACGGGTTCCGGGTCGTCGCCGCGCTCAGCTCACCGACCGACGCCGCACCCGGTCCGTACGCGCGCCGGGCGTCCGTCCGGCGGCGAGCGGTCGCCTGGTCGAAGTAGGCCAGGCCGAGCAGGGCCGCCCCGGCGGTGACCAGCAGCACGGCACCGTTGCCGAGCACCCCGCCGAGCTCGCCCTTGCCCAGCCCGGTGTCGATCGGTTCCCAGGCGTGCGCGAGCACGTCCCAGAGCAGGAAGATCAGGATGCCCGTGGCCGTGCCGTTGAGGAAGGTCTTCAGGCGTGGCATCTCGGCGCGCAGCCGGCCGAGCGGCAGTCCCAGGTAGATCGTGAACCCGGAAATGGCGCCGAGAACGGCGATCTGCGTGGGTGACATGAGCGTGGCTCCTGAATTCTCGCGGCGAACGCTGCGACCGTAGCTCAGGGAAGGCTCGCCTCATAGAGGTGAGGCGAACCTAATGCGCCCCAGTGGCAGGTTTCACGCTGACGGAGCACCGCGGCGGTCCATTGTGGACTCATGAGCAAGCGTGCGGCAAATCTTCGGTTAGAGCAAGGCAAAATGCTTTGCGTTTCGGCTGCCGGTCAGCCTTCGTTCTGCCGCGACAGCTCGCGGAGCAGGTGTTCGTCCGATTCGGACAGGTTCGAGACGAAGCGGGTGAGCACGCTGTCGCGGTCGGGTTCGCTGTCGAGCACCTTCGTCATGCGCCGTGCGGCCAGCCCCGGTTCGTCGTCGATGGCGCGGTACCGGAAGGACCGGCCCGGTTTCCCAGGGGGCCGTCGGCCTTCCACAGCACGGCCAGCACCTGCGCCTCGAGTTCACCGGGCGCACGCCGCATCCGCCCACCACCAATCCCTCTGCCTGTCGGAACTCCGTTCGCCGCCTCCCGGCGGCGGCACCCGTCCCAATCATCTACACTAAAGTAGAAGTTCTACACCATTGTCGATCGAAAGGCTGGGCGGAGCGGTGGACGGCGGAGCCATCGATGGCGGCTGGTACCTGGACGTGCTCGGGTTCGCCCGCGCGACCCCGTGGCTGCACGGGTTCTTCCAGGTCTTCACCAACGCCGGTCTGGTGCTCCTCGCGCTTTTCGTCGCGGTCGCGTGGTGGCGCGCACGTCGCCAGGATGCCGCCCGGATGGCGGCCGTGCTCTGGGTGCCCATCGCCGTCGGCTTGGCCTACGGCCTGAGCAACCTGGTCAAGATCCTCGTCGGGGAACCGCGCCCCTGCGTCCGCTATCCGGCCGTGCCGACCGTGGTCACCTGCGACTTCGCGACGGACTACTCGTTTCCCAGCAACCACGTGACGATCGCCGTGTCCGCGGCCGTTGCCCTGTTCCTCGTCGGCCGCCGAGCCGGGCTCGCCGCGCTCGCGGTGGCGGCGCTGATCGGATTTTCCCGCGTGTACCTCGGTGCGCACTACGTCCACGACGTCCTGGCCGGAGCCCTGCTCGGCGCGGCTGTGGCGCTGATCGGCCTGCTGCTGCGCGCGCCGCTGACGGCCCTCGTCAGCCGCCTCCGGTCAGGCAGGTACCGGCCGCTGGTCGGGACGTCCGCGCACGAGGGTAGGCGGGTTGCGGGGTGAGGTTGACCTGCGGATAGCGTCGACGAGGTCGACCTTCTGCCCTGCCAGGTCGATCGTTCCCCGCGAATTTCGACCTGCCGGGCGCACGCGCGGACGCGGCCGTCTTTGTCACTGTGTGGGTACGCAGAGCCGGTTTGACGCGGTAGGTCCCGGTGCGCGCCCCCGCGCCTCGGGGCAGGCGCCATGGCCGTCCGGTTCGTGCACGAACATCTCTCTCAGGAGGTCTGATGCCGGTCATGGGTGCGGCGCGGTTCGAACGGTTCTTCCGGGTGGCCGCGAGCCTGGATGTCGACAAGAGCGACCTGAAGCGGTACGACGAGTTCCTGGACCGCAAGGTTTACGACCTCTTCGTGGTCGCCAAGGCGACGGCCAAGGCCAACGGGCGGGACGTCATCGAGCCGCGGGACCTGCCGATCACCAAGGGACTGCAGGAGCGCATGCACGAGTTCCTCAAGATGGACGACGACCTGGAAGTGGTGCCGCTGCTCGAGCAGCTCCTGGCGCGTCCCTCGCTCGGGATCGCGATCTCCGAAGAGACCGAGGCACGGCTCCCGGCCGTCGCCGGCGGCCTCAGCGTGGCTCTCGCCCAGGCGTTCAAGGTCATCGATCCGCGGGTCAAGAACCCCGGCTCCGCCGAGTGGGACCAGGTCTTCCGGATGTTCGAGCTGCTCCTCTGAAAGGGCCGCGCCGCCGGCCCCTGAGGTCTAGAAGAACCCTTCGCGGCCGGTGCCGGGCACGACGCGGTGCCCGAGGTCGGTGCTGATCCGCGCGGCCGTCCGGACCACCAGCGGCACGACCTCCTGGCGCAGCTTCTCGACATCCGAGCGTCCGCTCGACGTCGACGAGGCCAGTGCGGCCACCACCGCGCCGCTTGCGTCCCGCACGGGCGCGGACACCGAGAGCAGGCCCTCCTCGAGCTCCTCGGCGACGAGCGACCAGCCCTGGTCCTGCACCGTCCGCAGCGCCTTCCGGAAGTCGCCTTCGTCGGTGATCGTCCGCGTGGTGAACCGGGGCAGACCCGCCGCGACGACCTCGTCGACCATCGCCGGCGGGGCCCAGGCCAGCAGCACCCGGCCCATCGACGTCGCGTGCGCCGGCACGCGCGTGCCGATCGAGACGTTGATGCTCATGATCCGCCGCACCGGGACACGGGCGACGTAGACGACCTCGGCGCCGTCCAACGCGGCCAGTGACGCCGACTCGCCGGTCTCCTCGGCCAGGCTCAGCAGCCGCGGCTGGGCGGTCTCGATCATCCCGTGCGACGCCGAGTAGTGCTGGCCGATGCTCAGCACGCGCGGGGTCAGCGACCAGCGCGGCCCGTCGCCGCGGACGTACCCGAGCCGTTGCAGCGTCAGGAGAATCCGCCGGACGGCGGGGCGGGACAGGCCGGTCGCGGAGGCCAGCTCGGCGAGCGTCGGGTTCGCGCGGTCGGCGTTGAACGCCATCAGCACGGCGAAGCCCCGCTCGATGCTCTGGATGAAGTCGCGGTCGGTCTCCATCTCCCCATCCTTCCGCACCCCGCGCCGGGGATCCCGTCTTGACAACGCGGACCCGCCGGGGGACTCTCCCTACAGTGTCCGCATAGCGTTCAGAATGTACGCACAGCGTACAGGAGGTAAGGGCAATGACGCTCGACCAGCGCGAAATCCGGAATGCCTTCGGCCGCTTCGCCACCGGCGTCACGGTCGTGACCTGCCGCAACGACCAGGGCGAGCCGCACGGCGCGACGGTCAACGCCTTCACCGCCGTCTCCCTCGAGCCGGCCCTGTGCCAGGTGACGCTGACACGCAAGTCGAAGGCCTGCCGCTACCTCGATGGCGCGCCGTTCGCCGTCAACGTCCTCGCCGCGGACCAGCTCGACACGGCGTGGCACTTCGCCGGCCGCCCGCAGGACCGGGCGCCGGGGTGGGCCGAAGGCGTGGTGGCGCCGGTGCTCACCGGCACCGCGGCCACCATCTCGTGCCGCCCGTGGCGGATCTACGACGGCGGTGACCACCTCATCGTCATCGGCGAGGTCGAGCACCTCGAAACCAGCGACGCCGACCCGTTGCTGTTCTTCGCCGGCGGGTTCCGCGAACTCGGTCCGCGCGGCAACGCCCACTGGTCGGCCTCGGTCGACTGCCCCGACCTCGGCTGGTTCGGCTCGGCGGCCGAATTCGCTCCCCTCACCGCAGCTTCCTGACTCCGCCCGCGAAACGACCGTTCACCGACGAAGGGTTCACCGATGACCATCCAAGACCACGAAGCGCCCGCGAAGGTGCGCACGACCCGGCCGATGATCGGCGACGAGTACATCGAGTCCATCCGCGACGGCCGCGAGGTGTTCATCTACGGGGACAAGGTCGACGACGTCACCACGCACCCGGCGTTCCGCAACTCGGTCCGGATGACCGCCCGCCTCTACGACGCGCTCCACGACCCGGACCGGCAGTCCGTGCTCACCGCGCCGACCGACACCGGCAGCAGCGGCTTCACCCACCCGTTCTTCCGCACGCCGAAGTCCAAAGAGGACCTGTTCGCCGACCGCGACGCGATCGTCGCGTGGGCGCGGATGACCTACGGCTGGATGGGCCGCAGCCCCGACTACAAGGCCGCCTTCCTCGGCACGCTCGGTGCGAACTCCGACTTCTACGAGCCCTTCGCCGACAACGCCCGGCGCTGGTACACCGAGTCGCAGGAGAAGGTCCTGTACTGGAACCACGCGATCATCAACCCGCCGGTGGACCGCGACCGCAACCCCGACGACGTCAAGGACCTGTTCATCCACGTCGAGGAGGAGCGTGACGACGGCCTGATCGTTTCCGGCGCCAAGGTCGTCGCGACCGGCTCGGCCATCACCAACTACAACTTCATCGCCCACTACGGCCTGCCGATCAAGAAGCGCGAGTTCGCGCTCGTCTGCACAGTCCCGATGGGCGCCCCCGGGATGAAGCTGATCTGCCGCAACTCCTACTCGAACGTTGCCGACCAGACCGCGAGCCCGTTCGACTACCCGCTCTCGAGCCGGTTCGACGAGAACGACACGATCTTCATCCTCGACAAGGTGAAGATCCCCTGGGAGAACGTCTTCATCTACGGCGACGCCGAGAAGGCGAGCACGTTCTTCCCCGGCTCCGGTTTCCTGCACCGCTTCACCTTCCACGGCGTCGCGCGGCTGGCCGTCAAGCTCGACTTCATCGCCGGGCTGCTGATGAAGGGCGTGGAAGTCACCGGCACCAAGGACTTCCGCGGCATCCAGACCCGCGTCGGCGAGGTCATCGGCTGGCGCAACCTGTTCTGGGCGCTGTCGGACGCGATGGCCGCGAACCCGGACGAGTGGAAGAACGGCGCCGTCCTGCCGCACCTGGACTACGGCCTGGCCTACCGGTGGTTCATGACGCTGGGCTACCCGCGCATCCGCGAGATCATCATGCAGGACCTGGGGTCCGCGCTGATCTACCTGCCGTCGTCGGCGAAGGACTTCAAGTCGCCGGAGATCCGGCCCTACCTCGACCAGTACGTCCGGGGCTCCAACGGTTACGACTCCGTCGAGCGCGTGAAGCTGATGAAGCTGATCTGGGACTCGATCGGCAGCGAGTTCGGCGGCCGCCACGAGCTCTACGAGCGCAACTACTCCGGCAACCACGAAGGCGTGCGCGCCGAGCTGCTGTTCGCGTCCCAGCAGTCCGGTTCGGCCGAGGCGATGAAGGGCTTCGCCGAGCAGTGCATGGCCGAGTACGACCTCGACGGCTGGACCGTCCCCGACCTCTACAACCCCGGCGCCACCTCCCTTTCCCGCTGACGAAGGACCCGCCATGACCACCACCGAACACCCCACGCCCACCGCGGCGGGCTCGGGCAGCTCCGCCAGCGCCGCCTTCCGCGCGGCCGGCCGGACCACGCAGGACGTGCCGCCCGAGCGCGTCGACGAGGTCGCCCGCGCCGTGCTGCGCGGCGTCCACCAGGCCATCCGCGACCACGACGTCACCTACCCGGAGTTCCAGGCCGCGAAGCAGTGGCTGATGGACGTCGGCGAGGGCGGCGAATGGCCGCTGTTCCTGGACGTGTTCGTCGAGCACGTCGTCGAGGAGGTCGCCGCGCGGAGCCAGGACGGGACCAAGGGCAGCATCCAGGGCCCGTACTACCTGCCCGGCCAGGAGAAACTGCCGTGGCAGGCGGCGCTGCCGATGCGCTCGGGCGAGAAGGGCACCCTGCTCGTCTTCGCCGGGCAGGTCCGCGACGTCGAGGGCAACCCGGTCGCCGCGGCGGAGCTGGACATCTGGCACGCCGACGACGACGGCTACTACTCGGGCTTCGCGCCGGACATCCCGGACGGCAACCTGCGCGGTGTCGTCGTCAGCGACGGCCAGGGCCGGTTCGAAATCACCACCGTCCAGCCGGCGCCGTACCAGATCCCGACCGACGGCCCGACCGGGAAGCTCATCGCCGCCGCCGGGTGGCATGCGTGGCGGCCGGCCCATCTGCACCTGATGGTGCGCGCACCCGGCTACCGCACGATCACCACGCAGCTGTACTTCCAGGGCGGCGAGTGGCTCGACAGCGACGTCGCCGAGGCCACCAAGCCGGAGCTCGTGCTCGACCCCCGGCCGGCGGAGGACGGCCGGCTGCGCGCGACCTACGACTTCGTGCTCGAACGCGCCTGACGCACCGGCCGGCCGGGCCTCGCACGGGCCCGGCCGGCCCCTTCCCCGGAACGAGGAGACATGACCGATCTGGCGATCGAGGCCGTCGAAACCGTGCTGCTCGACGTGCCTCTGCGCCGACCGCACCGCTTCGCCCGCACCGGCATGGCCGCGCAGCCGGTGCTGCTGGTGTTCGTGCACACCCGCGGTGGCGTCATCGGCGTCGGCGAGGGGGTGGTCCCGGGCGGACCGTGGTGGGGTGGCGAGTCGGTGGAGACCATGCGGCTGGTGGTGGAGCGCTACTTCACGCCGATCCTGCTGGGCCGGCGCGTCGACGACATCGCGGGGATCTTGCGCGACCTCTCGGACGTCGTCGCGGCCAACCTGTACGCCAAGGCCGCCGTCGAGGTGGCCCTGCACGACGCGTGGGCCCGCGCGCTCGGGGTGCCCGTGCACACGCTGCTGGGCGGCCTCGCCCGGCGGTCGGTGCCGGTGACCTGGGCGCTGGGCACCGAACCGGCGCCGGTGGTCGCCGACGAAGCCCTGGCGAAGCTGGATGCCGGGCACCGCAGCTTCAAGCTCAAAATGGGCGCCCTCGACCCCGCCGAGGACGTCGCGCGGGTGTGCGCGGTGGCCGAGAAGCTCGTAGGGGTGGCGAGCGTGCGGGTGGACCTCAACGCGCGCTGGGACCTGCTGACGTCGTTGCGGTACCTGCCGCGGCTGGTCGACGCCGGCGTCGACCTCGTCGAACAACCGGTGCCGGGCGCCGAGGTCGAAGCGCTGGCCGAGATCAACCGCGCGCTGCCGGTCCCGGTGATGGCCGACGAAAGCCTCCGCACCCCGGGCGACGCGCTCCGGCTGGCCAAGACCCGCGCGGCCGACGTCTTCTCGCTCAAGACGACGAAGTCCGGCGGCCTGCGGGCGACGCGGGCGATCGCGGAGGTCGCCGCCGCGGCCGGGATCCCGTGCCACGCCGGCACGTCCATCGAAAGCCCGGTCGGGACGGCCGCCACGCTCCAGCTCGCCTGCACCACCCCGGCGGTGACGTGGGGGAGTGAGCTGTTCGGGCCGCTGCTGATGAGCGACGAGCTGCTGACCACACCGTTGCGTTACGCCGACGGCGAGCTGCACCTGCCGGACGGTCCAGGCCTGGGCGTCGACCTCGACATGGCGGCGGTGCGCCGCCTGGAAAGGCGCTGAGATGTTGTTCCACGTGCGCATGGACGTCTCGATCCCGTCCGGGCTCGACGTCACCGACCGGGTTGCCGCGGAGAAGGCCCGCGCGCTGGAACTCCAGCGCGCGGGCGTGTGGGTCCACCTCTGGCGGATCGTGGGGCGCTACAGCAACTTCAGCGTCTTCGACGTCGCCTCCAACGACGAGCTGCACGGGATCCTGTCGACGTTGCCGCTGTATCCGTTCATGAAGATCGAGGTCACCCCACTGGCGACACACCCTTCGGACCTGTCCGCCCAGTAGGCCGTGTGTGCCGGCGCAATGCCGGCGGTGGTGAATTGCGCGGGGGCGCCGAGTGAGCGTCCGACATTCCCCACGCGGACACGGTGTCGCGATTTCACCTGATATTGCGCGGTGTAACACGTCGCCACCTTCTGCGACTACCTCCTGGGCGCGCTGAGCAGCGCAACACAGGAGGTGTCGTGGGGGGCCAGCTCTACAGCCGCGCGGTCGAGCCGAAGATGCTGCGGCAGCTACTGGTCCGTCCCACGGGCGGGCCGGCTGTCCATACGCCGATCGTGCTTTTCGAAGGCGATGCGCGAACAGGAAAAACCGCATTGCTGCGGAGCTTCGCGAAGGGGTGGGCAGGAAAAATCCCCTATTCTCATCTCGACGTCGCCGCGGTCGAGGAACAGCTCGGGGAACACGCCCTACCCGAATTGCTCGCCGCGATCGCCACGCAGTTGTCGCGGCGGTGTGCCCTCTACGGCTCGCTGCGGTTCGATCGGCTCGTCATCGGCCTGCGGGCCGCTCAGCTCGACTTGGACGACGATCCCGCCGAGGCTCGCCGTCAGGTCGAGGCGATGCTCACCCAACGGCTCGGCCTCGCCACGCTCAAGAAAGTGCTGAGCGGCGCGGCCCAGGAAGCGTTGAAGCAGGTGCCGGGGTCGGTCGACCCGCCAGGCGGTCTGGTGGAGCTCGCCGTCGACTCTTTCGTCGACGGAGCGGCCCGGCGGCTGCTGAGCCGCAACGCGCACGGCCGCGCCCGCAGTTGGTACGGGCACCGGGATCGCGGTGAACCCGGCGACCCGGTCGGCCAGCTGATCGACCTGAACGCCGGGCTGCGCAACCCGGCGCTGGCGGAACCGGCGAGCCAGTTCGACGAGCTGCTGTGCGACGCACTGCTGGCTGACCTGCGCGACAACTTCCGGACCGCCCGGCACTCAGCCGAATGGGCCGTCAACTGCCTGGTGCTGCTGGACAACGCCGACTGCTCACTCGGGTCGAGCTTCCTCCACACCGTAGTCGCACTGCGGACTCTGGACGCCGACGCCGGCGCCGACCTGCCGTCCCCGATCGTCATCGCCGGGGCCAGCCGAGGCGCGCTGCGGGACAGGCTGCCGGCCGCGCAACGCGCCGGAGTCCTCGAACTCGGGTCCGTCACCGACCTCACCGGCGGACACGGTGCGCACGCGGTGTGGGCCCGGCGCCGGCTGCCTTTCCTCTCAGCCGACGACGTCCGGAAGATGGTGGTGTCGATGCCGGAACCGCGCAGGCACGCCAATCTCGCGAACTGCGTGTACCTCATCACCGGGGGGCACCCGGGGGCGACGGCGTTCCTGCTCGACGCGGTCGGCTCCCGCATGCCGCCCGGCACCGATCCAGAGCACCTGCTCGATGCCGCGCACGGCGCTTCGACCGTGCGGAGCGCGCTGACCGAGCACCTCCTCACCGGCTTCGGCGAAGACGAGATCGACATCCTGGTCACGTGCTCCGCGGCCCGAGACCGCCACGACGGCCAGCGGCTGCTCACCCGCGTCACCACCCGCGCCGACGGTCTCGACCTGCCGCGCACTCTCTGGGACCACACCGCCACGCAGCCGACGACCGTCCTGCGGGCACTGCTGCTGCGCCGGCTCGCGGGACGGCCCGATGACCACCCGTCGAGCTGGCGCCGGACGTTCGAGTTTCTGGCCGCACCCGGGCAACCCGACGACGCCGCGTCGGTGCGCCGGCTGCACTACGCACTGGCGCTCGGCCGGACCGAGGAGGTGCTGGATGCCCTCAGCCTCAGCCTCGGCACCCGAGCACTGCCCGAATGGCTGGCCACACTGCTCGACGTCACCGCCGCGCCGCGGCGCGGCGAGCCGACGGCGGCCACGGGCAGCTGGCCCGCGTTCCTGCCCTCGCTGGTGAACCGGCTGCAGACCGCCGCCGACCCGTTGTCCTGCACCCACCGCCGGACGCTGCACACGCGCATCGCCGGCGGCCTGGACGAACTCGCCACCCACCTGGACGACACCTGCGACGAGCTGTCCGACCTGGTTACCACCCACCGGGCGCACGCCCGCCGATGGCGCCCGGCCCGCTCCCACTCCACCACGACGCCGGGCACGCCGGCGCACTCTGCCGAAGGAGCTTCGTGACCGACTCCGACTACACCTACCCGCGCAGCAAGAAGACCGGAGCGCGAACACGCCGTCGCGTGCTCGTTCTCGTCGCCGTGGTCGTTCTCGCGCTGGGCGGCGTGACGTGGTGGGTGCTCGGTGGCCTCGCCGACCAGGCCGCGCAGTGCACCGGTGTGCCGGCGCGGACCGGCGACGGCTACAGCCTCGACCGCCAGGAGACGGATGGGCAGTGCGTCGGCTGGCTCACCGACCTCGACTTCGCGTTCGGCTCGGACGACCCCGTGATGACGAAGGCGGTCGGCAAGATCGTGGCGGAAAACCGGCGTGTCGCCGGTTCGGGGCAGCCCTACGTGCGGGTGGCGGTGATGATGCCGATGACCGCGAAACCGGACAGCAAGCTCGGAGCCGGCCCGATCGCGCACGCGCTCGAAGGCGCCTACACCGCGCAGATCTACACCAACGGCGGCCCCACGCCCTACGGCGACCCCAAACCGCAGATCCAGCTGGTGCTGGCCAACATCGGCAACGATCAGGCAGCCTGGCCCACCGTCGTCGCCGGACTGGGCACCCTGACCACGGGTGAGCACCCGCTGCTCGCGGTCGCCGGCATGGGCGTGAGCGTGCCGCAGACCCGGGACGCCGCGAAAGAACTGAACACCCGCTGGCAGCTCCCCAGCATCGGCAGCGTCCTGACCGCCGACACCATGACCACCCGGAAAGCCGACGGCGGTGCCGAGAAACCCGGCCTGTTCAAGGTGTCCCCGTCCAACCACGCCTACGTCAAGTCGCTGGCAGAGGCGCTCGGCAGCTCGGCCACGACCGGTTTCCTCGTGCGGGACCGCAATCCCGACGACTACGTCGAAACCCTCGGCGACGACTTCGTCGACGTGTTCGCCCCGCTCTCGCTCAACAACCACCAATCCTGGTTCAACGGCAGCACTCCGCCCAGCACCGGGTCGACCGCGCTCTTCCAGGAGGCGGTCGAATCGATCAGCATCGAAAACCCCGCGGTGGTCTTCTACGCCGGTCGTGACGCCGACTTCCCGCGGCTCGTGCGAAGCCTGAAGTTCCGCCGCGGCGCCAGCGCGGCACGGCAGCTCGTGATCGCCGCCGGCGTGACCGGCCTCGTGGTGGTTCCGGGCGACCAACCGGGCACCGATGCCGCTCCGCTGACCACCCGCGACCTGGCCGACGCCAAGGTCACGATCTTGGCCGCGTCGTCGACGGCGCCGGACGACTGGGCCCAGGGCAAGTCCGCGCCGAGCCAGTACGCGGTCTTCCGCAACGCGTTCACGACCGGCGCGGCGGGGTTCCCGAAGGACGACCTGGCCGACGGCTACGCGGTCATGCACCACGACGCGGTCGCCGCGGCGGTCACTGCCATCCGCTCCATGTACGCGCAAAAGCAGGCGCTTCCCCTACCCGCGGACATCCGCGACCAGCTGACGGGGTACCGCGACAAGCCCATCCGCGGCGCGGCGGGCGAGTTCTATTGGTCCGAGCAGCAGCCGCCGAACGACCTGTGGCCCATCGGCCGTCCCGTTCCCATCCTGGCCTTTCCCGGGGGAGTGCCCCAGGGAACGGTCTACGCCACGCAGTGCCAGCGGCTCGGCAACCCGGGTAATCGTGAGAACTACCAGGTGCTCGACTGCGCGAGCTGATGCCGGCGCCGCACGCATTACCAGCGGCAGAAGCAGCTCAGCGTGGTGAGGCGCGCCAGCCGTGTTCGAGGATGGCGAACGCGGCTTCGACGGTACGGGCCGGATCTTCGGCGCGGATCGCGAGTGCCGAGGTTTCCAGCGCGAAGTGGGCCAGTGCGGCGCATCCGGGATCGGTTTCGGGTGCGCCGGTTTCGGCGGCGAGGACGCGGCTGAGCGCGTCCTCGTGCCGCATCCACATCCGGTGCCAGTACTCGCTGAGTGCCGGTGTGCTGCACACGAGGCTCATGAACTCCGACGCCCCGTCGGCAGCGGCGCCGCGCTCGACGCGGGCCAGCGTGTGGTCCCGCAGCGCGGCGAGCACCGAAGTGCCCGGCGCGCGGTCGCGCACAGCGGCGATCAGGGCCTCCTCGATGTCGGCGTCCCGGTCGAACACGAGGGATTCCTTGCTGGGGAAGTGTTTCTGCAGCGTCGTGGTCGAGACGTCGGCGGCGTCGGCGATCTCGCGGACGCCCACGTTGTCGTAGCCGCGCTCGAGGAACAACCGCAGGGCCGCGTCGGCCAGCGCCTGGTGGGTAGCCGCCTTCTTGCGCTCCCGCCTGCCCATCCCGGTGGTCATGGATTGACAATATCACTAGTTGCACGGTGTACTCAGTTTTACCGTGTCACTTTCACTTCGAGGGGTTCCCATGACCACACGTGTTCCGGTTCTGATCAGCGGTGGCGGCATCGCCGGCCTGACCGCCGCCCTGCTGCTGCGCCGCGAAGGGGTGTATCCGGTGCTGGTCGAGAAGCACGCCGGTGTGTCGCCGCAGCCGAAGGCGCGCCGGTTCAACCCGCGCAGCACCGAGGTGTTCCGCCTGCTCGGCCTGGCGGGCGAGGTCGCCGAGGCGAGTGCGCCGCTGGCGTCGTTCACCGAGGTCCTGGCCGGGCCGACGCTGGCCGCCGCCCGGGTCCGGGAAATGACCGGCACCATGCGGCAACGGCGACTGCAGCAGGCGAGGATTCCCGAGCTGAGCCCGGGACCGAACGTCTTGTGCCCGCAGGTCGTGCTGGAGCCGATCCTGCGCCGGGCCGTGACCGACCGGGGCGTGTCCGTCCGGCTGGGCACCGAACTGGTGTCCTTCACCCAAGACGACGACGGGGTGACCGCGCTGCTGAAGCCCGCGGACGGGGAACCGTACGAGCTGAGCGCGGACTACCTGATCGCCGCCGACGGCGCGCGCAGTCCGGTCCGCACCGCATTGGGTATCGAGCGCAGCGGCCACGGCCACCTCGCCGACAACCTCGATCTGTATTTCCGCGCCGATCTCACGGATTTGGCGCGGGAAAAGCCGTTCAACCTGTGCGAGATCAGCAATCCGGTCGCGTCGGGCGCCTTCCTTTCGGTCAACGGCACGGACCGGTGGCTGTTCTCGACGGCCGACTTTCCGGAGGCACACACGCTCGGCGACGGCGACTGGCACGACCTCCTGCGCATCGTGATCGGCCTGCCGGATCTCGACGTCGAACTGCTCAGCCGGTCGCCCTGGGAGTCGGCGATGCGCGTGGCCGACCGGCTTCGCGACGGCCGCGTGTTCCTGGTGGGCGACGCCGCGCACATGATGCCCCCGATGGCCGCGGCCGGAGCCAACACCGCCATCGCCGACGCGGCCAACCTCGCCTGGAAACTCGCTGCCGTGCTGGCCGGGACGGCAGCGTCCGCCCTGCTCGACACCTACCACGCCGAACGCCATCCGGCCGGGTACGCGATCGCCGAAGCCTCCAGCACGGTCCGCGGGCACGTCGGCGACATGCTGGCCGCCTTCACCAAGCCCGACAGCCGGCACGACGACCTGCCGGCCACGATGTTCGGCACCCAGTACCCGGAAGGTGCGTTCGTACCGGACGGCCGCGGCCCCGCGCCCGTCGACCACTACGCCCCGGCGGGCCGTCCCGGCACGCGCGTGCCCCATGCGTGGCTCGACGCCAAGACGTCCACTGTGGACCTCGCCGGGCCGGGCCTCACCCTGCTCACCGGCCCCGACAACGGACGCTGGATCGCCGAAGCGGATCGTCTGGGGTTGCGTCTGGCCGAGGTGTCGCACCAGGACTGGCTCGCCGAGGTCTGCCTGCCCGCCGACGGCGCTCTGCTGCTGCGCCCGGACGTCATCGTCGCCTGGCACTCGACATGCGGCACGCCACTCGCCGAGGCAGTGACGCGAGTGCTCGGCACCGCGGCCGTCCCCGCATGACGGGCAAGTCAGCTCCAGCGGAATCAGCAGTCGGTCCGGTCGTTCTCGAACGGCAGCGCCATCAGTGTTGGAGCGCCGCGGCCTTGCCTGTCGTCACGCTTGGTCGAGGCGTGGATAGAGCACCTCCTTGACCAGCAGGAGGACCGCCGCGGCGACGGGGATGGCGACCAGCGCCCCGATGATGCCGAGCAGTGCGCCACCGAGCAGGACGGCGACGACAGTGACCAGAGCGGGCACCTTGAGCACGTTCCCGATGATCTTCGGCACCAGCAGGTAGTCCTCGGCGAGCCGGTAGACGACGAAGAACCCCACCGTCGCCAGGCACACCGGGAGTGAGACGGTCAGCGCGACCAGGCTCACCAGGACGCCGCCGATCACGGAGCCGATCACCGGGATGAGGTCGAGCACCGCGACCGCGATGGCCAGGAGCGCGGCGTAGGGGACGCCGAAGATCAGCAGCCAGACCAGGGTGAGGACGCCGGCGATGACGGAGACGGCCAGGTTGCCCAGGACGTAGCCGCCGACCTTGGAGAAGATGTCGTCGCCGATGAGGATCGCCCGCGGCCGCCGGGAGTGCGGGATGAGCCGGTACATCGTGGCGCGGATGCGGGGCAGGTCGGCGACGAAGTAGATGGTGAGGACGACCACGACCAGCGTGTCGGTCACGACGTTGAAGACCGCTTTGCCGGCGCCTAGCACCCCGCTGGTGAGGCCGCCGCCGGAGCTGAACGCCGACTCGATCGCCTGCTGCAGGTGGAAGCGTTCGTTGAGCCGGCCCAGGAAGGTGTTGTGGTCTTGAGCTTCGCGGAGGTACTCCGGGGCCTGCTTGACCAGCGCGGTGGCCTGTTCGACGATGACGGGGATCGCGGCGGCGAGGAATCCGCCGACGGCGCCGAAGGCGACGAGGAACACGGTGGTGACGGCCAGCCAGCGCGGAAACCGGCGGGTGACCAGCCACGACACGGCCGGTTCCGCGCCGATGGCGAGGAACAGCGCGAGTCCCACCAGGACGAGGATCTGCTCGGCACCGGCGAGGAGCCGGATCAGCCCGTAGGTGACGGCGACCCCGGCCGCGGCGGTCATCCCGATGAAGAACGGCGACCGGCGGTCGATCCGCTTCCCGATTCCGCCCAGCGGTCGTTCGGGAGTGCTGATTTCCGCGGCTTCGGCCTCGGCCTCGGCGACCGTGCCCTCTTCGTCATCGCTGTGAGGCTGTCCCACCAGGGGGTGGTGTCCTTCGGCGGCGGGATCGGATGATGAGGTCATGGGGCACCGCGCTGTCTCGCACCGAAGGTGCGTGGAGGAAGGCCGGCGCGACCCGTGGTGACGGAATCCGCGCGCGAGTGATCGGCTGTGTGTTCAACCGCGGGCAGGGTAACCATCGGAGCCGGGTTTGAACCGTAGGATCGGCTTTCACCCGGGAAGTACTGATTCTCCTGCGGTTCGAGTCGTCGTCCCCGCCAGCGCCACCGGTTTCGGCGATCGCGACTAGGTCGCCTTCGATCCTCTTCGGGTACTTTTCGAGCCGGCGCGCGATGTTGTGCCGCAGCTGGCGGACACGGCCTGGCTGCGCCCTGGTGCCGCGGTCTGGGTACACAGGTTCGGAGACGCCAGTCTGCACAACGACACTTGGCAGGTGCTCGGGCAGACGCCGGACTGGCAGCGTGACGTGTGGCCGATGCCGGGGTTCGTCCACAAGGACTCATTGGTGCCGGGGCGGTACACGCGGCGGGATTACCCGAGTGCGGATCCGGTCGAAAGCCGGGTCGGAGTGGGGAGATCGCCGGACTAGGGCGTGTCCTGTAAGTGACCTAGCTGCGGTCCGGTTGGATTGCGGACGTGGTTGGTCGCGGTGAGTTGACGGACAAGGCCTGGGCGGTGAT
>NZ_JBIWPI010000004.1:0-199964 GCF_044768185.1 Amycolatopsis sp. NPDC101161
GGTTCAGCGTTCGACTTGCATGTGTTAAGCACGCCGCCAGCGTTCGTCCTGAGCCAGGATCAAACTCTCCAACAATGAACAGTTTAATCGAGGCAAATTTTCTTGCTCTCAAAGGAACCTCATACGAGGTTCAATACATAAGCTCTACTGGCTTAGTTCACTAGCACACTGTTGAGTTCTCAAGCAACACACTCTGGACTCACCGCCTTATCAGCGGCTTTATCCTCGGCAGTTGTTCCAAGCGATATTCAAAGCTTTTGGTCGAGCATGCCTCAGCCTACGGTGTTAGTCGTAGGGATTCGGCGGCCGCTCGTGGGCCGACGCTGAACATTACCCGGTCCGATCCGCGGTGTCAACCCGCTCGGCCCGGCCGGATCTTCGGGGCTTGCGGCCCCGGGGCGACCCGGTGTTCCTGGCGACGAAGAGAAGATTACATGCCCTGAAACCGGTCCCGAACAGGGGGGTCACTTAACGCCATTGCCGCAGGTCAGAGCGTATCCGGAGCCCTACGACGACAGCGTCGCCAGATAGCGCGGCGGAACGCGGGCGGGAGCCACCCGGGAGAAGTCCGCCGCGAGCGCGAGCATCCGGCCGTCCGACCACCGCGCGCCCATGAACGAGATACCCACGGGGAGCGGTCCGGCAAACCCGGCCGGCACCGTCACGTCCGGGTAGCCCGCGACCGCGGCCGGGGTCGACGACGGGATCACGTCGTCGTCGCCCACCGCGCAGTCGGTCTTCCACGCGGGCGGGTTGGTCGGCGACGCGATCGCGTCCAGGTGGTACTTCGCCAGGGTCTCGTCCAGCGAACGGCGGGCGAGGTCCGACAGCTCGGCGCGGCCGGCCAGGTAGCCGGGGTCGGTCGGCGGCGGCGCGGCCAGTGCCTGCTCGAACAGCTCCTGACCGGCGAAGCACGTCCGCTCCAGCGGGTCCGCGCGGTTGTAGGCGATCAGCTCGGCCAGGTTCCGCGGGCCGCGCGGGCGGGTCGCGAGGTAGGCGTCGATGTCGCGGTGGAACTCCGTGAGCAGCGCCGGGAACTCCAGCTCCCCGAGCCGGTCCTGGTACGGCGGAGTCACCTCGACGACCGTCGCCCCGGCCTTGACCAGGGAGTTCTTCGCGGATGTCAGGACCGCGTCGGTCGACGGGCCGAGCACCGGCAGGCGCCACAACCCGATCCGCGCGCCGCGCAGGACACCCGGCCGGAGCAGCTTCGCGTAGTCCGTCGGCTGCGAGTCCGGGTACCGGAGCGTGGCCGGGTCCGCCGGGTCCCGCCCCTGCAGGACCGACAGCGTGAGCGCGACGTCGACGACGTTGCGGGCGATCGGCCCGGCGGTGTCCTGCTCGGCGGAGATCGGCACCACGCCGGTGCGGCTGACCAGGCCGAGGCTGGGTTTGTGGCCGACCGTCGCCGTCATGCCGGCGGGGCAGACGATCGAGCCGTCGGTCTCCGAACCGATCGCGACCTGCGCCAGCGACGCGGCGACGCCGGCCGCGGACCCGGCGGACGACCCGCACGGGTTGCGGTCCAGCACGTACGGGTTGTTCGTCTGCCCACCCACGCCCGACCAGCCCGACGTCGGTTTCGCGGCGCGGAAGTTCGCCCATTCGGAGAGGTTCGCCTTGCCGAGGAGCACCGCCCCGGCGTCACGCAACCGGGTGATCAGCGTGGCGTCTTTCGCCGGGTGGCTGCGCAGGGCCCGGGATCCGGCGGTCGTCCACTGGTCACGCGTGTCGACGTTGTCCTTGACCAGCACCGGGATGCCGTCGAGCGGTCCGCGCAGGCGGTGGGCGCGACGCCGGGCGTCGCTCTCGAAAGCCTGTCGCAACGCCGACGGGTTGAGCGCCAAGACCGCGTTGACCTTGCCGTCGAGCCGGCGGATCCGGTCGAGGTACGCGCTGGTCAGGCCCACCGCGGTGAGCCGGCCCGACGCCATCCGGGCCTGCAGCGCCGGGATGTCGGCGGAGTCGAGGTCGAACTTCGGCGAGGCCACGGCGGGCGTCGCGGGGACGAACAGGAGTACGGCGGCCAGCAGGACGAGGAGTGCCGGCCGCCGCCCCATCAGAGCACCGGCAAGAGGGTTCGGAGTTCGTACGGGGTGACCGCGCTGCGGTAGTTGTCCCACTCCACGCGCTTGTTCCGGAGGAAGAAGTCGTAGACGTGCTCGCCGAGCGCTTCCGGCAGCAGTTCGGACTTCTCCATCTCGGCCAGGGCTTCTCCCAGGTTCTGCGGCAGCTGGGCGTACCCGGCGGCGCGCCGCTCGGCGTCGCTCAGCTGCCAGATGTTGTCCTCGGCGGGTGGCGGCAGCTCGTAGCCCTTCTCGATCCCCTTGAGCCCGGCGGCCAGGATGACCGAGTACGCCAGGTACGGGTTGCACGCCGAGTCCAGGGTACGGATCTCCACCCGTCGGGATGACGCCTTTCCGGGTGAATACATCGGGACGCGGACGAGTGCCGAGCGGTTCGCGCGGCCCCACGAGACGGTCGTCGGGGCCTCACTGCCGCTGATCAGGCGTTTGTAGGAGTTGACCCACTGGTTCGTGACCGCCGAGATCTCCTTGGCGTGGTGCAGCACGCCGGCGACGAAGGCCTTGCCGGTCTCCGACAGCTCGTGCGGGTCCTCGGCGTCGTAGAAGGCGTTGCGGTCGCCTTCGAACAGGCTGACGTGCGTGTGCATGCCCGAGCCGGGCTGGTCGGTGAACGGCTTGGGCATGAACGTCGCGCGCACGCCCTGGGTCAGCGCGACCTCCTTGACGACGTAGCGGAACGTCATCACGTTGTCGGCCATCGTCAGCGCATCGGCGTAGCGGAGGTCGATCTCCTGCTGGCCCGGTGCCCCTTCGTGGTGGCTGAACTCGACCGAGATGCCCATCGCCTCGAGGGTCTCGATGGCGTGGCGGCGGAAGTGCGTCGCCGTGGCGTGGCTGGCCTGGTCGAAGTAGCCGCCGTTGTCCGCGGGCTCCGGCTCGCTGCCGTCGTCGGGCATGGTCGAGAGCAGGAAGAACTCGATCTCGGGGTGGACGTAGCAGGTGAAGCCCGCTTCGGCGGCCTTCGACAGCTGGCGGCGCAGCACGTGCCGCGGGTCCGCCCACGACGGCGAGCCGTCGGGCATCGCGATGTCGCAGAACATGCGGGCCGAGTAGGGGCCGCCGTCGGGGGTCTCCCACGGCAGGACCTGGAAGGTGGCCGGGTCGGGCTTGGCGACCATGTCCGATTCGTAGACGCGCGCGAAGCCCTCGATGGCCGAGCCGTCGAAGCCGATGCCGTCGTTGAACGCGCCTTCGAGCTCCGCCGGCGCGACCGCGACGGACTTGAGGAAACCCAGCACATCGGTGAACCAGAGACGGACGAAACGGATGTCGCGCTCCTCGAGCGTGCGGAGCACGAATTCCTGCTGGCGATCCATGGCCGCACCCTAACGACAGCGTGTTAACGGGATGTTTCACGACGCGCCGGGGTTGACCAAGTCACGTCGCGAGGATCGGTACCGGCTTCTTCGCGCGGGTGATGGCCAGCGAAGCGATCGACGCGAGCACCGCCAGGACGGCCGCTGAGTACCAGGCCACGTCGTAGTTGCCCAGCTGGTCGCGGACCAGGCCGGCGGCCGAGGCCGCGAACGCCGCGCCCAGCTGGTGGCTGGCGAAGACCCAGCCGAACACGATCGGGCCCGCGTCGCCGAACGCGCGGACGCAGAGCGCGACCGTCGGGGGGACCGTGGCCACCCAGTCGAGGCCGTAGAACAGGATGAACGCCCACATGCTCGGCTGCACCGAATCCGTGAACAGCTGCGGCAGCAGTGCCAGCGAGAGGCCGCGGAGCGCGTAGTAGACGCCGAGCAGGATGCGCGGGTCGACGCGGTCGGTCAGCCAGCCCGAGAAGATCGTGCCGACGACGTCGAAGACGCCGACCAGGGCCAGCAGGCCCGCCGCCGTCGTCTGGGGCATGCCGTGGTCGTGCGCGGCGGGGACGAAGTGGGTGCCGACCAGGCCGTTCGTCGTCGCGCCGCAGATCGCGAAGCCGACCGCCAGCAGCCAGAACGTCCGCGTCTTCGACGCTTGCCCCAGCACCGAAAGCGCCCGGCGGGCCGAGCCGGTCTTCGACGTCGGGCGCGCGACCTCGGCGTCGGCGGGCGCGCCGTACGCCGTGGTGCCGATGTCGGCCGGGTGGTCGCGGATGACCAGCAGGACCACCGGGACCACCGCCAGCGCGGCGATCGCGATCACCAGCGACGCCGTCCGCCAGCCCGAGCTCACCGCGAGGTTCGCGATGAGCGGCAGGAAGATCAGCTGGCCGGTGGCACCCGCCGCGGTCAGGACGCCGGTGACGACGCCGCGGCTGCGGACGAACCACCTGGTCGCGACCGTCGCGGCGAAGCTCATGGCCATCGAGCCGGTGCCCGCGCCGATGAACACGCCCCAGCACAGGATCAGCTGCCAGCTCGCGCTCATGAAGACCGTGCCGGCCGCGCCGACGGCGATGACGAACAACGCCGTCGCCGAGACGCGGCGGATGCCGAACCGCTCCATCAGCGCCGCCGCGAAGGGCGCGAAGAGGCCGTAGAGGACGAGGTTGACCGAGACGGCCGAGCTGATCGTGGCCGTGGACCAGCCGAACTCCTCGTGCAGCGGGTCGATGAGGACGCCGGGGGCGGACCGGAAGCCGGCGGAGGCGAGCAGCGCGACGAACGCGGCACCGGCGATGAGCCAGGCGCGGTGCAGCTTCGGGGCGGGGCGGGTCTCGACAGTCACCTCCGCAGTTTCGCCGCGCGCGCGTGACGCCGAAAGTGGCTTGAAGGACATCGTCCGAAAGGATCGAGCCACGCCCGGCCGCTCAGTAGGCTCAGGGGATGTCCCGCTTGACCCTCCTGCTCGTGCTCCTGCTGACGGCTGGCTGCACCGGATCGCCGGACACGCGCGGGCCGTTCCCGGCGGGGTCCGAGCTGGTCCGCGATGCTGCGACGTCGTTCGCCGAGGTCCGGAGCGTGCACTTCGCGGCCGGCGTCAACGGCGTGCTGCCGGGCTTCCCGCTGCGGCTGATCGAGGGCGACGCGACCCTCGACGGCGGCGGGGCCTCGACCGGCACGGCCGACGTCCAGGACGGCGAAGGCCACACCAAGTACCGCTTCACCGTGCGGGACGGCCAGGTCAGCACCGAAGCCGGGACCGCGCCGCTGCCCGAGGTGTACGCCGTCGGGAGGTTCCTCGGTCCGTCCGCCGGCTTGAAACGCCTGCTCGACGGGGTCACCGACGCGAAGACCGAGGGCCGGGAGAACGTCGACGGCGCCGCCGCCCTGCGCGTCGGCGGGCGGGTGCCCGCGGCGGTCGCGCACGGCGTGCTTCCGCAGGTCAACGACGACGTCGTCGTCAAGGTCTGGGTGTCGGCCGACGGGCCGCGCCGGTTCGTCCGCCTGTGGGCGCAGATCCCGTCGGCCGGCGACCACCTCAGCCCGGTGATGATCGAGCTGTCGCTCACCAAGCAGAACGAGCCAGCGGACCTCGGCTAACAGCGGGTCTCGGCGGCCGTCCCGTCGACGAGGTACGCGATGCCCGCGCGGTCCACGCACGAATTGCCCTGCAGGAACACCGTGTGCTGGACGCCTGCGTAGGTGAGCAGGACGCCGCCGAGGTCCTTCGCCACGTCGACGCCCTGCCGGTACGGCGTCGCCGGGTCGTGCGTCGTCGAGATGACCAGCGGCTTCGGCAGGCCGGCGGGACGCGGCGCGTGCTCGGTGGACGTCGGCGGGACCGGCCAGGTCGAGCAGATGTCCAGCTCGCTCGTGTCGGGCGTGCCGCCGGCCAGGAAGGGCGCGCCGGCCAGCATCTTCTCGTGCGCGCGGTCGATTTCGGCCCGGTCGGTGACGCGGGTGTGGTCGGCGCAGCGGACCGCGAAGTACGCGTCGATCGCGCCGCTGTAGTGGCCGTCGCGGTCGCGCTGGTAGTAGTCGTCGGCGAAGGCCAGCAGGGTCCGGCCGTTGCCCTGGGCCACCTGCGCGAGCGCGGCTTTCAGGGCGGGCCAGTCGCCGCGTGAGTAGAGCCCGGCGAACGTGCCCGTGATCGCGTCCTCGAACGACAGCTTCCGGGTCCCGGCCGGGAGGGGCCTCGTGATCAGGGGACGCACGAGCCGCTGGAGCGCTTCGGTGGTGCCCGCGAACGGGCAGGCGCACCACTTGCCGAACTCGTTGAGCGCGTCCTGGAAGCCCGCGGCCTGCGTGACCAGCGAGTCCACCAGGCCCTGGGCCGGGTCGACGGCGCCGTCGAGCAGCAGCGCGCGGACGTTGCGCGGGTACGCCTCGGCGTAGGCCGCGCCGATCTGCGTCCCGTACGAGTAGCCGAGGTAGGTCAGCTTCTCGTCGCCGAGCGCGGCGCGAAGGACGTCGAGGTCGCGTACGACGTCTCGCGTGCCGACGTTCGCGAGAAGCTCTTTGCCGTACTTCGTCGCTTCGGCGCACTTCGCGCCGTACGCGGTCGTCTCGGCGAGCTGTGTCTTCACACCTTCGGGCGACATATCGCTCTCGACGTCGGCCGCGCGATCCGCGTCGACCTCCGCGTCGGTGCGGCAGGTGATCCGCGGTTCGCTCGTGCCGACGCCGCGCGGGTCGAAACCGACCAGGTCGAAGCGCTCGAGCAGCGGCGCGGCCGCGGGCGTCTTGGCCAGCGCCGCGGCCGTCGACGTGCCCTGGCCGCCGGGCCCGCCGGGGTTCACGACCAGCGAGCCGATCCGCCGCTTCGTGGCCTTGTGCCGCAGCAGGCCGACGGTGATCGCGGGCCCGTCCGGGGCCGCGTAGTCCAGCGGCACGGTCAGGTGCGCGCAGTCCAAGGCCTCGCCGCACGAGGTCCACGCGAGCTTCTGCTGAGTGAACTTCCCCAGGTCAGGCGGGGCTGGCGGCGGCGCGGGCGCCGGAGCACCCGTGCACGCCGCCAGCAGCACGGCGCACGCGGCCAGGCCTACTGTCCGGTGCACCGCTTGCCGTCCGGCGGGACCGTGCCGTCGACGAGGTAGTCCGTGCCCGCCTCGTCCACGCACTTCACGCCCTGCAGGAACACCGTGTGCTGCGTGCCCTCGAAGGTCAGCAGCGCGCCCTTCAGGCCCTTCGCGAGGTTGACGCCGGCCTGGTACGGCGTCGCCGGGTCGTTGGTCGTCGAGATGACCAGCGTCTTCGCCAGGCCTTCGACGTTCGGCACGTGCGGTTCGGAGGTGTTGGGCACCGGCCAGAACGCGCAGGCGTCGCGGGCCGCCGAAGCCGGGCGGCCGTCGTCGAGGAACGGCGCCACCTTCACGTACTCCTCCTGCGCCTTGAGGATGACGGCCGGGTCGGTGACGCGCGGGTCGTCGACGCAGCGGATCGCCGTGAAGGCGTCCTGGGTGGTGCCGTACTTGCCGTCGGTGTCGCGCTCGTTGTAGATGTCGGCGAGCTTCTCCAGCGTCGCGCCTCGCTGCTGGCGCAGCTCGTTGAGGCCCGAGTTGAGCGTGTCCCAGAGGCTCTCCTGGTAGAGCGCCTGGATGACGCCGGTCGTCGCATCTTCGTAGGAGAGCTTGCGGCCGTCGCCGACCTGCACCGGGAACTCGATCAGCGGCCGGACGAGGGCCTGGAACGCCTTGACCGCGGTGTTCGCGTCCTGGCCGAGCGCGCAGTCCTGCTGGGCGGTGCACCACTTCGCGAACTGCGTGAACGCCGTCCCGAAGCCCTGGCCTTGGGCGACCAGGGACTCGACCGCGTCCTGCTCGGGGTCGACCGCGCCGTCGAGGATCATCGCGCGGACGTTCTTCGGGAACGCCTCGGCGTAGGCCGACCCGATCCGGGTGCCGTACGAGTAGCCCAGATAGGTGAGCTTTTCGTCGCCGAGGACCGAGCGGAGGACGTCCAGGTCCTTCACGACGTCCCGCGTGCCGACGTTGGCCAGCATTCCGGTGCCGTCTTCAGTGCGCTGGGCGCACTTCGCGGCGAAGTCCTTCTCCTGCGACTCCTGCCTGAGGACGCCGGCCGGCGAGCCGTCGGTCTCGCTGTCGTCGGCGCGGTCGGCGTCGCGCTCCTGGTCGGTCAGGCAGTGGATGGCCGGCTGGCTCGCCCCGATCCCCCGCGGGTCGAAGCCGACCAGGTCGAAGCGCTTGCCGAGCCCGGTGCTCGTCATCGGCTTGGCCAGCCCGGCGGCCGCGACCATGCCCGACGCGCCCGGTCCACCCGGGTTGACCACGAGCGACCCGATCCGCTCCCCCGTCGCCTTGCGGCGGAGCAGGCCCAGCGTGATGGTGTCCCCCGCCGGCTTCGCGTAGTCCAGCGGCACGGTCAGCCGGGCGCACTGGACGTCCTTCGCCTGGAACGCCGAACGCGCGTCTTCCGACGTCGCGTAAGGTGCGCAGTCGGCCCAGCTCAGGCTCTGGCCGTAGAACCGCTCCAGCCCGGCGGGCACCGGCCCGGACGGGGGGTGCGACTCGGTCGTCGGCGCCGGTGGCGCCGGCTTTCCGCTGGACGTGCAGGCGGCCAGCGAGGCCGCCATCAGCACGGATGTCGCAATTGCGGTGATCCGGCGACGTCCGGACCTGGCGCTGGGATGAGGGAACACGGTTGGATCGTCCCATCCGGCCGCGGAACTCGAACGCACCACCGCCACGTTGGGTGGGGCAGGCCGGTCGAGCGAAGAGAGAACGGGAGACCAGGGGTGGCAGCACTGATCAGCCGGGTGGGCAAGAAGCTCCGCCGGATCATCCAGCGGCCGGGCAGCGTCGAGCTGACCCGCTACGAAGCACTGCTGCCCGCGGTCGAGAAGCTCGAACCCGAGCTCGAGAAGCTCTCCGACGCGGAGCTGACCGAGCGGGCGGGCGAGCTCCGCGAGAAGCTGAAGGACACCGCCTTCGGCGACGACCAGCTGATCGAGGTGTGCGCACTGGGCCGCGAGGCCGCCCGCCGCGCCCTCGGCGAGCGCGCGTTCGACGTCCAGGTGCTGGGCACGATGGGCCTGCTCACCAAGCACGTCGTCCAGATGGAGACCGGTGAGGGCAAGACGCTCGCCGGCGCGCTGGCCGCGGCCGGCTACGCGATCCGCGGAAAGCGCGTTCACGTCGTCACGGTCAACGACTACCTGGCCCGGCGCGACGCCGAGTGGATGGGCCCGGTCTACGCCCTGCTCGGTGTGTCGGTCGGCTGGGTCGAGCCCGCGCACTCGCGCGAAGAGCGTCGCGAGGCCTACGCCAAGGACGTCACGTACGGCGCTGTCGCCGAAATCGGCTTCGACGTGCTGCGCGACCGGCTGGTGACGTCGGTCGACGACCTCGTCCAGCCGGCCCCCGAGGTCGCGATCGTCGACGAGGCGGACTCGGTGCTGGTCGACGAGGCCCGCGTCCCGCTGGTGATGGCCGGCTCGATCGACCACACCGACGCCGACGAAGAGGTCGCGAAGGTCGTCCGGCGGCTGCGGCTCAACCTGCACTACGAAACCGACTCCGAGGGCCGCAACGCGTGGCTGACCGACGCGGGCGCGTCCGTCGTCGCGAAGTCGCTCGGCCTGGAGGTCGACGACCTCTACGGCGAGACGGCCTCCGACCGGCTGCCCGCGGTGAACGTCGCGCTGCACGCGCACGCGCTGCTCACCCGCGACGTCGACTACCTGGTCCGCGACGGCAAGGTCCAGCTCATCAACGCCGCCCGCGGCCGCGTCGCCGAGCTGCAGCGCTGGCCGGACGGCCTGCAGGCCGCCGTCGAAGCGAAGGAGCAGGTCACCGCGACCGACCGCGGCGAGATCCTGGACTCGATCACCGTCCAGGCGCTGCTCGCGCGCTACCCCGAGGTCGCCGGCATGACCGGTACCGCGGTCGCCGTCGCCGAGCAGCTGCGCGAGTTCTACGAGCTCGAGGTCGCGGTCATCCCGCCGAACACCCCGAACATCCGCGAGGACTTCGAGGACCGCGTCTTCGCGTCGCCGTCGCAGAAGCTGCGGGCGATCGAGGAGGAGATCCGCACGGTCCACGAGACCGGGCGGCCGATCCTCGTCGGCACCCAGGACGTCGCCGAGTCCGAAGAGCTGGCCGAGAAGCTGGCGAAGGTCGACCTCGAGTGCGTCGTGCTCAACGCGCGCAACGACGCCGAAGAGGCCGCGATCATCGCCGAGGCCGGCAAGAAGGGCGCGGTCACCGTGTCCACCCAGATGGCCGGCCGCGGTACGGACATCCGGCTGGGCGGCACCGACGGCGCGACCCGCGACGAGGTCGTCGAGCTGGGCGGGCTGCACGTCATCGGCACCGCGCGGTACCCGTCGAGCCGGCTCGACGGCCAGCTGCGCGGCCGCTCCGGCCGCCAGGGCGACCCGGGCAGCGCGATCTTCTTCGCGAGCCTGAACGACGAGCTCGTGCTGTCGAACGCGCCGGACGTGCCCGAGGGCATCGTCGACGACGAGGAGACCGGCGAGATCAAGGACCCGGCGGCGCTGCGGCAGCTCAACCACGCCCAGCGCGTCGCCGAGGGCGTCGACCTGGAGATCCACCGCAACACCTGGCGCTACACGCGGCTGATCGAGCGGCAGCGGCGCGACCTGCTGGTGCACCGCGACAAGGTGCTTCGCACCGCGTACGCGGCGGAGCAGCTGGAGAAGGCGCACCCGGAGAAATTCGCCGAGCTGAAGGAAAAGCTCGACGACCAGGAGAAGCTGGAGCAGATGTGCCGCGAGGTGCTGCTGTTCCACGTCGACCAGCTGTGGTCGGACCACCTGGCGTACCTGACCGACGTACGCGAGAGCATCCACCTGCGGGCGCTGGCGCGCGAGACGCCGCTGGACGAGTTCCACCGCGCGGCGATCCCGGAGTTCCACAAGATCATCGCCGAGGCGGACTCGCGGGCGGCGAAGACGCTCGAAGAGGCGGAGCTGACCGACGAGGGCATCGACCTCGGCGAGGCGGGCGTCCGGCGGGCGAACACGACGTGGACCTACCTGGTGCACGACAACCCGTTCGACTCCGACTTCGAGCAGACCATCAAGAAGGTCCGGAGCATGATCAAGCGGAAGTAGCCGTCCGCTCGGAAAACCCCCGTCCGGTTGGTCCGGGCGGGGGTTTTCTCGTTTGCCCCGGCCGGGAGAATCGGGGCATGCGCAAGATCCCGACGCTGTTCCGGCGTGACCCCGAAGACCTTCGGCGCGTCACGCGCGAAGTGCACCCCGCCTGCCAGTGGGTGCTCGACGGCGAAGGCGTGCCCACCCGCAAGTACGACGGCACCTGCGTCCGGCTCGACGAGTCCGGGACGTGGTGGGCGCGGCGCGAGGTCAAGGCGGGCAAGACCGCGCCGGACGGGTTCGAGGCCGTGCAGACCGACCCCGAAACCGGGAAGACCGTCGGCTGGGAGCCGGTCGGGCAGTCGGCGTTCGCGAAGTTCTTCGAAGAGGCGCAGGAACGGCTTTTCGGTGCGGCGCCGGGGACCTACGAACTGTGCGGGCCCAAGGTCAACGGCGATCCGGAGCAGCTAGGCGCGCACAAGCTGGTCTCGCACGCGAGCGCGCAGGAGTTCGCCGGCGTCCCGCGCGACTTCGACGGGCTGATGGCGTGGCTGCTCGCGCACCCGGAGTTCGAGGGCATCGTCTGGCACCACCGGGACGGGCGGATGGCGAAGCTCAAGCACCGGGACGCGGTCGCGTCGACCTAGCGTGGCATTTCGCCCACATTCGCTCGGCCTCCCGGGTGACGGTGGGACAGAATGGCGGCATGCCGCAACTGCGCATCGCGCTCGCCCAGGTCAACCCCACCGTCGGTGACCTCGACGGCAACGCCGACCTGCACGTCTCCTGGACCCGCCGGGCCGCCGAGGCCGGTGCCCACGTCGTGGTCTTCCCCGAGATGTCGCTGACCGGCTACCCCGTCGAGGACCTCTCGCTGCGCAAGACCTTCGCCGCCGCCTCCCGCCAAGGCGTCGAGTCGCTGGCGCGCCGCCTCGACGAGGCCGGGTGCGGTGAGGTCCTGACCTACGTCGGCTACCTCGACTCCGACGAGGTGGGCCCGCGCGACGCGGCCGCCGCGCTCTACCGCGGCGAGGTCGTCGCGCGGCAGTTCAAGCACCACCTGCCGAACTACGGCGTCTTCGACGAGCACCGCTGGTTCAAGCCGGGCACCACGCTCGACGTCGTCCGGTTCCACGGGCTCGACATCGGCATGGTCATCTGCGAGGACATCTGGCAGGACGGGGGGCCGATCTCGGCGCTGGGCCGCGCGGGCGTCGACCTGGTCGTCGCGCCGAACGCGTCGCCCTACGAGCGGTCGAAGGACGAGCAGCGGCTGCCGCTCATCGCGCGCCGCGCCGCCGAAGCGGGCGCGCCGCTGGTCTACACCAACCAGATCGGCGGGCAGGACGACCTCGTCTTCGACGGCGACTCGCTCGTCGTCGCCGCGGACGGCACGGTGCTGGCGCGCGCGCCGCAGTTCGTCGAACACCTGGCCGTGCTCGACATGGACCTGACCGCGGGCGGCCACGCCGGCGACGGCGAGCTCGAAGGCCTGCACGTCCGGCGACGCGTCCTGAGCTCCGACCCGTTGCCCGCGTACGAGCCCACCGCGCACCCGGTGATCAGCGAGCCGCTGCCGGACGAGGCCGAGGTGTGGCACGCGCTGGTCGTCGGCCTGCGGGACTACGTGCACAAGAACGGCTTCTCGTCGGTGACGTTCGGGTTCTCCGGCGGCATCGACTCGGCGGTCTGCGCGGCGCTGGCGGCGGACGCGCTGGGCGGCGACAACGTCTACGGCGTCTCGATGCCGTCGCAGTACTCGTCGGGCCACTCGAAGGACGACGCGGCCGACCTCGCGCGGCGGATCGGGGCGCACTACCGCGTCGAACCGGTCGAGGACATGGTCCGCGTGTACGTCGAGCAGCTTTCCCTGACGGGCCTGGCCGAAGAGAACATCCAGGCGCGCACGCGCGGCATGCTGCTGATGGCACTGTCCAACTTGGACGGTCACCTCGTGCTGGCCACGGGCAACAAGACCGAGCTGGCGGTCGGGTACTCGACGATCTACGGCGACGCGGTCGGCGCGTTCGCCCCGATCAAGGACGTTTTCAAGACGCACGTCTGGCAGCTCGCGCGCTGGCGCAACGCCGAAGCGGCGAAGAACGGCGAGATCCCGCCGATCCCGGAGAACTCGATCTCGAAGCCGCCGTCGGCCGAGCTGCGGCCGGGTCAGATGGACTCCGACTCGCTGCCGGACTACGCGCTGCTCGACGACATCCTCGACGACTACGTCGAGGGCGACCGCGGGTACGCCGACCTGATCGAGGCCGGGTTCGACGCGGAGACCATCGACCGCGTGGTGCGGATGGTCGACAAGGCCGAGTACAAGCGGCGCCAGTACCCGCCGGGCACGAAGATCACGTTCAAGGCGTTCGGCCGCGACCGGCGGCTGCCGATCACCAACGCGTGGCGCGAGGGCAAGGCCTAGCTCAACGCGACCTGGCGGCCTTCCGCGGTACGGAGGGCCGCCGTCAGGGTCGCCTTGTCCGCGCGGCGGACCAGGAGCTCCAGGCCGAGCGCCTCGGTCGCCGTGTGGACCGAGGACGGGTCCGGGTGCGTGGCCGTCACCATCAGCAGCGGGATCGACGGCAGGCCGCGCGTCGTCGGGTGGGGGGTCGTGCCCCAGTCGATGAGGAACGGGCGCAGCGTGCCCGGGGCGCTCGGCGGGGTCAGGCGCCAGTTCAGCGTCTCGCCGTCGGCCGTCGCGCGGGACATCTCCAGCGCGTCGCCCGGGTCGAAGCCGTGGGCGCGGGCCTCGGCGATCGTCGCGTCGAGGTCGGTCGTGCGGACCGCCCAGGCGACCAGCGCGGGCTCCGTCAGGTCGTCGATGCCGAACGGCCGCGGCACGTCCGGGTCCGGCTGCGCCGGGTCCGGGCCGATCACCTCCAGGTACATCCCCGCGCCGAGGTCGGCGAGGTGGTTGGCGGTGCCGAGGCCGACGTGGCTGCCGCCCGGCGCCGGGGTGACCCCGGTCAGCTCGGCGACGTGGGCGACGGCGGCGGCGAGGTCGGGGCCGGCGTAGACGAGGTGATCGAGCACGCCGCCATCATCCCGCGCCGGCGGCGCTCGCCGCATCGGCCACTCGGCAATTCCTCTTCGGTCATAGGCTGAGCGCATGACGACCGGGTTCACGGTGTTCGACACGGCTATCGGGCCGTGCGGGCTGGCGTGGCGGGACGACCTCGTCGCCGGGACCTCGCTGCCCAGCACCGGGTTGGCCGACTGGATGGCGAAGCGCTTCCCGGACGCCGTCGACGGCCCGCCGCCGCCTGCTGCGCGGACGGCCGTCGCGGCCATCGTGGCGCTGCTGGACGGTGCGCGTCCGGACCTCGCCGCGATTCCGCTGGACCTTTCGGGCGTGCCGGAGTTCAACCGGCGCGCCTACGAAGTCGCGCGCGCGATCCCGCCGGGCAAGACCGTGACCTACGGCGAGATCGCGCACCGCCTCGGCATGCCGGGGTCGGCGCAGGCCGTCGGGCAGGCGATGGGCCACAACCCCTTCCCGATCATCGTGCCGTGCCACCGCGTCCTCGCCGCGGGCGGCAAGGACGGCGGCTTCTCGGCCCACGGCGGCGTCGCGACCAAGCGCCGGATGCTGGTGATCGAAGGCGCGCTGGCCGACGAGCCGACCCTGTTCTGACCGGCTCAGGCTGGCGTGGCCGCCGCCTGCCACGGCTTGACCCACGCGGTCTCGGGCCAGCCTTCGACGGCCGCCATCAGCGGGATCGCCGTGCCGCCGTCGACGTGCTCGCGGATGATGTCCGCGTGGCCGGCGTGCCGGGCCGTCTCCTCGATCAGGTGCAGCAGCACCCAGCGGACCGACCACGCCTCGACGTCCTGCGGGTACCACGGCACGCCCTTGGGCACCGGGACCGGCTGGCCGAGGTCTTCGATCCCCGCGATGACCTCCGCGGTGCGGGCGGCGACCTCGTCGTACCGGGCCAGGACGCCCTCCAGCGTCTCGTCCTCGCCCAGCCGGTAGCCCGCCGCGTAGTCCGCCATCGCGTCGCCGAACGGCTTCTGCGGCAGCTTCAGGATGATGTCCAGCCAGCCGTCCTCGGTCGTCGCGACGTGCTTGACGAGGCCGCCCACCGACAGCGCGCTGTTCGTCGGGGTGCTTCTCGCCTGCTCGTCGGTCAGCCCGTGGGCGGCCACCTTGAGCACGTACCGCTGCTGCTCGAGGAAGCGCAGCAGCCCGTCCCGCTCGTCGGCCACCGGGGGCACGTTTCCCGCCATGTCGATCCACTCCTTCGCCTTCGTTGCGGGCATCGTCCCACCGGCCACCGACATTTTCGGCGGAAACAGACGGCACCGCGGCCAGTGCCGACGATCTGCGGGAGGTTCAGGGGCGGCCGGATGGCGGCGAACGCGAGTGGCCTCTCCTCCGGGCCGAGGTCGCGCAGCGGCGCCCCTGTGCGGCCACGCCGAACAGGAACGCCAAGGCCGGCAGGAGCCCGCAGACGCCGACCTCCCCCGGAGCGCCCAGCTCCGCGGTGGTGTGCACACAGTCGCGGAGGTGCCGACCGAGAAGGCCTCACCGGCGTGGAGCTGACCGACGCGCTGCGGCGCATCACGCACGTCCTGCGGCGGTACGCCGATGCGCCCTACGCCAAGCGCGGGTGGCCGGCCGCCCAGGTTCAGCTGCTGCTCGTGGTCGACCTGCTCGGCGATCGGCCGCGGATGGACGAGGTCAAGCGCCGCCTCGGTGTGACCGGCCGGGCGCAAGTACACCGCGGCCGGGCTGATCGGCCGTCACCGACTCGGGCCGCGCGCGGCTCGCGGAGATCGAAAGGATCCAGCACGGGCAGGCCGCCCAGTTTCAGCCGCCTCGAGGACCATGTCGCGGCGCGGGCTTGATGAACGCGTACGCCCCGCCCATGCCGTAGAGGACGGCTCGCACCACCTGCTCGATCCGGCTGACCACGCCTTCGGCGGTGTCCAGCTGCCGCGCGAGCACGAGGGCGGCCCACGTGACCAGCACGACCACCAGCCCGGCGACGGCGAGCGCGCGCCAGCCCGGCGGCCACCACAGGATCAAGCTGATCACGCCGACCACCAGCACGACGGTCGCCACGGACGAGAGCACGCCGCTGCTTTCCGGGTAGGCGGCCTGCAGCAGCGCGACCACGCCGAACGCGCTCACCGAGATCGAGCTGAACCGCGCCGCCCACTGGACCGGGCCGAGCCGGTGCAGCGGGGGCCCGGCGAGCAGGAACGCGACCCCCGAGACCGCCAGCAGCACGCGGAACACCGGCGGGCCCATCAACAGCGCCTCGACCGGGTCGTGCACCGGCGAGACGCCCGTCGGGACGAAGAACTCCAGGACCCACCCCGAATACGCCAGCACGGCCAGTCCCATGAGGAGGGCCGAGGCGAATCGAGCCGTGCGCACGAGGCACACATTAAGCGACCCCGCCGGATCCGGCGGAACCAGCGTGATCAGATCGACCGAGTCGTTACGCCTGCGGACGGACGAAGGGGAACAGGACCGTCTGGCGGATGGAGGCCCCCGTGAGCATCATCAGCAGCCGGTCGACGCCCAGCCCGAGCCCGCCGGTCGGCGGCATCCCGTGCTCCAACGCGAGCAGGAAGTCCTCGTCCAGCTCCATCGCCTCGACGTCGCCGCTGGCCGCGCGCAGGGACTGCGCCTCCAGCCGCCGCCGCTGCTCGACCGGGTCGGTCAGCTCGGTGTAGGCGGTGCCGACCTCGGAGCCGAACGCGATGAGGTCCCAGCGCTCGGCCAGCCGCGGGTCTTCGCGGTGCTCGCGGGTGAGCGGCGAGACGTCGGTCGGGTAGTCCGTGTAGAAGGTCGGCAGCACGGTCGCGCCCTCGACGAGGTGCTCGAACGCCTTGAGCACGAGGTCGCCGTGGCTCGGGTCCTCCCCCACCGGCACGCCCGCCGCCTGGCAGAGCCGGCGCAGGTCCGCCACGGACGTCCCCGAGTCGATCTGCTCCCCGAAGGCCGCCGAGACGGCGTCGTGCACCGTGATCACCGGCCAGTCGCCGGAGATGTCGTGCTCGGCGACCTTGCCGTCGGGGCCGGGCCGGCGCACGATCTGGGCGCCGTACGCCGCTTCGGCCGCGTGCTGGACCAGCTCGCGCGTCAGCGTCCGCATCGTGTCGTAGTCGGCGTACGCCTGGTACGCCTCGAGCATCGTGAACTCGGGGTTGTGCGTCGCGTCGACGCCCTCGTTGCGGAAGTTGCGGTTCAGCTCGAAGACGCGCTCGACACCCGCCACGCACAGCCGCTTGAGGTACAGCTCGGGCGCGATCCGCAGGTACATCCGCATGTCGTAGGCGTTGATGTGGGTGACGAACGGGCGGGCGTTCGCGCCGCCGTGGACCGTCTGCAGCATCGGCGTCTCGACTTCGAGGTAGTCGGCGTGGTGCAGCCGGTCGCGCACCGCGCGGACCACCGTGGACCGCAGCCGCAGCATGTTCGTCGAGTCCGGGTTGACCGCGAGGTCGAGGTAGCGCTGCCGCACCCGCGTCTCCGGGTCGGTGAGGCCCTTCCGCTTGTCCGGCAACGGGTGCAGGCACTTCGCGGTGACCGTCCACTCGTCGACGAGCACCGAGAGCTCGCCGCGCTTGGACGTCACGACCTGGCCGCTGACGCCGACGTGGTCGCCGAGGTCGACGCCGGTCCGCCAGCCCTTGAGGTCGAGCTCGCCGGTCTCCAGCATCAGCTGGATCTCGCCGCTGAAGTCCTTGACGCGCGCGAAGCACAGCCCGCCGAGCGTGCGCATCGCCAGCACGCGCCCGGCGATCCGGACGCGGTGGCCGGTGGCGCTGTCGGGCTGCAGGCCGCTGAACTTCCGGACGACGTCGCCGATCTGGTCGTCGCGGCGGAACCCGACCGGATAGGGGTCGATCCCGGCTTCCCGCAGCTTGGCCAGCTTCGCCATCCGGACGCGGACCTGCTCCGGCCGCCGGACCGGCTTCGCCGCCGGGACCGCCGCGGACTCCTCGATCTCCCGGACGCGCGCGACGAAGTCGTCGCCGACCGTCTCCAGCCGCAGCGACCGCGACCGCCCGGTCGGGACGAACCCTTCGAGCGCGCCCGCGACGATGCCGACGCGCGGGAGCCGCCGCGCCGAGGAGTAGCAGAGGAACCGCGGCTCCCACTCCGGCCCGTACTTGGCGTTGGACCGGTACAGCGACTCCAGCTGGAAGAACCGCGAAGCGACGCTGAGGACGCCGCGCCAGGCCCGCAGCACCGGGCCGGCGCCGATCCGCTCGCCCTCGGAGAAGACCGCGCGGAACATGGCGAAGTTGAGCGAGATCCGCTGCGCGCCCAGGTGCTGCCCGGCCGCGACGACCTCGGCGATCATGTACTCGTTGAGGCCGTTCTCGGCGTCGCGGTCGCGGCGCATGAGGTCGAGCGAAAGGCCGCGCCGGCCCCACGGCACGAACGACAGCAGGCCGCGCAGGTCGCCGCGAGCGTCGTAGGCCTCGACCATCACGCTGCGGCCATCGCTCGGGTCGCCGAGCCGGCCCAGCGCCATCGAGAAGCCGCGTTCGGTCTCGGCGCCGCGCCACGCCTGGGCGCGGGCGAGCAGCTCGGCCATCTCGTCGTCGGGGATCTCGCCGTGCCGGCGGACGCGGGAGGTGTAGCCGGCGCGCTCGATGCGCTTGACGGCCTGGCGCACCGAGCGCCGCTCCGGCCCGGCGAGGCTGAACTCGCGGACGTCGAGCACTGCTTCGTCGCCGATCTCCAGGGCGCGCAGCCCCGCGTCGGTATACGTTTTCGCGCCGCGCTCGCTCGCGCCGAGGACGCCGGGCGTCCAGCCGTAGGTGCGCGTCTCGTCGAGCCACGCGCGGACCGCGTCCGGCCACGCCTCGGGGTCGCCGATGGGGTCGGCGCTGGCCACGCTGGTGCCGCCGAGCACGCGGTACGTCACCGCCGCGCGGCCGTTCGGCGAGAAGACGACGCTCTTGTCGCGCCGGGTCGCGAAGTAGCCGAGGGAGTCGTCCTCGCCGTGTTCGGCGAGGAGCTTGCGCACGCGAAGCTCTTCTTCGTCGGTGCGCAGGCGACGGCTGCGTACGCCGCGGAAGAGCTGGTACAGCGCCGCGGTGGCGACCATGGTCGCGCCGAGGTCGAGGAAGACGTCGAGCCAGGCCGGCCCCTCGCCGACGCCGATCCGGCGCAGCTGCAGGTTCTCGCCGGTGGCGTGGTTGACGACCCAGGCGAACCGCTCCCACGAGTCGCCGAGGTGGCCGGGGAACGCTTCCGCGAGCGCCCAGCCGACCAGGATGACCGCGAGGAACCCGCCGAAGAGCACGGTCAGGCCGTCGCGCCAGGCGCTCGGCGCGAGCCGGGCGGGGAACGCCGGGCGCAGCGCGAGCAGGAAGACGATGAGCGCGACCGACAGGACGTCGGCGGCCGTGAGGGCCCACAGCTGGACCGGGATGTGCCGGACCTGCTTCGACCCGAGCGAGAGCAGCTCGGGCGACCACAGCAGCGTCGCCTGCAGGGCCAGGGTGAGCACCAGGCCGACGACCTGGAAGAGCACCAGCGTGTACAGCGCGGCCTTCTTGCGGCGGCGCAGGGCGCCGCCCAGGACGACCAGCAGCAGCACCATCACCAGGCTCGCGCTGGTCGGCACGCTCAGGCTCGAGAACGCCATGTCGATGCCGTTGAGCAGGTGCCCGTGCGGGCCGTTCGTGATCAGGAGCAGCACCGAGAACACCGCGGCCAGCTGGACCACGGTCGCGACGATGCCGCCCGCCTTCGCCTTCCAGGCGGGCAGGCGCGGGCGCGTGCTCGCGAGGTTTCCCATCGTTGCTTTCGTCGCCTTTCCCGGCTGATCGTAGGTCTTGCCTGCTATTGACGTAAGTGAACCCGGGTTGGTTGTCCCCGGGCATCAACCTGAAGGCTGACGGCCCCTGCTACCCAGGGGTGTGAAGCTGGTCGCACCGGGTTGGGGCCGGTCCGGGGGCGTGTCACGCTTTGAGACGCCTCTGCTCCACGACCCGGGGACCTCACCGAGGCCTCGAGGGAAGGACGGTCGACGACGATGTCTGCCAGCGCCGAAGAACCCGCCCCCTACGGCACCGGACCCGCCGCCAAGCCGGCGCCGGGCCGGAAGGTCCGCGTCCACCACCTGCGTGAGCTCAAGGAACGCGGCGAACCGTGGCCCATGCTCACCGCGTACGACATGTACACCGCCGCGCTGTTCGACGAGGCCGGGATCCCCGTGCTGCTCGTCGGCGACTCCGCGGCCAACAACGTCTTCGGTTACGACACGTCGCTGCCGGTGACGGTCGACGAGCTGCTGCCGCTGGTCCGGGCGGTCACCCGGTCGGTCAAGCGGGCCCTCGTCGTCGCCGACCTGCCGTTCGGCTCCTACCAGCTCTCGCCGCAGCAAGCGCTGGAAACCTCGGTGCGCTTCATGAAAGAGGGCCGCGCGCACGCCGTCAAGCTCGAAGGCGGGCGGCGGTTCGCCGCGCACGTCGAGGCGCTGACGTCGGCGGGCGTGCCGGTGATGGGTCACATCGGGTTCACCCCGCAGAGTGAGCACAACCTCGGCGGCTACCGGGTGCAGGGGCGCGGCGAAGCGGCGGACGTGCTGCTCGCCGACGCGCTGGCGCTGCAGGAGGCCGGGGCGTTCGCGGTGGTGATGGAGATGGTGCCCGCCGAAGCCGCCAAGCGCGTCACGGCGGAGCTGAAGATCCCGACGGTCGGCATCGGCGCCGGCCCGGACTGCGACGCCCAGGTGCTCGTCTGGCAGGACATGGCCGGGCTGCGGCGCGGCAAGGCCCCGCGGTTCGTCAAGCGGTACGCCGACGTCGCGACGGTGCTGCAGAACGCGGCGACGGCCTTCGCGGAGGACGTCCGCCGCGGCGAGTTCCCGGCACCGGAGCACGCTTTCCACGACTAACCCCGGCTCCGGAACCGCTCGGCGAGCGCCGGGTCGTTCTCCCACCACAGCCCCGACGTCGATGCGGCGCCCGAAGCGGCTTCTTCGTCCAACTGGACGTCGATCTGCTTCGCGCGCCGCTCGTCGTCGCGGGCCCAGCGGACGAACAGCGCCACCACGAACGGCAGGCCGGCGACGTCGCCGCCGATCCACAGCACGCCCGCGCCGATGATCTGGTCGGTGCGGGGGTCCGGACCCTGACCCGGGTGCGCGGCCGCGTAGTGCGCCGGCGCGAGCAGCGGCCCGAGCCACAGCACCAGGCCGAGCGCGCCGTCGAAGACGACCTCGGTGAACGCGATCCACACCGACACCAGGTGCGGGTCCTGCCGGGGCGTCGGGTCGAGGGCCAGGCGCGTCCAGAAGTAGACGAAGCCGGCCAGCACGAGCGCGAGCCGGACCAGGCCGTCCACCACCGGCGAGCGCAGCGTGAGGTCGTAGAGCGGGGTCAGGTAGAGCACCAGCACCGGCACGACCAGGGCGAGCGTGACGACCGGCGGGAACGTCAGCGCGCGGGCGAGCGGGCCGCGGCCGTGCTCGCGCAGCCACCGGGCCGGGACGGCGTCGAGCAGCAGCCGGATCGGCGAGCCCAGGGCCAGCAGAAGCGGCGTGATCATCAGCAGCGTGACCGTCTGGACCGCGCGGACCCAGAAGAACGTCGTGTCGTAGACGGCCAGCGGCGAGCACGTGACGACCACGATCGTCGCCAGCCCGGCGAGGAACGCGGCCGTCCGGCCCGGCGGCCACTCGCGGTGGCGCGCCGCGCGGACGTAGAGCGTGCCCAGGACGAGCACGCACAGGACGGCCGGGGCGTCGAGCGTCAGGGGCACCTCACACCGCGAAGAAGATCAGGCTGCCGATTCCGGCGACCACGCAGTAAATGGCGAACGGGGTCAGAGTGCGCGTTTCGAAGTATCCGGTGAGGAACCGGACAGAAATGTACGAAGCGACTCCCGCGACGAGGCTGCCGATGAGCGCCGGGCCGAGCGAAGCGTGGTTTTCCGGGGTGAACAGCGTCGGCATCTTGAGCACGCCCGCCGCGAGGATGACCGGGGTGGCGAGCAGGAACGCGAAGCGCGCGGCGTCCTCGTGGCCGAGCCCGCGGCGCAGCCCGGCGACCATCGTGATGCCGGAGCGGCTGATGCCCGGCAGCAGCGCGAGGATCTGCGCCGCGCCGATCAGCACCGCTTCGCCGACGCGCAGCTTCGCCAGCCGGACGTCGGTCGCCTCTTCGACGCTGACCGCCCGCATGACCATGGTGTCCTCGGCGGAGAAGTCCACGGTGTCCTCTTCCGCGGCGGCCTTGCTGGGCCGGCTGAACTTCTCGGCGGCGTAGAGGACCCCGCCGTTGAGCGTGAGGAAGATCGCCGCCGGCACCGGCTTGCCGAGGAAGTCGCGCAGCAGCCCTTCGAAGAGCAGGCCGGCCAGCCCGACCGGGATGGTGGCGAGCACGAGCAGCCACGCGAGCCGCTGGTCGGGCGTGCGGACCTCGCGGTGCCGGACCGACGTCCAGAGGCCGCGGATGATCCGCACCCAGTCCTTGCGGAAGAACAGCACGAGCGCCAGCGCGGTGGCGACGTGCATCGCCACGAGGACCGCCAGGTACGGCGAATCCTTGCCGATGCTCAGGTCGCGCTGCCACGATCCGCCGAGCCAGGCGGGCAGCAGGATGCTGTGGCCGAGACTGGACACCGGAAACAATTCCGACACCCCCTGCAAGGCGCCGACGACAATCGCCTCGAGATAGGTCACCGCGGACATTCCGAGCCTTTCCGTCCTGCTTTTTCCGATCCCCGACACCGGAACGTACCGGCTCATCCGTTAACCACCGGCAAGGGGCACCACCCCGCTCAGCGTCCTCTCAGCGCGCGTTCACGTATATGAACTTCAATCATGTCCTTGACTGACGTTCGCACTGTGGCTTAGCGTTTAGCCCGTCGCCGCCACGACGAAGATTCGGACCCTCGACGAGGAGGACGGGAATGCTGCGTGTGCGGGTTTTCAGCGGCCGTGACCGCGCCCCCTTTTCGTCGGACCCGGCCGCCTCGGGCGGCTGACCCCTGGACGGGAGCCCGCTCAGCCCGGCGGCGGGGGCGGGCTCCCACCTTTCTTGGTCGTCGTCCCGGCTCTCGGCGGCGGGGTGTCGGGGCGACGGCCAGGACCCTCCGGCAGAGTGGCGGGCATGGACGAGCTGTACCCGCCGATTCCCCCGCGTGCCGAAGGGTTCCTGGACGTCGGCGACGGCCACCGGATCCGGTGCCAGGAGGCGGGTAACCCGGCCGGGAAGCCGGTCGTGGTGCTCCACGGCGGGCCTGGCAGCGGGATCGCGCCGATGGCGCGGCGGCACTTCGACCCCGCGGCCTACCGGATCGTCCTGTTCGACCAGCGCGGCTCGGGCCAGTCGACGCCCGGCGCGGACGAGCTGTCCGCGAACACCTTGTGGCACCTGGTTTCCGACATGGAGAAGCTGCGCGAGCGGCTCGAAATCGAGCGGTGGCAGCTCTTCGGCGGTTCGTGGGGCGCGACCCTCGCTCTCGCGTACGCCGAGACGCACCCTTCCCGCGTCAGCGAAATCATCCTGCGCGGCGTGTTCACCGTACGGCAGAGCGAGCTGGACTGGATCTACCGCGGCGGGGCCGCAAACCTGTTCCCGCGCGAGTGGGAGGCCTTCCTGGCGCCGATCCCGGATGCTCGTCGAGACGACCCGTTGGCCGCGTACGCCGCCCTGCTCGACGATCCTTCCGAAGAGGTCCGGCACAGCGCGGCGGTCGCGTGGAGCACCTGGGAAGGCGCGACGGTTTCCGTGCAGCCGCAGGAGTCGTTCGTCCGCCAGTACGCGGACCCGGCGTTCGCGCTGACGTTCGCGAGGCTCGCGGTCCACTACTTCCGCCACGGCGCCTGGCTCGAAGAGGGCCAGCTGATCCGCGAGGCGGGCAAGCTCGCGGGCATCCCGGGCGTGCTCGTGCAGGGCCGCTACGACGCGGTGTGCCCGCCGATCACGGCGTACGAGCTGCACCGGGCATGGCCGGGCTCGGAGCTGAAGCTCCTGGAGGGCGCCGGGCACGCGGTGACGGACCCTGGGGTCCTGGCCGCGCTACGGGCGGCGACGGACTCATTCCGCGCGTAGCGCGAACCACAAGAGGAGCTGGGTGGTCATCCCGTCGCCTGAGGCCGTGAAAATCACTTTGAGCCGGGCCCGCAACCCAGAGACCACGGCGAGGGAGCATGCCAGGCTTGCGGGCCCGGCTCAAAGTGATAGGCCTCGATCAGGCGACGGGATGACCACCCAGCGGCCCACCTCGACAAGGTGAGAAGACCCGGAAAGCCCCGGTCATCCCGGAGCCTGCCCGTCCGGCGAGGACATGCTTTTTCTTTGAAGCCGCGGCAGGGGTCTACCGCAGCTTAGCGGGTCCGACGCCGTGCTCTCGTTGCGTTCCCGGCTGCCCGTTTTGCGCCCGGAACCTAAAGCCGGCCACCCGAAGCCGTATCCCCGGACAGTCTCTGCGCCAAGTACACCGGGACCGTCGACACCACGATCAGCACCGCCGCGACGACGTTCACGATCGGCGCCTGGTTGGGCCGGAACAGGTTGTCGTAGATCCAGATCGGCAGCGTCTCCATGCCCGTGCCCAGGGTGAACGTCGTCACGATGATCTCGTCGAACGACAGCGCGAACGCCAGCAGGCCGCCCGCCAGCAGCGCCGAGCGCAGCATCGGGAACGTCACCAGCCGGAACGTCGTGAAGCCCGTCGCGCCCAGGTCCATCGACGCCTCCTCCAGGCTGCCGCCCATCCGGCGCAGCCGCGCGACGACGTTGTTGAACACCACCACGATGCAGAACGTCGCGTGCGCGATGATCGCCGTCAGCAGGCCCAGGTTGATGCCGAGGATCGTCCGGAACGCGTTGTTCAGCGCGATGCCCGTCACGATGCCCGGCAGCGCGATCGGCAGGATGATCAGCAGCGACACCGGGTTGCGCCCGAAGAAGCGGTAGCGCTGCAACGCGAACGCCGCCATCGTGCCCAGCACCAGCGCGATCGCCGTCGCCGCCAAGCCGGCCTGGACGCTCGTCCACAGCGCGTGCAGCGCCCCTTCGTTGGACGCCGCGCGGCGCCACCACTCCAGGGTGAAGCTCGACGGCGGCCAGCCGAACGTCGTGTCCGCGTTGAACGAGTTGAGCAGCACCACGACCAGCGGGAAGTAGATCACCGCCAGGCCGAGCCCCAGCGCCGTCCGCAACAGCGTTCGCATGAGCGCTCCTAGAGGTTGTCGAGCGCGCCGGTGCGGCGCACCGCGGCCAGGTAGGCGAGCATGATCACGACCGGCACCGTCGCGACCGTCGCCGCGAACGGGAGGTTGTTGGCCGCGCCGATGTTGTCGTAGACGACGTTGCCGAGCATCTGGGACGTGCCGCCGACGATCTTCACCGCGATGTAGTCGCCCAGGGACAGCGAGAACGTGAAGATCGAGCCGGCCACGATCGCCGGGAAGGTCAGCGGCAGGATCACCGACCGGAACGTGCGGAACGAGCGCGCGCCGAGGTCGCCGGACGCGTCCACCAGGGAGTCCGGCAGCCGGTCGAGACCCGCGTAGATCGGCAGGATCATGTACGGCAGCCACAGGTACGAGAGCGTGATGATCGTCGCCGTGACGCCGTAACCGGGCGAAATCGAGCTCAGGGCGCCGTTGCCGGACAGCATCGAGCGCCACGCGTACGCCTTCACGAGGTAGCTGGCCCACAGCGGGGTCATCACCGCGATCACGAGGATCCGTTGCGCGCGCGGCGAAGCGAACTTGGCCATCGCGTACGCCATCGGGAACGCGACGACCGCGTCGATCACCGTGACCAGCGCCGCGATCCCGACCGTGCGGAAGGTGATCGTCCGGTACACGGCGTCGGTGAACAGCGTCTTGAAGTTGTCCAGCGACCAGTCGATGACGACCTGGCCGGTGAAACTGTCGGTGTGCCAGAACGCCGTGACGAACAGCGCGGCGAGCGCGCCCAGGTAGGCCAGGCCGAGCCAGAGCAGCGGCGCCGACAGCAGGAAACCCAGGCGCAGCTTGGGTTTCCGGTAGAAGAAGGCCGATACGGCGGTCATCACACCTCGCAGGGAGAGGTCCGGGAGCGGCGGGCGGAGTGGGGGGGACACAGCCCGCCGCTCCCGGGGATCGGGGTCAGCCCTTGATCTCGGTCCAGGCCTTGGTCCACTCGCCGTAGTCCTTGCACTTGACGTCCGTGCGGCCGTCGAGGCACTGCTGGATCGGCGTGGTCCAGTACGCGATCTTCGCCGCGTACCCGGCGTCGTTGGCGTGGTAGGTGTCGCAGAGCGTCTTGTCGGTCATCTCCGCGCACGCCTTCGGGTTGGCCGGCGCCTCGCCGAAGTACTCGGCGACCTGGGCGTTGACCTTGGGGCTGATGATGTAGTCGAGCCACTTGTACGCGCACGTCTTGTGCGCCGACTTCGCCGCGACCATCCAGGTGTCCGACCACCCGGTCGCGCCCTCGCTCGGCACGGACGCCTCCAGCGGCGCGCCCTCGCCCTTGGTCAGGTTGACCGTGACCTGCCAGGCGGTGCCGACGACGGCGTCGGCGTTCTTCAGCGCCTGCGACTCCTTGAGGTAGTCCGACCAGTACTCGCTCACCAGCGGCCGCTGCTGCTTGAGCAGGTTGACGGCGGCGGTGAACTGCTTGTCGTCGAGGGCGTACGGGTTCTTGATGCCCAGGTCCGGCTGGTGGGCCTGCAGGTACAGGGCGGCGTCGGCGATGTAGATCGGCGAGTCGTAGGCGATCACCTTGCCCTTGTAGGGCGAGTTCGCGTCGAACATCACCGACCACGACGTCGGCGCCGGCGTCACCTTGTCGGTGCGCCAGGTCAGCAGGTTCGCGCCCCAGCCGTGCGGGATGCCGTAGGAGACGCCGCCGACGCTGTTCCAGGACTTGTTCTTCAGAAACGGCTGGACGTCGGCGTAGTTCGGGACGAGCGCGGTGTTCACCGGCTCGGCGTCGCCGGACGCCACCAGCCGCAGCGACGCGTCACCCGAGGCGGACACGACGTCGTACTGCCCGGTCTTCATCAGCGTGACGGCCTCGTCGGACGTGCCGAACGGCTTGACGTTCACCTTGCAGCCGGTCTGCTGCTCGAACGGCGTCACCCAGTTGACCTTCGGGTCGTTCGAGCCGTTCTCCGCGTACCCCGGCCAGGCCAGCACGTTCAGCTGGCCCTCCGGCTGCCCGAGCGCCTTGAGCGCCTCCAGCTTCGGCGGGGTGAACCCCTGCGCACCGGGCGGCGCGGACGAACTCGTGCCCGACGTGCCACATGCAGCCAACAGCAGGCTGGCGCCGAGGAGCCCGGCAAGCCGCGTCTTCCTGTTCTTCATGGCAACCCTTCTGGGAACTACTGGACCTGGAAGCTGTGTTCGTTCCGCCAGCTCAGCCGGACGCGGTCGTCGGCGAAAGCCGCGTCATCGACGTTCTGCCGGACGACCGACAGCTGTCCCCCGGCGTCGAGGGCGACGGCGTAGCGCACGGTCGCCCCGGCGTAGACGACGTCGGTGACCGTGCCGGTCGCGCTGGTGTGCCCCGCGGCGGCGGGCTCGGACAGCTCGCCGTCGATGCGGATCTTCTCCGGCCGGATGCTGAACAGCCCCGGCCGGCCGATCACGGACTCGGCGCCGCGGCCACCCAGCAGGTTGGACGTGCCGACGAACCCGGCGACGAACGCGCTGGCGGGCCGCTCGTAGACCTCTTCCGGCGTCCCGACCTGCTCGATCTTCCCGTCGTTGAACACCGCGATGCGGTCGCTCATGGTCAGGGCTTCGTCCTGGTCGTGGGTGACGAAGACGAACGTGATGCCGACGTCGCGCTGGATCTGCTTGAGCTCCAGCTGCATGGCCTGGCGCAGCTTGAGGTCGAGCGCGCCGAGCGGCTCGTCGAGCAGCAGCACCTTGGGCCGGTTCACCAGCGCGCGGGCGAGCGCGACGCGCTGGCGCTGCCCGCCGGAGAGCTGCGCGGGCTTGCGCGAGCCGTAGTCGTCCAGCCGCACGGTCTTCAGCGCTTCGAGCGCGCGCTCCCGGCGTTGCAGCTTCGGGACGCGCTTGACGCGCAGGCCGTACTCGACGTTCTGCTGCACGGACATGTGCGGGAACAGCGCGTAGTCCTGGAACACCGTGTTGACGTCCCGCTCGAACGGCGCCAGCCGGCTGACGTCCCGGCCGTCCAGCTCGATCGTGCCTTCGGTGGGCAGCTCGAAGCCGGCGATCATGCGCAGCACCGTCGTCTTGCCGGAACCGGACGGGCCGAGCATGGAGAAGAACTCGCCGGGCGGGATGTCGAGGTCGACGCCGTCGACCGCGTGGACGTCGCCGAAGTGCTTGCGCAGCCCGGAAAGCCGGATCGCCGGGCGCGTGCTTCCGGGGGCCACGGGCTCTTCCCGCGTCTCGGTGGGTGCTTGGTTGGGCATCGCGACCCTCACAGTGCGCTCATCACGTGCTTGACGCGGGTGTAGTCCTCGAGGCCGTACAGCGAGAGGTCCTTGCCGTAGCCGGACTTCTTGAACCCGCCGTGCGGCATCTCGGCGACCAGGGGGATGTGGGTGTTGATCCAGACGCAGCCGAAGTCGAGCTTCGCGGCCAGGCGCATCGCGCGCTGGTGGTCGCGGGTCCAGACCGAGGACGCGAGGCCGTACTGCACGGCGTTCGCGGACTTGAGCGCCTCGGCTTCGTCGGCGAAGCGCTGGACGGTGATGACCGGGCCGAAGATCTCGTTCTGGCTCAGCTCGTCGTCCTGCTTGAGGCCGGAGACGACGGTGGCCTCGTAGAAGTAGCCTTCGTCGCCGGCGCGGTGTCCTCCACAGTGGACGGTCGCGTGCGCCGGCAGCCGGTCGATGAACCCGGACACCTTCTCCAGCTGGGCCGCGTTGTTGAGCGGGCCGTAGGCGACGTCTTCGTCGTCCGGCTTGCCGGTCTTGGTGTTCTCGGCCTGCCGGGCGAGCGCCGCGACGAACGTGTCGTGGACTTCGTCGGCGACGAGCACGCGGGTGGCGGCGGTGCAGTCCTGGCCGGCGTTGAAGTAACCCGCGATGGCGATGGCTTCGGCGGCCGCTTCGAGGTCGGCGTCGGCGAAGACGATGACCGGCGCCTTGCCGCCCAGCTCCAGGTGGACGCGCTTGACGTCGTTGGCGGCACTGCGCGCGACCTCGATGCCGGCCCGGACCGAGCCGGTGATCGACACCATCGCCGGGATGTCGTGCTCGACCAGCGCGCGGCCGGTGTCGCGGTCGCCGCAGACGACGTTGAACACGCCCGGCGGGAAGAACTCGCCGGCGATCTCGGCGAGCAGCAGCGTCGACGCCGGTGTCGTGTCGGACGGCTTGAGCACGACCGTGTTGCCGGCGGCGAGCGCGGGCGCGATCTTCCAGATGGCCATCAGCAGTGGGTAGTTCCACGGCGTGACCTGGGCGCACACGCCGACCGGCTCGCGGCGGACGAACGACGTGTGGCCTTCCATGTACTCGCCGGCCGAACGGCCTTCGAGCACGCGCGCGGCGCCCGCGAAGAACCGGACCTGGTCGAGGATCATCGGGATCTCTTCGGCCATGGTCAGCGCGATCGGCTTGCCGGTGTTCGCGGACTCGACGGCCACGACCTCCTCGGCGCGGGCTTCGAGCGCGTCGGCGAGCTTGAGCAGCGCGAGCTGGCGCTGCGCGGGGGTCGTCGAGCGCCAGGTCTCGAACGCGGTCGCGGCGACCTGCAGCGCGTTGTCGACGTCCTCGGGCCCGGCGATCGGCGCGGTGCAGTAGGCGCGCCCGGTGACCGGGTCGATGATCTCCGCCGTCCGGCCCGACTTGGACTCGACGTACTCGCCGCCGACGTAGTGCTTCAGCTCCTGCACGGTGGACTCCTCCGACGATCGGGGCTAAAACATATAAGTCCATATGTAATAGGACAAGGGCATCAGGCAAGATTGGTGCGAACGGGTAGCCGGCGACGCGAAGGGTCACGATGCGCAAGGGCATGTCGCACAGCGCGCGGTCCGCCATGTTCGCGCCGCTCGGCCAGGTCGGCCGCGCGGAGGCGGTGGCGGCGCGGCTGGCCGACGCCATCACGCTCGGCCTGCTCGCCGACCAGGAACAGCTGCCCAGCGAAGCCGACCTCAGCGCGCAATTCGGCGTCTCGACCGTGACCGTCCGGGAAGCGCTGGTGGCCCTGCGGCAGCAGGGGCTGGTCGAGACGCGGCGGGGGCGCAGCGGCGGCAGCTTCGTCCGCGCGCCGGCCAACCCGCCGCCGGACGCGTGGCGCTCGCGGCTGCGCGAGGTGTCGCTGTCGGACCTGCGCGACGTCGGCGACCACTACCTGGCGATCGCCGGAGCCGCCGCCAAGCTCGCGGCCGAACGCAGCTCGCCGGAGGACATCGAGCGGCTGCGGCTCGCGGCCGACGACCTCCGCACGGCGCACGGCAGCGACTTCACGCGGGCGGAGCGGCAGTTCCACCTGGAGATCGCGGCGGCCGCGCAGTCACCCCGGCTGACGCACGAAGAGCTCCAGCTGCAGACCGAGCGCGGCGGCCTGCTGTGGCTCCCGCTCGACCCGGCGTCCCACGCCCACGAGGAGCACGCGGCGATCACCGCGGCGATCGCGGCCGCGGACGGCGAGCTGGCCCGCAAGCTCACCGAGGAGCACATCCTGGGGGCGCTCGACCGCCTCGCGGACGTGCACCTGGACTTGCTCACCCCGTAAACTCCCCCTACTCCGCGTATCGAGGTGAGCACCGTGAACGACACCCGCACGCTGGCCGGCGACGAGGTCGTCGAGCAGGTTTCGGCGCTGGTGGAAGGGGTCTTCGAACGGCTGAAGCCCCTGCTGGCGGCGGCCGAGTCGGTGCTGGCCGACGACCCGTCCGCGTCGGCGTTGCACCGGATCCGCCCGCAGGTGATCGAGGCGCTGGGCGGCCTGGTCATCGGCGCGGGTTTCGTCAGCGCCCCGCGCGTGCTGGCCGATTCCGAGTTCGGCTTCGAGTGGTGGACGTGCTCCACGGGCGAGCCGCCGTCCCAGCTGTTCATCAGCCTGGACCCGGCGAGCGAGAACTTCCTGGACTACACGCGCCAGTCGTGGTTCACGGTCCCCCGCGACACCGGGCGGCGCCACATCAACGGCCCGTACGTCGACTACCTGTGCACCGACGAGTACACGCTGACGTTCACGATCCGGTGTTCCGCGGCGGCGCTTTCGCGGGCGTGGTCGGCGCGGACGTGTACGTGCGCGAGTTCGAGCGGGCGGTGCGTCCCCGGCTGAGGTCGCTGGGTCGCGGGGCGGCACTGCTGAACGCGCAGGGGCGGGTGATCGTGTCGAACAGCGTCCGCCAGCCGACGGGGTCGCTGGTGCGGGAGGCCGACGTCCCGGCCTGGTGGTCGGCGGGCGCGGAACCGGGACCGGCCCTGCGGCGCTGCGGCGACTCGCCGATCGTGCTCGTAACCGGCGGCTAAGGGCCGCCCATCATCACGTACCCCACGTAGCAGTCCGGAGCGGCTTCCACGAGCAGGCCCACCGGAGTTCCGTCGGACCGCTCGGCGGTGTAGACGACGTGCGACGGGCCGAACCACGTGCCGACCTCGTCGACCGCGGTCAGGGCGAGGTCGTGCCGCGGCACGCAGTACGGCTCGTCGTGGCACCAGCCCGCCCCGGCGCAGGTGGCATAGCTGCGGTAGTCCCGGCCGGCGTGGTGGATGCGGTACGGCAATCCGCGGTCGCCGGGCAGCGCGTACCCGAAGTGGTTGGCCGTCCAGGGCAGGAACGCGAGGCCGCCCGCCCCGAGGAGCACGACCGCGAGAGCTGCGAGGACCGCTCGTTTGTGGGCCACGAGAAGTGGACGCACGACACGGCCGTCGTGTTGCTCAGGTCTGCAACGCCACCCAAAGCTCCGCGCGGACGCCCGGCGAGTCCAGATCCCGGCCCAGCAGCTCCGCCGCCTTCCGGATCCGGTTCCGCAGCGTGTGCCGGTGGACGCCCAGCCGCGCGGCCGCCACGTCCCAGTGGCCGTGGTGCTCCAGCCAGCAGCGCAACGACGTCTCGAGGTCGCCGCGGCCCGTCTCGTCGTGCTCCCGCAACGGGGTCAGCAACCCGCGCGCGAACGCTTGCGCCACCGCGGGCTCGATCAGGGTCAGCAGGCCGCGGCCCGTGTGCTCGGCCGCCGACACCAGGACCTTGCCCTCGGCCTCCGCGACCCGGCACGCCAGTTCCGCCTGCTCCAGCCCGGCCGCGAAGTCCGCCGGGGACACCGGGCCGGCCACTCCCCCGTGCAGGCCGCCGATCCGCAGCGCCGCGTCCGTCACCGCTTCGGCGGCGCCGAGCGCGACCACCGACGAGCCGTGCCGCGCTGCGAAAACCGGCTCGTTCTCCAGCGCGCCGAGCAGCTTGCGCCGCGCGGCCGGCGAACCCGCGAACACCAGCACCGACCACGGCGCGGCCGGCGCTTCGGTCCCGGAAACGGCCAGCACCCGCAGGGCCAGCTCGGCCTGCCCGCCCACCAGCAGCTCCAGCAGCCCGGTCCGCAACGCCTCGCGCGCCGCCGCCTGCGCTCGATCCTGTTCCAGCGCAAGGGAAAGCACCGAAACCGCCGTGTTGACGATGTGCCGCCCCGCCGTGTCGAGTGCCGCCCCGACGGCGAGCACCCGGCGCGCGCTGGTGTCGAGGGTCTGCAGCACGACTTCCTGTCCGTCGAGCGCGACCACCCGCGTACCGGTGCGAAGCCGCTCTAGCTCTTCGCGCAGCGAAGCGCCGTACGCGCGCGCACTCGCCGGAGCCGCTTCGGAGACGGTTGTCCGGTCGAAGAGCAGCACCCAGCCGTCGACGAGCTTCGCCAGCTTGCGCAGCACCCCGGCCGGCCCGCCCTTGCCGACCGCCGTGCGCGTCAGCTCCTGCTGGGCGCGGCCGATCCGGACCGTCGTCGCGTACTCGTCGGCCGCCACCGCCCGGGACACCGCCCGGGTGATCGCGATGAACGGCGTCTCGCGCGGCACCTCCAGCACCGGCAGTCCCACGTCGGCCGCGGTCGCTACGAGCGAGCGCGGCACGGACTCGTGGCTCAGCCCGACGCCGAAGCCGAGCCCCGCGACCCCGGCGCCGACCAGCCGGCGCACGTAGGCCGGCGACGACTCTTCGTCCAGCGCCAGCCCGGTCGTGAGCAGCAGTTCGCCGCCTTCGAGGAAGGCCTGCGGATCGGTCAGCTCCGTCGGGTGGACCCAGCCGATCGGGCGATCGAGGACGTCTTCGCCGGTCAGCACCCGCAGCCCGAGCGGGCGGTCGGCGGCCAGTCCGGCCAGCGTGAGTGCCATAACGGCCAATCATACGCACCGATTTAGCCAGAACGTCCAGCTGACGACCGTCCGGTTACCGCTCATCCTGAGGACGTCCACCGACCTTCCCCAGGGAGCACGCCGTGACCGCAAGCACCACCGCCGAGCCGCAGGCCCCGGCGCCCCGGCAGCGCAGGCTGCGCACCGAGATCCCCGGCCCCGCCTCGCGCGAGCTGCAGGAGCGCCGCGCGAACGCCGTGGCCGCCGGGGTCAGCTCGGTGCTGCCCGTCTACGTCACCTCGGCCAGCGGCGGCCTGCTCACCGACGCCGACGGCAACGTCCTGATCGACTTCGGCTCCGGCATCGCGGTGACGAACGTCGGGCACTCGGCGCCCGCGGTCGTCGACCGCGTCCGCAAGCAGGCGTGCTGGTTCACCCACACCTGTTTCATGGTCACGCCGTACGAGGGGTACGTCGAGGTCTGCGAGGCCCTGGCCGAGCTGACGCCGGGCGACCACGCGAAGAAGTCGGTGCTGTTCAACTCAGGCGCCGAGGCCGTCGAGAACGCCGTGAAGATCGCGCGCGTGGCGACCGGGCGCCAGGCCGTCGTCGTGTTCGACCACGCCTACCACGGCCGCACCAACCTCACCATGGGCATGACGGCGAAGTCGGTGCCCTACAAGCACGGCTTCGGGCCGTTCGCGCCCGAGGTCTACCGCGTGCCGGGCTCGTACCCGTACCGCGACGGCCTGTCCGGCCCCGAAGCGGCCGCGCTGGCGATCGACCGGATCGAGAAGCAGATCGGTGGCGACCAGGTGGCCGCGGTCGTCTTGGAGCCGATCCAGGGCGAGGGCGGGTTCATCGAGCCCGCGCGCGGCTTCCTGCCCGCGATTTCGGCGTGGTGCCGCGAAAACGGCGTCGTGTTCGTCGCCGACGAGGTCCAGACGGGCTTCTGCCGCACCGGCTCCTGGTTCGCCTCTACCGACGAGGACGTGGTCCCGGACCTCATCGCGACGGCGAAGGGCATCGCGGGCGGCCTGCCGCTGTCCGCCGTCACCGGCCGCGCGGAACTGCTCGACGCGGTCGGCCCGGGCGGCCTCGGCGGCACGTACGGCGGCAACCCGATCGCCTGCGCAGCCGCGCTCGGCTCGATCGAGACCATGAAGACCGAAGACCTGGCGGGGTCGGCGAAGCGCATCGAAGGCGTTGTGCTGCCTCGGCTGCGGGCGCTGGCGGACGAGACCGGCGTGATCGGTGACGTCCGCGGCCGCGGCGCGATGCTGGCCGCGGAGTTCGTCCGTCCGGGAACTTCGGAACCGGACGCCGACCTCACCAAGCGCGTCGCGGCGGCCTGCCACCGGGCCGGCGTGGTGGTGCTGACCTGCGGCACCTACGGCAACGTCGTCCGGCTGCTGCCGCCGCTGTCCCTGTCCAACGACCTGCTCGACGAGGGCCTCTCGGTCCTCGAGCACGCTGTCCGCACGGAGGCTCGCGCATGACTTTCCCCTTCTGGGTCGCCGGAAAGCCGGTGACCGGTGGCGCTACCGCCGTTATCCGCCACTCGTTCGACGGCTCCGAGGCGGGCTCGCACTTCGTGCCGTCCGAGTCGGACGTCGAAGCCGCGGTGCAGGCCGCGCACGACGTCGCCGACGAGTTCGCGACGCTGCCCGCGCACGTCCGCGCCGGCGCGCTGGACCACGTGTCCCGGGAACTGGGTGAGCGGTCCGAAGAGATCGCGGCGTTGATCACCGCCGAGTCCGGCAAGCCGCTGAAGTGGGCGCGCGGCGAGGTCGGGCGCGCGGTGTCGACGTTCCGCTGGGCCGCCGAGGAGGCCCGCCGCTTCTCGGGCGAGCTGCAGCGGCTCGACACCGACCCGGGCGGCACCGGCCGGCTCGCGCTGGTCCGGCGCGTGCCGCGGGGCCCGGTGCTGGGCATCACGCCGTTCAACTTCCCGCTCAACCTGGTGGCGCACAAGGTGGCCCCGGCGATCGCGGTGGGCGCGCCGATCGTGCTGAAGCCCGCGCCGGCGACGCCGCTGACGGCGTTGCTGCTGGGCGAAATCCTGGCCGGCACGGACCTCCCGGCGGGGTCGTGGTCGATCCTGCCGGTGGACAACGAGACGTCGTCCCGGCTCGTCGAGGACCCGAGGCTGCCGGTGGTGTCGTTCACCGGCTCGGTCCCGGTCGGCTGGGCCATCCGCGACCGCGTGCCGCGCAAGCACGTGGCGTTGGAGCTGGGCGGGAACGGCGCGGTGCTCGTCTGTCCGGATTGGACGGACCTCGACTTCGCGGCGCAGCGGATCGCGACGTTCGCGATGTACCAGGCCGGGCAGTCGTGCATCTCCGTGCAGCGGGTGTACGCGCACGATGCGGTTTTCGACGCTCTGGCTTCGAAGGTCCTCGAGCAGGTCGCTTCGCTGCGCACCGGCGACCCGCGTGCGGAGGGCGTCGACGTCGGCCCGCTGATCAACGAGGCTGCGGCATCCCGGGTTGCGACGTGGGTGTCCGACGCGGTGTCCTCGGGCGCGCGCCTGCTGACCGGCGGCGGCCGCTCGGGAGCGACGGTGGAGCCGACGGTGCTGGCGGACGTCCCGGAGGACGCGTCGGTGATGGCCGAAGAGGTGTTCGGGCCGGTGGTTTCGCTCGTCCGCGTGCCGTCGGTGGCCGACGGGGTGGCGCGGATCAACGCGTCCCGCTTCGGGCTGCAGGCGGGCGTGTTCACCCGCGACCTCCCGACGGCGTTCGAGGTGTCGGCGGCGTTGAAGGTCGGCGGGGTGCTGGTGGGCGACGTGCCGAGCTTCCGCGCGGATCAGATGCCGTACGGCGGGGTGAAGGACTCCGGGGTGGGCCGCGAGGGCCCAGCGTCGGCGATGGCGGACTTCACCGAGGAGCGGGTCACGGTCCTGACGGGATTGACGCTGTAAGGGCTTCGTGCGCCTCGACGAGTGAAGGTCCGTACCACGTGAGGTGACGGCCCGAGACCAGGACGTACCGCGCGTCCGGGAAGTGGTCCGGGCCGTCCTCCTCCGTGAACAGGTACGGCTCGTCCGGCAGCACCAGCAGGTCCGCGTCCGCCGCGAAGTGCGCCCTCAGCTCCTCGATCTCCGGTCGCGGGTACCGCTCCGGCGAACCCGCGTAGACGTTCGCCACCCCCACCCGGCGCAGCACGTCGCCGCCGAAGGTGTCGCGGCCCAGGACGATCCACGGTTTGCGCCAGACCGGGACCACCGCGTGGAAGCGCACCGGCCGGGTCTCGCGCCAGACCTCTTCCGCCGCGACCAGCCACTCCGGCTCGTCCAGCTCGTACGCCTGGGTCAGGATCCGCCGCAGCGAGCCCAGCGCCGCCGGCACCGACGCCGCCGCGGCCATCACCCACACCGGGATCCCGTTGGCGCGCAAGCGTTCCACGTCCTCCGGGCGGTTCTCCTCCGAGTTGGCCAGCACGAGGTCGGGCGCCAGGTCCAGCACGCGGTCGAGCTTCGGGTACTTCGACCCGCCCACCCGCGGCACGTCCAAATCAGCCGGATGCGTGCAGTAGTCCGTCGCGCCGACCAGCCGGCCGGGCGCGCTCAGCTCGACCGCTTCGGTCAGCGACGGCACCAGCGAAACCACGCGCGAAGCCGGGCTGCTCAGCGGCACCGGCTCCCCGAGATCGTCGACGAGAGTCATGCGCGTTCGAACGACACCTTCCGCTTCTCGACGTCCACCGCGGTCAGCCGGACGCCGATCCGCTCCCCCGCGGTCAGCTTCTCGCCCGCGCACTTCGCCATCACCGTCGGGTCCTCGACGAGGATCTCCGCCTTGTTCTCGTCCGCGCGCAGCACGACGGCGCTGAACTCGCCGCCGATGTGCTCGGCCAGCACCCACGCCTCGACCTGGTCGATGCACGCGCGCTCGACCTTCGCGGCGAGCGTGTCCGACGCCATCATGCGGTCCGGGACGTCCGCCAGCGCCGCCCGGACCCACTCCGGCACGTCTCGTTCGGCCGAGACGGCCAGGCAGATCTCCGTCGCGAACCGGTCGACCAGCCGCCGGATCGGCGCCGTCACGTGCGCGTACGCGCCGCCGATGCCCGCGTGCGTCGTCAACGCGGGCAGTTCGCCGTCGAACGCCGTGTAGCCCGCGCCGCGCAGCAGCCGCGTCGTGTCGGCGTAGAGCGCCATCGACGCCGGCTGCCCCGGATCAAGCCGGGACAGGAACTCCGAAACGGTCGCGCCGGGCGCCCACGCGATGCCCAGCGCCTCGGCGGACCGCCGCAGCCAGTCGACGGCCTCGGGTTCCGGGTCGGGCAGCGTGCGCAGGACGCCGACCCGCGCGTCGATCATGATCCGCGCCGCGGCCATCCCGGTGAGCAGCGAGATCTCGGCGTTCCACGCGTCGACGACGGTGCGCGGCCGGCGCGCGAGGACCCAGCCGCCGTCCGGGTTGCCGCTGATCTCCTGCTCCGGCAGCTGCAGCTCGACGGCGCCCCGCCGGACGGCCAGCTCGCGCCGTCGTCGCCCCAGCTCGGGCAATGCGGCCACCGACGGGTGCGGGTTGCCGGCGTCGAGCGCGGCCTGGACCGTCTCGTAGTCGAACTGCTCGGTGGACCGGACCAGCGCGCGGCGCACCCGGGTGGCGGTCGGCTCGCCCGCTTCGTCGGTCTCGATGGTCCAGAGCACCGCGGGCCGGATCTCGCCGGGCAGCAGGCTCGCGGCGCCTTCGGACAGGACCGGCGGGTGCAGCGGGACGTTCCCGTCCGGCAGGTAGAGCGTCTGGCCGCGCAGGCGCGACTCGCGGTCGAGCGCGCCGCCGGGCGGGACGAACGAAGCGAGGTCGGCGATCGCGTAGTGCACGCGGAAGCCGCGCGCGGTCTTCTCGACGACCATCGCCTGGTCGAGGTCCTTGGCGCCGGGCGGGTCGATGGTGACGAACGGCAGGTCCGTCGCGTCCTCGCGGCGCTCGGCCAGCGGATCGAGGACCGCCGCCTCCGCCTCGGCCAGCACGTCGGGACCGAACGACTCCGGCAGCGAGAACTCGGCGCGCAGCGGACCGAAGTCCCCGCCCGCCGAGTGTGTCCTGATCACCAGGGGAGGCACCCCCCAACCCTAACCCCGGAAGGGGCCGATGATCGCCCGATCGGGCGCGGGCCGGTCGGGTGTACGTTCTCGAGCAATAATGAAAACCGTCTTCATTCTCAGGAAGGGCTTCCCGTGAAGATCGCGTTCGTCGGCAAGGGCGGCAGCGGCAAGACCACGTTGTCGTCGCTGTTCGTCGCGTACCTCGCCGATGCCGGCCGGCCGGTGCTGGCCATCGACGCCGACATCAACCAGCACCTCGCGGTCGCGCTCGGCGCGACCGAGGAGGAGGCGCTCGCCTGGCCGACGCTCGGCGACAACATGGCGCTGATCAAGGACTACCTGCGCGGCGACAACCCGCGGATCCCGGACGCGGCGTCGATGATCAAGACGACCCCGCCGGGCCGCGGGTCCCGGCTGGTCCGGCCGTTCGAGGACAACCCGGTGTTCTCGGCGTGTTTCCGGCAGCTGGGCGGCGTCCGCCTCGGCGTCACCGGTCAGTTCGACGAGGACGACCTGGGCGTCAAGTGCTACCACTCGAAGGTGGGGGCGGCCGAGCTGCTGCTCAACCACCTGGTGGACGTCGAGGGCGAGTACGTCGTGATGGACATGACCGCGGGGGCGGACGCGTTCGCGTCGGGGCTGTTCACGCGGTTCGACGTGACGTTCCTGGTGTGCGAGCCGACGGTCCGGAGCGTGGGCGTGTACCGCCAGTACGCGGACTACGCGCGCGACTTCGGCGTGCGGCTGGTGGTGGTCGGCAACAAGGTGACCGACGCCGACGACGTCGAGTTCCTGCAGGACCAGGTGGGTTCGGCGTTGCTGGGGTGGCTGTCGGCCTCGGGGCACGTGCGCGCGGCGGAGCGCGGCACGGCCCGGCCGATCACCGAGCTCGAGCCGCGCAACCTTTCGACATTGCGGTCGATGCACGCGACGGTCGACGCGGAGCAGCGCGACTGGGCGCGCTACCAGCGCCAGGCGGTGGAGTTCCACCTGCGCAACGCGCGCGCCTGGGCGGGCGCGGACTTGGCTGCGCAGGTGGACCCGGAGTTCGTGCTGGGGCCGCGGCTAGCGGTCTAGTCGTCGTTCCAGTTGGCGTCGGCGGCGTCGGCCTGCCGGGTCCGTTCCTTGGCGATGTCGAGGGCCCGCCGGGCGGTGGCCTCGTCGGGGTAGGGGCCGAGCAGGTCGACGCCGCGACCGCGTTCGAGGTGCTCGACCTGGTGGGTGCGGGTGTTGTAGTACCACCCCGGGTCCGGGTTCGGGTCTTTGGACATGAACCCAGGTTCGCACTACCCGGCCGGATTTTCAGCGCTTGTACCGGTAGGGGATTTCGGTCGGCTGCCCGGTGGGGCCGAAGTCCTGCGGTTCTTCGGGTTCTTGGGGCTCCTGAGGCTGGTCGTTGAACTCGTCGAACCACCCGCGTGGAGTGCCCCGCGGCGGGGTGGCGGGCTCTTGCTGGTCTTTGGTGGGTTGCGGGAGTGGGGTGTCCGGCCCGGGGAAGACGGGACGAGCGGTGGGCGGAGTGGCGGGCATGGTGCCGGGGCCCGGGAAGACAGGGCGTGCGGGGGCGGCGTGTCGGGTCGGGAAGGGCGGGGGGGTCGATTCCGGGCCCGGGAAGACGGGTTTGCCGGACCGCACGGGCGGAGGGGTCGGAGCGGTCGGGCGCCAGGGAGGGGCGGCGGCAGCGGGCGCCTGAGCCGAGGTCTGCTGCTGCGGAGCAGGCGGCTGCTGAGCCAGGGGCTGCTGGGCGGGGGGTTGCTGCTGCGTGGACGGCGACTGCGGCCCGGACTGCTGCGGCTGGGCAGGCGGCTGCGACCACGCCTGCTGCTGGGGCTGGGCAGGCGGGTGCAGCTCAGACTGCGAGGGCTGGGCCGGTTGCTGCGGCCCAGGCTGCTGCGGCTTGGCAGGAGGCTGTGGCCCAGCCAGCGGCTGGGCAGGTCGCGGCGGAGTGGTCGGCTGCTGCTGGTCCGCGGCAGGCGGCTGCGGCCCCGGCTGCTGCGATTGGGCCGGTTGCTGCGGTCCGCCGGGCGGCTGATGCTGGCCCACGGCAGGCGGTTGCGATCCCGGCTGCTGCGGCTCGGCCGACTGCTGCGGTCCGCCGGGCAACTGATGCTGGTCCGCGGCAGGAGGTTGCGCCTCAGCGGGCGGCTGGAGGCCGGTAGACAGCTGCTGCGGGGCAGGCGGCTGCGACCCGGCGTGCTGGGGCTGGTCAGGTTGCCGCGGGGCGGCGGCCGCCCGATGCTGACCCGCGGCAGGAGGTTGCGCCCCAGCGGGAGCCTCAAAGTCGGTGGGCAGCTGCTGCGGAGCAGGTGGCTGCGCTCCGGCGGGCGCCTGAGGCGGGGCCACGGCGGACGATCGCGATTCCGGCCCATCGGGCGTCTGCGACCCGGCAACGGGTTGCTGAGCTGAAGGCTCGCCGATCGGCGGCGGAGCAGACTGCTGCTCGGCGGCCGACTCATGCTGGTCCGCGACGGAGGGTTCCGCTTCCGGCACAAGGGGCTGTGCCGAGCGCGACTCAGCGGAAGACTCCGACCGCACGGCCGGCTCATCGCCCGACTGCAGCCCCACCGCCGACTCGGCAGACGAGTGCGACTGCGACTCAGCAGCCGGCTGCGGCTGCACCGCCGACTCGGCAGGCGCTTGCGGCTGATCCACAACTCCTGATTCCGGCCGCACCTCGACCGGCGGCTGCGGCCGATCCATCGGCTCGGCAACCGGTTGCTGCTCAACGACGGCAGGCGGCTGCACCGCCGACTCGGCAGCCAGTTGATCCGCAGCCGCCGATTGCGGCTGCGACTCGACTGGCGGTTGCGGCGGCACCGACGAATCGGCGATCGACTGCTGCTCAGCCGACGACTGCGGCCCCAGCTGCGCCGCCGCCTCGGTCGGCGATTTCTGCTGGGCACCGGCCGCCGATTGCGGCGACGAAGCCACGGGCGGCTCCGACTGGGCTAGCGACTCGACGACCGGCTGCGGCTGCGCTGCCGATTGTGACTCGGCAAGCGGCTGCACCTCGGACTCGGCAGGCGGCTGCGGCTGCACCTGCGATTCGTCGGGCGATTGCCGCTGGTCCACCTCCGCCGATTGCGGTTCCGGCTGAGCCGGAGACTGCGACTCAGCAGCCACCTGCGCTCCTGCCAGCGGTTCGACAGGCGATTCCGGCTGAACCACAGATGGCGACTGCGACTCCCCCGCCGATTCGGCGGGCGACCGTGGCTGCGACTCAGCAGCCGGCTGCGCCGGTGACTCCGATTCGACAGCTGACTGCGGCAGCTCCGACTCAGCCGACGAGTGCGGCTGCGTCTCCGACTCGGCCGACGGCTGGACCAGCGACTCGGCGACCGGTTCCGGGAGCACCGAGGACTGCGGCTCGACAGCCGGCTGCCGCCGCAGCTCTGACTCGGCCAGCGAGTGCGGCTGCGACTCCGGCTCAGTGGGCGGTTGGTGCCGGTCCGCGGTCACCGATTGCGGCTGGGACTCCGACTCGACAGCCGATTGCCGCTGTTCCGCCGCCGCCGATTGCGGCGACTCCACCGCCGATGGCCGTTGGTCGGCCGCCGACTCCGGTCGCGGCTGTAGCTGCGACTCTGTGGGCGACTGCCGCTGGTCCGCGGCAGGCGACTGCGCCTCCGGCTCGGTAGGCGCTTGCTGCTTGGCACCGGCGACCGTTTGCCCGCCATCGGCGGGTTCCTCCTCGGTCTCGGCAAATAGCCGCTCCCGCGACGCAACAGATGCCTGCCGCTCGGTCGATGGCTGCTGATGAGCAGGATCCGGTGCAACGAAAGGCTGATCGTGCGCCCCTACAGGCGGGTGCTCCTCCTCGCCCCCAATCAACGGCGAAGACGGCTCCGGCGCCGCATGGCGAGGCGCCTTCACCGGCTCAACAGGGCGCCCAGACCACCCAGAAGCACCCTCCTCCGACGAACGCCCCCACCCCGACGGCGGCACCGGAGGCGGCTGCGGCACCGTCCGCCACACCGGCGCCGGACCGATGTTCATCGGAGCCGGCGCCTGGCCAGGCGCCGGCGGAGCCCCGGGAGGAGGCGGCGCAGGACGCGCAGCCGGCCGGGGAATCGGGTCCAGGCACGACACCAGAACCGACGTGTTCTCCGGGTCGTCGACCTTCCGCCCACTCCGCTCGCGGTAAACCATCTCGCCGTCGGCGTCCATCTCGACCAGGTAGCCCGCCTCCGCTAGCTGCTCCTCGTCCAAGTCCGCCAACCGCTCGTACCGCGAGGGCACCACCCGGTAGATCGGCCATGCCAACGAAGCGTGCTCCGCGTGGAACTGGGCCAGCAACGCCGCCATCTGGTGCTGCCACGGCAGCGACATGCCCTCCGCCAACGACCTCGGCAACACCACGTACCCCGGGTCCACGCCCGGGTAGCCCTGGGCCAGCTGGTCGGCCAGGGGCGTGCTGGACGCGGGGCGCGCCGACTGCCTCGGCGGCTGGGGTGCGCCGAACAGCGCCGCCGGGTCCTGGGGCGAGCCCGTGCCGGGCTTGCCTCGTTTGCCGAATTTGCGTCCCACGTGCTCATCCTCTGCCAGTACGCGGCCACCTGCTCGTGGAAGCGCCGCGACGTCGGGTGAATCGGCCGGCCCCGTTCGGGTCAAGGGCTCTCGACCCATGCTAAACGCCGGGCCGGACCGCCTGCGGTACGACTTCCGCCTCGTCGAACGAGAACGGCCGCGTGTGCACCGGCACGCCCGTCTGCTGGGCCTCGACGATCTTGCCGTCGCCGAGGTACATCGCGACGTGGTGGATCGTGTCCGGGTTCGACGGGTCCGTGGCCAGGAAGACGAGGTCACCGGGCTGCGCCTCGCGCACCGGCAGCAACGCGCCCGCGTGGTACTGGTCACGCGAAACCCGGGGCAGGATGATCCCCGCCGACTCGTACGCGCGCAGCATCAGGCCCGAGCAGTCGTACGAGTTCGGGCCGGTGGCGCCCCACACGTACGGCTTGCCCTGTTCGCCCAGCGCGAAGCTGATCGCCTTCCCCGCGGCCTGGCTCGGCGGCAGCAGCTGGCCGAGACCGGTACCGCACGCGACGACGTCGACGACCTGGCCGACGTTCTCCACCAGCGTCGCCGCCATCGGCTCCCACTTGTGGTACCGGTCCGGGAAACCCGAGCGCTCGACGGCCTGCGCGGCGTCGCCGGGGCGCTTGTTCTCCCAGTCCGGCACCGCGAGCAGCACGTCGTAGAACTTGTTGACCGCGTACGTCGGGTCGGTGACCTGCGACACCGTCCCCCAGCCCATCGACGGGCGCATCTGGAAGATGCCCTGGGAGTCGCGGTCACCGTAGGTGAGGTTGTGCAGCCCGGACTCGGTCATCCCGGCCTGGATCGCGACCTGCCACGCGCGCGGCGCCAGGGACCGCTGCTTGCCGACCGAGATGATCAGCGCGACGGTCCCCTTCTGCTCGTCGTCGAGCTTCGACGCGTCGACCGTGCCGCGGTCGCCCTGGCCGGGCTGGGTCGGGCCGACCGAGGCGTCGCAGCTCATCAGCGACACACCCCGGGCCTGCGCCTGCTGGTTGTCGATGACGACCTTGGCGGCGACGGCGGTGACGACCAGGGCGCCGATCGCGACGAACACGACCAGCCCCAGCCACAGCCCCAGCCGCCGCACGGTCAGCTCGCCTGGTCGTAGTCGGCGACCCGCCAGCCGGCGTTGGTGTTCACGACCGTGATGGCGAGCTTCGGCCCGTCCGTCGGGATCGTCAGCTGCACCGAGCTGGTGTACGACGTCCCGACGACGGGCTCACCGGTGACCTTGGTCGCCGGGATGTTCGCCGGGTCGACCGACGCCATCACCGGCAGGTACTCCTCGGTCGTGAACGGCTTCAGCTGCGCGAGCCACTGCTCGGAGGTGATGCCGGCGGGGTGGTTGACCCACGCCGCGGCCCACTCCTTGGCGACGCGGACGGCGTCCCCGTTCGGCGCGGCCGTGGTCGGGGTGGCCAGCGGCGCGGACAGCCGCGTCGGCAGGTTCGACGTCGGGACCGGCGCCGCGACGCCGGGCGGGGTCGCGGTGACGGACGTGGTCGGCGTCCCGGTGGTGGGCGACGCCTTGGCCTGCGGCTTGCCGACCACCTTCGGCAGCACGATGCCGAGCGCGGTGACCAGGATCGCGAGGACGACCAGCGTCCCCATCAGGTGGCGGGGCGAGCGCAGCGGCCAGCCCCACAGGCGGCGGTAGACCGCGGCGCGGCCGCGGTTGGTGCGGATCGGCATCGGTCACCGCCCCATGACTTGGTCGGTGTCCCGCGGCTCTTCGCGGACCTCGATGCCGCGCGACGGCCGGTACAGCACGAAAACCGGTTTGCCCGCGACGACTTCGGGGTCGACGCGCCGCGGTTGTGCCCGCACTCCCGGCGTCCGCGGCACGTCCTGCGGTGCGTAGTCGCTGAAACCGGACTCCGGCGTGCGCAGATCGGACGGCACCACAACGGGTTCGGGCTCGTCGTTCCAGCGCCGGTCGGCGACCGGCGAGGTGTCGACGCGCCGGCTTTCCTCGCGAGCGGTGGTCGGCCGCCCGCCGGCGCCGACGACGACGTAGTCGCCGGGGTCGCCGTTGGCGGGGTTGTACTGGCCGAACACGGGGGCGCCCGGACGGCCGCCGGCGGGCAGCGCGCCCGCGGAACCGCCGCCTCCGACGGCTCCCGGCCAGGCGCCGGACCAGGCGGCGGCCGGGCGGGCCGCGCCGGAGGTGTGGTCGAGGCGCTGGGCGTTGGCGAAGATCGTGGCTTCGGGCCGGAACCGGCCACCGCCGGCGGTGGCGCCGAGCGGGCCGCGCTGCTCGCCGTCGACGACGTCGTCGGTGTCGCGCACGGTCTGCCAGAACTCGTCCTGCGGCGTGGGGCCGTTCTTGTTGCGCCGGAACCGCGAGAAGATCCCGCCGCCCGGCGACGGCACGGCGGCGCCGACCATGCTGACCGACATCTCGACCATCTGCCACAGGCGGCGCACGGGCCGTCCGACCATGAACAGCAGCACGGTGATGAGCCCGGCGAGGACCATCTGCGTGAGCATGTTGAGCGAGTTCCCGGCGTCGAAGATGGCTTGCAGGAGCAGGGCGTGCACGCCGGCGAGGACCGAGAGCACGACGAGGTTGAAGGCGACCCCGCCGGCGACCTTGAGCACGCGGCGGAGGATTTCCGGGTGCAGCAAGGCGATGAGCCCGATCAGGGGGGCGGTGAGGGCGAAGAGGCGGATGAGGACTTGGGCCAGGAGGACGCTTGCCTTGGCCAGGAGCTGGAAGAGGGAGTAGACGAGGGCTTGGCCCAGGGACAGGAAGCCCGCGCCGGTGCGGCCGCCCGCCTCGCCGGTGAAGTAGCCGGTGGCGGGGCCGAGCTTGGTGGAGATGTCCTTGTAGGCGTTCTTCTTGCCGTCGATGACCGACTGGTTGGCGTCGTCGCCGTTCACCAGCTGGTTGCGGGTGAACGCCTGGGCGTCGAGCAGCGGCTTGCCGTACTGCTCCGCCTGCGGCGCCGTCGGCGTGCCGAATTCCCCGCGCAGCCAGTTGTTGTAGACGATCTGCGTGTGGAGCTGGGTGGGCAGGATGTCGCGGATGATCCGGTCGCCGCTGTCGTCGACGAAGCCCGCCTGGATGTTCGTGGTGGTCTGGACGATCGCTTTGTCGATCGGGTCGAAGTAGCGCAGCATCGCCAGCGACGACGCGGCGAGCCACACTCCGGCCAGCGCGTAGAGCGCCCGTTTGCTGACCGCGGCGAGGTCACCGCGCCAGATGTTGCGGAACAGCATGATCGACAGGATCAGCGCGACCAGGCCGAACAACTGGGCGTAGATGTTGTTGTAGACCTTCTCGGCACCCGACTTCACCGCGGCGTAGATCGGGTTCAGCAGACCGCCCTCGAGCACCGTGTAGTGCAGCGAGTTGGTCGCGCCGACGATGTTCTTGCCCAGGTTGAACAGCTGGTTGCCACCCCAGGTGTCCAAAGTGGACCCCGCCGGGGTGAGGTTGAGGCCCGAGCAGTTGGTCTCGAAGGTGTTCCAGACCATGCCCGCGTAGCTGTAGTCGATGTAGGCGCTGTTCGGTTCGCCGTGGCCCTCCGGCGGGTCGATCGCGCCGACCATGCCCGCGCCCGGCCGCTCCGGGTTCGGCGCCTCGCCGCACGCCGCCGCGCTGGCCGCGGGCGCCGTGGCGATGGCCTGCAGGCCGAGCACCAGCATGACGGCGAACATCGTCGCCTTGCGGCTCGGGACGCGGCGCGCCTTCGGGCCTTCCTTGATCCGGCGCTTCAGCGCGTGCCAGGCGGCGGCCAGCGTCAGCAGCACCGCCAACGTCAGCAAGGTGTTCATGCGGCACCCTCCGCGGTCGCCCGCGTGGGTGCCGAGGAACGGCGGGTCCGCCTCGCGCTGCCGGAGGCGGTGCGGCTACTTCGGCTCCGGGCGGCGCTCATGCGGCGTCCCGGCCGGTGCCGCCCTTTCCGCCCGTGCGGGCGTGCTGCTGCCCGCCGTTGCCGTTTCCGTTCCCGTTGGAGGACACCCCGCCCTCCACTTCGCCCGTCTCGGACGCCAATGGATCGGGCGCTCCCAGGAGGTTCTCGTCGGCGAGGCCGACCTCCAGTTCCGCCGCCAGCTCGAAGTCCTGCTCCAGCTCGATGTCGTCCTCCGGCGGGACCGCGACGTACGGCTTCTTCTCCTCCGCCGGCAACGCCAGCTCGTTCCCCGGCCGGCGCGAAGGCGCCGCGTCCTTGGAACCCGGGGTCGTGTCCATGACCGCCCGCAGGTGGTCCAAGTGCGGCCCGGAGAAGTCGACGCGGATGCGCTCCACGCCGCCCGCGCCGTCGCCGAAGATGAACTGGCGGGGCTCCACGTCCCGCTCCAGGCCGCTTCGCTGTGCACCAGGACGACGACCAAGGGCCGCGACGACCTGCTCGTAGCCCACGCCCACCGGGACCTTCAACAGCCGCAACGCGTCGGCCTGGGCGTCGTCGTCGTCGAGACGACCGACGAACACCGAGTCCAGCAGCGTCACGAAACCCTGGATCTTCAAGAAGTCCGCCGGGATCTGCGACGACAGCAGCACCCGGACGTTCCACTTCCGCGAGTCACGCGCGAAGCGGTTCATCAGCACGCGCCCGGTCGGGACCTCCGACAGGAAGAACGCCTCGTCGATCCAGACGCCCTTGCGCATCTCCTTGGGCTTCTCGTACACCGACCGCTGGGTCAGCCACGCCGCCAAGTTCAGCATCTCGACGCCGAGGGACTCCGCGTCCGTCCAGTACTCGCGGGGGACGCCGTCCTTCGGCAGGGTCAGGCCGGCCATCGTCAGGACCGTCAGGCGGTCGTCGCGCGTCTCGGAGTACGGGTCCGCGTCCGTCTCGGGGATCAGCAGCGCCATCCGCTCGCGCATCTCGTCGAGGAAGTCCGCGACGACGCCCGCGTGCTCGTGGTGTTCCGACGAATCCCGCCGGAGCGCATCGATTACCTGGCCGGGATCCGCGTCGAAGCGGCCACCGACGGCTCGCACCGCGCGCAGCAGCACGATCCGGGTCTGGGCCATCCGCGAGACCTCGTACGGGAGGACACCCGTCAGGACGTCCAGCACCAGACGCCGTCGGGTCGCGCCCGCGAGAGCCTTCTCGCGGCGCCAGGAGCGCTCGGGGTCGTCCTCGTCCATGAAGTGCTCGATCAGCGGCTCGGCGACCACCCGGTACGGGTTCAGGATCCCCGGCTGGGCGTTGAGCAGGTTGATCGGCCGCGCGTACGGGCGCAGCTCCGGCAGGTCGCACAGCCGCGACAGCGGGCCGGACGGGTCGAGGATCGTCCAGTTCGCCCCCGCGCGCAGCGTCTTGTAGACGATGCCGCCGCCGAGGAACGACTTACCACCACCCAGGCCCGCCACCATGGCCGTCAGGCCGGAGCCGTCGCGGATCTCCTGGGCCATCCACGGGTCCCAGGCCACCGGGCGCCGCGTGGCCGTGCACGTCTCGCCGAGCAGGATGCCGCGGCGGTCGCCCACCTCCGCCGTCGCGGTCGGGACCGCCGAGGACGCCCAGACCACCGAGCCCCGGCGCATGTACGCCGCCGAGGCCAGCGGCTCGCCCGGGATGAACTCCCGGGCCAGCGCGTACTGGGCCTCGGGGTGCTCGATGGCGATCTTCGGCTTGTAGAGGTCAAGCAGCTGCTGCGCCAGGCGCAGCGCGTCGCGCTCGGTCGGGCCGGACACCGCCAGCCGCCACCAGGACCGGACGCGGGTGGCCAGCGCGGTGAAGCCCGACGTCATCTCGTCGTCGATCTCCAGCACGCGCCCGGCCTGCCGGGACAGCGACTGCGGTGGTTCCAGCTCGTGTTCGTCGGTGTAGTGCTTGACCTGCGACCGCACCTTGTTCATCTGCCGCTGCAGCTCGCCGGCGACCTCTTCGGGCCGCCGGACGTAGATGCGCGCGGACACCTCGACCGCGGCCGGCAGGCGGTCGGCGTGCTGGATCCACGGGTCGTCGACCTCGGGGATCTGCAGGCCGTGCATCTGCCCGACGGTCAGGACCGCCAGGTGCCGCGAGACGCCGGCGTTGGAGCCGGTGCGGCCGCGGACGGTGACCGTCGGCGCGTACGGGTCGGCGTAGTAGTCGGCGGCGTCGGTGAAGCTGGCCAGGTCTTCGGGCTCCCAGGCCGCGCCGGGCACCGCGGGCATGTTCCGCGGCGCGGGCAGGCCGAGCGAGCACGAGCGGTGCATCAGCCAGGACATCTCCTCGGCGTGCACCGGCCGGCCTTCCAGCCCCGCGCTGCCGATGACCTGGTCGAGGTGCTCGACCTCGGAGTCCAGCGCGGTCAGCTCGGCGTCGACGGCCTCGGGCAGGATCTTGCGCAGCACCGGCGCGGCGCGCTCGACCGCGCGGTCGACCATTCGCCGGGTCTGCACCTGGACGCCCAGGTAGACCTCTTTTTCGGCCATCGAGCGGCCCATCAGCTGCTGCTGCTCGCCGATCAGGTAGTCGTCGAACGAGAGCGCGCCCGGGACGTCGCCGGGGCGGCCGTGGGCGTTGTAGACGTGCGCCTCGGCCCACATCCGGATCGGGTACGGCCGGTTCGTCACGCGCAGGTGCAGCCAGCGGCCCTGCAGCTCGGCGTACTGGCCGGCGATGGCCGCGATCAGGTCGCGCCGCTGCGAGTCCGACCGGAACGACCAGCGCTGCGGCGCCAGCCGGTACCAGGCGTAGACCTCGTACCCCGTGCGGACGAGGTGCCCGTCGATGCTTCGCACCGCGATCGACGGGGTATACGCGGGGATCGCCTGCTCGCCGGTCAGGCGACGGCCGTTGCCGCCCCCCGAGCCGTTCCGCGCCGCGCGGACCTGCTCGGGCGGTTGCCATGCGCCCGAGTGCGTCTCCCGACCCCGTTTTCCTCGGCTACCGCCGCGACCGAACAACGACTACCTCCCGGCCCGAGCCGCGTTGCCGCGGCTCCGGCGCGCTCGTGGTGTTCCCTGGGTGAAGGCAGCACCCGGCGGCGTGCCGTGGTGCTGGTACTGCCGCCTCCGGCGGTGCTTCGGCAGCGGGCGCTCGGCCCGTACCCGGACGCGGCTGGCGCTGACCGCGCCACCGGTGCCCGTGGTCACCTCTCTGGGGGTGTTGAGCTCGCGCCCGGCCATCGCGACCACGGTGCCCAGCGGGCGCTCGTGGCTGATCTTGGCGGTGAGCAGCCGCGTGATCGCGATGGTGGCGACGAACGCCCAAGCGGTCGAGAAGAACCCGAAGCTCCACCCCGCCCAGCGTTCGATGCCGAGGACGACGAAGAACGCCGGGATGCCGATGAGCCACGCCACGTAGCGGGCTCTCCAGGGAAAAGTCGCTTTCGGCGGGCCGAGCCACACGGCGTCGACCCGGTAGACCTCGTCATCAGTCCTGATCCGCACGCCGCCGCCTCAGCCGGTGAACAGGCCGGCGATCCACTGGCCCACGTTCACGCCCGCGCCGCTGACCGCGAGACCGATGATGGCGAGCGCGATGACCACGCCGGCGAGCCGGCGCATGACACCGGCGTTGTCGCCCTTGCCGCCGCCCAGCCAGAGAAGCAGGAGGGCAACGGCCAGCAGCACCAGGGGGATGACGTTGTCGAGCAGCCACTGGCGCACGTTTCCCGTGCCCAGTTCGCCGCCGGCGGCCAGCGTGTCGAGGGTGGTCAAGGTCATCATCGCGATACTCCCGGTGCGCGGTGGGGCCCGCGCGGCTCTGGCTCAGGCGGTGCTTCGAACATAATGGAGGCTACGAGGGGTAGTGGTCAAAGCGCGCTGCGTAGATGACGGCTGGGGTGTCAACCGGTGTGGCGCGCACGGCACACGAAAACTCCACGCCCACCATCATCGCGGCAAGGGCCCTCGGGTTAAAGCCCGGGCACCCATCATTCTCAGTGTGCTGACGAACTCACCCCATTGCTCGGGATTTGCTCACTGTGGGTACTGGCACCGTGGCCGTCGTGCGGCCTGGGACAGTGTGACATGACCCGAACGGCCCCGTCGCGCGAGTCCGCTCTGTGACCGTCCTCCGGCCGGTCGGCGACCATGTCGATCTTGCCGCTCCGAACGGTCCGTCACACGGCGCTCAAAACCTCACACGCCTTTCACTACATAGCGTGATCTTGGTGCTCAGGAGCGGCGCCGGGCGAAAACGCCCTTCGGGAACGCACCGGCAGCTACCACGCGCCGCGTGAGGTCCCGGCCGAGCTCCTCCAGCCGGGCCAGCTTCTCCGGCCCGAGGTGGTCCCACGGGCCGCGCGCGGCGGCTTCGGTGGCCGCCTCGACGCGGTCACGGACCGCGACGCCTTCGTCGGTCAGCGCGCCTTCGCCGTCGAGCAGCCCGCGGTCGCGCAGGCGCTGCTCGGCGGCGGCCCACTGCTCGTCGCTCCAGCCGCGCGTCAGCTTGGCGGAGTCGACGGTGAAGCCGGCACCGGTGGCGACGTGCGTGACGAGCGCTTCGACGCCGCTCAGGCCGTTGAGGAGGAGAGCCGCGATGTGGCCGTCGCCGCGGTGCTCGCGCAGCAGCGTGATGGCGTGCCAGAGCGACAGGTGCGGCGGCTCGGGCCAGTCCAGGCCGGCGTGGGCGGCGTAGAGGGGCCGTCCTTCGACGGCGCACCCGGCGGTGGCCTCGCGGGCGAGCTCGGCGGCCTCGACGACCTGGTCGCTCTTCAGCTCGCCTTCGCCCAGGAGCCGGGTCAGGGCATGGTCGACGCCCTCGAGCCGGGCCACGAGGACCTGCTCGGGCGACGCGAGGGTCCAGGCGCGCGGGATCACGCGGGCGACGACCTCGGGGTTGAAGTTGTAGAAGGTGGCGGCGACGACCTCGGGCCCGACGGCGCCCATCGCCGCGGACCGGCTCGCGAAGTACGGCATCCGGCCGGGCCGCAGGCCGATGCCGGTGAGGGCCTGGTCCACCTCGGGCGCGAAGTACGCCAGAGCGTGAAGGGAGTCGAACGCCGACTTGAACCGCTTCTCGTCACCCGCCATGGGCGCACCCTACTACCGGGTAACCACGCGGGGACAGGCCGAAGGGGACATCGCGTCCCCTTCGGCCCGGGGCGGACGAGCCGGCATGTAAGCCGGATCCTGTTCCCCGGTCGCCTCACGGCTCGCGGGGCGGCGGCCATCCATCTCGGCCTGCCGTCGCCGGCAGGCTCCAGCGGCCTACCCGCAGGCTCGGACGGGCCGTCCTCGAACGCCTGCGCAGAAGCCCGGGGGCTTCCTCTTGGCCTTGCTCCGGGTGGGGTTTACCCAGCCGTCCCGGTCACCCGGGACGCTGGTGGTCTCTTACACCACCGTTTCACCCTTACCCCGGCCCTCGCGGGCCGTGGCGGTCTGTTTTCTGTGGCACTTTCCCGCGGGTCACCCCGGGTTGCCGTTAGCAACCACCCTGCCCTGCGGAGTCCGGACTTTCCTCGGGCCGGGTCACCCCGGCCCGCGACCGCCCTGCCTGCTCGTCCGCGGAGAGGATGGTAGCCCAGCGCCCGGGCCCGGCTCGGCTGCGGACGTCTTGAATGACTCGTTCAGGTTCTCCGCGGTGCTGATGGAGTCGTTCAAGACCGCGTGGGCGGGCCGGTGGGGCGGTCGGCGCGGGTTGGCGTGCGCGGGTCGGCAGGGGCGTGCGCCGGCCGGCGCCGGTCGGCGCGGGTCGGCAAGGGCGATCGCGGGTTGGCCGGCGCCGGCCGCCAAGGGCGGGCGGCCAAGGGCGGGCGCCGGTCGGCGCCGGTGGGCACCGGGTCGGCACGGGTGCGCCGGTCGCCAAGGGGGCGAGCGCCGGTCGGGCAGGGCGAGCGCGTATCGGCAAAGGCGAGCGCGGGTCCGGCAAGGGCGAGCGCCGGTCGGCAAGGGGCGGGCGCCGGTGGGCCCGAGTCGGGGGTCCGGGCTCGGACCCGGCCCTCGTCAGTACCCGGCCGCGGCTCGGCTGTGGTGGCGGGGCCGGTCGAGTTCCGGGGGCCGCTGCGGCGGCACCGCCGCCGGCGCCGGGTGCTGGCGGGCCAGCTCCGCCGTCCAGTGCAGCACCGCCGCCGGGCTGTCGAGGCCGATCAGCCCGACCAACCGCCCGTCGCGGACGGAGCCCGTGATCGGTCGCGTCCCCTGCACCGGCGACTCCAGCAGCACCGTGTCCGTCCCGAGCATCGGCCGGCCCGCGACCTGGATGCGGACGCCGTGCTGCTCCGACCAGTACCGCGGCACCGGCGTGTACGCCGGCGACCCGGCCGGCCCGGCCAGCAGGTTCTCGGCCGCCGCGCGGCTCATCTCGACCGCGTTGAGCCAGTGCTCGTCACGCCGGGGCGTCGCGTCGTAGCGGAGGTTGGGCCAGCGGGCGACGTCGCCCGCCGCGACGATCGTGTCCGACCCCAGGACGTGGCACGTCGGCCCGCAGACGACGCCGTCGTCCAGCGGCAGCTTCGCCCCGCGCAGCCACGACACCGCCGGCACGCTTCCGACGGCGACCACGACGCACGCGACGTCGATCGCCCGCCCGTCGGCGAACTCCAGGCCGACGGACGTGGTCCCCGGGTGCCACCGGCGGATCGTCGTCCCGAGCTCCAGCCGGACGCCGCGGGCGGTGTGCAGCGCGGTGAGCCAGTCGCCGATGTCGGGGCCGAGGACGTCGGCCATCAGCGCCCGCGCCCGGCCGATCAGCACCACGTCGCGGTTCATCTCGCGCAGGCTCGAAGCGACCTCGCAGCCGATGAAGCCGTCCCCGATGACCGCCACCGGCCCGGAGTTGGTGGCCAGCGCGCGCTGCAGCGCCGTCGTGTCGGACAGGGTCCGGACGACGACGACCCGCGGGTGGCCGTGCGGCGCGCCGGGCATCCGGCGGGGTTCGACGCCGGTGGCGATGATCAGGCCGTCGTAGCGGACCTCTTCGTCGCGCAGGTGCACCACCTGCCGGTTCGGCGACAACGCGGTGACCGGGCTGTCGAAGTACCACTCCGCGTCGACTTCGAGGGGGTCGGCGAGCAGCGTCTGCGCGCGGCTGACCGCGCCGGTCAGCAGGCTCTTGGACAGCGCCGGGCGGTGGTAGGCGATGTCGGGCTCGGCGCCGAGGACGACGACTTCGCCGTCGAACCCGAGTTCGCGCAGCCGTTCGGCGGCGCGCAGGCCGGCGAGGCCGGCTCCGGCGATGACGATGCGTTCGCTCATCGGGTGGCTCCCAACACGTGGATGGCTCTCATGGGACAGGCGCGCGCGGCCGCGCGGACGTTCGGCGTTTCCCCGGCACCGGGCCGTTTCTCGTACTCGAGCTGCCCGTCGTGGCCGAGCTGGAAGACCCCGGGCGCCTCGGACTGGCAGACGCCGTAGGAGTGGCAGCGGTGGCTGTCGACGTCGACGCGCAGCGCGGCGACTTCGGGCTCGGGTTCGATCAGCCCGGCCCGGACGAGAGCGGACGCGGGCAGCACGCGCAGCGCCGAGAGCAGCACCGGCGGGACGAGCAGCGTGATCCCGGCGAGCCAGACGACCGCCAGGTGCCCGCTCGAGACGGCGCCGAGCCAGGCGTGCACGGCGAGCAGCCCGATGGCGAGGTAGCCGAACTGGTGGAAGCGCAGCCAGCGGCCTTCGCGCGCGCCGCGGCGCAGGCCCGCGGTGACCGAGACGGCGATGACCAGCTCGAGGCCGAGGATGCCCAGCGCGTGCCGCGGGGTGCCGTCGTAGAAGGGCAGCAGCAGGTCGGCGACGCCGAAGGGGTCGTCCTCGAGGAAGAGGAACGTCAGCCCGTGCACGGTGCCGGTGACGAGGGTGAACGCGGCGAGCAGCACGTGACCGGTGCGCAGCGCGTCCCGGCCGTTGAACCGGCGGACCCAGCCGGTGGCGGCCAGGACGCCCCAGCACAGCGTCAGGCACATGCAGAAGTACGTGAGGCGGCCGGACAGCGCGGCGGCCTCGGCGATCCCGGTGTCGTGCGGCGACACCGGGAACAGCGCGGCGGACGGGGACATGGGCGGGCTTACCTCCGGGTGCGCGGCTGGGTCCTGCCGGGGGTTCCGAGCAGGCGGAGCAGGCCGAACGTGGCGACGGCGGCGACGGCCACGAAGCCGGCCCCGAGGGCGACGTCCCCGCCGCCGAGGGTGTCGGCCTCGGTGGCGGAGACGAGCAGGGACGTGGTGTCGGCGAGCCCGGTGCTTTCGAGGAGCGTCAGGTGGCCGAGCGCGGTGTCGACGGCGGTCTGGGCGAACGCGCGGACGTCGTCGTCGCGGGTGCCGGCGCGGACGGCGGAGGCGAGGGAGAAGAGGGTGCCGTACTCGGCGCGGAGGCGGTTGACGTAGGCGTGGTCGAACGCGTCGCCGGAGTCCGCGGCGAGCTCGCCCGCCCAGGCGCGTTCCTGCTCGGTCGGCTCGCCGGGGAGGGTGAAGGCGAGCCGGTCGGCGACCGCGCGCAGGGCGACGCCGAGGCGCGCCTGGTCGTCGGCGATGCGCACGGCGACCGCGCGCACGCGCCGGTTGGTGGCGCGCTCGGCGGCCTGCCGGCTCGCCGGCGTCGCCCACAGCGTGTGCTGCTTCAGGCGCGTCAGCAGGGTGCGGTCGGTCTGCTGCAGCTCGCCGGCGGAAGCGGGGAGAACGCAGCCGAGCACGAACGCGGTCGTGGCGGCGAACAAGGCCACGAATCGGAACGGCATCCGTTCTCCCTTCGCGAAGTAGTCCTCACCGGTGGTTACGGAGAAAAGGAGTGATCCGGTTCTCGCCGTCACCTTTTAGTGACTGTGACATGGGTCACAAGACAGAAAATGAACCAGTGCGGTTCGGGCCGGGACTAATGGGGCGCGGAAACTAATGCATATGGCCTATTAAGTGGTTGTGCGCTACGCTCCGGAGGCCCCACGGTCCGCCAGTCAGGTGAGGTTGCGAGCTTTATGGAAGCACTGGGCAGAGAAAGTCGCGGCTCCGTCGGCTACGCCTCGTCCGCGACCGCGGTCGCGCCGCGCCCGGACGCGGGAGACGATCTCGTCCCGTTGCTCTACAAGGACTTCCGCGCAACCCTGTTCGCCCAGGTACTGGCCCTGACCAACCATGATCGACAGTGGACCGAAGACGTCGTGCAGGAGACCATGATCCGCGCGTGGCAGCACTCCGGCACGCTCGAACGCGAGCCCGGAATGCTGCGCGGCTGGCTGCTCACGGTGGCGCGCCGGATCGTCATCGACGGCTGGCGGAATCGCCGGGTCCGCCCGCAGGAGGTCGCTCTGGAGATCCCGGAAAACGCCGAGTCCACCGACCGCGCGGACAGTTCGTTAGCCGCACTAACGATTAGCCGGGCATTGTCGGAACTGGACGAGAAATATCAGGCCGTCATCGTCGAGACGTACCTCGCCGGAAACACGGTCCGGCAGGCGGCGACAATTCTGGGAATTCCCGAGGGAACCGTCAAATCGCGGTTGTACACGGCGATGCGGCAATTGCGGAAAGCGCTCGGGGAAGCAGCGGCCCGGTGAAGGGGAAACACCGGGAGGCGGCGGCCTACGAACTGGGTGTCCTCGACGATTCGGAAGAGTTCGAAACCCACCTGCGCGGGTGTCCCCGTTGCCGGGAGCTCCTCGAGGGGTTCCACCCGGTGTCCGAGGCCCTCGAGGCGGCGGCCCGGCTCGGGTACCTGCCGGGCGGCGGTTCCCCGGGTGGCCCGGCCGGAGCCGGCGACCCGGCGCCCGCCGGCTCCGCCCGTGAGCGAACCGGCGCGGACCGCGGCTACCCGCCGCCGGGCGACGGGGCCGCCCCTGGTCCGAAGCCGGGCGGGTTTTCCGGCCGGCGGGGGATGGTCACCGGAGCACTGGTGCTGCTCGCGCTGGGCGCGGCCGTCACGGCCGCCCGCGCTGCCCGGCCGGCCACCGCGAGAACCTGGTTCGCATCCGCTGCGTCCATCGTCTCCCCTGCTCAGGTCGTGGCCGGTACCGGCGGTGACCTGCGGGATCTCCCGTGGTCAGCCGGTTTCCAGTAGTCTGCCCGAACCCAACATGAAAGTCCTTACGGTGGATACCGAAGTAAATCCCGAGCACCCCGTCAGCGGGGCTTCGGTACCGAAGCGCCCCGCCCCGCGGCTCCCCGGCCGCGAGCCCGAGCTCAGCCGCCTGACCAGCCTGTTCCCCCTCGCGCTCGGTGGCACGGCCGCGAGCGCGGTGCTGGTCGGCGAGTTCGGCATGGGCAAGAGCGCCACGCTCCACACCACCGCCGCGCTGGCCGCGGACGCCGGCTTCACCGTCGCGATCGCCACCGGGTCGCGGCTGGAGAGCCACCTGCCCGGCGGGCTCGCCCGCCAGCTGGCCGAGGCGCTGGACCCCGGCTCGGCGAGCCTCCCCGCCGAGTGCGGCCCGGCCGGCGAGAGCGAAGCGCTGGACCGCTTCTTCCGGATCGTCCGGGACGCGACCGAGCGGGGTCCGCTGTTCCTCGGCATCGACAACGTGCACCTCGCCGACGCCTGGTCCATGCGGTGCCTCGCCTACATCCGGCACCGCGTGCTCGACCTGCCGGTGTTGATCATACTCACGTCCTTGATCGGCCACCCGCCGCACCGCGAGGTCGCGCTGCTGGAGATGGCCGGCTGCACGCCGGCGACGATCACCCTCAACGGCCTCGGCGACGCGGGCGCGGCCGAGATCCTCGGCCTCGCCCAGGGCGAGCTCGCGACCGCGTGCCGCGAGGCGACCGGCGGCAACCCGTACCTGCTGCACGCGCTGCGGCCGCGGCTGCTGCCCGGCGCGGACCCGCACGAGCTCGGCTCGTCGCTGATCGGCCAGGTGCTGCACAGGCGGATGGAGGAGTTCCCGCACGCGCCGGAGATCCTGCACGCGGCCGCGATCCTCGGCGAGGACGCCGGCTTCGACCTGCTGGCCCAGCTCGCCGGCGTCGACGAGTTCGACGCGCTGCAGGCGATCGACACCATGGTCCGGCTGCACGTGCTGAACAACAGCAACGCCCCGACGCTGACCTACCCGTTCGTCCGCAACTCGATCCTCAAGGACATGCCGAAGACCACGCGCGCGGTCAACCACGCGCGGGCGGCGAAGCTGCTGTCGGAGACCGGCGCGCCTGCCGAGCGCGTCGCCGCGCACCTGCTGGACGCGACGTCGATCCGGATCCCGTGGGGCGTCGACGTCCTGCGGCTGAGCGCGCGCAACGCCGTGTTCTCCGGCCGGTCCGAGCTGGGCGCGCGGTACCTGCGGCGGGCGCTGGAGGAGCGGCTGACGTCGGGGCGCCGGGTGGCCGTGCTGCTGCAGCTGGCGCACGCGGAGTTCCAGGTCGACCCGCCGGCCGCGGCGCAGCGCGTGCGGGAGGCCGTCGACACGATCGGCAACCGCGACACGGCCGCGTTCATCGCGTCGGCGATGCTGCTGTCGCTCTGCGGCGGCCAGGACGCGCGGCTGGCGATCAGCGCCGCGGGCCAGATCGCGGCACGGCTCGACGCGGGTGGGCCGGACGCCGTCTGGCCGCTGCTGTGCATGACCTACCTCGCCGAAGCCGGCAGCCGGCTCGGCCCACCGCCGGAGTTCCGCGACTTCGAGGAGCAGTGGGCACCGCTGACCGACCCGGCGGCGCAGCGCAGCCGGTCGGCGCTGCTGGCGCTCGACGCGGTCCGCAGCGGCGAGTCCGCCCAGGAGGCCGTCGGGCACTTCGCGGACGCGCTGACCGGCGACGACGGCGAGCTGTTCGAGCAGCACTACTTCTTCACGCTGGCGACGTCGGTGCTCGCCGACGAACCCGCGCACGTCGACCGGCTCTGCCGCGTCCTCGACGTCGAGCGCGAGCCGTGGGACGTGCACGTCCCGCACGGCGCGCTGCCCACCCTGGCCCGCGGGATCGCGCTGCAGGCCAGCGGCGACCTGCAGCGGGCGAGCGTCCACTTCGAGTCGCTGCTGCGCCGCTTCGACGAGCGCGGCGGGACGACGACCTGCCCGGTCGGCGTGCTGTGCGCGGCGAAGCTCGTCGAATGCTGGGTGGACCTGGGCCGGTTCGAGGCGGCGACGTCGCTGCTGGACCGGATGGACTTCGTCGCGAGCCAGGGCCTGTTCACCCACACGTACCTCCTGTACGCGCGCGGCCGCCTGCGCGTCGCGACCGGGTACACGCGCTTCGGGTTCGAGGACCTGCTCAGCTGCGGGCGCCGGCTCGCCCACCACGGCATGCGGTTCCCGGGGTTCGTGCCGTGGCGCGCGCACGCGGCGCGGGCGGCGCTGGCGCTGGGTCAGGCCGACGACGCGGCCCGGCTGGCCGAAGAGGACATCAACGCCTCCGCCCGCTGGGGCGCGGCGCGGCCGCTGGGCACGGCGTTGACGACGATGGGTCTCGTCCGCGAGGACGACGAAGCCGAGCGCGCGCTGACGAAGGCGATCACGACGCTCCGGTCGTCGCCGGCCCGGCTTCAGCTGGCGACGGCGCTGACCGAGCTGGGCACGCTGCAGGCGCGGCACGGCCAGTCCGAGAAGGCCATCGAGACGCTGCGGCAGGCCGTCGAGCTGAGCGAGCACTGCGGCGCGCGTCCGCTCGCCCGGCGCGCGGCGGAGGAACTCCGGTCGGCGCGGCGGGCGCTGACCCCGGCGAAGGACAACGAGCACGGCTTGACGCGGCAGGAGAACCGCATCGCCGTGATGGCCGCGCAGGGCCTGACGAACCGCGAGATCGCGACGGCGCTGCACCTCACGCGGCGGACGGTGGAGCTGCACCTGTCGGGCGCGTACCGCAAGCTCGGCATCGCCGGGCGCGCGGAACTCGGTGGCGCGCTGGCGAAGTCGCACCGCGGCGGGTGAGTTCCCACCGCGTGGACGCGCGTTGACCGGTCCCGGCGGCGTTGCTCTACTCGGGCCATGTCCCTCGAAGAGCCGTTGAAATTCGCCTACTGGGTCCCGAACGTGAGCGGTGGCCTCGTCACGTCCGACATCGAACAGCGGACGGACTGGGGTTACGAGTACAACAGAGATTTGGCGGTGCTGGCCGAAAACAGCGGGTTCGAGTACGCGCTTTCGCAGGTGCGCTACACGGCCAGCTACGGCGCGGCGTACCAACACGAGTCGACTGGTTTCAGCCTGGCGCTGCTGCTCGCGACGCAGCGGCTCAAGGTGATCGCGGCCGTCCACCCGGGACTGTGGCACCCCGGCGTGCTGGCGAAGTTCATCGCGAGCGCCGACGTGATCTCCGGCGGCCGCGCGGCGGTGAACGTGGTGAGCGGCTGGTTCAAGGGCGAGTTCACCGGCTTGGGTGAACCTTGGCTGGAGCACGACGAGCGCTACCGGCGGTCCGAGGAGTTCATCCGCGTCCTGCGCGAGCTGTGGACGAACGACCACGCGGAGTTCCGCGGCGACTTCTACCGCATCCACGACTTCGACATCAAGCCGAAGCCGGTCGCGGCCCCGCACCCGGAGATCTTCCAGGGCGGCAACTCCACGGCGGCGCGGAAGCTGGCGGGGAGCGTGTCGGACTGGTATTTCAGCAACGGCAAGGACTTCGACGGGTTCTCCGAGCAGGTTTCGGAGGTGCAGGGGTACGCCGCTTCCCATGGAAGGACCGTCCGTTTCGGACTCAACGGGTTCGTGATCGCGCGCTCCTCGGAAAGTGAGGCGCGCGCGGTGCTTCGCGAGATCGTGGCGAAGGCGAACGTCGAGGCGGTGGAAGGGTTCCGGTCGGCGGTGGCCCAGGCCGGGAAGTCCACTTCGGACTCTAAGGGCATGTGGGCGGACTCGGGGTTCGAAGACCTGGTGCAGTACAACGACGGGTTCCGGACCAAGCTGATCGGCACGCCGGAGCAGATCGCGGACCGGGCGATCGAGTACAAGAAGCGCGGGGCGAACCTGCTGCTGCTCGGGTTCCTGCACTACCTGGAGGACGTCGAGCACTTCGGCAAGGAGGTGCTGCCGGTGATCCGGGCGAAGGAGCAGGACCTCGCCCGCGGCGCGGCCACCCCCGAGCCGCTGGGAGTCTGAGCCCGCGGGGGCGCCCCCGTTTTCCACTTTACTCGCGACCACCGACAAAACCGGGCCGCGCTCGAGCGGGCCGCCGCCGGGCTCGCGGAATTGTCGGTGCCTTCCGGTAGCGTGGAAAACGGGGGCGCCCCCGGCGGGCCGCGCCGGGCGTCGATTAGCGTGGGAGCGTGAACTTCTGGGCCGGGGCGGGAAGCCTGGCGCTCCTCGCCGCCGTGCTGGTCTTCGCCATCGTGCGTCCGCGCGGCTGGCCCGAAGCCGTCGCCGCGGTGCCGGCCGCCGGGCTGGCGCTGCTGCTCGGTCTCGTGCGGCCGGCGGCGGCCGGGCACCGGGCCGTCGAAATCCTCCCGACCCTGGGCTTCCTGGCCGCGATCCTGCTTTTGTCCTTTTTGGCCAGTGTCGACGGCGTCTTCACCTGGCTCGGCAACCGCCTGGCCGAGGCTTGCCACGGCAAACCTCGCCGGCTGCTCGTGCTCACCTTCGCCGCGGCGGCCGGCGTCACCGCGATCCTCAGCCTGGACGCCACCGTCGTCCTGCTCACGCCGGTCGTCCTCGCGACGGCCACCAGCCTGAAGCTCCCGCCCCGCCCGCACGTCTACGCCTGCGCGCACCTGGCGAACTCGGCGTCGACGCTGCTGCCCGTGTCCAACTTGACGAACCTCCTCGCCTTCGCCGCGTCGGGGCTGACCTTCGCGGGCTTCACGGCGATGATGGCGTTGCCGTGGCTCGTCACGATCGGCATCGAACTGCTGGTGTTCCTGCGCTTCTTCGCCGCCGACCTGCGTCCGCGCGAGACCGCCGACCCGAAGCAGCACCTCGAGACGCCGACGTTCGCGCTCGTCATCCTGGCGCTGACGCTCGTCGGCTTCGGGGTCGGCCAGCTGGGGCACGTCGAGCCGGTGTGGATCGCGGCGCTGGCGTCGCTGATCCTGGGCGTCCGGGCGCTGGCGCTGGGCAAGATCAAGCCGTGGCAGCTGGTCACCGAGGCGTCGCCGCAGCTGGTCCTGTTCGTGCTCGGGCTGGCGGTCGTCGTGGAGGCGGTCTCGGAGCACGTCCTCGGCGGGCTGCTGCGCGACGTCCTGCCGACGTCGACGGGCCTGCTCGACCTCCTCGTGGCCGCGGGCGTGGCGGCCCTCCTGGCCAACCTGGTCAACAACCTCCCGGCGACGCTGATCCTGCTGTCGGTCCTGGGCCCCCACCCGGCGCCGGGCGTGCTGCTGGCGGTCCTGCTGGGCGTGAACATCGGCCCGAACGCGACGTACCTCGGCTCGCTGGCGACCCTGCTGTGGCGCCGCACGCTGCCGGAGCACCCGTCGGCGAAGACGTTCCACGTCCTGGGGGCGATCACAACGCCCGTGTGCCTGGCCGCGGCGACGGGAGCGTTGTGGCTGAGCCTGAGCGTGGCGAGCTAGCCCGTGGCCGACATGTCGCTGAGCCTCGAGCAGCTCGAAGGCCAGGCCTGGGGCGGCCCGCCCGCCGACGCGACCCGCCTGGTCCGAACGGCTCACGAGCTCCGGCGCAAGCCGGTCGGTGACCTGAGTGCCGAAGATCTCCGGCTCCTGCTGCTCCAGCGGGTGAGCATCGAGCTGCTCGTGCCGCTCGCGCTCGACCTCCTGGAGCGGGATCCCCTCGCCGAGGGCGACTGCTACCCCGGCGACCTGCTGGTCGCCTTGCTGAAGGTGCCGCCGGCCCATTGGCGACGGCACCCCGGCGAACTCCGCCGGGCGTCGAGCGTGGTCGAGAGGCTCGACAACCAGCCTGGCACGCCGGAAAGCGTCCAGCGGCAGATCGACGTGTTCCGCTGAGGCTCAGCCGGGCATCGAGATCGTCTGGCCCGGCTTCATCGTCGCGCCGCAGTCGTCCAGGGGGCCGCCGAAGCGGTCCGCCGCCACTGCCGGGATCGTCTTCGCCGCGTAGTCCTGGGCCGCCTTCAGCTTCGCCGGGTCCGTCACCGCGTCCTTGCGCACCCAGTCGCCGTTGCGCAGGCCCTCGATCGGGGACGAATAGATCAGCACGTAGTCGCGGTCCAGGCGCGGGTCCAGCGCGATGCCGTTGCCCGCGGCCCACGGGCCCCACGAGTGGATGAACGTCGGCTTCACCGTGTCGAACACGTAGTTCCGGAGGCCCGCCAGGTCGTTGTCGTGGACCAGGTCCGCGATCGGCTTGTTGACCAGGCCCGCCATGTCCACCAGCTCGAGCCGGCTCGTCATCGACGAACCGCCGAGGTCCGGCAGCAGCAGCGACGCCTTGCCGATGCCCAGGATGTCCGCGTACGTGTTGAAGCCGCGGCCGAAGCGGTCGGCCACCAGGCACGCCGTGATGTTCGGGTTCTTCGCGAACTTGTCCGCCGCGGCCGCGAACCCGACCGCCGACGGGACGAACGCCCCCACCAGCACGACCACGATCCCGATCCGCAGCAACGCCCGCCGGTGCTTCAGCAGCTCGCCCGCCGACAGCGTCCCCGCGATGACGGCCAGCGGCCACACGGGGCTGGCGAACCGGTGCTGGTACATCCAGTCGGCGACCATCACGCCGTACGCGACGATCCCCAGCCCCAGCGGCACCAGCAGCGCGACCAGCGACCGCCGCCACGGCGCCTTGACCAGCGCGAACACGATCACCAGCGCCAGCAGGACCACGCCGGCCCAGCCCGCGTAGCCCGCCAGCTCGAACGGCCGCTTCAGAGCGTCGATGCCGGGCAGGCCCTGCTGCTTGGCCACCGACGGGTTGGCCAGCAGCCGCCCGAACTCCGCGTGCCGCCAGACGACGTACGCGCCGAACGGCACCGCGAACGCCGCCACCGACAGCAGCGCCAGCCGGAAGCTCTTCCAGAACAGGCCGCCGCGCAGCAGGAACAGCGCCGCGAGCGGGTACGCGCCCGCGTAGATCAGGCCTTCCGGCCGGGTCAGCGCCGCGAACGCGACCATGACACCGGCCCAGAGCGCGACCTTCGGGGTCAGCAGCCGGTCGTTGCGGACCGCCACGAACAACGTCACCGCGAGCGTGACGACGGCGAACGCGAACAGCGAGTTCTCCAGGCCGGACACGACCCAGATGACGAACGACGGGATCGTCGCCAGCGTCAGGCCGGCGACCAGCGTCGCCAGCCACGCGAAGCGCGTGAAGATCTGCTTCGCCGCGATGTAGCAGGCGGTCAGGATGCCGCCGGTGAACAGCAGGCCCAGCGCCTTCGGGAACAGCACGTAGTCCGGGAGCCCGAAGAGCGAGCCGTGGTCGAAGAGGCCGACGAGCTTGCCGAGGCCGAGCAGCACCATCCACGTCGGGTCGGAGAAGCCCTCGACCGGCGGGGCGCCCGGCTGCAGCACCGGGCCGAGGCCGTCGGCGAAGCTGCGGGCGTAGGAGAAGGTGATGGCGGCGTCGTCGACGATCCAGTGGCCGTAGCGCGTGGCGTGGGCGGCGACCGCCGCGACGCCGGCGAGCACGGCCAGCACCGGCGCCAGGCGCGCGCCCAGGCCGCGCGTGGTCGTCGCGGGCGCCGGGTCCTCGGGGACGTCGCTCGGGGAGGTCTCGGTGAGTGCGCTAGCCGTCATGTCCTCGTCACTGTTCCGCCCGCAGGCTTCTGCCGGTGGGATACGCGCGAGCTGGCGCCCCCTGAAGTGGACCCAGCCGTGGATCCGCCACCGCGGCGACGCGGTCGAGACACTCTAGCCAATACCCCATCGGGGGTCCGCCACGCGTCGGCGTTGACCGTGATCCACCCCACATTTTCCGGGTCAGGCCAGGTGTGAGGTGTCGTTGACCAGCCGGACCGAAGCGTTCCCGTCCGGGTAGAACTCGACGATCGACAGCGACGCCAGATCGAGGTGCAGCCGGAACAGCAGCTGCGGTCCCGCGTCGAGGCCCATCCGGAGCAGCGTCTTGATCGGCGTCACGTGGCTGACCAGCACCAACGTCTTGCCGCCGTGCTCGGCGATGAGCTCGTCGCGGGCCTTGCGGACGCGCCGGTGGACGACCTCGAAGCTCTCCCCGCCGGGCGGCGGCACCGAGCTGTCGCCGAGCCACGAGGAGTGCAGTTCGGGGTCGCGGTCGGCCGCTTCGGCGAACGTCAGGCCCTCCCAGTCGCCGAAGTCGGTCTCGATGAGGCCGGGGTGGGTCTCGACGCGGCCGCCGAGCGCGTCGGCAACGGCCTGCGCGGTCTGCTTCGTGCGCGTGAGCGGCGACGAGATGATCGGGACGGCCTCGCCGTCGACGACCAGGCCGTCCATCGCGGCCAGCCGCTTCGCCGCCGCGGCGGCCTGGGAGCGGCCCAGCTCGGTCAGCGGGACGTCGCCGCGGCCGGAGTAGCGGCGCAGCGCCGACATCTCCGTCTGGCCGTGGCGCAGCAGGAGCAGCCGGGTCGGAGTGCCTTTCGCGCCGGTCCAGGCCACGGCGGCGCGGTCGGGCTTGCGGGTCGGCAGCTTCGGCGCGGGCTTCCCGGCGGCGGGCTTCCCGGTGGCCGCGTCCATGGCTTCGTTCGCGAGCCGGTCCGCGTGGGAGTTCTCCGCCCGCGGGATCCACTCGTACTTCACGCGCGAGAAGCCGGCCGCCAGTTCCTTGGCGCGTTCGGCGAGCGGCTGCATGTCCGGGTGCTTGATCTTCCAGCGCCCGGACATCTGCTCCACCACGAGCTTCGAGTCCATCCGGACGTCCACAGTGGACGCTCCGAGCTCGGCCGCGGCGGTCAGCCCGGCGATCAGGCCGTTGTACTCCGCGACGTTGTTCGTGACGACGCCGAGGCTTTCCTTGCGCTCGGCGAGGACCTCGCCATCGCTGTCCTTGACGACCGCGCCGTAGCCGGCCGGCCCCGGGTTGCCCCGGGACCCGCCGTCGGCTTCGACGATGACATGCGAGGTCACAGACCCGACTCCATGGTCCGGACCAGGATCGCGCCGCAGTTCTCGCACTGGATGACGTCGTCCTCCGGCGCGGCCTTGATCTCGGCGATCGTGTTGCGGTCCATCTCCAGCTGGCAGGCGCCGCAGCGGCGGGCCCGCAGCAGCGCGGCGCCGATGCCCTTGTGCTCGCGGACGCGCTCGTACAGCTTGAGCAGCGGCTCCGGGAAGCGCGGCAGCAGCTTCGCGCGGTCTTCGTCGCGGCGGGCGCGGGTGGTGTCCAGGTCCTTGAACGCCTCGTCGCGGCGGGCGATGGCGGCGGCGACCTCGGCCTCGGCCTTGTCGACCTCGGCGCCGGTGCGCTGCGCGTCCAGGCCGAGGGCCTCGCGCTGCTCCATCAGCTCCAGCAGGTCGTCCTCGAGCGCGCTCTGGCGGCGCTGCAGGGTCTGCAGCTCGTGCTCGATGTCGGTCATCTGCTTCGAGTTGACCGACCCGGACGCCAGGAGCTTGCGGTCGCGGTCCTCGCGGGCGCGCACCGACTCGATCTCCTTCTCCTGCCGGGCGATCTCGCGGTCGAGGTCGGAGGCGGCGGTCTCCACGGACACGAGCGCGTCGCGGCGCTCGCGGGCGGTCTTCTCCCCCGCGTCGATCTCGGCCAGCTCGGGCAGGGTGCGGCGGCGGTGCGCGGTGCGCGAGAGCTCGGCGTCCACCTTGGCGAGCTCGAGCAACTGGCGCTGCACGGCGGGTTCGGCCTTCACGGTGCTCCTCTTAATTCGATGTGCGCTCGGCGCGGACGTTCCACGGGTCGGTGCACCGCGTGGAGACGTAGGTGTCGACGTTACCCGCAAACGCGTTGCCGATGACCGCCGAGGCTTGCCCGCACCAGGGCCATTCGCTGGCCCAGTGGGTCAGCCCGACCAGCGCGGGCACGGCGCCCGGGTTCGCCAGGTGCTCGCCGGCGGGGTGATGCCGCAGGTCGGCGGTGACGAACGCGTCGACGCCGGCCGCGGTGGCCTGCTTCAGGTAGGAGTCCCCGGCGCCGCCGGAGACGGCGACGGTGCGGATCGGGCGGTCGGCGTCCCCGGCGCCGAGGACGCCGGGCACGGTCGCGGGCAGGGCGTCGGCGACGCGCTGGACGAACCGCGCGAACGGCTCGGCCTCGGGCAGCTCGCCGAGGCGCCCGATGCCGGTGACGCCGTCTTCGTTGGGGGTGAGGGGGCCGGTGACGCGCAGCCCGATCGCCTGGGCGAGGGCGTCGGACACGCCGGGGTCGGCCGAGTCGGCGTTGGTGTGCGCGCAGAAGAGCGCGATGCCGTCGCGGATCATGCGGTGGACGAGCGCGCCCTTGGCGGTGTCGGCCGGGACGCCGTGCACGCCGCGCAGGAGCAGCGGGTGGTGGGCGACGATCAGCTGCGCGCCGAGGGCGGCGGCTTCGTCGATGGTTTCGGCGACCGGGTCGACGCAGAAGAGCACGCGCGTGACGGGCTCGGCGGGGTCGCCGCAGACGAGGCCGACGGCGTCCCACGACTCGGCGAGCGCGGGCGGGTACGCCTGCTCCAGGACGGTGATGATTTCGGAAAGCGCGGGCACCGGGGGATCTTCGCATGTACGGTCGCGGGCCATGCGAGTACTGGCTGTGCTCTTCGCGGTGGTGTCGGGCCTGGTCCTGGCGTCGGTCCCGGCGTCGGCTTCGGCTCCTGGCCTGTGGCGCCTGACGGACCTGGCGGCCCAGCGCGTCGCGATCGCGGACCAGGTGGCGGCGGCGAAGTACGGCACGCCGTCCCCGATCGACGACCCGGTGCGCGAGCAGCAGATCTACGACTCGGTGTCGGCGCAGGCGCCGGCGCTGGGCCTGGACCCGGCAGACGCGGTGCGGTTCTTCCGCGCGCAGATCGAGGCGAACAAGCTGGTGCAGCGCGGGTGGTACGCGCGCTGGGACGCGCACCCGTCGGAGGTGCCGACGACCCGGCCCGATCTGGGCCAGATCCGCCCGGTGATCGATCGGGTGAACGCGGGATTGCTGACGGAGCTGGCGGCGACGTTGTCGCTGCGTGAGTCTCGCCTGTGCCCGGCGCGGCAGCTGGTGGCGGCGGGAGTGGCGGACGTGGTGCACCGGTTCGACGCGCTGCACGCGCGAGCGTTGGGCGAAGCGACGTCGGCGACCTGCTTGCCGGCTTAGGGGGCGCCCCGGCGGCGGGTCCACTGCCGCCGCCGCGAGCGCCGGTGCAGCGTCAGTTGCAGTTGCCGCAGCAGCCGCAGCCCTGTCCGGTGCACTTCGAGCAGCACCCGTGCATGTCGCTCTCCTTCCGGTTCGCGTCCTCGCGTGATCGACGCTAAGTGGCGCCGCGGGGCGCCGGGTACCGCCGAGCGAGCGGGTGACCGGGTGAACCGGCCGGTTACGCTCGCGGGCGTGACGCACCTCGTCTTCGTCTGCTCCGGCAACATCTGCCGCTCCCCCATGGCCGAACTCGTCTTCCGCGCGAAGCTCGACGAGTCCGGAATCGACGATGTCCGCGTGACCAGCGCGGGCACCGGCCCCTGGCACGCCGGCGAACCCGCCGACAAGCGGGCCCGCGCCACGCTCGAAGCTCACGGCTACCCCTCCGAACACGTCGCCTCCGAAGTGTCCGACGAAGACCTCCACGCCGACCTCCTGCTGGCCGCCGACGAGGGGCACGCCGAGTTCCTCCGCGCTCGCGTCGACGATCCGGCGAAGGTGCGGCTGCTCCGCTCCTTCGACCCGTCCGCGCCCGAAGGCGCCGAGGTCCCGGACCCCTACTACGGCGGTGACGACGGTTTCGAGGACGTCCTCGGCATGATCGAACGCTCGGTGCCCGGTTTGCTGGATTGGGTGCGTTCGCGCGGGTAGAGGTCACAACCGGCGGAGGTCGGCGGGCGGGCGCGCCGGGGTACGGCCTACCGTGGTGGGGTGCGGTTGCGGTTCCTGCTCAAGCCCGGGTGGCTGGCTCTGACGGTGGTGGTGTTCGCCTTCGCCATCTGCTGCTTCACGCTGCTCTCGCCGTGGCAGTTCAGCCGCAACGCCGAACGCGAGCAGCAGAACTCCGCGCTGGAGGCGTCCTTCACCGCCGCGCCGCTGCCGCTGGCGCAGCTGCTGCCGCCGGGCAGCGTGCCCGACCAGCGCACCGAATGGCACCTCGTCTCGATCAGCGGCCAGTACCTGGCGGACAAGGAAGTCGTCGCGCGGCTGCGGACCGTCCAGGGCGAGGGCGCCTTCGAGGTCCTGACGCCGCTGCGGACCACCGACGGCACCGTCGTCCTGATCGACCGCGGGTACGTCCGGCTCGACAGCAAGTCCGGCGTGCTGCCGTACGCGCCGCCGCCGCCCGGGATCGTGCAGGTCACCGCGCGGGTGCGCGCCGACGAGACCGACCCGAAGAACCGGGACGCCTTCGCCGACGCGTCGACCGGCGGGCAGCTGCAGAGCTACGTCGTCGACTCGCGGGTGGTCGCGCGGGCCGCGAAGCTCGACATCCGGCCGGGGTACTTCCAGCTCGACACCGGCCAGCCCGGCGTGCTGGGCGCGCTGCCGCTGCCGCAGACCGACTCCGGGCCGTTCCTGTCCTACGCGCTGCAGTGGATCGCGTTCGGCGCGATGGCGCTGCTGGGCTGGCTGTACTTCACCGTGCGCGAGCTGAAGCCGGGCGGTGCGCTGGACCCGACGTCGGAGGCGCCGACGCGCCGGAAGTCCGTCGCGGAGATCCTGGCCGAAGACGAGCTCGCCGAAAGTGGCCATCAGAAATAGCGCCGCAATGGACCTTCGGCAAGGCCACTTGCGGTGGTGACACTGGGGTCATGCTGATCCACCCCTGGGACGCCGCCGAAGACGCGGAATGGCGCGCGTGGCTGGCCGGGCACGACTTCGGCCAGCTGATCGCCGGCGGCGCGGGCCGCGACCTGCCGGTGGTGACGCCGGCGCACTTCGCGTTCGACGGCGACGACACGATCCTCACGCACCTGGCGCGCCCCAACCCGATCTGGCCGCTGCTGGAGGAGCACCCGCGGGCGCTGCTGACGGTCGTCGACGACTACACGTACGTCCGCGCGGACTGGAACACGGCCGGCGACCCGGCGGTCGGGGTGCCGACGTCGTACTACGCGACGGTGCAGCTCGAGGGTGACGTCCGGCTCGTCGACGACCCGGAGGCGAAGGCGGCGTTGCTGGACAAGCAGCTGCGGCACTTCGAACCGGACGGCGCGCGGGCGCCGGTGAGCGCGCCGGAGGCGCCGGACCGGCGGTTGCTGCCCGGGATCCGCGGGATCGAGTTCACGATCACCGGGGTGCGGGCGAAGTTCAAGTTCGGCGGGAACAAGACCCCCGAGGACCGCGCGCGGATCGGCGGCAAGCTGGCCGAACGCGGCGGGCGGCTCGACGCGGAGGCCTTGGCGCAGCTGCGCCGCCGCGGCTGAGGGCCCTCAGCCGCGACGCACGGATCGCGTCAGCCGCCGCAGCCCGGGACCGGGAGCACGTCCAGGAAACCGTGGATGGTCTCGCCCGTGGTGTGGTTCACCGCGTCCGCGGTCATGTGCTGGGTGACGCCCGGCTGGTTGGCGGTCGGGTGCTGCTCGCGGATCCCCGTGGTCGCCGAGACGTCGTCGCCGGTGAAGAAGACCTTGCCGTTGTCGGCGAAGGTTATGCTCCAGGTCTGGCCGGCGACGTTGGTGTGGATCTCGAACTCTTCGCCGACGACGAACGACCCGCCGGGCCCGTCGTCGTCGTGCTTGGACTTCAGCGTGAACGACGTGCCCAGGCTGCCGAAGCCGTCCTGCTCGTAGGTGGGCCCGCAGTGGCGCTTGGCCTCGGCGGTGCCGGTGACGACGAGGGTGAACAGGCTCGCGGTGACCACGCCCACCGCAATGTGCTTGTACCGCACGAAAATCCTCCCATTATCGCGAAGCGTTGCCTACGCCTGTCGATACGCGGAGGAGTTACAACGTCAACGCGAGCGGCGCCAGAGACCCGCGACGACCGCGAGCAGGACCGAGGTGACCCCCGCCAGCCACCCGACGACGCGGGACAGCTCCACCGCCCGCGTCACGTGCCCGGCATCGGGGTTCCGCCCGACCCCCAGCACCGGCAGCTCCGCCACCCCGTGCGGGTAGACCGTCCGCCCGCCTACGCGAACTTCCAAGGCTCCGGCGAACGCCGCCTCGACGCGGCCCGCGTTGGGGCTCGGGTGGGCGATCGTGTCGCGGCGCCACGCCCGCCACGCGCCCCCCGCCGAACCGCCGACGACCGGGGCCGCCAGCACCGTCAAGGCCGCCGCCACGCGGGTCGGGACCAGGTGGACCAGCTCGTCGAGCCGGTCGATCGCCCAGTGGCCCGGCCGGCCCACGCGCGCCCGGCGCAGCAGGCTGACCGTGCGCGCTCCGAGCAGGCCAGGGACACCCGCGACCGCGCCCCAGACCAGCGGAGCGACCACCGCGTCCGACGTGTTCTCCGCGACCGTTTCCACCGAGGCGCGCGACAGCCCCACCAGGTCCAGGCCGTCGGCGACGCGGGGGTCCAGTTCGGACAGTGTCGCGCGGGCCGGGTCGAAGCGGGACTCCTCGAGGTCGCGGGCCAGCTCCGTGCCCTGCAGCGCCAGGCCGGCCGCGCCGAGGACCGCCCAGGTCGTCACGGCCGTCGCCGACGCCTGCACCAGCGGGCGGCCGCGGCCGGCGCGTTCGAGCAGGAGGCCGCCGGCCACCGCGACGCCCGCGACCACCGCGCCCGTGCGCTGCGGGAGGCGGCGGAACGCCGTCACCGGGAGGCGCCGACGGGGGTCGCCGAGGGCGCCGTCGGCCGCCACGCCCAACACCAGTCCGATCGCGCGCGCCGCGCTCACCCGTGCCCCCCGGCGGAAGAAAGTCCAGTACCCGACGAGGCTACTCGACCAGCGCGGCGATCTCGTCACGCGCCTGGACGACGATGTCGCGCATCGCCCGCTCCGCCCGGTCCGCGTCCCCGGCGGCCACCGCCGCGGCCACCTCCAGGTGCCACGCCACCGCCTCGGGCTGCGGTTCCGGCGGCATCAGCCCGTGCCCGGTCCGGCCGGTGAGCACCTCGGCGACGACCTCGGACAGCTGCGCGAACATCGGGTTCCCGGACGCGCCGAGCAGCAGGTCGTGGAACGCGATGTCGAACTCGAGGAACGTCGTGAGGTCGCGGGCCCGGGCCGTGCGCGCCAGCCGCTCCCCCAGCGCGCCGAGCCGGCCGCGCTCCTCCGGCGTCGCGCGCAGGGCGGCGTACCGCGCCGCGCAGGGCTCGATCGCCGAGCGCAGCTCGTTCAGCATCGCCAGGGCCGCCGGGCGCGCGGGGCCGTCGAGCTGCCAGCGGATCAGGCGCGGGTCGTAGTGGTTCCACTCCGCCTGGTCCCGGACGATCACGCCGACCCGGCGCTTGCTGCTGGTCAGGCGCATCGTCTCGAGCACCCGGACGACTTCGCGCGCCACCGTCCGTGAAGCACCGAAGCGCTCTTGGAGCTCATCGGAGCGCAGGACGGTGCCCGGCTCCAGCTCTCCGTTCGCGATCGCCGCGCCGAGGGCGTCCAATGCTTGTTCGTGCTTCACCTGGCCAACTTAGCGATCTGACTCGATTAAGTAGTACTTCATCTTGAATAAGTAGTACTTTTGAGTTTGACTCACCTGGGCACAACGAAGTGGAGGTGCGGATGACCGTCATCGTGGTGATGGGGGTGTCAGGCTCCGGCAAGACGACGATCGGCACGGCGCTCGCGAACGCGCTGGGCGTCGAATACGCCGAGGCGGACACGTTCCATCCGCAGGCCAACATCGACAAGATGACGGCGGGGCATCCCTTGACGGACGCCGACCGCGCCCCTTGGCTCGAGGCCATCGCCGGCTGGATCCGCGACCACCAGGACTCCGGCGGCGTCGTGACGTCGTCCGCGCTCAAGCGCCGGTACCGCGACGTGCTGCGGACCGGCGGCGACGTCTGGTTCGCCCACCTGCACGGCGACCGCGAGATCCTCGCCGAACGCATGAAGTCGCGTTCGGGTCACTTCATGCCGGTGTCCCTGCTGGACTCCCAGCTCGCCGACTTGGAACCGCTCGAAGCGGACGAGCCCGGCGCGATCTTCGACATCCGCGAAACGCCGGCTGAGATCACCGAAGCCGCCCTGACCGCTTTCCAGGAGCACGCGTGAACACCGTCCTCGCCGCCGGCTGGACCGGCCACGACACCCGCCTGATCGTCGCGACCGTCGTCGCGATCGCCGTCATCGTCGTGCTGATCACGAAGGTGAAGCTGCACCCGTTCCTGTCGCTGGTGCTCGGCTCGCTCGTGCTCGGCCTGACCGCCGGGATGCCGGTCGACAAACTGCTGAAGAGCTTCACGACCGGCGTCGGCAGCACGGTCGCGTCGGTCGGCATCCTGATCGCCCTCGGCGCGATGCTGGGCAAGCTGCTGGCCGACTCCGGGGGTGCCGACCAGATCGTCGACACCGTGCTCGGCAAGGCCCGCGGCGCCGCGCTGCCCTGGGCGATGGCCCTCGTGGCGGCGCTGATCGGGCTGCCGATGTTCTTCGAGATCGGGCTCGTGATGCTCATCCCGGTCGTGCTGCTCGCGGCCAAGCGCACCGGGAAACCGTTGATGCTGCTGGGAATTCCGGCGGTCGCCGGGCTTTCGGTGCTGCACGGCCTGGTCCCGCCGCACCCCGGTCCGCTCGCCGCGGCGGGCGCGCTGAACGCGAACGTCGGCGTGACGCTGGCGTTCGGCCTGCTCGTCGGCATCCCGACGCTCGTCGTCGCGGGCCCGCTGTTCGGCAAGCTGGCGGCCCGGCTCGTCCCGGACGCGACGCCGCCCGAGCGCCTGGTCCCGGAGCGCGCCGACACGGACAAGCCGCGCCCGAGCTTCGCCGCGACGCTCACGACGGTGCTCCTGCCGGTCGTGCTCATGCTGGCGAAAGCGCTCGCGGACATCCTGCTGGGCAAGGAAAACCAGGCGCGCCGCGTACTGGACTTCATCGGTGACCCGCTGATCGCGCTGCTGGCGGCGGTCCTGGTGGGCATGGTGCTGCTCGGCCGTCCCGCCGGCCTGGACCGCGCGCGGCTGTCCACTGTGCTCGCCGACTCACTGGGCCCGATCGCGGGGATCATGCTGATCGTCGGCGCGGGCGGCGGCTTCAAGCAGACCCTGGTGGACGCGGGCGTCGGCGACGTCATCACCAGCCTGGCGAAGGACGCGAACCTGTCACCGCTGCTGCTCGGCTGGCTGGTCGCGGTGGCGATCCGGCTGGCGACGGGTTCGGCGACGGTCGCCACGGTCTCGGCGGCGGGCATCGTCGCCCCGCTGGCGGCGGGGATGGACCCGTCGCACAGCGCGCTGCTGGTGCTGGCGATCGGGGCGGGGTCACTGTTCTTCTCGCACGTCAACGACGCCGGGTTCTGGCTGGTGAAGGAGTACTTCGGGCTGTCGGTCGGGCAGACGCTGAAGAGCTGGTCGGTGATGGAGACGCTGATTTCGGTGGTGGCGATCGCGTTGATCCTGCCGCTGTCGCTGGTCGTTTAGCGGACGAGGTCACGATCCCGATCTACGCGTAACACCGCCGACCCGATCAGCGTCTTCCGGACGTTCGCGACGGGAAGGTGGGATCGCATGGGACTCATCCGGAAGACGCTGATGGTCGGCACGATGGGTGCTGTCCGCGGCAGCAGCAAGAAGCAGCGCGTGGCCAAGGCCCAGCTGAAGGAGCTGCGTGTCCAGACGAAACTCCAGCAGGCCCAGGCCAAGCAGCAACAGCAGGCCCAGCCCGCGCCCCCGGCCGCGCCACCGCCCGGTTGGTACCCGTCACCCACGCAGCCCGGCTCGACGCAGTGGTGGGACGGCGCGCAGTGGACGCCGTCCTTCGCGCCGACGACGTAACCGGGCGGCGGCGGAAGCCGCCACCGCAACCCAGCCGATACCGAAGGCCGTCACCCGCACAGGGTGGCGGCCTTCTTCCTACGTTGACATGTGACCTTTTGGTCACCTATTCTCGCTGACGTGCCCGACGACGACCTGGTGTTCAAGGCGCTGGCGGATCCGACCCGCCGGTTCCTGCTCGACCTGCTCTTCGAGCGCGACGGCCGCACGCTCACCGAGCTGGAGACCCAGGTCGACATGACCCGCTTCGGCGTCATGAAGCACCTGAAGCTCCTCGAAGAGGCCGGACTCGTCGTCGCGCGGAAGGAAGGTCGCGAGAAGCGGCACTTCCTCAACCCCGTGCCGATCCGGGAGATCCACGACCGGTGGATCGACAAGTACACCGAACGCCACGTCACCGCCCTGCTCGACCTCAAGAACGAACTGGAAGGCGAAGAACCATGACGACCACCGTGCAGGTCCACCGCGTCTACATCAAGGCCACCCCCGAGCGCATCTGGGAAGCCATCACCAAGCCCGAGTGGACGCAGAAGTACGGCTACACCGGCCTCGCCGACTTCGACCTCAAGGTCGGCGGCAAGCACCGGACCCGCCCGACGCAGGCGTTCATCGACGCCGGGTTCACCGGGGACCTCGTCGACGGCGAAGTCCTCGAAGTCGACCCGCCGCGCAAGCTCGTCATCACCTGGAAACTGCTGCTGGGCCCGGAAGGGATGGGCGCCGAGCCGTACACGACGCTCACCTACGACATCGAAGCGACGAAGACCGCCGGCACCAGACTGACCGTCACCCACGACGTCACCGGCGCGCCGCTGACCGCCGAGATGGTCGGTGGCGTGCACGAGGACATCAACGCCGGGCCGGGCGAGAACGCCGGGGGCGGCTGGGCCTGGGTGCTCTCCGACCTCAAGTCCCTGCTGGAGACCGGCGAGATCCTGGTTCCGTAGGGGGTCTGGCGGGGCCTGTCTCGCGCCGCTTCGAGGCAGGCCCCGCCAGGGTCTTCAGACGCGCTGGGTCGCCGCCTTCAAGGCCGCCTTCGCGGCCTCGGACGCGCCCAGCGTGTCGAGTCCGAACAACGCCGCTCCCACCACGGGGTTCACGTCGACGACGCGGACCACCGCGCGCGGCGCCACCTTCAGGCACCGCTTTTCGATCTCCGCGATCACCGGCGCGCCGATGCCGGTCAGGACGCCGCCGCCGAGCACGATCTCCGGCGCGTCCTCGGTCAGGTCCAGCTCGCGCAGGATCACCGCCGCGAAGACGCTGACCTCCTCGACGAACCGCGTCACGATCTCCTGCGCGACCTCGTCGCCCGCCGCGGCGACCTCGAACAGCAGCGGGCACAGGCCGTGGATCGAGGCGGCGGGGATTTCTTCGAAGTGCAGGCCCTGCACGACGTCCAGCAACGTCGGCTTGCCGAAGTACGCCGCCACCGCCGGCATCAGCGCGGTCCGCGGGCCACGGCCGTCTTCGGCGCGCACGGCCCACCACAGGGCTTCCTCGCCGAGCCGGTAGCCGCCGCCCCAGTCGCCGGAGATCTTGCCCAGCGCGGGAAAGCGGTGGACGCGGCCGTCCGGGCCGACGCCGGCGCCGTTGATCCCGGCGCCGCACACGACCGCGACACCCACCCCCGCGCTGCCCGCCCGGAGCAGCGCGAGGGTGTCGTTGCCGACCGTCAGGGTGTCGCTCCACCCGCGCGCGGACAGCGCCGCGTGCAGCGCTTCCTCCTCGCGCGGGAAGTCCAGTCCGGCCAAGTAAGCCGAGGTGTGCACCGCGAACGGCTTCTCCCCGAAGTCCGCGTAGGCCTCCAGGACCAAGCCCTCCAGCGCCGTGACGCACGCCGCGACGCCGATGTTCTGCGGCGACGCGCCGGGGCCACGGGACTTCCCCAGCACGACGCCGTCTTCCGAGATCACCAGGACCTCGGTCTTGCTGTTGCCGCCGTCGATCGCGATAATCGCAGGCCTCATCCGCGCGCCCAGGGCAGGTACTCGCGGTTGATCTGCACCAGCGAATCGGCGAGCGTGTCGGCCTTCGAGTACTGGCCGACCAGCGGGTGCGCCAGCAGCGCGTCCGCCACGCGGTCGCGGCCGCCCTTCAGCGCCGCCTCCAAAGCCAGGAACTCGTACGCCGTCGTCGCCGCGATGAGGCCCGAGAACCGCGGCTCCACCGGCAGCTGCGGAACCGGGGTCGCCCCCTTCGAGTCCACAATGGACCGCGCCTCGATGACGGCGTCGTCCGGCAGGAACGGAAAGGTCCCGTCGTTGCGGACGTTCACCACGTGCTCCTCGGCCGGCCCGCCCGCGGTCAGCGCATGCACCAGCTGCACGGCGGCTTCCGAGTAGTACGCGCCACCGCGCTTCTCCAGCGACTCCGGCTTGGTGTTCTGCTCCGGGTCGAGGTAGATCTTCAGCAGCTCTTCCTCGACGTCGGAGACGACGTCCGCGCGCGGCCGCTCGGTGCGCTGCTTGGTGACCTGCTCGTCGTGCGCGTAGAAGTACTTCAGGTAGTACGACGGCACGACGTTCATGCGCCGCAACCACTTCTCCGGCACGGAGACCTCGTTGGAGAGGTAGTCCAGGTGCTGGTCCAGCAGCTCGGGCAGCCGGTCGACGCCGTCGACGAGCGCGCCGCGTTCCCAGCTCAGGTGGTTCAGTCCGGTGTGGACGAGCTTGACGTCGTCCGCGCCGACCCCGAGCAGCTTCCCGAACTGGCGCTGCAGGTTGATCGCGACGTTGCACAGCCCGACCGCGCGGTGGCCCTCGTTGAGCAGGGCGCGCGTGACGATGCCGACCGGGTTGGTGAAGTTGACGATCCACGTGTCGTCGCCGGCGATCTTGCGGACGCGGTCGGCGATGTCGAGCACCACCGGCACCGTGCGCAGCGCCTTCGCCAGGCCGCCCGCGCCGGTCGTCTCCTGCCCGACGCAGCCGCAGGCGTGCGGGAACGTCTCGTCCGAGCGCCGCGCCCGCTGCCCGCCGACGCGCAGCTGGATCAGCACGGCGGAAGCGCCGTCGACGCCCTCCTCGAGCGACTGCGTCGTCCGGACCCGCGCGGGGTGGCCGGCGTGGTCGAGGATCCGCTGGCTGAACCCGCCGACGGCCTCGACGCGGTAGGCGTCCGGGTCGACCAGCACGATCTCGTCGACGTCCAAAGTGGACCGGCGCCCGGCGATCCCGTCGATCAGCTCCGGCGTGTAGGTGGACCCGCCACCGACGACTGCCAGCTTCATCCCTTGACTCCCGTGAATGTGATGCCCTTGACGAACGACTTCTGGGCGAAGATGAACAGCACGATCACCGGCGCCATGATCAGCGCGGTCGCGGCCATCGTCATGTTCCACTCGACGTGGTGCATGCCGCGGAAGGAGGCGATCGCCAGCGAAAGCGGCCAGTGGTCCTGGTTCTCGCCGGTGTAGAGCAGCGGCCCGAAGTAGTCGTTCCAGGTGAACAGGAAGCAGAACATCGCGGTGGCCGCGATCCCCGGCTTGGCCATCGGGATCAGCACCCGGACCATCGCCTGGAACTCGTTGCAGCCGTCGATCTTCGCCGCTTCGATGTAGTCCTTCGGAATGGTGAGGAAGAACTGGCGGAGCAGGAAGATCGAGAACGCGTCGAAGAAGAAGTACGGCACGATCAGCGGAACCAGCGTGCCGGTGAGGCCCAGCCGGACCCACAGGTCGTACAGCGGCACGACGGTGACCTGCGGCGGCAGCAGCATCGCCGCCACGGTCAGCATGAAGAACAGGTTCTGCCCGCGCCACCGCAGTTTCGCGAGCCCGTAGGCCGCCGGGATCGCCGAAAGCAGCGCGCCCGCCGTCGCCAGCGCCGAATACAGCAGGCTGTTGCCGAAGTATTCGAGCAGCGGCGCCTTCTGGAACACCTTGACGAAGTTCTCGAAGTGCCATTCCGTCGGCCACAGGCTCGCCGTCATCGCCTGGTCGCTCGCCATCACCGCGGTGAGGAAGACGAACAGGACGGGCAGCATGAAGATCACGCCCATCGCGATGCCGACGGAATGCAGCGCGATGAACGACAGCCGCTTGTCCCAGTTCCGCTTGAACCGCACCTTCGGCGGTACGCCCGCCGTACGCTGCGGCGCTTCGGCCACGGCGGTCATGCGCCCTCCTCCTGGTGCTGGGACTTCCGCAGCTGACGCACGAGAATCCACGTGAACGCCGCGCTGACGATGAACAGCAGGACGGCCATCGCCGCCGCGTAACCCATGTTGAAGTAGCGGAAACCCTGGACGTAGAGCCAGATCGGGTACGTCAGCGTCGAGTTCTGCGGCGCCCCGATGAGTTTCGAGTTGCCGGCGACGTCCGCTGTCCCGGCCGACGCCGAGGAAGCGACGATCGCCTGCGTGAAGAACTGCAGCGCGTAGATGATCGAGTTGACCACGCCGAACAGCAGCACCGGCGAGATCGACGGCAGCGTGACGTGCCAGAACCGGCGGATCGGGCCGGCGCCGTCGAGCTCGGCTGCCTCGTACTGCTCGGTCGGGACGTCCAGCAGCGCGGCCAGGATGATGATCATCAGCTCGCCGGAGCCCCACAGCGCCAGCAGCGTCAACGCCGGCTTGGACATGGACGGGCTGTTGAACCAAAGGCCGCCGTCGATGCCGAAGAGCCGCAGGAACCGGTTGACCGGGCCGAACTCCGGGTTGAACACGAAGACGAACGCCAGCGTCGCCGCCGCGGGCGGGGCGAGCGTCGGCAGGTAGCAGAGCGTCCGGACCAGGCCGACGCCCGACTTGAGCCGGGAGATCACCGAGGCGACGCCGAGGGAGAACACCACCCGGCAGACCGTCAGGACGACGACCAGCCACAGCGTGTTGTACGCGGCCGTGCCGACCAGCGGCTCGCTGGTGAACATCCGGACGTAGTTGTCGAAGCCGACGAACACCGGCGCGTTGATCAGGTCGTACCGGGTGAAGGAGTAGTAGACCGTCGCGATCAGCGGGTAGCCGAAGAAGATCAGGAACCCGACGAACGCCGGGGCCATGAAGAGGAAGACGGTCCGGCGGCGCTTGGCCCGGCGGCCCCCCGCCCGCGCCTTGCTCGGCGCGGACGGGGAACCCTGGGCTTTTTCCGCGAGCGTGGACGTCATCCGCCCGCGCCCTTCTGCTTCAGTTCGTCGTCGATCTGCGCGTCGACCTTCTGCAGGCCCGCCGTCAGGTCGGGCACCGAGCCGGCCTGCCACTTCTCGGCGAAGTCGTTGACCGCCTTGAGGTGCGCGTCGCCGATCGGGGTGGTCTGGTTGGCGACCAGCTTGCCGCTGTCGTAGATGTCGAGGAACGTCTTGAACTGCGGCTGCAGGTCCAGGCGCGGCGAGGTCAGCGACGCCTTGGTGCTGGGCACGTTCTTCAGGCCGTTGGCCATGTCGACCAGGGTGTCGGTGTCCAGGGTGACCTGCTTGATGAGCTCCCACGCGGCGCCGGGGTTCTTGGCGCCCTTGGGGATCGCGATGATCGTGCCGGTGGTGAAGCCGCCGCCGTAGTGGTCGGCCATGCTGTCGAGCACCGGCGCGGGCGCGGTGCCGTAGTTGACGTCCGGCGCCTGGTCCTTGAGGAACGCGGTGCGGAACTCGCCGTCGTAGATCATCGCCAGCTTCTTCTTGTGGAAGCCGTGGTCGGCGGAGTACTCGTCACCGAGGCCGGCCTTGAACTGCTCGACCTTGTCGTGGCCGCCGTAGAAGTCGATGAGCTGCTTCTGGAACTCGAACATCGCCTTCCAGCCGGGGTTGGTGGCGAGGTCCGACTTGCCGTCCGGGCCGAGGAAGGGCGCGCCGAAGTTCGGCGCCCAGTACTGGGCCTGGTTGGCGTAGAACGGCATCGAGGGCAGGAAGCCGGCGACCTTGATCGACCCGTCCGGGTTGAACTCGGTGAGCTTCTTGGTGGCCTCGAACAGTTCCGACGTCGTCTTCGGCGGCGAGGTGATGCCCTTCGCCGCGAACATGTCCTTGTTGTAGTAGAGCCCGTAGACGTCGGCGAGCATCGGCATCGCGCACCGCTTGCCCTGGTACTCGGTGTAGTTGCGGACCGCTTCCGGGATTTGGTTCAGGTCGATCTTGTCGCGGTCGATGTAGGGCTTCAGGTCCTGGAAGCTGCCGTTGGAGCACCAGGCGCCGAGGTTGTCGGTGTAGAAGGAGATCGCGACGTCGGGTGGGTTGCCGCCGCGGATCGACTGGGTGAGCTTGTCGTCGTCCTGGTTGCCCTCGTGCTTGATCTCGATGTTCGGGAACTTCGTCTTGAGCTTGTTGAGGCCCGCGGTGACCACGCCGTACTCGCGGTCGGTGAACTTGGAGTACACGGTGATCGTGAGCTTGTCGTCCTTGCCGGGCGCGGCCGCGGGGTCACCACCGCCGCTCGGGGCGGCGGCGCCGGAGCAGGCGCTGGTCAGCAGGACGGACGCCGCGGCGGCGGCCACAAGCAGGGCGCCTCGTCGGGTCCGGGTGGTAGGGGGCATGGCCCTCCTCCTCATCGGTCGGTCTACTCGGTCGGGGACGGGTGCTTTCGTCCTCGGGCCTGCGACCCGAGGAGCGTGGGGGTGACGACGCCGAAGACGTCCTCACGGGCGGTGGCCAGCGCCGACTGCAACGCGCCGGCGCGGACGGCGTTGCCCTGCACGGAAGCGCAGCCGACGGGCGTGCGCGGCAGGACCAGTTCGTGGAGCTTTTCCTGCACCAGCGCGGCGAACTCCTCGCCGCCGGCGCGGCTGGTGTCCCCGCAGAGGAGCACGAGCTGCGGGTCGGCGACCGCTACGAGGTTGGCGACGCCGCCGGCGACCCGCCGGGCGAGGTCGTCCAGGAAGGGGTGGCCCTTGGGTGCTTTGGTCACAGCGTCCCAGGCCGTGTCGGCTTGGATGCCGTGCGCGGCGGCGAGCCGGCAGATGGCGGGCGAGTCGACGAGGTTGCCGAATCGGGCGCCGGCCTCGGGCCAGACGTCACCGGTGTCCACGGTGGCCGGATCGGGCACGCGCATCCAGTCGATCTCGCCGCCGCCGCCGGTGGCGCCGCGCAGCAGCCGCCGTCCGATGACGACGGCGCCGCCGACGCCTTCGGACAGCCAGACCATGACGAAGTCGTCGACGTCCTGGGCCTGCCCGACGCTCATCTCTTCGACGGCGACGAGGTTGACGTCGTTCTCGATGAGGACGTCGACACCGAGCTCGTCGGAGAGCTTCTGCGGGACGTCGAAGCCGAGCCAGCCGGGGATGTGCGGGGCCGAGGACAGCAGGCCGGTCCGCGGATCGAACGCCCCCTGCGCGCCGATCACGACGTGGGCCAGCTGTTCCCGGGTGATCCCGGCTTCTTCGGCGACTTTCTGGAGGGCTTCGCCGAAGGTCCCGACGACGTCGGCACCCGCGTGCACGGGCAGCGGCGTCCGGTATTCGGCGAGCACGACCCCGGCGACATCGGCGACGACGAAGTCGGCGACGTGCGGGGTGAGATCGACGGCGGCGACGAAGGCGAGGCTGCCGTTGGCGGCCCAGAGCTGGGCGCGCGGCCCCCGCCCACCACCCCGGACGCCGGCTTTGACGACGAGGTTGTCCAGTTCGAGCCGGGTGATGAGCTGCGCGGTGGCGGGCTTGGAAAGACCGATGGCGAGCTCGAGTTCGGCGCGGGTCAGCGGGCCTTCCCGAAGGAGGACCTCGATGGCGGCGCGATCGTTGATCTCGCGCAGCATCCGCGGGCTACCGGCTCGCACTCGTCGCTCCCGACTTAATTAGGATACTTTACAGACGGTTTCGCAGGACTGTAGTGAGCCGGAGCACAGCCGTCAACGGTCTGGTGAAACGACCAGGTAACGCCTCGCCCCCACTGGGCCACGTGGCGGAAACACCGGTGAACGACTTGCGCCGGCGATCCGCGGCTTGGTCAGCGGATTTCCGCTTGCGGTCGCGGAGACGCTGGTAGGCGTGGACATCGTGGCGCAGTGGGTGCGGACCACCTGGACCAAACGGTCCCGAGGCGGCGCCGAAGCGGCCCGACGCAACCGCGCGCCCATCGGCTTCCCGCTCCCGGAGTCGACGGGGTCGCTGGTGCACGAAGTGACCATCGCGGAGCGGGACGGCTTCGAGCCGCGCTTCGAAGTGCGGCCGATCGCCGACCTCGACGGCGTCACGCTGCGCGAGGTGGACAACGTGCTGAGTGTGCAGCTCACGCCGGCGCTGCACGGGAAGCCCCGGCGGGCTTGGCGGCCGCGGCCGATCCGGCTCAACCCGGGCGAGTGGCTCCGCTGGCAGATCAACTACCGCTTCGGCGCCCAGTGCGCATGCGGCGACGAATGGCGCTACCGGCTGGACACCCTGAACCTGGCCTTCGGCCGACCCGCGGGCTTCACCGGCCGGCCGACGCGCACGGTGGACGAACGAGGTTCCCTGCGCTGACCGTGACGGCGCTGGCCACCGCCTGGCAGGATCCGGCGGGTGACTGGCGACCGGATCGAACCCCGTCCAGCCCCGAAGCGGGACGCAGTGGTGGCTACCCTGCGAGACCTGCTCGCGGCCTGGTCGGACGGACCGCCGGAGAGCTGGGAGAACGTCTCACTCCCGCGCTACCTGGAAGCGATGGCCGGCTGGCTGCAAGACTGCGAGGGCTACGCGAACCAAGGCCGCCCCGAACGCGAGGCGGCCTTCAGCGGATCGAGCCCTACTCCTCCGCGTCCGCCCAAGCCTTGAGCATCACGCGCGCGATCGACGAGTTCCCCGGCAGGATGATCTCCGCCGCCCCGTCGGCGATCGGCGTCGGCTTTGAACCCTCGCCTCGCACCGAACTGTTCGCGAACGCCTCACGCACCTCCGCGCGCGACACCCACAGCGCCTCTTCGATCTCGCCGTCCGCCGGGACCAGGGGCAACGATCGGTCCGCGCGCGCTGTGAAGCCCAGCATGATCGAACGCGGGAACGGCCACGGCTGGCTCCCCAGGTACCGCACGTCGGACACCGACGCGCCCACCTCTTCGCGGATCTCGCGGACCACGCACGCCTCGAGCGACTCCCCCGCCTCGACGAACCCCGCCAAGACCGAGTACCGCCCCGCCGGCCAGATCGGCTGACGCGCCAGCAGCACGTGGGAGCCGTTCACGCCCTCCGAAGAGTGGACGAGGCAGATCACCGCCGGGTCCGTGCGCGGGTACTCCTCGCGGCCGTCGTTCGTGCACTTGCTCGCCCAGCCGAACTGGATCAGCTCCGTCGGATGACCGCAGCGCGTGCAGAACTTCGCCTGGCGACGCCAGTTCCGCAACGCCTGGGCCGTCGTGAACAGCCCCGCCGACGTGTCGTCCAGCAGGTCTCCGTACCCGCGCAGCTCGACCCAGATCTCGCCGTCCGCGGTCGGGACCTCCTCGACGAACCCCCAGCTGCCCGCCATCTTGACCGTGCCGGCGTCACCCGATGGCCCACCCGGCAGCGACCAGTAGTCCGTGTCCTGCCACTCGCCCAGGAACACCGCGTCCGCCGGGGGCGATGCACCGAAGTCGATCGCCTTCCGGAACGCCAGCACCGACGATCCTTCCACGACCGGGGTGCGCCCGGTGTCGTCCAGCAGGACGACCCGGGCGTCGGCCCAGCGCGACAACAGCCGCGAAGGGTTGGTGCGCAAGCCTTCCTGGCGGTCCACAGTGGACCGGGACAGGGTGGGCGGCTCCCCCAGCGAGAACGGGACGGACATCAGGCCGGATCGCCCACTACGACGTCGCCGAGGGACAGCAGCTTGCGCTCCAGCACCGCCGCGTCGCCGACCACCACGCCCGTGAACCGCTTGGGGGCGAAGTACTTCAGCGCCGCTTCGGCGACCTCGTCGGCCGTCACCGCCGCCACCCGCGCCGGGTGCTCGTTCAGCCACTCCAGGCCCAGCCCGGTCGACGCCAGCGCCAGCACCTGCCCGGCCAGCCCCGACTGCGACGACGTCGACGTCAGCAGCGAACCGATCGCGTACTGCCGCACCGACTCCAGCTCGTCGCCCGTCGGCGGGACCTGGCCGAGGCGGCCCAGCTCGTAGCGGGTCTCCAGCAGCGCGGGCGCGGTCGCCTCGGTGGCCGTGTCGGCGTCGACGTTGACCACCGCGGTGCCGTCGGTGAACTCGAACCCGGAGTGCGCGGAGTAGGTGTACCCCTTGTTCTCGCGGATGTTCTCCACCAGCCGCGACGAGAAGTACCCGCCGTAGGCCAGGTTCGCCAGCTGCAGCGCCGCGTAACCCGGGTCGGTGCGCGGCACGGTCTGCGCCGAGAGCCGGATCTGCGACTGCACGGCGCCGGCGCGCGGCACCAGCAGCACGTTCGGCCCGGTCAGCTCGGGCAGCGGCGGCAGCCGGACGGCGGAGCGGTCGGACGCCCAGCCGCCGAGCACCTTCTCCAGGTCACCGATGACGGCGGCCGGGTCGAGGTCGCCAACCAGCACCAGCACCGCACCACGGGGCAGCACGGACGCCTGGTGCAGCGCCCGGACCTGCTCCGGCGTCACGACCGCGACGTCTTCGGCCTTGGGGACCTCGCGCGTGGCCGGGTGGTCGCCGTAGCGGTGCTTCTGCAGCGCTTCGCGGGCGATCGTGCGCGGCTGCGTGCGCGAGACGGCGATCCGCTCGACGAGCCGCTCCTTCTCGCGCGCGATCTCGTCGTCGGCGTACGTCGCTCCCGTCAGGACGTCGCCGAGGACGTCGAGGAACGTCGGCAGCTTGTCGGCGAGCGCGGACCCGGTCAGCACCAGGCGTTCCGGGTCGACGCCGGCGCCGATGTCGCCGCCGATCAGCGCCAGCTCGGCGTCGATCTCGATGCGGTTGCGGCGGGCCGTGCCGGTCAGGATCGTCTCGGCGAGCACCTCGGCCGTGGCCGGGTGCAGCGCGTCGTCGCCCGCGAACGGGATCCACAGCCGGGCCTCGACCAGCGGCACGGTCGCCTTGCGCACGGCCAGCACGCGCAGGCCGTTGGACAACGAAGTGTCCACATGGGACAGATCCGCGGCGGCGCGCTGTTCGCCGAGCGGCGGCAGCGGGCGCGGCCCCCGCGTGGTGCGGCCGATCTCGTCCGCACTGCGGTGCGTTGCAGAAGTCACTGCTCGTTGGTCCCTTCCGAAGCGGGCTTGACCACCAGGACGGCGCGCGCGTCGGGGCGCAGCGCCTTCGCCGCCGCCGAAACGGCTTCCGAGGTGACGGCGGACATCCGGTCCGCGAGCTTGTACACCAGCGACGCGTCGCCGTAGAGCAGCTCGAACGAACCGAGGGCCAGCGTCCGGGACACCAGCCGGTCGTGCTCGGAGTGCAGGCTCGCCGTCCAGCGGGCGGTGACCTTGCGCAGCTCCTCCTCGCTCGGCGGGGTCTCGGCGAGCTTCTCCAGCTCGTCGTCCAGCGCGGCGAGCACGCGCTCGCGCGGCACCTCGTGCGGGTGGATCAAGGTGATGGTGAACGTGTCGGGGTCGCGCGCCTCGAACGGGCCGAACAGCCCGGCGCCGGCGCCGATGTCGACGACCAGGGGCTCGCGGTGCACCAGCCGCTGCTGCAGGCGGGAGCCGTCGCCGTCGGTGAGGACGCCGGCGAGCACGAGGTAGGCCAGGTAGCCGTCGACGTCGTTGATCGGGTCGGGCATCCGGTAGCCGATGCCGAGCGCGGGCAGCGGGGCGTGCGGGTCTTCGACCTCGCCGCGCAGCTCGGTGGTCGGCAGCGGCTCGGCGAACGACGGCCGCCGCGGCGCGGGCCGGTGCGGGACGTCGCCGAAGTGCGTCTCGATCAGCTTCTTGGCGTTGTCGACCTCGAAGTCGCCCGCCACGGTGAGCACGGCGTTCGCGGGCGCGTAGTAGGTGTCGAAGAACGCCGCGCAGTCGTCGACCGTCGCGCTCTCGAGGTCCTCGAAACCGCCGTAACCGTTGTGCGCGTTGGGGAACGTCGAGTACAGCACCGGCGGCAGGGTGATCCACGGGAACCCGCCGTACGGCCGGTTCAGCACGTTCAGCCGGATCTCTTCCTTGACGACGTCGATCTGGTTCGCCAGGTTCTCGGCGGTCAGCTTCGGCGCGCGCATCCGGTCGGCCTCGAGGAACAGCGCGCGCTCGAGCGCGGCGCTCGGCAGCACCTCGAAGTAGTCCGTGTAGTCCGGGTGGGTCGACCCGTTGAAGGTGCCGCCGCTGGACTGGACGTGCCGGAAGTGGGCGAGCTTCTCGAGGCTCTCCGAGCCCTGGAACATCAAGTGCTCGAAGAGGTGCGCGAAACCGGTGCGCCCCTCGGGCTCGGAGCGGAAGCCCACGTCGTAGTGGACACTGACGCCGACCACCGGCGCGGTCGCGTCGGGTGCGAGGACCACGCGCAGACCGTTGTCGAGGGTGTATCGGACGAGCTCGGGATCGGCCATGGCCCCACCCTACGACGGGTCGGCACCCGCGTGCGTCCCGACTGGCGAGTGAGAACGGGTGTGCTGCCGCACCGCGTCGAGGCGCCGGCCGCGGTGGGCGCCCGCGAAGGTGCCCGCGAGCGCGACCGCGAAGGATCCGGCCTGGTCAGGGGTGATGTCGCCGTCGTGCCAGTACACCGGCGGAGGGTGTTCGAGCGCGGCGAAGGCGGCCACCCAGGGGGTTAGTTCGCCCAGAGCGAGCGCGTACGGGAGGCCGCGCGAGAACACCAGCTCCCGTTGGGACTTGTCGAAGTCCTTCGCTCGGGTGGTGGCCAGTTCTTCGGCGACGCCGCGGAGCCGGCGCGCGACCCCGGCGCCCGCGTGACGGCGTGCGGGCAGCGCCGCCGACGTCACGGCGGCGAGGCCCCCGGTCAGCGCGAGGATGACGCCGAGCTGGGCGTACCCGACGGTCAAGGCCAGCAGGACGGTGAGGAACAGGCCGTAGAAGACGACCCGGACCCCCGCGCGCCGAAGCCGCCCGGTCGCGAGCCACCCCCGGCCGGCGAGGTCCGCGGCCAGCTCCGCGCGGGGGATCTCGACGTGCCGCTCCCGCAGTTCGGCGAGCGTCACCGCCTCTTCCGGCAGCACGGCGGCGAACACGGCACGCTCGAAGGGCGTCAGGTGCTCGTCGGCGGGGTTGCGGCGGATCAGCGTGGGGCCGTCGCTCACCCAGACGTAGTTGCGGACGGCGAGGTCGAGCACGGTCGCGGCGAGATCGACGGGCCCGGCGCGGCCGTGCAGCAGCACGCCGGCGTGCCCGGGCAGCACCCCGGCCGGGGACGCGAACTCGCCGTTCTTCGCGATCAAGCCGGCCTTCGGCGGGTCGCCGGCGTCCCGGCGGCGGGCGAGCAGGACCCACGCCGCGGCCGCCAGCAGGAGCGCGCCGAAGCCCGCCCAGGCCCAGCCGACCGGGGCGGTGAGCACGAACGCGCCCGCGATCGTCTTGGCGGGGACCAGCACTTCGTTCCCGGGGACGGTGCCCGGGGGCAGTTCGACCGTCGCCGTCATGCGGTCGCCCGCCGCGAGGTTCTGCTGGCTGAACCGCGTCAAGCCGGCGTGGTCGATCTGCGCGGCGCCGCACGGGAAGTCCGAATCCGGCGGCCCGGCGAGGCAGTCGACGGCGGTCGGGATTTCGGGCGCCGCGAAGGAAGCCCGGATGAACTTCAGGTCGGCGCTCCAGCCGCCGGCCAGTTCCCACGTGACCCGGTCGCCGGCGACGGCACCGTCCACTGTGTACCGGAGGACCGACGTGCCGGACGTCAGGTGGACGGTCAGCGCGCCGTTGTCCACTTGGGCGTTCCCGCTGCCCTCGAGGACGACGTCGCGGACGCCGTAGACGCGGTCGCGGTGGTGCGGCGCGGCGACCCGCAGCGGGACCCGGCGGTCCATGGTGACGCCGTCGGGCACCGAGATCGCCTCGGCGACCGAGAGCGAGCCGTCGCGCTCGACCTTGAGCTGGATCTCCGCGCTCTGCGGCACGGTCGGCAGCGGCGGCTGGTCCGGCGCCGCGGCCAGGACCAGCGCCAGCACCGCGGCGGCGAGCACGGTCAGCGGGCGGTGCGGCCGGCGGCGGTGAGCAGCCCGTCGAGCGCGGTGAGGAAGGACGGGAAGTGCGTGCCGAACCGGCGCAGGTCGTGGTCGGCTTCCATGCCGCCGTACCAGTAGAGGCCGGCCGAGCCGTCCGACGCCGGGTTGAGCGCGGCGAAGGCGCCGAGCCAGCGTTCGGTGTCGCCCAGCACGACCGCGTACGGCAGCGAGCGCGAGAACACCATTTCGCGGTCGGCGGGCGGGATGTCCTCGGCCTTGGCGGTGTGCAGGTAGTCGAGCAGGCCGCGGACCTGGCCGACGAGCGCCCGGCCGCGCGCGGTGCGCGAGGGCAGCAGCGCGGCCGCCGCGGCGACGGCGAGACCCGCGAGGGCGACCGCGACGCCGAGCAGCGCTTCGCCGACGGTGAAGGTGAGGACGGCCGTGGCGGCCGCGCCGAGCGCGAAGATCCCGGCGCCGAGCCAGGTGAGCCGGCCGCGGGCGGTGTCGGGGCGGCGGGAGAACCAGCGCTTGGTGACGACGTCGGCGTACATCGCGTCGCTGATCTTGCGCAGGTCGAGGGTGCCGCGGGCGCGCAGCTGCGAGACGAGCACGGCGTCCGTGCCCGCCGGCAGCAGCGTCTCGTAGACGGCGCGTTCGAAGTCGTGGAGGTGCTCGTCGGGCGGGTTGCGGCGGGCGAGCTGCCAGTCGGGGCCCGGTACCTCGGCCAGCCAGAGGTAGTTGCGGACGGCGAGGTCGACGACGGTGGCGCTGATGTCGACGACGTCGACGGTCTCGTCGACGACCGTGCCGACCTGGCCGGGCAGGACACCGTCGGGGCTGGCGAAGTAGACGCGGTCGCCGTCGCGCAGCAGCACCTCGACCGGGCCGGTGGCGGCGGTGAGGGCGCCCGCGTCCTCCTTGCGGCGGCGGTGGACGTAGAGGCCGCCCGCGATCAGGAAGACGAGCAGGAGCGCGAAGGCGACGCCGGTCAGCGGGGTGAAGGCGAAGGCGGTGGCGAAGAGGCCGACGTCGGCGAACTTCGCGGTGGCGGGGACGGTGTTCGCAGGCAGGCCGACGAGGAGGTCGACGCGGTCGCCGGGGCGGACGTCGTTCTGTTCGAGCCGGACGACGCCGGTGTGGTCGAGCTCGGCGAGCGTGCAGCGCTGGCTCGAACCGATGGGGCCGGCGAAGCAGTCCACAGGGGACAGTCGCGGAGACGGCGCGAGGAAGGAGGCGGTGAGCTTGGCGAGCGGGGTGTCGAAGCCGCTGGCGACCTGCCACCGGGCCTGCTGGCGGCCGTTCTGGTCGGCGACGACGCCGTCGACGGTATAGGTGACGGTGGACGCGCCGCCCATGAAGGTGAGGACGAGCTGGTCACCGGTCAGCTGGCTGCTCGCGGCGCCTTCGGTCTTGGTGTTCCGGACGGCGAAGACGCGGTCCTGGTCGTCGCTCGCGGAGACCTTGAGGGGAACGCGCGAGGTCAGCTGCTTGCCGCCGGGGACGGTGACGTGCTCGGTGACTTCGAGGGAGCCGTCACGCAGGACCTTGAGGGCGACGTCGGCGGTGGCGCCTTCGGGCGGCTGGATGTTCTGGCCGTTCAGTTGCTGGGGTTTTTTGACCTGGTCGGACGGCACGTCAGGCAGCACGGGCCCGGCGGACGGCCCCTGCGCGGCGGCGGGCCCGGCGGTGACCAGGACCATGACGGCGGCCGTGACCGCCGCCCCCCATTTCATCGACACAGCACCACACCCTAGAGCACCCGATCTATGCTGACGCCCGGAACGGCGAGATCACCGCAGGTACGCCGGTTCCGACGGGGAAATCGCACGGGGGGTTCCGCTTTCATGACGCACGGCCCGCAGGGTCCTGGTTCCGGCGCTGGTCCTGGCCCTGGGCCACACGACCCGCGGCGGCCGGTGCCGCCCCCGGGGGCCCGGCCGTTGCCGCCGCCGGGGGGCAGGCCGTTGCCCCAGGGGCGGCCGGGGCACGGACCGGGCGGGCAGCCGGGTCGGCCACCGCACAGTCAGCCGGGCCAGACGCCCGGCGGTACACCGGGGCAAGGCCCCGGCGGCCAGCCACGGCAGGCACCCGGCGGCCCCGGCCAACCACACACTCAGCCCAACCAAACGCCCGGCGCTCCCCAGCAAAGCCAAGGACCCGGCGGCACGCCGGGGCCTTGGCAAGGCGCCAAGCCCGGTCAACCGCCGTACCCCGGCCAGCCGCCCCGCGGTCCGCAAGGCACCCAAAGCTTCCCCGCCTCCGGGCCCTACCCGCGCCCCGGCGGCTTCCCGCCCGCCCGGCCCCCGCTCCCCCCGCCCGCCGCGGCCGCGCCACCGGTCTTCACCCCCGCCTACCCCGGCCCGCCGCCCGGCTCGCCTTTCGGCCCGCGGTTCGCTCCCGGCTACCGGCCCTACGTCGCCAAGAAGTCGAACACCGGGGTCATCGTCGCCGTGGCGATCATCGGGATCGTCGCCGTGGTCGGGGGGCTCGTCGCGGCCGTTGCGCTGATCGGCGGCAGCACCCGGCACGTCGCCGATGCCGGGTACTCGAGCACCTACCCCTCGGACACCTACGAAACCACCTCCGCCGACGAGACCACCGAAACCACCTCGTCCACCGAGGAAACGACCACCAGCCGGACCACCGAGGGCACCACCACCCGCACGTCCGAGCAGCCGAGCGGCCCGCGCTCGGTCGCCGCGACCGGGAACAACCCGCTGTTCGCCAGTCCCGACTACGGCCTGCAGAACGTCCCCTGCTCGCTGAGCCGCTGGGCGACCGACCAGAACAGCGCCACCCGCTTCTTCCAGTCCGGGATCGCCTGCCTCGACGCGATGTGGTCACGCATGCTCGGCGGCGCGGACCTGCCGTTCCGGTCGCCGAACCTGTCGGTGCCGCGGTCGCTGTCGGAGTCGTCGACACCGTGCGGCAGCGGCGGCACGACGACCGGCGTCACGCCGTTCTACTGCCCGACGAACGACACGATCTACATGCCGATGGACCGCATCGAGATCGACGTGTGGGGCAACCACCCCGGCCCGTACCTGTCGATCCTGGCCCACGAATACGGCCACCACGTGCAGAACCTGGCCGGCATCTCCGAGGCGTACGGCAACCAGCGCTACGACGCCGGCGCCGACTCGGCGGTCGGCCTGGAGCTGTCGCGCCGGATGGAGCTCGAGGCGCAGTGCTTCTCGGGGATGTTCCTCGGCTCGGCGTCGGTGTCCGGCGGCTCGGTCGACAAGAACATCTACAACGAGGCGTGGAACGCCCAGGACCGCGGCGACGACTACGCCCGCAACGGCAAGCGCGACCACGGCAGCGCCAAGCACAACATCGCCTGGTGGCAACACGGCGCGACGAAGAACCGCAACCAGCAGTGCAACACGTGGCTTTCGGACTCGGCGGACGTGTCCTAGCTCGGCGGGGCGAACGGATTTTCGACGGCCGGCGCCGGAACACCGGACGGCGGGGTCGGCGCATCCCCCTCGGCCGGGCTGCCGGCGGCCGCCGGTCCGGCCGACCACGGCGAGGGCTCGGCGCCCGAAGCCGGGGAGTCCGGCTGTCCCGCGTGGCCGGGCTGGCCCGCCTGGCCGCCATGGCCGGGCTGGCCCGCGTGGCCGAGCTGGGCCGCCTGGCCGGCATGGTCGGCCTGGCCGAGCTGCCCCGCGAAGCCCGCCTGGCCGCCGCCGAAGTAACCAGCCGACGCATAACCAGGCTGTCCCGGCACCCCCGCGCCGAACCCCGCCGGCACTTGTCCCCGTGCCGCCTCCACCTGCGCCGCGTACGTCCGCATCGCGCGCGCGTGGTCGCGGTTGCGGCGCTCCGCCAGCACCGCCGCCAAGAACGCCCACGGCGGCACTCCCGGCGGCACCGGCGTGCCCAGTGCGTTGCCCACCTGCTGCGCCAGGCTCCAGCCCAGCGCGTGCGCCGCCTCCGGGGCCAGCTGGCCGAACCGAGCCAGGAACTGGCGGCTCGCCAGCGCGAGGTCGTCCGGCAGCCGGGTCAGGTCGAGCTGGGCCGCCCAGCCCTCGAGGCCCGGGGGCATGCCGATCGCCGGGTAGCCCGCGCTCTCCGGGACGCGGTCGCGGATCACCAGCGTGCCCGCCAGGAAGTCGCCCACCCGGCGGCCGTCGGACGAGCACAGCGACACGACCACCGCCACCGCCCCGAACACCCCGAGCGCCCAGAAGTCGATGACGAACCCGGCGAGCCCGCGGGTCAGGGCGTGCCGGAAGCGGATCGGGCCGCCGTCGACGCGCACCACGCGCAGCCCGACCGCCAGCTTGCCCAGCGACCGGCCGCGCGAGAGCGTCTCCCAGAGAACCGGGTAGCCGACCAGGATCAGCACCAGGAACACGAGGATCAGGGTCAGCGCGAGCGATTCGTCCTCGCCCGGCACGGTCAGCGTCAGGACGAAGATCGCGCCGAGCAGCAGCGCGAACTGCACGATGACGTCCAGCAGCATCGCGAGCGCGCGGCTGGCGAGCTTCGCGACGCGCAGGTCCAGGACGACGGCTTCCCCGGTGACCAGCTCCGATTCCTCGTGCACCAGGCCAGCGTAGCGACCGGATAGGGTGGTCGGCGTGGATGTGGACGTCTTCGTCGCGACGCACACGGCGGAGTGGAACCGGCTCGGTGAGCTGACCCACCGCGGCGGCAAGCTGACCGGTGCCGAGGCCGACGAACTGGTGACGCTCTACCAGCGGACGGCGACGCACCTGTCGATCGTCCGCTCGGTCGCGCCCGACCCGGCGCTCGTCAGCCGGCTGTCCGGGCTGGTCGCCCGCGGCCGGAGCGCGATCTCGGGGTCGCACAACCCCGCGTGGCGCGAGGTCGCGCTGTTCTTCACGCGCCGCTTCCCCGCCGCCGTCTACCTCTCGCGCCGCTGGTGGATCCCGGCCGCGCTGGTGTCGATCGCGGTGATGGCGGTGGTCGCCGTCTGGGTCGCGGGCGACCCGCACGTCCGCGCGTCGATCGGCAGCGCCGACGAGCTGAACCAGCTGACGAAGCCCGGCGGCGAAGCCGAGGCGTACTACTCGACGGGCCCGGCGGCGTCGTTCGCGGCGCGCGTGTGGACGAACAACGCCTGGGTGGCGGCGACGTGCCTGTTCCTGGGCGTCGCGCTGGGCCTGCCGGTGATCGGCGCGCTGTGGATGAACTCCCTCAACGCGGGCCTGATCATCGGCGCGATGAGCGCGGCCGGCCGCGGCGACGTGATGATCGGCCTCCTGCTCCCCCACGGCCTGCTGGAGCTGACGGCGGTGTTCGTCGCGGCGGGCACCGGGCTGAGGCTCGGCTGGACGGTGGTCGACCCGGGCCGCCGCTCCCGAACCGCGGCGCTGGCCGAGCAGGGCCGTTCGGTGGTCGTGATGGCGCTCGGGCTGGCGTGCGTGCTGTTCGTGACGGGGATCATCGAAGCGTTCGTGACGCCGTCGGGCTGGCCGACGTGGGTCCGCGTGGGCATCGGCGTCCTCGTCGAGGTGCTGTTCCTGGTGTACGTGTTCACGCTGGGCCGGCGAGCGGCGAAAGAGGGCGAGGTCGGGGATCTCGACGCCCGTGACGCCGGGGACTTCCTGCCCGAGTCAGCATAGGCACGAGCCTTCGAAGGCGATCGACGATCCGTCCTCCAGGCCCGCCGTTCCCACGAACCGCGCCTCGAACTCCCCCACCTCCGTCAGCACCAGCTTCGGGCTGGCCGCCGACCCGTCCGGGCCGGTCTTGACCGTCACCGTCTCCCCGCCGCCCTCGAAGACCAGCGCGTTCTTCGGCCGGGCCGCGCGCACGAAGAACGTCACCGGCACGTCCGGCGCCGGCTGGCCGTTCTCGCCGATCACCCGGACCACGAACGGTGCTCCCGGGTCCTTCGAAGCCAGCCGCTGGCCGTTGCCCGACAGGATCGCCAACGTCCGGCCGCCCGCCGCCCACGTGTTCGCGATTCCCGTCAACGAGCAGACTTCCTGGTACAGCCGGGCGCCCGCGACCGCGTCCTCCGCGGTCAGGCACCGCGCGGTCGCCACGTTCGCGATCTCCACCAACCCCGGCAGACCGGCCACGCGCCGCCAAGCCTGGTGCTTGTCCCCGTCGGAGCAAGCCGCCACCTTCACCGCCACGCCGTCGACGGGACTCACCGCGGTCAAGCACTGTCCACTTGCGACATTCGTGAAGTGCTGCCCGGTGTACGTCCACTTGGCACCCGGGTCAGCCGCGTCCGCCAGCACCGGCTGACCGGACACCACCGCGAGCGACAGCTTGCCGCCGCCATCGGCCAAGTAGACCGGAGAGCCGTCGGGAACGGAAGCGATCGCCAAGGCCACGGCCATGAGCTTGAACATGCTTCGGGCTTAACAGGGCGAACGGACGTTCACCACCGCAGTCACCCGTCAGAGTCGCCCCGCCGCCTTCAGCGCCAGGTAGCGGTCCGCCAACGCCGGCGGCAGCTCCTCCGGCACCGCGTCCACGACGCTGACCCTGTGCCGCCCCAGGCGTTCCGTCACGCGCCGGCGCTCGGCCACCGTCCGCGACGCCGCCGCCGCGTCGTACACGGCCTCCGCGTCGTCGCGCCCGGACAGCATCTCCGCCACCCGCGGGTCCGCCACCGACGCCACGATGAGCTCGTGCCGCGCGGTCAGCGAACTCAGCACCGGGAACAGCCCCTCCTCCAGCGGTGCCGCGTCGAGGCCCGTCAGCAGGACGACCAGCGCCCGGCGCCGGGTCCGCTGGAGCACCTCCGCGACCATCCCCCGCGCGTCCGTCTCCACCAGCGACGGCTCGATCGGCGCCATCGCGTTCACCAGCGACGTCAGCAACGCCGCTCCCGACGAACCCTGCACCGCCGCGCGCAGCCGCCGGTCGTACGCCAGCAGGTCGACGCGGTCGCCGGCGCGGGTCGCCAGGGCCGCCAGCAGCAGCGCCGCGTCCATCGCCGCGTCCAGGCGCGGGGCGTCGCCGACCCGGCCCGCCGACACGCGGCCCGTGTCGAGCACCAGCACCACGTGCCGGTCGCGCTCGGGCCGCCACGTCCGGACCATGACGTCCGCCGCCCGGGCCGTCGCGCGCCAGTCGATCGACCGGACGTCGTCGCCGATCACGTACTCGCGCAGCGAGTCGAACTCCGTGCCCTGGCCCCGGATCAGCACCGCGTTGCGGCCGTCGAGCTGCTGCAGCCGCGCCAGCCGCGACGGCAGGTGCTTGCGGCTGTGGAACGGCGGCAGCACGCGCACGGTCCACGGCACCTCGTGTGAACCCTGTCGCGCCGCCAATCCCAACGGCCCCACCGACCGGACCGTCACGCGCGCCGCCGTCCGGTCACCGCGCCGCGACGGCCGCAGCGCGGTCACCAACGCCCGGCGCTCCCCCGGTGGGACGCGCAGGGCGTGCCGGTCCGAAGCGCCCGCCGAAGGCGGCCACGCGTCCCGCAGCAGGCCCCGCACCGCACGACGGCCCGGGTTGGCGACGACCAGCGTCACCTCGCACGGCTCGCCGAGCCGCACCGACGTGTCGCCCGACCGCCGGAACACCAGGGGCCGCACGCTCCCCGCCAGCACGAGGTCGACGACCACGAGCACCAGGAGCACGCCACCGACCGCCAGGATCCCGAGGTCCGACGGCGCGAGCAGCCCGACCACCAGCGCGCCGAACAGCGCGAGCAGCCCGAGCCTTCCGGTGACGGCCATGTCAGCGCGGCACGGGCACGGACGCGAGCACGCGGTCCAGCACGCCGTCCGCGGTGACGCCTTCCAGCTCGGCCTCCGGCCGGACGTCCAGGCGGTGCCGCAGCGCGGGGCGGGCCAGCGCCTTGACGTCGTCGGGGGTCGCGTAGTCGCGGCCGGCGAGCCACGCCCAGGCTCGCGTCACCGCGAGCAACGCCGTGGCGCCGCGCGGGGAAACGCCGATGCGGACCGACGGCAGCTGCCGCGTCGCCCGGCACAGGTCGACGACGTACCCGATCACCTCGGGCCCGATCGTCACGCGCGCCACGGCTTCCCGCGCCGCCGCGAGCTCGGTGGCCCCGGCGACCGCCTTGAGCCCCGCCGCGGCGAGGTTGCGCGGGTCGAAGCCCTGCGCGTGCCGCCAAAGGATGCCGATCTCGTCCTCGCGCGACGGCGCCGGCATCGTCAGCTTCAGCAGGAACCGGTCCAGCTGCGCCTCCGGCAGCGGGTAGGTGCCCTCGTACTCCACCGGGTTCTGCGTGGCGATCACGATGAAGGGGTCCGGCAGCGGCCGCGACTTGCCGTCGAGCGAGACCTGCCGCTCCTCCATCGCCTCCAGCAGCGACGACTGCGTCTTCGGGGGCGTCCGGTTGATCTCGTCGGCGAGCAGCAGGTTCGTGAACACCGGGCCCTCGCGGAAGGAGAACTCGCCGCTGTGCGCGTCGTAGACGATCGAGCCGGTGACGTCGCCGGGCATCAGGTCCGGCGTGAACTGCACGCGCGTGGTCTCCAGGTCCAGCGCCGCGGCCAGCGCCCGCACGAGCAGCGTCTTCGCCACGCCGGGGACGCCTTCGAGCAGCACGTGCCCCCGGCACAGCAGCGCCAGGATCAGCCCGGTCACGGCGGCGTCGTTGCCGACGACGGCCTTGCCGACCTCCGTGCGCAGCGCGATCAGCGCGTCCCGGGCCCCCGTCGCGTTCTCGCTGGTCAAGTTCGCCCCACCTCTCGTTCCACCCTGTCCAGTTCGCCGGCCAGCCGGACCAGCGCCGGGTCGTCCGGCACCGCCGGGCCGTAGAGCACCGCGCCGATCTCGTTCGCCGGCCGCCCGGTCCGCTCGCTCACCGAGTGCACCAGCGCGGCCGCGTCGGCGTCGCGCGGCAGGCCGAGCACGGTCCGCAGCCGCGTCCGCGCCGCCTCCCGCAGCGTCTCGCCCGCGTGGTCCGCGGCCTTCGCCCGCCGGTACAGCCGGGCGCGGCCCTCCGCGGTTTCGGCCGCGCGCACGACGATCGGCAGCGGCTCGGTGACCACCGGGCCGAGCCGGCGTCCCCGCCACAGCGCCAGCAGCGCCACGGCGATGAACGCCTGCGCGGCACCGTAGTACCAGCCGTCCGGGATCAGGTCGAAGATCGACTTGCGGGTGTCGTCCAGCCCCGGGTCGGCGATCGAGGGCAGGTACCAGACCAGCGTCGGGTGCTGCCCGAGCAGGCGCAGGCTCAGCGCCGCGTTGCCCTCGTCGGCGAGCCGCGAGTTGGTCAGCGGCGCCGACGAGCCGAGCAGCGTCGTCGTGCCGCCGGAGTCGGCGAGCTGCAGCAGCGTGCCGCCGCCGTCGTCGCCGGGGTAGCACGACCGCGCGCCGGGCGAGGCGTAGCCGACCCCGCCGAGCGTGACGTCGCCGGCCGCCACCGCCGCGGCGACCGTGCACTCCGGGTGCAGCGTGCCGACGTCGCTCCGGCCGACCGGCCGGACCAGCGGCAGCGAGTCCTGCAGCGTCGGCGCTCCCGGCGTCACGAGGACGACGTCGGCGGCGTGCCGCCGCAGCGCGTCGAGCCGCTTGGCCGGGACCAGGTCCGGCTCGGTGACCAGCAGCGTCGCGTCTTCGCGGACGGCCGCGTCAGCTTCGTCCATCGAGTGCGCGGTGCGGACGTCGACACCCTGGTCCCGCAGGAGTTTCGCCAGCGCGTGCGCGCCACCGGGTTCGTAGGAGCCGGGTTCGAGCGCGCCGCGGGTCTGCTCGCCGCGGCCGAGCAGGAGCAGCGCGCCGGCCGCGAAGATCAGCGCGACCAGGGCGAGCGGAATCCGCACTCCGCGCCAGATCCGGCGCACGTCCGGCGAAACCGCTGTGCTCATGCCGCCTCCGCGGGAAAAAGTACGTCGGCGGAGCTCACGGGACCGCCAGGGCGACCGGGCGTTCACGGCGGCAGCGCTCGTCCAGCTCGGTCAGCGCGCGGTAGGCGGCTTCGGTGCCTTCGCGGCCGCCGTAGTGGACGTCGTCGAAGAGCCGCGCGCCCTGCCGCAGCTCCGCGGCGACGTTCGGCAGCAGCACCCCGGCCTCGGCGGCGGCTTCGTCGGCCGTCCGGCCGGAGCGGGCGTCGAGCAGCGCGCGTTCCTCCAGGGCGCGCACGACGGCGCGGAAGCGGTCGCGGACGGCGTCGTCGTACCGGCCGGCCGCGGCGGCTTCGGCGGCCGCGCGGCGGTAGTCGTCCGCGCTCTGCCGCTTCCCGCCGAAGACGAGCCGGTCGGCTCGGGACGAGCGGGCGATCTTGCCGGTGCGCAGCCGGACCACCACGACGAGCACGATCAGCACCACGAGGATCAGCAGCACCCCGAAGATCCCGCCCGGGACCACGTTCGACACGCCGTTGAGCAGCTTTTGGAGCTGCTCGCCGAGCCACTGGACGAACTGCTCCAGGCCGCTCGGCCGCGCGGCCTGGTACTTCGGGTCGGACAGCTCCTCGGCCGCCGCGCGCCGCGCATCGTCCCGGTCGATGTCGACCGGGATGTCGGTGAGCAGCAGCGTCACCATGCCTGCGGGGGCTGGACCCCGGCCGCGCGCGCCAGCTCGATGTCCATGCCCTCGCGGCGCATCCGCTGGTCGAGGTACACGATCACGGTGACCAGCGCGACGAACGGCGTGGCGATGGTTTCGGACACGATCTGGCCCGCCGACTGCAGCAGCAGTTCACCGGTGCCGGGCACGACCGTCCGCGCCGACGGGTTCAGGATCCCGCTGAACGCGCCGCTGCCGAGGCTGAACGGCAGCTGGATGATGGCGTTGAACAAGTACGCGATCAGCCCGGCGAGCAGCAGGATGCCGAACACCCGCCAGAACGAGCCGCTGACCAGCCGCACCGACCGCGAGAACGCCTGCTTGAAAGTGCCGCGCTCCAGCACGAGCGCCGGGCTGGCCAGCGCCCAGAACACATAGGCGACGATGCCGGGGATGATGCACAGCAGCACGCCGAGCGTCGTGAGGATCGAGTAGGCGAACCCGACGCCCAGCAGCGGCCACAGCCGCGGCTGCACCTCGCTCCAGGCGATGCCGAAGGTGACTTCGCGCCCGAGCGCCGCGCGGCCCATGACCGCGGCCAGCAGGCCGTTCGCCACCGTCGTCAGCAACGTCGTGAGCAGCGCCGTCGGCAGCAGCGCGAGCAGCACGTCGCCGAACGCGCCGAACACGGCGTTGCGCACCTCCGCATCCGTCGCGCCCGGGCCGAGCTCGGCCGTCGTGGCCAGGCTCTGCAGGTCGTCGTAGACGAACTTCTGCACCAGGAACGTGACGGCGGCGGTGATCACCGCCAGCACCGCGCCGATGCCGAGGATGAGCAGCGGGTGGCGGCGGATCGTGGTGATCGCGCCGTCGAGGATGTCGCCGATGTTGAGCGGCCGCAACGCGATCACGCCCGGCTTGCCGAGCCCGTGCGGGCTCCAGGGGCGCTGCTGCTGGTACGGCTGCTGCTGGTACTGCGGCCGGGCGCCCCACTGCGGCTGCCCGGTGGCGGCCGGGCGCTCCCAGCCCGGCGGCGTCGCCGGGCCCGGGGCCGCCGCGGCGTCCGGCGGCTGCCACCCGCGCGGCGGCGTCGCCGGTGACGCGGAGTGGTCCGCGCCCGGCTTCGAACCACCCGATCCGGGGGGTACTGCCTGGGGAAGTCCCTGGCTGGGTGTCGGCGTGTCGTCGCCCTGGCCGCCGGGCGCGCCACCGGTGTCTGTCATCGAAGCCCCTCGCCTGCAGTACCTGGTTGCCCACACTCTTTCAGAGCCCGTTGCACCCGGCCAGACCTGGGGTGACGTCGGTGCGCGGTGACTCGGCGCGCACGGACGGGTGCGAGAGCCCCCGTTCCCCCGATATGCTGAATGGCGGGATCGGGTACCCCCGGTCCGTACCGAGACCCTTCGGGACTGCCTAGTGACGCAACCGCCCCACGGCCGGGTACCGCCTCGCGGGATCGTCCAGCCGCCGCCGGTGCCGGATGCGCCACCGGATCTTCCCTGGTTGGGCCGCCCCCACACCGTCTCCGCCCCGCGTCGCCGCTCCCCGGCGGCCGTGATCGGCGTGTGCCTCGGGGCCGTGGCCGTGCTGGTGCTCGGGCTGGTCGCGATCGTGGTCCTCAACCGCGGCGAGACGCCGTCGGCCAACGCGAACTTCCGCGACACGCCGACGTCCCAGGACCTCCCCTCGCAGCTGCCCGGCGGCGCGGGTGCCCCGGCGTCGGCGTCGGCCCCGCCGAGCGAGCTGTCGACGCCCAGCCCGACCGGCCCGCAGAAGATCCTCAAGCTGGCCGACCACCCGATCCTGCAGGACCCGAACGCCGGCCTGCAGAACCGCGTCTGCAACCTCCCCGCCTGGCAGAGCACGCAGGACGGCGCGGAAGCCTTCTTCACCGCCGCCAGCAAGTGCCTCGACGCGGCGTGGGGCCCGTTCCTCACGGCCTACCACCTGCCGTTCACCCCGCCGGCGCTGCACTTCCCGACCGGCGCGAGCTTCGAGACCGAGTGCGGCACGATCCAGGTCGGCATCGCGACCGCCGCGTACTACTGCGAAAACAACCTGTACGTCCCGTTCCGCGGCTTGCAGACCGACCAGTACGGCAACAACCCCGGCGTCTACCTGGCCCTCTTCGCCCACGAGTACGGCCACCACGTCCAGGAGGTCGCCGGGCTGATGGACGCGGCCTGGCAGAAGATCTACGAAGCCGGCCAGAACAGCCCGGCCGGGCTGGAGATGTCGCGGCGCAAGGAACTGCAGGCCCAGTGCTTCTCCGGCATGTTCCTCGGCGCGCACGTCGACCAGGGCGGCACGATCAGCCGCGACATGTACAACAAGGCCTGGAACGACCAGGAGACCCGCGGCGACAACACCTCCCGCAGCCACGACCACGGGACGAACGCGCACTACGCGTCCTGGTGGCGGGCGGGCGCGACGAGCAACCGGATCGCCGACTGCAACACCTTCGCGGCGCCGTCGTCCGAGGTCAGCTAGCTGTTTTGGGCCGCAGCGGGATGCTCAGCCAGAGGTAGGCGAACATCCCGCCGGAGAAGCAGGCGAACACGAGCAGGAACAGGCCGACCGGACGCCGCGCGTCCGACGCCCCGGCCGACGTGTCCGCGACGCGGACGGTGACCGTCCCCTGGTCCGGCAGCTGGTCGGGGACGCCGACCTCGACACGCTCGCCTTGGCCGTGCCCGCAGCCGTTCAGGGTGCCCTCGTGCGTCTTGCCCGCGACGGTGAACTTCACGGTCTCGACCGCGTCCGGCCGGTCGCACGGCGCGGGCTTGGTGACCTCGGCCGTCACCGGGGCGCCGAGGTCGTCGTTCGAGATGCCCAGCAGCCCCGGCCCGGCCAGCCAGGCCAGCAGCACGACGAGCACACCCGCCGCGGCGGGGATCGCCACCGTGGGCCACTTGAGATCGAGTGATCGCGGGGGCACTTCGCCATGGTTCCAGATCCGCCGGGCAAAACCCAGGCGCCCCGGTCCCGCTCAGCGGCGAAGCGGACCTACCGCTCGATCTTCTCCGCCTGCGTCACCTTCTTGACGTAGAGCAGCTTGTCGCCGGGCTCGATGGCATCCGCCTGCGGGGCGTCCACGCGGTACAGGACGCCGTCGCGGACCAGGCCGAGGACCAGGTCGGACAGGTGCCGCGGCGAACCGCCCTCTTCGGACGGCTCGACCGGCCGCTCGGCGATCGCCAGGCCCGACTCGGGCGTGAGCAGGTCCTCCATGATGTCCACGACCAGCGGCGTCGACGTCGCCATGCCGAGCAGCCGCCCGGCCGTCTCGCTGGACACGACGACCTGGTCGGCGCCCGACTGCTTGAGCAGGTGGACGTTCTCCGCCTCCCGCACCGACGCGACGATGTGCGCCTTCGGCGCCAGCTCGCGGGCGGTGAGCGTGACGAGCACCGCTGTGTCGTCGCGGTTCGGGGCGACGACGACCGCGCGGGCGTGCTGCACCGCGGCGACGCGCAGGACGTCGGACCGGGTGGCCGAGCCGTGCACGGCGACCAGGCCGAGCGCGCTCGCCGCGTCGAGGGCCTGCTGGTCGGTGTCGACGACGACGATCTGGCCCGGGGCGACGGACTCGTCGCCGAGCAGCGCGTTGACGGCGGACCGGCCCTTCGTGCCGAACCCGACGACGACCGTGTGGTCGCGCACCTTCGTCCTCCACTTCTGGATCTTGAACGCCTGCCGGGAGCGCTCGGTGAGCACCTCCAGGGTGGTCCCGACCAGGACGATGAGGAAGAGCACCCGCAGCGGGGTGATCACCAGAACGTTCACCAGGCGGGCGGACGACGTGGCGGGCGCGATGTCGCCGTAGCCGGTCGTCGACAGCGAGACGGTGGCGTAGTACAGGCTGTCCAGCAGGGACAGGCCATCGCCGTTGGCGTCGCGGTAGCCGTCGCGGTCGATGTAGACGATGACCACGGTGGCCAGCAGCGCGAGCAGGGCGCCGATGATCCGCTTCACGATCGCGCGCAGCGGGCTGACGGTCAGCTCGGGCATGCGCAGGACGCCGACGAGCTCGTGGTCCGGCCGATCGGTGAGACTGCCCAGCGGCAACCGCTTCAGGGCCTTCATGCTGGCTGGTGTCGAGCGTCACTCACGCCCGGAGGATAGCCGAACGGAGTACCGGGCCGCCGCGTGGAACGATCAGTTCATGGCCAACTCACAACGACCGGCCCGCTTCCTGGCCGGCGCGCTGGGCGCGATGGGCGTGCTGCACTTGGCGGTCCCGAAGCCGTTCGACGAGCTGATCCCGGCATCGCTGCCGGGGTCCCGGCGGGCGTGGACGTACGGGTCGGGGGTCGCGGAGCTGGCGGTCGGGGTAGCGGTGGCGGTCCCCCGGACCCGGAGGCTGGGCGGCCTGGCGGCGGCGCTGCTGTTCCTGGGCGTGTTCCCGGGGAACGTGAAGATGGCGGTGGACGCGTCTTCGGCCCCGGCCCCGCGCCGCGCGCTGGCGTGGGCGCGGTTGCCGCTGCAGTGGCCGCTGATCGCGTGGGCGCTGAAGGTCCGCGACCGGGCCTGAATCCGGTGCGGATCGAGATCACCGAGGTCCTCGACGGCGGCCTGGTTCGCTTCGGCTCGCCGCTCGGCACCGCATGCGCGCGCTGGCGCGGCATCGAGCCTCCGCCGACTGGGCCGGTCGACGTGGAACTGGAGATCCCGGACGAGGTCCGGGCCTGGGCGGCGGTGCCGCCGGGCGAACCCGCGCTTTCCGGCGCCGGTGAACAGATCCTGATGACGGCTCCGGTGGCCGCGAACGACGGCGGGGTGGTCACCCTCCGGCTGGGCGGCAGCGTCGTGCAGGCCGAGCTCGCCGCGCCGGCCGTCCGGCCCGGCGCCCGGCTGCGGCTGACGGTCGAGCGCCTCGAGCTGTACCCGCTGAACCTGTAGTCACGCCTCCGGGATGTCCCGCAGCAGCCGTCGCAGGCCTTCGGGGTCCAGGAGGTCCGCCGGGCGGATCGTGCGGTTCGCCCGGACGTAGTGGAACGCCGCGCGGACCCGCTCCACCGGGATGTTCTTCAGCGCCGCCCACGCCATCCGGTACGCCGCCAGCTGGACCGCCAGCACCGGCTGCCGCGACTCCGGCGGCACCGAGCCCGTCTTCCAGTCCACGACCTCCCACGTGCCGTCCGGGTTCTGGAACACCGCGTCCATCCGGCCGCGCAGGGTGATGCCCTCGACGTCGGCCGTGAACGACACCTCCACCGCGTGCGGCACCCGTGTGGCCCACTCGCTCTTCTCGAACTCCGCCTGCAGCTCCTCGAAGTCCGCGTCGGGGGCTTCGCCGAAGTCGGCCGCGCCCGGGAGGTCGTCGATCTCGATGAGCTGGTCGCCCGCGAACCGGCGTTCCAGCCAGCCGTGGAACTCGGTGCCGCGGCGGGCGAAGCTGTTGGGCTCCACCGGGAGCGGGCGGCGCAGGTCCGCCGCCAGCTTGCCCGCGTCGTCGGCCAGCGCGACCAGCTGGCTCACCGAAAGCCGCGACGGCAGCGGGACCCGGTGGACGTGGTCGTCCTTGCGCGCCCACTCCTCGAGCAGGACGTCCGTGTCGGTCAGCCAGCCGTCCGGATCGTCGTCCTCTTCGGACTCTTCTTCATCCATATTGGACAGTGCCTCGGAGACCAGCTCCACCCCGGTCTGCACGCCGGTGCGGCGGTCGGCCAGCGGGTCGAGGGGCCAGCGCGCCTTGCGCGAGTCCGAAACCAGGGGGTTTTCGTCCTCCTTCTCCGGCTCCGGCGCCCACTCCGCGAGCTGCCCGACGCCGGTCTCGCGCAGGACGTCACCGATCTCCGTCAGGAACTCCGACGGCCCCTTGTACCGGCTGCTGCTCTCGTTCCACCAGTGCCCGGACACGATCAGCGCGTGCTCGGACCGCGTCAGCGCGACGTAGCAGAGCCGCCGTTCTTCCGCCTGCTCCCGCTCGACGAACCCGGCTTCGTGCAGTTCCAGTCCTTCTTGGACTTCCTTGCGGTCGTAGCCCTCGGCGATCCGCAGCTCCGGCAGGTCCTGCGAGTCACCGCGCAACGCGGCGGGCAGCGACGTCGCCGTCCGCAGCCACGACGACGAGCGCCGCCGGCCCGGGAAGACGTCCTGCACCAGGTGCGGGACGGCGACGACCTCCCATTCGAGGCCCTTCGCCGAGTGCACGGTCAGCACCTGCACGCGGTCCGGCACGACCTCGACCTCGCCCGGGGTCAGCCCGTCTTCCGCGTGCGCGGCGGTGTTCAGGTAGTCCACAAAGGACAGCAGGGTCGCCGTGGGTGCCGTTTCGGCGTAGTCGATGACGACTTCGGCGAACGCGTCGAGGTGCGCGCGCCCGGCGGATCCCGGGCGCGCCAACGACTCCACGTCGAGGAGCATCGTGCGTTCGACGTCGGCGACGAGCTCCGGCAGCGACTGGTCGAGCCGCCGTCGCAGCGCCGCGAGCTCCCAGCCGATCCGCCGGATGCGCTGGTAGCCCGCTTCGGAGTACCGCTCCGGCGACCCGGGCTCGTCGATCGCGTCGATCAGTCCGGCCTGTTCGACGCGCTCCACGACCAGCTCCGGCTCGTCCGAAGCCTTCTCCGGACTGGAGAGTTCGCCGGCCCGGCGCCACAGCGCAGCGACGTCGGCGGCCGCGAGCCGCCAGCGCGCGCCGGTCAGCAGCCGGGCCGCCGCGCTGCCCGACAACGGGTCGGCGAGCACCTTCAGCGTCGACACGAGGTCCGCGACCTCGGGCTCGTCGAGCAGGCCGCCGAGCCCGACGACCTCGACCGGCAGCCCGCGCGCCCGCAGCTCGGCGGCGATCGGCGCCATGTCGGCCCGGCGCCGCACGAGCACGGCGGCCGTCGGCGGTTTGCCCGTCTCCTCTTGTTGCGCGTGCCAGCGTCGCGCCATCGCGTCGGCCACCCACTCGCGCTCGGCGCGGATGTCCGGCAGCAGCGCGGCCGCGATGTCCGCCGGACCGGCGCCTTCGCGTGCCCGCAGCCGTTCGACGCCGAGGCCGCGCGCCCGCAGCGGTTCGGCGATCGCGTTGGCGAGTTCGAGGATCTCCGGCGGGTTGCGGAAGCTCGTCAGCAGGCCGAATTCGTGCGCGGGGACGAGCTTTTCGCCCGCCTTTTCGTCGATGGAGTGGCGGGGGAAGTCCGTGGTGAAGCGGGGCAGGTTGGCCGCGCTGGCACCGCGCCAGCCGTAGATGGCCTGCGCGGGGTCGCCGACGGCGGTGACCGGCATCGGCTGGTTCTCGACGCCGCCGAACAACGCCCGCAGCAGGACGCGCTGGGCGTGCCCGGTGTCCTGGTACTCGTCGAGCAGGACGGCACCGAAGCGTTCACGCTCCCCGCGTACGACCGACGGGTACCCGCTCGCGAGCTGGGCGGCGAGGGACATCTGGTCGGCGAAGTCGAGCGCGCCTTCGTTGCGCTTGCGGCGGTGGTACTCCTCGACGAGCGGCAGCAGCGCGAGCCGGAAGTGCTGCGCGGCCATGATTTCCGTGAGCTTCTGCGGCAGCGCGGCCCGCTGTCCCCTGGCGCGCGGGGCGTTCTCGATGACGCGGCACATCCACGTCGTGTACTCGGCGAGCTGCTCGGTCGAGATGAGGTGCTCGCCCAGTTCGCCGGCGAGCTGCAGGAGGTCCGCGGTGACGGTGGGCGGCACGCGGTCGGTGTCGAGCTCGTTGTCCCAAGTGGACACGACACGGTGCGCGATCTGCCACGACGACGTTTCCGAGAGCAGCCGCACACCGGGTTGGACAGGCAGGCGCAGGCCGTGTTCGGAGAGGAGACGGCCGGCGTAGGCGTGGTAGGTGAGGACGGTCGGCTCGCCGGCGACCACGGTGGACCGCAGCCCGCCGGACGGGTCGAGCCGGTCGAGCAGCCCGGACCCGGCCAGCCGCCGCAGCCGCGCGCGGACGCGTTCCCCGAGCTGGCGCGCGGCTTTCCGGGTGAAGGTGAGGCCGAGGACGCGGTCGGGGCTGACGATCCCGTTGGCCACGAGCCAGACGACCCGCGCGGCCATGGTTTCGGTCTTCCCGGCCCCCGCCCCGGCGACGACGAGCGACGGTTCCACGGGCGCGGCGATGACGACGGCCTGTTCGGGGGTCGGCCGGTGCAAGCCGAGCGCATCGGCGAGTTCGGCGGGCTCGACGGGGTTGGCGATGACGAGCGGGCTCACCCACGCCCCCCACCCGGTCGTGAGTGAGAAACAGGCTTAGAACACTGTTTCTCACTCACGACGTCCCTTGACCGGCTCACGGGCCCGGCACCTGCCTGCCCTCCGGCCGCAGCGGGCAGCACCCGCGGGCCGGGCAGCGGTCGCAGTCCGGGTTCTCCTGGGCCTGGTAGTCCGGCCCCGCCGCCGAAGCCGCCGCGTCGCGGACCAGCTCCAGCCACTGCTTGCCGCCCACCTCGTCCAACGGCGGCTGGGACCGCTCGGTCGCCCCCGTCTTGTTGTTGCCCTTGGCGACGTAGACCAGCCGCGCCCCGCCGGGCTCGTTGCTGCCCTTGATCGCCCCCAGCAGCACCGCCAGCTGGTACGCCGCCAGCTGCGGGTGCGCCTCGGCGTCCGCGCTCGACACCGGGACCTTGCCCGTCTTGATGTCGACGATCACCGGCCGCCCGTCGGCGTCCAGCTCCACCCGGTCGACCCGCCCGCGCAGCAGCACCCGGACCTCGTCCTCGCCCCCGGCCGGCAGCTCGACCTCGATGTCCTGCTCGACGCCCGCCGCCTTCAGCTCCGCCCGGCTGCGCTCCAGCCACGTCACGAAGTTCTGCAGCATCTGCTCGACCCGCCGCCGCTCGCGCCGGGAGAACCACGGCGCCCCGGCGTCGACGCGCACCCACGCCTCGTCCAGCGCCGCCTGCAGCTCGGCGTCCGTGCGCCCCGACGCCACCGCCTGCGCCAGCCCGTGCACCAGCGTGCCGGTGACCGCGGCCAGCTGCGCCGGGTCGGAACCGCCGTGGCGCTCGATCATCCAGCGCAGCGGGCACTTCGTCAGGATTTCCACTGTGGACGGTGAGATCCGGATCAGGTCGCCCGGCCGGTGCACCGGCTCGTCGGTCGAGGCCGGCAGCAAGCCGTACCAAGTGGACGGATGGGCGCCCGGCACCTTCGCCTCGGCCAGCCGCGCCAGCTGCTTGGCCGCGCGCCGCCGGCGCACGGGGTCGGCCTTGTCGTCGCAGACGACCTCGCGCAGCTCCCCCACCAGCTCGGCCAGCACCAGCGACCGCCCCGGCGGCTTCATCCGGGAGTCGAGCCCGCCGTCGTCGGCGCCGTTCTCCTCGAGGTCGTCGAGGAACCGCGACGGCTGTTCGTCCTCTCCGGACACCGCCGTGACGAGCAGCGTCTGCTTCGCCCGGCTCATCGCCAGGTAGAACAGCCGCCGCTCTTCGGCCAGGATCGGCGCGGTCGCGGAGACGGCGTCATCGTCCACTCCGGACATCAGGTCCTTCAGCCGTTCCACGCCCAGCACGGATCCGCGCAGCCGCAGGTCCGGCCACGCTCCTTCCTGGACCCCCGCGACGGCGACGACCGTCCACTCGCGACCGGCGGCCGCGTGCGCGGTCAGCAGCGAGACGCCGTCCGAAGGCACCGCCGCCGGCGCGAGTGTGTCGCCCGCGATCTGTTGCGCCCCCAGGTAATCCGCGAAGGACGCGACACTCGCGCGCGGCAGCCGGTCGACGTACCGGCCGGCGGCGTCGAACAGCGCCACGACGGCGTCGAGGTCGCGGTCGGCCTGCGCCCCCAGCGATCCCCCGCGTTCGACCTGCTTCAGCAGCTTCTCCTGCAGCCGGCTTTCGTTCCACAGCTGCCACAGCACCTGCTCGACGCCGTCGCCGCGCGCCACAGCCTGGTGCGTGACGCGCAGCAGCCCGCCGACGCGCCGCACCGGCTCGGCCTCGGCGTCGGCGAGCCCGGCGAGGATGTCCCCGCCGCGCAACGCTTCGACGAGCAGTTCGTCGCTCGACCGCTGGCCACCACCGGCCAGTTCGAGCCGCCGCAGACCACGGCGCAACCGCCGCAGCGCCAACGGATCCGCGCCGCCGAGCGCCGACGACAGCAGCATTTCGGCGAGGTCGACGTCGAGGAGTTCGGGCGCGGGCGCGAGCTTCAGCACGGCCAGCAGCGGCCGCGCCGCGGGCTGGCGCGCCAGCGGCAGCTCTTCGGTCGCCGATCCGATCGGGACGCCGGCGGCGCGCAACGCCCGTTGCAGCACCAGGAAAGTCCGCGCCGGCGACCGGACGAGCACCGCGATCTCCGACCACGGCACGCCATCGACGAGGTGCGCGCGGCGAAGCTGGTCGGCGATCCAGCTGGCCTCGGCGGCCGGCGTCGGCATCACACGGACCCGCACGTTCCCGCCGGAAGCCCCCGCGGGCGGGACGATCTTGCGGTGCTGGGACAACCCGGGCAGCGTCGCCCCGATCTTCGCCACCGCCAGGCGGACGGCCGGGGCGAGCCGGTGGGCCGTCGTGAGCGTGACGGTCCGGCTGCCGTCCGGGTCGGCGTCGGCGAACAGGCTCGCGTCGGCACCGCGGAAGGAGAACACGTTCTGGTCGGGGTCGCCGGCGACGACGAACTCCGCCGCGGTGTGCCCGATCACCCGGACCAGGCTGGTCTGCAGCGGGTCGAGGTGGTGGGCGTCGTCGACGAACAGGTGCCGCACGCGGGTGCGCTCGCGTTCGCGCAGCTCGTCGTCGTCTTCGAGGGCGAGCAGCGCGGAGGTGACCAGCTCGGCGGCGTCCAGCGCGGGCGCGCTCGCCACGCCGAGGGCGTTGCCGCCCGCGCCCTGCAGCTGCGTGACCTCCTCGTACTGCGCCCAGAACTGCCCGGCGGCGATCCACTCCTCGCGGCCGCGACGCCGGCCCAGCTCGGCGAGGTCCTCCGGGCCCAGCCCGCGTTCGGCGGCGCGCATCAGCAGGTCGCGCAGCTCCTCGGCGAACCCGGGCACCATCAGCGCCGGCCGCAGCTGCTCGGGCCAGCACCCGGCCTCCTCGTCGAGGTCGCCCGCCAGCAGCTCGCGGACGACGACGTCCTGCTCGGCGCCGGCGAGCAGCCGCGGCGGCGGGAGCTCCTCGGCCATCGCTTCGAGGCGCAGCAGCGAGTAGGCGTACGAGTGGACCGTGCGGACGAGGGGTTCGCGGACGGTGCGCGGCAGCGGCCGCGCCTGGTCGGGGTCGAAGGTGAGCCGGCGGGTGATGTCGGCGCGCAGCGCGTCCGCGGCCTTGCGGGACGTGGTGAGCACCAGCACGCTCTCCGGGTCCGCCCCCTCGGCGATGCGGCGGGTGGCGGCCGACGCGAGCAGCGCCGTCTTGCCGGTGCCGGGACCGCCGAGCACGCGGCGGAAGCCCCCGGGTGCGGAGAGCACACGGCGGGCGCCTTCGTCCCAGGTGAACGTGGGTGCGTCGGTGATCGGCGTGCGCACCAGCCGCGCGTCCGCCCGCCCCGTTCGCCTCGCGTTCACCCAGCGATGGAACCACGCCCGCTCACCCGGGTGGCGCACCGGCACGCCTTAACGCCGGCACGTTCGGCGAAGGTGCCGGAGCGTGCGCCGGACGGCTGCGGAAAGTGTCGGTGGTGTGCGGCAGAGTGTCGGTATGGACGACGTTCTGCACGAGCGGGTGCGGGAGATCATCGAGTCGGTGCCAGCCGGCACGGTGGCCACGTACGGCGACATCGCGGCGCTCGCCGGCGCGCCCTCGCCGCGGATGGTCGGCGCCATCCTGGCCGAGGACGGGCACGACCTGCCGTGGCACCGGATCCTGCGCGCGAACGGGACCCCGGCGCCGCACCTGGTGCACGACCAGCTCGAGCGGCTGCGCGCGGAGGGCGTGCTGGCCGACGGCCAGCGCGTCGACCTGCGGAAGTACCGCTGGAAGCCCGGCGGTGACGAAGATCCGGGTGAGGAGGGACTGTTCTGACCGCTGATTCTTAGGTTAGCCTCGCCTAATGACGACACAGGTGGAGCGGCCGGCTTTGACGTACCACCGGGCCCGGGTGACCGCGGTGCGGCCGATCACGCCGCAGATGGTGCGCGTGACGTTCGAAGCGGCCAGCTTCCGCGAAGTGCCACCCGGGGCGCCGGACCAGTACGTCAAGGTCTTCTTCCCGCTGCCCGGGGAGGAAGAGCCGCGGCTGCCGGAGACCGGCTCCGACGTCATGTCGTGGTACCGGACGTACCTGGCGATGCCGGACGACGTCCGGCCACCGATGCGCACGTACACGGTCCGGGCGCACCGGCCCGAGGCGGCGGAGATCGACGTCGACTTCGCACTGCACGGCGACACCGGGCCGGCCTCGGCGTGGGCGTCGCGCGCGGCGGCGGGCAACCGCGTCGCGTTCCTCGGCCCACACGGCCTGTACGACGTGCCCGGCGGCACCGACTGGCAGCTGCTGGTCGGCGACGAAACGGCGTTGCCCGCGATCGGCGCGATCATCGAGCGGCTCCCGGCCGGCACGCGCGCTTCGGCGTACATCGAGGTGCCGGAACGCAGTGAGCGCCAGACGTTCGAGACGCGCGGAGCGGTCGAAGTCCACTGGCTGATCCGCGGGTCGCGCCCGTTGGGAGAGGCACTGCTCGACGCGGTGCGCGCGGCGAGCTTCCCCGGCGGAGCGCCGTACGCGTGGGTGTCGGGCGAAGCGGGCGTCGTCAAGCTGGTGCGGCGCCACCTCGTACGCGAGCGCGAAGTCGACAAGCGGCGGATCTGCTTCACGGGCTACTGGCGGCTGGGGATCAGCGAGGAAGAGGCGAGCCGGGAGGCGGTCCGCGCGGCGGAGGCGGGCGAGGCGCCGGCCGACTGAACATGCAACCACGGGGTTGCACCATGGCTCCTCGACGTGCAACCCTGGAGTTGCACAAGAGAGGAGCCCGTCGATGCTGATCGAACGCGAGATCCTGATCGCCGCCGCCCCGGAGAAGGTCTGGCCGCTGGTGGCCGAGCCCGGGTTCTGGGCGACCGACGACGAAACCGCCCGCGGCACGCTGGCCGAAGAAGGCCGGACGCTGGTGGTCACGCACTCCGAGCACGGCGACTTCCCGATCCGCGTCGAGAAGGTCGACCCGCCGCACTACCTGGCCTACCGCTGGGTGAGCGCGTTCCCCGGCGAAGAGCTGCGGGAGGACAACTCGACGCTCGTCGAGTTCACGCTGACCCCCGAGGGCGACGGCACTCGCCTGCGCGTGGTCGAAAGCGGGTTCACCGAGTTGCCGACGTCCGACGCTAACCGCCGCAACGTGGTCGAAGACCACACCGCGGGCTGGGAGCAGTGCCTGCCCGCGCTCGCCGCGCGCGTCGGCTGATGTCCACCGAAGTCGTCGACGGCGTGCTCGCCGCCTTGGCCGACCCGACCCGCCGCCGGCTGCTCGACCTGCTCGCCGCCCACGGCCAGGCCACCGCGACGACGCTGGCGGCCGGGATGCCGGTGTCGCGCCAGGCGGTGGTCAAGCACTTGACCGTCCTCGACGCGGCCGGGCTGGTCGAGGGCGTGAAGGCCGGCCGCGAGGTCCGGTACGCGGTGCGTCCCGACGCCCTGGACGCGACAGCCCGCTGGATGGCGGCGCTCGCGGCCGAGTGGGACCGCCGCCTGGCCAAGATCAAACGCTTCGCCGAGGAGTCCTGATGGAAATCGTCGACCGCGGAACATTCGAAGCATCCCTGGATCGCTTGCGCGCCAGGGAAAAGGCCCACACGCGCGAAGGCGACGCGATCGCGGCGGCCCGCCGTCGCCTCCCGGCGGTCGAAGTGGACGCGACGCTCCCCCTGCTCGGTCCGGAGGGTCCGGTCACACTTTTGGACGCGTTCGAGGGCCGCCGTCAGCTGATCGCGTACTACTTCATGTGGAACCCGGGTCGCCCGGCGGCCGAACAGTGCGAGGGCTGCACGTTCTACGCGAACCAGGTCGCGGAGTTGTCGCCGCTGCACTCGCGCGACATCACGTACGCGGTGTTTTCCCAGGGCCGCAACGTCAGCACCGAGCCGGCCGACGCGCGGACGTCGTACGAGGAAAGCCTGCGCTACCGGGCGTTCATGGACTGGCGGATGCCGTGGTACTCGGCGCAGCCATCGCTCGAGTCGTTGCTGGTCGGGCGGGAAATCGGGTTGTTCCACCTGGTCTGTTACGTCCGCGACGGCGACCGCGTGTTCGAGACGTACTGGACGAAACGCCGTGGCGTGGAGGCGATGGACTACAGCTACGCGCTGATGGATTTGACGGTGTACGGCCGCCAGGAGTCCTGGGAGGACTCACCGGAGGGCTGGCCCCAGGAGCGCACGAACGTCCGAACCGAAGCGGGCGCGCCCGAGTGGCCGCCGCTGACGGAGTGGCCGGGTGGGCGGCCGATCGCCCAGTGGGAGCGGCTGGAGGCCGGCCGCTCCGACGACCTCGGCGCTACGACCGGATCTCCGACGCCCCATCGGTGCCACTGAGCGTCGTGACCAGCAGTTTCACCAACGCACCCAGCCGCTGGCGCTCCGGCTGCAGCGTCTCGACGCCCACCTCTTCCAGCGGCGCCGCCGTCACCGGGCCCACGCACGCCACCACCAGCGGCCCGCGCAATGCGGCCAGCAACGACTCATACCGCCCGTACTCCCGAGCGAGAGTCAAAAAGTTCGCCGCCGCCGGAGCGCTCGTGAAGGCCAGCGCCCCCAGCGAACCGGCCACCGCCGCGTCGATCAGCTCGTGCACCGGCGTCACGTCCGGTGGGGAGTACCACCGGTACGGCTGCAGCTCGACCACCGAAGCCCCGGCCTCGACCAGCGGCGCGGTGTGCTCCGGCAGCGGCGTCCCGTGCAGCTGGACCGCGACCCGCGCCCCCGAGACCCCTGCGGACACCAGCGAACCGAACAGTTCCGAATTGCTCTCCGAAGAGGCCGAAAAGGACTCACGCAACCCCGCGCCGCGAACCGCGCCGACCGCCTTGGGCCCGCGCGCGTAGATCCGCGACGCCCCCAGCCGCTCCAGCAGGGAATCCGCGAGCCCCCAGTCCGAAGCCGCGGCGAGCCAGCCGCGGAAGCCCGCTCCCGTCGTCACCACCGTGAAGTCGATCGGCGACGCGAGGAGCGTCGACGTCGCCGCGCGCAGTTCCGGGTCGCGGTCCAGCGGCACGATCGTGATCGTCGGCGCGTGGCGGACGTCGGCGCCGTGGCGTTCGAGGGCCGTGATGAAGTCCTCCGCCCGGCGTTCGGCCGTGACCCCGATCGCGATCCCGCTCAGCTCACCCATAGAACGCGCCCATCTCTTCGATCGCTTGCGCCAGCTCCGCACGCAGGTCCGCCGGTTCGAGGACCTCCAGGTGCGGACCGAACCGGAGCAGCTCGCCGATCGCCGGTTCGCCCGGCTCCACCGGCAGCTCCACGGTGAGCCAGCCGTCCGCGTCGGGTTCCCCGGTCGCCGCACGCAGCGCGCGGGCGCCGACCGAGCCCGCGTAGAACGGTACGAGAGCCTGCGCCCGCGGCGACAACCGCACCACGGCCACCCGCGGGAACATCCGGCGTTCGAACTGCTCGGACCACTCCTGCCAGTACCGCGCGAGGTCGAACCCGGCGGGCCGCTCGAACTCCTCGCCCAGGTCGGTCAGCTCCAGCACCCGCGAGATCCGGTAGGTCCGGTCGGAGCCTTCGCAGCGGCCCGCGAGGTACCAGTTGCCCGCCTTGAGGATCAGGCCCAGCGGCTCGACGTCCCGCTCGACCACGCGCTGACCCCACCGCTCGTAGCGGATCCGGATCCGGTGCGACGACCAGACGGCGTCGGCGATCGCGGACAGCGCCGGCAGGCTTTCGATGCCCCGGTGCCAGCCGGGGACGTCCAGGTAGAACCGCTCGGCGACGCGCCCGGCGCGGTCGCGCAGCTCCTGCGGCAGCGCGGCGTAGAGCTTGAGCTGGGCCGCGGCCAGCACGGTGCCGAGCCCCAGCTCGGCCGCCGCGACGGGCAGTCCCGCCAGCGACAGCGACTGCGCCTCCTCTTCGGTCATCCCGGTGAGCCGGGTGCGGTAGCCGTCGACCAGGCGGTACCCGCCGGTCCGGCCGCGGTCGGCGTACACCGGGACACCGGACGCCGACAGCGCGTCGATGTCCCGGTAGACCGTGCGCACCGAGACCTCGAGCTCCTCGGCCAGCTCTTCGGCCGTCATCCGGCCGCGGTTCTGCAGCAGCAGGAGGACGGACAGGAGCCGGCTGGCGCGCATGGATCCGAGTTTGACAGAAAAACCTGACACGAGCTGACAGGTATACCCGGCAGGGTGGTCCCCATGAACGGATTCACGACGAAGAACTGGGAAGAAAAGATCGTCAGCGGCGTCGAGGGCGGCCCCCGGGTGGCCCACGCCCGCGCCACGATGGCGTACCAGGGGGTCATCGAAGGTGAGTCGACCTGCGACCTTCTGCTGTACTACGCGGGCGAGGGCTACAACAGCGGTGAGACGACGTCGCCGAGCTTCGAGCGCTTCGAGGGCAAGGTCGACGGTCGCGAAGGGACGTTCATCGTGCGCCACGAGTACACGTTCGACGCCAAGGGCATCGCCTCGACGTTCACCGTCGTGCCCGGCTCGGGCACCGGCGAGCTGACCGGGCTGACCGGCGGCGGCACGTCCGGCGGCGCGATGGGCGAGGACCAGCTGGGCTACACGTTCGAGTACGCGTTCTAGGAGTCGCAAGTGGACCGTCGTCAGGTACTCGCCTACCGCATCGCCGAGCACGGACTGCACCGCACCGCGCGGGACGTCGCCGACCTCGCGGTCGTCCGGGCCGGGCTCCAGGACAGCATGCGCGACACCGCGCTGCTGGCCCTGGCCGCCCGGCTGGACGGCGACGTGTCCCTTGTGGACGACGAGCGGCTGGTGCTCGCGTGGACGTTGCGCGGCGCGCCGCACTACCACCTCCGCACGGACCTGCCCGAGGTGGTCCGGGCGCTGGTCCCGCTGGACGACGCGGACGCGCTGGCCCGGATGCTGTGGCAGCGCAAGGAACTGGCGGCGACCGGCCTCTCGGCGTCCGAAGTGGTCTTCACGGCGGCGGCGGCCCTCCGCACGGTGGTCAAGGAGCCGATGACCAAGGGCGAGGTGTCGACGGCGGTGACCAAGAAGCTGCCGCCCGGGTTCGCCCGCTGGTGCCGGGGTTGCAACGCGACGCACATCCACGAGCAGCTGATGCGCATCGCGACCCCGCACGCCGGCGTCCGGCTGGTGGCCGGCGCGGCGCCGGCGACGCTGGCCCCGCTGGAGGGCCGGGGCCGGATGCGCAAGACACCCGACGTCGCCGCGGCGACGGCGGTGGTCGAGTCGTACTTGCGCCTGAACGGTCCCGCGTCGCCGGGCGAAGCCGCCGAGTTCGCCGGGACGGCTCGCGCGGTGGTCGACAAGACGTGGCCGTCTCAGCTGGCCGAGGTGAAGGTCGAAGGCAAGACGCGCTACCTGCCGGAGGATCGCCTGGCGGCGCTGGAGAACCCGCCGGAGCCGGAGCTGGTGCGGCTGCTGCCGCCGCTGGACCCGTTCATCCAGGCCCGCGACAAGGCGCTGCTGGTCCCGGACCCGGCACGCCGCAAGGAGGTCTGGAAGATGCTGGGCAACCCGGGAGTGCTGATCGCGGACGGCGACATCGCGGGCACGTGGCGCACGAAGGGCAGCGGCGCCAAGCTGACGTTCACGGTGACGGCGTTCGACCCGCTCCGCCCGGCGGTCCGCGAGGAAGCGGAAGCCGAGGCGGAGCGGGTGGCGGCGGCGCGGGGGTTCGAAAAGCACGCCGTCTCCTGGGTGGGCTGAAGGGTCCCGCTCACCGGCTGCCGGCGTCGATGTCGCCGTACGCGGTGGTCGCGTGGATGGTCAGGTCCGCCGCGCCCTCGGTGTTCTTCAAGGAGTTGCGGATCCGGCCGTAGGTGGTGCCGGCGTCGAGCGACGCGGAGACGCCGGCCGCCGCGCCGACGGTGATGTCCCCGGCCTGGGTGCTCAGCACGAGCGCGCCGCGCACGGCCTCGGCGATCCGGATGTCACCCTTGCCGGTGCTGATCTCCGCCGGGCCGGTGAGGCGCCCGACCGAGACGTCGCCGGCGTGGGCGCTGAGGTGCAGGCTCGCGGCCTCGTCGAAGACGGCCTCGCCGTGCGCGCCTTCGACGGTGACGTCCCCGAGCCGGCCGACGCCCCGCAGCTCGACGCTGGCGGACTTGGCCCGGACGTCCGAGCCGGCGGGCAGCTGGACGGTCACGTCGAGCGAGCCGGACGGGCCGAAGTACTGGTTCTTGACCGCGCCTTCGATCCGCAGGACACCGCCCTGGAACTCCACCTTGACCTGCTCGGCGGCTTTGACGTCCCGGCTCTTGGCGGGATCGGCGGGCAGAACCTCGACGGAGGTCTCGGCGACCTCGGCGGCAACGAGCCGGACACGGCCCGCGGGGATGTCGAGGACGGCGGTGATCGGGGCGGTGGTGGTGAAGTGCTGCATCGTGTTCTCCTGGTGGCTGGTTCGGTTGTTGAAGCCACCATCACGGGTCCGGCTGACACCGGAAGGCCACCGCCCTGACACGCCGGCTGACACCGCCCGCCGTCAGAACACCACGCGCGCCGCTCGCAACGCCTCGGCCGCCGCCGGGTCACCCGTCACCTCCGGATCCGGGCTGCCGGGTCGCCCCGAGAGGTGCCACAGGTGGTCCAGCGCCCCGGCCCGGGCCCACGCCACCGGCTCGCCCTCGCCCAGCTGCCACGAACCACCGGCCGGGCCGGAGAGGTCCATAACCAGCGCCGGGCCTGACCACCGCAGGGCCAGATCGCGCACCACCTGGGCGACGACCAGCCCGTCGTCGGCCCCGACCGCGAACTCCCGGCCCGTCGCGCGAGCTATCTCCAGCCGGTGCAGCCAGGTGTCGCGGTTGGACAGCACGTCCATCACGTACGCCAGCTCCGGCTCGACCAGCGATTCGCCGGGGAAGGTCCGATCGGTCCGCTGCCGCCGGACGAACGACGGGGCGCGCCGCCGCATGCGGACCGCCCGCGGGCCGACCTGCGCGAGCCACGCGCGAAGCTCGTCTCCGGACAGCGAACCGAAGGTCGCCACCTGCAGCGCATTGTGCGCGTCCAGCGCGGACATCGACGGGAACCGCTTCCGCGCGGCGCGGACGCGGGAGGCGATCGTCCACGGCCGTGCCGTCTCCACGTGCTGGCCGACGAGGTGGGCGACCATCTCGTGCACGGTCCAGCCGCTGGCCGTCGGCCGCCGCCAGTCTTCCTCGCCGAGCGATCCGAGCAACGCCTCCAAAGCGGAGAGCTCGGCGAAGCCGACGCGGGCAACCTCTTCGCGGTCGGGGCGCGCGATCGTCAGGGCGTGGGTGGTTCGGATCCGGGGCATGGCTGCTCCCCTCCGGGGGTGAAGTGCCGGACGAACATGGCGAAGGCTTGCGGCAGCAGCGAAGTGAACCGCCCGCCTTCATAACCCGCACCGGGCTCGTTCGCGAGTTGCTGCGAGAGAGTTCCGGTGACGACGATGGACAGCAAGGCGACGCCGGCGTCGGACTCGGCCTCAGGACCCAGCTCGCCGGCCACCACCGCGTGGTGCAGAGCTCCGCGCACGTGCTCGACCAGTTCGACGCTCGGCCGGAACGCCTCGGCCGACGGCGCGAACTCCGGCACCGGCCGCCAGGCGACGAGCTGGGCGTGGATGGGGTGGGCCATCGCGACCCGGCCGAGCGCTTCGACGGCCGCGGCGAGGGCCGGCAGCCCGGGCGCCCTCCCCTGCAACGCCCGGGCCACCGCCTCGCGTTGCTGCTCCGCTCCCTCCCGGAACAGCTCGTCGTAGACCGCATTCAGCGACGCGAAGTGCTTGTACAGAGAGGGCTGCCGGATTCCGACCCGGCGCGCGACCTCGGACAGGCTGAGCCCGGCCACCCCGCGTTCGGCCATCACTTCGATCGCCGTGTCGAGGATCTCGCGCCGGGTGTCCGCCCGTCGTCGCCGCTGCGGCCCACGGGTCTCATCCATCAGCTCGCTCCAAGCTATAGTCTCTAGCTTGGGCTATAAGCTATCCCCACCGCGCTTCGCCGACAAGCATCGGCGACCGGGATCGCCCGTCCGGCCGAACCGCATCCGCTCAGGCGTCCACGGCCAGCCGGTACCCCCGCTTGACCACCGTCTGCACGACCTTCCCGCCTCCCAGCGAAGTCCGCAGCCGCCCGATCGCCGTCTCCACCGCGTGCTCCTCGCCGCCCCCAGGCAACGCCGAAATCAACTCGCGCCGCGACACCACCCGCCCCGGGGATGCCGCCAGTGCGCGCAGCAGTGCCATCGGTGCCGGGGCCACCTCGCGCCACTCGCCGTCCACCACCGCGGCCTGGCCGCGCAGCTCGATCGACAGCCCACCCGCGCAAAACCGGGGGGAACGCGCCAGCAGCGTCTCCGACACCGTGCGGGCCAGCGCTCCGATCCGCGCGCGGTGCGGCTGGACCGTCGGTACGCCCAGCGCCGCCAGCGGGCCCGCCGTGATCGGGCCGACGCACGCCGCTACACACGGGCCCGACAGCGCCGAGATCAACCCCGGCAGGCGACCCGTGCGGCGGGCCAGCGCCACCAGCGAAGCCACCGCCGGGGCGCTCGTGAACGGCAACGCGTGGATCGTCCCGTCCAGGACCCCGTCGAGCAGCCGGTCCACCGGGCCCGGGTCCACCGGGCCGACCCAGCGGTACACCGACACCTCGACGACCTCCGCCCCGGCCGCGCGCAGGGCGTCCACGAAGTACGGCAGCGGCTCGCCGTGCAGCTGCACCGCGATCCGCTTGCCCGCCACGTCCGAAGAAAGCAGGTGCTGCAATAACTCCGCGTTGCTCTCCGACGCCGGCGAGTACGCCTCCGAAAGCCCCGCCGCGCGGATCGCCCCGGTCACCTTCGGCCCGCGCGCGAGCAGCGAAGCCGACGACAGGTGCTCCAGCAGCGCGTCGCCCAGCCCCCAGCCCTCGGCCGCCTCGAGCCAGCCGCGGAAGCCGATGCCGGTCGTCGCCACCACCGCGTCCACTTGCGACTCCAGCAGCCTCGACGTCGCCTTGTGCAGCTCGGTGTCGTCCGTCAGCGGCACGATCCGGATCGCCGGCCCATAGCGGACACTCGCCCCTTTGCGCACCAGCAGCGCGCCGAGCTCGTCCGCCCGGCGCGCCGCGGTGATGCCGACCACGAACCCGGTCAGCGGCAGGATCACGGGCTCTCCACTTCGACGACGCCCTCTCGCACGCGCACCTCGTAAACCGGGACCGAAACGCCGTCGGCGTCCAGGCACTGTCCACTGTGGAGTGCGAACCGTTCCTTGTAGACCGGCGAGGCGACCACCGGGACGCCGCCCGCGTCGCCGACGATGCCGCGGGACAGCACCGCCGCGCCGCTGCACGGGTCCCAGTTGGACAGTGCGTGCCAGCGGTCCCCCGGCAGGTGGAAGATCGCCACCTGCACGCCGTCGAGCAACGCGGCGACCCCGGCGTACTCGGGCACGGCTTCGGCGGCGCAGACCGCCGTCCAGGTCCGTTCGATCGACGTAGTCATCGGCGCACCTCCCTGTTCGAAAAGCGCGGGACTCCCAGCATCACGGGCACTTTCTGGTCCCGCTCCGAGCGGAACGAGATCGCCGGGTCGGGCGTGCCCGGTGCGTTGACGAAGGAGGTGAACCGGGCCAGCTTCTCCGGGTCCTCCAGGACGCCCTTCCACTCGTCGGCGTAGTTGTCGACGTGCTTGGCCATCGCCGCGTCGAGGTCCTCGCAGATGCCGAGCGAGTCGTCGACGATCACCGCGCGCAGGTGGTCGAGACCGCCCTCCAGCTCCTCGATCCACGGCGCCGTCCGCTGCAGCCGGTCGGCGGTGCGCACGTAGAACATCAGGAACCGGTCGATGGTCCGGATCAGCGTCTCGGTGTCCACATCGGACACGAGCAGTTCGGCGTGCCGCGGGGTCGTCCCGCCGTTGCCGCCGACGTAGAGGTTCCAGCCGTTCTCCGTCGCGATGATGCCGAAGTCCTTGCTCCGCGCCTCCGCGCACTCCCGCGCGCAGCCGGAGACCGCCGACTTGAGCTTGTGCGGCGACCGCAAGCCGCGGTAGCGCAGCTCCAGTTCGATCGCCAGCCCGACGCTGTCCTGAACGCCGTAGCGGCACCAGGTCGACCCGACGCACGACTTGACCGTCCGCAGCGCCTTGCCGTAGGCGTGCCCGGACTCGAACCCGGCGTCCACCAGCCGGCGCCAGATCAGCGGCAGCTGGTCCACAGTGGCCCCGAACAGGTCGATGCGCTGGCCGCCGGTGATCTTGGTGTACAGCCCGAAGTCGCGCGCCACCTCGCCGATGACGATCAGCTTGTCCGGCGTGATCTCGCCGCCCGGGATCCGCGGCACGACGGAGTACGTGCCGTTGCGCTGCAGGTTGGCCAGGTACCGGTCATTGGTGTCCTGCAACGTCATCTGCTCGCCGCCGAGGACGTGCCCGTTGCCCAGGGTGGCCAGGATGGACGCCACCGCGGGCTTGCAGATCGCGCAGCCGCTACCCGAGCCGTAGCGGCCGATCAGCTCGCTGAACGTCGTGATCCGGGTGGCCTGCACGATCTCGAACAGCTCCGCGCGCGACTGCGGGAAGTGCTCGCACACGGCCTTCGACTGCTCGACGCCGGCCGCGCTCAGCAGCTTGCCGAGCAGCGGGACGCACGAGCCGCACGCGGTGCCGGCGCGGGTGCACGCCTTGAGCTTGGGGACGGAGTCGCAGCCGTCCTCGTGGATCGCGCGGGTGATCGTGCCCTTGGAAACCGCGTTGCACGAACAGATCTGCGCCGCGTCGGGCAGCGCGTCGACGCCGACCGCGGCGCCCCCGCCCGCCGGGGCGAGGATCGCGCCCGGCTCGGCCGGCAGCGGACGGCCGACCAGCGCGCGCAACGTGTTGTACTCGGTCGCGTCGCCGACGAGCACCCCGCCGAGCAGCGTCTTGCCGTCGTCGGTGACGACGAGCTTCTTGTACGTCCCGGCGACCGCGTCGTTGACGGCGACCTCCAGCGCGCCTTCCGACCGCGCGTGCGCGTCCCCGAAGGACGCCACGTCGACGCCCATCAGCTTCAGCTTCGTGGACGTGTCCGGCTCCGGGAACTCACCGGACCCGCCGGTCAGCTGCGCCGCGACGATCTCGGCCATCGCGTACCCCGGCGCCACGATGCCGTAGACGCGGCCGTCGACCGCCGCGCACTCGCCGATCGCGTACACCGCCGGGTCGCTGGTGCGGCAGGAGGAGTCCGTGAGGACACCGCCACGCGGGCCGACGTCCAAACCGGACTGACGAGCGAGGTCGTCACGCGGCCGGACGCCGGCGGAGAACACGACGAGGTCGACGTCCAGCTCGGTACCGTTGCCGAGCTTGGCCAGCAGCCGCGAGCCGTCGGCCTCGATGGCGTCGGTCGACGTTCCCGTGTGGACGGTGACGTCCAGGTTGGTGATGAGCCGACGCAGCAGCGACCCGCCGCCCTCGTCGACCTGCAGCGGCATCAGCCGCGGCGCCATCTCGACGACGTGCGGGGAAAGTCCCATGTCCCGCAACGCCTTAGCGGCCTCCAGGCCGAGCAGGCCACCGCCGATGACGACGGCCGAGCGTCGGCCGCGGCCTGGCTTCACGACGGCCGCCGCGCGGATCGCGTCGAGGTCCTCGATGGTCCGGTAGACGAAGCAGCCGGGCAGGTCGTGGCCCGGCACCGGCGGCACGAACGGCCGCGAGCCGGTGGCCAGCACCAGCGCGTCGTAGGAAACGACGGCGCCGGACGCCGTGGTGACCGTCTTCGCGTGCCGGTCGACCGAAACCGCCAGCTCTCCCAGCCGGAGATCCACAAAGGAATCGCCCGCGTAGTCCGAACCGGGCAGGGCCAGCGAAGCCGGGTCCCAGGTGTCCACGTAGGACGTGAGCGCCACCCGGTCGTACGCCGGACGCGGCTCCTCGGACAGGACGACGATGTGCCAGTTCCCGGAAGGGTCTTCCGCGCGCACCGCCTCCACGAGCCGGTGGGCGACCATGCCGTGTCCGGCGACGACCAGGGTGGGCATCTCAGACCTCCGCTCCCGCGAGCGCCAGACCGCGCTCGGTGGTGGGCTGTTCGGCGGGCTTGCGCAGGTAGACCGCCCAGGTGACGGCGAAGCACAGCCCGTAGAAGACCAGGAACCCGATGAAGGCGGGCACCCCGCTCTTGGTGTCGGCGAACGACTGCCGGAACGCGAGGTTGATGAACAGGCCACCCTCGGCGCCGATCGCGCCGGCCAGGCCGATCAGCGCGCCGGACAGCCGCCGCGCCTTGAGCAGCTCGGCCGCCTCCTCGGCGCCGTTCGAGATCGCCACCTTCGCCTTGGCGCGGAAGATCGCCGGGATCATCTTGTACGTCGAGCCGTTGCCGACGCCGGTGAGCACGAACAGCACGATGAAGGCGATCGTGAACAGCGCGAGGGACTTCGACGTCGACGCGAGGATCAGCACCACCGTGGCCAGCGCCATCCCGACGAAGGTGAAGAAGGTGATCTTGCCGCCGCCGATCCGGTCGGCCAGCCAGCCACCCGCCGGCCTCGAGAGCGAGCCGAGCAGCGGGCCGAGGAACGTCACCGCGGCCGCCTGCAGCGGGGTGCGGCCGAACTGGTTCTGCAGCACCAGGCCGAACGCGAAGCTGTAGCCGATGAACGAGCCGAACGTGCCGACGTAGAGGAACGACATCACCCAGGTGTGCGGGTCCTTGACGACCTCGCGCATCGCCTTGGTGTCGCCCTTCACGGTGGCGAGGTTGTCCATGCAGAAGTACGCGCAAACCGCGGCGACGACGATCAGCGGGATGTAGACGTAGAGCACGATCCGCGGCGCGGTCGCGCCCGCGGTGCCGATCACCAGCAGCCCGACCAGCTGGATGGCCGCGACGCCGAGGTTGCCGCCGCCGGCGTTGAGGCCGAGCGCCCAGCCCTTGTGCTTCTCGGGGTAGAAGGTGTTGATGTTCGTCATCGACGACGCGAAGTTGCCGCCGCCGACGCCGCCGAGGGCCGCGACCAGCAGGAACGTGCCGAGCGACGTGCCGGGGTGCAGCACGACCGCGGCCAGGACCGTCGGGATCAGCAGCAGGACGGCCGACACGACCGTCCAGTTGCGACCGCCGAACTTCGCCACGGCGAAGGTGTAGGGCAGCCGCATCAGGCCACCGATCAAGGTCGGCGTCGAGACGAGCAGGAACTTGTCGGCGGCGGAGAAGCCGTAGTCCTTGCCCATGAACAGGACGATGACCGACCACAGTGTCCAGACGGAGAAGCCGATGTGCTCGGCCAGCACGGAGAACCAGAGGTTCCGGCGCGCGATCTTCTTGCCGGTCGCCTCCCAGAACTCCTCGTTCTCCGGCTCCCAGTGCTCGATCCAGTGCTTTCCTTGGTGTGCCACGGTGTTCTCCTCAGTGCGGGTCGGGTCGGTCATTGCGCCGCGAGCCAGGTGGCGATGCCGCCGACGGCGTCGGCGCACCCGCCACAGCCCGTCGTGGCTCGCGTGGCCCGCGCCAGTGCGGGGGTGTCGGTGGCCCCGGCCTTCCAGGCCTCGACCAGCCGGCCCTTGGTGACGTTGTTGCAGCGGCAGATCACCGCGGCCGCGGGCAAGTCGGCCGGGCTGGCCGCCGGGGCGCTGCCGCCGGGCAGCGCGCGGCCCAGCAGGACCGCCAGGCGGTCGTCGGGCAGCTGCGTGCCGCGGTCGTGGAACTGGGTGATCGACGCGGCCGCGTCGGGCAGGCCGAGCAGGATCGCCCCGGTGACGCGGTTTTCGCGGACGACGAGCTTGCCGTACCGGCCACCGGTGGGGTCGTTGAAGGTGAGCACCTCGACGTCCGGGGTGCCGGCGTCGAGCTGCGTCTCGCCGAGTGCGGCGAGGTCGATGCCGCGGGCCTTCAGCCGGGTGACGGCTGTGGTGCCGCGGTAACGGGCGGCCGCGTTGGTGCCGGTCAGGACGTCGGCGAGGACCGCGGCCTGCTCCCACGCCGGCTGGATCAGCCCGGCCGGCGCCCCGGGGTGGCGGGCGCAGTCGCCGAGGGCGTGGATGCGGCCGTCGCTGGTGCGGAGGACGTCGTCGACGAGGATCCCCATGTCGACGTCGAGCCCGGCGTCGACGGCCAGGGCCGTCTCGGCGCGGACGCCGGCGGCGACCACGACGAGGTCGGCCGGGACGAGGGTGCCGTCGTCGAGCTTGAGGCCGTCGCCGGGCAGGTAGCGGGCGGCGGTGGCGCCGAACTTGAACGTCACGCCCATGTCGGTGAGCTGCCGGGCCAGCACGTGCCCGGCGGCCGGGTCGAGCTGGCGTTCCATGACGTGCCCGAGCGGGTGGACGACGGTCACCTGGTTGCCGCGCCCGGCCAGCCCGCGGGCGGCTTCGAGGCCGAGCAGGCCGCCGCCGAGGACGGCGACCGGGGCTCCGAAGCGAGCGGCGTCGAGGATCTTGGCGCAGTCGTCGAGGCTGCGGAAGGCGACCACGCCCGGCCCGGCTTCGAGGCCCTCGACCGGCGGGATCCACGGGTTGGCGCCGGTCGCGAGGACAAGGGCGTCGTAGTCCACGCATGCTCCGTCGCCGAGTTCGACGCAGCGCTTCTCTCGGTCGATGCGGGTGACGTCGACCCCGAGCCGCAGGTCGATGTTGTGGCGCGCGGCCCACTCGTCGTCGTGCAGGCGAACGCTTTCGGCGCTCATCCCGCCGGCGACGACGGCCGAGAGGAGGACGCGGTTGTAGGCGGCGTGCTTCTCGGCGCCTAGGACGGTCAGGCGGACGCGTTCGGCGATCGGGTCACGGCGGCGGATCTCGTCGGCGAGCCGGGCGCCGGCCATGCCGTAACCGACGACGACGACTTCACGGGGGGTCATGCGGCACCATCCACAGTAGACAGGGACACGGCACACACCTTGAACTCCGGCATCCGGCTCACGGGGTCGAGCGCCGGGTTGGTGAACAGGTTGGCGCGCTGCTCACCCGGGAAGTGGAACGGCAGGAAGACGAGGTCGGGCCGAAGCGACTGGACGAACCGGACGCGCGCGAGCGTTTCGCCGCGCCGGGACCGGATCCGCGCGGGGTCGCCTTCTTCGAGCCCGGCGCGCTTGGCGGTGTCCGGGTGGACCTCGACGAAGACCTCCGGGACGACGTCGTTGAGTTCACCGATCAACCGCGTCTGCGCGCCGGACTGGTAGTGCTGCAGCACGCGGCCGGTGGTGGCCTGCAACGGGAACTCGTCGTCGGGCAGCTCGGCCGGGCCGGTGTGCTCGACCGGCACGAACCGCGCACGGCCGTCCGGATGCGCGAACGACTCGAGGAACATGCGCGGAGTACCGGGGTGGTCGTCCTCGGGCACCGGCCAGTGCAGGGCCTCGCCCGCACGCAGCCGGTCGTACCTGACGCCGGAGTAGTCGGCGATCCCGCCCTTGGACGCGATCCGCAGCTCCTCGAACACCGTCTCGGCGTCGGTCGGGAACCGGTCTTCCGGTTGCCCCAACCGGTGCGCGAGTCCGTTGAGGACGTCCAAGTCGGACCGGACACCCGGGGGTGCGTCGATCGCCCTGCGCCGCAGCAGGACCCGGCCTTCGAGGTTGGTGAGCGTGCCGTCTTCCTCGGCCCACTGGGTGACCGGGAGGACGACGTCGGCCAGCGCCGCGGTCTCCGACAGCACGAAGTCGGCGACGACGAGGAAGTCCAGTTCGGACAGTCGATCCTGGACGCGCTGCGACCGCGGCGCCGAGACGACGACGTTGCTGCCGAACACCATCAGCGCCTTCGGGCCGTCTTCCTGGCCGAGCGCTTCGAGCAGCTCGCTGGCCGAGCGGCCGGGGCCGGGCAGGCTGTCCGGGTCGACGCCCCAGACGCCGGCGACGTACTCGCGCGCGGCGGGGTCGTCGAGCTTGCGGTAGCCGGGCAGCTGGTCGGCCTTCTGGCCGTGCTCGCGGCCGCCCTGGCCGTTGCCCTGGCCGGTGAGGCAGCCGTAGCCGGAGCCCTCGCGGCCGGGCAGGCCCAGCGAGAGGGCGAGGTTGATCCAGCCGCCGACGGTCGCGGTGCCGGTGGCGTGCTGCTCGGTGCCGCGGGCGGTCAGGATGTAGCCGTTGCGGGCGTTGGCGAGCTTCGCGGCGGCGAGGCGCATGTCCGCGGCCGAGACCCCGGTGACGCGCTCGGCGCGTTCGGGCCACCAGCTCGCGACGATCCGCCACGCGTCCTCGAACCCGGTCGTCCGAGCGTCCACATAGGACCGGTTGAGGTGGCCGCCTTCGACGACGGCGTGCAGGATGCCCAGTGCCAGCGCGAGGTCCGTGCCGGGCGCGGGCGCGAGGTGCAGGCTCGCCAGCTCGGCGGTGGGGGTGCGCCGCGGGTCGACGACGATCAGGTCGGCCCCGCGCAGGTGCTGGATGAACGGCGGCATGGTCTCGGCCGGGTTCGCCCCGGCGAGCAGCACGACGTCGGCGTTCTTCAGGTCGGTGACGGGGAACGGCATCCCGCGGTCGGCGCCGAAGGCCTTGGTCCCGGCCGCGGCGGCCGAGGACATGCAGAAGCGGCCGTTGTAGTCGATCTGCGAGGTGCCGAGCGCGACGCGGGCGAACTTGCCGAGCAGGTAGGCCTTTTCGTTGGTGAGGCCCCCGCCGCCGAAGATCGCGACGCCGTCGGGGCCGTGCTTCTCTTGCGTTTCCCGCAGCTTGCGGGCGACGAAGTCGAGGGCGAAGTCCCAGCTGACGGGCTCGAGGGCGCCGTCGACGCGGATCATCGGGGTGGTCAGGCGCCTCGGGCTCGTGAGCAGACTGCCGGAGGTCCAGCCCTTCTGGCAGAGGCCGCCGGCGTTGACGGGGAAGTCCCGCGGCGTGACGCGGGAGCCGTCGAGAGTCATGCCGCACTGCAGAGCGCAGTACGGGCAGTGGGTGTCGACCTGCGGCACGGGCACCTCCTCGGCGGTTCGGGGATTGCCCTGACGCTAAGGAGGCCGTGTTAACCGGATTCGACCGAATGTTTCAGGCAGTTGACATTGCGGCGGGACTCACGGGGCCACGGCGGTGAGGTGCGTGACCGGCGTTACAGAACCCCGCTGACTTCCCGGGCCGCGACTCGCAGCCCGTCCAGCGACGCCTGCGTCGACCTCGGGTTCAGCGCGTTCGACGCCAACCGGAACAACACCGCCCGCAGCAGCAGCTGCGGCCACTCCGGCAGGTGTGACCACCGCTCGAGCAGCTCCCGCGAAGCTCCGCCCCACGCCAGCGCGTCCACCGCCACGATCGCCGCGCCGTACTCGCCCGGCCGGTAGTACGGGACGAAGTCCACGACCCCCGGGGCCGCGTCGCCGTCGAACAGCAACCCCGCCAGCAGCTCGCCGTGGGCCACCTGCAGCGGCAGCTTGATCGGGCGGCGGGCACCGGCGAGGACCTCGAACCAGCGGCCGCCCTTCGTCTCCTCCAGCGGGACCTCGAGCTCCTCCCACGCCACCCGGTCCGCGATCGCGTCGATGTCGCGACGGCCCGCGATGAAGTCCGGCCGGGGCAGGCCGAGGGTGGCGCGGTGCAGCTTCACCGCCGCCAGCACCGACGCGTCACCCTGGTGCTCGGGCGCGCCCGTCACGAACCGGGACGCCGTCCAGCCGCCGACGATCCAGCGGCCGTCGCTGGAGCGGACCGGCTTCGCGACCCGCAGGCCCGGCTCGTGGATGTAGTCGAGCGCGCGGGCCGTCCACAGCGTCTTGGCCTTGTCGGTGACCGGCTTGAACACGAGGTCGCCGCAGCGCCACGCCGTCGAGCCCGGCATCGGCTCGCTGCCGTCGGCGAGGCCGCCGAAGGCCGCGCAGACGTGCGCGGGAGGACGTTCGAGGGTTGTCCGCACAACTGCCGACGGTACCCGGCCACGCGGTCCACGAACGAGAAGACGCGCTGGTCACGGAGTGTTTTACGACTCGGCCGAAACGCCGTGAAGGCCGCCTCCGACTCCGGAGGCGGCCTTCACGGGGAACCACTGTCAGTAGGTCGGCAGGCTCGGGTCGATCTGCTTGGCCCAGGCCAGCACGCCGCCACCGAGGTGCGTCGCGTCCTTGAAGCCGGCCGCGTGCAGGGCCGCGAGGGCCTCCGCCGACCGCGCGCCGGACTTGCAGTGCAGGACGATCGGCTTGTCCTGCGGCAGCTCCGCCAGCGCCTCGCCCGAGAGGATGCGGTCCTTCGGGATCAGCGTCGCGCCCTTGATGTTGACGATCTCGTACTCGTGCGGCTCGCGGACGTCGATCAGGGCGAAGTTCTCGCCGCTGTCGAACTTGGCCTTGAGCTCGGCGGGCGTGATGGTGCTGCCCGACGCGGCCGAGGCGGCCTCATCGGAAACCACGCCGCAGAACGCCTCGTAGTCGATCAGCTCGGTGATCTTCGGGGTCTCGGGGTCCTTGCGGATCTTGACCTCGCGGTACTTCATCTCCAGCGCGTCGTAGCTGATCAGGCGGCCGAGCAGCGGCTCGCCGATGCCGGTGATGAGCTTGATCGCCTCGGTCACCATGATCGAGCCGATGGACGCGCAGAGCACGCCCAGCACGCCACCCTCGGCGCAGGAGGGGACCATGCCCGGGGGCGGCGGCTCCGGGTAGAGGTCGCGGTAGTTGAGGCCCTTGCCGTTCGGCGCGTCTTCCCAGAAGACGCTGACCTGGCCCTCGAACCGGAAGATCGAGCCCCAGACGTACGGCTTGCCCAGCAGCACCGCGGCGTCGTTGACCAGGTAGCGCGTCGCGAAGTTGTCGGTGCCGTCGACGATCAGGTCGTACTGCTCGAAGATCTCGAGCGCGTTCGACGAGTCCAGCCGGTCGGTGTGCAGGTGCACCTTGACCAGCGGGTTGATCTCGGCGATCGACTCCTGCGCGGACGCGGCCTTGAGCTTGCCGACGTCGGACTGGCCGTGGATGACCTGGCGCTGCAGGTTCGACTCGTCCACGACGTCGAAGTCGACGATGCCGAGCGTGCCGACGCCGGCCGCGGCCAGGTACAGCAGCGCGGGGCTGCCGAGGCCGCCGGCGCCGATGACCAGGACCTTCGCGTTCTTCAGCCGCTTCTGCCCAGTCACCCCGACGTCGGGGATGATCAGGTGACGGCTGTACCGGGCCACCTCTTCCTTGGTGAGCTCGGCAGCCGGCTCGACGAGCGGCGGCAGTGCTGACATCGGGTCCTCCATCTCGCGCGGATCGCGTCCATCCCACTATGCACAACGCGCGGGGGCAAATATGCCTTCCCGCGTCCGGATGGTGGGACGCGCTACTGCTTCGGCGTGGGGTTCGGCCAGGCGTTGGGGACGCAGACGCGGCCGTCCTTGGCCACCTTGCCCTTGTCGCCGCCGGGGATGTCGTTGAGCATCGACACGTAGTCGTCGGAGACGCCGAACGACTGCTGCATCATCACCGGCGCGGGCTGGCCGTTGCCGCCGCAGCCGACGTGCTGGTTGCCGAGGGCGTGCCCGACCTCGTGGTTGATGGCGTACTGCCGGTACCCGGTCATGTCGGCGCCGAACGCCTTCGCGCCGCGCACCCAGCGGGCCAGGTTGATCAGCACGCGCCCGAGGCTCTTGCGGTAGCAGGACGCCTCGAAGGTGATCTGGAACCCGCAGGCGTCGGCGCGGTGCGTGGTCTCGGGCGTGGTGAGGCTCACCTTGAACGACGGGTTCGGGAAGCTGCCGTCGACGCGCTGCAGCGCGATCTTGCCGTCCCACGTCCAGCTCTTGGGATCCGACAGCGTGCCCTGGACCGCGGCCGCGAACGCGTCGTCGCCCGCGTAGCTCGCCGGGTCGATCCCGTTCTCGACCTCGACGGTGTAGGTGTAGAGCTTGCCGGTGCCGATCTTCGGGCCGGTGCCCGGCACGACGTGCCACTGGCCGGTGCCCGCCTGCGTGAACGGGCTGCCGTTGGGCAGCTCGGCGGTCGGGACGTCGAGCTTGACCGGGGTGGCCGGGTTCTCCGGGATCGCCTGCTCGCCGTTGCCGTCGATGGCGCCGCCCGCCGCGTCGCCGCCCGCCGACTCGACGCCGGGCGTGGCGCCCTGTTCGGCGATCGGCTGGGCCGGGCTGTTCGCCGTGTTGACCACGACGAGCACGGTCAGCACGACGAGGATCGGCAGCGCGTAGACGCGCCAGCCGTAGGTCCCGGTGAGTTTCGCGATCCCCGTCTTCTGCGGCGGCGCGGCCTTCTCGCGCGAGGCCTCGACGCGTGGCTTCCACGACGCGCTCAGCGGCTCGGCGCTCGTCCGGCGTCCGCCGGGGCGGTAGCGGTCCTCGCCGACGCGCTGGGCGGCCGGCTTGGCCGGGCGGTACTGCCCGGTCCGCGGGGCGTCCCCGGGCTCCGGGCTGCCGGTCGCGCGGCGGGTCGACGCGCGGTGGGGAGCCCGCCGATCGTCGCCTCGCGCGTCCTGCTTCACCCGATCCACCGCACCAGGGTGCCACAGCGCCACCGAACCGTTATCGGCGACTGGCGGTCCACCCGGTGATTTGTTGTCACCCGATCGGACTACCAAGTCCCGGCTTCGACGTGCTCCCACATGCCGAGGACGGCCTTCGCCACGACGACCGGGCGCTCCATCTGGGCCACGTGCCCGGTCCGCGGGAGGACGAGCAGCCGGGCCTTCGGGATCACGCGGGCCGTGCGCAGGGCGCGCCGCACGGAGATCACCCGGTCCTCGCGTCCCCAGACCACCAGCGTCGGCGCCTGGACGCGCGGGGCGGCCGACCACAGCGACGCCTTCCCGAGCGTCGACCACGCCCGGAAGATCGCGAAGGTGCTGCGCGCCATCGCCGGGGCGGCCCAGGTGAGCCCGGCGCGGGCGCCGTGCTCCTCGGCCAGTTCGTCGAGCCGTTCGGCCGGGAACCGGGACGGGTCGGCGAAGCACAGCTTGATCACCTGCGCGGCGCGTTCCCGCGGGCCGAGGGCGGCCAGCTGGGCCCGCACCCGCGCGCCGACCAGCGGCAGGTACGCGAGCGCCATCCGCGGGTCGGACAGCCGCCGCGGGTCGGGGCGGCGGTCCGGCATGGCGGGCGAGATGAGCGTCAGCGTCTTGACCAGCTCGGGACGGCGCTCGGCGATGAGCAGCGCGATGGCGCCGCCCATCGAGTTGCCGAGCAGGTGGACCGGCGCGCCGGCAGCGACAGCCGGGGCTCCGCCCCGAGCCGGGGGCTCCGCCACCCGGACCCCCGAAAACCCGGTTTCGATGTGCCGCGCCACGACCTCGGCGTGGGCCTGGAGACTGAAGTCGAAGCCCTTTTCGGGCTCGGAGTAGCCGAAGCCGGGCAGGTCGGGCGCGGTGCCGCCGGCGACCGGCGCGAGCAGCGCGGCCAGGTCGGTCCAGTTCGTCGACGAGCCGCCGAGGCCGTGCACGTAGACGGCGGGCACGCCGTCCGGGCCCGGCGTGCGGCGGACGTGGAGCCGGGCGGTCCCGACCTCTTCGAAGGTCCCGGGCCACGGCGGTTTCAACGGCTCGAGGGACGGCAATTCCCTGGTCGAAAGGGGCACGTGCGTCAGCGGCGCCCGCGTGGTCGCGGCGGTGTTCACGGATTCAGGATGCCCGACCCGTGGCAAGGCATACATACCGGCGAGTAATCTTCAGGTCGACTTCACGCGGTGGCGACCCCGCCCGTCGAAGAAGCGATGACGGGAGGACGGGCATGACGGAGATGACGCGGCTGCAGCAACGTGGGGTGCGCCTGCCCCGGACGGAACGGCGGGCCCAGCTCCTCGCCGCGGCGCAGCGGGTCTTCGCCGAGAACGGCTACCACGCCGCCGCGATGGACGAGATCGCCGAAGTGGCCGGTGTCAGCAAGCCGGTGCTCTACCAGCACTTCCCCGGCAAGCTCGACCTGTACATCGCGCTGCTGGAGAGCCACGTCGACGAGCTGGTGAAGCGCGTGCAGACGGCGCTGGACTCGACGACGGAGAACCGCCAGCGCGTCCCGGCGACGGTCGGCGCGTTCTTCGACTTCGTCAGCGAGGACGCGGGCGCGTTCCGGATGGTGTTCGAGTCCGACCTGCGCGGCGAGCCGGCGGTCCAGGAAGCGGTCGACCGGGCGACGTCGGCGAGCGTGGACGCGATCACCGAGACGATCACGGCGGACGCGGGCCTCGACGAGGACAAGGCACGGCTGCTGGCCGTGGGGCTGGTCGGCATGAGCCAGGTCAGCGCCCGGTTCTGGCTCCAGCACCACCAGTCGATGAGCCAGGAGGAAGCGGTGGCGCTGACGGCCAACCTGGCCTGGCGCGGCATCGGCGGTGGCTTCCCGCTCAAGGACGCCTGACCGGTCAGCGGGCCGCGGTCCGGACCAGCGCGGAGATCCGGCGGGCCACTTCGTACGGGCGTTCCTGCGGGAGCATGTGACCCGCGCCCGGGAACCGGACGAACTCCGCGTGCGGCAGCTCGTCCGCGATCACCTTCGCGTGGGCCAGCGGGCACAGCCGGTCCTTCTCCCCCGCCAGCACCACCGACGGGACGTCGCACAGCGCGCCGAGCCCGCCCACGCCGCGGTGGGACGCGATCGCGTCCAGGAACATGCCCGCGCTCGCCGGGTGCGCCGCCAGCAGCTGCTCGACGACGCTGTCCACCTGCTCGCGCCCGGGGCGGAGCCCGAACACCAGCCGTCGCGCGCCCGAGCGGACCATCCCCGGCCGCAGCCGCAGCGTGTCCGACTTCAGCCCGGCCAGCAGCTTCGCCACCCGCGGCTCGAAGCGCGTCACGCCCCGGCCGACCAGGCCCGGGAAGCCGAGCGTCAGCTTGTCCATGTCCCCCGACGACGTCGCGACGAACGCCGCCCCGGCCAGCCGCTCCTCGACCAGCCGCGGGTGCCGTTCGGCGAGCACCATCAGCGTCATGCCGCCCATCGAGTGCCCGGCCAGCACCACCGGCCCGGCCGGCACCCGCGAAGCGATCAGCTCGGCGAGGTCGTCGGCCAGGCGGGCGATCGTGGCGCCGCCGGGCCGGGCGTGCGCCGAGCCGCCGTGGCCGCGCAGGTCGTAGCGGAGCACGCGCACGCCGGGGTCGAGGTGCGGCAGCACGAAGTCCCACGTGCGGTGGTCCTGCGTCCAGCCGTGCACCAGGACCAGCGTCACGGCCGAGTCGGCCGGCCCGGACTGCGAGACGTGCAGCGCAGCGCCGTCGCTGGTGACGAACCGGTGCTCGATCGAGGGGTCGCGCAGCCGCGACGCGGTGGTCATCGGCCCGCCGGGAGCAGGAACGACTTGCGCCAGAAGTACTTCCCGGGCAGCCCGACCAGGCCGGACTCCTCGAGGAACGGCATGATCTTCTCCCCGGCCCACGCGATCGTCCCCTGCCAGTGCGGGTTGTTCAGGGCGGCTTCGACGCCGTCGCGCGGCCGGATGCCGACCGCCTTGTAGACGTTCGGGTTGATGAACGCCCGCGTCACGAAGTACGAGATGAGCGCGATGATGAACTGCTGGTAGGCGATCTCGGCCTTCGACAGCTTCGCCATCCCGCGCGTGACCTCTTCGCGGGCGAAGGTGACGTGCCGGGCCTCTTCGAGGACGTGGATCCGGTTGACCATCCGCACCAGCGGCTGGACGCCTTCGTCGTTCATCTGCTCGCGCTGCAGCCGGTCGAGGACCTCCTCGGCGACCAGGATCGCGCCGTAGCGCGCCGGGCCGTAGGAGATCGACGGCATCAGCTTCGCCAGCTTGCGCAGCCACGGCACCGGGCCGTAGGCCGGGCAGCCGATCCGCGACGCCATCCGCGCGAACATCGTCGAGTGCCGGCACTCGTCGGCGATCTCGGTGAGCGCGAACTGGGCGTGCGCGGACGTCGGGTCCTCTTCGTAGACCTCCTTGAGCAGCATCTGCATCAGGAGGATCTCGAACCACAGCCCGGTCGTCGCGACGCTCGCGACCTCGTGCTTGCCCAGCTCGATGCGCTGCTCGGGGGTCAGCTTCTCCCAGAGCTCGGTGCCGTACAGCGAGGAGCGCTCGTCCAGGATGAAGCGCTTGCCCTCGACCAGCGGCGCCGTCCAGTCGATGTCGACGTCGGGGTCGTAGAACTTGTTCGCCGACGACTTCAGCAGGCGGTCCGCGGTCTTTTCGCGATCCGGTTCCTTCAGCGTCCGCGTCATTGCCGACACCCCTTCCGCAATGTGTAACTTGAGGTAACAGTTACCTGTGCGTAGCATGAGCCCCGTGATCGAACGTGTCAAGCGCTCCGGAAAGCAGCCCAGGTCTTCGTCGCGTGACGAGGAGGCGACCGGCGACGCCCGCCGCGACCGCTGGCGCAAGCACCGGATCGCGCGGCGCAAGGAGTTCGTCGAGGCCGCGCTGCGGGCGCTCGACGCGCACGGCCCGGACCTCGGCATGGAGGACGTCGCCGCGGAGGCCGGCGTCACGAAACCGGTGCTGTACCGGCACTTCGACGACAAGGCCGACCTGTATGTGGCCCTCGGCCAGCGCGGCACGGAAATCCTGTTCGAGCGGCTGATCCCGGCGATCAACGCCGAACTCGCACCGGTCCCCCGGATCCGGATGGCGCTCGACGCGTTCTTCACGGTGATCGAGGAGCACCCGAACCTGTACCGGCTGCTGGCGCACGGGCGGCCGGAGAAGCCGGTGTCGTCGGACGTCGTGGCCGAGGACAAGGAACTGATCGCGACGGCGCTGACGGCGCTGCTCGGCGACTACATGCGGATGTTCAACATGGACTCCGGCGCGGCCGAGCCCTGGGCGCACGGCATCGTCGGCATGGTCCAGAACACCGGCGAGTGGTGGCTGGACCGCCGTTCGATGGGCCGCGACGCGGTGGTCGAGTACCTGACGCAGATCATCTGGGCGGCGATCGACGGGCTGACCCGCCAGAACGGCGTGGTCATCGACCCGAACCTGCCCCTGGAAGCCAACAAGGTGGTCCAGCTGGGCCGCTCGGAGCCGGATTCGGCGAAGGAGACGTCATGAGCGAGCACGACGAAGACGGCTACAGCGGCGAGGCGACACTGGTGGTCGACGGCGTTTCGCTGCCGGTGACGGTCGAGCTGCGCGGCTACTTCCAGCCGATCGACGGGTTCTACCGCTGGTACGGCCGGGTGGCGGTGAACGAGGAGCTGACCGAGCTGGCCGGCGGCAAGAAGAAGCCGGTCACGATCCAGGCGGGCGCGCATTCGGCCACCGGGGAACTGTCCGACCCGGACCCGTGGGGCCGCTACCGGATCATGGGCACGAGCACCCCGCCGTTCCACGTGCCGACGACGCTGGAAGAACTCAACGCCTGAAAGTCCGTGAAGGCCGCCCCGGGACGTCCCGGGGCGGCCTTCACGGCTTTTGGCTGTGGGTCAGTCGCCGACGCCGAAGCCGACCTTGCGGACGTCGGACGGAGCGATCTCGACGTACGCGATGCGGTCGGACGGGACGATGTACTTGCGCCCCTTCTCGTCGTTGATGCGGAAGAGCCCGTCACCGGCCGTCAGGGCCTCGGCGACCAGCTTCTCCACCTCTTCGGGAGACTGGCCACTGGACACCACCAGCTCGCGCGGCGTGTCCTTGATGCCGATCTTGACCTCCACGTGGGACCTCCGCTGGAAATTCGTAAGGGATGTGCCGGCCAAGGCTAACCGAACCGGCTCGTTCCGGTGGCGCATGTCCGCGCCTGACCGCGTCGTCACTTCCGGGTACTCCATCGCCGATCAGCCCAGGCCGAGCGCCTGCATGCGCTTCGTGTGCCCCTGTTGCAACCGCCGGAACAGTGCCGCAATTCCGGAGAGGTCACCCGAACCGCCGATGATCAGCTCGGCCAGCCCGTCGCGCTCGGCGACGACGTACTGGGCCTGGGTGAGCGCCTCGCCGAGCAGGCGGCGCCCCCACAGCGCGAGCTTGTCACGGGTCTTGGGGTCGGCTTCGATGCCGGCGGCGACTTCGCGTTCGGCGAACGCGGAGTGGCCGGTGTCGGCGAGCACGGTGAGCACGAGGTCCTTCGTCTCGGGGTCGAGCCAGCTGGCGATCTCGCGGTAGAGGTCGGCGGCCAGCCCGTCGCCGACGTAGGCCTTGACCAGCGACTCGAGCCACGACTTCGGCGGCGTCGACGCGTGCCAGGCGTCGACCTGGGCCACGAACGGCGTCATCGCGTCTTCGATCTTGACGTCGTGCGCGGCCAGGTGGTCGGCCAGCAGGCCGTAGTGACCGATCTCCGCGGCCGCCATCCGCGCCAGCGCCGCCCGCCCGGCCAGGGTCGGGGCGCTGCGCGCGTCTTCGGCCATCCGGTCGAACGCGGACAGTTCGAGGTAGGCGATCACACCCAGAAGGTCGACTACGCCCTCTGAGATCTCTTTCGGCTCGGTCACGGGGGCAGGGTATCGCCGAAGCACCCGGGCGTGCCGCGACGAGACCGATCCCACTGGTTCCGGCGCGCCGGGTAGTGTCGAAAAACTGCTGACCAGGTACACTGCGAATGGTATAGAAGCTTCCGTACGCCATACCGGCGTCGGGAACAGGCAGGTCACGCGGCTTGCCGACGTACTGCAATGTGCGTGCACGCCTCTTCCGGCATTCCCGGGACGGACCGGTTCCGCGCTCCAGTTCAGCGCCAGGGACCAGGGTTTACTCCCGGTCGAGTGTCGAGCGGACCCACGGCTGTGCGCGCTGGTCACGAGAGAGGCGATCACCCTGACCGCAGAAATTCCCACAACCGAACAGACCCCCGCCGTCGCGCTGGAACACAGCGAGACCGGCCCGGCCGCGCTCGACACCTCGCACCCGCTGCAGGCGGGCGTCGAGGTCGAGCCCGAGGCCCCGACCTTCGCGTCCTTCGGCGTCAAGCCGGAGATCGTCAAGGCCCTCGGCGAGGCCGGCATCGAACGGACCTTCGCGATCCAGGCGCTCACGCTGCCGCTCGCGATGGCCGGCGACGACCTCATCGGCCAGGCCCGCACCGGCATGGGCAAGACCCTGGGCTTCGGCGTCCCGCTGCTGCACCGCGTGCAGGTCCCCGGCGACGGCACCCCGCAGGTGCTCGTCGTGGTCCCGACCCGCGAGCTGTGCATCCAGGTCGCGAACGACCTCAAGGGCGCCGGCAAGCACCTCGGCATCCGCACCCTGGCCATCTACGGCGGCCGCCCGTACGAGCCGCAGATCGAAGCCCTGCGCAAGGGCATCGACGTCGTGATCGGCACCCCGGGCCGCCTGCTCGACCTGGCCGAGCAGCAGCACCTCGTGCTGGGCAAGGTCCGCGGCCTCGTGCTGGACGAGGCCGACGAGATGCTCGACCTGGGCTTCCTGCCCGACATCGAGCGCATCCTGCGGATGGTGCCGGACGAGCGGCAGACCATGCTGTTCTCGGCGACCATGCCCGGCCCGATCATCACGCTGGCCCGCACGTTCCTGCGCCAGCCGACGCACATCCGCGCCGAAGAGAACGACGCGAGCGCGATCCACGAGCGCACCACCCAGTTCGTCTACCGGGCGCACTCGATGGACAAGCCCGAGGTGATCGCCCGCGTCCTGCAGGCGAAGGACCGCGGCCTGACGATGATCTTCAGCCGCACCAAGCGCACCGCGCAGAAGGTGGCCGACGACCTGGTCGAGCGCGGCTTCGCGGCCGCCGCCGTGCACGGTGACCTGGGCCAGGGCGCCCGCGAGCAGGCGCTGCGCGCGTTCCGCTCCGGCAAGGTCGACGTGCTGGTCGCGACCGACGTCGCCGCCCGCGGCATCGACATCGACGACGTCACGCACGTCATCAACTACCAGTGCCCGGACGACGAGAAGACCTACGTCCACCGCATCGGCCGCACCGGCCGCGCGGGCCGGACCGGCGTCGCCGTCACCCTCGTCGACTGGGACGAAGAGCCGCGCTGGAAGCTGATCTCGGACACCCTGGGCCTCGACAAGCCGGAGCCGGTGGAGACGTACTCGTCGTCCCCGCACCTGTACGCCGACCTGGGCATCCCCGAGGGCACGACCGGCCGGCTGCCGCTGGGCAAGCGCACCCGCGCCGGCCTGGGCGCCGAGGTGGAAGAGGACCTGGGCGGCAAGCGCCGCGGCCCGCGTGGCCGGGGCAAGACCGAGGACACGGCGTCGGAAGACGCGCCGCGCAAGCGCAACCGCACCCCGCGCAAGCGGACCCGCGGTGGTTCGCGGTCGGCCGAGGCGATCGAGGCCGCGGACAACGCCGCCGCCGCGCCTTCTTCGGAGGACGCGCCCGCTTCGGAGGGACGCACCCGGTCGCGTCGCCGCACCCGCGGCACCGCGCCGGAGACGACCGGTCCCGCGGTCGAGAAGGAAGCCGGCGAGAACGCCGAGCGGCCCGCTCGGCGGCGCCGCCGTCGCCGTCCCGCCGCGACGTCTGATACACCTGCGTCGGCAGACTGAGGCCTACGCACGGGGGTCGGGTAAGTGAGCGAAGACGAGAAGGCGCCCGAAAGCGCGCCTGAAGAAGTCACGCCCGCGGAGGAACCGGCCCCCGAGTACGGCTCCGAGGACGTCCTGGAGGACGTCGCTCCGACCCCTCCTCCCGCCCCGCCTGCTCCGCGGGTCAAGGCGCGGCGATCGCCGTGGAACCGCGGGCGGGACCGGGTGCTCGCGGCGTTGATCGCGGTCGCCGTGGTCGCCGTCGCGCTGGTCATCGGCGTGACGAGCGACAGCGCGGCCACCGACCGGACCGAGGCGACGCCGCCCCCGCCGTTGCCGGCGGCGCCGGACAAGGTCCCCGGCTCGCTGACCGAGATCTGGAGCGCCCGCAGCGGCGCGACGCCGGTCCCGGTGGTGGCCGCCGACACCGTGGCGACGGCGGACGGCGGCGAGGTCGCCGCGCGCGACCCGCTGACCGGCCAGATCCGCTGGCACTACACGCGTGACCTGCCGCTGTGCACGCTGAACGAGACGTGGGGACGGCTGAACGCCGTCTTCTCGAAGTCCGAGGGGTGCAGCGAAGTCACGCAGCTGGACCCGGGCACGGGCCGGATCACGGCACAGCGCAACGGCAACGCGGAGCTGGGCACGCAGCTGGTCGGCGACGGCTCGCACGTGACGGCGACGGGCAAGAAGCTCCTGACGACGTGGCGCGACGACCTGGTGCAGAGCGCCGAGTACGGCCAGGTCCCGGCGCTGGTCAACGCGGGCAAGCAGCCGCGCACGGGCTGCACGTACGGCACGGTCGCGGCGGCGTCGGGCAAGGTGGGCGTGATCGAGCGCTGCCCGGGCGACCCGGCCGACCGCCTGACGGTCTACAAGGCGGCGCCGGAGAAGGACGACGAGCCCCAGGTGGCGTTCAGTTCGGTCCTGGCGGGCAAGCGCGCGCGGGTGATCGCGATGTCGGGCGACCTGACGGCGGTGGTGTTGCCGGACCAGAAGCTCATGGTGGTCTACAACGGCGACGGTTCCCAGCGCGCGGCGTACCCGCTGGACGTGCCGGCTTCGGACCTGGCGCAGGACCCGCCGGCGGGTGTCGAGGCGACGACCCAGACGACGCAGAACGTGTATTGGTTCAGCGGGTCGAAGGTGGTGGCGCTGTCGCGTGACGACTTGTCGCCGCGGTGGACGTTGAGCAGCGCTTCGGGGCCGGGGATCCTGTTCGCTTCGCAGCTGGTGGTGCCCATCAAGGGCGGGCTGGCGGTGCTGAACGAGAACGACGCGTCGACGATCCGGACGGTCGGGGTGGACCGCCGCGGTTACGCCGGTGTGGTGCGCTTGGCCGCGGCGGGGCCGGTGCTGCTGGAAGAGCGCGGCGGAACCCTCTCGGCGCTCAAGTAAGCCAGAACAGGGTCAGGGCCGAGACGACGAAGAGGACAACGGCCAGCCCGGCCCCGGCGGCGGTAGCGCCATTGCGCCGATCGGCGACGCGCTGGGCCACCAGGGCAAGCGCGGCGGCCACGGGGTGCCCGATCAGGAGAACAGCCCCGGGCCCGGGAGCACCGGTGTAGAGATCGATACCGGCGACGACGAGGACACCGACGGCGAGAACGGTGAGACCGGCGGCGAGTGAGCCGGTGAACCCCCGCCACCAGCGACCGGACTCCTTGGCGGGCCGGGAGGGCTCTTCGCCGGCATCGGCGGGCTCGGCGGGCTCGATCCGCTCGGGTTCGACGCGTTCTTGAGGGATGGTCTGAGCCTCGGCAGCGACGGGCTCGGCGGCGAGCGGCTCGGTCTGCTGGACCTCAGCACCACCAGCAGCAGCCGACTTCGCTCGCCCCGGCGCTTCGGTGCCGGTAGCCAGCGGCTCGGTCTGCTGCGGCGCAGCCGCTTCGAGCCCGGCGGCGCCGGGCTCGCCCCCGGCTACCAGCGGCTCGGTCTGCTGCCCCCCAGCCGCACTTTGCCCCCGGGCCGGCCTGCCAGCCGCTCCGGTTTGCAACTCGTCGGTGTCCGGTGAAGCCAACCTCTTCCTCTCCCCTGTCAAGGCGCGAGCAGCTCCCAGGGCTGCGCCTGCGGGGCGGCCTCCTGCCCCACCGCGCAGCTCGGCCTGAAGTCGCACCAGGCGCAACGGCGGTCCGGGCGGGCCGGGAACAGCACGTCCGCGTCGCCGCCCGCGTCCAGGGTATCCGTGGCCAGCCTCAGGTCCGCGGCGGTCTCACCCGCGCGTTGCAGGTGCCGCTGCAGGCTCTCCGGCGTGTGCTCGGCCGCCGCGATCGTGCCCGTCGGGAGGTGGTGCAGCTCCACCGTCGTGCACGGCATCCGCAGCGTCCGCGCCGCCGCCACCGCGTACAGCGCCAGTGCCTGGGACGCCCGGGCTTCGTACTCGTCCGGCGGCCGCTTGCCCGTCTTGTAGTCGACGATCACCAAAGACCCGTCCCGCGCGTCGATGCGGTCCGCGCGGCCCTCGATGATCATCGACGGCTTCTCCCCCGGCGACGGGCTCACCGGCGCCGACACCCACCGCTCGAGCCCGACCGGGTCGTGCGTGACGTCGTTGTCCTCGACGTACTCCGCCACCCACCCCTTCGCGCGCGCCCGGTAGCGCGCCGCCTGCTCCTCGCTCTCGAAGCCCGCGTCCTTCCAGAACTCCGCCACCAGCGCCACCGCCCGCTGCGGCACCCGCTTGAGCACCGGCAGGTCGAACAGCGCCCGCAACGCGTTGTGCACCACCGCGCCCAGCGTGCTGTGCGCCCACGGCCCGGTGCGCTGCGGGGTAGGCCGTTCGAGGTACGCGAGCCGGTACCGGCGCGGGCAGTCGTCGAAGGTGGCCAGCCGCGCCGGCGACACCTTCGTGAGCCGCACCGGTTGCGCGACGCCGAAGTCGAACCCCATCTGCTCCTTCACGGGTGCCACGCTACGCACCACCACCGACACTTTCCGCGCGGGGCGAGGCCACCCCGCGTGGAAAGTGCGGCTACCGCACCACCAGCACCGTGTGCGTCCCGCCGGAAACCGCCAGCGAGCCGCTTCGCACCGGCTTGCCGTCCAGCAGCACCACCCGGCCCGACGGCACCACCAGCGACCCCGACGTCCCGCGCGGCGCGGAAACCGTCAGCGAGAACACCGAACCCTGCTGAGACCACGAAGCCGACAACGCGCCCTTCGGCGTCGGAACCGCTCCGCGTGCCCAAGCCACCGAACCCGGGTGCGGCGCAACGGTCCACGTCGCGAAGCCCGGCGAAGCCGGCGAGACGCCCAGAAGCTCGTTGGTCAACGCCGGCACCACACCCGTCGACCAGCCGTGCGCCGCCGACGTGTACCCCTGCTCGTAGTGCGAACCGCCCTCGCCGATGCCTTCCCACGCCGTGATCCCGGGGTCGTGCGAAGCCATCCAGCCGTACATCCGCTTGATCTGGTCGATCGCCGAGTCCGGCTGCCCGCTCCGGAACCGCGCCTGCAGCTCGGGGAACGACGTGAACGCGTACACGCGCTTCGTGCCGTCGGAAACCAAAGTGTCGTTGTCCATGAACGGGTTCCCGTACGGCAACGCGCCCGCCGCGAGCCGCGCCAGCGCCGCAGTGGCCTGCGAAGGCGACGCGATACCAGCCAAAATGGCCTGGCTGTTGCCGTCCTGGCCGTGGCGCACCGCGCCCGTCCCGGAGTCGAGGTACGCCCCCGCCACGGGATCCCACAGGTAGGTGTTCACCGCCGACGCCACGCCGGACGCACGCGCGAGCCACCGATCGGCGTCCGCGGAATGCCCGGTCGCCCGCGCGAGACCCGCTGCGCCCTGAAGCGCCCGGACGTACAACGCGTTGTAGTACGTCACTTCGCCCGTACGCGGCAGGAACGCGTAGTCGCCGTAGCCGCCGGTGCCGTTAAGGCCCTTCGCGAGCAACCCGCGCGAATCGGTGACCGACGGGTACCACGAGTCGAGCGTCTTCACGAGGTTCGAGTAGTACGAAGCCGCGTACGCGGTGTCGCCCGTGTAGAGCACGTAGTCCCAGCTCGACGTCACCCACCAGAGCGGATAGTCGAACAGCGGCAACGTGTAGTTGTTGATCGACGCGGGCGGGATCCAGCCGTCGGCCCGCTGGTGGTCGGCGAGGTCGGCGAGGACGTTCTTCGCCGCCGTGCCGTCCTGGTGCGTCAGGTACTCGGTCAGCCCGGACACGGCGACGTCGCCGACGTACGGGTCCCGGTCGCGCTTCGCGCCGTCGTGCAGCACCAGTTTCCCGGCCAGCGACGGCGAGAACGCGCCGCGTGGGTCCACATCGGACTCGCGGAACGTGTCCATGCCCAGCTCGTTGGTGTACGAGGCCGCGTACCAGTAGCGGTTCAGGTCGGCGTCCGAAGACTCGAACCAGCCGCGGTAGGTGTCCGGCGTGCCGAGGAACGGCGTGAAGTCGAGCGAGACGCCGTTGATCCGCACCTCGCCGGAGGGCTGGGCGAGCGGCGCGTCCGACGCCAGCGCGTCGAGGCTGATCCGCAGGTAGCGGAAGCCGTGCAGGCCGTCCGCGCACACCTGCGTCCCGCTCTGACACCCTTTCGCGTCCCGCCAGACCGTCGGCGTCGCCGGCACGGCGTACTGGTCGCTGCCCGGCCCGCCGGAGAAGTCCGAGCGGGTGAAGTCGGAGCGTTCGCCCAGGTACTGCTGGGTTTCCGAGAACGACAACCGGACGCCGGGGTGGTTCGCCGACGCGCCCGCGAAGGAGATCTTCGGGTAGCCGGCGACGACCTTGCCGAAGTCCACCACCGCGACCGGCACCGGCGGGTCGGCGACCAGGCCGGGCCAGACCTCGGTGACGCGGCTGAACTCGCCGGACGGCGTGCTCTGGTCCTTCGTGACGGTGATCCGGACCTGCGTGGTCGTGACCGGCCGGTCGAACGCGACCGCGCGCTGCACGGCCGTGTTGCCGCTGACCGAAGCCGCGACGCGCCACGCGCCCGCGTCCAGCACCTCGACGGTGTAGTCCTGCGGCACACCGTCCACACTGGACAGCAGCGTGACGCCGGGCAGCGTGACCGGCGCGGCCGAGGTGATGGTCAGGACGTCGGGGTAGGCGCCGATCGTGTCGTCGTTCCAGAACGTCTCGGTGTTGCCGTCGACGGCGTTGCCGGGGTCGTAGGTCCGCGGCTGGCCGTTCCCGCCGTTGTTCGGCGCGTGGAACGACGATGCGGCCGCGGTGGTCCCCGCGGGCCAGGCCGGCTTCGGCGGCGGTGCCTGCCGCTTGAACGTCGCGACGCCCTTCCCGAGCAGGCCGTCCGGGTTCGTGACGTCACCGGTCGTGGACAGCACCCGCACCGGCCGGACGTCCCGGGTCGACGGCGCGACGACGTACTTCTGCCAGCTCGGCGCGGCGCCGGCGGGCGCGGCCACCACGCCGCTCGCCACCAGGACCGTGACCGGCAGGACTGCTCTGAGCCACTTCATCGAGGCCTCCGCAAGGCGTTTGAATCGTTTCAACCGCTGAGCTGAGGTTCAGGCTGCGCGAGGGGTGCCAACGATGTCAACGAACCCGCCGGTTCCTGTCCGGCAGGACAACCCGAAAGGCGGGGTCAGTTGCCGCCGGCGATGAAGCCGCGCACGGAGTTCGCGACGAGCTCGACGGCGATGGCCGCGAGCAGCAGGCCGGCCACCTTGGCCAGCAGCGTGATGCCGCTTTCCTTGATCAGCCGGATGACGACGCCGGAGTAGCGCATGCAGATGTAGATCACGAAGTGCGTCATGACGATCGCCAGCGCCAGCGCGATGTACGCGCCGACGTGGCCGTCGGCCTGGCGGACGAACACGATGGTCGCGGCGATCGCGCCGGGCCCGGCCAGCAGCGGCGTGCCGAGCGGGACGAGCGCGACGTTGACGTCCTCCGCGGCCGCCTCGGGCTCGTGGCCGCTGCCGGTGAGCAGCTGCAACGCGATGAGCAGGAGCAGCAGGCCGCCGGCGCCCTGCAGCGCCGGGATGCCGATGCCGAGGTAGGCGAGGATCGCCTGGCCGGCGACCGCGAACAGGCTGATGACCAGCAGCGACACCAGGACGGCCTGCCGTGCGGCGCGCGCCCGCGTCGCCACCGGCTTGCGGCCGACCAGGCTGAGGAACACCGGCACGGTGCCGGGCGGGTCCATGATGACGACGAGGGTGATCGTCGCGCTCATGAAGAGCTTCGCGTCGAAGAAGTCGGCGATGGCCATGTCAGCCCTTCACGACCTGGAACCCCGTCGCCCGCGAAACGAGTTCTTCGAGCTGCCCGGGGTCGGTGGTGCACTCGCCGAGCGCGATCGTCTTGTTCGTGCCGTGGTAATCGCTCGACCCGGTGACGAGCAGGCCGAGCTCGCCGGCCAGCGCGCGGGTGCGGGCCCGCGTCGGCGCGTCGTGGTTCGGGTGGTCGGCTTCGACGCCGGTGAGCCCGTGCGCGGCCAGACCGGCGAGGGTGTCCTCGCTGATCGTGGCGCCGCGGCTGAAAGCGAAGGGGTGCGCGATGACCGTTACGCCGCCGGCCGCGCTGATCATGTCGATGGCTTCCTCGACCGGGGTGTCGCGGCGGGCGACGTAGTAGCCGCGACGCGGGCTGAGGTAGTCGGCGAACGCCTCGTCGACGGACTTGACCAGCCCGGCGCGGACCAGCGCCTGCGCCAGGTGCGGGCGTCCCGGCGGGGAGTCCTCGGGCAGCAGGCCGAAGATCTCGTCGGCGTCGATCGGCAGGCCGTCGGCGGCCATCCGCTCGGCCATCCGGCGCAGCCGCGTGCGGCGCTCGACGCGCAGCCGGGTCTGCTCGGTGACGACCGGCTCCGACGTCGGGTCGAAGAGGTAGGCGAGCAGGTGGACGCTGATCTGGCGGCCGGTTTCGGGGTCGATCGACACCGTGGAGAGCTCGGCGCCGGGCACGAGGGTCAGCCCGGGAGGGATGGCCTCGGTGGCGGGCGACCAGCCCGCGGTGGTGTCGTGGTCGGTGATGGCGACGACGTCGAGCCCGGCTCTCGCCGCCGCGGCGACGAGACCGGCCGGCGTGTCGGTGCCGTCGGAAGCGGTGGAGTGGGCGTGCAGGTCGATGCGCATCTCGTCCATTGTCGACGATGCGCTACGTCACACGCTCGGCGGGACTGTCAGCCGACCGGCTTCTTTCCGCGGGCCGCCCGCTGGGCCTTGATCATGGAGAAGCGTTCGGCCTGCTTCTGCTTGTCGCCGAAGACCAGCTCCGAGATCGTGTCGTAGAACTCTTCGGGCCGCGGCAGGTAGTCGATCCGGTTCAGCGCCTGGATCTGACCGGCCGACTCGACGACCATCGTGCCGTAGCCCATCATGCGGCCGGTGGCGGTGCGCACGTAGCTGAGGTCGGTGACCTTGCTGATCGGCATCATCAGCACCTTGGTCGTGAACACCCCGGTGGTCATGACGAACCGCTTGTCCGTGACCACCAGCCGCTCGACCCACCACTCCATCACCACGTAGGCGAACCGCAGCACGACGAGCAGCGCGACGTACCAGAGGATGTTCTGGCCGATGTACAGCGCCGGTGGCAGCAGGTAGGACACCAGGACGCAGACGGCCAGCAGCGCGGCCGCCTCGAAGGTGTCCCACAGCAGCACCGCCCAGTGGCGGCGGATCCGGATGACCCGCCGCTCGGTGTCGAGGAGGTACTCGTCGGGGTCGCGTGGCGCGAACATGGTTCGAGGGTAGCCCCCGATCAGCCCTTGAACACGTTGCTGACGAAGGTGATCACCGATTCGGCCGAGCTGCGCAGGAAGTCGATGATGTTGCCGACAAGGCCCGCGGCCTGACCGGGCTGGGCAATGACGAAGAACAGCACCAACGCGATACCGGCGAGGCCCGCAATCTTCTTCACGTTCACCGCGATCAAATCCCGTCTCTTACGGTGACACCGGACAACAGCAAAAATCCTGACTTTTTACGTTGTACCGCACTGAACAGGCACACGGGAGGTAAGTCCCGCGCTTGGGTCAGCACGCGGTCCGAAGTGTACCGTACGGCTACTCTCCGTGTACAGGACATCGGTTTTCAGTTCGGTCACGTCTACCCTTCGGGACATGGACGGCCCCACCCGCACCACAATCCGCTGCGTAGGCGGCCTCGCGTACGACGCACGCGGCCGTTTGCTGCTCATCCGCCGCCGGAACGACCCCGGTTCGGGGCAGTGGTCGCTGCCGGGTGGCCGAGTCGAACCGGGTGAAACGGACAAAGAGGCCGTGGTTCGGGAGGTGCGCGAAGAAACCGGGCTCGACGTGATTCCGGGCACACTGGTGGGGTCGGTGACCAGGGGGCCCTACGAGATCTTCGACTACGGGTGCGACGTGACCGGCGGCGTGCTCACGGCGGGTGACGACGCATCGGACGCGCGTTGGTCCGATGCGGCAGACCTGAAAGCGCTCGAGGCCGCCGGGGAGCTGGTGGATCTCCTGTACGTGACGCTCCGCGACTGGAAAGCGCTCCCCCGCGCCTGAACGGCCGTGAAGGGCCGGGTGCACCGCGGCCGCCGCCCAGACCCCCGCCCTTCTGGGCAGCCGAACCCAGCGGCCCCGAGCCCGCTGCCACCCCGTCGTCGCCGAGGATCGCCGGCCGAACCCAGCGGCCGCGAGCCCGCCTGACTACAGCGGCAACCAGGTCATCCGCTGCCCGTGCGGGGCCGTCCGGGCCAGGGCGTGCGCCTCCGCCTTGCCGTTTTCCCACCGCACGACGCCCAGCGTCGCGAGCCCGTCGGCCCCGGAGAGGTCCGACCGACCAGGCAGCACCGTCTCGAGCCCGGCGCCGTAGAACTCCTCCGACACCCACCACACCGGCCGCGAAGCCGCCAGCGAAGCCAGCCCCTCGATGAACGAAGCGCGCCGAGGGGCCGGGAAGTACGCCAGCGCGTGGCTCGTCACCACCACCAGCGGCCCCTCCAGCGTCGCGGCCGCGGAGGCCAAATCGGAAACCCCGTCGCCCTCGATGAGCCGGGGCCGGTGCTTCGCCTGCTCGGCCGCCGCCGTGCGCAGGAGCCGGATGCGGTCCGGCTGGTCGGCCCAGACGCACGCCTCCAGCCACGCCAGCTCGTCCTCGTCCGACAGGTCCACCGGCGCGCGGTCCAGCCCCGCCCGGTCGAGGATCGCCAGCTTCTTCGGCAGCTTCGGCGCCACCGCGCCCGGCGCGAGGTCCAGCGCGCAGTGCAGCCCGACCGCGGCCTTCGCCGGGCCGGCCGTCAGCTGCTCGCCGCCGTCGCACTGGTAGCGGTAGCCGAAGCGGTCCAGCCCCAGCAGGAGCCCGGCGCTGCAGCCGACCTCCAGCAACGACACCTTCCCGCCCGCTTCGCGAGCCGCTCGCGCCACGCCCGGGTACAGCAGCGCGGCTCGGCGGACCTCGTTCGTCTGCGTGTACCGCGACGAAATCAGCGCGCGCGCCTTCTCGGCCCGCTCCAGCAGGAACGACCGGAACAGCGGCCAGGTCTCCGAGTCGACGCCGTCGAACCCGCCCAGGGACGGGTAGTACCGCGACAGCGGGTGGATCGGGTCGGCCTGGACCAGCCGGTGCGCGGTCGCCATCAGCAGCGTCGCCCGCACCTCGCCGTCCCGCGCCGACGTCAGCAGGCCCGCCACGTCGTCGTCGGACGCCGCCTGCAGCGCCAGGTGCTCGTACAGCGGCGACACCCCGCGCGCTTCGACTTCCGCGAACGTGCGCAGTACGCCTTTGATCCCGTCCAAGTCCATCAGAGCCTCATTCGTGCGGAACCGGCCGGCCCGGCTGCTCCCCGCCCCGGGTCTCGCCGTACGAGCGCTTGGGCACCATCACCTTCCGGCGGAAGGTGCACACGATCAGGCCGTCCTGCTTGTAACCGCGCGTCTCGACGTACACGACACCGCGGTCGTCCTTGGACTTCGACGGCGTCTTGTCCAGCACCTCGGTCTCGCCGTAGATCGTGTCGCCGTGGAACGTCGGCTTGACGTGCTTGAGGGACTCGACCTCGAGGTTCGCGATGGCCTTGCCGGAGACGTCGGGCACGGACATCCCGAGCAGCAGCGAGTAGATGTAGTTCCCGACCACGACGTTCTTGCCGAAGTCGGTGGTCTCCTCGGCGTAGTGCGCGTCCAGGTGCAGCGGGTGGTGGTTCATGGTGAGCAGGCAGAACATGTGGTCGTCGTATTCGGTGACCGTTTTGCCCGGCCAGTGCTTGTAGACCGCACCGACCTCGAACTCCTCGTAGTACCGACCGAACTGCACTCGTCTTCTCCTGTCCGCGTAACACCGCGTGAGGCTGGTACGACACGCATCCGTAGTGAGGAGTACCCTCAACCATTGGTTCTCGCGCGTCAACGCGAGCCCCACCACTCTGCACTCTCAGCTGCGGTGCACCCGGCCCGAAGGAGGTGAGGAACCCCGATGAGTAGTGGCGATAGTCCGCTCCCTAGTAGTCCCAGCGTTCCCACCTCACGGGTCGTCTCCAGGTAGGCCTTTCTTCTCTTCCCGGGAACGCTGGTGTCGCCGGGCGGACGCGTTCCGCCCCTGGTCAGTCGTCTCGCACGACCAACGCACGACGCCCAGGAGATCCCATGCCCGCCATTCCCTCGCTCGGCGGCCTGCGCGGCCGCGGCAACAAGGGCACCGTTCCCGTCCGCCCGGTCCCGGTGCCGCTGTCCGCGTACGTCGTGGACTGCGCGGTGTACGTCGCGGGCGAGCGCCTGCCCGGCCGCTGGACGCACATCGAGGCGATCAAAGAGGTCCGCAAGCGCCACGAGGGGTTCGTCTGGATCGGGCTGCACGAACCGGACTCCGAGCAGATCCAGGGCATCGCGGAGACGTTCGGGCTGCACGAGCTGGCCGTCGAGGACGCCCTCGAGGCGCACCAGCGGCCGAAGCTGGAGCGCTACGACGACACGCTGTTCCTCGTGGTGAAGACCGTCCGGTACGTCGAACACGAATCACCCACCACGGCGAACGAGATCGTCGAGACCGGCGAGCTCATGGTGTTCCTCGGCCGGGACTTCGTGATCACCGTCCGGCACGGGAACCACTCGGGCCTGGCGCGCCTGCGCCGCGAGCTCGACGAGGACCCGGAGCGGCTGCAGCTCGGCCCGTCCGCGGTCGTGCACGCGATCGCCGACCACGTCGTCGACCACTACCTCGACGTCACGGGCCGGATCGAGAACGACATCGACGTCATGGAGGCGCAGGTCTTCGCGCCCCGGTCGCTGGTCAGCGCCGAGCAGATCTACCTGATGAAGCGGGAGGTCCTGGAGCTGCGCCGGGCGGTGATGCCGCTCGCTACGCCGATCCAGCGGCTGGCCGAGGGCTACACGCGGCTGGTGCCGGACGAGGTCCGCTCGTACTTCCGCGACGTCGCCGACCACCTCACGACCGTGTCCGAGCGGGTGGCGGCGTTCGACGAGCTGCTGTCCACCCTGGTCGACGCGACGGTCGCGAAGATCTCCTTGCAGCAGAACACCGACATGCGCAAGATCACGTCGTGGGCGGCGATCATCACCATCCCGACGATGATCGCGGGCATCTACGGGATGAACTTCGACTACATGCCCGAGCTGCACTGGAAGTTCGGGTACCCGCTGGTGATCACCGTGATCCTGGCGATCTGCCTGTTGCTGTACCGAATATTCCGGAAGAACGGCTGGCTCTAGTCCCCTCTTCCCCCATCGGAGTGTTCGCCATGTCCCGGATGCTGTCCAACCTCAAGTTCTGGGCGCTCGCGCTCAGCCTCGTGTGGATCTTCGTCATCACTTTCGTCATCGTCGCCGACCCCGGGTTCGCGCACGGCATGAAGTAGTACCGCGGCGTCGTACCCTGGGTGCGTGCCCAAAGCGCTGGTGGTCTCCGACGAGGTCGACGAGCGGTTGTGGACCGACGCGGTCCGCACCGTCTCCGTCGACCTCGTCATCGGCGCGGGCGACCTCCCGTACGACTACCTCGCGTTCCTGGCCGGCGCGCTCGACGTGCCGTGCGTGTTCGTCCCCGGCAACCACGACCCGGACCTGAGCGGCTACACGCGCTACGGCGGGCTGTCCATGAAGGACGGTTTCCCGACGGCGTGGCCGGGCCCGGCGGGCGGCATCAACGCCGACGGCCGCGTCGTCGACGTCGCCGGCCTGCGGTTCGCCGGACTCGGCGGCTCGATCCGCTACAACGACGGCCCGAACCAGTGGACCCAGCGCCAGCAGGCGCGCCGGGCCCGCGGCCTGGTCCGGCGCGCCAAGTGGCGGCGTCGTCGCGACGGCCGTGACGTCGACATCCTGCTGACGCACTCGCCGCCGCTGGACCTCGGCGACCGGGCGGACCCGCCGCACCGCGGGTTCGCGTGCCTGCACCGGACGATCGACGTGCTGCGGCCGAAGTGGCTGCTGCACGGGCACATCCACCCCCACGGCGAGCCGGTGCCGGACCGGGTCGTCGGCGAAACCCGGATCCGCAACGTGGTGGGCCACCGGATCATGGAGTTCTCATGAAAGAGACGGGGTTTCCCCGCGCGGACGCGGAGAACGACTTCCTCCGCGCGCGCCGGAGCCAAGTGCTCTCGCGGCTGTCGACGTGGCTGCGTCGCGAGCCCGACGACGTCAACATCATGCTGCCGTTCCACGAGGTGGTGGAGGCGCTCGGGTACGCGGGCGAGCACCGCATCGGGTTGCGGGTGATCAAACTGGACTCGATCGTCGGCACGGTCGACCGCAGCCGCGACTTCGACCGCCACTTCCGCCCGACGTCGGCCCGGGTGCGCGAGCGCTGGGAGCGCCTGGCGCTGGCGGCCCGCCGCGGCGAGGAGATCCCGCCGATCGAGGTGTACCGGGTCGGCGAGCTGCACTTCATCATCGACGGCCACCACCGCGTTTCGGTCGCGATCGCGCAGGGACTGTCCACAATAGAGGCATTCGTGACGGTGGTCCGGACCAAGCTCGACCCGAGCGGCATCCGCCACCGAGGCGACCTGATCGTCAAGGACTACCGGCGGTTGTTCCTGGAGCGGGTGCCGTTGACGGGGCACGCGCGGGCGTCGGTGATCGTGTCGGACCCGTGGGACTACGCGAAACTGGGCGAGCACGTGGAGGCGTGGGGCTTCCGGCTGATGCAGGACGAGGGCAAGTTCTGCGACCGCGCGAGCGTCGCGCAGCGGTGGTTCGACGAGGAGTTCGTGCCGGTGGTGGGGATGCTGCGGCAGGCGGAGCTGATCGGGGACCGGACGGATGCCGAGGCTTACATGTGGGTGGCCGCGGAGCGGTACCGGTTGATCCGGACCCATCGGTGGGACGACGAGGTCATCGAGACGCTGCGGTCTCGGGGGCGTTAGAGCCCGAGGACGTACCAGGTGGTGCCGAACTGGAGCCACATCCGGTCGCCGCAGCACACCCAGCGCTGCAGGGTGCTGCCGTCCGGGACGTCGAGCGGGACCGGCGGCTCCGGCACGACCACGTCAGCGGTCAGCTCGGCGGGCACGAGGTGGTGGTAGTAGCCGCCGTGTGGGCCCGCCAAGGCCAGGAAGATCGCCTCCGCGCCGGAGACGGCGACCCCTCGCACTCGTGGGACCGGGCACCGCCGCACCGACCGGATGCCGTCGCCGCCGACCTCCACCAGCGGGACTTCGGTGTACGGGACCGCCCACGTCCGCCGTTCGCCGACGTTGAGCGCGTAGCAGTCCATCCAGGACAAGCGGACCGGGTCGTCGATCGCCCACCACGCCGGTTCGGCCGCGGCGGTCCAGCGGATCAGGCCGGGGTGGTGGCGGTCGCCGATCGAGGCCTCGTCGAAGTAGCTGACCCAGATCTCGCCGGTGGGCCCGGTGACCAGTTCCTCGATCCCGTCTCCGGCGTGGAACGCGGTCACGACCTGCCCGGCGCCGTCGAGGATCCGCCCGTTGCGCGGCGGCTCGAAGCCGGCCCGGATCCGGCACCGGCTGTTCACCAGGACGAACCCATCGCCGGCCGCGTCGATCTTCGGGAACCGGCCCGGCTCGGCCACCCGACCGCACGACGTCCCGTCCACCCGCAGCTCACCGTCGGCCGACAGCGCGATGACCCGGCCGAAAGCGTCCACAGTGGACGCTACTGCGCCGTCTGGCACGGTTCCCCAACGTTCGAGCACCTTCAGAAATCCAACCCCGGAGTCAACGCCAATTCGCGCACCTGGTCCAAACTCAACGTCGGCTCCGGACGCTGCTTCGGCAACCGCACGCCCGACTGCTCCAAAACCCCGCTGTCGGTGGACCAGAACTCCACCAGCGAGTCCGGCCCGGCGAGCGCCACCCGGTACTTCACCGCGTCACCGGTGCGCAGCGTCGACAGCCACGTGACTCCCCGGGGTGTCGGTTCCGTGCGGCACGTGATCTCCCCCGGCTCGCCGCACGCCGGGCCGCCCGAACGGCCGGGCAGGATCAACACGTACACCGCCCCGGACCCCGACGCGTCCGTCACCCGCACCCCCATGTGGAAGATCGCCTCCCCCGGGGCGGCTCCGATCGGGTCGGCGACCAGGTGGAACGGATCCGCCGGCGGGGTCTCCCCCGGGATCGTCAACCGCGAGATCCGCACGTCCGAAGGCAACAGCGACCGCACCGCATTCCCGACCAGGCAGCTCAGCCGGTCGACCAGCGCCGACCGCGTGTCGGTCGCGGACGGGCACGGCCGCGCCGCCACCGGGTTGCGGCCCGGCAGCACCAGCACCGCCAGCCCCAACGCCAGCACCACCACGGCCAGCGCCGCCGCCCCCGTCAGCAGGTGCCGGCGGCGGGACAGGCGGGCCGCCGACAGGACAGCTTCGCCGGTGAGACCCAGGGGCGGCTCGCCCTCGGTCACGTACGCCGTCAGCGCGGTCCGGACGTCTTCCATCACCGCTCCTCGCTCGTCGGGAAGGGCAAGGCCGCGCGCAGGGCTTCCACCCCGCGGGCCGTCTGGGACTTGACCGTGCCTTCGGCGATGCCGAGCAGTGACGCGACCTCCGTCACCGGGAGATCCTCGAGGAACCGGAGCACGACCATCGCGCGCCGGCGGGGCGTCAACCCGGACAGCGCGCGCTCCACGTCGAGGCGCAGCGGCGTGTCCCGGCCCGGCGGCGACTCCGTCTCCGGGACCACAGCCGTCACGTACTCGCGGCCGGACTTGCGCCGCCCGGCGAGGAAGAGGTTCAGCAGGATGCGGCGCGCGTACGCGTCCGCCGTGTCCGGGCGGACGCGGCGCCAGCGCCGGTACAGCTGCACGAACATGGCCTGGACCAGGTCCTCGGCCTCGTGCCAGTCGCCGCAGAACGCGAACGCCACCCGGCGGAACCGCTGCACCCGCGCCGCGAAGTACTCGCTGAAATCGAGGTCTCTCGACGCCCCCACCCGGCCCTCCTTCGCACGATCCCAGTCTTACTAGTGCGCGGAGGGCCGGGAAGGTTCAATCAAATGTGCACGGCGCCGGGAGCGGCTTCACCCTTCGGGACGCCCGGGCGCAGCAGCAGGCCGCTGAGCAGCGCGCCGGCCGCGAAGATCACGGCCGCCCAGGTGAACGCCGTTGTGTAGCTCTCGATCGCCGCCTCGGCCGCCAGTTGCGGGGTCGGGACCTTGCCCGCGAGGTACGACGTCGCCGCGTTGCCCGCCAGCGTCGACAGTAGCGCCGTGCCGATCGAGCCGCCGACCTGCTGCATCGTGTTGACCGCGGCCGACGCGACGCCCGCGTCGTGCGCCTCGACGCCGAACGTCGCGACGCTCATCGCCGGCGCCATCGCCAGGCCGATGCCGAAGCCCATCACCAGCAGCGGGCCGAGCACGCCGGACGCGTACGTGCTGTCGAGGCCGATGCCGCTCAGCCAGAACAGGCCCACCGCGGCGATCGCCATGCCGGTCGGGACCAGCGGACGCGGGCCGAAACGCGGCAACAGGACGGCCGTCGCCGTCGTCGCGGCCAGCATCAGCGTCGCCACCATCGGGAGGAACCCGAGGCCGCTCTGGATCGGCGTGAACCGCAGGTTCTGCTGCACGTAGAACGTCAGGAACAGGAAGATCGCGAACATGCCGATGGCCAGCAGGAACATCGCCAGGTAGGAGCCACCGCGGTTGCGGTCGAGCAGGACGCGCAGCGGGAGCAGCGGGTGCGAGACGCGCTGCTGCAGCCACACGAAGACGCCCAGCAGCGCCACTCCACCGGCTAGGAAGCCCCACACCGACACCGACGACCACGAGTCCGACTCAGCGTTCGCGAAGCCGTAGACCAGCGCGAACAGACCGGCGGACGCGGTGATCGTGCCCGGCAGGTCGAGCTTCGGGCGCGGGCCGGCGTCCCGCTGGTTGCGCAGCAGGACCGAGCTGCCGACGAACGCGACGACCGCGAAGATGATGTTCACGAACATGCACCAGCGCCAGTCGAGGTACTCGGTGAGCACGCCGCCGAGCAGCAGGCCGACCGCCGCGCCGCCACCGCCGATGGCGCCGAACACGCCGAACGCGCGACCGCGTTCCTTCGGGTCGGTGAACGTCGTGGTGAGCAGCGAAAGCGTGGCGGGCGCGAGCAACGCGCCGAAGACACCCTGGGCCGCGCGGGCGATCAGCAGCATCTCGATGTTGGTCGCGAAGCCGCCGAGAGCGGACACCGCGGCGAAGCCGGCCAGGCCGACGAGCAGCGTGTTCTTGCGGCCGAAGAGGTCGGCCAGGCGGCCGCCGAGCAGCAGCAGGCTGCCGAACGCGAGCGCGTACGCCGTGACGACCCACTGGCGCGCGTCGTTCGAGAAGCCGAGGTCGACCTGCGCGGACGGGAGCGCGATGTTCACGACGGTCGCGTCCAGCACGACCATCAGCTGGGCGATGCCGATCATCACCAGGATCAGCCATCTGCGGCTGTGGTGGGGGTTCTCGGCGGCGCGCGCGTCCCCCGGCGGCGCGACGGCGAGAGTGGATTCGGACATGGGTGTCCCCTCACTGGGAGTGATCAGGAAGCTATGTGGAGTAGGTATCTCCCCTTACGCGACCCAAGGTACACAAGAACCGGAGATGGCGCCTCTACTTCAGGGGCTAGACTGGACGGCATGGCACGGGACGCTGGTCCCGCCGCACCGGCGCGGCCGCTGCGGCGTGACGCTGAACTCAACCGCCGTCGCATCCTCGCGTCGGCCCGCGAAGTGTTCGGCCAACGTGGGCTCGAGGCCACGCTGGACGACATCGCCCACCACGCCGGACTCGGCGTCGGCACGGTCTACCGCCGGTTCCCCAGCAAGGAACACCTGGTCGAGGCCATGTTCGCGGAGCGGATGGAAGAGATCGGCGATCTCGCGTCGGAAGCGCTGAAGGCGGACGACCCCTGGCAGGCGTTCGTCGACTTCACCTGGAAAGCGGCCGAGATGCACTCCGCCGACCGCGGACTGCGCGAAATCATGCTGTCCAACAAGTTCGGTCACGAGCACGTCGCCGAAGAAAAAGCCCGCATGGTGCCGTTGATCACACAGCTCGTCGAGCGGGCGCAGGACGCCGGTGGGCTCCGGGCGGACTTCGCTCCGTCGGACATGGCGCTCGTGCACATGATGGTCGGCTCGGTGGTCGAGTTCACGTGCGCGGTCGACCCGGACCTGTGGCGCCGCAGCCTCGGCATGCTGCTCGACGGGCTCCGCGCCGAGCCCGGCAAGCCCTCGCAGCTGACCCGCCCGCCGCTCGACGAGCAGGAGATCGACCGCGCGATGTCCTGCTGGCGCCCCTGATGGGGTGATCGGCGCGGGATCCCGGCGCCGCCCTCCCGCCCGGACACTGCACCCCGCGCGATCATGGCGACGGGGAGGTGCGGGTGGCGTACTACAGCGTTCCGGCGATCAGGCGGTTGCAGCTCGGACGCGAGCTGAAGGCCTGGCGGGAAAAGGCCGGACTGACGCTGGAACAGGCCGGCGGCGACTTGGACATCTCCAAGAGCACGCTCTCGCGGATGGAGAAGGGCCAGGGCGCGATCCACCCGCTGCACGCCCGGGCGATGGCGGAGCTGTACCGGCTGCCCGAGGACGACCTGGTACGGGTGGTCGACATCGCGCGGGAGGCGAAGCGGCCCAACCAGAACCGGATCGAGGGGGTGTCGGTCAACAGCTACCCGGCGCTCGAGGCGGAGGCGGTTTCGGTCCGGAACTTCGAGCTGGCGTACGTGCCCGGGCTCCTGCAGACCGAAAGCTTCGCCCGCGCCCTATACGCCCACCACGGCACCCGCGAACGCAACCACAAGTTGCACGTACGGATGCGCCGCTGCGAGCGGCTGAAGGGCGATCATCCGCTGCGCCTGCACGCGATCGTCGACGAAACCGCGCTGGTGAGGCCGATCGCGGGTGAGGCCGATCGCGGAACCGCATGTGCTCATCGCCCGGCGGGAAGCCTGCAGTTGGTGAAGCCGGTCCAGCTCGCCGAGCTTTCCCGACGGTTCAGGGACATCGGTAAACTCGCGCTGAGCGAGTAGGAGCGCGCGGTGGACCCGATGGTGTGGCGCAAGAGCAGCTTCAGCGGCGATGAAAACCAAGCTTGCGTCGAGGTCGCCTTCGCCACACCGACCATCGCGGTGCGGGACTCCAAAGACCCCTCCGGCCCGCACCTCACCGTCAACCCCTCTTCCTGGCGCGGCTTCCTCCGCTCCATCAGCTAGCGCAGTTCTCCAACGCCCGGGCGACGTCCCGGCGGAACGCGTCGTCCTCGCGGAACAGGTCGCAGCCGTCCGAGCGGGAAAACCGCCCGTCGGTCGCCAGCAAGTCCCGTAGCACCGGGGCAGCCGATGCCGGCAACGGTCCCAGCTTCGCCAGCGAGCGCGCCGCCTCGGTCGTGTGCGACTCGATCAGGTCCGGCTCCACACCCTCCAGCGCCCGCAGGAGCACCGGCAGCGCTTCCTCCACCACACCCGTGACGCGGCCCAGCGCCGCCGCGATGGCCACCTCCGTCCCCCGGTCGTCCGCGTGGCACGCGCGCAGCACGTCCGCCAGGGGCGCCCCCATCTCCCCCAGGGCCGCCGCCCACACGACCGCCGACATTTCGCCCGCCTCGAGCGCGCTCTCCAGCAGCTCCACCGCCAACCCCGGGTCGCCGCCGAGGCGGGCGCAGGCCGTCGCCGCCGCCGCGCGCGTGCGCCACGGCCTTCTGCGGCCCTTCGCGATCTTCTTCAGCTCCCGGACCGCCGATTCGCCACCGACGTCCGCGAGCGCGTCCGCGCACCACTCCACCGTGTGCGGGTCGTCGGCGCGGAGCAGCCGCTTCAGATGCGGGGCGGCCTGCGCGCCCGCCGGGCCCCACTCCCGCAACAACCTGGTCAACGGCCACACCGTGTGCCGATGGGCGCTGGGGTCCAGCACCTCGCCCACCCACGGCAGGAACGCGGGCGCGAACTCCGGGGCGTCCATCAGCATCTGGTGCGCCCCCGGCGCCCTGAACAAGCTCCAGTTCCCCCGTCCGCGGCCGCCGACGCCACCCGTCATCAACACGTGCTCGCGCGTGCGGAACCGCGCGAGCAGCGGCTCGACGCACCGGGCGTCCTTCAGCCGCAGCAACGCCCACAGCGCGTAGTCGCGGGCCTGCGGGTCGTCCGCGAGCGCGAACAGCTGGTCGGCGTACTCCGCCGACGCCGGCGCCACGCCCCCGAGCACCGCGGCCGCCGCGCTCCGCTCCGGCGTGTCCAGCAACGCTCCGACCAGCGGGAGCAGCCCCTCGACGGCCGACCGCCGGTCCGCGATCTCGCCCAGCACGACGCCCATCGCCGCCGAACGCCGGTTCGGACGCGCGGCCAGGGCGACCAGGAGTTCCTCACGCGGTCCGGGAGCCAGGCGCCCGGCGGCCCAGCGGACCGGGGCCGGCCGCTCGTAGCCGTGCAGGCCCGCGAAGGCCGTCACGTCCCCGCACAGCAGGTCGGCGAGCCGCTCGACCGGCGCCTCGCCGGTGATCCGGGCGGTCGTGGTCAGGGCCGCGGCGTGGATCGCGTCGGTCTCTTCGCGCTCGGCCAGCCACGGCAGCACGTCCTCGCCGCCCAGCTCCCCGACCGCGATCACGAGCCCCAGCCGGACCGCCTCGGACGTCTCCCCGGGCCAGCGGTCCAGCAGCGCGGCCAGCACCGCCGGGTCCGGGTGTTCGCCCAGGACCAGCACCGCGGCCCGCCGCACGGCGACGTCGTCGTCTTCCACCAGGGCGAGCAGCCGCGGCACGGCGGCCGGCCACGCCGCCCGCCACCCGTCGTCCGCCACCGCACGGGCCCGGTGGGCGAGGTCGTGGACGATCTCGGCCACGTCGGCCCGCTCCGGCGAGTCCGGGTGCTCGACGTAGGTCAGCAGCGCGGGCAAGGCCTCGGCCGCGTCCGGGTTCCAGCCGGACGCGGGCACGAGCGTGTCCGACAGCTGCTCGTAGGCCTCGCTGAACGAGTCCCCGGAGAGGTCGCGGAGCATCAGGCTCCAGTGGTCATCCCAGGCCATCGGCGCAGCGTAGCGATCTTTTCCTTGCGCACCAACGGCTTTACTCGGACGGGATGATCGCCCACAGGATCAGGTACGCCACGAACTGCGGCCCGGGCAGCAGGCACGACAGCACGGCCAGCAGCCGCACGGTGCTCGTCTTCATGCCCCACCGCTGGGCGAGACCCGCGCACACCCCGCCGATCATGCGGCCGTAGCGGGGACGGGACAGCCGTCGCGTGACCGGTGCGCTCATCGTTTTTCCCTTTCCTCGAAGTTCCGATATCTCCACTTCACCACCGGAGTACCCGCTTCCGCATCGCTCGCGCGAAGGATCGCTCCCTTAGGGGACGGTAAAAGCGAAAAACGTTCGGACGGCCGCGGGAAACCCCGGAAACCGGGCCGCACTCCGGTGACCTGCGCGTTCTGCTTCCGATGCTGGGAAGATACTGAGAGATGTCCCCGTCAGGGCTGGCTTTTCCGCCCGATGCGGCGATACTGGCTCACCGTGTACCCCCGTCCGAAAACTTTGGTCGTCGCGATGGTCTGCGCCCTGCTCACCGCCGGGTGCGCGCAGACCCAAGCCACGCCGGAGCAGACTTCCGGGCCGACTCCGCTGACCGCGTCCGCCGCGCTCGGGGACTACGCGACCGTCGACTACTGCAGCCTGCTCGACGTGCCCGCCGTCGCGCCCGGCGCCGTCGCGGCCCCGACGTTCGAGACCTGCCGGGCCGACGCCGGCGGGCGCACGATCCTCGTGGGGCCGCTGGCCTTCGACTCCGACCCGAACATCCGGCCCTACGCCTACCCCGGGCCGGTCCCGGACGGCGTCGCGATCCAGCAGTCGATGTTCAACGACCACAGCACGTGCACCCGCGCGATCACCTTCGCCGACGGCAACCGACTCGACCTGTCGGTCACCGACGCCGGCGACGACCAGGCCGCGCGCTGCGGTGTCGCGGACGCGGCCGTCGGCTCGGCGCTGACCGCGATCACCTCGAACAAGGTGGGGCGGCTGAAGTTCCCGGACCGGTCGTGGGGCCTGGTGGCACCGTGCGTGCTGCTCGACAAACCCGGCCTCGACGCCGTCGCGGGGGCGGGCAGCCGGCCGGCGACGGGACTGTCCGGGCACAGCTGCATCCGCGGCAAGGTGAGCCTCAAGCTGACGGTGCGGACGGACGAACCGTCGGCACCGCCCGAGACGCTCGGCGGGCGGCCGGCCGTCGTCCGGCTGGCGGGCGCGTTCTGCCTGGTGGACACGACGCAGCCGGCGCCGGGCCTGCCGGGCCGCCACGAACTGGCGGAGCTCAGCGTCGTGGAGACGGCGGGCACCGCGGGCGACGGCACGTGCGCCCAGGCCCGCACCGCGGCGAACGCGATCCTGCCGCTGCTCCCGACGGCTTAGGAACTTTTCCGCGACGGTTGTCGGATCGCGCCCGGCCGGTTCGTAGCCCAGGTGACAGACCGGCACCCGGGAAAGGAACGCCAATGACCGCGACCTACACCTTCGACGTCTTCACCAGCCTCGACGGCTTCGGCAGCCACCACGGCGACTGGGGCGGCTACTGGGGCAAGCAGGGCCCCGAGCTGCTCGCGCACCGCCTCGCGCAGTACCGCGACGACCCGCGGATGGTCTTCGGCGCCACCACCTTCCGGTCGAACGTGGAAATGCTCGCCGGCGACGACGAGGCGTTCGACCCATGGGTGCGTCGGATGCGGAGCCTGCCGGCCACGGTCATCTCGAGCACGCTGCGCGGCCCGCTGGACTGGCCCGACGCGACCGTCGTGAGCGGCGACGCGGTGGACGTCGTCGCGCGGCTCAAGGAGGAGTCCGACGTGCCGTTGCGCTCGCACGGCAGCCTGTCGCTGAACCGGGCGCTGCTGGCCGCCGGGCTCGTCGACCGCGTCCAGGTGACGGTCTTCCCGGTGCTCACCGGCAAGACCGGCGACGGCCCGATCTTCGCGGGCGTCGAGGACTTCGACCTCGAGCTCCTCGACGCCCGCACGCTCGACGGCCGTACCCAGGAGCTCGTCTACCGCCCCACCCGGCACCCCTGAACGCCGTGAAGGCCTCCTCACCGGGCAAAACCGGTGAGGAGGCCTCCACGAACCAGCGGTCAGTCCTCGTAGGTGAGGTTCTTGCCGTTCGCGGGGTCGAACAGCTTGATCTTGTCCGCGTCGTACCAGACTTCGAGGTCCGCGTTCTCCGCCGCGGACGACTCCGCCGACAGCCGGGCCACGATCTGGGACTCCGCGCCCGGGACGTCGGACGAACCGCTGTCCGCGGCCAGCTCCGCCAGCTCCTCGGACGTCGCGACGTCGCCCTCCAGCGTGAAGTGGGCGAACTTCTCCGAGCCCATCGACTCCAGCACGTCGATGTGCGCGGTGAACGTGGCGCCCTGCGCCTTCTGGCCGGCCTCGACCAGCGCCGCGTCCTCGAAGTGCTCCGGCCGGATGCCGACGATCAGCTCACGCGGCGCACCGGCCTTCTCCACCAGCTGCCGGACGCGGTCCGTCAGCGGCGTCGTGCCCAGGGCACTGCGCAGCTCGTTGTTCTCCAGCGTCGCCGGGACGAAGTTCATCGACGGCGAGCCGATGAACCCGGCCACGAACAGGTTCGCCGGGTTGTCGTAGAGGAACTGCGGCGCGCCGATCTGCTGCACGTACCCGCCGCGCAGCACCACGACCCGGTCGCCCAGGGTCATGGCCTCGGTCTGGTCGTGCGTGACGTACAGCGTCGTCGTGCCGAGCTGCTTCTGGATCTTCGACACCGACGTGCGCATCTGGCCGCGCAGCTTGGCGTCCAGGTTGGACAGTGGCTCGTCCATCAGGAACGCCTTGGGGCTGCGGACGATCGCCCGGCCCATCGCGACGCGCTGCCGCTGGCCACCGGAGAGGTTGGCCGGCTTGCGGTCCAGGTGCTGGGTCAGGTCGAGGATCTGCGCCGCCTCTTCGACCTTCGCCCGGACGGTCTTGTCGTCGACCTTCGCCAGCCGCAGCGGGAAGGCCATGTTCTCCCGGACGCTCATGTGCGGGTAGAGCGCGTAGGACTGGAACACCATCGCGATGTCCCGGTCCTTCGGGGCCTTCTCGTTGACGCGCTTGCCGTCGATGCGCAGCTCGCCGGAGGAGATGTCCTCCAGGCCCGCCACCATGTTCAGCGTCGTCGACTTCCCGCAGCCGGACGGGCCGACCAGGATGATGAACTCGCCGTCGGCGATGGTGATGTCCACTTCGGACACCGCGAGCGCGCCGTCGGGGTACTTCTTCGACACCTTGTCGAGGACGATTTCAGCCATGACTACCCCTTCACCGCACCGGAGGTCAGCCCCGCCACGATGCGACGCTGGAAGAACAACACGAACACAATGATCGGGATGGTGATCACGACCGCGGCCGCGCTCACCTGCCCGGTCGGGTCTTCGAACTGCGAAGACCCGGTGAAGAACGACAGCGCCGCCGGCACCGTGCGCGACGCCGTGGTCGACGTCAGCGAGATGGCGAACAGGAAGTCGTTCCAGCAGAAGATGAACACCAGGATCGCGGTGGTGAACACGCCCGGCGCGGCCAGCGGCGCGATCACCCGCCGGAACGCCTGGGCCGGCGTCGCGCCGTCCATCTTCGCCGCCTTTTCCAGCTCCCACGGGATTTCGCGGAAGAAGGCCGACAGCGTGTAGATCGACAGCGGCAGGGCGAACGTGATGTAGGGCAGGATCAGGCCCGGCCAGGTGTCGAACAGGCCCAGGTTCCGCTCGATGTTGAACAGCGGCGTCACCAGCGACACCTGCGGGAACATCGCGATCAGCAGCGAGAGCCCGACGAGCAGCTGCTTGCCGGGGAACTCCAGCCGCGCGATCGCGTACGCGGCCATCGTGCCCAGCACCACCGCGATCAGGGTCGAGATGATCGCGATGCCGATCGAGTTCACCAGCGCCAGCAGGAACTCCGACGTCTGGAAGATGTCCGCGTAGTTCTGCCAGGTCCACGACTGCGGGATGAACGACCCGTCGGTCAGCGTGTCCTTGGTCTTGAACGACAGCGAAACGACCCAGAGCACCGGCACCAGCGCGAACACCAGCACGAGGATGTCGACCAGGCCCCACCTGACTTTGCGGCCCGTCGTGACGGTTCCCATCACCATCAGCGCTTACCCCCGTCGTCCGAACCCGGTGCGGCCGTGCCGAACACCTTGATGAAGATGAAGGCGATGATCGCCACGGTGATGAAGATCAGCACCGCCATCGTCGACCCGATCCCGAGGTTGAGGCCCTTGACCAGGTTGTCGTAGGTCTGCATGGACACCGAGCCGGTGTCCTGCGCGCCACCGGTGAGCACGTAGATGTTGTCGAAGATCCGGAACGCGTCGAGCGTGCGGAACAGCAGCGCCACCAGGATCGCCGGCTTCATCACCGGCAGCATCACCTTCGTGAACCGCTGCCACGCGCTCGCGCCGTCCATCGCCGCGGCCTTGAGCAGGTCGTCCGGCACCAGCGCGAGGCCGGCCATCAGCAGCAGCGCCATGAACGGCGTGGTCTTCCACACCTCGGCGCCGATGATGATGAACAGCGACGGCCACTGGTCGGTCAGCGGCGCCGCGTCCGCGGCCAGCCAGTTGGCCAGGTAGCCGGTCTTCGGCGTCCACGCGTAGTACCACGAGAACGCCGCGACGACCGTGACGATGCCGTACGGGATCAGAGCGACCGTGCGGACCAGGCCGCGGCCGACGAGCGTCCGGTGCATGATCAGCGCCAGCGCCATGCCGAGCACGAACTCGATGGCCACCGACACGACGGTCAGGAACATCGTCGTGCCGAACGCCGTCCACCAGTACGAATTGGACAGCACGGCCCCGTAGTTGTCGAAGCCGACGAACTGCTGCTGCGCGGGGAACCGCAGGTCGTACCGCTGCAGCGACAGCCAGATCGAGTAGACGATCGGGTAGCCGGTGACCGCGATCATCACGACGAACGCGGGCGCGCACAGCCACAGCCCGAGCCGGCGCTCGGCCTTCTTCCCTTCGGAGAGGGCGGGTTTGCCCTTCTTCTTGTGCGACACGGGTTCCGGTGCCGCGGTGGCTCCCGCCGTGGTCGGGTCCTGGACGGTCACGGGATCACTCCCTTCGACTGGAGAGCGTCGTTGAGCTGCTCGCGCAGCTTCGAAGCGGTGGCCTGCGGGTCGATGTCACCCGGCGGGGAAAGGACTTTCGACATCACGGTCGACATGTTCTGGTACGCCGGGGTCAGCGGCCGCACCGCGGAGTCCTTGATGGCGTCGATGATCGAGTCGCGCATCGGGTACTTCAGCGCCATGTTCGGGTTGTCGGCGCTCGCCGGCTTGGACGGGTCGAGCGGTGTGTCGTTGTGGTACACCGATTCGATGGTCGGCGGGACGCCGTCGTTGATCGCCGAGAACTTCTGGTTCTCCGCGTTGCGCAGGCACAGCGCCGCTTCGAACGCCTCCGGCTTGTGCTGCGACAGCGAGCTGACGCCGAGGTCGTACCCGCCGATCGTGGTCTTCGCGGGCGTGCCCGCCTTGGCCTCGGGGTAGACGGCCCACTTGAAGTGCGAGACGTCCTGCGGCTTTTCCTTGGCGTAGGAGGCGTAGACGAACGGCCAGTTGAGCTCGAACGCGGCGTCCCCGCGCTGGAACGTCTGGCGGACGTCGTCCTCCTTCGAGTTGGTCAGCGACGGGTCGGTGATGCCCGACGACGCGATCTGCTTCAGCAGCGCGAGCGCCTGCACCGCGCCGTCGTCCAGGACGACGCTCTTGCCGTCGTCGGACAGGATGTGCCCGCCCATCGACTGCACCAGCGTGTTGTAGAAGACGACGAGGCCTTCGTACTGCGCGCCGGTGAACACGATGCTGTAGGGCTTGCCCTGCGCCTTCAGCTCCTTGGACTTGGCGATCATCTCTTCCCACGTCTTGGGCGGCGTGGGCGTGATCCGGTCGTCGTACCAGAGCAGCTGGACGTTGGTGTTCTTCGTGGCCGCGTAGAGCTTCCCGTTGTAGGTCGCCGTCTCCAGCGGTCCTTGCAGGACGCCTTCGCTGGCGGCCGCCTTGTTCTGGTCCTTCCACTCCTCGACCCAGCCGGCTTCGGCGAACTCCGAAACCCAGGTCACGTCGAGGCCGAGGACGTCCATCGCGGTGTCGCCCGCGGCGAGCCGCCGCGCCATCTGCAGGCGCTGGTCGTCCGCGCCGCGCTGCAGCTTGTTGTAGACGATTTCGTACTTCCCGTTCGCCGCCGCGTTGCAGTTGTCGACGACTTTCTGGAAGCTGTCCTCGGGCGCGTAGTAGACGTTGATCTTGAGTCCGCCGCCCGATCCGCAACCGGCCAGCATGCCGGTCACCAAGGCCCCTGCCCCCAGCAGGACCGCGGTACGGCCGGGCGAGCGTCCCCGTTTGCCCGCGCCGATCCTCTTCCCCATAAGGCCTCCTCACCCGCGTGCACGCCGGATACCGCGGTGCCCGGTGGGCACCGCGACGCGATGAGGCGAACCGCGCCAGCACCCCGACGTGCTAGTGCTCGGGCCGCCGCGCTGGTTGGGCGAGGCCGCCCGACTGGTGTCGGACAACTTATGCCGGGCGATCACACCCCGCAAGCAGTATCGGTAACGATTCAGCCCACTGCAGCTCGAACTGTGATTTTCCCCTGATAATGGCGGCTTTTTTCAGGTCGTCGCCGGGGGTGGTTTGAGCGCGAGCTTGGCGAGCAGCTCCCGGCCCTGTTCGGCGGTGCGCGGCTGGCACAGGACGTCGTACCGGCCGGCGACGAGCTGGCTCGCCGAGGAGAAGTCCCGCCGCCCGCGCGACATGCTGTACCCGATGGCGGCGAACATCAGCCCGGACAGGACGCCGAGCACGAGCCCGGTCAGCAGCTGCAGCGCGAAGCCCTGGTTGACGAACAGGCCGAGCAGCAGCCCGGCGAACAAGCCGAACCAGGCGCCCGAGACGGCGCCGGTGCCGAGCACGCGGCCCCAGGACAGCTTGCCGATGACCCGTTCGACGAGCATCAGGTCCACCCCGACGATCGTGACGTCGCTGACGGAGAACTCGCTGTCCGCGAGGAAGTCGACGGCCTGCTGCGCCTCGCCGTAGGTCGCGTACGACCCGATCGGCCAGCCGGTCGGCGGGGTCGGCAGCCGAGGCAGGTTGCCGGGCGCCCGGCTCCCGCCGAAGGGACTACTCACCATCATCACCTGCGCACTCGTGGGTCTGGGCGTCCATCTTGTCAAGAACGCCCGGACCGTGCGAGCCGCTTACCCCGAAAGGCCGGAGCCGATTGTCGCCGTATCGACAATCGGCCCCGGAAGCCCGGTCAGGAACGGGACTTGTACTCGCGCAGCAACCCGCGGCTGATGATCGTCTTCTGGATCTCGCTCGTGCCCTCGCCGATCAGCAGGAACGGCGCCTCGCGCATCAGCCGCTCGATCTCGTACTCCTTCGAGTACCCGTAGCCGCCGTGGATGCGGAACGCGTCCTGCGTGACCTCCGCGCAGTACTCCGACGCGATCAGCTTCGCCATCCCCGCCTCGACGTCGTTGCGCTCGCCCGAGTCCTTCAACCGGGCCGCGTTCACCATCATCAGGTGCGCCGCCTCGACCTTGGTCGCCATCTCGGCCAGCTTGAAGGCCACCGCCTGGTGTTCGGCGATCGCCTTGCCGAACGTCTTGCGCTGCTGGGCGTACTCCACCGCCAGCTCGAACGCCCGGATCGCGATGCCGCACGCCCGCGCCGCGACGTTCACGCGGCCGACCTCGACACCGTCCATCATGTACGCGAAGCCCTTGCCCGGCGCCTCGCCGAGGACCATGTCGGACCCGATGCGGTAGCCGTCGAAGACCGCTTCGGTCGTGTCGACGCCCTTGTAGCCCATCTTGTCGATCTTGCCCGGGATGGTCAGGCCCGGCGCGACCTCGCCGAAGCCCTCGGGCTTCTCCACGAGGAACGTCGTCAGGTTCTGGTGGGCCTTCTCGGCCCCTTCGTCCGTGCGCACCAGCAGCGCGATCAGGTTGGACGAGCCGCCGTTGGTCAGCCACATCTTCGAGCCGTCGATGACGTAGCCGTCGCCGTCGCGACGAGCCTTCGTCTTGATCGCCGCGACGTCCGAACCCAGGTCCGGCTCCGACATCGAGAACGAGCCGCGGACCTCGCCGGTGGCCATCCGCGGCAGGAAGTGCTGCTTCTGCGCCTCGGTGCCGTGGCGGGTGATCATGTGCGCCACGATGAAGTGGGTGTTGATCACGCCGGACACGCTCATCCAGCCGCGCGCGATCTCCTCGACGACCAGCGCGTAGGTCAGCAGCGACTCGCCGAGCCCGCCGTACTCCTCCGGGATGGTGATCCCGAACAGGCCCATCTCCTTCATGCCCTCGACGATGTCCGTCGGGTAGGTGTCGGAGTGTTCGAGCTCCTGCGCGTGCGGGATGACCTCCTTGTCCACGAACGAGCGGACGGTCGCGAGGATCTCCGACTGCACGTCGGTCAGGCCGGCGGTCTGGGCGAGACGGGCCATCACGGCTCCCTTTCCGGTAGCGACGCCGGCTCCCGGCGCTGGGTTACCGGTGAGTATGACCCGAATCCCCCAACCCTGCTATGAGGGCGCTCACGCTTCGCGTCGTACAGTGCTGGGCGACAGGGGAGGGCACATGACGTATCCGCAGGATCCGAACAACCCGTACGGCCAGCAGCCGCAGTCGGGCGGCTACCAGCAGCCCGGTTACGGCCAGCAGTACCCGAGCGGCGGCTTCCCGCAGTACCCGCCGCAGTACCCGGGCGGCATGCAAGGGCCGCCGCCGGAAGGGCCGGGGCTCGCCATCGGCGGGCTGATCTGCTCGATCCTCGGCATCTTCCTCTGCGTCCTCGTCACGATCGCGGGCGTCGTGATGGGCCACATCGCCCTCGCCAAGGCCAAGCGCGGCGAGGCCGAAGGCCAGGGCGTCGCGCTGGCGGCGGTCATCGTGGGGTACGTCGGGATCGGGCTGAACGTCCTCGCGGTGATCCTCCTCTTCGGGTTCGGCTTCGCGCACGAGCTCTTCCGCTGACCGGCTAGGTTGGGGCCCAGCACGCATCGAGGGGACCCGACATGACCGACCCGTCCGGGGACAACGACCGTCCGGCCGTGTCCTACGACCCGCCGCCCACCGCGGAGCCTGCGCCGTACGCGCCGGAGAACTACGACCCGCCGGCGGGCGACAGCACGGTCCCCGAGCCGCCGTCGCCCGAGCCGGTGGCCCCCGAGCTGCCGCCCGGGGCGTTCGAGACGCCGGCCGCGCACATCCCCGGCACGCCCTACGTGACGCCGGGACAACCGGCCTACCAGCCGTACCCGCCGGCCTACGGGCAGCCGTACGGCGGCCCGGCGCCCTACGTCCAGCCGCCGTACGTGCCGGGTCCGCCGCCTAGGCAGGACAACGCGCTGGCGATCGGCGCGCTGGTGTGCTCGATCCTCGGCTTCTGCTCGGGCATCACGGCGATCGCCGGGCTGATCATGGGCCACATCGCGCTGACCAAGACGAACCGCGGCGAAGCCGGCGGCCGCGGGATGGCCACGGCCGCCGTGATCATCGGCTACGTCGTGATCGCGCTGTGGTTCAGCTTCTTCACCACGCTGATCGTCCTGGCCGCGAACGGCCAGCTGAACTAGTCGGCCGGCAGCACCGCGTCGCCGGGGGTGCGCGGTGCCGGTGTCGCGTGGCCGTTGTCCTCCGGTTTGGCCTCCACCGCCTCGGGTTCCGGCTGGGGAGCCGAAGCCGCCGGAGCCGCGGCGGTGGCCGCCTTGGGGGTCTGCGCGTCCAGGAAGCGCAGCAGCTCCACCGGGAACGGCAGCACCAGCGTCGAGTTCTTCTCCGACGACACCTGCACGACGGTCTCCAGCAGCCGCAGCTGCAGCGCTGCCGGGGTGTCGGCCATCTGCGCGGCCGCCTGCGAGAGCTTGTACGACGCCTGCAGCTCACCGTCGGCGGAGATGACGCGCGCGCGCCGTTCCCGCTCCGCCTCGGCCTGCCGCGACATCGAGCGCTTCATCGCCTCCGGCAGCGCGACGTCCTTGATCTCGACGCGGTCGATGTGGATGCCCCAGTCCAGCGCCGGGCTGTCGATCATCAGCTCCAGGCCCTCGTTGAGGCGCTCGCGGTTGGAGAGCAGGTCGTCGAGGTCGCTCTTGCCGATGATCGAGCGCAGCGACGTCTGCGCGACCTGGCCGACCGCCGACCGGTAGTCCTGGACGTTGACCGCCGCGACGACCGGGTCGATCACCTTGAAGTAGACGACCGCGTCGACCCGGACCGTGACGTTGTCGCGGGTGATGCCGTCCTGGGCGGGCACCGGCATGGTCACGATCTGCATGTTGACCTTCTGCATGCGGTCCGCGAACGGCACGAGCACCATCAGCCCGGGCTCCGCGACCCGCGACCGCACCCGGCCGAACCGGTAGACCAGTCCGCGCTCGTACTGCTTCACCACGCGCACGCTCGACGCGAGCCACACCCCGCCCGCGAGGACGACGGCGCTGAGGATCTCCACCACCATGGCTGCTCCCGGGGTTGCGTTTTCCCCTGAAAGCCCAGCGTACGCCCGCCGGGAAGCCGACGAAATGCGCTGGACGCGACTGTCAGGCTGGGGTGGTGAACGATCTCCGCGTCCCGCCCCTGTTCGCCGCCCGGGCGCCCCGGGTGCTCGGCCCGGGCGCCGTCCCGTGGCTGGCGGCCCTGCCGGACCTCGCCGCCGGGTACGCCCGGAAGTGGGGCCTGGCGTTCGAGGGCGAGGCGATGCACGGCTACGTCGGCGTGGTGCAGCCCGCGCGGCTGCCCGACGGCACGCCGGTGGTGCTGAAACTCGGGTGGCGCGACGAAGAATCGGCCGACGAGCCGCTCGCACTGTCCACATGGGCCGGCCGGGGTGCGGTGCGGCTGCTGGAGTCCGCGCCGGACGACGGTGTCCTGCTGCTCGAACGGCTCGACGCCGGCCGCACGCTCGACGACCTCCCGCTGCGCTCGGCGATCCCGCTCATCGGCGGCTTGGCGCGGCGCTTGGCCGTCCCCGCGCCGGCGTCGATGCGGCGGCGGCTGCGCGCCGAAGCCGCGGAGCTGGTCGAGGAGCTCCCCCGCCGCTGGGCCGAGCTCGGCGAGCCGTTCGAAAAGCGGCTGGTCGACGACGCCGTCGCCATCTGCCGCGAGCTGGGGCCGTCGGCGGGCGATCTGCTGGTGAACGAGGACCTGCACTTCCAGAACGTCCTGGCGGGCACGCGCGAGCCGTGGCTGGTCATCGACCCGAAGCCGCTGGCCGGCGACCTCGAGTGGGGCGTCATCCCGTTGTTCTGGAACCGCTTCACCGAGTCCACACTGGACGAACGGTTCGCGATGATCGTCGCTTCGCACGAGCTGGACGCCGCGAAGGCGCGCGCGTGGACGCTCGTGCGAGCCGTGCAGAACTGGATCTGGATGGTCGAGGAGCACCTCGAATCCGGCGAAAGCAGCGACGACCCGGCGTTCGTCACAGTGGCGGAAATCGCTCCTTGGGCGGCCAGCCGATAGTGTCAGCGGCATGGCCGCGGTCAACAGGGTTTTCGCAGCTCAGCTGTCCGGGTTGCCCGTGTTCGGGCCGGACGGCGAGTCCATCGGCCGGGTTCGCGACCTGGTCGCCGGCCTGCGCCTCGACGCTCAGCCGCCGCGGATCCTCGGCCTCGTCGTCGAGCTGGCCACCCGGCGGCGGGTCTTCGTGCCGATGCTGCGCGTCACGGCGATCGAGCCGGGTGCCGTGACGCTCGCGACCGGCTCGGTCAACATGCGCCAGTTCAACCAGCGCCCCAACGAGGTCCTGGTGCTCGGGCAGCTGCTCGACGCGCACGCGACGCTGGCCGGGTCGGACACGCGGATCACCGTCGTCGACGCCGGGATGGAACCGACCCGCACCCGCGACTGGGTGCTCGCCAAGCTCGCCATCCGCGAACGGCGGGTCGGGCTGGGCCGCCGTCGCGCGGCGATGCAGGTGCTGCCCTGGTCGGAGGTGGCCGGGCTGGGCCTGGCCGACCTCGGCGCCCAGCCGCAGGGCGCCGGGCAGCTGCTCATGCTGTTCGACACGATGCGCCCGGCCGACATCGCCGCGACCGTGCGCGACCTGCCGCTCAAGCGCCGGCACGAGGTCGCCGACGCGATGGACGACGAGCGCCTCGCCGACGTCATCGAGGAGCTGCCGGACGACGACCAGAAGGAGCTGCTGGCCTACCTGGCCGAGGAGCGCGCGGCCGACGTCCTCGAGGCGATGAACCCCGACGACGCCGCCGACCTGCTGGCCGAGCTGGCCCCAGCCGACCAGAGCCGGCTGCTGGAGCTGATGGAGCCGGAGGAGTCCGCGCCGGTCAAGCGGCTGCTGGAGTACTCGTCGGACACCGCGGGCGGCCTGATGACGCCGGAGCCGGTGGTGCTGACCCCGGACACGACGATCGCCGAGGCGCTGGCCCACATCCGCAACGCCGAGCTGCCGCCGGCGCTGGCCAGCATGGTGTTCGTCTGCCGGCCGCCGACCGCGACGCCGACCGGGCGCTACGTCGGCGTCGTCCACTTCCAGCGGCTCCTGCGCGAGCCGCCCGCCGAGCTGGTGGCCAGCGCCGTGGACACCGGGCTGCCGCCGCTGAAACCGGGCGCGTCGCTGGCCGAGGTCACGCGGTACTTCGCGGCCTACAACCTGACCTGCGGGCCGGTCGTCGACACCGAAGACCACCTGATCGGCGCGGTGACCGTCGACGACGTCCTCGACCACCTGCTGCCGGAGGACTGGCGCGAGACCGGGCTGCACGACACCTTGGAGGAAGACCGTGCCTGAACCGACTTCGGGACGGCGGCTCGACCAGCCCCGCAGCCAGAACCGGTTCAGGCTGAACATCGACCCGGACACCTTCGGCCGGTTCACCGAGCGGATCGCCCGGTTCCTGGGCACCGGGAAGTACCTGTTCTGGCAGACGCTGATCGTCATCATCTGGATCGTGCTGAACCTCACGGCACTGTCGCTGCAGTGGGACCCGTACCCGTTCATCCTGCTCAACCTGGCTTTTTCCACGCAGGCGGCGTACGCGGCGCCGCTGATCCTGCTGGCGCAGAACCGCCAGGACGACCGCGACCGCGTCTCCCTGGAGGAGGACCGCAACCGGGCGGCGCAGACGAAGGCGGACACGGAGTACCTGGCCAGGGAGCTGGCGGCGCTGCGGCTGGCGGTGGGCGAGGTCGCGACGCGCGACTACCTGCGCAGCGAGCTCGACCGGCTGCGGGAGGACCTGGACGTAAAGCCCAAGAAGTCCCGTACGCCTACCGGTACGTAACATGGACGGGGTGACCAGTACGCAGCAGCTCCCCAGCGTCGACGACGTCCGCAGCGCGCTGAAGAGCGTGCAAGACCCCGAGATCCGGAAACCCATCACGGACCTGGGCATGGTCAAGGACGTGGCCGTCGGTGACGACGGTGTCGTGACCGTCGGGATCTACCTGACGGTGGCCGGCTGCCCGCTCAAGGCGACGCTCACCAACGACACCCGCGAGGCGGTCTCGAAGCTGCCGGGCGTGGTGGACGTGCGGGTCGAACTGGACGTGATGAGCGACGAGCAGCGCTCCGAGCTGCGGAAGTCCCTGCGCGGCGACGCGGCCGAGCCGGTGATCCCGTTCGCGCAGCCGGGCTCGATGACGCGGGTGTACTGCGTGGCGTCGGGCAAGGGCGGCGTGGGCAAGTCGTCGGTGACGGTGAACCTGGCGGCGGCGATGGCCGCGCGCGGGCTGTCGGTGGGTGTCGTGGACGCGGACATCTACGGCCACTCGATCCCCCGCATGCTGGGCGCGCGCGAGAAGCCGACGAAGGTCGACACGATGATCATGCCGCCGCAGGCGCACGGCGTGAAGGTGATCTCGATCGGCATGTTCACCCCGGGCAACACCCCGGTGGTCTGGCGCGGCCCGATGCTGCACCGCGCGTTGCAGCAGTTCCTGGCGGACGTGTTCTGGGGCGACCTGGACATCCTGCTGCTGGACCTCCCGCCGGGCACGGGCGACATCGCGATTTCGGTGGCCCAGCTGATCCCGAACGCGGAGATCCTGGTGGTGACCACGCCCCAGCAGGCGGCGGCCGAGGTGGCCGAGCGCGCGGGGGCGATCGCGCTGCAGACGCGTCAGCGCGTGGCCGGGGTCATCGAGAACATGTCGTGGCTGGAGACGCCGTCCGGCGAGCGCATGGAGATCTTCGGCTCGGGCGGCGGCCAGGCGGTCGCCGAGTCGCTGACGAAGTCGATCGGGTCCGAGGTGCCGTTGCTGGGCCAGGTCCCGATGGACCCGCGCATGGTCGCCCAGGGCGACGCGGGCGAGCCGCTGGTCCTGGTCGAGCCGGAGGCGCCGGCGTCGGTGGTGCTGAAGGACGCGGCGAAGAAGCTGACGGTCAAGGCGCGCGGCTTGGCGGGGATGATGCTGAACGTGACCCCCGCGGGCCGCTGATCCAGGTCTGTCAAAAGCTGAAGGCCACCTCCGAGCGGAGGTGGCCTTCGGTGTCTCAGGTGGCGTCCGGGTCGATGGGTGGGCGCTCCCCCGGCTTCAGCGGCTCCGGCTGCTTGGCCTGGCCCGCCGGGTAGCCGTTCGAGCCGTTCGTCCCGTTGGAACCGTTGCTGCCGCCCAGGTTCGGGCTGCCGTTCGTGATGCCCTTCAGGCCGAGCGGGTCCGCGTCGCCGTCGAAGAGGTGCTGCGTCACCACTCGCTTCGGGTCGAAGTTGCGCAGCCCGCGCAGGTCTTCGAGCGGCTTGCGGAGCTGGTCGAACTCCGGGCCCATCTCCTCGCGAAGCTGCTCCCGCGCGCCGGTCGCGAAGTCGCGGACCTTCTTCACGCTCTTCGCCATCCAGGACGCCGCCTCGGGAAGCCGTTCCGGGCCGAGGATGAAGAGACCGGCGATGATGAGGACGAGGATTTCCCCCCATCCGACACTGTCGAACACCGTCTACCTCCGCTCGGAAACTACCTGCCCAGGCTACCCGCCCCGGCCCGCGCGACGGCAGGCCGAATGCGGGAACTCAGTCGGAAGCCAGGGTTACGTCGACGACGAAGCTCGCGCCGTCGCGGACCAGCTGCACCGGCACGACCTGGCCGACGTCGTGGGAGCGCACCGCGACCGTCATCTCGGCCGAGTCGCGCACCAGGCGTCCGCCGATCTTCGTGATGACGTCGCCCTCCTTGATGCCGGCGTTCGCGGCCGGCCCGCCGGGCGCGACGTTCTTGACCTGCGCTCCCATGGTGGACGAGCCGGCGACCGTCGACGACGCGTTGATGCCGATGTCGGCGTGCTGGACCTTGCCGTCCTTGATCAGCGCCTTCGCGATCTTGACCGCGTAGTCGCTGGGGATGGCGAAGCCGATGCCGATGCTGCCGCCGTCGGCGCCCGAAGACCGGATCGAGGAGTTGATCCCGACGAGCGCGCCGGTGGCGTCGACGAGCGCGCCGCCCGAGTTGCCGTGGTTGATGGCGGCGTCGGTCTGGATGGCTTCGTAGGTGACCGGCGGGGCGCCGTTGTCACCGCCCGCGGTGATCGGGCGGTTGAGCGCGCTGACGATGCCGGCGGTCACGGAGTTCTGCAGCGCGAGCGGCGAGCCGATGGCCATCACGGTGTCGCCGACCTGCAGGTCGGAAGACTTGCCGATCTGCAGGACGGTCGGGTTCGTGACGTTGACCTTGACGACGGCGAGGTCGGTCTTCTGGTCGGAGCCGACGAGCTTGGCGTCGGTGCGGGTGCCGTCGATGAAGATGGCGGTGACCTTGACGCCGGGGTCGGCGCTCGCGGACGAGATGACGTGCTCGTTGGTGAGGATGTAGCCCTGCGGGTCGATCATGACGCCGGAGCCCTGCTCCCCGGAGTCGGCGCCGGGCTTGTAGACCTCGAGCGAGACGACGGCGGGCGCGACGCGCTTGGCGATCTCGGCGACCGAGCCGGCGGGCCGCTCCTTGGCCGCCTCGGCTTCGGAGATGGTGGCGGAGCCGGTGAGCCCGTTGCCGGTGTCGGCGACCCACCACCCGACGAGCCCCCCGACGGCCCCGACGAGCAGCGCGACGACCCCGAGCAGCGCGAGCGCCTTCGGCTGCACGCGGCGGCCGAAGAGCACCTCGGGCAGGCTGAGCAACGCGCCGGGTGGGCGTTTCGCGGGCTTTTCCTCGTCTTCGGCGGGCATCGCGGGCCCGGCGAGGACGGCCCCGGCGCCCGGATCACGCCAGGGGTCGCTGGTGCTGTTCCACAGGGGCGGGTCCGATTCCTTCGGTTCCCCGGTGGCTTCCCGCGGCCGTTCGAGCAGCACGCCTTCGGCCCCGGGCGGCCGCCGGAAGGCCTCGGCCAGCGACTCGGGAGCGGGCGGGGCGAGGCTGACGCCGTTGGGCCGCTGCGGGGTGTAGAGCTTGTCGAACGCGCCGTCGACACCGGACGGCCTGCCGAAGACGGCGGCCTGAGCGGGATCGACGGCCGGGCGCGCGAGCGGCCGCGGCCCCAGCCGCTCGCCATCGCGCGCGCCGGGCTGCTCGGGATTCACGTTCGGCTCGGTCATCATTCCCCGGTGCAGAAGATCAGGTGGCTGGGCGTGACGATACCCAAGCCCAGTGCTCCGAGTCTGCCGGTCCGCCGGTGAAATGGCTGTTGCTTGGGCTTCGTGGCCGGACATGCCGAAGGCCGCCACGAGGAATCCCCCATGACGGCCTTCCCGGAACCAAGTCTCAGCGAATCCCCGCCGGCACCGCGGCCGGCGTCGTGCTCACCGGGGTCGACGTCGGCGCCAGTTGCTGCGGCACCGCCATCTGGGCCGGCAGCAGGTTCGCCTGCTGCGGCGCCCCGCCGCCGGTCTCCGGCGTGCCGTCACCGCTGTCCGCCGTCGTCCCGACCAGGGCGAGCGCGCTCAGCACCAGACCCGAGACCACCACGCCGGCCCCTTGCGCGGCGCGGCGCTTGAACCCGCCCACGACGTTCGGGGACTGGCCCAGCGGCGCCGCTGATCCCAACGGCGCGACACCACCCAGCACGCCCGTGTCGCGCAGCCCCGCCACCCGGTCCGGGCGCTGGACCGCGACCAGCTGGCCGTCGGCCGTGATCGCCAGGTTGTCCGGCGTGCTCGGGAGCTCGGTGTGCTGCGGGATCGACTGCAGGCTCGCCAGGAACCCCGCCGACATCGGCGGCGCCGACGCGCGGCGGATGGCGTCGACCGTCTGGCGCTGGGCGCGCACTTCGGCGGCGCACGCCGCGCAGCGCGTGATGTGCGACGCCGCGCGGTCGCGGGCGCCGTGCGAAAGCTCCCCGTCCACGAACGCCACCACGGCGTCCGGCATCAGGTGCGACTCGGGGAGTCCCCAGCCTCGCGGTGCGGTCATACCGTCACCTTCGCAGACTCCGGGGCGTAAGCGCGCCGGCGCTCGAGCGACGCCCGCAGCGCCTGGCGCCCGCGGTGGATCCGGCTGCGGACGGTGCCCAGCTTGACGCCGAGCGTCGCGCCGATCTCCTCGTACGACAGCCCTTCGACGTCACACAGCACCACGGCCGCGCGGAACTCCGGGGGCAGCTCGTCGAGCGCCGCCTGCAGGTCCGGGTCCAGGTGGGTGTCGGAGAAGACCTGCTCGGGGCTCGGGTCGTCGCCCACGATGCGGTCGGTGTCCTCCGGCAGGCCTTCCATCCGCACGCGCGAGCGGCGGCGGGCCATGTCGAGGAACAGGTTGGTGGTGATCCGGTGCAGCCAGCCCTCGAACGTGCCGGGCTTGTAGGACGCCAGCGACCGGAAGACCCGGATGAAGGTCTCCTGGGTGAGGTCCTCGGCGTCGTGCGTGTTGCCGGTCAAGCGGTAGGCGAGCCGGTAGACCCGGTCGCTGTGCTCGCGGACGACCTCGTCCCAGGACGGTGGCGTCCAGACCGCCTCGTCCAGGGACACGGGCTGAGCCGCGTCGGCGTCGTTTTCGGCAACGGCGTTCTGCATCGCGGGAGCAGGCACCTCCATCTGTGTTTCTCCTGTCTGCTCCACCCAACGCGGGTCGTCGGCACGGTGTTCCCGTGTTCCTGACCGAGTCTGTCCGGACTCCTTATGGTTCTAGTGAGACTGGACTGAGAGCAGGCTGAGAACTTCTCCCCGGGTGCTTACCAGGGAGCCTGCGCGGATTTATCGACAACCAACGCTAACCTCCGTGCGTGAACACGCCCACCCCTGCGGCCGCACCGGCCGATTCCGGGTTCGTCGACGGGTACCTGCCCGACGACGAGGTGCTGTCCGCCGCCCGGGCGCGGGCCGAGGACCTGGGCTGCACCCCGCTCAGCGCCGGTGCGGGCGCGACCCTGCGGTTCCTGGCGGCGACGCTGTGCGCGAAGGCGGTCGTCGAGGTCGGCACGGGGGCCGGGGTGAGCGGGCTGAGCCTGCTGCGCGGCATGGCCCCCGACGGCATCCTGACCTCGATCGACGTGGAACCGGAGTACCAGCGCGCGGCGCGCGCGACGTTCCGCGAGGCCGGCTACGCCCCGGGCCGCACGCGGCTGATCATCGGACGGGCGCTGGACGTCCTGCAGCGGCTCACGCCGGGCGGGTACGACCTGGTGTTCGTCGACTCCGCGCACATCGAGTACCCCGGCTGCTACGAGCTGGGGGTGTCGCTGCTGCGGCGGGGCGGGATCATCGCGTTCCACAACGTGCTGGCGGGTGGCCGGGTGATCGACCCGTCCCACCGGGACCCGGAGACGCTGGCGTTGCGCGAGGTGGCGAGGGCTTTCCGGGAGGACGAGCGCCTGGTCCCGGCCCTGCTGCCGGTGGGCGGCGGCCTGCTGGTCGCGGCGGCGATCTGACGTCAGGCGGCGCTGACCAGCTCACGCCGCTCTTCGCGGACCCGCGTGCCCACGCTCACCGCGGCCACTGCCAACAGCAGCCACACCGCCACCACCGCGATCAGCCACGGCCAGCCCGCGTGCCCGTACACCCACGCTCCCGCGGCCCCTCCGACGCTGCTCCCCAGGTAGTACGTCGCCGTGTACATGCCGCCCACCTGGCCGCGCGCGTTCTCCGGGGCGTCCGCCGCCGCCCAGCCGTTCGCCACCGCGTGCGCCGCGAAGAACGCGCACGTCAGGACCAAGAACCCCGCGATGACCAGCGGTAACGCGTCCGGCAGCGTCAGCGCCGCGCCGACGGCCGTCAGCAGCAGCGCGCCGATCAGCGCCCGGCGGCGGCCGACGCGGGCCACCAGGCGTCCGGCCGCCGCCGAGGACACCGAGCCCGTCGCGTACGCCAGGAACACCAGCGACGCGATCGCCGGCGACAGGTCCAGCGGGTCGCCGGTCAGCCGGAACCCGGCCGCGTTGTAGAGCGCGACGAACGAGCCCATCGCCAGCAGCGCGACCGCGTACTGGGCCAGCAGCACCGGCTTGCTCAACGCCGTGACCAGGCCTTTCGCGACGCCGCGGAGCTGGGCGTCCCCGCGGGGCCGGGTGCCCGGCGGCAGCGTCACGACCGTGATGGCCGAGCAGATCGCGCCCACGCCCGCGACGACGAACAGCGCGCCGCGCCAGCCGAGCGGTCCGGCGGTGAACCCGCTGGCCAGCCGGCCGAGCATGCCGCCGATCGTGTTGCCCGCGATCATCGCGCCGACGGCCGCCGCGACGCCCGCGCGGCCGAGCCGTTCGGCCAGGTACGCCGCCGCGACGCCGGGGAAACCCGCGATGGCGACGCCCTGCAGCGCGCGCAGGACGAGCAGCGCCGGGTACGTCGGCATCAGCGGCAGCAGCAGCCCGAAGACGACGGACGCGATGACCGACGTCAGGATCACCGGCCGCCGGCCGACTACCTCGGACAGCGCGGCGATCGGCAGGACGGCGATGGCGAGCGCACCGGTCGCGACGCTGACCGCGAGCGCCGCGCCGCCGGGGTCGAGGTGGTACTGCGCGGCGAGCTGGGGCAGCACCGGCTGTGGTGCGTAGAGCAGGGCGAAGGAGGAGATCCCGGCCGCGGCGACGGCGGTCTTGACTCGGCGCGTGGAGGTCACCACCTGAAAGTAAGCAGGCCTAACCAATACGTCTAATGCGTTGAACTGGCATTATCGATGCGGTGACGTATGACTCGCTGTCGGCGCAGGTGGCGCCGCACCTGCCGTTGCTGGCCGCGCTGCGGGAGACGAGGAACGTCACACGCGCGGCCGAGCTGCTGGGCGTACCCCAGCCGACGGTGAGCCGCCGGCTCGCGGCGCTGGCCGACGCGCTGGGAGCGCCGCTGACGGTCCCGGACGGCCGCGGCATCCGGCTCACGCGCGCGGCGGAACTGCTGGCGGAGGCGGCCGAGCGCGGACTGGCGGCGGTCGAGAGCGGCGTCCGGCTGGCGCGCGAGGAGGTGGCACCCGAGTCGGGGCACGTGGTGCTGGGGTTCCTGCACCTGCTCGGGCGGTCGCTGGTGCCGTCGCTGCTGCGCGGCTACCGGGCGCGGTTCCCGGGCGTGCGGTTCACGCTGGTCCAGGGCTCGCGGCAGGACATGGTCGACAGGCTGGCGGACGGCGAGCTGGACCTGGCGCTGGTGGCACCGCTGCCCTCGGTGCCGTCGCTGGCCTCGGCGGGCCTGGTGGACGAGGAGATCCTGCTGTCGGTCCCGGCGGGCCACCGCCTGGCGGGGCGCCGCTCGGTGCGGGTGGCGGAGCTGGCGTCGGAGGAGTTCGTGCTGCTGGAGCAGGGCTACGGGGTCCGGACGCTGACGGACGAGCTGTGCGCGGCGGCCGGCTTCACGCCGCGGATCGCGTTCGAGGGGCAGGAGTCGGACACGGTGCGCGGGCTGGTGGCGGCGGGGCTCGGGGTGGCGCTGCTGCCGCGGTTCGGCCCAGGGACGCCGGCGGGGGTCGCGGAGGTGCCGCTGGAGCCGCGGCCGTACCGGACGATCGGGCTGGTGTGGCGGGCGGAGGAGCCGATGACCCCGGCGGTGGCGGGGTTCCGCGACCACGTCCTGGCCACCGCACCACCCGGTCGTGAGTGAGAAACAGTGTTCTAACCCTGTTTCTCACTCACGACCTCAGGTGAGGGAAGCCGCCAGCTCCACCAAGGTCCGCGCCGCGAAGCCCGTCGCCCCCGGCACCACGTCGTCGTAGTTCTTCTCGGACCTCGCCGGGCCCGCGATGTCCAAGTGCGCCCACGGCAAGCCCTCGGTGAACTCCCTCAAGAACAACGCCGCCGTGATGCTGCCCGGGCCCGCCGGGGTCTGGCGCACGTCGCCGAACTCGCCTCGGACGTTCTCCGCGTAGTCCTCCACCAGCGGCATTCGCCACCACGCCTCGCCGACCCGCGCGCCCGCCTCGACCACCGCCGCGGCCAGCGATGAGTCCGAAGCGAACAGTCCGCCCGTTCGCAGCCCCAGCGACACCTTCATCGCTCCGGTCAGCGTCGCCGCGTCCACCACCACGTCCGGGCTGAACCGGCGGATTCCGTACGCCAGCGCGTCGGCCAGGACCATGCGGCCCTCCGCGTCCGTGTTGCCGACCTCCGTCGTCTTGCCGCCGTAGTGGCGCACGATGTCGCCCGGCCGGTACGACGACCCGGACACGTGGTTTTCCGCGCACGGGACCAAAGCCGTCACCCGGATCGGCAGACCGAGCGCGGCGATCGCCCGCGTCGCCGCGATCACCGCCGCGCCGCCCGCCATGTCCGTGCGCATCAAGTGCATCCCGTCGGCCGGCTTGATCGACAGGCCGCCCGTGTCGAACGTGATGCCCTTGCCGACCAGCAACAGGTGCCGGGACGCGCCCGACGGCTTGTAAGCCATCTCGATCAGCCGCGGCGGCCGCGCCGAACCGCCGCCGACCGCCAGGACGCCGCCGAAACCCTGGGCCGCCAGCCACTTCTCGTCGTGGACGGCCACCTCGACGCGGGGACCGGCCACCCGGGCGGCCGTGTCCGCCAGCCACGCCGGCGTCTTCACGTTGGACGGCGTGTTCGCCAGGTCGCGGGTCAGCGCCGTCGCCGCGGCGAGCACCGACGCGCGGGACACCAGCTCGCCGAGACCCGAATCGGACGTCACCAGCCGGACCGTCCGCACGGAAGGCGCGGGGTCGGAACCCGTCACCTTGAACTTGTAGCCACCCAGCAACAGGCCCAGCGCCAGCTCGGTGACGTGCTCGCCGGCCGCCTCCTCCGGCAGCTCCAGCTGCACCGCGCGGAATGCCTTGCCGCCGTGGTCGACATCGTCCGCCAAAGCCGCGTTCACCGCGCGGACCAGGGCCGCGCCCGCCTTCCGGTACTGCTTCGGCTCCCCGTCGCCCAGGCCCGCGACCCAGCGGGGACCGTCGGCCGGGACCGTCTGCACGTCGCCCGCCTTGCCGGTGATCCGGACACCGCCGATCTCCAGCGGCTCGGACTCGACGTCGTCGGCCGGTGCGGTCACCAGCCGGGCCGTCGGGGCGCCGCGGCGGAGGTCGCCCGCGACCTCGATCTCGAGCAGGTTGGTCGGAACGGGGGGTAGCGGATTACGCACAGTGAGCAACCTTCGGGCGCAGAGGAACCGCGACCCCGGCCTCCGAAGGGAGACCGGGGTGCGACGGAAGGACGGTTCGGGGGGATCGGCTAGCCGGTGACCTCCGCCAATGCGGCGCCGAGGTCCTTCGCTTCTTCCGCGGAAAGTTCGACGACGAGTCGCCCACCACCCTCGAGCGGTACGCGCATCACGAGGCCCCGCCCCTCCTTAGTCACTTCGAGGGGACCATCTCCGGTCCGGGGCTTCATGGCCGCCATAGCGTGCTCCCTCCGTCTCAACCGGCGCGCCCGGGTCGCGCTCGCGTGAAAGCCAGCCGGGTCTGGCGTCCATTGTCCCTCATCAGCGGCCGGGCGCATCAGCGGACCGATCTTTTGCCGCCGTATCGGTGCTGGTATGCGGCTCGCACCGGATGAAAGACTGTCGGACGACCGACGTTTCCGCGCAAGGAGAAGACGTGACCACATCCGACGTCCTGTTGTCCGCCGACGCCGACGGGGTGCGCACCCTCACGCTCAACCGGCCCCAGGCGTACAACTCGCTGACCGTCGAGCTGAAAGAAGCACTGCTCGCGGCGTTGCGCGAGGCGGCGGACGACGAAACCGTCCGCGCGGTCGTGCTGACCGGATCCGGCAAGGCGTTCTGCGCCGGCCAGGATCTGAAGGAGCACGTGGGGCTGCTCCAGGCGGGTGACCCCGCGCCGCTACACACGGTGAAGGAGCACTACAACCCGATCGTCAAGGCGATCGTGTCGATGGAGAAGCCGGTCATCGCGGCGATCAACGGCACCGCCGCCGGCGCCGGGGCCGCGTTCGCCTACGCCAGCGACCTGCGGATCGCCGCCGAGTCGTCGTCGTTCCTGATGGCCTTCGCCAACGTCGGGCTGGGCCCGGACTCGGGCGCGTCCTGGACGCTGCAGCGGCTGGTCGGTTACGGCCGCGCCGCCGAGCTGATGCTGCTCGCCCGGACCGTGGACGCGGCGGAGGCGCTGCGGCTCGGCCTGGTCGGCGAGGTCGTGCCGGACGAGGAACTGCCGGCCCGCGCCCAGAAGATCGCGGCGAAGCTGGCCAACGGGCCGACGGTCGCCTACGCGAAGATCAAGGCCGTGCTCAACCTGGCCGCGCAGTCGACGTTCGAGGAAGCCCTCGACGCCGAGGACGCCGCCCAGACCGCGCTCGGCGCGACGGCTGACCACAGCGAGGCCGTCGAGGCCTTCGTCGGCAAGCGCAAGCCGAACTTCCAGGGCAAGTGACGTCGTGAGTGAGAAACAGGGTTAGAACCCTGTTTCTCACTCACGAGGCCCGGAAGCAGCCCTTGACGTGGTCGTCGACCATGCCGGTGGCCTGCATCAGCGCGTAGCACGTCGTCGGGCCGAGGAAGACGAAGCCGCGCTTCTTCAGCTCCTTGGCCATCGCCTTGGACTCGTCCGTGATCGCCGGGACGTCCGCCATGGTGCGAGGACGCCGATGCGACGAAGGCGCGAACGACCACAGCAGGTCGTCCAGCGGCGTGTCCAGCGACGCGATCGCCTTGGCGTTGTTGATCGCCGCCAGGATCTTCGCCCGGTTCCGCACGATCGACGCGTCCTGCATCAGCCGCTCGACGTCGGCGTCGCCGAACTTCGCCACCTTCGCGGGCTTGAACTGCTTGAACGCCTTCCGGAAGCCCTCCCGCTTGCGCAGGATCGTGATCCACGAGAGCCCCGACTGGAACGACTCGAGGCACAGCCGCTCGTACAGCTCGTCCTGCCCGTGCAGCGGCGTGCCCCACTCTTCGTCGTGGTACGACGCGTAGTCCGGCGTCGAATTGCCCCAGCTGCACCGCGCGACGCCGTCGGCGCCGAGAAGCTCACTCATCCCCACCCACCGAATAGTCCTCCGCGAACCGCGCGAACCGCCGCAGCGACTGGCGCACCCCCAGCGCGAACGCCGGCCGCACGACCGGCCAGCCGAGCCGGCCCAGCGGCCCGAACGGCAGCCGCAGGTGCTCGGCCCAGACGAACGTCGAGCGCGTCGCGCCCTTCGGCACCACCTGGAACACACCCGTGCCCTGGACGACGCTGCCGAGGTGGCGGACGCCGCACCGCACCGGCGGTTCCCAGCTGGTGATCTCCATCGTGTCCGTGAACCCGATGCCGGCCACCCCGGTGAACGCCGCGAGCCGCGTGCCGACGCTGCGGCCGTTGCCCTCGACGACCTCGACCTCGGTGCCGAGCATCCACTCGCCCTGGCGGGTCCAGTCGGTCAGCGCGAGCCAGGTCGTCCCGGCCGGCGCGCGGACGTCGACCGACAGGATCAAATCGGTCACTGGGCGCCTTCGGGCGAGCTCTCCCGCTCGCGTTCGCGCTGCTCCAGCTCCGCGACCCGGGTGCGCAGCTCGTCGAGCTCGACGCCGAGGCGGCGCATCACCCAGTCCACTTCGGACATCTTGTAACCGCGCAGCACCAGCTGGAACCGGACCTCGGTCAGGTCCTCGCCGGTGATGTCCTCGGCGGGCAGCCGCGTCGGCGAGCTGCCCGGGGGCAGCGGGGCGAGCTCCTCACCCCGGCCGAAGACCACCGCGGCGAGCAGGAACACCACGGCGGCCACCAGCAGCATGACTACGAGGTAGATCAGCGCGGTCGTCACGCGACGATCGTGGCATACCCGCCCCAGGATCGTCTCGCGAGCACGACGAGCCGCAGCGAAAGCAGCACCCAGGCGACCATCAACAGGACGCACGGGACGCTCAAGAACAGCCTCGAGACGTCGACCAAACCGGTCGAGCCGATGACCAGCCCGACCGAGGCGAGGTTGATGCCGACGGCCAGCGCGATCAGGACGCCGCAGAACCGGGCGAGCCGGACGGCGTCGAGGCGGCGGCTGAGCCAGCGGGTGCCGAGCAGGGCGATCAGGCCGATCACCGGCACCACGAAGACGGCGCCGTGGGTGGCGTGGGCGATCACCTTGTACCACTCCGGCGTGGGCGTCGACAGCTTCGTCCACTCGCCGAAGGTGAGGATCCGGGCGTAGTCCCAGGACGCCTGCATCAGCGGGACGCCGATGACGAGCTTCCACAGCGTCCGGACACCGCTGAGCATGCCGAGCTCGGCCTGGTAGTCGCGAGCGACGACGGCCGCCGGGCCGAAGTCGGCGACCGCGCGGCGTTCGGCGTCCTCGTCGTCCCAGCCGCCCGCGCGGTAGGCGTCGGCGGCGTCGTGCAGCCCGTCGCGGGCCTCTTCGAGGAGGTCGGCCTTGAACTTGCCGCAGCCGTGCAGCCGCCGGTCGAGGTCCCCCAGGTACTCGTCGATCATGCGCCCAGCACTCCCCCGATGACCGTGGTGAACTCCCGCCACTCGGTGCGTTCGGCGGCCAGGGCCTGCTCGCCGGAGCGGGTGAGGCGGTAGGTGCGGCGCTTGCGGCCGGAGACGACGTCCCATTCGCTGCTCAGCCAGCCGGCCCGCTCCAGCCGGCGCAGCGCCGGGTAGACGGTGCCGGTGGGCAGGTCGAGCGCGCCGTCGCTGCGCAGCTGGAGCGCCTCGATGATCGCGTAGCCGTGCAGCTTGCGGCCGTCGAGCACGGCCAGCAGCAGCGCGTCGAGGTGGCCGCGCAGGGTGTCCGCCTTCATGAGTACGCAGTCTACACGTCGCCTTGCTACATGTAGCCAGGCTATGTGTAGCCTGGCTACATGAACGCTCTCCCGGTCGCGAGACTCCAGTTCGCGACGACGACTTCGTTCCACTTCCTGTTCGTGCTGCTCACGCTGGGGTTGGTCACGCTGGTGGCCGTGATGCAGACGCGCTGGACGCTCGGCGGCAAGCCCGAGCTGTTGCGGATGACGCGCTTCTGGGGCCGCCTCTACGTCATCAACTACGCGCTCGGGATCGTCACCGGCATCGTGATGGAGTTCCAGTTCGGGCTCACCTGGACCGGGCTGTCCGCCTTCGCCGGTGACGTCTTCGGCGCACCGCTGGCCATCGAGACGCTCGTCGCGTTCTTCCTCGAGTCGACGTTCCTCGGCCTGTGGATCTTCGGCTTCGGGCGCCTGAACAAGTGGCTGCACCTGGCGTTGCTGTGGCTGGTGACGCTGACCGCGTACGCGTCGGCGCTGTTCGTCATGGTGGCCAACTCGTTCCTGCAGAACCCGGTCGGCAGCCGGCTCGAAGGCGGCACACTGCACCTCGACGACTTCGGCGCGCTGTTCTCGAACCCCGCGCTGATCGCGTCGCTGCCGCACGTGCTCAGCGCCGCTTTGGTGACCGGCGGGTTCTTCGTCGTCGGCGTCAGCGCCTGGCACTTCCTCAAGCGCACCACCGAAGTCGAGTTCTTCGGCCGCTCGATGCGGATCGGTGTCATCGCGGCGCTCGTCGGCTCGATCTTCGTCGTGAACCAGGGCTTCGCGCAGTTCGGCCAGCTGAAGATGTACCAGCCGGACAAGCTCGACGAGAACGTCGTCGGCATGCCGCTGGGCGCCATGATCGGGCTCGGGTTCCTGATGTTCGTCTGCGCGATCCTCGGCACGCTGCTGCTCGTCCGGAACCGGCTCACGAAGGCGCGGTTCCTGCACTACCTGATGGTCGCGGCGATCCCGTTGCCGTTCCTCGCCGCGATCATGGGCTGGCTGGTGCGCGAGCTCGGGCGGCAGCCGTGGCTGGTCTGGGGGAAGCTACGCACCGCGGACGCGATCGCGGGCGTCCCGGCCGGCCAGATCCTGTTCTCCTTCATCGCCTTTTCCCTGCTGTTCGCCGCGCTCGCGGTCGCCGACTGGGTGCTCATGGCGCGCGTCGCCAAGCGCGGCCCGGACCCGGTCGACGAGCCCGCCGAGCTGCCCGTCCTGAGCGGAGTCTGACCGATGGCGACTTTCTGGTGGTGCGTGCTCGGCCTGCTGACCTGCGGGTACTTCGCGCTGGCCGGCTACGACTACGGCGTCGGCATGCTGCTGCCGGCGTTCGAGGGCGACGAGCGGAAGCGGCGGCGGACGCTCGGCGCGCTCGGGCCGTTCTTCCTGGCCAACGAGGTGTGGCTGGTGGCCGCGGTCGGCCTGCTCTTCGGCGCGTTCCCGCACCTGGAGGGCAAGGTGTTCGCGGGGGCGTACGTCCTGGTCGTGACGCTGCTGCTCGGCTTGGTCACGTTCACGGCGTCGCTGCAGCTGCGCAGCCGCCGCCCGGACGCGCCGCGCGGCGCCTGGACGGCGGGCATCGTCGGCGGCGCGCTGGTGACGGCGCTGTCGTGGGGCCTGTTCCTCGGCAACCTGGTGCTCGGCCTGCCGCCGGTCGCCGACGTGCTCGCGTTCTTCAACCCCTACGCGGCGCTGTGGGGACTCGGGTTCGTCGCGCTGTTCTGCCTGCAGGGCGCGGCGTTCCTCGCGGTCCGGGCCCCGGCGGAGCTGACCGGCCGCGCGGTGCGGCTGGCGCGCGCGTTCCTGCCGCCGGTGTTCGCGTTCCTGGTGATCGCGACGGGCTGGGGGTTCTTCGCGCTGCACGGCGTCTCGGCGCTCGGCGTGGGTGCCGTCGCGCTGGCTTACGCCGCACTCGCCGTGTCTTGGCTCGGCTTGCGGATCCGGCGGTACCGGGTGGCGCTCGTCGGGTCGATGGTGCTGTCGGCGTGCCCGGCGCTGCTGGCCGGGACGCTGCGGTTCCCGACGGTGCTGGTGTCTTCGGGCTCCGCGCTGACCGTCGGCGACGCGGCCACGGCGTCCGGGACGTTCGCGGTCCTGAGCTGGTTCGCCGCCCCGGCGCTGCTGGTGCTCCTGGCGGTGCAGTGGCTGACGTGGCGCGCGCACCGGCATCCCGTCGACCAGCGTTCGCTGCTGCACTTCTAGGAGTTCTCGTGCCTGCTTTGCCCGGACTCCGGCGGTACTTGGCCGTGCTGGCCGCGCTCGGCGTGCTCTCCGCGGTCGCGGTGCTGCTCCAAGCCGAAGGGCTGGCCACGCTGCTCACCGGCGGCGGGGTGTCCCTCTTCCTCGTCACGGCCGTGCTCGGCCGGGTCGCGCTCACCTGGGGCCACGGTGTCCTCAGTGGACGGTTCGCGGCCTCCGTGCGCGGCGGCCTCCGGCGGCGGCTGCTCGGCTCGTCACCGGAGCGCGCCGGCGTCGTCGCGACGCAGGTCACGCGGGGCGTCGACGCGACGGACAGCTACCTGAGCGGGTACCTGCCGTCCCTGGTCGTCTCGGTGGTGGTGCCGATCGCGGTGGTCGTGCGGCTGTTCACGACGGACCTCGTGTCGGCGCTGGTCGTGGCGGCGACGCTGCCGCTGATCCCGGTGTTCGCGGTCCTCGTCGGGAAGCACACGGCCGCGCGGACTTCGCGGCAGTGGTCGCTGCTGCTCAAGCTGGGCGGGCACTTCCTCGACGTCGTGCGCGGGCTCGGCACGCTGAAGGTGTTCGGGCGGGCGGCGGCGCAGGCGGCGACGGTCCGGTCGATGGCGGCCGCCCACGCCGACGCGACGCTGAAAACGCTGCGGGTGGCGTTCCTGTCGTCGCTGGTGCTGGAGCTGGTCGCGACGCTGTCGGTCGCCCTGGTCGCCGTGCCGATCGGGTTCCGGCTGCTGTCCGGTTCTCTCGACGCCCGGACGGCTCTGCTGGTGTTGGTGCTGGCGCCGGAGGCGTACCTGCCGCTGCGGGCGGCGGGCGCGAAGTTCCACGCGGCGGCGGAAGGGTTGACGGCGTTGCGGGAGGCGCTCGCGGTGCCGGTGGTCTCGTCGCGCTCGGCTGTCTTCACTCGACGGCGAGGTGCCCCTTCGGTGGTCTTCGAGCGGGTGTCCGTTTCCTACGAAGGCGTTCCCGCTCTGTCCGAAGTGGACTTCTCGGTCCCCGCCGGTTCGCGGGTGGCTCTCGTCGGGCCCAGCGGGTCGGGGAAGAGCACGGTGCTGGCTGTGTTGCTGGGGTTCGTGCCGCCGTCTTCGGGGCGGGTGCTCGTGGACGGTGTGGACCGGCGTTCCTTGTCCCCTTCGGACTGGCTGGCCGACGTGGCCTGGGTCCCGCAGCGGCCGACGCTGTTCCGGGGAACGTTGGCGTCGAACATCTCCCTGGGCTCGCCGGCCGACGTGCCCGCGGCGGCCCGGGCGGCCGCGCTGGACTCGGTGGCCGCGGGGCTGCCCGCCGGGTTCGACACGCCGATCGGCGAGCTGGGCGAGGTCCTGTCGGCGGGTCAGCGGCAGCGCGTCGGGCTGGCCCGGGCGCTGGCGCGGACTTCGGCCGGACTGGTGCTGCTGGACGAGCCGACGGCCCGGCTGGATTCCCGCACGGAGTCCGCGGTGCTGTCGGCGACGCGACGGTTGCTGCCGGGCCGCACGGCGGTGCTGGTCGCGCACCGGCCGGCGATGGTCTCGCTGGCGGACCGGGTGCTCGAGCTGCGCGACGGGCGCGTGGGCGCGGAGGTGGCGGCGTGAACGTCTGGGCTCTGTCCACAAGGGACGTCGTTCGCCTGCTCCGCGCCGCCCTGCTCGGCGCCGGCGCCGAACTCGCCGCTCTCGCGCTGATGGCCACCGCCGCGTGGCTGCTCCTGCGGGCCGCCGAACAGCCGCCGCTCGGCGCCCTGACCGTCGCCATCGTCGGCGTCCGAACCCTCGCCCTGCTTCGCGGCGGTCTCCGGTACGCCGAACGGCTCGCCGGGCACGAAGTCGTCCTGCGCTGGCTCGGCGCCCTCCGGACCCACGTCTACCAGGCGCTCGTGCCCGGCTCGCGGTTCTCCGGCGGCGACCTCGTCACCCGGCTCGTGTCCGATGTGGACGCTCTACAGGACGCCGTCCTGCGGTGGCTGCTGCCGGCTGGGGTGGCCGCGCTCGTCGGGACCGCCGCCGTCGCGGTGACGCTGACCGCGTCCGTGTCCGCCGCCGTCGCGCTCGCGGGCGGGCTGGCCGTCGCCGGAGTGCTGCTGCCGTGGCTGGTCGTCCGGATCACCCGGCGGGCCGCTCTGGACGACGCTCCGAAACGGGCCGAACTCGCCGAACGCGCGGTCGAACTCGTCACCGGGCACCGGGAACTCGTGGCCGCCGGGGCCCTCGACGAACACCTCGCCGGGGCGACCGGCGTCGTCGACGAAATCACCCGCAACGAACGGACCGTTTCGTACAAAACTGCTGCAGCGGCCGCCGCCGGGGTGCTCGTCCAGCTGGTCACCACCGCTGCCGTCGCGCTGCTCTGCCACGCCTCCGTGCCGTGGACCGCGGCCCTCACCCTCGGCGCGTTGACGACGTTCGAGGTCGTCCTCCCGCTGATCGGCGCCGCCCGGCGCGTCCCCGAGATCCGCGCGTCGGCCGCCCGCGTGAAGGCCGTCCTCACCGCGCCCGCCAGGCCGGAAGGCACTCGATCAGTCCAAACAGGACACTTCACGCTCCGGGACGCCGGCGTCCGATACCCCGGTCGCGCGCCCGCGTTGCAGCACCTCGACCTGGACCTGCCGCCCGGCAAGCGCGTCGGAATCCTCGGGCCCAGCGGCGCCGGCAAGACGACCCTCCTGCGGCTCCTGCTCGGCAGCGAGACGCCCACGGACGGTCGAGTCCTCCTCGACGGCCACCCGGTCGGCGAGTACGCCGACCTGCCGCGGATCATCTCGGGCGCCGAAGCCGACGCGCACGTCTTCCACACGACCGTCCGCGAGAACCTGCTGCTCGCCAAGCCGGACGCGACCGACGACGAGCTGGCGGAAGCCTGCGCGACGGCCGATTTCGACCTCGGCCTGGACCGCGAGACCGGCCCGGACGGCGACGCGCTTTCCGGCGGTCAGCGCCAGCGGCTGATCCTGGCCCGGGCCGTCCTCGCGGCGCCGGAGGTCCTGGTCCTCGACGAGCCGGTCGAAGGCCTCGACCCTGCCCACGGCGACGCGGTCCTCGCGAAGGTGCTGGCGAAGGCGCGCGGCAGCGTCGTCCTCGTCACCCACCGGCCCGAGCACCTGGCCGGCTTCGACGAGGTCGTCACCCTCGAGGACGGGCGAGCACTTCCCGCATCGGCGGCCGGTCGGCGACCCTCACGTCCGTGATGTCCGGCAGCCACTCCTCGTCGACCTGCACGAACTGCGTGAACGGCGCGTCCGCGGCCGGGACACCGCAGCGCGCCAGCGCGGTGCCGAGGATCTGCCGGGACATCGTGCCCAGCTGCAGCAGCGACCGGTTCCGGTGCTTGCGTACGCCCAGGTTGACCTGCGCGAGCCCGTCGAGGCCGTAGCGCGCCTCGGCGTCGAGCAGCAGTCCGATCTCGACGCCGTAGCCGGCCGCGAACGGCACCGACTCGAGGAACTCGCGCGTGCCCGCGTACTCGCCGCCGAGGGGCTGGACCAGGCCGCCGAGCGCCGGGCGCAGCGCCGAGAGCACCGGCCGGGCCAGCAGCTCCGTCACGCGCCCGCCGCCGGAGCTCTCCAGCCGCAGGGGACGGCGGTAGAAGCCCTTGACCAGGTGGACGCCGCTTTCGGTGACGAGCGGCCCGAGCAGCGACGGCACGAACGCCGGGTCCGGGTCGACCAGGTCGGAGTCGAGGAACACGACGATGTCGCCGCTGGTCGCGGCCAGCGAGCGCCACAGCACCTCGCCCTTGCCGGGCACCGGCGGCAGGTCCGGCAGGACGTCCTCGCGGCGCACCACGCGCGCGCCGGCGGCCTCGGCCGTTTCGGCGGTGGCGTCCGTGGAACCCGAGTCCATGACCACGAGCTCGTCGACGACGTTCCCGACCAAGGGCCGCACGGACGCGACGACGTCACCCACGGTCCGCTCTTCGTCCAGCGCCGGTAGCACGACCGAAACCGTCCGGTCACCCTTCGCGGTCACGATGTCCCCGGGCGTCCACCCGGGCTCCTGCCACGTACGCCGCTCGAACCAACTCACGAGTAACGATCGTGCCATGCTGGTGGCACCGCATCCGAGGAGGAGGACCACTTGATCGCGCTGCTTGTCCGGTTCGTGCTGGGCCCGCTGGCCAGGGCGGTGTACCGGCCCGAGGTCCACGGCGTGGAGAACGTCCCGCTCACCGGCCCGGTGCTGCTGGCGGCCAACCACCGCGCCGCCCTCGACACCGGCGTGATCACGTTCGCGACCCCGCGGCAGGTCAAGTTCCTCGGCAAGGCGGAGTACTTCACCGGCAAGGGCCTCAAGGGCAAGCTGATGGCGGGCTTCGTCGGCGGCCTCGGCTACATCCCGGTCGAGCGCGGCAACGCCCAGGCCGGGCTGGCGGCGTTGGAGGCGGCCCGCAAGGTCCTCGACGCGGGCGGCGTGTTCGCGATCTACCCGGAGGGCACCCGCTCGCTGGACGGCCGGCTGCACCGGGGCCACACGGGCGTGGCGGCCCTGGCACTGGCGACGGGCGCGAAGGTGGTGCCGGTCGCGCTGACCGGCACGGAGGGCCTCCAGCCGGGCGGGGCGAAGATCCCCCGCCGCGCGAAGATCGCCATCACCTTCGGCAAGCCGCTGGACTTTTCGCGGTACGAGGGCCAGGACTACTCCCCGGCGATCCGCCGCTCGGTCACCGACGAGGTGATGTACCAGATCCTGGAGCTCTCGGGGCAGGAGTACGTGGACACCTACCACAAGCGGCCCAGCGAGGGCGTCGCTTAGCCGACGACTGCCATGAGCGAGCTGGTGATGTTCGCGAAGCTGTACTTCGGCGCCAGCGGGCCGCGCCAGTCACGGCCGATGACCAGCTTGCGGCCGGCCTGGTAGTAGTTGTAGCCGATGTTCTCGTACAGGGCCCAGAGGTCGCCCGTCCGGTTGTACGCGTACTGGAACTTGTCGTTGAACACGTAGCCGTTGATCGCCTTGGTCAGGTCGGACGAGCCCAGCTGGAAACGGGCCCAGTGGCCGGTGGCGTCGGCGTTCTCCCAGGCGCAGAACCAGCCCACCGGGCAGTCCTGCCAGGAGCTGACCGTCGCGTAGCCGCTGGTCTCCGCGGAGGCGGGCGCGGCGGCGAGGGTCAAGGCGGCCACGGGGGCCAGCAGGACGGCCGCCAGCCGCCGGACCGCGCGCTTGCTCGACTCGATCATGGTGGGTTCCTCCCCTTCGGTTCACCCCCACCACGCGCGGACCGGGCCGCCGGTTTAGACCGTCACCACGGCACCGGGCCCTCGTCGTCGACGAAGGTGCCCGTTGGGCCGTCTGTTCCGATCGTCGCCATCCGGACCGCCGCCACCGCGCCCTGCGCCGGTGTCCGGAAGCCCGCGTGACCGTTCAGGTCCGTCGCGCAGTAGCCCGGGCAGACCGCGTTCACCAGGATGCCGTCGCCGCGCAGCTCCCTCGCGTACTGCAGGGTCAGCGACGTCAACGCCGTCTTCGACGGGGTGTAGCCCGCCGAGATCGGCAGTTGCGTGGCGAGATCGGCGTTCCGGGTCAGGGACGCGCCGCTGCTGGAGACGTTGACGATGCGCGGCGCGGCCGACCGGCGCAGCAGCGGCAGCAGCGCGTTCGTGACCGTGATGACGCCGAAGAAGTTCGTCTCGAAGATCGTGCGCAACGTGCCCACGTCGGCCGTGCTGGGGTTCTGGTGGGCCAGGTCGGTGCCCGGCGGGCGGGCGATGGCGGCGTTGTTGACCAGCACGTCGAGCCGGCCGTAGCGCTCTTCGAGAGCGGAAGCCGCCGCGGCGACCGAAGCGGGGTCGGTGACGTCGAGGACCACCGAGTCCGCGCCCAGCTCCGCGGCCGCCTTCTCGCCCAGTTCCGCGCTGCGCGCGCCGATGACGACGGTGTGCCCGAGGGCGGCGAGCTGGGCGGCGATCTCGCGGCCGATGCCCTTGTTCGCGCCGGTGACCAGAGTGATTTCGTTCATGGCTCCAGCACACCAGCGAACCGTCCGCGCGAGCCAACACCGATGCCGCATCGGCCGATACTCTGGTGGTATGGAGACGCGGGAGCTCGCGTATTTCGTCGCCGTCGCCGAGGAGCTGCACTTCGGCCGCGCGGCACAGCGCCTCGGCATGGCGCAGCCCCCGCTGTCACGCGCCATCCAGCAGCTCGAACGCCGCATGGGCGTGCCGCTGCTGAACCGCACGAGCCGCGGCGTGAGCCTGACGCCCGCGGGCGCGGTTTTCCTTGCGGAGAGCCGCAAAGCGCTCGACGCGGTGGACGCCGCGGTGCGCCGGGCGCAGCGTGCGGGGCAGGAAGCGCCGAAGCTGCTCGTGGCGATGAAGCCCGACGGCGACGCCGGCCTGCTGGAGCGGATCCTGCCCGGTTACCGGGCCGACCCGGACGCGATCGAGGTCGAGGTCGTCGTGGGCGGGATCGGCGAGCAGTCCCGCATGCTGCGCGACGGCCGCGTCGACCTGGCGTTCCTGCACGGCCCGCACGACGACTGCGACGGGTTCGACACCGAGCTGCTGCTGGAGCAGGACCAGGTGGCGATGCTCGCGCGCGGGCACCGGCTGGCCGACCGCGCGGCGCTGGTCATGGCCGATCTGGACGGCGAGCCGTTCCCCCGGTGGCCCGGCAGCGACGTGCGCGGGCCGGAGGTGCGGGACGCGGGGCAGCTGCTCCAGCTCGTGGCGCTGGGCCAGGTCGTCGCGGTGGTCCCGGAGTCGGCCCGGCGCCACGTGCGGTCGGACATCGTGTGCTTGCCGATGCTCGACGCGCCCCGGACGTCGGTGCTGCTGGCGTGGCCCGACCGGACGTGCTCGCGCGCGGTGGCGGCGTTCGTCCGGGCGAGCACCGACGTCAGATCCCCGGCGGTTCCTTAGCCCACTTCGGCGGCGCCGGCGGCTCGTACGTCTCGAAGGCGTCCAGCAGCGCCGCCGGGTCGGCGTCCGCCATCAGGAGCTTCCGGTAGTCCTCCTTGACGAATCCCTCCGTCACCATGTGGTCGGCGAATGCCAGCAGCGGCCCGTAGTAGCCGTCGACGTCGACCAGGCCGATCGGCTTGCCGTGCAGGCCGAGCTGGGCCCACGTCCAGACCTCGAACAGCTCCTCCAGGGTCCCCGCGCCGCCGGGCAGCGCCAGGAAGCCGTCCGACAACGCCGCCATCTTGGCCTTGCGCTCGTGCATGTCCTTCACGACGTGCAGTTCGGACAGTCCGGCGTGCGAGATCTCGACGCTCGAGAGCGCCTCCGGGATCACGCCGATCACCTCGCCGCCCGCGGCCAGGGCCGCGTCCGCGACGACGCCCATCGTGCCGACGCTCGCGCCGCCGTACACCAGGCCGATGCCGCGCTGGGCCAGGAGCTTGCCCAGCGCCGCCGCCTGCTCGGCGTAGCGCGGGGAGAACCCCATCGACGAACCGCAGAACACGCAGATCCGGCTCATCAGTGGGTGTCCTCCCAGGCCTGGTAGGACACCTGGACCACCCGGACGGCGTCGTCGATGTCGTCGGTGACGTGCAGCAGGTCCAGGTCGTGCGGGCTGATCTTGCCCTCGGCCAGGACGGAGTTCTTGATCCACTCGTACAGGCCGCCCCAGTAGGCGCTGCCGAAGAGCACCACCGGGAACTTCGTGACCTTCTTGGTCTGCACCAGCGTCAGCGCCTCGAACAGCTCGTCGAGCGTGCCGAAGCCGCCGGGGAGGCAGATGAAGGCCTGCGAATACTTGATGAACATCGTCTTGCGGGCGAAGAAGTACCGGAAGTTGACGCCGAGGTCGACCCACGGGTTCAGGCCCTGCTCGAACGGCAGCTCGATGCCGAGTCCGACGGAGAAGCCACCGGCCTCGGCCGCGCCGCGGTTGACCGCCTCCATCGCGCCCGGGCCGCCGCCGGTCATCACCGCGAAGCCGGCGTTGGCCAGCGCGCCGCCGATCTTGCGGCCGAGCTCGTACTCCGGGTTGTCGCGCTTGGTGCGCGCCGAGCCGAACACCGTGACCGCGCGCGGGACCTCGGCGAGCGCGCCGAACCCCTCGACGAACTCGGCCTGGATCCGCAGGACGCGCCACGGGTCGGTGTGCACCCAGTCGCTCGGGCCGCGCGCGTCCAGGAGCCGCTGGTCGGTGGTGCTGCCCTGGTCGCGGCGGTCGCGGCGCAGCACGACCGGGCCCTTGTGCCGCTCCACCGGGCGTTCGGGGTACTGGCCGTCCGGCCATTCAGACTGTTCGCTCACTACGCCATGCTACGGCCTCGCCGCCAGCGAAAATGCGAGCAGCGCCGTGGAGGTGAAGTCGATGGCCGGCTCGTTGCCGGGCCGTGAACCGAGGCCGTCCGCGTAGCGACTTCCCTGGCCGTCGAAGGATTCATACGGACGGGTGCATTCCGTCGCGCCCGCCGGGAACGGCAGATCGGCGAAGTTGCCGGCGCCGTTCACGACCGCGCCGTACCGCACTTTGGAAGGTCCGGCGAGGTTCGCGGCCGGCGGCGTCGAAGTCGGTGATGTCGGCGGCGGTCCGGAATGGACTCTTCTTCGCGGGCTCGACGCCCGCGTCCAGCTGGCGGCGCAGGTCCGCGGCCGGCGAGGTTAGGCGACAGCACGAAACCCAGTTCGGCCAGCGGCCGCAGTGGTTCGACGATTCGTCGCCGCCCTCGCCGGCGATCTTCGGCTCGGCGCCCCGGGCGGTCCAGAGTGGACAGACCGAGGCCGAAAACGTTCGGGTAGCGCGTAGCCGACTTGGTCGACGCGCACCTCGGCCGGACGCGAGCGCTATATGTCCGTTTCCCGGACTTAACAGGTGATGACCTACCGTGGGGAGATGACCGAACCGCTCGGCGCGCGGATCCGGCGGCTGCGCACCGACCGGGGGTGGACCCAGCGCGAGCTGGCCGAGCCGGGCTACGACCGGGGCTTCCTCGCGAAGGTCGAGACGGGCAGCCGCCCGCCGTCGGAGGAGATGCTGGCCTACCTGGCGCGGCGGCTCGGGCTGACCGTCGACGAGCTGCGGTTCGGCCGGCCACACGGCATCGCCGACGAGCTGCGCGCGGCGCTCGACGAGGGGTACCGCGACCTCGAACAAGGCCGGATCGCCGTCGCGGAAGAGCGGTTCGCGTCGGTGGCGCGGCAGGCCGCGGGCTACCGCCTCGACGACGTCGAGTGCTACGCGCGGTTCTGCCGGGCCGAGGTGAAGTGGCAGCTGTTCGACGTCTCGGGCGCGCAGAAGGACCTGGAGCACGCGGAGGAGCTGGCGGAGGCGGCGCCGCCGTGGCTGCGGGCGATGATCGTGCACCGCTGGTCGGGCTGCCGGTACCTGAGCGGCGACGCGGGCACGGCGATCGCGCGCGTCGAAGAGGCCCTGCAGGCTCCGGACCTCGACCCGGACGCCGAGTTGTGCCTGCTCAGCGCGTTGATCCACCCGTTGATGGAGATGGGCGGGCTGCACCGGGCCGAGCGTGCGGCGCTCGACGGCGTCCGGCTGACGCGGGTGGCTTCGCGGCCGGACTTCGTCGCGCGGTTCCACCGGCAGGCGTCGCAGGTGTGGCAGGCGATCGGGCAGCCGGAGCGGGCCGAGCAGGACCTGATCGAGGCGTGCCGGCTGTTCGCGTCGGTGGGGTTCGACCGCGACGCGGCCCGCTGCCGCTGGGCGCGCGGGTACCTGCTGCGCCGGCTGGGGCGACTGGAGGAAGCGCGTTCGGAGCTGACGGCGGCGCGCGACCAGCTGGCGGCGATCGGGTCGGAGGAGGGCGTCGCGGGCGCGACGGTCGAACTGGCCGAGGTCCGGCTCCGCCAGGGCGCGCCCGCGGAGGCGGCTTCGCTGGTCGCGGAGGTGTGGCCGCTGCTGGCGCGCGATGTGGAGGGGCTGGCGGAAGCGACGGGGTTGCGCGGGCAGATCGCGCAGGCCCAGGGGGATCTGGAGACGGCGACCCGGCTGTTGCGCGAGGCGGCGGAAATCCAGACAGGGGCGTCGCTGCACGGGGCCGCGCTTTCGACGGCGCTGCGGCTGGGTGACGTGCTCCGACAACGTGGTCATGTGGACGAGGCCATCGAGGCCTACCGGCGAGGTCTGGACTCGGCGGCGGGCACCGAGGGCTGATCGGCCGGACCACTGGGCTCAGTGGTCCGGACCAAAACCAAACTCCCTACCAAAGTTGGTGAATTGGTTCAGACCAGTCGTCAACCCCGTCGTTTCCTGCGGTTTCGTCCACAACGCCGTGATCTTCACGCGCCCCCGCTAGGCCGTTCGGCCCATTGACCGGCGGACGACCGGAACCTTTACTCGGACGCGTCCGGCGCAATAACAGCAGTTATTCCGTCGGTCACACTCCCCGCGTTCCCCGGAAAGGTGCCCCATGAGATCCCCACGAGGGCTGGCGGCGATCGCCGGCCTGGCCCTGACCTTCGCAGCGGTGCCGGCGATCCCGGCCGCCGCCGCCCCCGCACCCGCCGCCCCGCCCGAAGCGCTCGCCGCCCGGGCCGCCGACCAGGCCGCGCTCAGCGGCGTCGACCGGCTCGCCAAGGGCGCCGGTGAAGCCTTCGTCCGCACCGGCGTCACCCCCGGTGGCGGCGGCCTCTACTACGCCTCCTACCAGCGCACCTACCACGGCCTGCCGGTCGTCGGCGGGGACGCGGTCGTCGTCGCCGACGGCGCCGGGCGGGTCCGCGGCACCGAAGCCGCGCGCACCGCCCCGATCACCGTGAAAACCCAGGCCACGCTGAACGCCGATCAAGCGGCCGAGATCGCCAGGACCAAGGTGTCCACAGTGGACAGCGCGACCGCGCCGAAGCTCGTCGTGCTCGCCGGGGACGCCCCGAAGCTGGCCTACGAGGTCGTCGTCTCCGGGCACGACCAGGCCCACCCGACCAAGCTGCACGTCTTCGTCGACAGCGCGACCGGCCAGGTCCTCGACACCCGCGACGACGTCCGCGAAGCCGGCACCGGCAACTCCTACTACGCCGGCACCGTCTCGCTCGACACGTCCGGCTCGGGCAGTTCCTACTCGATGACCGACCCGGCCCGCCGCGGCATCGCCTGCGGCCGCGAGGGCGGCGCGATCTTCACCAAGAGCACCAACACCTGGGGCAACCGGTCCGGTACCGACCTCGAAACCGGCTGCGTCGACGCGCTCTACAGCGTCCAGACCGAGTGGAAGATGCTCGGCGACTGGCTCGGCCGCAACGGCATCGACGGCGCCGGCGGCGGCTTCCGCGCGAGCGTCGGCCTCAACGACGTCAACGCCTACTGGGACGGCTCGTCGACGCACTTCGGGCACTCGCAGGACAACCAGCGCCAGGCGACGCCGATGGACGTCGTCGGCCACGAGTTCGGGCACGCCATCTTCCAGACGACCCCGGGCGGCGCGGGCTCCGGCAACGAGAACGGCGGGCTCAACGAGTCCACCGGCGACATCTTCGGCGCGCTGACCGAGGCGTACGCCAACAACCCCGTCGACACGCCGGACTTCACCGTCGGCGAGGGTGTCAACCTGACCGGGACCGGCCCGATCCGGTACATGTACAACCCGTCGCAGGAGGGCGACCCGAACTGCTACTCGTCCTCGATCCCGAGCACCGAGGTGCACGCCGCCGCCGGGCCGCAGAACCACTGGTTCTACCTGCTCTCCCAGGGCAGCAACGCCTCGCCGGCCAGCCCGACGTGCAACGGGAGCACCGTCACCGGCATCGGCATCCAGAAGGCCGGCAAGATCTTCTACAACGGACTGCTGAAGAAGACGTCCTCCTGGAACCACAAGGCGGCCCGCAAGGCCACGCTCGAAGCCGCGATCGCGCTCTTCCCGGGCAGCTGCACCGAGTTCACCGCCACCAAGGCCGCGTGGGACGCCGTGAGCGTCACGGCCGTCAGCGGTGAGCCGACCTGCAGCGGCCAGCCGCCCGCGGGCAACGACTACTCGCTGACGCTGTCGCCGACGGCCGCGTCCGTCCAACCCGGACAGACCGCGACCACCACGGTGACCACCCGGGTCACCTCGGGCAACGCCCAGACCGTCTCGCTGCTGGCGACCGGCCTGCCCGAAGGCGCGAAGGCGACCTTCAGCCCGGCGAGCGTCCAGTCCGGCGGCACCGCGACGCTGACCATCACCACCTCGGCGACCACGCCGAACGGCACCAGCCAGGTGACGGTCACCGGCGACGGCACCGACGCCGACCACACCGCGCAGTTCTCGCTCACCGTCGGCACCGGCACCCCGCCGACCGGCTGCGCCGGCCTCGCCGAGTGGGACTCCGCGAAGGCGTACGTGCCCAACGACGTCGTCGGCCACAACGGTCACAAGTGGACGTCGCTGTGGTACTCGACCGGTGCCGAGCCCGGCGCGCCCGGCTCGTGGGCCGTGTGGAGCGACGCCGGCGCCTGCTGATCCCGGCCGCGGGGGGGGGGGGGGGGGGGCCCCCCCCCCCCCCCCCCCCCCCCCCCCCCCGGGGGGGGGGGGCCCCCCCCGCCGGCCGGGGGGGGGGGGGGCACAGGGGCCCGGGGGGGCG